>NZ_JBYTAP010000009.1:0-90160 GCF_058788335.1 Rhodococcus sp. FW305-130 | reverse complement strand
AGTGGTCAGGGTCGCGTGGGCGAGGAGATGTGGAGAAGAGACAGTGCCGGTCAACCGCGCCGAAACTCATTCAGCTTGTGAACTTGTCCTTGATATCCGAGACCTTGTCACTGACAGTGTCTCCGGCCTTCTTGACCTTTGCCTCGCCCTGATCGGCAACACCTTCGGCAGCCAGATCGTCATTGCCCGTGGCATTTCCGATCTTTTCCTTGGCTTCGCCGATGAGATCCTCAGCGCGGTGCTTTGCCTTGTCGATGAAGTCAGACATGTGTTTCTCCTTCTTGAATTCGGTGTGGATTCGGCCGTGGGATTCAGTCGAACTCGAACTGCGTGGACAAATGTGTCAGCGTTTTCCGGTGACTGCCTTGACCAGGAACAGCAAGATGACGGCGCCGAGGAGGCAAGTGAGGAAGCTGAAGATCCAGCCTGCACCCTCGACATCGACGCCGAAGACTCGAAGCAGGAAACCACCGATCAGGCCGCCGATCACACCGACAACGATGTTGAGGAAGATCCCCTGCTGCGCATCGGTTTTCATGATCTTGCTGCCGATCCAACCCGCTAGTCCACCGATGATGATCCAGGCGATGATTCCGAGTGAGAGCATTGTGACTCCTTGAGGTAAGGGACGGCGCAATGAGAGACTGCCGGTGAAGGGAGAGTTCCGAGCGATCGGCCCGCGCAACTAGACCGTGATCGCGGGTTGTGTTTGCACACAACCGGACTCTCCGCCGCACGACGCGGGGGATCGTGCACTCAGTAGCAGCCACATTGTCTGCTTACCTTTCTATCAGGTGTTCACGACAGAACCAAAATGACTGGCGATTCACCACATACGAGAAACGACACTCACCGACGCGCACATGATCAGCGTCACTACGATCGCGATCGCCATCGAAGTGACGGTCGCAAGGAGCACCGTGACACACAGTGCCACAGCAACATCCATGACTCTATGCACGATCGGGAGGTCTACCAATACCCGGTCGCCGGGAGGCTCAAACCTCGATTGATCAGAGAGTTCTCGGCTCATCGCGTTTCGCGCTTTCCACGGCGATGTGAGTTCTGGTCGCGACGGATGGATCACCGACCATCGACTCGACTTGATCCCCCGTGTCAGTGACGCGAGCAATCAACTCGGACAACGTTTCCGATCCGGATACGACGCTACGTCTCAACGTCACTCGCAAATCGATCGTGCGAACTCCACGATCGAGCAACGCTTTTCCTCGGACACGCGACACTTCGTCGAAGTCCTCCAGTGATGCGCTCGCCCCTTCCGCCACCGCACCCAGATCCGCGGTGATGGAATTGTGTGAGTTCGACCCAGGGACCGTGATCTCCTTCACCCGACGCAGCGGCACATGCGCGATCAACCACCGCAACGCGAGGAGGACTAGCAGTACTCCCCCAGCTCCGACAGCCCACGGCCACCACGAGTGATCGACAAGATCTTCAGCCCACGGGATCTCGATACGCGCCGGGAAATCCTTGATCACGTCGCGATTCCACAGGATCGCTGCAAATCCCAGCGCTATCGCGAGCATCCCCACGACGCATGTCGCCACGCGATCCATCGCCGTCGCCGTCCGAGTCATGACAGTGATCCCGTCTGGATACGAACCTTGATTCGCGGCGATGGTGACAGCGACCCGGCCAAGTCCCCCAGCACCGCACGGATTTCCGATTCAGCGGTGGCGGCTCCATCGGGCGTGACCGAGGCCTTCACGTCCAGCTTGCGCCGGGTCGCGTGTGACGAAGCGGATCGAACCTGGGCCAGTGACTCGACGCGAACAGACGCTATCGCCGCTACATCGGCGGGATCGATCCATGTATTCGCGACTCCGACCAAGGCATTGGCAGTCTTTCGTCGCGGTTTGAGTCCGAGGATGACGAACCACAGGCCGAGAACGACGGCTGCGATCCCTGCCGGCAACATCCAACCCTGGTACGCGAGCCCGTCCACATATGCGGCAGCACTTGGTATCCACTGCGACCCGGTGATCACGCCGGTATCCACCAGCGCGTCGCGGACGCCGACCACGCCGAGCGCAAGTAGCGCCGCGGCGATGAGGAATCCCGTGACGGCCGATCCGGGCGCCGCAAGGGGAACAGGAGCAGCAGCCCTCGAGGCAGTGGGTGGTGCGACCTTGTCGGCGGTCATCGCACTTTCCTTCCCGCGTCACGCTTGGTCGATGCCGGGAGAACGCTCACGATCGCCACGTCCACGCCGTCTACGTCCAGGCCCGATACAGACTGCAACTGGGTTGTCACGTTCTCTCGCACCGCGGTACCGATGACCGACAAGGATCCGGGCCACTCGATCGCGATGTCCACCTTGGCCCGTACCCGCTTGCCGGATACCAGCACTCGCGCCCTCGGCAATTCGCGCCCGGTCAGTTTGTCCATGCCGGCGGCGTGATGGCGCACCCCCGGGGTTCCGCGCGTCGCCTCGAGAACCAACTTCTGCGCGACTCTGTCTCGAATCGTCAGGGTTCCGCGATCGCCCGGCTCACCAAGCACCGACGACTCCGGTCGAGCTGTCTCAGCCACGTCCGCGACCCTTCAGCATCACACCGAGATCGAACTCGCCGTCACGCTGACCACCGACGAGGTATCCGATCACACCGAGAACCAGAGCGATGAGGAATCCGGTGAAACCGCCTGCAGCAGCTGCGACTCCGAGAAGTAGTCCTGCCAGTAGGCCGACAGTCGAGGTGGTCATGTGAATCCTCCGTTGTGGATGATGTTCGATGGTGCCTGTCAGATCTCGGTGTAGGTCTTTGCACCCGGAAACCGAGCGCGCACCCGCGTGTACTGGGCCCGAACGGGTTTGGCTATCTGTCGCATCGTGCCGCGCAGCGACGTGCGCACAACCACACCGATCGGGGATGCGAAGTCCCGGTCGACGCGTTCGAGTGCTCGATTGAGCGCGTCGGCAGATCCGCCCACGTCGGGGTGGTAGTTCCTGATCGCCTCTCGGCGTGTGGATCGTCGATCAGGACCTGAACCCCGAGAGTGCTCAGGCATCGCGTCCACGACCGACTACGTCTTCCACTGTCACGTTCACGGGGCCTGTGACGAGTCCTGAAACCGCTTGGCGGATACGTAAAGCCGTGTCTCGAACGGCGGCGTCGGCGAAGATGCACACATGGATGTCTGTCGACGACTCCGTCACCCGCACGCCGACGACGCGACGACCGGGGAGGTACGTGCCAACCTCGCCGAACATTCCGGCATGAAGCGAGGCGACCCCAGGTAACCCCGTCACAGCCGCCGCGATGGTGTCAGCGATTTCGGAGCTCACTGCACCCGTGCAGTCTTGGGCTCGCCGGTTTCGTCGTCGCTGCCCTCGTCGAGGTGGACGTCGTGAACCGTGATGTTCACCTCGGTCACCTCGAGGCCGGTCATCCGTTCGAGCGCCGCAATGACGTTGCGGCGAATGCCGGTGGCCAGATCGGCGAGCGATACGCCGTACTCGGCCACGATGTCGATGTCGACCGCTGCCTGCTTTTCGCCGACCTCGACCGATACTCCCTGGGAGTGGTTGACACTCGCGCCGGGGATCCGCTCGCGCAGTGCCCCGACAACCCGGGACGCTCCGCCGCCGACGTCGTACACACCGCTCACCTCTCGCGTGGCGATGCCGGCAATCTTCGAGACAACGGTGTCGGCGATCGACGTCTTTCCTTGAGAGCTCACGAGAGCCGAGTCGTTCGATGATGCAACATCCTTCGTAGATGCTGTCGCAACCTGTGTGCTGACCATTGTCATCTCCTCCTGTTGATCGATCTACCTGTGTAGTCGTCACTCGAAGGCAAAACCGAATGCCCCAGTCAGGTGACGTGCATCACTGACACTTGTTAGTTACTGTCCGTAACATTCAACGCCCCGGCCGGGCGAACAATCTTCGAACGCAGCCGAGTTTTCCGCATTTCCGCGAGAGGAGCGACTGTGGCGTTACCGCACACACAGGGGCTCACCGAAGCACCTGACGGCTTGGACACCGCAACGGTGGACGCTGCGATACTCGGCGACCGAGAAGCATTCGAGTCACTGGTGCACTACTACGGACCTGCACTTCACCGCTATGCGCGTCGAATGCTCGCAGATGAAGGCGACATTCTCGAGGTAGTCCAGGACACCTTCGTGGCCGCGTGGCGCCGACTCGATTCATTTCGTGGCGAATCGTCGATGCGAACATGGCTTTTCGCGATCTGTTCCCGAAAGATCGTGGACAGCTATCGAATCAAGAGAGCGCAACCGATCGACGACAAGCTGCTGGATCCTCTCGTGCCGTCTCCCGAGGCCGGCCCGTTCGACACGACCTCGAACGCCGCGTTCCTGGAGGCACTGGAAGAAGCGTTGGGTGAATTGCCTTATCGCCAGCGTGCGGCCTGGACGCTGCGAGAGGTGGAGATGCTCACGTTCGTTCAAATCGGCAAGATTCTGAGACTCACTCCGGATGCAGTGCGAGGGCATCACCATCGTGCACGGGCTAACCTGAGTGAACGAATGACGAGGTGGCGATGACTGAATCACGAACCGACGCATTGATGGCGCACGCATCCGACGTCCTGCGGAACGCTCCCGAGCCAGGCTGGGATCGAATCAGCGACAAGGTGATCCGGGCGCTACGGTCGACCTCGGCGTCCGGTTGGCCGCTCGACGCACACGCGTCCGAAGGTCCACGTCTAGGCACGGTGTCGGTGAGCGATCACGTACTCCGCACCCATTTGGCCGCCGAGATACGTTCTCGACACCACTGCTCGCCGAGCAGTATCGAGTTCT
The DNA here is from genome assembly GCF_058788335.1 of Rhodococcus sp. FW305-130. Taxonomy (NCBI): domain Bacteria; kingdom Bacillati; phylum Actinomycetota; class Actinomycetes; order Mycobacteriales; family Nocardiaceae; genus Rhodococcus; species Rhodococcus sp. FW305-130. The sequence continues at coordinate 85,369 of NZ_JBYTAP010000009.1, read as the reverse complement.
TCGTCGACGGCCACGAAATACGTTCACTACGTATCGAACTGGCAGCGCCATACGGAGTGGATCTGGCCGAACTGTCGGACCGGGTTCGATTCACCGTCGTCGATGTCGTTCACCTGATCCTCGGTGACATGGACCCACCCGTCTCTGCAGAGAGCGTCCACATCGCCGTAGTCGACATCGTGGATGATCTACCTGCCGAGGAGAACACCAAAAGCCACTCCGAGCACTAGGTGTTTGTTCGGCAAGTGTTTGGGAACCCGGCACTCATGACCACTCCCCCACCACCGGATCCGGGCCCCGTCCCCGACCCGGGGTCGCCGACACCACCCGCGCCGGCACCACCCGATCCGCTGAATCCCCAGCCCGTGCCACCGACTCCGACGCCACCACCCGCGCCGGCACCACCCGATCCGCTGAATCCCCCGCCCGTGCCACCGACTCCGACGCCACCGAACCCGTATCCCCCGGATCCGATCCCGCAGATCTGAAGTCAGCTGCCCCGAACTTCAGCCTTCAGCCGCCGAGTTCGGCGATCATCTCGCTCAACGATTCTGCGGCGATACGTAGTTCACCTTCGTCGGGGTTGTCGGGCGAGGACGGTAGGCGTTCGGCCAACTGTTCGCGAGTGACAAGCGAGATACCCTCGAGACCGAACCCTTCTTCATCGGGGACGTAGATCTCGATCTCGCCCCCAACCGCTACCAATTCCGAATGGGGCCCGCTGCCCAGCAGTGCACGCAGGTGTTCGGTCGTCACGGTCATATGGTTCACGTGAAATCTCCTGCTTCGGTGACAGCTGACTTTGCTGGTATGGCTCGACGTGACGTACTGACGCGACGTGACGTACTACCCCTATTGAGTACCCCTCACGGGTGAGCAAGAAACGACAAGTACATGAACACCAACCTTCAGAGAGACGCAGCCACCATGAGTGAACGAAATTCCACCGACCGCACGGATCAGACGGACGAGCCGCAGACCACCGGCACCGACCACGGTCCCGGAACCGGGGCCGATGCCGCACACAAGGACGTTCAGACCGATCCGTCGGGCGAGCGTACGTGGGCCGACGAGGGTGGAGCCTCGAGTACCGGCCCGGCAACCGACACCGACTGATCGCGCAAGAGCTCAGTCATCGGGACCAAGGTCCCGTGGGCCGACGCTCACGGGTCCTTGAAATCCTTACGGATCTAACGCTTTTCACCTGAGTTTTCGCGATGCGGTAAGGTAGGCACTCAGCACGGTTGAGTACCCAGCCGTTGAAGACGAGCACGGTTCGTGCGTTGCTTCCCGTGCCGTTTCCCGGTTTCGAACGAAACCGTTTCGAACCAGACCGTTCGAACGAACCGTTTCGAGCAATCCGTCAGGAGTTTCGATGAACGAGTTTTCGAGAACTACAGATGAGCGTACGGACAGTCCCCCCACATTCACCACGACGTGTGCGGAAAACATTCAATCGCTCGTGGTCAGCGGCGAGATCGACGTCCGGTCCCGAGCCGATTTCGCTGCCTGCGTCGACGACCTGATCGGTGAGCGTCACCCGTTCGTACTCGACTGCTCGGACGTCCAGTTCATCTCCGTCGGAGGTCTTTCCATCATCGAGACTCTGTCGGCCAAGGCACGAAGGCTCGGCGTTCCTTGGACGCTCGTCGCAGCGCACCCCGTCAGGCGCCCGCTGTCTCTTCTGAAGATGGACGCAGACATCGTGTTCACCGACTCGACAGCCGAGGCGGTCACATACCTGTCCTCGACCACCGTGCTGGACGAGACCCTGGCGGAGCCGATGTCGGCGTGAGTACCGATCTCGAAAAGCTCTCCGAATTCGTCGTCGTCGCAAACCGACTACCCGTCGATCTCGAAACCGACGAGGACGGTGGCAAGAACTGGAAGCGAAGTCCGGGTGGACTCGTCACTGCTCTCGAACCCATCCTGCGACAGCGAGACGGCGCTTGGGTCGGCTGGCCGGGGGTCGCGGACGAGAAGGTAGATCCCATAGTGGTTGACGGCCTTCGTCTGTTTCCCGTCGAGCTGACCTCTCAGGACCTCGCCGAGTACTACGAGGGGTTCTCCAACGACACGCTGTGGCCGCTCTACCACGACGTTCTGGTGGCACCGACGTTCGAACGGTCGTGGTGGCACACGTACGTCGCGGTCAACCAGCGGTTCGCCGAGGAAACCGCCCGTTGCGCCGCGGACGGAGCCACCGTCTGGGTGCAGGACTATCAATTGCAACTCGTGCCGGCAATGCTGCGCGAACTGCGCCCGGACCTGACGATCGGGTTCTTCCTTCACATTCCGTTTCCTCCGGTCGAGCTCTTCATGCAGCTTCCGTGGCGCAAGGAGATCGTCAAGGGAATGCTGGGCGCCGATCTGATCGGCTTCCACTTGCCTGGTGGCGCAAACAATTTCCTGTTTTTGGCCCGAAAACTACTCGGACTCAAGACAACGACCGCGGGCGTCGGTGTTCGAAGTGCGCTCGGGCATGTGGATTTCGACTCTCGCGTCGTCAAGGTGGGGGCATTTCCCATCTCCGTCGATTCGGCCGAGCTGGAGCGCCAGTCGAAGAGCGAATCGGTCCTGCGCCGCGCACGCGAATTGAAGGAAGAGCTCGGAAATCCCGAAAAAATCCTGCTGGGAGTCGACCGCCTGGACTACACCAAGGGCATCGACCTGCGACTGCAAGCCCTCAAGGAACTCCTCGACGAGGGCCGCTTGGATCCGGAGAAGTACACGATGGTGCAGCTCGCCACGCCCAGTCGCGAACGCGTGCAACACTATATCGACCTTCGCAGTGTCATCGAGGAACAGGTGGGCCGCATCAACGGCGACCACAGTCAGATCGGCCGCCCCGTAGTTCACTACCTGTATCAGCCGGTCGACCGCGAAGAACTGATCGCACTGTTCGTCGCCGCCGACGTCATGCTCGTGACGCCGATGCGTGACGGGATGAATCTGGTGGCCAAGGAGTACGTGGCCTGCCGAGGCGACCTCGGAGGCGCTCTCGTTCTCAGCGAGTTCACCGGTGCTGCAATGGAATTACGACAGTCATACCTGGTCAACCCGCACGATTTGGACGGCGTGAAGAATACAATCCTGACCGCAGTTCATCAGGATCCGAAAGAGGGCCGTCGCCGTATGGCTGCGCTGCATCGCCAGGTCATGACGCATGATGTGCATCAGTGGGCCGAGTCGTTCCTGACTGCACTTTCGCCGCCCGAACCGCGCCCGGACAATCAGTTCGTCACGGAGCGCGAGTCTGACTTTGCACGCAACAACTGACCCCGTGGGCTTGCGTCAAGGGTGAGCGGAGACTCGAGCTAGGATTGGTTTCAGTTCATCGTCAAGCAGCGGCTGCGAACTGATCTCCTCAACATAGCCGTGCAATGCTGCATCGGCCCAGAAAGACAGGCCGACCATGCCCCTCACGGTGAAGTACTCCGAAACCTACAACGACGCTCTCATCGCGCTCGCTGCTGCTACTCATCGGCCGGCCAATGTGGTGAACCTGTTCGGCGAGTACGCCATTCGTGTCGATCTCGAATACAACCGTTATCTTCTGGCGACCAATACCGCGGCCGGACTCTCCGATCGACCCGACAACGGAGAATCGTGGCTGGTGCGGTTCTTCCAATCCGAAAACACCGACACACCGGATCGCCTCCTCGCGGAAGCGTCGCATCAATGGTTGGTCGATGCTTTGGACGCCGCGCTCGAACAGATCGAAGCGGCAGGCAACAAGATCTCCGCCGACGCGGACTTCGGCGACCCTACCCGCACCGAAACTCCATCCTGAACGGCATCGTATGGAGCAACGCTACTAGTCAACCTCGGCGGTCAACTGGCTGATTCGAGCCGCTAAGACTGCATTTTCGGCCTCCAGGGACAGAATCAGACGGATACCGACCAGATTGACTCCGTCGTCGATCAGCGCGGTGATTCGTCCGAGCGTATCCAGGTCGGCCTCGCTGTAACGGCGCGTACCGCCATCCGTGCGGGTTGGTGTGAGCAGGCCCCTTCGCTCGTAAAGGCGCAGCGTCTGAGGTCCTACCCCGGACAGTTCTGACATCACTGAGATCCCGTATACGCCGCGCAGCGCCCGGGTCTGGGATTCCGACGTCACTGGAACCTCCTAGTTCGGTGTCGGCTGTCTCAATCGGCGTCATCCGACCTTAGCATCATCACGCAGTGAATCTGACGCCCAGGACATAGATTCAAGCGTGTCCAGGGCCACTCATGACAAAAATCGTCGAGCCAAGAAGGCATGTAATGGCAGATCAAAGCCGATTTCGGCAAGATCGCACAGGGAGCTTCCCTTAGCCGTCGAATCGAAGTAGCCTTGCCAATTATCTACATCGGCTGATATAGATTTTGTAGCACTTGAAAGCGCCATAACCGGCACTCGAAGGTGTAGAACACCCAGACGTCGGAGTCGGTGGTTCAGCCGACTCCCTCACGGCACACTCTTCACCGGGAGCAAGATGACGACGATCGACATCCCGCCCACACAGGGCGAGAGCACCACCGGCATCGGAATCACTGTTGCAAGCGCGACTTTGACAACCGAAGAGGTCAAGCGCCGAATCGCGATGATGTACGGCGACCCGGTGACAGAGGAGCCAGTAGCACTCGCGCACTGAACCTGACCGACACGCGATCCGATTGACGATGGCGCGAGACCGCCCCGTTCGCGGGCGATCCCCATCAAGACGAGAGGAAAACATATGTCCGAGTTCACCGTACCGGGACTGAGCAGCGCAGACGGTTCGTCCGTCGCCGATATTCTGCAGGAACGCCTCAGCGCCTACAACGACCTTCATCTGACGCTCAAGCACGTCCACTGGAACGTCGTCGGACCCAACTTCATTGGCGTGCACGAGATGATCGACCCACAGGTGGAGCTGGTTCGCGGCTACGCCGATGATGTGGCGGAACGTATCGCGGCACTGGGCAACTCCCCCAAGGGCACAGCGGGAGCGATCGAGCGCGATCGGACTTGGGACGACTACTCCGTCGGCCGCGACGACGCTCGCGCCCATCTGGCTGCGCTCGACCTCGTCTACACCGGGGTCATCACCGACAGCCGCACTGCAATCGACAACGTCGGCAAGATCGATCCGATCACAGAAGACATGCTGATCGGCCAAACGGCACAGTTGGAGAAGTTCCAGTGGTTCGTTCGTGCGCACCTCGAGAACTCCGGCGGCAGCCTCGTACACGAAGGCGCGTCCACCGAGCAGGATGCCGCAAACGAGGCGCGTCAGAACTGACGCTCCGTCCGCGATTTCGGCCGATCGGGGGTCGGCCGAAATCGCGATCCCCACAACAGGAAAGGGCAAGAGCATGTCTGCGGACTCGCGCGGCACGTCGGCACAAACGCGTCGCGAGTATCAGATGTTCGTGTTGCAACAGCGTTTGTTGTTCGGATCGATCGTGGCAGGCACCGCCCTTGGAGTTCTCGCGATCAATTACTTCTGAAATATCAGGGGCCGCAGCCGTCGAAGACAGGACAGAAACGACACAATCATGAGTTCGAGCACTCTCCGCTCGATCGTTCGAAGCGATCGATTTGCGGCAAGCACTTCTTCTCTTCTGCTCGTGGACAGCGATTTCCGTATCCAGGGCGCAAACGACGAATACCTTGCCGTGTCCGGCCGCAGCCTCGATCAGTTGCACGGAGTGGAAGTGTTCGAAGCCTTCCCCGACAATCCCGACGACTCGTTTGCCGACGGAATCTTCTCGTTGACAGCGTCATTCGAGCGCACGATGCACTCCAGAACTCGGGACGCACTGCCGACTCAGCGTTACGACGTGCGCGATGAGCGAGGTAGTGGGCTGTTTGTCACGCGCTATTGGAATACGGTGAATTCCGCCGTCACCGATGATGACGGCAGGGTGATCGGAGTGCTTCATCGTGTGTACGAGGTTCAACGACCCCAGGCTCAGCAGTCCAGTTCAGCGTCAGACGTCCTCACCCGCCTTCGCGCGGAAAACGACGAACTGAGAAGAGCTTTGGATTCTCGGCCCGTGATCGAGCAGGCCAAGGGATTACTGATGGCCGAGCGCGAGTGCTCGGCCGACCAAGCCTTCGACCTTCTGGTCGAGATGTCGCAGGAATGGAACGTCAAGGTGCGCGACATCGCCGGTGGTCTTGTCGCCGCAGCAGAGAGACGTGCCGTCGATCAAAAGAATTCCTGACGACCGGGATTCAAAGGTTGTACGGCTGGGTAATGACCGACCAGAGGTACCCCCGAAATCTTCCCCTCGAGGGAGGAGCCTCGAAGGTCCCGCCGGTTCAGGCCGGCGGGACCGAGCTTTGCCTTAACACCCGACCTGGATCCCCGATCCGAGTCGAGTTCGTCACGCAGCGAAGGGAACGTCCATGTTCATGCGCTCCTACACATCTCCCAGGCCCCTTGCCGACGAGTGGGATTGGCAGCTGTCCGGCACCTGCCGCGACACCGACCCCGCCCTGTTCTACGACGACACGAACGAGCGCGGCTCCAGGCGAGCGAAACGCGAGAGTTCGGCGAAGCTGGTGTGCGCCAGGTGTCCTGTCGTGCAGAGATGCCTCGTGCACGCCATCCAGACCGGGGAACCCCACGGTATCTGGGGCGGCATGACCGCGACCGAACGAGAATCGTTGCGTAAAGGTCGAACTGAACCACTGATCAGTGCCGCTGCGAACTCACCGGAGTAGGTGGCAACCTCAAGGCCTGGCCTCGTGATGTCGTAAACCGTGCGTGCGGCGTCGCTCCTTCATCTCGGCTTCGAAGAGGTGCGGCACTCCGCCGGCCAGCTTGTCACGCACCACCTGTTCGCATTCCCGAAAGAAGGACCAGTAGTTCTCGTCGAACTCCTCGACCAGCTGGAAGGTCCAGCGCCCTTCGACCACGTTCCGGCCCATCAACTCTTTCTCGACCTGATCGGCCAGCTCGTCGTTACCGCTGGATCGCAGTAACTCGACGACCTCGTCGAGCATGAGATCCGCATGTCCGATCAGCTGATGGAAGTCGTACAGAGCGCCGCGCGCCCGCTCCACCGTTTCGAGGGCGTTCGACAACACCCCCGCTGCCTTCACCTCGTCGTCCGTGACGCCTTCCGGTCGTGTGTGTACAGGGATCTGCCTGTCCGCCTGAGTGCCCATGAAATGGACGTACCCGAACGGGTCACAAATGAAAGATGGGAATCGGTACGAGCGCACCACAGGTGATGTGTCTCACAATTCATCCTCTAGTTCGGGTAAAGAGGATTACTTCGCCGGGCGAAGGGTAATCGAAGGCCATGAATACTTCCGGGGTAGAGATGGCTGGCACGCATGGCCGGTACCGTTCCTTGCCTCGGTCCGCCGGAATTACGCCACATCTACCTACAGGAAGCCCCTTGATTCCTCTGTCGAGTCCGACCGAAGCCGAACTTACTCACGACTCCATTGCCTCGCTCCGCGTCCGAGCGTCGTACTCCCAACTGCCGACTCTGCGCGGAATCACCCGCACGGTTGCCAACAACACCGGATTGGACGTCGACGGGACAGCCGACCTTGCTCTGGCGATGGACGAAGTCGCGAGCATCCTCATCGGCCATGCGATACCGTCCAGCGACTTGACCTGCCGATTCGAGACCTACGGTCGCACTCTTCGGATCGTCGTGTCGGTGATCGCGCACTCCGAAATACCCGACAAGTCCCACAGCTTCGGATGGTTCGTTCTCGAAGCACTGGTCGACTCGGTCCGTCTGGAGCAATCGGAAATCGACGCGGACGGTCACATCACCCTGACGATGACGCTTGAAAAGGGCTTGCTCCAGGAGCGTGCGTGACCGCTGTCCCACCGGACGATACTGTCCCACCGGGCAAGGCTGTACCACCGGACAAGAAGGACCAGTACGAACTAGCTGTCGAATTGTTCGTCTCGATGGCTTCGCTTCCACCGGATGATCCGACCCGAGAAAAGATCACCAACTCGATCATCGAACTGTGCCTACCGCTCGCCACCCACGTTGCACGTCGCTACCAGGGGCGCGGCCAACCTTTCGAGGACTTGGAACAAGTTGCGCGCGTGGGGTTGGTACAGGCTGTGCAGCGATTCGACGTAGACAAAGGATCGGATTTCCTGTCGTTCGCAGTCCCCACCGTAATGGGTGAGGTACGCAAGCATTTTCGCGATCACGGCTGGTCCGTACGCGTACCTCGCAGCCTTCAGGAACGACATCTTGCCCTCAACCGGGCGCTCACGTCGTTGTCGCAGACGCTCGGCCGTGCACCGACGGTAGCGGAACTTGCGACGGAGCTCGACATCGAGCCGGACGAGGTCGAACAGGGGTTGACCGCCGGAAATTCGTATCGAACCACACCGCTCGACACCGCGTCAGCCGGCGACGGGAGCGGACTGACTCTGATCGATACTTTGGGACAGTACGACGAAGCGATCAGTCGGATCGACAATCACGAAACCCTGCGACCCGCGCTCCTTGCACTACCGGAGCGCGAGCGCACGATCGTGGTTCTCAGATTCTTCGGTCATCTCACCCAGTCCCAGATTGCCGAAAAGATCGGCATCTCTCAGATGCATGTATCCAGAATCCTCACTCAGACACTGAAGCAGCTGCGCACCGAGATGGGTGAAATCTTCTGAAGTAGGTCCCCAGGATCAGATGTATTCCTGCGCAAGACGTTCCATCTCGTCTCGGTCAATGAGCCCGGGCTGGCCGATGTCGAGAGCCTCGAGATACTTGTTGGCGAGACGGTAATCGTGCCCCCACCGGCCGTGCTCGCCGTCCTGCTCGGTGCGCTGAACACTGGAACCGGGCGGAACCTCGTCCTGCAGACCGTTGGTCTCCGCGCCGATCAGTGTGTCGAGCTTGGTCGAGATGGCCGTGAGTGCATCGCGGTCGTTCATCTGAAATCCCTTCGTCAGGTGGCGCTGATCCCCAACCATACCGAAGTGTCGAGCCAAAAACATTGCACCGCTTAATGTTCGACTACAAGCCTGGACCGATCCAAGCCCTCGAGCTACACTGAGCGATACCGAGGTTGAGAATACAGCCGGGGCTGAAGCCGCTGGCGCTCGGTTCGCATCAGGACTCTGGATTCAGGTCACAACTTCCTGCGTACATCCATTGGGCTCAATGCTTTCCACACCTGGACTCTTCCACTTTCCGTGCCGCCAGGTCGGTCGTCAGCCTTTCGACGAAAAGCACACAGACCGGATCTGCCATGAATCTGAATGAACTCGACCACACAGCGATCGATTTCGTCGATCCCTCAACACAATTGGGTCCGATCGTGGACACACAAGGCTTCGCAGCCTGGCGGATAACGCCCTCGACAGTCCTGATCCAGGTCGACGTCGACCTCGATAAACTGTCCGCCCCAGAACTGAGAGAACTTCTCAACTCGTACGCTGCGGAGTGGTCCCGCGTCATTCTCGACCTGTCCAACTCACTGTTCGTCGGTGCGGTCTGCCTCGAACTGTTCGCCGAACTGAACTCCCGTTCACGAGCGCACGACTTCCACTGGTCCGTCATCGGGTCACACCCGCTTCGACGCTTGCTTCGGGCCGCACGGGCGGAAGAGGAATTTCCGGTCACCAACTCTGTCGAGGGAGCAATGCGCGCGCTCGCCGAAGCAGAAAAGTCACTCGAAGCCTCCTGACGCCAAGCCTGCACCGGCGTCGAGCGCCGCGCGCTCGCAGCGACTAAGGTTCGTCGGGCTGTCCGACGAGCTGAGAGAGACCGAGAATGACAATCGCCAAGCGCCTCGATGCCTTGCAACAGAAGCATCCGGCCCTGGGGTTCCCGATAGCGGTCCTCTACAAGTTCCTCGACGATCAAGGTGTTTATCTCGCCGCGCTGATCGCGTACTACGGCTTCGTCTCACTCTTCCCTCTTCTTCTGTTGCTCTCGACCATTCTCGGCTTCGTGCTCTCTGGCAACCCCGAGCTTCAGCAACAAATCTTGGACTCCGCTCTGCATCAGTTTCCGGTGATCGGTGACGATCTGGGCAATGCGCAACAGATCGGCGGCGGTGTCACAGGGCTGGTGATCGGAATCGTCGGTGGTCTCTACGGTGGCCTCGGTGTCGCTCTGGCTTGCCAGAATGCGATGAACACGGTGTGGTCGGTGCCCCGAAACATGCGACCGGATCCCATCCGCGGGCGTCTTCAAGGGTTACTGCTCCTGGGCACCATCGGTCTCGCGATCTTGGGGACCACCGCTGTCTCCAACATCGGCGGTGCGCTTCATCTGGGCGGTTCGTTCAGCTTCCTGTTGACCCTTGCGGTAGTCGTCTTGAATGCAGGCATCTTCATCGTCGCTTTCCGGCTCACCTGCGCCCGCCCGCTCTCGGTAGCCGATGTGGCGCCTGGAGCGATCGCCGCTGCTGTTCTCTGGCAAGCACTTCAGTCCTTCGGTGCCCTCTACGTGACCTCCGTGGTGCGGGGTGCCTCCACCACCAATGGCGTCTTTGCCATCGTTCTGGGTTTGTTGGCCTTCTTGTTCCTCGCTGCCGCCTCGATCGTCATGTGCGCGGAAATCAACGTCGTGCGAGTCGACAAACTCCATCCGCGGGCGTTGTTGGCTCCGTTCACCGACAACACCGAACTCATCGAAGGCGATCGGCGTACCTTCGCCGATCAAGCAAAAGCCCAACGCGCGGTTCCCCACGAGAACATCCATGTGACGTTCGACGGGCACACCAAACCCGACGATTCGGACTGATCTCGACCCCGATCGAGTTGGGTATTTGGTCCCCTCCTGGGTATCAGGGTGGCATTCTGCGCCGCGAATCCAGATTTAACACAGGTGTTGTCATTTCGCGCTACATCGAAGCGACGAATACATCACAGCAGGTAAACGTGCATAGTTGAACAATCACCTGCTTCCGACGGGGTCCAGGAACGGGACAAACCCGTCAAATACTGCAACTCGCCATGCATGTAATTGGAGACAGAAAAAGAAGAGCATGGCAGGATCAGGTGTGAGACCGGACTCTCGATGGGAGGGCTCGGCTCGATGGATCCAGGAGAATTTGGTTATGGCTCAGGGCAGTGTCAAGTGGTTCAACGGTGAAAAGGGCTTCGGATTCATCGAGCAGGAAGGTGGCGGACCGGATGTGTTCGTTCACTACTCGGAGATCCAGGGCAGCGGCTACAAGTCCCTCGACGAGGGCCAGAAGGTCGAGTTCGAGATCGGACAGGGCCAGAAGGGCCCCCAGGCTCAGAACGTTCGCGCCATCTGAGTTCGATCCCAGTCTGACTTCAGACTGAAAAGGCTGGACGCTGCACCGCACGGTGCCGGCATCCAGCCTTTTCTTGGTTTCAGGGCCGTCTTGGTTTACGGGTCCGGCTCGTTCCGAGTTGGCCCCGGTTACGTCGCTCGCGCCCGCTTCTTCTTGTGGGAGCTGTCGCAGAACGGCGCGATGCCGGTCCGCCCGCATCGACACAAAGCAACCGTAGAGCGCTTGTTCTCTATCGGAGTGCCGTCGTCACGGAGCAACTCGAAGTCACCACGCACCAGCAGCGGGCCGTCCGAGCAGGCGGTTATGGTGGTGTTGTTACCGGCAACACTCGGTGTTTCGGCAGATGACGATTCGGGAAACGCGGTCATATGTCCTCTTCACTTCTCGATTCGGCCACTGGCGTGCCCACTTCCATGCCTGTTCCACAGGCTCGCGGCCCATTGAGCGCCACTCTCGTTTCCATTCTGCGCTCCTCGGCCGATCCGAGGGAGCTTACGGCTGCCGCTGACGCGTACGAGGTTGCACGGTCCATCGACCCCACCTACGACATTCTTCGAGACGACGACGCTCAGTTGACTCTGACGCTCCTCTACGAGCTTCATTTGCAGGGAATCGAGAACGTCTCGGACGCGTGGGAGTGGAATCTGGACCTGCTCGCGGCGAGGTCGCGTCTCGAGACGCATTTCGAGGCCGCCATCGTGGAACTCGTGGGAAAGGTTCCGTCGTCCGGTGACGTCGTAGCCGATTTGTGGGCGATGACGGCTCCCAGTGCAGGCCCCGGTCTGGCGTCCTTTATGGCGAAGGACGCCACAATCGATCAGATCGCGGAGGTGCTGATTCACCGTTCGCTCAATCAGCTGCGTGAAGCGGATGTGCACACCCTTGGAATTTCGCGCCTCTCCGGTGCCGTCAAAGCAGCCCTCGTCGAAGTGCAGAGCGACGAGTACGGAGGGGGCAGCGCAGAGCGAATGCATTCGCGTCTTTTTGCCGACACCATGCGGGCTGTCGGCCTTTCGGACCGCTACGGCCACTACATCGATGCTGTTCCCGCGGTAACCTTGGCGTCGTTGAATGCTCTCTCGCTCTTCGGCTTTCATCGCCGACATCTCGGAGCGCTGGTCGGGCACCTGTGCGCCGTCGAGACCACGTCGGCGCTGCCGAGCAAACGGTACAGTGCCGGCTTGCGCCGACTCGGATTCGGTTCGGACGCGACACTGTTCTACGACGAGCACGTGGAAGCGGATTCCGTTCACGAACAGATCGCCGTTCGGGAACTTGCCGGCGGTCTTGCTTCTTCGCAGCCGCACCGCACTGATGACATCTTGTTCGGCGCTGCAACGTGCCTCGCGTTCGACGACCTTCTCGGCGATCACCTCACATCGAGTTGGGAGAAGGGCGAGACTTCGTTGCGCGAATGATCACGAGTTGTTCGATTTCCTGACCGGTGGTGATCAACCCTCGTGCCTCGAGCATGGTGCGCCTCTCGCGCATCACGGGCCCGAAGGGAATGTACTTCCGGGCCGAGATCTCCACGGCCATACCGTGTTCCTCGAGTATCGCCTCGGTCTTGTCGACCCCACACAGTACCGACTGCAGAAGAAGTAGTGTGCCGCCGGGGACGAGTACTTCGTGAACGGTGGCCGCGATCCTGTCGATGAGGGCGCGTCCGTCCTTGCCTGCGTCCCAAGCCCGTTCGATTCCAGCGGTAGGTAGATCGTCTGCCAGTGCAGGGACGTACGGCGGGTTGGAGATCACCAGATCGAAGAGTTCGCCGTGTACCGCCTCGGTGAGGTCGCCGCGACGGGAATCGATCAAGGTTCCGTTGAGGATTCCGTTGAGACGAGCATTGGCGCACGCTCGGCGAGATATGTCGACCGCGACGACGTGGCCTGCACCAGCCGCCGATGCCGCGACGGCGAGGGCGCCGGTCCCCGTGCACAGATCCAGGACCCGGCTGCGAGCGGTGAGGTGCTCGAACAGCAGCGCATCCGCCAGTAACGACGTGTCGTGTTGCGGTCGATACACACCAGGTAGACGCAGGATCATCATCGGCTCCTCTTTTTCAGGCGACATCGCACATCGCTGCGTGCGGCTACCCAGGAACCTCGGATTTCATGCGAACTTCGCAGCATCGACTGCCCGGAACGGTTACATCGTCGCAGTTTGCGGAGTAGACCTGAGTCATGACAGGCAATGCGGACGCTCCTCAGGTAGCCGCGGCGTTTGCTTCCGCGGCAGATTCGCTCGACACACTCGCCGAAGCGATTGCCGGACTCCGGTCCAATCTGAACACGGACGAGCATCTCGACTCCATGCTCCAACGTCTGGCCGAGACCGCGGTCAAAGCACTGCCTGACGCCGATGCTGTCAGCGTGACGGTCTTGTCCGCCGATGGCCCACGAACTGCTGCGTCCACCGCGGACTACCTTTCCGAGATAGATGACGCCCAGCACTCCGCTGATCGTGGTCCGTGCGTTGACGCCGCGCGCACGGTGTCCTCGGTTCGGGCAAAGGTGGGTGATCACGTCGACGAATGGCCGGAATTCACCGACGAAGCCCGCAAACAAGGCGTCCGGTCCTACTTGTCCGTGCCGATCACCATGGGCGAAGGGAACACCGAACTGCTCGGCGCTTTCAACGTCTACGGATTCGCCTCGACAGAGTTCAAGGCCTTCGACGAAGAGTTGATGAAATTGTTCACCGCCGGTGCGGGCGCGGCGATCGCAGATTCACGACGCTGGCGTCAAGCACACGAGCACATCGAACAGTTGCACTGCGCCATGGAATCTCGGGCCGAGATCGAACAAGCCAAAGGTGTCCTGATCGCCGTCCACGGCATCGACGCCGAGGAAGCATTCAGCCGTCTTGTGCAGCAATCGCAGAACACCAACGTGAAACTGCACGAGGTTGCCCGGATGCTCATCGATTCGGTGCGCCACCGCCGGTTCTGAAGATTCTTCGGTGCAAAACCCCGTTTTGCACCCGAAAGCACAGTCGCAAAACCCCGTCTTGTACCCCGAAGTCACAGTTCCCAAACGCATCCAGAGATGTTTCACCGAAACAGTTTTCGACCTGCGTGACTGCTGGCGGTCGAGCGGCGGCACTCGTCCGAAATGTGGTTATCTGTTGAGAACCGGGACGAAAGAAGACCCGACCGTACCAGGGTGAGGAAAGGATCGTCACTGTGCCAATCGACCAGGTTCTTGTCGTAGTTCCCGCCCACAACGAAGCCGAAGACCTCCCCAATTGCCTTCGCGCACTCGCAACAGCGGCGTCGGCTTGCGTTGTTCCCGTCCGACTGGTTGCCGTCCTCGACAACTGTTCGGACGGGACCGCCGGGGTCATCCCCGACGGGGTCGAAGTACTCCGCGTCGAGCACCAGAACGTCGGACGTTCGCGAGCGACGGGCTTTTCCGAGTTCGGCCGAGGGTTGGGAGCTTCGGCGTGGTTCACCACCACCGATGCAGATTCGATGGTCGGCCCCACCTGGATTGCGCGCCAATTGGAGTATGCGCGTACTGCGGACGTCGTCGCGGGAACCGTACGCATCGCGGATTGGGAAGGCCATCCACACTCCGTTCGCGAACGATACGAACGTATGTACCACGCACATCCATATGGTCGACACGGTCACGTCCACGGGGCCAACCTCGGTGTCCGCGCGGATATGTACTGGAGCGTCGGAGGATTCTCCGATCTCGAAGAAGACGAGGACGTCGATCTCGTCCGGCGGTTGAGCGAGGCTGGTGCCTGTATCGCGTGGGCAGAAGACATTGCGGTCACCACGTCTGCGCGTCTCGACGGCCGAACTCCGGGCGGCTTTGCCGGACATATCCGTAACCTGGGTTGTACGACCGCCGATAACGAAGAAGCGGAGCTGGCACGATGAAACGACTACACACACTCCTGGACGCAGGTGGACTGTACTTGCCGCTTCCCGGCGGCGGCGCGACAGCCGCGCGGTGGACCTCCCTGGCAGAGCTCACGCGCGAGAATGTGGTTCTCGGGCGGATGGCTGAGGCTCACACCGATGCCGTCGCGATACTCACCGAACTCGACGGGCCGGATCCCGAACCCGGGCAGCTGTGGGGAGTGTGGGCGGCCGAGCCACCCGAACCGGTGGTGAATGCCTCTGAGCACGTAGGGATCTGGACGCTCACCGGCCGCAAATTGTGGTGTTCTGGTGCCAACACCTGCACGCATGCACTGATCACCGCCTTGGTCGACGGAGTACCCTCACTCTTCGCAGTTGAGCTCGGACTACCTGGGGTGCATCCCGTTCCCGATTCGTGGAAGGCCGTCGGTATGGCCGAAAGCGACTCCAGCGCGGTCGACTTCGACATGGTTCCGGCGATACCGGTCGGGACGGCAGGCGACTACCTGAGCAGGCCGGGGTTCTGGCACGGCGCGATAGGCGTGGCTGCATGTTGGTACGGCGGTGCCTGCGGCGTTGCAGATCCGTTGTACGACAAGGCTGCAAGCAGCGACGATCCCTACCTACTCGCCCACCTCGGCGCGGTCGATGCGGCGCTGGCCGCAGCGCGCAACGCGCTCGCAGTCGCGGCGGCGGAGATCGACGCCGATCCTTTCGACGAAAATGCCGAGGCCATGCAGCGGGCACTCCGTGTGCGGGCAATTGTCGAGCGCGCCGCCACCGAGACCCTGGATCGGGTGGGACGCGCTCTCGGCGCCGCACCGCTCTGCATGGACGCCGAGCATGCCGCGCGGGTAGCCGACCTCACCGTCTACTTGCGGCAGAGCCACGCCGAGAAGGATCTCGCCGAACTGGGCCGGATTGCGGCCAAGGGGAAACGGCCGTGGTGAACTCGAAACTGTTCGCGCAGAAGCCTGTCGACGATGGCGGCACTCCCGAATCGACATGGCAGGAGTGGGGACGCAGCTTTCCGGAACTGGATCTCACCGGGTGCTCGCGATTGATCGTCGTCGCTCCCCATCCCGACGACGAAATACTCGGACTGGGTGGAACTGCTCTTCTCGCAACGCTTTCCGGCATCGACGTTCACGTGGTGTCTGTCACCGACGGTGGAGCCTCACATCCCGATTCACCAACAGTGACTCAGCCTGAGATGGAACATCTCAGGCGGTCCGAGTCGGATCGAGCAGCGCGTGTACTCGGAATTCCCGCACCGGTTCGATTGAGCCTTCCAGACGGGAAGATCAGGGAGAACCGACAGGAGTTGACCGACCGTCTCAGCTCGATTCTCGGTGATTCCTCGACGGGTACCTGGTGCGCCTCGACATGGCGCGGGGACGGCCACCCCGACCATGAAGCCACCGGGGAGGCAGCGGCGAAGGCCTGCGCGGACACTGGATCACGATTGATCGAGTACCCCATCTGGGCGTGGCATTGGGCTGAGCCGGATCATGCAGCAGTCCCGTGGGAAAGGGCCAGAAGAGTGGCCTTGCCCTCCGACGTTCAGGCTGCAAAATCCGCTGCTGCCAATGAGTTCACTTCACAGATCGCCCCGCTTTCCGACCATCCCGCGGATGCCCCCATCCTCCCCCGACATGCGATGGAACGACTACTGCGACCGTACGAAACGGTGTTCGTATGACCGATCGTGAGCTTCCCGCGGACTACTTCGCCAAGATGTATGCGGCGCAATCCGATCCGTGGGACTTCGAATCCCGGTGGTACGAGCAGCGAAAGTACGCGCTCAGCGCCGCGATGCTCCCCAAACCTCGATACCGTCGCGCATTCGAACCGGGATGCTCGATCGGGGTTCTCACCGAGAAGTTGGCAGAGCGCTGCGACAGCGTTCTCGCCACCGACATCGTCCCGGCCGCACTCGAGAGCGCCCGTGCGCGGCTTACCGGACGTGATGCCGAATTTCGTCTGTGGGCGTTGGGTGACGACTGGCCCGACGAGACCTTCGACCTCGTCGTCATCAGCGAGGTCGGCTACTACCTGACCTTCGAAAAGCTGATCGAGGCAATGCTGCACGTCGTCGAGCATCTCGAGCCTGGTGGAACGCTGCTGTGCGCCCATTGGCGTCACGTCGTACCGGAGTATCCGCAGAACGGTGACGCCGTTCATTCGGCTGTGCGCCAGACACCGGGGTTGGCGCAGTTCGCGTCGTACCAGGACGAGGACGTGCTGATCGATGTCTTCGTGAAGGGTCCGCCGTCACCACCATCGGTAGCGCGTTCCGAAGGTCTGATCTAGAAGACCTGTGCGCGGTTGAGGAGTGTGGGGACTCCTCAACCGCGCACAGGGGTCAGTCTCGCTTCTCCAACGCGAGGTCCGTATCCGAGTGCAGTTCACCGACTTCGGTCTTGAGGATCCGCATCGACCTGCCAAGGCCGCGGGCCGCGTCGGGCAGCTTCTTCGAACCGAACAGCACCACGAGCACTACTGCGACGATTGCCCAGTGGGTCGGGCTGAGCGCGCCCATCAGGCGGGTTCCTTGCCATCGGGGTACACCGCGTCGACCTCTACCTCGACGAGCCAACCGGCAACGGGCAGTCCGGCAACCTCGAGGGCGAAGCGGGTGGGCCGAGCGCTGTTGCGCTCGATCGGAGCGATCGGCTCGGCAGTGCCCATCGGCACCAGCTCCGTATCACCGGTGTCGAGATTGGTATTGGCGAAGAACTGGCGGTACGCGCGATTCCATCCTGTGTAGTCGGCCTTGTCCGACCCCGGCGCGTTGTCCAGGAAGACGCGCATCGTCACGACGTCTTCGAGACTCAATCCCTGGGCTTCGAGGTTGTCGCGGATCTTCTTGAGTACGTTGATGCCCTGCGCCTCGGTGACGGTGACCCCGGCAGGCAGAACTCCGCCGGAGAACTGGCCGTCGATGTACGACTCCGGCGAACCTTCCGGCGCCGCCTTGTTTCCTGCCGACGGGCCGATGCCGCTGGTCTTGTAGATCGCGGTGTCGCCGCCGATCGCGACACCCTGAGCGATCATCGGGTTTGCCTGCCCCGCTTCGAGAATCGATTTGGAGACGAACGAACTCGACGTGGTTTCGGCGTCCGCCTCATCGGACGAGCAGGCCGTGGCGAAGCCCAGTAGCGCGGTGGCGGCGAATGCCGCTGCAAGGACCTTGGTGCTGCGAGATTTCATGATGTGACCTCCAGAGAAAGTGATGGAAAACGAAGCACGTCAGGCAGTTTGCGCAACACGCTGATGCAGATGGGTGACGACGTCCTGCGCGGACGTGAAGGCCCCGTGCTGCCAGGCGATGGCGTTGGAGAGGTGATCGCCGGCGAAGTAGATCCGGTCGACGGGTTCGAGCAGCTTGGTGTACTCGGGAGTTGCCATGCCGCCGTGGGAATCTCCCGCGCCGGCCCATGATGCCCAGGCGGATTCCGAATACTTGGTGCGACGCCAGCTTCCGGAGAAGGACGACGAGATGTCGCGAGTGTATTTGTCGCCGTGGATTTCTGCGCCTTCGGCGATGGCCTTTGCCAGCCGCTGACGGTGGGTGAGCGATTCGAAAGCCTGTTGACGCTTACCCGAGCTGTAGTACGCGACCACGACGCCGCGGTCGGAGTTGTAGTGGTCGTAGGGGAACATGATCTGGGAGATGTCGCGGTCGGTGTTCGACGCGCCGCCGTAGATGCGGTCCTCCGTCTCCCACCACCGACGCGAGTATTCGATACCGAGCTTGCCCGACGACGACGGCTTGGCTGCATCCAACGCGAGCAGGATGTCGGAGGGCAGGTTGTTGTTCAGCCGCTTGATCAGGTGCGGTGGGATCGTGCAGATTGCGTAGTCGGCGGTGATCGACTTGGTTTTGCCGTCGACGACGTAGTCGACGGTGACGCCTTCCGGCACGTTCTTCATGCCGCTGACCTCGGCGCCGAACTCGATGTTGTCCATCCCGATCGCGTCCTGGAACTTGTAGTAGATCCGGTCCATGCCGCCGACGGGGGTCATCATCGTCATGGCCTGGTCGTAACCGAACTCGAAGGAGAATGCACGTCCGATGCCGCCCTGGATGACATCGCTCATCCCGAATGGTTCGATCTCGGTTCCGAAGTTGAGGCCGGCGCCCGGCTCGGCGGAGTGTCCTCGACGCGAGGATCCGACGTAGCGGCCGTCGCTGGAGAGATCACCGAAGTCGGTGAGGAAGGACGAGAGTGCTTCTTTGTCTTCCTTGCTCAAGACCTGGTCGAGAGCGCCCTGATTGGTGGCCTTCTGCAGCAGCTCGGACATGTATCCGTAGGTGTCGGCTTTGGCTGCTCGGTAGGTGATCGACTGATTCGCCAGCGGCTTGTTGCCGGTGTAGTTGACGAAGGTGTTCGCATTCTGGTTTCCGAACATCTGCAGTTCGACGCCCAGTTCGCGGCAGTAGTCGATGGTGTTGTGATTTTGCGGAATACGCGTCGCACCGAGGTTGTAGAAGTGCCCCTCGGAGAACGTACAGGTCTGTGTCTCACCGTTCAGGTCGGTTTCTTCGGTGCCGTTGCGGATCGACCACACCCGACCACCCGGCCGGTTGCGCGCTTCGAGGACAGTGACCTTGTATCCGGCCTTCTGCAGTTCGTAGGCGGAGCACAGACCGGACGGTCCACCGCCGAGGATCACGACGGAGTGATTTCCCTTGACCTTTCCGATCAGGTCACCCGCGGCAGGTGCCTGAAATCGCCTCGGCGTCGACGCCACCGCCGGTGCCAGGCCGATGGACGACATAGCACCGAGTGCCAGGCCGGCACCGCCGGTGATTCCCAGACTGCGCATGAAAGATCTACGTGTGTATGGCATTCGAGCTCCCCAGTGTGCTCCCGGTGACCCGGTTGGTTGGTGTTGAACACAGACTTCAGGAGCGTTGGGTCCGGAACTTGACGCGCAGGAAACAGTCAGTGGGGACCGAGTGAGAAACCTGCGAGCATCAGCATCGGGCTCTCTCACCCGAGTGCGATCAGCGGAAGCATGTCCGCAATATCCGCGTTACAGAACCGGACTAGCGTGACGCGACATGTCCGCTCTCACCGAAGCTATCGCGCGGTCCTTCACCACGCGCGAGAAGCAGCCCCCGGCGCGATCACCGCTGCGCGCGTTGGGCCGTCGGCAACTCTCGGGCGCCGAAGTGCTGGCCCAGTCGGTGGCAACCACCGCCCCTGCTGTGTCGATGGTCGTTCTGCCCGTCACCATGCTGACACACGGCCGATTGTTGAGCGGGATGATCACCATCATCGCGGCCACCGTGCTGGTGACGCTCATCGCTTTCTGCGTTTCGCAGTTCACGCGCCGAATGGCAGCATCGGGCGGGCTGCACAGCTTCGTCTTTCGTGGCCTGGGCACCCGGGCAGCATTGACCACCGGCATCGCCATGCTGGTCAAGTACGTCGGCAGCGCGGTGATGACGCTCTATCACGGAGGACAGGCCGCAATCGCATTGCTCGGCTTCGCGGGTGTGCACGTGGACAAGACTTTTCACGTCATCGCGCTCTACCTTGGGATAGCCCTGCTGATTCTCGGTGCCCTAGTTCGAAGTGTCAGATTTGCTGCTCTCGCGATCCTCGTCGTCGAAAGCTGTTCACTTCTGTTCATCGTCGGGCTCATGATTGTGGGCGGTTCCGGAAGTCAACAAGCACAGATCGTTCCGCCTACCTCCGGCCACGGGCTGTTACTCACCGCCCTGGCTGCCGTGTTCGCTCTCGCCGGATTCGAGAGCGCGGCCTTCTTCGGCCCCGAAGCTCGTCGTCCGCTGGTAACCGTCACCCGCACAGTCCTTCTCACCCCGATCATCTGTGGATCGCTCTTCATCTTTGCGGGCTGGGCCGCTTGGTCGGGACGTAGCGACACCCTCGTCAACGCCTATCTCCACGGAACAGCGACGGGTGTGAGTCCAGGTGTCGTCATCGCGCTCAACGTCGGTCTGGGGTGCTCGTGGCTGGCGTCGTCGATGGCGTCGTCCAATGCTGCGTCGCGACTGGTCTACTCGTTCGGCGTCGAACGCCTACTCCCCCGCCGGTTCGCCTCGGTTCACAGCGCATTTCGCACGCCCTACTTCGCGCTGACCGTCGTCGTCTGCACAGTTCTGGTGGGCGGCGGAGCCTTTGCCATCCTTGGACGCGGAGAGATTTTCGACGACGTTCGACTGACGGTTCGCGGTGCCGTCATCGTTGCCTATGCACTGGTGGCGATCGCATCGGTTGTCTTCCTGACGCGTATCGGAGAGCACACTCCCGGCGTTCTCGCAGCCGCGTCGTGTGGAAGTGGTGCCGGTGCGATAGTTCTCGGTTACCTCGTTTACGCCAACACGATCGACCATGCGTACGTTGCACCGATCGCTGTGCTCGTGATCCTGACCTCGGGCACGCTCTGGCAGTTCTACCTGCGACGCCGAAGCCCCAAGAGCCTGCTGCACGTCGGCGCGTTCGACAGTCCCGAAACCGAGGACGTACTACCAGGAGCTGGGGTGTTCGCCACCGACGCAGCCGGAAACATCGTGCTGGTGGGCGAGCCGACTGCCGGCGCCCGCTGATGGTGGGCCGACCACGCGACCTCGGTGGGCACGAACCCCGAGCGGTTCAGCGCGCCCTTGCCCTCCTCGAGTCGGCGGCCAGGCTCGGATCGGGAGCCACCGCCAAGGACATTGCCGCCCTTGCCGACATCCCACCTGCCACTGCGTATCGGTTGCTCAACATCCTTGTCGCCGACGGTTACCTGGTTCGGATCGCCGACCTCTCCGGCTTCGCGCTGGGCCGACGCACCCGTGAATTGGCCGGGGCTGCCGCCGAACCCACCCCCGTCGACAATTCGGTGCTCCTCGAAGAACTCCGCGAACAGCTACGGTTCGGCGTCTACCTCGCGTCGTTTGCAGAGAACAGAATTCGACTGGTCGATCGCGATCCAGACCACGAGCTCAGCGGCGAACGGACGCTGGTCGCAGCCGTTCACGCGTCGGCTATCGGGAAGCTGCTCCTCGCCAGCCGACCCGAATTGGCCGAGGCCCCATTGCGAAAGGTCACCGCACACACCATCACCGACGGCGACCAGTTGGAACTCGAACTCTCTCGGATCCGGCGCGGCGAGCCCGCCCGTGAGGTCGACGAGATCCGTGTCGGACGCTCCGCCGTCGCCGTCCCGATCCACGACGCGGAAAGGTGTGTCGTCGGTGCCTTGGCTGCGATAGGTCCGACCGGCAGACTTTCCGTCGACGACGTAGACCTGGTCGTGCTGTTGCGGGAGTACGCGGAACGCATCGTTGCACCGACGATGTCGAAGGCAAGCTGAAAATCAGAGGCCGAACACACGTTTGGCAAAGCCGAGATGCTCGTCAGCCCAGCCGATGACGCCGAGCGTGGAATCGAGATTCTGCGGCGGAGTGCGCACCAAGGTGTCGCGTCGGACGAGTCGGTCGAAATCGACCTGAGCGCGGTCGAACTGGACCCCGGCCGTGACCATGATGTTCGCCAGTTCTTGCGCCATCACCCCGTACGCGACTGTCGTGGGATGAACGCCGTCGAGCGAGAAGAGGCCGCCCGACGCGCGGCCGCCGCGACCGTCGGCGGAGAGGAACAGCGAGTCCGGCACGGGTTGCAAGTCGGTCAGTGCTTTGGGGAGGGGGTACGGCGTCCACCATGACGGCCGCGCATTGACGTCGGTGACGTAGCGCCGTGAGGCCACGCGCTCGAGCAACCCGGCAATATCGCAGAGGTACCAGTCCTTCCCCACCCGACGGGCATTCGCGACGGCTTGCTCGATTCCGTCGTTGTACACATCGATTGCGGTATCGACGGCCCACGCCTGCGCGCCGGTGATGTGTTGATCGCGCTGTGGGTCGAAGTCTGTGTCGCGCACCCACGGTCGCGCGTAGTACGGGAAATAGCGGGATCCGATTTCGATCTTGCCGCCGAGCCCGTGGGCGATCGGTGCGATGGTCACGTGTGGGACGGTGCAGAGGATGACGTGCTGGGCGTTGATCTTGCGGATCGCGGCCAGCACCTCGGCGTACTCCGACGCGAAGTGCTCGGGCTGCCACACCGTGTATTCGCGCTTGCCGTCCGGGTCACGGAAGTTGTTGCCGCTCCACTCGACTCGGAGTTCGGTGACGGTGCGGAGCGCATTGTTGGCCCCGAGAAAGACGATCAGAGTTTCGATGCCTTCCTTGCCCAGTTCCGCTGCCGCGTCGAACGCCGTCATGCGCTTCTCTGCCTCGGAGCCTCGCGGCAGAACTCTCAGTGCGGCGCGTTCGCCGTTGTTCTCGACGATCTGGCTGATCAGGTCGTCGTGCGGTTCGTGCAGGGCTGCCTCACACCCATGTGCGGTCTTGGTCAGAGCGTCACGAAGATCCCACCCGTAGACCGAAAGGCTGTGATTGATCGCCGAGAACGTCGGCGCTTCGCTGCCCGGCCCACGCTCCCAGTAGTCCTCCACCTGGTCCATGAACTCGCGTGCAGCAAAGAGTGCGAGCGGAACCTCCCAGAGGTCGAGCCGTGGGCCGAAGCGCTCTTCGAGGGTGCGGAGCAGCAGTTCGATGTTGAGTGGGAGCCCGCCCGGACCGCCGTATCGGGGAAAGCGGAACCGATCGAGCCAGCCCAACTGGTGAGCAATGATCGACGGATACGACAGCTCGGTATTGAAGACCGCCCCGCTCTGAAATCCCTGCGACAGCGAGTCGCCGATGACCACCAACCGGTGTGGAGCATCTCCCGCAGGCGGAACTACCGGAATCCCGACTGTGGGATCGAACTGCGGAATCCTGGGTCCTCCGGCGGCTGCGGCCACGACGTCGTCGGGAGTATCGGATGGAAGTTCCACGCCCACTCACCTCCGGAAAGTCCAGCTGGTCAGCTGATCAGTGGTGGCTTACGCCGATCGGCATTGTCCTGATCCGATTGCTTCTCTATCGACCTGACCACCTCGTCGGCCCACTGTTGATTTCGGCCGTCGAATTCTGCGCGGTCCCGGCGCGCGATACCGCGTCCGACCAGGATGGCAATCGGAATGGAACACACGACCCATACGAGTAGTACGCCTCCGACAATCCACCACATACTCAGTAATTGTGCCCGATTCGCCGACCGTTGTGCTCCAGGTCGAAACTTCTGCCCGAATCGTGGCGTTCAATTGAGGTGAGCTCGCAGGTCAGTAACGATCGGCGTCGACGGTTTCGCGGACCTTACGGACCTGATTCCAACCACGAGCGGCGATGCCGAAGGCAACAAGCGACATCAGATCCGAGACCGTCAGACCGTGTTCTCGATTCAACGACCACAAGACCTGACCTTCCAGCGGGCCGTTGAAGAAGAGCCACGCCACTCCTGCGCAGACGGTCGCAACAACACTGGCCTTCGACGGCTTCATCAAGCACACGGTGCTGGTCACGAACAACAAGTTCATGAACACCAGACCGTAGAAAATTCCGATCATGCGACTCCCCCCGAAGTTGGTTCGTTCAGCTGCGGTTGAAGTTCAGGTACGCCTTCGACGGAGTCGGGCCGCGCTGACCCTGGTACTTGGATCCGGCCTCGGAGCTTCCGTAGGGGAACTCTGCAGCGCTCGACAGCTTGAGCAGGCAGAGCTGCCCGATCTTCATTCCCGGCCACAGCGTGATCGGCAGGTTTGCGACGTTGGACAGCTCCAGTGTGATGTGGCCACTGAAACCCGGGTCGATGAAGCCGGCAGTGGAGTGCGTCAAAAGGCCCAGGCGCCCGAGGCTCGACTTACCTTCGAGGCGGCCGGCCAGGTCGTTCGGCAGTGAGCACACTTCGAGAGTCGAACCGAGAACGAACTCGCCGGGATGCAGTACAAACGGCTCGCCCTCTGCCGGTTCGACCAGGCTGGTCAGCTCGTCCTGGCGCAGTGCCGGGTCGATGTGCGTGTACCGCGTGTTGTTGAAAACCCGAAAAAGACCGTCCAGGCGCACGTCGACGCTCGACGGTTGCACCATGGAATCGTCGAAAGGGTCGATACCCAGACGTCCAACGGAGATTTCGGCACGGATGTCACGATCGGAGAGCAGCACAGGTAGAGGTTACCGGTTCTGCGGGCAGTGCCGACCCATCGATGGGTGCGATCACACTGTGGCTACCGAACACGATGCGCGGGTTCTGGACTCCCACGGCAGAGCCCAGCCCCACCTGTCTCAAGTTCTCCATGCCGAAAGGCTTTCCCGCGCAGAACTTGTGGGCAAATCATTCACCGATGGCGCCGACTTCCACACGCCTGTGTTGATCAATGACGGCCGGGGACACCGCTGCTTGAAAGCTCGTCTGATAATGTTCGGAAAGCATGTTGGTCGGCGGTGAAAACACGTCCGGTCGGCTGCGACGCCGATGTAGTTCAATGGTAGAACATCAGCTTCCCAAGCTGAATACGCGGGTTCGATTCCCGTCATCGGCTCCACAGATTCTCCGCAGGTGGAGGGCGTTTCCGTTCACGGAAACGCCCTCTTGCTTTCACGCTGACGCCGCGAATACGCCGCGGCGGCGGGCTTCAGACGCAAGCGTTGATTGCAATCACTGTGCGTTCCACAGTCGCGAGCGCGTCCACAGCGTCGTCCCTACTCAACGGGTACGAGCCACCAAGACCGGATGGATCGACGTCGCAGCGGTGCACGATTATATTCCGCCTTCTCACCACGAGGCTAACAGCAGTCCTTGCCGCTTTTGCACCCGTCGACCCGAACGCGGTGCTCCATATCGCCCCCACCCCGACGATAGACAAGGCTTTCGCGATGTCTTCGGGCTGCTGAAAGGTCTCACGAGACAAACGCGCACTGATGGCCTCTCTAGCGCGCAACTCGCGCTCGCTCGGGCTCGCAGCTGCCAATATGTCGGCAACCGTCCCGAAATGAAGGCCGATTTTAGATTCGCTGCCCGGACTCCGCGAACCGAGCACAATAGCGACCGCATGGTCAAGAACCACGTCGTGCATATACGAATCCAAGGCCGCCACCGACTGCACGAGCGCCGCCCTATACATGTCTGAAGCGTCGACAACGCCAACGGTCAGTCCCTGAATCGCCTCGCCTAGCCCAATCAGTTCCTTGCCTCGACTGATGTTATTCTGAAACTCATAGAAGCGCACACTAGACATGCCGACTAATCCTTCGGAGTCCTCGATCCTTCAGTGAGTCTCTCTATCCTTTCGGCAAGCCCATTGAACATCTCGCGAAACTTCAAAATACTCTGCTCCTGTGCATCCCAAACCACCCCAACGCTAGCGATATCAGATTGATTGAGAGCAAATACCGGTTTTCTCACCTCCTGCGAAGTGGCAATTAATCCGTTGAAATCTTGTATTTGTGCAAGCTGATGATGCCCATCCATTCCGACTGCTTCATAAAGCGATTGTTCCATCATTAGCCCCTCCGCTTCGAGCGCAGGAACCAGCGTTTTCTCGATAGCCTCATCCAATTTATCGAAATATGCTTGAAATGCCTGGGTTGGCCGTTTATTCTTCGTCCTAAACCTCTGAACAAGGACCCCCAGAAACTTCAAGTCTGGCTTGGGAAACGGATAATCTGCATCCCGCACAGCGGGCAGTTCCGCGGCCCTACGAGCCCAAGCTATCCACTCAGGGATTACCCGCGCCAGGGAATCTATAGCCATGACAGAGAAAACATCTGGGCTGCAGGGGACTAAAACGAAGTCCGCCGTCGACACGAGATTCTTGTTAATCGCACCGAGGCCGGGACTCAAGTCGATCAGAATATAGTCCGCCTCATATTCCTCGGCAGTCTCATCAAACAAATAGTTAAAACTTCCCGGCAAGTTCCTCAATCCTTGGAGCGATTCTGACAACTGCTGCGAAATACCTAATGAAGTTTCGTCCTCCGCCAGAGCGACATGACCGGGAATCAAGAACAAGTTCTCGCGGCCCTCAACTTCTACACAATTGACAGGCTTTAACGGAACTGGCCTCGATTTAATAGCGGGCTCTAACGCGTCTTTTAGGTTCCTGCCCGGATTTTCAGCATAGAACTGCTCAAGCGCATTCTCCCCCGATATATCTAGAACCATCCCCGTAAGGTTGCATTGAGGGTCGGCGTCGACAAGTATCACTCTGTGGCCTCGCTCAGCCAATATCCACCCGAGATTGAAGCAGGTTGTTGTCTTACTTACCCCACCCTTATTGTTGAATAGCGCAATCTTGACTGCCACGTCGCCTCCCGGACTCGATCGTGAATCGCAAAGTCGATCCCGGAATGAACATTAACCTAGCGAGCCCCTTAGACCTACACCCGTTCGACTGGGCTACTTCCCATCGACCCGAGAGCAGCCATCGCGTCCGCGTGGTCGTCCCCGAAGAGGTGCGAGTAGACCGTAAGGGCGGTGGTGACCTTCGCGTGGCCCATGAACCGCGCAATCTCCAGCGGCGAGATTCCGGCCGCCACGCACAGACTCGCGTACGTGTGGCGGAGCGCGTGGAACTTGAGCGTCGGGGGCAACGCCGCGCGATGATCGAGTCGGTTCGCCCGTAGCACAGAAGGCCGATAGATCGCTTTGTAGAAGCTCGGGTGGCGCAACGGAACCGACCAATCCAACGCCAACCGAGCTTCCGCCTCCTCGACCGAAAGCGCGGCCAAAACCTCTTCGGCCTTGGGGACGATTCGTTTGCCGTCTTTGTCGGTCGCGCGCTTCCCGGTCGGCTTCGCCGCGACGAGCGCGGACGCGGGAAAGAGAGGTGCGCCCGGCTCATCGCGACGGGGGTGAGCTGCGAGATAGTCCCGAAGGATTCGTACCGTCGCGGACGGCAACGGGACTCTACGGCGTGAGCCTTTGGTCTTTGGCGTGTCGTAGTAGAGAACGCCGTCAATCACCATCACCGTCCGATCCACCCGCATAGGCCCGGCTTCGGCGCTGCGTTCGGGTTGAGCGACTTGG
Organism: Rhodococcus sp. FW305-130; assembly: GCF_058788335.1. Taxonomy (NCBI): domain Bacteria; kingdom Bacillati; phylum Actinomycetota; class Actinomycetes; order Mycobacteriales; family Nocardiaceae; genus Rhodococcus; species Rhodococcus sp. FW305-130. Next base: position 57,330 of record NZ_JBYTAP010000009.1, on the reverse strand, counting down.
CCGGCAACTCAACGTCCCCGATCTGGAGTCCTGCGAGTTCAGCCGCGCGGAGACCCGACCAAGCCGCGACGTGGACCATGACGATGTAGGGCCACGGCGCAGCGTTCACGAGCGCGGAAACTTGGGCGGCGGTGAGGAATTGCGCCGGGTCATCAACTACTCCCGGAGCTTCGTCAACAGCACTAACCTGACAACCTCGTCTGCCAAGGGCCCTAGGCCCAGAGTCGACGCGGCCAACGCTGCGGACCGTTCCTGATTGTCCAAGGCCTGGATATCGTAGATCGCGTCGTGAAACCAAGCCGCCAATATCACTGTTTCCGAGTCGAATTCGCAGCCGTGCGAGGCGCGCATGTTCAGTGCGTCGAGTACGGCATGGAGATGACCGATCGGGCGATACTGCCGGTGCGGTTGCCGCCAGCGAACAACGAAGTCCTGTTGCTGATTCGGGGTCAGAGCACTGAGCATTCAACAGTCCTTCATTTGCGTGACCGCTCTTGGGTATAACAACCGTGAGAACGTCCACGTCAGCGGCGGTTGTCGGGCCCATTCCTGGGCCACCGCCGGCCACGAGATATCGACAGGCGAGTGGGTCAGCCGAGCCATTCGGAGATGGTGGCGTTGTCGATGCCGCCACCGAAAGAGTGGAACACCAGCAACGCTTGCCCCGACATCACCAGGCGACCGTCCTCGGTGAGGCCGATATCGAGCATCCCCGCTTGCCCATGCACCTGACACCACACAAAGTCGGGAACGTGCAACAACCCCGACGCCGGGTCCGTATCGAGGTCAGCCGGATGAAGGGACACTTCACCGAAGACGTTGTCCTCGAGCGCTTCCGCGGTCTCACGGTCCACCAACACCAGCGGGCCGGCACCGATCAGTCCGTCGGTAGGTTGCCGGGTCAACACAAAGTGCGCCCTCTCCACGGTCGGCGGCGAGGTTGCGGTTTCGACAACTGTGCGATTCCCGACAAACCCTGGCTGTTCCGGGACGACGACCCAGTGGTCCATTGATTTCTCATTTCCCTGAAGTGTTGCGGTCGAAGCAAATTCGAGATTCTTGTAGTCACATGACTAACCGTCGCCCAGGTCGTCGAGAACGTCGGCGAACACCGAATCCGGTAACGGGTAGTGCTCACGCACCGTGGCACGTCGATGCTCGTCGAGCCACCGCAGTGTCCGCTCTCGATTACCGGCGGTAGCCACCTCACGAAACTGTGTCCAGAACATGACAAGTGGACCTGCCGGGTCGGCGGCCCGGCTGCGGAGATAGTCGAGTTGGCTGTCGATGACCTCGAGCGGTGACCCGGTGTCGGTGATCACGCGATACGCCGCCAGAAACCTCCAGCTGGTGCTACGCGACTGGTCTCGGACCAGATACTTCTCCTCCAGAAATGCCGAGAAAAGCTCAGCCGGCTTGGTGTCGAATAGTTGCATTGCTGGGCCCTGAGCCCACTGCGTCACTATTGCCGCAGCGGAGGCGGTGTCGAAGATGTCGATCTGCAGTCGGCGGAACTCCTGGTCCTGAAGCCTACTGTCGGGAATGTCCTGCCTCAGAGTGATGGCACGAGGTATGAGCGGTTCGAAGAGCCGGACATGGCCGATGGTCAGTTGTTCTCTGTTGGGGATCGGATCGATCCCGACGGTGTCGAACCACCACCGAACTGGCGTGTGCAGCAGTTCCGCTCGCAAACCGCTACCGATGATCGTCCAGTTGGGCCCGAGCTTCTGCACCGCCGCGCCCAGCACCTTCTCCCACGCAGCGCCTCTTCCTTTCTTCGGAGTCAGATCCGCGATCGCATCTTTCGCCATCGCCCGCAACTGATCCCGGTCCATTCCCAGGGATTCGAGCACCTCAGTGACCGATTTCGGAGGCTTAGGCTTGTCATCGCTCATCAGTACACATCCTGTCCATCGAACGTCATTCGTTGTCCATCGCTTCAGGGAAGAGATTCTTGATCCAGTTCAAGGGAATCTGCAAGAACTGCGCAACTTTTTCTGCCCAGGCCCGGTCAATAGTCGCGTTTCCCGTCTTGAGATCCCACACCTGAACGATAACCATCGTGGCATCCTCAAACTCGTCGATGATCGTGCGGATGAGTACGACATCAGGTCGGAAGCTTCCCAGCTCACCTCGACCCGCGATTTCCGGTCCCCCCTCGATCGGCCTGAACGACACTTCCGGCAACAACACAACTCCAGGAAACAGCTGTCCGACCTGTGGAGAGAGGATACTGCGGACGAAACCTTCAAACATCGAATGCGCGAAAATGCCGAGTAGCCACGGGGGTAGGCGTGTCCCGTAAAGGTCAAGTACGGTCCACCATGCCAGAGACGCCAGATATTGCAGTATCGGCTCCACATGGTCAATGACGACCTGGTCCTGAGTAGTTGGCGGCGAATCAGGCGGAATGACTGGTGGTGTCCTCGGTGTCCGGGCTGGGCCTGGCTCGATAGCTGCTGATGGTGGAACTAGTACGCCGGGGAGCGGTGTATCAGGTGATGTCGTCCCAGGGATGGGAGTAGAGGGCCGCTCTGTCGGATCTTCGATGGCACCTGGCTGCGGGATCGTGCTCGGGTCGGGATCAAAGGGGTCGAAATCCGGGGGCCCGGGCTGGGTCGGCGCACCGGGAGTCTCGGGATCGACCGGAATGTGGCCTGGGTTGACCGGATCGACGGCCGGTTGCTCGCCAGGTTCGGGAGCCGAAGGTTGGTCGGGGTCAACGAATCCAGGTGTGGTGGTGCCGGGGTCTACCGGTGGTTCGAAACCCGGATCCGACGGTGTTGCCGGATCGCCTGAATCCGGCTCGCTGGAGGGATCTTGCGGCTGGGTCGGATCGTGATCACCAGGCAGACGCGGTACAGGCCGCGGTGTGGGCCTCCGAGGCGGCGGCTTCGCGGCAGGTCCGGCCGGCCCGGGCTGGGCGTGGCCGGGAGTGTCCTGCTCATGCGCTGGGGGCAGCTTCACGAACGGAGAAAGGACAGTGCGAAGAAGTGCCTGATCCTGCGGAGAAAGCAGGGCCATAGCCTTCACAAGCACTTCGGCGAGATTCACCCCGGCCTCGAGCGCCCATTCCTCGAGGCTTTCCATGCGGCCGAACAGTTCCGAATCCCCCAGACCCACACCTGCAAGTATCTGCGCGAACAAAGCTGCGATTCCAGCGGTGAGCATGAGCCCGGCTTCGGCTGCACTGAAGATGCCGCCGATGATCGGAATTCCTGCCAATTCTGCTTGGGGTGGGTCGGTTTCGTTCGGTGTAGCGGGCGCTGGGTCGATGGATGGGGATGTCCCGGCACCTGGTCCGTCCCCGCCGATGTCTCCGCTGATGTTCTCGGCCGGCGACTGCTGCGGGATCTGCTCCGGCACTTGCGCCGGAGCCTGCTCAGGGACTTGTGGTTCGGGCTCGACCGCGGGTGGGACTGGTGGTTGAGTGGGTTTCGGTTTCTGGACTGGTGGATTGGGGGCCTTGTGGCCTTCGACCTGCGGTGTCTCGTTCCAATGTGGACCGTCATCTGAGCGGGTGCCGTCGTCCTCACCGGATATCTTGGTCGGGCGCGCCGGTGCAGGCGATTTCTTGCCGCTCTGTGTGCGATCCTGCGGGTCCGCCAAAATCGGATACAGCACGTTCTCGATACCGGCGGTGTCGACGACCTGGACGAGTTGCCCGTCCCGAATCTCGTAATGCGTCGGGATGGGTGTGCCGTTGGCGTCGTACGCCCACGGGGCATCGATTGTCGAGACCGGGTTTCCGTCGGCGTCGAAGACGGTGACCGTGCCATCGGGGTTGACACTCATGTGACCACCGGGCGGCACCGTCACCGGAATCACGGATTCGTGCGACGACGTTTCGTCGTGGATCAGGAAGAAGAACCGGCCTCCGCCGGTGATCGGATCGAACACCCGCAACGAGGACTGCCCGCCAGGCGCGTACGCCGTCAACGGCGACGCGACAGTCCCGACCGCCTGGGAGAGCACTGCTTCGGGCGTGCGGGGGCTGAACGGTCCCGGCCGCCCGCGCACTCCGATACCCGCAGCGGTGAACGCCGCAGCGCCGATCAGGGTGAGTTCGAGATACCGGTCACGGCCCGAGTCCTCCCCGGTTGTGGAAACATCTGCTGCCGGGTCCGGAACCGTTTGGGCCGGTGCGATATTCGAATCCGAATCCGCGGGGATGGGTCCGGGACCACGATCGGGAACCGCTGTGGGTGCGGTCGATCCTGCAGGCTGCGGCGTATTCGGGGCAGGTCCGCCTGTGGTCGACGGAACCGGAACTCCCGCAGGGTTCTCGACACCAGATTGTGTCGGCGACTGCGGCTGCCCCGGTTGCGCCGCACCCGGCACGGGAACGATGGGGGTGCCGTTGTAGGTGGGGAAGTTCGTGGGTGCGTTCGCCCCGACGTTCGGGCCACCGCCCGGAGCCTGTGCACCGGGGAGCCCGACGGTGGTCGTCGGCGCAGCCGTCGCGGTCGTGAACGGCGCAGTAAGGCACGGGTTGATGTACTCAGGCGGGATCGGTGCACCAGGTGGTAGTGAGGCGATCAGGTTCAGGTAGATCTGATGATCACGTGCCCGCACCGCCGCGCAATCCTCTTCCGGTGTCGCATGCGCCGGTCCGGCAGTGAGCGCGAGCCCCGCACCGATCACGCCGGCGGTCCCGGTCAACAGTGCTCCGGCTGCAAGTAACCCCGCGAATGACCTCTTGAGTCGCAGAGCGGACTTCACCGACGATCACCACTCGTGCCCGACTTCTTCCTCACCGTGGCAATCAATTTGTCTGCGCCCCACCAGAACAGGCGCCCCGCGATCGACATCCACAGAAAGAACGCCAGATACACCAGGATCGTCCCGTAATCCTCGGCCCAGCCCCCGAGGCGTCCGATCACCGCGAACGCTGCAATCAACAAGCCCAACCCGACGACTGCGGCGATCACAGCCTTCGACGTTTCGCTCAATTCACTGTTCGGGTCCCAGTCGTCATCGCTAGCGTTGCGGTCGCGACCGACAGCAGCTCGTTGATCAGCTATTGGATCAGGCCGAGAATGATCAGCACTACGGACAGCCATGACTTGAACTCCAGACAATGAACGAGAACGGCAGCAGGACAGATGCATTCAGAGAGGATCTGAATGCGACAAGATCGAATGGCGCACTAAGTCGATGTCAAGGCGCACAACGACGTCAGAAAACAGTCAGTTGCGGCGCGGATGTCGAGCAGATATCCCCGCGTGACCGCCCCGGGATCAGAGGTCAGAGCCAGGTGGGATCGGAGTACACGAACAACGTGTTGTCGGACGTCGCCGTCGACACCGACAGTTGTGCGTACGAGCGGATCGTCACCGGCCCCATGCACGCATCAACCTTCACGTGCACGTTCTCTGCCGTGATCGACGCCTTCGACGACTCGAGATCCTTCTTCCCCAACGGAATCGTCGTGATCGTGCCCGGCGCAATCGTCGACTGGATACTCGGATTTACCGACGCATTCACACCCACGTTCGCCGACGGGACACCCGAAATACTCACACCGACAGACGGGCCGAGCGAAAAGCCAAGCCCCAAGCCAAGTCCGGAGGAGACATCGATCTGGCAGCCGATCTGCAATCCCTGCTCGACATATCCGGTCTTCACTGCCGAATCGCCCGCACCACCAATCGTGCCGGTCACCTTCGCCGACACGAACCCCTCACGAGTGAACGCCGTCGTCGCCAGATTCGGCACCGGGTTCGCCGAAAGTTTCGTGGCGGCAAGATCCAACGACCAGCCGTCATCGGTGACCGTGCTCGCGAATTTGTCCGCCAACGCCGTCGGGGCTGCCGAGGCGGTTCCGACGGAGACGATTCCTGCTACGACAGCGCTTGCAGCACAAACACTTACAGCTACACCCAAAGACTTCACACAGGGACGCGCTGCGCGATTCGATTGACCGATTCTCATGGACTGCTCCCGAGCTTCGAACGGAAACCTGACGGTAACCGATAACTAACTGAACGAGTTACCGGACAGTACCAATCGTCCCGTTTGGCCGCCACAGCTCCGAATGCCCCGGAGCCGAAATACCTCGAAACTCCAATAACAGACACATCACGAAAGCAATCCGACCTGCATAAGGGACCTTTGTCACGCCGTGTCCGACATCACGTTTCCTGTTCGGCGCACGCGGTACGTCCCCGGGCATTCCCAGCGTTGACGGCTGCACAGTTCTCCAACAGTTTCTGGACAACGAAGGACTCAGGGGTTTTGACCGAAAAACACAGCTACGAAGACCGAAGGAAGGAAAAACACGACAGAGGTCGATCTAATGTGCATCTGCTCAATCAGCATTCTCAGCTCCGATTGATCGAATACATCTGCTGGCTCGAGTGCCCGTGCCACGTTGAGGCAGCTACCGATCTCGGACGCGGGCGGGAGCTGTCTCTTGATGTTGACCACGATGGACCAGTACCTAGTCGGCACCGACCAATTAGGTCGTCGACCAGGTAGCCGGTGGAAGCGCTTCGGTCTTCGGCCTGATCACGGCGGCCGCTATTTGGTGAGGATCGGTCGGTCGCCTCTTGAAATGTAATTGGCGAATCTTTCAATTCCTGCTTGTGAGAAGCTTCCTCGGCCTGCGCGCTTAAGTGCGGCTTCGACGAATGGGAGTGGTTTCCTGCGGTATGTGCGGTAGATGCTGTCGAGTACTGGTTGCAGTGCCCGGCGTGCAAGGTCGGCTGTTTCCGGGTCTGAACCCCCGAATTTCACTGACACATTCGGCATAGATACCCCTGTTTGGTCGAGTGTCCGATTCCCTGGCCGGAAGCGTACGTATCGGATTGCAAATCAGTACAGAAACACCAAAACAGGGCGCTAAGTCCCTACTTGCGGTGGATGCGACTCCGTCTTTGGGTTGACGAAAAACAGCCGGACCGGGGCGTGCGGTCCGGCTTCTGTTCTACAACTGCGGGTTACGACCCGAAGCCGAGGCTTCTGGTTTCGCCTGCTTCACGTTGGGTGGCGAATTGCCAATGCTGACGGGTGTTTGCGTCAACGCGTGATGAACTCCCCATCTACAACGTCCATGCAGAATGACCCCGCGACATAGTTGCCGTCTTCGATGAGGTAGCCGAATTCATTGGGGCGATAACTGCCGAACTTAGCGATTCGATCAATGAACTGTTCTCTGTTGCCAAGGGATCGACTCCCTCCAAAATAGGAGACGGCCACCCGAAGGTGCCCCGTCCCGTGGTCGACCACCTACAACGGGGCGGTTCCACGGTTCCGCAGAAGTTCAATGCCTGTGGTGCAACGCCCCGCGGGGTCGTCGACATCGAGTTCGACGACGGTACGTGGGTGATGTTCGGGGCGGGTATTCGGCCAGTACGCCCGCGCCATCGAGGTTGTGCTCTCGACCGCCTGGTCGGGGATCTGGAAGTCGTAGCTGGTCTGCATCCAAGCTGTTCCATCAGCCTCTGCGATGAATATCCCGATGGGTAGCGCTCGGAGACCCAAGGCATCGGTGCCAGATTCCGCGATCTCATTGCCAACATGCCCCACGACGTTCTATGGTTCATTACATGAGTAATGAACCAGTGAACACCGGGCGTCGATCATCGTGATCGACGACGGACGACCACTGTTCCAGCAGATCGCCGAGCAGATCGAAGGCTCGATCATCGACGGCTCACTGCCGGAAGACGGGCAGGTGCCCTCAACCAACGAACTGGCGGCGTTCCACCGAATCAATCCGGCGACGGCAGCCAAGGGCCTCAATCAACTCGTAGGCGAGGGGCTCCTCTACAAGAAACGGGGAATCGGAATGTTCGTCACCGTCGGCGCCCGCGACGCACTCAGGTTCAGACGACGAGAAGCGTTCGCGCGCCAATACATCGAGCCGCTGGTCATGGAGGCCGACCGCCTTCAGATTTCCCTCGACGAACTCAAATCCATGCTGGACGACAGGAAGGCGGACCGATGAACTCAAGCACGACAACGACCAAGTCGCACGTCAGGCGTTTCGACGAAACTGAACTCGTCGCCTCGATGCGAGCAGTGAACAGAAGCTACGGGGACGTCGATGCGCTCTCGGACGTCTCGTTCGAGATCGGCCAGAACAAGATCTACGGCCTGCTCGGCCGTAACGGCGCAGGCAAGACCACGATCATGCAGATACTGACCGGACAGGACCTGCACACCAGCGGCGACGTCGAGGTATTCGGCGCTGCCCCTTTCGAAAATGCCGACGTCCTGGCGAACGTGTGCTTCGTCAAGGAAAGCCAGACGTACCCCGAAGACCTCAAGGTCAAGCATGTACTCGTCGCCGCCGGCCATTTGCTCCCGAATTGGGACCACGCATTCGCCGAGACACTGCTCGACGATTTCCAACTTCCACTGTGCCGCAAGGTGAAGAAGCTCTCGCGCGGCATGCGGTCAGCGTTGGGAGTGATTATCGGACTTGCCTCCCGTGCACCGCTCACGCTCTTCGACGAGCCGTATCTCGGCCTCGATGCCGTTGCACGCCAACTGTTCTACGATCGACTGCTTGCCGACTACGCCGAACATCCTCGCACTGTAGTGCTTTCGACTCACCTTATCGACGAGGTAGCCAATCTGCTCGAGCACGTGATCGTCGTAGACAGCGGCCGGATTGTCGTCGACGAGGACGCGGACGCACTGCGAGGTCGCGCCGTAGTGGTATCCGGCCCCTTTGATGCGGTGGATGCCGTTGCCGCGTCCGGCAGGGTCCTGCGCCGGGAGACACTAGGCTCCCACAGCCGAATCATGTTGCAGGCCGATGTGACCGAGACCGAGCGAATCCGACTGCGGGAGGCCGGAGTCCAAGTGGAACCGGCATCTTTGCAGGAACTTGTCATCGCGACTTCGACGCAGCGCAAGGAGATCACCGCATGAGCATCGCAACGACAGCGCCACGGACGGTCCCGAAGGCGCCCACCCGGTCCAGGATCGGTTCCGTCCTCCAACTGCACACGGTCGCGTGGCCGTTGCTGATCGCCTGGCCGGTGGGCATCCTTTTGATCTCTTTCCTCATCAGCTTCACCATCTACGCGATCGTCCGGAACGATGAGGGTGAGGGATTCACCGGCAGTGTGTTCTCCGTTTACGGTTTCGTGCTGGCGTTCTACCTCCAGTCGATGACCCAGACGTTCCCGTTCGCGCTCGGGCTGAGCGTGACTCGCCGCGAGTTCTTCACTGCCACCACGATAATGGCGCTGGCACAGTCCGCAATCTTCGCAATCGCGCTACAACTGCTGTCAGTGGTGGAGTCCGCCACCAACGGCTGGGGTGTGCACATGCGCATGTTCGGCATCGCACGCTATTTCACCGACAGCGCAGCCGTTCAGCTGCTCGCGCTGTTCGCGACGCTGCTGCTGACCAGTTCGATCGCAATGCTGACAGGTGCGATCTACCAGCGATGGAGGACCACCGGTCTGCTCGCCTCTCTCACCGGTCTCTTCGGTGTGCTCGGCCTGTCAGCGATCGTAATCACCTGGGCCAACTGGTGGCCGGCGATCGGTTCGTGGTTTGCCGATACTTCCCGAGTGGTGCCGATGGCACTACTTCCATTGGCCCTGGCCATCGCCTGCATAGCCGGAGCCTGGGTCACGTTACGTCGAGCAACGCCCTGACCGAGTAATCATGTGCGACGCCAGATGTCGCACCGTCTCCGAGTGCCCCTCGGATCGACACCGTCCAGGCAGTTCGACCCCCTCCCTATGGCAGGAAGGGGGTCGAACTTCGCAACAGTACGCGACTCGCTCCCGATTGGATGGCCCTCGCTACTGCCGAGCCACTCGCTCGACAAAACTCGAAGCACGCAGCACCAGTTCATCTTTCCGGTCCTGGCGCGCAGCGGCGGCATCGTAGCCGGCGTATGGTAGCGGGGGGTCGTTACGAACATTGGCCGAGCACTGGAAATCTCGGCAGATCAGTGTTCCGACTGTGCTGCCGCGTCGACCAGCTGGCCCGGCCAACTTGGCGCCGTAGAAGACGACCTCGTTGGGAAGGCGCGTGTCACGGCACCAGGAACACTGGGCACGCGACCGCGGAGTGGCTTGCGCTTGAACGAGCAAGACTCCGATGATCTCCCCGTCGAGTGTCGGGACGATCGCGTAGGCGCGTCGGCCCATTTTGGGATCTCGCCAGCCCAGATAGTCGAGAGCGTCGAAGTCGATGGTGTCGAAGCCATCCGGCAACGTGAGATCAGTCTTCTCCTTACGGCTCGCGTTGACGAGGCTGGAACGAACAGATGTATCGGTCAAAATGATCATGGGTGTATGCCAATCGTGGATCGGTGAAGGTGGGTACAGCTCATGGCCCGACCAGCACCTAGTGCTGTCGGGTCCGAAATGCGCTATCTGCTGCCGGCGAAGACGACGCCGACAACCCCCTCACGCCCATGGGGCATCACGATGTCCACACCCCGATGGTAGCCACAGGTCCTCGACACGGGCCACTCGATTTATCGACGCACTTCATGCCTGAAATGGCGCGGTGAATCAGTCACGCCAGACCGCCGTGAACTCGTACCAAGGTCCGCCGAGGTGCTTTGCGGAGAAATCGTCGAACCCCGTAGGTGCGCCGCTGGGCGAGTACACCCATCCACTCGTGGTGGTGAACATGCTGTCGTTGTCGATGAAGTAGACCTCATCGGGACGTACGACATGGGCACTGCTGATCTCGAACTGGCCGATCTCGAGCTCTTCCACAGTCGATCCAGGCTGCTCCAGGAGAGCAATCGCGATGGTCTCGAACTCTCCGCTCTTGTCGAGGAAAGTTGCCGGCGGCATCAACAACACCGCAGCGACCGCGGCGATAACGGCAACCGGAGAGGGCAGGATCCACCACGACCACCGTCGGTCCTGGCCGAGAACGTAGAGCGTACGAACCGCCCACACCAGACCAACAACGATCAAGGTGAGCAGAGCCGCAGCGCTGACGAGGAGAGGATCGAACCACCTGAAGTCACCGAATGGCGAAGGCCACCACCCGTAATGCCGGCAGACCAACGCAATAAGCGGAACAACGGTGAATGCCAAAAGAATCGGCCCCGGTGGCTTGGACGACTCCGGAGGGTCAGCTACCAACCATTCACCCAGCGACTTCGGCCTTCTCATCACCCCACCGTATCTGCAGGTGGACGTCAGACTCAGTCATGTCGCTCCCGTCGGCTTCACCGCCGATCTCGGTTGGATCGCCGGCCAACGGTTTCCGCGGCGCGATGCCCCGGTAGCTTCTGACGGTGCGAATGCCTCAGTCTCGCCGAAATGCCGCGTCAGTTTCGTGCTGCAGGTCGACTGCGAGATCGTCGCCTGCGTCGATTGTCACGTGATTAATCGTCGCCCCGGTCAAGGTGAACGGCGAAGTGTAATCCGAGGACACCGGTTGCCCGCGGTCGTGTCCGACGTTCGAGCCTTCGCCGGAGAGCGAGAAGAACAGCGGCTGAATGGTGATGGGTTCTGTGGCAACTTGTTTGGCGTTGACGTACAAGTGTGCGGTACCTGTGGGCGACGGACCGTCGAGGCCCGACTTGACGAAGTCGACACCGAGAACTGCCTTCCCGAGCGGAATTTGATGAGGTGCGATCAGTTTCTGCTCTTTCTCCCCGAGCCAGTTGTAGACGTAGTGCAATCGACGGTCTTTCAGATACAGCGAGTGCCCACCGAACCGTCCGCCACTGGCGAAGATGACGCCGTCACATTGATCGGCATCGATCGTCACCGCCGCCGAGATCGTGAACGATCGCCCTGCAATCACGAACGCGCGCTCAGGTACCTCCGCACCGCCCGGGTAGAGAGTGAGTCTGCGGGCCTCGCCGGAGACCGAGGGCCGTTCGAGGCTGAACAGCTCGATCGCGGTCCGATCGTCGAGAGGGTACCCGCTGTAACGTCCTGCCTGTTCGTCCCACAGTTCGACCAACTCTGCCAACAGTTCGGGCCGCTGTGATGCCAAGTCGTGCAGCTGATTGCGATCCTCCTCGAGGTGATACAGGTGCCAGACATCGTCATCGAAGTGCCCCCACCCAGCCGGAGCGGGCGCGTGCACTGTGTTGGCTTGCCATCCATCCCGCCAGATCGCCCGGGTCCCGAGCATGGAGTAGAACTGGCTGTGTTTCGGGGACTCGGCAGTGACGTCCCGCAGGACGTCAGCCATCGACACCCCTTCGATAGGGGCTTGTGGGACGTATCGGACGGTATCCGGAGCTGTGATTCCTACAAGGTCGTAGATCGTCGGGACCAGATCGATGGCGTGAATGTACGTGTCACACACCTCTCCCCTGGCTGCAATGCCGTTCGGCCACGAGATCACCATAGGATCGGCGGTACCGCCTTCCCACGACGAGTTGGTCTTGTACATCTTGAACGGCGTATTGAAGGCCATCGCCCAACCGTTCGAGAAATGCGGATGGGTTGATTCGGTGCCGAGTTCGTCGAGGTACTTCAGATTGTCCTCGAGGCGTTCAGGAACGTCGTTGTACCAGCGGTTTTCGTTGACCGATCCATTCGGTCCACCTTCGGCCGAGCAACCGTTGTCCGATACGGCGACAATTATTGTGTTGTCTTTCTGCCCGGTGCGCTCGAGGTAGTCCAGGACGCGTCCGATCTGGCTGTCTGTGTAGCTGGCGAATCCCGCGAACACTTCCGCCTGGCGTACGAACAATTGTCTCTCGTTCTCGCTCAGCGACTCCCACGGCCGGATAAGATCGGATGCAGGCCAGGGTTTCCCGTCAGTGCTGGTGGCAGCGGCAAGCGGATTGATGTCAGGCAAGACTGTCCCAGCCGGGACGAGACCGAGGTCCTTCTGTCGCTGTAGCGCGGCGACGCGATACAACTCGTACCCGTCGTCGAACACACCTTTGTACTTGTCCGACCACTCCTTGAACACATGGTGCGGTGCGTGACATGCCCCGGGACACAGATACATCATCCAAGGTTTGTCGGGGGCAGTTGCGGCGGAATCAGATAGAAACTCGACAGCTTTGTCTGCCAAGTCTTTCGACAGATGATAGCCCTCGGAGGGCGAAGCTGGCGGGTCGACCTGGTGATTGTCGTACCACAGGTCCGGATACCACTGATCGGTGAGACCACCGAGGAACCCGTAAAATCTGTCGAAACCTCGCTGTGTCGGCCAGGTACGTTTCGACGCCCCCATCGACATTTCCGATGCCGGCGACAGATGCCACTTGCCGACAGCCATAGTGTTGTACCCGTTTTCACGGAGTACCTCCGAAATGAACCCGTTCTCGGGTGGGATGTAACACGAAAGATTCGGGAATCCGGCCGCGAGTTCACCGATCGTCGACATCCCATTGGTGGTGGCGTTCCTACCGGTCAACATCGAGGATCTTGTCGGCGAACACAGTGCGGTAGTGTGAAATTGGGTGAACTTGAGCCCGTCGTCGGCGATCCGCTTCATACTGGGCATCTCGACAAGGCCACCGAACAGATCCCAGGATCCGTACCCCATGTCATCCCACACGACATAGAGCACGTTTGGGGAACCTCGAGTGGCCTCAGGCTCGGTGAACGGCGCCCAATCCGGAGTCGAGGACCTCACATCATGTTCGATCCGGCCAGCGAACTTTGGTGTCATCAGTAGCCTCCACTCCAACGAACTCGGCACAGCCATTACCCACACAGCATCAAACCTCTGCTGTTGCCAATCTAGACAGAATCAGACAAATCGTCTTGATAACTCGAACAAAGCACTGACCGGTTAGCACGGAACCACTCCTCTGCGCAGCAATCAGCACTTTGCGCCACCGGCCGACACATTTGGACAATCCACACAATCAGCACGGCAGACGTGCCGGAACGTGCCACAATCAAACTGTGAACGACACCGACAGTGGAGTTGCGCACCTGCACCGATCGCGACTGTCGAGCGTCGGCATCCTCTTCGCCGCCGGCCTGCTGTGGTCCAGTCCCCTCTCCGCAGCCACGCCCACCGAAACCGGGCCGGCCAGTTGCGTACCATTCGGAACCGCCCAACTGCCACCCGGCGCACCCTCGGGAGGCGGACGAGTCGGGTTGGAAAACCTTCCGTTGTTCAACGGCACGGCCGCCCCCTCTTCCATTGAGATTCGCACGCCAACAAGCCAATTCAATCGATTCTGGGACTTTGCACTGGTCGACCACGACTTACTCGCTCGTCCGCGGGCACCCGGCGAACCAACGACCGAGCCATGGCGTTTCGTGCCGATGCCCGAATGCCTACGTGGACGACTGGTCGGGATATCACTGGACGACGACGAACTCGTCGCAGTCGACGACAACGGCTGGATTTACACGATGGACAACGCCTCCCAGGACCCGCTCCTGTGGAACTGGACTTCCGCGTGGGGTGCGCCCCTGTGGAGTGGTCCAGGCCGACAACTTCCAGGAGACCGGCCGAACGGGTGGGCACTGAGCGTCTCGTCGCCTTGGGACAATCAAACTTTCATCGACATCGCAGGACGGATTCACTTCGTCGGGCTCGCCAAGATGACGATGATCCCCACGCTGACCGCGGACGGCAGCCGAATAACCTACGCAGACCCGTGGCTGCCCAACGACGACAGCTACGAGATCGGCGGCCCGCTCGGCGGGCGATTCCAGGCGGACTCGCTGTCGGCGGCCGGATCAACCACTTTCGTGATGAACAAGTACGGCGACATGTACACCCGCACATTTGATTTCGATTCTTCGGGATCGGACTCGATCTTCTTCCGCTACAGCTGGGAAGATCAGTCGGACAAGCCGTCGGCACCCAACCTCGTGGCCGAAACACTGGACCGCAGCACCGCCGCGATCCAACTTCCGGCACCGGACTGGGTGCACCAGCCCAAGATTCCCGGTGAAGTCACATCCGCGATCAGTGTGCACTCACTCGGCCCCGGCCCGAACCGGCGGGAGTTGCGTGTCGAGGGCCGCCGCGGCGCCGAATCCGGTTTCTGGCACAAGGATCTCGTCGGGGATGCTTGGGAGTTCACGCCGACTGGCGCGTCCCTCCTCGGCACACTGATCGAAAACGCGCTGACAGACCGGTCGACGGATACCCTGTCCCCCGCTGCCCCCTGGCACTTGTCCACGACCTTGCCCGCCCGCGACGGCGCCATCGACGGTCAGACTCTGATCGACATCGGGTTTCCGTACTCTGTGGTGGATCCGCGCATGCTGGACGCGATCGGCCAGTACGCACAACCGTCCGGATACCGACTGGACGTGGACCATTTCAACCCGGTCGCCACCACCCGGACCGCGACCGTGACTGCACCGGATGGCACGGTTCTTCCGGTCGTCCTGCACACCGCCGACGGACTACGGATGACTCCCCGCGCATCCGGCCTCGATGCCGATCCGCGCCACCTCGTCGGGGCAATCGAGATCCCGTCGGACGCGTACGCGGATCGGGCATCGAACCCCGCTCTGAACGCGTTCGTGCAGGACTGGATGCGCGGAAACCCCATTGCCGCGATCACGCTCAGCGCCACCGACCACGACTTGGTGATCCGCTAGCCGAAACCAGCGCCGTCCACCGTGTCGCCTCGATTAGGCTCAGCAGATGGTCGACACCACACCCGACGTGCCGATATCACCCGTCGACGCTGCGAGCTTCCAGCTCGGTGTGGATGTCCAGCCGTACCTGGTCACTATTGCCGGTCTGCTCTCTCCGGGCGGCTTTGTCGACAGCGACGGTCGACCGGATCTAGCGCATCTTCACCGAACACTCGCCGCGCAGATCGCGCAGGAACCGTTGTTGCGGCAACGACCGATTGTGCGGCATGGGTCATGGTGGTGGACGGAAAGCAACATAGAGGTCGACCTCCATGTCTCACTGGAGGAACGCGGTCCCACCGAACCCGACTTCGAAGCGGTTTGTGGTCGACTTGTGATGCAACCCCTTGACACCACCCGACCGTTGTGGCACATCGCATTGATTCCTGTAGCTCGAACCGGTCAGTGCGGCATCGTCATTCGAGTGCATCATGCGGTTCTCGACGGCGCCGGTGCCAGCGACCTTTTCGAGCGCTTGTTCGCCTCGCCTGATTCGAAAAAACCCGACCCAGGGGCGCCACCAACGGCGAAAACCGGCCACTCCCCCGAGCCACACATCCCCCAGAAGGCCAGTTCCCTGGACCTCCTCCGATTTCGAATCGGGACGTTCCTACATCGGCCGATCCGATCACGGGTACTGCTCGGCACAATCGGCACCACGAGATCCATCGCTTCCGTCAGCACCCGGACCGCTCCGGTCGTGCGCGGTGCGCAAAGTGTGGGAGGCACATTGAACGATGCCTACCTCGTTGCAGCGGGCACCGGACTGCGATTCATCCTCGAAGATCGTGGCGAGTCCATTCCGAAAACGATCGCCGTATCGGTCCCCGTCGCAGTCACAGCGATCGGAGACGCACGCAACGCCGTCGGATTCATGATCATCGACCTCCCACTTCAAGAAACAGACCTGGAACGTGCCGTCGCAATCGTCGCGAAGCAAACTGCGGCCGCAAAACCGTCCGCACGTGCGGCAGGAACAACATTTCGGTCGCCGCGTGTAGCCGGCATCTTCGACAAATTCGCGAAGCGACAGCACATGATCGGTGCAGTGGTGTCCAATGTTCACGGACCACGCGGTCCGCTCACGCTCGACGGGGCAGCGCTCGTCCAACTCTGGCCGCTCGGCCCGTTGGCGGGCAATGTTCGAATCGGCTTCACAGCAGCGTCCTACAACGATAAATTCTGGATCGGAATCCAGACCGATGCCGAGCATCTCCCTCCGGCAAGCAAGATCGCGCAAGCCGTAGAACGAGCTCTCGACGAAATAGCCAGCACCACAAGCTGACTGGTACTTCATTACACTCGTTCGAGGCGGATCGAACCGAGGCATCTGCGGATTCTTGAACCCAGGTGTCCTGATCCAGCAGGACTCGAGTGATCGCGTGATCACCGAACAGCCACGCCCCCAGATGCTCCCGAAAATCTAGCCGAAGTTCAGTCGAAGAATCTGGCACTCAAGGTTGCAGAGTGCCAGATCGGTTGGTTATCATGTTCTCGCACAGTGAGTTCGGTCGCCGTCGAGGTGACGGTGGCCTTTCTTAGACGATACGGGAGGTGTGTTGCTGTGCTTCGTTTCGATCCCTTCACCGACATCGACGCGATCACCAAGTCCTTGCTTGCTACCGGAACCGGCAGCAACCGAAGTCCACGTTTCATGCCGATGGACCTCTACAAGATCGATGATCACTACGTCCTTCACGCCGATCTTCCCGGCGTCGACCCGGGATCGGTGGACGTACAGGTAGACGGCTCGACCCTGACCTTGACCGCGCACCGCAGTGCTCTCTCCGAAGATGGAGTGACGTGGCTGGCCAGCGAGCGTTTCACGGGAACGTATAGAAGGCAGCTGTCCATCAGTGAGGACATCGACTCCGAGCGGATCGTCGCCTCGTACGACAACGGCGTGTTGACCGTGAGCTTGCCGATCGCAGAGAAGGCGAAACCGCGGCGGATCGAAATCTCGTCGGGGCCGCCGTCCAGCACTGCCAACTCCGAGGCAGAAACTCAGGGACAGATCGAAGCCTGACCTGAACGGCTTGGCACGAAATCGACTGTACAAGAACCTTTCATCCAGGAGGTCCACTATGCCCGCGCCAATCATGGCCCCCGCCGCAGCTCTGGCTGAACCGGTCGTCTGGAACGAAGATCCGCAGCGACAAAGGTGGTGGACGCGCATACTCACGGCCGGCTCGCCGGAGAATTCATCCAACGACGAATTTCAACCCTGACAAGACCCGACCGCGATCGCCGAGTGCGTTCACCCGCAACTGAATTGAGGTCTTCCGTCCGTCTATTCGGGCGGACGGAAGGCCGTATTCAGTCGTCAAGCCCGGGCGAAGCCTGAGGATCGTTCCACGACGCAAGCCGAAGATTCACCAACCTCAGCTAGATGAAGAATCGCCCGAAATGGGCGGAGCGGGACGAAACACTCACACAACAAGGACGAAGCGCGCCGACACCGGCCACCCGTGACACGTACGGTTACAACGTATATACACATCGTTTAGCCGGAATGTCCGGATTCATTGGGCCCACCGCAGTGTTTGATGCCAGAGAGCGACAACAGCCTGACGAATCTGGGAGCGCAGCATTTGTCATTGCCATCACAGCTTTGATTCGCGCTCGCCACTGTCATCGAGGATCAAGAACTCGATCTTCGCCCGCTCCCCGTCCGCATCGAAGTCATTGTCGCGGTCTGAGACACGCGCGATCAGTTCCGTCAGTGCCGCATGGATCGTCGTGTACAGAAATGCACGCGGGTCGGACACCCCCATCACGTCGTCAGTGTTCATCTGTACCTGCGCCGTAGCGGTGCGCCGGCCCAGAAACACACGTGGAAGCCGGATCCCGGTCGGATCGGTCACCACGGTGATGTCGCCACCAACGACAACAAACAGATCGAAGTCGTACTGCATCGCGATGCGCCTCAGCCGGTGTCTGAGCCGAGTCAACTCCTCGATGAAGTCGAGCGGCACCGACGGTCCACCGAACACTGTTCTGAACGTGACCCCGCGAGTCATCGATCTCCCCCTTTACGAATCATCCATTTCAGGATCGAGGGCCATACCCTCTGTGTCGCCCATGCCAAGTGCTCGGGCATATCGACCGGCATACCGCTCCAGTGCGACTGCGGTATCGGCCTCACCTGCCCATTGATCCGGAATCGCGGCGCCGTCACCCGTTGTTCGCGACACTCGCGCCTCGGAGAACTCGACAGCGGTCCGGGTGAAGGAACACCGCACAAAACTCGTGGCCGCCGAGAATCTTGAGCCGCCGAAAGTGCACTCCACGAAAGAGGTATCGGCGAACTGCGCACCAGGCAGGTCTGTGTCGTCGAATGCACATCGTTCGAACACAGTATTGGGCACGGAGCGGAGCCCGCGTGCTTTGGCTCCAGTGAAATCGCAATCGACCACCCTCGGTCCGAGCGCCAGACGCGAGAGCGTGGCACCCCGGAAACTGCACCGTTCGAATCGGCGATTGAAACGGGGCTGTCCGGTCAGTGCCACGAAATCGAAACGGCAGTCGAATAATTCGGATTCGAAGGCGGAGATCGCACCCCGAGCGAAACTCAGATCAATCCGTTCCAACGTGAGATACCGGATGTCCAATCCACCGCTACCCGCTGTCAGGCCACGCACATCGATCAGCCCGTCATCGGTCTCCGCCCATGGGGAGACGAGAGTGTGGGGCGGCTTGACGATCCGCGACTGATCGAGCAGCTGCGCCCGTAAATTGTCGACGCCCTCATCTGACCAACGTCGACGTAGGGAGGTGATCGCGGACCGGTTCACGGGCTCAATAGTATCGGCAAGATCCCCCGCGATTGGCCGTGGCTGCCCAAGAAGCGAACCGCCACGCATCAGCACTTCGGTAGGAATCACTTCTCGGAGCGCGCAAACAGCCGGACCGTGAAATACACGGCCCGGCTGCAGCGCTCACACGCACCAACTGGAACTCGGAGTTAACTCGGGTACTGGAACCGGTCGTATACGAATCTTTGACTCATCCCAGGATCAGTATCGAATTATCCACTCTCACAGATTGATTACGTCGCCCACAAAGATCTGGTCGGGATCGGCGATCTGTGGATTGATGTCCCACAACTGCTGCCAGGTGAGACCTCGTTCTGCAGCGAGGTCGAACAATGTATCACCGGCCGCAACGACTACCTCTTCGCCAGACGCTGGAGCCTTCGACTCCGGAATGCTCTCTACCGGTGCAGATTCGGCTGCCTCAGAGTAGACGACGGGAACTGGCGCCGGTTCCGGTGCGGATTCGGGTGCTACTTCCGGTGCCGGCACGGGCGCGGGTGCGGGCACGATGCTCGACCCGGTATCGCACGCCCCGATCGAACTCAGGAAGGACATGGGATCGACGGCGCCACCACTGTGAATGCGGAGGTGCAGATGTGGACCGGTGGAGCTACCGGTGTTACCCGTTGCCCCGATCTGGTCGCCTACCTCGACGTGCTGCCCCACACCGACCCAGGTTTCGGAGAGGTGGCCCATCTGAATCTGCTCGCCACTGTCCGCTTCCAACTGGATGTACGTTCCGTATCCACCCGGATCATTGGGTCCGGCAACAGAAATCGTGCCCGATGTCGGCGCGTGAAGCGCGGTGCCGACGTTGACAGCGAAGTCGACTCCGTCATGTCCCGCGTGGTACCCCTGCGAAAGTGATCCGCTTACCGGCCACTCCCAACTGCAACTCGCCGACCAGCCCTGCGCACCGGCGGTACCTGCATTGACAACTGCTCCGGCCCCCACAAGGGCGCCCAGTCCTGCAGTTACGGCGATGAATCGTTTTGTGCTGGAAGGCTTGTGTTTTCTGTGCTTACTCATATTTTCCTTGACTGATGTGCTCGGAGCCGGCGCAGGCTCTACCGCCAGACAGCACTCAGTACGTGCTGAGCTACGCGGTGCATCGCACCGAGACTCCGTTGGAGTGAAATTTTCGGATTGCGCCATGGAGAGAAGTACGGTGACCACTCTCGAACGCGATCGCGCGCATAGACCCGCAGGTCTGTATCTCCTGGTGACAGCACAGGAGATACGGGTTTTACATCGAGGCAGTGCCTGAATCGATCGTTGATCGAGGACTACGAATGCCGGACCGAACTGAGGGCATTTCGTTCGAAGATCGACAGGGTGGGTGTCTACCCGGATGGTCGGAAATGGGGTGGAACATGGAGATCCTTGCGTTGCGGATGAGGAATCACCTCATACGCTGTCGCTTCACGACGCTCCACGCCACGGTTGAATTACCTGGGTACGTACCTGTTTTTGCGCTTTCGACCCGACCGGTCGATATCAGGCGCCACTTCATTCCACGGCATCTGGTGAAAAAATCAGTGCCTCACATCACTTCTGGAGACGATACCGCGCCTCGGTCACCCGGCACGTCAGCGTTACCGAGATGGGACATACAGCTGGCATTGCTGCTACACGCCGAACGGGAGACCAGTGCACGTTCCGGCATCGGAAACGCGCGCTGATCTCCCGTCAGGTCGATCTACTAGCTAGTGCATCTACGGTTTGAGCTACTTCTCTGCTGCGTGATGGGCCGCGATGTATCCGTAAACCAGCCCCTGGCCGATCGTCGCGCCGGCGCCTGGGTAGGTGTGACCGAATGCGTTGGCCGCAGTATTGCCGATCGCGTACAGGCCGTCGATGACGCTGCCGTCCTCACGAAGCACGCGTGCATTCTCGTCCGCCTGCACACCGCCGCAGGTGCCCAGGTCGCTGAGCGTCATCTTCACCGCATAGAGGGCGCTCTTGTCGAGCTGGCGCAGATTCGGGTTCGGAGACACTGTCGGGTCGCCGTAGTACCGATCGTATGCGCTGCCGCCGCGACCGAACTCCGCATCGCTACCTGCAGCAGCGGCCTCGTTGAACTTCTGGAAGGACTCGGCAAACGCATCCTCGGGGAGACCGACCTTGCGGGCGAGTTCGGCCGGACTGCTCGCCTGGTGCGCGATGCCGGACTCGAAGAATGCCTGCGGAAGGGGCTGACGGGGGAAGATACCGCCTGCGAACACGTAGCTGTTGCGGTACTCCTGGTCGAAAACAAACCACATCGACTCGGCCGGATCGCCAGCCTTTTCCCGTTCGAGCACGCGCTGGCCGAACGACATGTAGTCCGTCGCCTCGTTCACGAATCGACGACCGGTCTGGTCGACGATGAAAGAGCCGGGCAGCGCACGCTCTGCGAGCATCACCATCGGCGGGCGGCCCTTGATGCTTGCCACCGCGGGGAACCACCAGGACTGATCCATCGATCCGATACCTGCACCGAGCTCTTGTGCTGCCTCGATCGCTTCGCCGGTGTTGCCCTCTGCGCCCAGGCTCTCATGCTCACCGAGGCTCTCCGACTGGTACTTGTGGCGCCACTCCATGTTGTGGTCGAACCCGCCGGCTGCCAGGACGACACCGCGCCGAGCGGTCACCGTCACTTCACGTCCGTCTTGCACCACAACTGCACCCGTTACGCGGCCATCTTCGGTGATGAGCCGAACCAACGACGTTTCCGTCCACACCGGGATACCGGCCTGGACCACACCGGCGAACAGTCCGGCGGCGAGCGCCTGACCGCCCGCGATGTATTCACGCTTGAGGACGTACTTGCCGTAAACGCCTTGCGCCAGGCGGCGGATGATGCGGGGAAAAGCCTTGCTCGGCTTCTTCACCATCAGGTTCATCCACTTGTAATCCGCACCCGTCACCGGCATCGGCAGTCCGGCTTCCATCAAACCTGGGCGCAGGCGACCGCGTTCCGCTCCCAGTACCGACGCGTCGAACGGCAGGCACTCGCAGGTACGTCCGGCGGCGCTACCGCCCGGCAGTTCGGGGTGGTAATCGGAGTATTCCTTGGCCCAGAAGAACTTCATGGGCGTCGTGCGGTAGAGCATGTCGACAGTGGCCGCACCGTTGTCGACGAATGCTTCTCCTCGTTGGGCAGGGGCAGTATCACCGACCACCGAACGCACGTATGTCTTCGCTCGCTCAACGGTGTCGCCCGCACCGGCTTTCGCCAAGATCGGGTTGGCAGGCATCCAGAACGCCCCACCGGACCGCGCCGTCGAACCGCCGACGTACTGCGTCTTCTCCACGATCAGCGTGGACAAGCCGAGTTCGTTCGCGGTGAGAGCGGCAGCCATGCCGGTACCGGCACCGATCACCAATAGATCGACAACGATGTCCTTGGCTTGTGTCGCGGGGGGTGCCTGATTCTTAGCCATTGAACAAATCCCTTCACGTGGTTATCGACGTAGAACGCTAAGGCAGTCGCGGCGCAGAAGGTTCCGGATGCCCAGTCAGCGGGACATTGCGAGTGGATTGGCGAAAAACAGCTCCTGCCACGGTTCGGACGTTGTGGCCGTCTCAGCAGAACTACGCCTTGCCCTCGTCAACCTTTAGGCTGCTCTCGTGACGACAGACTCCGGCTTCGGCATCACTGACGAAGCGCTCGGCACCCTTGTCCGCGGGCACTACATCTTGTCCGACGGTGAGCGATTGGACGACGACTACTACAGCCTGACCTGCAACCTCGACGGGCGAGCCGTCGGATTTATCGCCCACTCACTCGAGCCTGACACCGTACGCGGCATGCTTCCCCGCCTACGCCACGTCGTCGACCAGCACCAGGCTCTTCATCGTCTGGCCGTCGAAGCGATTGTCAACGAATTCAGCGAAGAAGCTCCGTCACGAGGCGAAGTGATCGATGCACTGCGCGATTTGGTGCTCGAGTCCGTCGAGGTGACTGTCGAATCCTGACCGCGATCCTCGTCTCGGACTATCTGCTGATGTTCCTCGGCACCGATGAAGAATAATCATCTACATGAAATGGAACACCCCTACAGAGACCGGCTGGTTCGTGAACCTTGCCGAAGGTGGTTCGGCCGTATCGATATTCGATCCGTCGGGGAGCGTCCAAGGCGAACTGATTCCCGCACCCGACGACGAATTGGAGAGCGTTTCCGGCGGGCGGAAGAGGAAATCGTCAACAGCCGAGCAGGATCGACCAAGGCTCGCATTCCGCAAGGGCCGACCTGCATCACTTCGATTGTCCGACGGAACGATCGGGACTCTGATCGACCAGAGACCCAAGGCCATGCGCCGCAAGAACAAGCTGTGCGAAGTCGATATCGCGGGCAGAAGGTACCTCTTCGTTCATTCATCGGGCCGAAAGGCAACAGCCCGACGTGACGGAATCGCATTGGCTCACATGGAACGTGGGCGATGGTCCGGTAGAAGTATCGTCACCAGAAGAACCCTCACAGCAACGGACACCCTTGACGAATGTGTCCTGACACTGTTTCAGAAGGTAGTGACACCTGGACGTACCGGTGCCTTCGATCAGGTACTGACCGACCTCAGCAACATATGACGTACGCCACATTCGGTGGATCTCAACCGCACTCGAGATACTAACTTTCAACTCTTAGGTCCACGGACATGCCTTGGACACAATGAGTTTCACATCTCGGATCGGAAGGCTGAAGCCAGATCATGGTCAATGTCGACGCTTTGAACACGCTCGCCCGACGATTGTCGCCGGGTGCGATGATCACAGATCCAGATCTACTCCAGTCCTATCGGCAGGACTGGAGTTTCGATCCCGCAGCCGGCACTCCGATCGCCGTCGTACGTGCTTCGACGACGGCAGATGTCCAGGAGACCTTGCGCTTCGCCAACAGTAACAATGTCCCGGTCATTCCACGGGGCGCCGGCACGAGCGTCGTCGGCGGATCCACCGCCGTCGACGGCGCTATCACCCTCAGCCTCGAGCGAATGAAATCTATTCGAGTGGACGTCTCGTCACGAACCGCGATCGTCGAACCAGGGGCAATCACCAATGACGTCAAGGCTGTTGCCGCACGCGAAGGTTTGTACTATCCACCAGACCCGTCGTCTTATGAAATCTGTTCCATCGGCGGTAATGCCGCCACCAACGCAGGCGGACCGTGCTGCATAAAATACGGCGTCACCAGTGATTACATCCTGGGTATGACGGTTGTGCTGCCTGATGGATCCGTCGCCGAACTGGGCGGAAAACGGATCAAAGACACCCCAGGGCTTGCATTGACCAAGCTATTCGTCGGCAGTGAAGGAACGCTCGGTGTGATAACCGAACTGTCGCTGCGACTCATCCCTCAGCCTCCGACTCCCCAAACATTGGTGGCCTTCTTTCCACTCATGGCCGACGCAGTTGCCGCTGCCCGAGATATCACAAGTTCTATACGCCCTTCAGAACTCGAAATCCTCGACAACGCAGCCATCAAGGTGGCGGAAGAATTCCTCAACATGGAACTGGACACCGATGCCGGAGCACTCCTGATCGGGCGATCCGACGCCGGTAACGGCGCAGAGACAGAGATGAAATTGATGAGCACTCTCTGCGAAAAGCATCGAGCCACAGCTACATACGCTACCGACGACCCTCACGAAGGCGAACTGTTCATCCGCCCCCGCTATGCCGTTTACGAAGCCTTCGAGCAGAAAGGGGTGGTCATCGGCGACGACGTCGCGGTACCCATCGACAGACTCCCCGAGCTCACCGACGGTATAGCCGACATCGCGAAGCGCTACAGCACCACCATCGTCAGCTACACCCACGCAGCCGACGAGCTCACGCACCCAGTCCTCAACTACCCCATCGGAGACGTGGCCGCCGCTGAATCCGCCTCCGCGGCGCGACAAGAAATCTATCAACTCGTGAGCACTCTGGGCGGATTCGCAGCAACAGAATATGGTGTAGGACAAGATAAACGAGATCGCTTGTCGAACTCGCTCGATCCCGTCGTCAGCAAACTGAACAGGACCATCAAGAACGCTGTTGACCCCAACAACATCTTGAATCCGCGCGTTCTGATCCCCTCGAGCGGTTCGACGGACGGCATCTGAGGCCGCTACAGGTATCGAATAGCGACGAGTACCTGAATTCTCCTGTGCAACCGGATATGGTGAGGCTGTCGTCTTCAATGCGGCGGTGCAAGAAGGGAAGTTACGACCAAGACGTTATGTCGGGGAATAAGCAAATCGCCTGGATATGGCTGGAGGCCTCCGTGATGAATCTCGTTCGCCGACTGAGCGTCTGCACATCCGTCGTGATCACGTCGGCTCTGACGTCGGTAGCGCTCGCATCCGCTGCGGTGACCATTCCATTCCAGATCAACCCTGCGCCGTACGGCAACCCGAACGGCAGCTTCGACGCGCCGGCGGTCCGCTGCGTAGCTGTAGTCGGCGAACTACCCGGCACAGTGACGATCACTGGGGGCAAGGAAGACCGCTGGGGATGCCTGCTCTCGTCCGAAGTGCGCTGGCTGAACCTTTCGACCGGGGTCTCCGGCTCCGCTCGTCTCTCGGACGGTCTGAACGGAGTCCCGGCAGGGGCGATCGTGCAGACCGGGACCGGTCAAGTCGCTGTCGCCGTGACGTCTGTGGCCGGATCCATCATCACCCCAGGTGTCGCATCGTTCTACGTGCCGTAGCACCAGAACTCCGCATCGCGGACGCGGTGGGGCCTAAGGTCCTGTTTACCGACCCGTCATCCCGGTTAGCCTGAAAAGACGCTACCGAGAGGACTCTCATGACCTCGTCAGTGCACGAAACGATCGCAGTGGATCTGGATTTGATCGACCTGTACAAAGACCTCCACGGCAACCCGGAACTTGGATTTCACGAGCATCGAACATCCAGTCTGGTGGAAGGACATTTGACAGCACTGGGATTCGACACGACTACCGGCGTCGGGACAACCGGAGTCGTCGGAGTCCTGAAGAACGGAGCGGGCCCCACAGCGCTGCTGCGTGCGGACATGGACGCCCTCCCGGTTCGGGAAGAAACCGGATTGGACTACGCCAGCACCGTGACAACGACCGACGACCAGGGGAAGACCGTCTCGGTCAGCCACGCGTGCGGCCATGACCTGCATACGACCTGCTTACTCGGTGCAGCCCGGATCCTCTCGCAGGACACGACGACCTGGTCCGGCACTCTTGTCCTCGTCTTCCAACCGGCGGAGGAACTTGGCGCGGGTGCGCAAGCCATGGTCGACGACGGACTGTTCGAGCGATTCCCGAAGCCCGACATCGTTCTCGGCCAACACGTATCGCCGCTACCGGCAGGCACGATCGCCGGGCACGCCGGCCCCTCGTATGCGGGATCGGACTCACTTCGTGTGAGACTGGTCGGAAAGGGCGCCCACGGATCTATGCCGGAGAACTCGGTCGATCCCGTGGTCATGGCGGCCGAAACCGTGTTGCGTTTGCAAACTGTCATCTCACGCGAGGTCCCGAGTACTGCAACAGCTGTCCTCACCGTCGGCTCCATCCATGCTGGAGATGCCGCCAACGTCATTCCCGGCGAAGCAGAACTGCAACTCAACATCCGCAGCTACGACGCAGTTGTGCGTCAGCGCATCCTGGATAGCGTCGACCGCATCGTCCAGGGCGAAGCGGCCACCGCCGGCGCTCCCACCCCACCGACCATCACCGAGACGGAGCACTTTCCGATCGTCGTCAATGACCCGGCGGCGCTGGACAAGACACTCGATGCCTTCGCCGAATGGTTGGGGACGAACAAGATTCTCGATCCCGGTGCGGGAGCAGGTAGTGAAGACGTCGGTATTCTCGCGACCAGTGCCGGTGCGCCACTGTCGTACTGGTTGTTGGGCGGTACCGACCCTTCACTGTTCACGACAGGTGACATGACCGATCCGGCTTTGCGAACCGTGCCGTCGAACCACTCCCCGCACTACGCTCCCGTGATCGAGCCGACCCTGACCATCGGTGTGAACGCCTTGGTCGTCGCGGCCAGGACGTGGCTCCCAACTCCCTAGTGTGTTGCGGGTCCGCAATCGATCGACCGTCCACACGATCAAGGCTGCAAACGCGTAGGCGCCGCCGAGAATACTTGCAGCGCCCCACCCTGCCGCGTCGAAAACCATAGTGGTGGAAACCGCCCCAGCCGCGCTGCCCAACGAATAGAACACCATGTAACTACCGATGGTCCGCCCGGCCGATTCCGGTTCATCCGCGACGATCAGGTTCTGGCTCGAGACATGAACAGCCTGCACGGCGAAGTCCAACGCAACAACACCGACTACGAGTAACACCAGCGAGTGCGTCGCCTGCGCGTTGAAAACCCACGACAGCAAGAGAACGACCAACGACGCCCCGGTGACGCGTTGGG
Organism: Rhodococcus sp. FW305-130; assembly: GCF_058788335.1. NCBI lineage: Bacteria > Bacillati > Actinomycetota > Actinomycetes > Mycobacteriales > Nocardiaceae > Rhodococcus > Rhodococcus sp. FW305-130. The sequence continues at coordinate 29,609 of NZ_JBYTAP010000009.1, read as the reverse complement.
CTTTGCCTTGATCGGCCCAACGTCCGGCACCGATCGCGCCCAATGCTCCGACCAATCCGGCGATTCCGAAGAACCCGATCTGTGTGGTCGACAATCGCCATGGCTCCTCGCTCAGTGGTAATGCCATACCGCTCCAGAGCGCACCGAAGGACGCGAACAGGAACAGGGTGATCAGAGCCCTCGTGCGAAATAGTCGGTTCGTAAGAGTCAATGTCACGACCGATCCCATTGCACCCACGTACGAACCCCGATCCGAGTGCGAACGAGGGTCTTTCGGCAGCATCGTCAACGCGACAGCCGCGATCAGGACCGAAATCAAGGTGGATCCCGCGTAGACAGCCCGCCAGCCTGCCAGATCCGCAACTGCGCCGGCGACAGTTCGAGCGAGGATGATGCCGACAACAACGCCGCTGGTGATCACACCGATGTTTGCGCCGCGCTCATCTGGGTCGCTGATTGCCGCAGCGTAGGCGACTACGACTTGAACGACGACCGAGAAGGTGCCTGCGACGGCCATCCCGATCAGCAGTTGCAGATTCGTGGCTGCCAGAGCAACAAGCATCGTTCCTGTTGCAGCAGAGACGATCTGGATTGCGATCAATTTTTTCCGATTCACGAGATCGCTCAGTGGCACCAACACGATCAACCCCACCACGTAACCGAGTTGGGCGAGTGCCACGACGAAGCCGAGGCCGGCCGGAGCAATGGAAAGATCTGAACCGATTTGCCCGAGGAGCGGCTGTGCGTAGTAGATATTGGCTACCGAGACCCCGCAGAGCACCGCGAGCAACAGGCGAAGTCCACGAGGCATTTTGAACTTGTCCCGTGCGTTCTCGACAGATTGACGTGCAGTCACTTCCACCTCAATTTGGTTGCGTTTTGATACCATTTGAAGACTATGTCAATACAGTTTCAAAACGCAACCAATGAGGAACCCGATGCCTGATCGCACGCAATGGACGGACCCGCACTGCCCGACGGCCCGAGCGGCCGACATCATCGGCGACAGATGGTCGCTGTTGATCGTGCGAGACGCCTTCGACGGGTCGTCGAGGTTCAGTCAGTTTCAGCGAAACCTGGGCATCGCAAAGAATATCTTGACGGACAGGCTGAAAACCCTTGTCGAGCAAGGAATTTTCGAAGTCCGACCGAACGAACAAGGGACCCGCAACGAGTACATCCTGACCGGACGCGGTATGGATCTGTTCATCGTGATCACGAGCCTGCGGCAATGGGGAGAGCGCCACGCCTTCGATGACGGTGAGCCACACTCGATCTTGATCGACGACACCACGGGCGATCCGGTGCCCAGGCTTCGACTGATCAACGCACGGAATATCGACCTGGACCCGACAAGTACACATGTGGAGAAGGTCGAGGAGGGTTGACCCGCAACTCGCCAGATCGGTAGATGGGCGCACAGGATTCGAAGTTCGCGCATACTCCGATCATGACTGTCGATCTCGAGTTTTCCTGGCCGCAGTTTCTCTGGATTGCATTCATCTTCGTCGGCGTGCCCACAACTATCGGCGCGAGCATCATCTGGACAATCTGGCGTTCGGAACGAACTGGCGTGGAGCACTCCACGACCGCCCTCGACCCCGGGCGCACGGGATCCGGCCCACTCGGACTGTGGCGCACCGGTCTGTTGGCCTTTGCGCTGGGCTTTCTGTCTTGTGTGGGCTGGCTCAGCTGGTCAGCCGACTACAAAGGCGGATTCCGCGGCCCCGGCCTGCCTGCCCCGACGCAGTTTCCTCCCTGGCAGGTGTTTGCCTGCGGATTAACGGTGATCCTCGCGTGTTTCGTTTCCGCGCATCGGTCGCGGTGGATGAAGGCAGGCGGCCTGACTGCAGCTGCCGGCACGGCTGCGGGATTCACCACAGCATTCAGTATCGACGCCAGTACTGATGTCACCGGACAGGCAGGCGTCGGCGTCGCACTGTCCACGATCGGATGGGGCCTCACCCTTACCGCACTGATGCTTCTGCGCGGCAAGTGGTCGCGACGAGAATGAATCTATTGCTCAGTGCGGTTCACCCGCGGCGCGTTTCAGTGGCGCGGGCAGTGTCGTCGAGGTGGCAGTCGAATCTTGACGGAGGAATTGACGTGATGCCCAGGCGGATCAGTATCGCGAATAGTGCTGCATCTCCTCACGATCGGCAGCGCAGATGCACTTTCGATCGAGACCGCGGTCGGCTGTCACTGCGCAGAACCGAACGCCGAGCGGATCGTGGGATTCCATACTGTGCTGACACGCAGGGCAGATGGACGGCGTTTTCTGATCCGCGTCTGTCGACTCGGCTTGCCCTGGTGCATTCGACACATCGGACGGGTTCGACGCCATACAGGCGCTCCAGTTCTCGGCCGTTCGACCACAGACCGGGTTGGCGTCGAGGACGACATGGCTTGACCGCGCATATACGAATGACCCTCGACGTACCCCCACGCTACTCGCTTCGGCGCACCGGTTTGTACCAATTTCTGCCACGCGACAATCACCGTCGAGCAGGATAGAACTACAGCACGCACCATTTCCGTGCAGCGTTCGAATCCGTGCAGCATCCGAAGCGAAAGGGCTTCTTGTGAACACTTTCCAACGTGTATCCGCCGCCGTCAACGTAGTGGTCCAACCACTGATCGGCGCTCCGATCGTGGGCAAATTACTCGGCCGTTCAATGACCGTCATCACCTACGTCGGCCGCAAATCGGGACGTACCTTCAGCGCGCCCGTGTCCTACAAAAGAAAAGGCGACCATGTGACGATCGGAGTTGCCATGCCGGACAAGAAAAGCTGGTGGCGCAATTTCTATCCGGAACAAGGCCCCATCGTTCTCCAACTGGACGGTATCGATCGTCCTGGCGAAGCCCTCGCACATCGAAAAGGCAAGGGTGTTTACGTTTCGGTCGAACTCGCGCCTACGGACTGAAACGATCGAAACGGCACCGGCGCAATCACATTCACTCCGCACTGATCGCCGAGCCGTACCTCGGTGATCCATATCTCGTCGCGATCGGGACCTTTGACTCTGTGCAATCGACACTCGGTCTCGCACCGTTCGACGCGGGTTTTTTGTCGACCGTTTGACGAACAACCCGTCCTTGCCAGTACATTACCGTCCGGTAACATCGATGGCAGGCGCGAGCTGGAAGAGGTGACCACCGTGACGATCGGCATCTATCTGGTCGACGACCACGAGATCGTCCGTCGTGGATTGGCAGACCTGTTGAATCAGGTATCGGGACTCAACGTTGTGGGCGAGGCGTCGTGTGTTCGCGAAGCTTCGGACGGAATACCCGAATGCCGACCCGACGTGGTCGTCATGGACGTCAGACTTCCCGACGGCAACGGTGTGGAACTGTGCCGGGAACTGGCGTCGACCTGTCCGGAAGCGGCCACGTTGATGCTCACGTCGTACTCCGACGACGACGCCCTACTCGACGCCCTGATCGCCGGCGCACGCGGATTCGTCCTCAAGAACATCCGTGGCCACGACCTGGTATCCGCGATCCGTACGGTCGCCACCGGCAAATCGCTGTTGAACACTCAGGCGGTGGTCGGTTTGGTCCGGCGCATCCGATCCGAGCAGGAGTCGGGCACTGCGGCAGCACTGTTGACCGATCAGGAACTGTTGATCTTCGAGTTGATCGGCAAGGGGCTGAGCAATCGAGAGATCAGCACGCACGCGGAACTCTCGGAGAAAACAGTCAAGAACTATGTCTCACGCATCCTCGAAAAACTGGGTCTCGAACGTCGAACGCAGGCTGCAGTTCTGGCGACCAAGCTTCGTGCGGGCACTGCTTACCCGGATCCATCGGGACAGGCGACCACACACCTACTGACGCCGTCCGGTTCCCCATTCTCCGCCACTACAGGCACACACCATGCCAGGTAGCCGCGACGCGCTCATGCTCAGCCTTTTCGGCGACATCGCCGGAAGCGCAGAGCTGACTGCCCTCAACCCGACTGCAATTCCCAAGCTGCTCAGTGCCGTATTGACAGTCGGGTCCACCCTCCAACTCGACGAAACGCTGCAACAGATAGTCGACGTCGCAAGACATGTGCTCGAAGCGGACTACGGTGCGCTCGGCGTGAAGTCTCCCGACGGCCGCTTGTCGCGCTTCATCCATTCCGGTTTGAATCAGGGGCAGGTTGCCAAGATCGGGCATCTTCCCGAAGGTCACGGACTGCTGGGCCTGGTCGTTCAAGAACCTTGTCCGGTTCGAACCGACCGAATCGCCTCACACCCGTCCTCGGCGGGGTTTCCAACCAATCACCCACCGATGGACACGTTTCTCGGTGTTCCGATCTTCGTCAGGGGCGAGGTGTTCGGCAGCATCTACCTCGCGGACAGCTCGGAACGGACTGCATTCGACGACCGTGACGAGGCCGTACTCCAGATTCTGGCAAACGCTGCGAGCATCGCCATCGACAATGCGCGTCTGTTCGAGGAATCCCAAACGCGGGAAGCGTGGCTCAAGGCCGTCGCCGCCGTAAACGCACGCCTGCTCAGTGGAGGATCTCGCGACGAGACACTCGCCGAACTGGTTCGCACGACGCGCCGTCTCACCGACGGCAATCTGGTGTGCATAGTTCGCTACGACCTCGGCGAAGGGCCGGGTGTTCACGTCGCAGAATCCCGGACTCGCGGGATGACCGTCTCGGACGGCACAGTTCTCGATCTTTCCGGAACCGTGATCGACGAAGCTGCCCGCAGCCGGCGAACGATTTCCGCCCCCAGTGCCAGCGCTGTTCCGGCACTGCATGTTTCCAGCGAGGAATCCGTCGTCGCACTCCCATTGTCGGGAACCTCGTTCGGCGGCGGCGTCCTCTTCGCGTCACGCCGCAGCGATCGTCCGTGGGGCGTCGACGAGATCGAGCAGCTGACGGCAATGGCCGACATCGCCGCTGTCACTGTCGAATTCGCCGAACAGCAACGAAAAGAGCGACTGGTCGACGTCCTCGAAGATCGAGACCGAATCGCGCGTGATCTTCACGACCACGTCATTCAGCAGTTGTTCGCCACCGGATTGAGTTTGCAGGGGGCATTGCAACGTCCCGGCGACGAGGAAACCATTCGCACGGTGTTGGACAACTCCGTTGATCAACTCGATCGAACGGTCCGCGAAATCCGCACCGCAGTCTTCGACCTCCACACGAGTGAGATGTCGACTCCCACAAGCCTGCGACGCCGATTACTCGACGCCGTCAACGGTCTGTCCGGTCACTCGTCGATCACTCCCAGCGTCACTTTCGAGGGGACCATCGACAGTTCCGTCCCGGCTCGACTCGCCCCGCACGCCGAAGCCGTTGTGCGAGAAGGGTTGAGCAATGCTCTGCGGCACGCCCATGCCAACGCCATCGACGTCACCATCCGGGCAACGGAAGATCTTGTCATCAGCATCGTCGACGACGGTGTGGGAATCGACCAGGCAACCAGAATCCACGGTCTCGACAACCTGGCGACCCGCGCTCGTCAGTGCGGCGGCTCGAGCAACATCACCAGCGAGAACGGCGTCACCGAATTGGTGTGGCGAGTTCCGCTGAGCCCCAGGCGAAGTCCGTTGTCAATCCAGCACGGTTGAGCGTCAGAGCGGATCCAGTTGGGCCTTGAGCAGGCAGAACTCGTTACCTTCTGGATCGGCCAGGACATGCCATTGTTCCTGCCCCGTCTGGCCGATGTCGGCCGGCCGCGCACCAAGACCCAATAGGCGTTCAAGTTCGGCTTCCTGATCGCGGTCGGTGGCGTTGACGTCGATATGCAGGCGGGGCTTACCCTTCTCCGGTTCGTCTCTGCGACTGAGGATGATCGTCGGCTGCGGACCGCCGAACCCTTCGCGCGGGCCGATCTCCAGAGAACCGTCGTGCATTCGATCGAGCACGACGAAGTCCAGGACCTCGCACCAGAACCGCCCCAGAACCTCAGGATCCCGGCAACCGAGCACCAATTCACTGATACGACATGCCATGACAACTCGCTTTCCATCCGCAAGGACAATTGTCTTTCGACCGTACCGGACCACGTGATCTACGCCATGCCGCCCTGTCCGATCCTCGGGACCTTTTCCCCTCGTCCGAGGTCGTGGCCGCCGCGATCATTGCGTTTATGTTCCACAGTCCCAAGAATTCTCGGTATTTCGTCACGTCGATGCGCACAGGCGGCCGTCGTGGTTGATCTCGCGCCCCGGCCGGTCGACGAGGTCGATATCCACGTCGGCGCAACTCCCCGGACCGCTCCGAAGGGTTCGAAACTGGTCGAGATCCTGAGGACCACCGATCACAAGATGATCGGGCTGATGTACATCGTGACATCGTTTGCCTTCTTCCTGATCGGCGGACTGATGGCGCTGCTCATGCGCATGGAATTGACTGTCCCGGGAATGCAATTCCTGTCAAACGAGCAGTACAACCAGTTGTTCACCATGCACGGCACGATCATGCTCTTGCTGTACGCGACCCCGGTCTTCTTCGGATTCGCCAACTACCTCATGCCGCTGCAGATCGGCTCGCCGGACGTGTGTTTCCCGCGGCTCAATGCGTTCAGCTACTGGTTGTATCTCTTCGGCGGCCTGATCGCCTCCGCCGGGTTCGTAACACCCGGTGGTGCAGCAGATTTCGGCTGGACCGCTTACGTGCCACTCACCAGCGAACTCCACTCCCCCGGTATGGGTGCCGACCTGTGGATCATCGGGCTTACTCTCGGCGGCGTCGGCACCATCCTCGGCGCAGTCAACATCGTTTCGACGATCGTCTGCCTACGGGCCCCCGGGATGACGATGTTCCGCATGCCGATCTTCACGTGGAATGCGCTGGTCGCCAGCATGCTGATCCTCCTCGTTTTTCCGCTGCTCGCTGCTGCCTTGATCGGGCTGTGGGTGGACCGGCACCTGGGAGCGCATTTGTTCGACCCCGCGACAGGTGGAGTCATGTTGTGGCAGCACCTGTTCTGGTTCTTCGGCCATCCCGAGGTCTACATTCTGGCGCTTCCGTTCTTTGGCATAGTCTCCGAGATCTTCCCTGTCTTCAGCCGCAAGCCGATCTTCGGATACACCGGATTGGTCTACGCAACACTGGGAATTGCAGCTCTGTCGATCGCTGTGTGGGCGCACCACATGTACGCAACCGGCGCCGTTCTCCTCCCCTACTTCTCGTTCATGACCTTCTTGATCGCAGTTCCCACCGGAGTCAAGTTCTTCAACTGGATCGGCACGATGTGGAAGGGGCAGTTGACTTTCGAGTCGCCGATGCTGTTCTCCGTCGGCTTCCTGGTCACATTCCTGTTCGGCGGACTCTCCGGCGTAATTCTCGCAAGCCCGCCCCTGGACTTTCATGTCACCGACTCGTACTTTGTTGTCGCGCATTTCCACTACGTCCTCTTCGGAACAATCGCGTTCGCGACATACGCCGGAATCTATTTCTGGTTCCCGAAAATGACCGGCCGAATGTTGGACGAGAAGCTCGCCAAGATCCATTTCTGGTTGACTCTGATCGGCTTTCACGCGACATTTCTCGTCCAGCATTGGCTCGGCGCTCAGGGTATGCCTCGGCGGTACGCGGATTACCTGCCGTCGGACAATTTCACTCTTCTCAACACGATCTCGACCGTCGGCGCGTTTGTGCTCGGAGCCTCGACGATTCCGTTCATCTGGAACGTTTTCAAGAGCTATCGGTACGGCAGGATCGTGACGGTCGACGATCCCTGGGGATTCGGAAACTCACTCGAATGGGCGACGTCCTGCCCGCCACCACGACACAACTTCACCGAACTCCCCCGAATCCGCAGTGAGCGGCCGGCATTCGAACTGCACTACCCCCACATGGTCGAGAGGATGCGCGACGAGGCGCACGTCGGACTGCTTGGTCACAAGCCGGTTTCCACGGTAAGCACAGAGGTGAAACGACATGAATGACGGCACGAAGTATCGAGCTTGGGCAGAAAGTCAGCAGGTTGAACGCCGAGCGAAACCCGGCCATCTCCTGATGCCGTTGCTCGTCCTCATGTTCGCAGTCACGACGCTCGTGTGGTTGCCCCTGACAACTGCCGCTTGCTCGATAGTAGTTGCAGGATTGCTGTTCGGCACTGTCCTGCAAGCCAGTTCGCATTCAGCAGAACCTTCGGCAGACATAACGCGAGGAGCTCGGAATGACCTCCCAACTTTCGACTGACGTCTTCACCTCGGAGTGGTCCGCAGACGGAGCGGTCGTCGTGTGCATCGATGGATCCCCGCTGCGCACCGACGTGATCACGTGGGCGGCCGAGTTCGCGCATCGCCACAGTCTCTGGATGCGAATAGTTTTCGTAGCTCCGAACTCCGCAGATCCGAACACCGGCGATCCGAATACCTCGGCATCACCGACCGGCCTGTTCATGGAAGCCATTCAGATCGCAGAGTCGGTGTCGCCAGATCTTCGGATCCGGACCGATCTGATCTCCGGGGAGAACACCGCAATCCTCACCGCGTTGACGTCCGAGGCTGCCTTGATCGTCAACCCGTTGATCGTCACACCACAGGACGATCTCACTGCACCCGCCCCGGCATGTTCATTCGCAACAGTCGGAACTTCGTGTGAAAGCCAGGCTACGGCTGATCTTCCCGTTGTCGTCGGTTTGGACGGAAGCGCCTACAGCGAAAGCGCTTTGGCCATTGCATTCAAGGAAGCCGAGGCGGCGAGCACCGAACTGGTCGTCGTGCACGCCGCCCCGCCCGAGGCCGAGCTGAGTCGAAACTTCGCAGCCGGGCACGCGCCCCAGCATTCGACGCCGCTGACGTGGCAACTGTCAGGTTGGGCCACGCTCTACCCCGGCGTCACCATCCGACAGATCGAGTACGACGGCCCCTCGGTTGCCATTCTGGAACAACTCTCCACCGAGGCACGGCTTCTCGTCGTGGGCCGGCGCGGCCGAGGTTCGTTCGACGACACCGCTCTCGGCACCACGAGCAGTGCAATGATTCGAAAAGCTCACTGCCCGGTCATCGTTGCGAGCGAAGCCTGAATTGGATCCTCGCTCGGTCAGAACCCGTAACTGTGGATGGGTGCGAGCTGACCGGCGTGGTGGGCTTCGATCACGAAACGCTCGTGGTCGACCAACTTCTCCGGGAGTTCGTCAACCGGCCACCACCGCAGATCTGCAGATCTCAACGGCTCCATCCGGCGTGGTTCACCCGACCACGTGCGGGAAACGGCGGCGCCCCGCGAGAACAAAGCTCGCGGGGCGCCGTCGGCTAATCTGCTGAATCAGTTGACGTCGAACCTGTCGAGGTCCATCACCTTGGTCCAGGCGGCAGCGAAGTCCTCGGCGAACTTCTGCTTCGCGTCTTCGCTGGCGTACACCTCGGAGAGTGCGCGCAGTTGCGAATTCGATCCGAAAACAAGGTCGACCGCAGTTGCCGTGTACTTCGGATCTCCAGTCGCCCGATCAACCCCGTCGTAGACGTTCTCTTCCGTCTTCGACGGCTTCCACTCGGTACCCATGTCGAGAAGGTTGACGAAGAAATCGTTGGTCAACGTCTCGGGACGGCCGGTGAACACCCCGTGGCCGGTCTTGCCGAAGTTCGCGTTCAGCGCGCGAAGTCCGCCGACCAGAACTGTCACCTCGGGCGGGGTCAGCGACAGCATGTACGCGCGGTCGACCAACAGAATCTCTGCCGGAATCTTCTCCCCTCCCTTGAGGTAGTTCCGGAATCCGTCGGCCCGGGGTTCGAGTACCTCGAACGAGTCGACGTCTGTCTGCTCCTGAGTCGCATCCGTACGTCCCGGCGTGAACGAGACCGTGATGTCTTGTCCGGCGTTCTTCGCGGCCTGCTCGACTGCCGCTGTACCACCCAGAACGATCAGGTCGGCAAGTGAAACCTTGGCTCCACCAGCCTGGTTGAATTCCTGCTGAACTCGCTCGAGGGTCTGAAGCACCGCGGAGAGGGTTGCGGGCTCGTTGACTTCCCAGTTCTTCTGCGGCTCCAAGCGGATTCGCGCACCGTTGGCGCCGCCGCGCATGTCAGTGCTGCGGAAGCTCGCGGCCGACGCCCACGCGGTCGATACCAACTGTGAGACGGACAGCCCGGAATCGAGAAGTCGACTCTTGAGGATCGCGATGTCCGCGTCCCCGATCAGTTGATCATCGGCCGAGGGAACGGGGTCCTGCCACAACTGCGGTTCGGGAACCCACGGTCCAAGGTAGCGCGTGACCGGTCCCATGTCGCGATGCAGGAGCTTGTACCAAGCCTTGGCGAACTCTTCAGCGAATTCTTCGGGATGATCGAGCCAACGCCGTGTGATTTTCTCGTACGTCGGATCCAGGCGTAGGGAGAGGTCGGTGGTCAGCATCGTCGGAGTACGTCCGGCCGACGAATCGAACGGATCCGGGATCGTGCCGGCCCCCGCGCCATCCTTCGGGATCCACTGCCACGCACCCGCCGGGCTCTTGGTCAGCTCCCAGTCGTATCCGTACAGAATCTCCAGGAAAGTGTTGTCCCACTTCGTCGGAGTGGGAGTCCACACGACCTCGAGACCACTGGTGATCGCGTCCTTACCCACGCCCGTACCGAAGGCGCTCTTCCAGCCCAGTCCCTGTTGCTCGACGGGTGCGCCTTCCGGTTCGGGTCCGACGAGGTCGGCCGGACCGGCACCGTGTGTCTTGCCGAAGGTGTGGCCGCCGGCGATCAGCGCGGCCGTTTCCACGTCGTTCATCGCCATGCGAGCGAAGGTTTCTCGGATGTCGCGGGCGGCCGCTACCGGGTCCGGTTGTCCGTTGGGTCCTTCGGGATTGACGTAGATCAGGCCCATCTGAACTGCGCCGAGCGGTCCGGACAGTTCACGGTCTCCGCTGTAGCGCTCGTCGCCGAGCCAGGTGTCCTCAGGACCCCAGTAGATCTCCTCGGGCTCCCAGATGTCTTCTCGGCCGAAGCCGAAGCCGAAGGTCTTGAACCCCATCGACTCCAGAGCGCAGTTGCCTGCGAACACCAGCAGGTCGGCCCAGGAAACCTGTTTTCCATACTTCTGCTTGACCGGCCAGAGCAGGCGACGTGCCTTGTCGAGGCTGGCGTTGTCCGGCCAACTGTTGAGCGGGGCGAAACGCTGAGCGCCTTGACCGCCACCGCCGCGGCCGTCTGCGATGCGATAGGTGCCGGCAGCGTGCCAGCTCATACGCACGAAGAGTCCGCCGTAGTGTCCGTAGTCGGCCGGCCACCAGTCCTGCGACGCCGTCATCAGCGCGATGACGTCGCGCTTGAGCGCCTCGACATCGAGTTTGGCGAATTCCTGGGCGTAGTCGAAGTCGGCACCCATGGGATTCGACTTCGACGAATGTGAATGCAAGACAGAGAGATCCGGCTGATTCGGCCACCAGTCCCGGTTGGTTCTCGGACGATTCCCGGTCGGTGTCGGAGACGGGATCGCGGGGTTTTCACTTTCGCTGGTGCTCGCGGTGTTTCCATCGTGAGCAACCGGGCAACTATCGGACACGGTAATCCCTCCATGAGCGAGTAGAACGGACTTCGATCACGGGTGTGATCGCAAACTCTGAGTTGTCGAACAGTCTGCACACAGGCCCCAGTAGATGACCTCGGCTTCATCGAGGACGAAGCCGTTGTGCGCCGACGGCGTCAAGCACGGTGCCTCTCCGACTGCACAGTCGACATCTGCAACGACCCCGCAGGACCGGCAGACGACGTGATGGTGGTTGTCACCGACGCGAGACTCGTACAGCGCCACCGATCCGGACGGTTGGATCCGCCTGATCAGCCCGGCGTCGGTGAGAGCGTGCAACACGTCGTAGACCGCCTGCCGCGACACCCCCGGCAGAACAGCCCGCACAGCATCGAAGACAGTCTCGGTGGCTGCGTGTGGGCGTGCATGCACAACCTCGAGCACCGTGACTCTTGGACGAGTCACGCGAAGCTCAGCGTTACGCAGTTGGGCTGCATAATCCGGCGTCGAAGGCACCTTTCCACTATTGCGCAATCTTCTGGACTGAACCCAGACTTTCGCGAAAATCCTCGCCTACGCGGATTTTCCGACCGGTTCGTCAGCGCTCCGAACAGGACGAACGGGCCCGGGAATCATGGGAGATGAACTGGGGGTATGTCTTGTTGTGCCAGTCGCAGTTCAGCGGCCGCGATGACGCCGGGGAAGTAGTAGTGCCCCTCCGGCGACTGAACAAGAGATGCAGCGTCGATACCGTCGACTTCCCATACGTCAACCGCGCCGCCGGTGTTGTTCATTCTGACAAACCAGTCCCGTTCGCCCTCGTCGCTGGCGAGGAAGCATCCCTCCTGCTCTGCTCGTAGACTTCCTGCGATTCCGCGAGCTGAGCCCATTCGACGCCAGTCCAATCCATACCGCTGGATCGACGCACGGTTCAAGGCGGAGGTGACGTGGTAGCAGGTCGACATCGTCCAAAGGTAACAATCTTCCGTTTGTTCCAACTACGGTGAAGGGGAGAATCCGCCGAGGTCAGGAGTGATCGTGCCCAAATTGGAGATCAAGAGGAAGTCACAACTCTCACGGCAGGAAGTCGCCGACCGACTCATCGCCCTCGGCCAGGCCCTCGCCAGTGGATCGGAAGTGGAACTGGGGTCGGGTGGGGACTCGATCGAAATCAGTGTTCCGGAACAGGTTCGGTGGGAACTCGAGATCGAAGTCGACGGCAACGAGGTCGAGATAGAAATCGAGATTCACTGGCGCGACGACCCTCAGGAAGAATCAGAAGAGAAGTCCCCGCCGCCCACCAAAGCAGTTCGTCGCAGCCGACCGCGCAAGAGCACTGCCAAATAGGCCAACCCGGATGCGGTTGTCAGGCAACTACGAAGACGCCGACACCTCGAGAGACACAACGCGCAGCAGTGCTCGGAGATCACTTTCGATCCGTCGAAACAGTTGATACACAACGATGAAGCCCGCGATCCCGCCCAGACACAGCGCACGGACGGTTGCGTTGAGTTCCTCCCCGGCCCCGGAACCGACAAAACTGAGTCCCGCGATTCCCACCAGTGGAACCGACGCCGCGACTGCGAGGTAACGCGTGCTGCTCCGACCCAACGAGCGAATATCGCGTCCGTCGTCGCTTCGTAACTCGCCGTGTGACAACAAGATCGGATACAGACATCGAACCGAGTAGTACGTCAGGATGAAGAACGGATACGCGACTGCGACGGCGCCGCACACTGCCAGCGACGACATCAGGTGCACGTATGCTCGTTGCGGAATACCTCCGGCGGCAATCTGCAACGCAACTGGATATGCGATACCGGCCAGGACCCACAGACCGAATGCGATCACCACCGCGCGGTGTCCGACGTTCAGCGTCGCGGTACGGGCTTTGTTCAAGACCTCCGCGCTGTACGTCTGACCGTGACGCAGTCCGTGAGGCACAGTGAGCGCAAGCCGGCACCAATACAGGATCGCCGCGGCACCGAGCGAGAACGCGGCCACCCCGATGACCAGATGAACCTGCTCGAGGTGCTGCTGAGCCTGGGGCGAGAGTCCCGAGATGATCAGCATCTTGTTGTAGTAGTAGTTGTAGCCTGCCGCCAGGAGATTCGGAATTCCGATCGCGGCCAGAAGAATCGGCAGTGCCCACTTCCACAACGTCGAACGCGGGCTCCCTTCCGGCGGGTCCACCAGGTTCCGGGCAGACCGGTCCAGACACAGTGCGAACTGACGGGCAAGCTTTCGTCCGCCAGACCACCTTCCGTCCCTCTCGGGCGAAAGAGACTTCACCAGCACTCGGCGCAGCGCCGGCGGACAGTCGTCCGGTAACCGGGCCTCGGCCGCGGGATCCACCCCACGCCGACGTGCCTCGAGCGCCTTCTTGGGCGACGGTGGGTTCTCCCCCGTGCCGTCGTCCGTGAAAGGCCTACTCCCGGTGAGGAGTTCCCACAGCATCACGCCGAGTGCATAGATGTCGCTACGGGTGTCGAGTGTGCCGGGAGACCCCACGGCACAGGCCTCCAACTGCTCTGGAGACATGTAGGCAAGCGAGCCTCCGACAAAGCAGGCAGCATCCTCGGTCGAAACCTCCTCGCTCGAACTGACGTTGAAATCGGCGAGTTTGGGAATGCCTTCGACACTGAGAAGTACGTTCGCCGGCTTGATGTCCCGATGTAGTACGCCGTGCTCACGCGCGTACTCGAGGGCGTCGGCCAGTCTCATTCCCATCCAGGCCACGGTCTCCGGCCACGACATCGCTGCGATCTCGCTCCGTAAACTCGTCTCGCTCGGTTTCATCTCCCCCTTCTTCGCCAGGGTCTGATCGATGGCGTCGAGAAGTAGTTGTCCGGACCGCTGAGCCTGCGGTGTCACGCGGACAAGTTTGACCACGTCGAGCAAGGTCCCGCCTGGCACGTATTCCATGAACAGAACTCGCAGTGCGCGTTCCTCGAGCAGCCGTTGATCGAAGACACGAACGATGTTGGGATGGTCGAGTTGGGCGAGAGTCTGCGGCTCGACCCCGACGTTGCGCGAGATTTTCAACGCAACCCACCGCTGCATCGACAGTTGCCGTGCCAGGAACACTCGGGCGAATGCACCGTGCCCGAGTTCCAACACCAGTTCGAAATCATCGAGGCGCTGCCCGATCTCGAACTCGTCGAAACCCGAGAGCCCCAACATCATCACGTCTTCGCGGCCGGCCATCGAATCACGGTCGAACAACCGCTCGAAACCCTCTGCCTGCAAAGGGAACTCGCTGAGGTACTCGGACGCTACGACGTCCTCCCCGCCCTGCTTCCGCAGCCGGAACTCCTCGTACAGAAGCTCGGCCGGTAGTGGCTCTTCGAGCAATTCCGGGTACTCGGCGCAATACTCCGTGAGTCGTTTCGGACCGTCATTCTTCAGCCAGCGGTACTCCATGTCGATTCCGACCAGTTCGATCAGCGCGCCCCGACGAATCTTGGCTGGATCGGGCAGATATTCACTCAGGTCGGACGGCGTTCGTCCCGCCTCCCAGTCCCCGACCAGGCGCCCGAGACCGTCGGCATCGTTCGATTCGCCACGTACTACTGGCAGTGCGGACAGGCGCAACTCGGTGACGGTGCCCCGTTCGGTCAGGGGCCCGCTCGCGACTGTCGCGTCACTGGCCTGCGCACCACGTTCATTCATGAGTTCTGCTCCGCACCTCGAGCACGATGAATCGAGGCGACTCATTTCAGCGTAACCCCGGCGGTACCTCTGACCCCAGCGAATCTATTCGGCGTGAACTGCCGACTTCGTGCCGATACGAACGAGTTCTTCGCGGTCACCGATCTTGACGCGTGGACGTCCGTGCTCGACACCGAGGTCCTTTTCGGCGGCATCGATACGAAGCCATCCTTCCCAATCGACGGGAAACAGATCGCCGGCCGCGAGGACCTCCTCGATCCGGCTGCGATCTGCTCGGCGCCCGCCGAACGAATCAAGTTGGCGCAGCATCGTTTCGACTGTTTGGCGGGCGTCTGGCCGCGCCGCACCGATCAGCCCCGCGGCACCGCGCTTCATCCAACCGGTCACGAACAAGCCCGCGATCGGTAGACCGCTCTCGTCGACCACCGCGCCGCTCCGGTGCGAAACTATGCCGCGCCCGTGATCGAAGGGCACCCCGGCAAGTGGCGTGCCGAGGAATCCGATTGCCCGGTACGCAGCTTGAACCGGATAGTCGGTACAGACACCCGAAGCGGTGACGTGACCGTAGCCGTCGGGGTCAGTCCGCTCGACGCGGAGTGCCTCGACTTTCCCGTTACCGAGAATCTCCACGGGCTGTCGGTAGAAGTGCAGGTGAACTCGACGCTGGGCAGTTCGGTCGGCAGGTGCAGTGCCCGCGAAACTACGGAGTGTCTCGACTGCCAGTCGGGCGTGCACCAACTGTTTTGTCATCCGCTCGATATGCCGGTCCGGCGCGACATCGGCAGCATCGACGACAACATCTACGCCGGGTAGTTCACCGAGAGCGCGCAACTCGTTCGGGGAGAATCGAGCGTCGGCGGGTCCGCGCCGGACAAAGATGTGTACTTCACGAACGCGACTGCCGGCGATCCCTTCCCGAACTTCGTCGGAGACGTCCGTGGCCTGCAGCGATTGCGCCTCTACGAGGAGCATCCGCGTGACATCGAGCGCGACATTGCCGCCGCCGATCACTGCCACCGACTCGGCGTGCAGGGGCCAATGTTGGGGGGCGTCGGGGTGATCGTTGTACCAACCGACAAAATCGGCGGCCCCGAATGAACCGGGAAGCTCGACGCCTGGAATGTCGAGTAGTGCATCCCGCGGCGCACCGGTTGCAATGATCACCGCGTCGTAGGAAGAACGTAGGTCCTCGACGGAAAGGTCCTTTCCGATCTCTACGTTGCAGAACAGCCGGAAGTCACTGGCGACCAGCGCGGTGTGCAGAGAATCGACGAACTTTTCGGACTCGGCGTGACCTGGGGCGAGACCGTAGCGCACGAGTCCGTACGGCGTCGGTAGACGCTCGAACATGTCTATCTTGGTGCCAGGAGCCAGTTCAGCGAGAGCGCCGGCAGCGTGGATTCCCGCCGGCCCCGCTCCGACGATCGAGACCCTGAGCGGTGGTGAGAGAATCCGGGGCGCCGCCGGCGGGGATACCGCTGAACCTCTAGCGTTGATCATGCCCCGAGGCTAGGACCTCAACTGCGCTGGAGATCAAGTCCGCTTTTCAGTAACCCGCTTTTCAGTAGCCCGCTTTTCAGTAGCCCTGCTCGGCCGGCTTGTGCTCGGTTGTGTAGCGGTAGAAGTCCGCCAGTTGGAGTTCACCGGCCGCTGCCTCGTCGACGACGACTGTCACGTGCGGATGCAACTGAAGTACCGATGCCGGGCAGAACGCCGACACCGGACCTTCAATCGCAGCCCGGACCGCGGGGGCTTTGCGCGCCCCCTCCGCAATCAGCACAAGATGCTTTGCATCACTGATGGTTCCGAGACCCTGCGTGATCACGTGATGCGGCACATCGGCTGGGTCTGCGAAGAACCGTGCGTTGTCGGCGCGGGTCCTCTCGGTCAAGGTCTTCACTCGGGTACGCGATGTGAGTGAGGAGGACGGCTCGTTGAAGCCGACGTGCCCGTTGAGACCGATGCCGAGAATCTGCACGTCGATGGGACCGTTGTCGACGATGGCAGCGTCGTAACGCCGTGCAGCTTCACTGGGATCCGCGGATCCCCCGTCGGGGCTGAACACTCGCGCATTGTCGATGTCGAGGTGATCGACGAGTTCCGTGCGGATAGTGTGCGCGTAGGACTGCGGCTGATCGGGCGTGAGACCTACGTACTCGTCGAGAAGATACGCGCTCATCGCCGCGAACGACACTCCCGATTCTCGATGCCGCTTGATGAGCTCCCGATACGTGTGCAGCGGTGACGATCCCGTCGCGAGGCCGAGCGTCCGGGCTCCGTTTTCGATTGCGCCGCAAACGATGTCGGCAGCGATTCGCCCGCCGTCTTCCGGACTGGGAACTATGACGATTTCCATTCAGGCTTCCTCTCTGCTCTTGCCGGCTCCGACGATGGCTTCGCGTACGGAACCCGAAGCGCGATCCAACAATTCGGTTGCTTCGGCGAAGTCGCATTCGG
Organism: Rhodococcus sp. FW305-130; assembly: GCF_058788335.1. Lineage (NCBI taxonomy): Bacteria > Bacillati > Actinomycetota > Actinomycetes > Mycobacteriales > Nocardiaceae > Rhodococcus > Rhodococcus sp. FW305-130. The sequence continues at coordinate 12,058 of NZ_JBYTAP010000009.1, read as the reverse complement.
CCAACAACATGACGACCGCTGCCTTCACATGACCGTCGGCATTCTCGATGGTCTCCGAAGCGATCTCGGTATCCACTCCGGTGGCTGCCGCGACGATCCGGTTTGCACGATCGACCAGTTTGGCGTTGGTAGGCCGAAGGTCGACCATCAGGTTGTGAAACGCCTTGCCGGAACGGACCATGCTTGCCGTCGAAAGCATGTTGCACACCATCTTCTGTGCAGTCCCGGCCTTGAGCCTCGTCGATCCGGTGAGGATCTCGGGGCCGGTCTCCACTTCGATGGCCACTCCGGCGTGCGAACTCATTGCCGCATTTCGGTTGCACGAGACTGCCACTGTTGCGGCGCCGAGTGCGCGGGCATGATCAAGTCCCCCGATGACGTAGGGAGTACGACCACTCGCCGCCAGACCCACCACGACGTCCGTGGCGTTCAACGAGATTGCGTCGAGGTCGGCCCCAGCCGCTCGCGGATCGTCCTCTGCTCCCTCGACGGCGTTCAGAAACGCTCCCGGGCCACCGGCGATGATTCCGATCACCTCGCCTGGATCGGTCCCGAAAGTCGGAGGGCATTCCACCGCGTCGAGCACTCCCAGACGCCCACTGGTCCCAGCTCCCAGGTAGATCAGCCGACCACCTTGTGCCCGAGCGGTGACGATCGAATCGACTGCGGCTTCGATGGCCGGTAACACCGCCGCGACCGCGTCGGCCACGATTGCGTCCTGCTGGTTCATCACCGTCAGCAGATCCGACACCGACATGACGTCGAGATCGCGGGTGAGAGGGTTCGGTCTCTCGGTAGACAGCATGTCCAATTGCATTGTGGCGAGTCCTCCTCGATCAAATTTCACTACGCCGACTCCTCGTCAGTAATCACAGCGACGACTCCTCGTCAGTGACGCTTCGAAGCAATGGCATCATGACTTCGTTGCAGCGCAGACAGGGCGCTCGGCAGCGAGTGCGCGACCATCGCAAAAATTGTGTCGACTACCAACAGCTGGCCGGTGCGGCTTGCCATTGCTGCCGACCGGAAACCGAACTCTCTACCGGCAGTGAGTAGAACGTGGTGTGACTGCACAGCGAGCGTCGACCGCGCCCCGCCGGTGATCGCGGCCGTCGACGCCCCGGTACGACGGGCAAGGGCAAGCGGTTCGACCACATCAGAAGTCTCGCCGGAATGCGAGATTCCCACTGCTATGTCGTCCGGTCCGAGCAAACTGGCGCTGACCATCGCCGCGTCTCGGTCGAGATGAACCCGGCAGTTGACGTCGATCCGCGAGAGCTTCAACGTGAGGTCTTGCGCGACGATGCCTGACGCGCCGATGCCGTACACCTCGACCCGGCGGGCGGATCGAATCCGCGACACCACTTCTTCGAGTGCAACAGGGTCAGTCAATTGTGCTGTGCCCTTGAGTTGTTCGGATTCGAACTCGGCGAGTTTGGCCATGACTTCACTGGCAGAGTCGGCGGCAACGATGTCCACACCGAGTGGAATCGAATCACTTGACGCGGAACCGCTGATGGCCGCCAATGCCAGACGAAGCTGGGGATACCCCTCGAATCCGAGCCTTTTGGCTGTGCGGACCACTGTCGCCGTGCTTGTCGACGCTCGTTCGGCAAGATCGTTGACCGTCAGTGTGGACGCCAGGCTGGGGTCGGCTTCGATGATTTCGGCGATCCGCAGCTCGGCAGGTGAGAGGCTGCTCAGTGATGCGCGAATACGAGCAAGCAGGTCGACGGACGCCGGAGCACTCCGGTCCAAAGTCATAACGCCTCGATTCGCATCGTTTTCGGAGCTGACGGCACCGATGTGATTCTAGGCAGCCCACGGCTTCCTGGCGTCAAAGATCCGAGCACACTGGCGTGACGCGCACCGGTGCACGACGCAATACTGCCGGGCAATCCGTGTGCGGTGAGGAAGCCGAGAACCGCGAAAGCCAATGCTTCCTTGATGTCGGAGGTGACTCCGAGTTCGTCCGAAGAGACAAGCGCGATGTCGCCCAGTTCGTCACGGAGCATCGTCATCAACGTCGGATTCTTGGTGCCACCACCTGACACCACCACTTCGGTGGCCGCGAGTGCTTTGACGGAATCGGCGACGGTCCGGGCCGTAAGTGCAGTCAGAGTCGCGACGATGTCTGCCAGAGACAACGACTCGTAGCCCCGCAGAGCGGCGAGCAGATAGTCCCGATGAAACAATTCTTTGCCCGTGCTCTTGGGAGCGGGCTGCGTGTAATACGGTTCGCTCAGTAGATGTGCGAGCAGATCGACGTTCGGCGTGCCGGCTGCACCCAGAGCGCCACCGAGGTCGAACCACTGCTCCCCCGCAGTGAATTCGCTTACCGCCGCGTCGATCAGCGCATTTGCCGGGCCGGTGTCGAAGGCAATCGGTACTGCGGGACCATCTGCCGTCGTACCGCCGCCACCCGGAGCAGTGACGTTCGCGATGCCACCGAGATTGAGCGCGACGGAACCCGAAGTTCTTCCGTTGAGCCACAATACGTCGAACGCGCTGACCAATGGTGCACCCTGTCCACCCGTCGCCACGTCGCGAGAGCGCAGGTCCGACACGACGGTGCATCCGGTCTTCTCGGCTATCCAGGCCGGCTGCCCGAGTTGGAGAGTGCCCTTTACTTGCGCTCCTTCGACCCAGTGAAACATCGTCTGCCCATGTGAGGAGATCAATTCCGCACTGCCGCCACACAGTTCCGCGTTCGCCCGCGCAGCCACGGCCGCGAATGCCTGCCCGATCTCGGTGTCGAGTTGGCAGATCTGACCGACAGTGGTGGACGCAGGCGGTACCGCAGCGGCCACCGCTGCCCGCAACTCACCGGAATATGGTTCGCTGACCATCCCCAGTGGGGTCAGCACAAGAGTGTCCCCGTCGATCCGGATATCTGCTGCGGCAGCATCGATAGCGTCGTACGAAGTACCGGACATCAGGCCGATGACTCTCATGAAATTTCCCTTACTCGGATCGTTTCGGCATTCGGGCAAGCTGCGGTCAGTCGACGAGTGCCCGCTTGTGGGCATTTCCTCGCAAGGTACTCAAAGCGATCGCGCTGACGGCGCACGTTGCCATCACGAAGTAGGCCGGAATATCGAGATTGGAAGTTTCCTTGATCAGCCACGTGATTATCAGACCGGCGCAGCCCGAAAAGACCGCGTTGGACAGGGAGTATGCGAGTCCCAATCCGGTGTACCGGACCGAGGTGGGGAACATCTCGGAGAGCATGGCGGGTCCGGGTCCGGCGACAAGTCCCACTGCGGCGCCGGCGGCAAACACTGCAAATCCCTTGGCGGTCAGAGACGTCTGCTCATTCTGCAGGACGTTGAGCAGCGGCAACGCAAGGACCAAGATCAAAACGGTGCCGGTGAGCATGACCGCGCGTCTTCCGATGCGATCACTGAGCCCGCCCGCAAGCGGAATCGTCACTGCGAAGCCGGCATTGGCAAGTACCGAAGCAACCAGCGCCTGATGGAATGTCGCGTTGAGTGAACTCTGAAGATAAGTCGGCATCACGACGAGGAACGTGTAACCCGCCGCAGACCAACCCATCAACCGACCGATGCCGAGCAGGATCGCCCTGGCGGTCTCGCCGACAGTCGGCTGCACTACCGGCGTCGCTGCATCAACTGTCGGTTCGGACTGGACTGCGCGGGCACGCTCGAACGACGGCGTTTCTTCGAGTCGGAGCCTGAGCCACAGTGCGACCAGGCCCATCGGAAGTGCGAGGAGGAACGGGATGCGCCAGCCCCAGTCGTTGAGCTGACCGGAGTCGAGAACTGTCGCGAGGAGCGCCGCGATTCCGGCACCGGCGAGCAATCCGAGCGCGACCGTGAACGATTGCCACGACCCGTACAGTCCGCGTCGTCCCGGGGGCGCAAACTCGGTCATCACCGACACCGCGCCGCCGAACTCGCCTCCGGCCGACAGTCCCTGAAGGATCCGAAGAACCGTCAAGAGCAGCGGTGCCAGAATTCCGACGCTCTCGTAGGTGGGGAGCACACCGATCAGGGTCGTCGCACCCGACATCAGCAGAAGAACGATCACCAAGGTGGGGCGTCGGCCGATGCGGTCACCGAGTCGGCCGAACAGCGCGGCCCCCACTGGGCGGAAGAAGAAGGCCAGCGCAAACGACGCGTAGGTCTTGATCAGGCTTTCGAGGTCGCCGGAGCCGTCGGCGCTGAAGAAGTTCGACGCGATGATCGTCGCGAAGAACCCGTACACACCGAACTCGTACCACTCGATGAAATTTCCGACGGAGCCGGCGACGAGCGCCCTGCGCCGTTTGAGCTGCGCACCATCGTTCCGTGTCTGCACTGTGATGCCCATGCCGTCCTCCGTTGACGAAACCCGAATATGCAACAAAGTTTCATCTGAACGGAGTAGAAATGTCAAGAAGTTTCACAATTGGGTTTTCGTGGGTCCCCGAATCCCTACGCTCCTGCGAACGTGAATGCCTCCGCCCGTTCGAACTGGTCGGTGGAGTCTCCGGAGTAGACCGTGCTCTCGTTCGGGCCCAGCCCGAGCTTGCGGACGGGCGTCCCCTCCCCGAGATCCATCGACGCCACATCCACCCAGAACGTATTCGGGGTCATCGCGGACTCGAAGAAATAGAGCGCGCGTTTGTGATCGACCACCGTACGCCAGCGGGTCGACGAGATGTTGGGCTCGTCTGGAGTCGAAATACCCAGCGGCACCGAGACATTGCGAATGACACTGAACGTCGACGCCAACGCGGACCGCGGATCGTCCGTCTGCGGTATCGCATCCACGTAGAACGACGCGCGGGCGAATCTGTCAGCGGCACGGTTCGTTCCGGGCAGCATCACAGTCCCGTTGATCTGCTTCCAGTACTCGTTGACCGCGAGTTGCTGATCGAAGATCGGAGAATTTGTCATCACCTGGTACTCACGGCTGTGATGAATAGTCGCGCGTCCACCGACGTATTCGATGATCGCACTGTCTCCCCTGGCGTCCGAGAGTGACATGTGAAGGGTAGCGAGACGGTCTTCGCCAGGAACAGCAGCAGTCACGACGGTGAACGGTTCCGCTGCCAACACCTCGACTGCTTCCTGAACTGTCGCAAAACAATCCAGAACATACTGCGCCCACGCTGCGATGGACAGACCCGGCGTCGAGCCGTCGTATGCCGGGTACTCCGACTCGACCAACCACAAGAGATTTGCAGACAGTCCTGCCTCGTTGACCCCATCGGTTGTGCACATGTCGTAGGCCGTTGCGACAACACTTCCGTATTTCGACGTCCACTGAATCGAGTTCGGACCCGCGCAACCCTCGCGCGTCATGCCCCGCGGAAATGCCCAGAGATTGGTTCCGAGATCGACCTTCCAATCCATCGATCGAGCAGTGATCACAGTGTCGTTGGGCCCCAAGTAGACCAAGCGTGTACACATCGAAAACTATCCCTTCCTCACGGCGTGACGATATTGAAACTGGGATCGAAGGTATCCAGCAGCCCTCCCAATGTCTCCAGCGCCGATTCGTCTCCGGTGAGCGAAATCTTCCCGGCTTTGGCAAGTTCCGCAGCCGCGCCCGGTTGCAGAAGTGCGCCGATCAGTGCAGCTTTCGGCCCGGACACCGTCAGTTGCGTGTTCGACGCCGCGCCCCGGCGGGCATTGAGGACGCCGCGCCTGACCCAGGCCGTCCAGGTCTCGTCGTCGTGATCGGTGAACACGAAATCGATGTGGAGGTCGACGTCAGTTGCCTTGTCTCCGATGAGATGCACTGCTACGAAGTCGAACAAGATATCGATGGGCATCGCGAGGACGCTGTCTTCGCTCGCAGTGATGTACGGCGGGGGTTGCGAGCCCTCACGCAATTCCAACGCTGCCGAAAGGTAGATACCTCGCCACTGAGGCCCCTCGGCTTGATACCCCATCTGCTCGTAGACGTCAGCCTGAAGGTTCTTCGCCTCGGTGTTCTCCGGTTGAGCGAACACCAACTTGTGCAGGATCTCTGCCGCCCACCGGTAGTCTGCGGCGTCGAATGCTCGCTTACCCTCATCCAGGATCTTCTGCGCCCCAAGGAGATCGACGAACCTCTTCGCCGACTCGACCGGTGGATGTGGATGAAGCGTCACCGGATCGCCGTCCCACATTCCCAGTTCCTTGGTGTACACGGCACGCACGTCATGATGCAGAGTTCCGTGGTACCCGCGGTTGTGCCACTTGCGGCCGAGCTCCTCGGGTAGCTCGATCACCTCGGCGGCTTCGAGCGGCGTGTATCCCTTGTTCGCCAGCCGGAGCGCCTGGTCGTGAATGTATTTGTAGGTATCCCTTTGTGATTCGATGAAGCCAACGAGGTTCTCGTTGCCCCACACCGGCCAGGTGTGCGGTCCGTAGTGAACCGCCGCGTCGTCGCCCCACCGTTCCAAAGTCTCGTCCAGGTATCGCGCGAAATTGCGGGCATCGCGGGTACGCGCACCGCGCAGGGTCTGGATGTTGTGGAGTGAATGATTGGCGTTCTCCGCACACGTCAGTGCAGCGAGTTCGGGGATCCAGATGTGCATCTCCTCCGGAGCCTCGGTATCGGGTGCATAGAGGAATTCGAACTCCAGACCCGCAATTTCTCGCTTCGTTCCGGTTTCGGTGATGCCGTCGGTGGGGGAAATATACGAGATCTGAGGGCCTTTGGTGCTGAGCACGCCGATCCCGCACGAGACCGCCCCTTTCGGACCGAGGTCGAGCAATCCGCCGAAGGCATAGAACGACCGCCTCGCCATGGCATTGCCGGCAACAACATTCTCGCCGATTGCGAACTTGTCGAACGATGCGATCGTGCCCGGCGCGATGATCGGCACCTTTCCCGACGCAACGTCCTCGACGTCGATGATGCCTTTGACTCCGCCGTAGTGGTCGATATGGGTGTGCGTGTAGATGATCGCTGCAACCGGCTTGTCGCTGACGTGCTCGCGAATCATCTTCATGCCCTGGCGCGCTGATTCGACTCCCGCCATGCAGTCGATGATGATCAGGCCTTCATCACCCTCGACGACCGTCAGGTTTGCGATGTCGTTGTTCCTCACCTGGTAGAGGCGATCCGTCACCTGGTAGAGCCCACCCCGGCGAATTACCTGACTCTGGCGCCACAAACTGGGATTGACGGTGTCCGGCGCCGGAACGTCGTCACCGATGTACGCCAATGCCTCGGGGTCGAAGACCACATGCCCGTCGTCGCCGAGAACATTGCCAGGCAACGGTGCGATCAAGCCACGATCCGCGTCGACAAAATCTTGCCGGTCATCCATGGCGTACCGCGTGACCGCTTCGCGGTTCACCGCCACGGTGGCCGGTGTTGCGTCCTTAGGTGTCTGGCACATGGCTCTCCCCGCTCGGATACGACGATCAGATACCCCATAATCTCTATCCGGCGGCAGCGGCGTTGGAATCACCCGCGCAGGGTGAACTCACGCTCCTCACCCCTTCGTCTTCTCGGAACCTCCCGACGCCAGGGCGATGACAAGAACCACGAGCCCACAGGCGACAACAAGGATCCAACCCGCTCTCGATGCCTCGGCGATGTCTGATTGTGCGCTGCCTGCGATCATGCCGCCGGCCAGCGCCACACCGAGAGCAGCGCCGAACTGCCTTGCACTGGAGGTGATCCCGCCGGCAAGGCCTGCCTGCGATCTCGGTAGTCCGTTGACGGCGGTGTTGGTGATCGGAGCATTCGAGAAACCGAAGCCGATACCGAGGAACAGGTACGCGACGAGCAACGTCGAAGTGCCTGTGCTGTTGTCGAGAGAGACCAGGCACAGTCCGCCGAGCGCGGTGAAGCTTCCGGCGATCAGCAACGGCAATCGTGCACCGAAGCGCCCGACGAGAATCCCCGACAACGGCGCACAGATGGTTGCCGCGACTGCCATCGGTAGTGTCATCGCGCCCGCGGCGGCGGGAGTCATTTCACGCGCCTGTTGAAGGTAGAAGGTGCCCAGAAGCAGCGTCGCGTTGAGTGCCACGAACACCACGATCGCGCCGAGGACTGCCGCGGTGAACGGCCGGTGCCGAAACAGCGAGGGGTCCATGAGCGGCTCGCTCTTTCTCGATTCGACGCGGACGAACGCTGCCAGCGCGGCAGCGACGGCGACGTAACCCGCGATTGCACCGGAGGCCAGCCACCCGATTCGTGGGCCTTCGATGAGCAGCGCCACGGATCCGCCCACGACGACCATCAGAAGCACCTGCCCCGGTAAGTCGAGACGTCGAGGTTGTTCAGCCCGGGACTGCGGTACGAACACCGCGGTCAGCACAAGAACGACTGCGATGACGGGCACGTTGATCCAGAAAACGGATCTCCAACCGAAGCTCTCGATGAGGACTCCGCCGACTATCGGTCCTGCTGCCATGCTCAGACCGAAGACCGCAGCCCACACGCCGATCGCCTTGGCTCGCTCCTTCGGGTCGGTCATCACGTTGACGACGATCGCCAGGGCCACCGGACTGAGCATCGACCCACCGACTCCCTGCGCGATCCTCGCCGCAATCAGAACTCCCACCGACGGGGCCAGCGCGCAGACGATCGACGCCACCCCGAAAACGACCAGCCCGATCTGGAAGATCCGCCTTCTACCGAACCTGTCGGCCAGGGCGCCGGACGAGATCAGCAAGCTCGCCAAGACGAGCGTGTACGCGTTGACGATCCATTCGAGACCAACGGTTCCGACGCCGAATCCCTCCCCGATCGCGGGGAGAGCGACGTTGACGATGGTCGTGTCCAACCCGACGACGAACAAGCTCGTGCAGCAGATGGCCAGAATGCCCCACCGGCGGCGTGCGTCAAGTCCGATCACTTGCGGTTCGTCGATCCCGCTCGAAGGTTTCATCTCGGACTCCATCTCTCGAAGTGTTCTGCCGTGCCCGCCAGTCGAAAGGATCGTCGCAACCCGGCCCGCGAAGCCGGTAAGAAATTTGCAGAAACTGCAAAGATGAGCGCATGGACGCCGAACTCGAGCAGTTGCTTACCGATATCGGGCCGAGACTGCGAACGCTTCGTCGGGATCGCGATTTGACCCTCGAGGCCCTGTCCGACGCCACCGGCATCTCCGTCAGCGCACTGTCGCGACTCGAATCGGGTAAGCGTCGTCCCACCCTCGATCTGCTGTTACCGCTCGCGCGTGCTCACCAGGTCGCGCTGGACCAACTCGTCGGCGCTCCCGCCACGGGCGATCCTCGGGTCCATCTCACCCCGAGTCGACGCAAGAACGGCAGTGCCGTCGTTCCGTTGACGCGCTATCCGGGCCGGGTGCAGGTCTTCAAACAGGTGATCGGTCCACGTCCACCGAAGCTCGTCACCCACGCCGGCTACGAATGGCTCTACGTCCTCGCTGGGGATCTGCGTCTCATTCTGGGTACGAACGAGGTTGTCCTGCACCCCGGTGAGGTCGCGGAGTTCGACACGTCCGAGCCGCATTGGTTCGGGCCCGCCGACAACCAGATAGTGGAGATCTTGCATCTGTTCGGCCCGCAAGGCGAGAAGGCCCACGTGCGAACGAAGGCAAGAACTGCTGCTGCGCATGACGCAGTTCCCGAAAGTTAGACCACTGCATGCGTTTTCAGTCGGTTCGACAGTGTATGAGCGTACTCGAGAAGTAGCGTTCCCAACTCGGCATGACGCGTGGGCCGAAAGCGAGTTTCCACTCCGGTCAGGCTCAGCGCCCAGTCCGGGCGCCCGTTGCGGTCGAACACCGCGGCACCCATCCCCCAGCTTCCCTCGACGATGAGGGCTGGATTGACGGCATAGCCGGTGACACGCGTCGACTCGATTCGCTCGCGGATTGATGCCTCACTGTGGATCTCACCCCATTCCGACTCCAGATTCACTCGGGCGAAATAGTCGTCGACGTCCCGCGTCGGTAGGTGACTCAAGATGGCAAGCCCCGCCGACGCGACCCCCAACGGGAATCGCTTCCCCTCGTGCAGCACGTGAGATCGCAGCGGAAAACTGCCTTCCTGACTCAAGATGCAGACGGTCTCGTCGCCGCGACGTGCCGAGAGGAATGCACTCTCCCCCGTGACCCGGGCGAGGTCGTCGATGATGTCGCGAGCGCGGTCGGTGATGTCGTACCGATTTCCGGCCGCGGCGCCCAGGAGGTACAACTCCGGGCCGAGAGACCACCGACCGGTTCGTGCGTCACGGTCGACCAGTCCTTCGGCAGCCAAAGACGTGAGCAGTCGGTGCGCGGTGGGCCGAGCGAGGCCGGTGACCTTGCCCAATTCAGTGGTGGAAATGCCCGTTGGCTCAGAGGCGCCGAGGGCTCGCAGAAGTGCCGCCACCCGCGCGACCATGGCCGGTGATTGCTCGTGAGTAGGCATGAGTTCATCCTAGCGTCCATTCAGTGAACGAATTTTCTTCAGATGGTCAGCAGTCGATCAGTTCTGTGTTGATATTCAAGATCCCTTGAACCTGTGAACTGGAGATAGTTCACTGGATAGCGAAGTGAGTGAGTGTCTACTCAATGAACGCTTGGCAGGGAGAAAACATGACAGCAAAGGTGTACGAGTCCGCGGCGGACGCGGTCGCCGACATCGTCGACGGAGCAACGCTGGCCGTCGGCGGATTCGGTTTGTGCGGCATCCCCGACGTATTGATCGACGCGATCGCAGCAACGAGTGCAACCGACCTCGAGGTGTTCTCCAACAACTGCGGCGTCGACGATCACGGTCTCGGAATCTTGCTGAGCGCCGGACGTATCCGACGGGTGACCGCGTCGTACGTCGGTGAGAACAAGGAGTTCGCCCGGCAGTACCTGGCCGGCGAACTCGAAGTGGAACTGACGCCGCAGGGCACGCTCGCCGAGCGTCTGCGCGCCGGCGGAACCGGAATCCCCGCATTCTTCACACCGGCCGGAGTGGGTAGCCCCATCTCCGACGGCGGAATGCCCTGGCGCTACGACGCCGACGGCTCGATCGCTATTGCATCGCCTCCGAAGGAGACTCGCGTCTTCGGAACCAAGCGTTACGTGATGGAAGAGGCGATCAACGCCGACTACGCACTCGTGCACGCTGTTCTCGGTGACACCGACGGCAACCTCGTGTTCGACAAGACCGCAATGAACTTCAACCCGCTCGCCGCGATGGCGGGACGGGTCACCATTGCTCAGGTGGAACGTCTGGTCGAGCCCGGTGAAATCGACCCGGCATCGGTACACCTGCCCGGAGTCTTCGTGCAGAGAATTGTGCACACCGGCCCTCAGAACAAGCGAATCGAAAAGCGAACCGTCAGCGCTTCGGAAGGAACCTCACGATGACCGCACCAGTGACAGTGACGGGTTGGACGCGCCAGCAGATGGCAGCGCGGGCGGCTGCAGAGATGATCGACGGCGAGTACGTCAATCTCGGAATCGGTCTTCCCACACTGATTCCCGGATACCTGGGGTCGGACGTTCGTGTGGTCCTGCACTCGGAGAACGGAATTCTCGGTACCGGACCGTATCCCACCGAGGACAACGTCGATCCTGACCTCATCAACGCCGGCAAGGAGACCGTGACCGTCAATCCCGGTGCGGCATATTTTGATTCGGCCCTCTCGTTCGGGATGATCCGCGGCGGCCACATCGACACCGCCGTTCTCGGCGGCATGCAGGTGTCGAAGACGGGTGACCTCGCAAACTGGATGGTCCCCGGCAAGATGGTCAAGGGCATGGGCGGCGCAATGGACCTCGTCCACGGTGCCCGGCGTGTCATCGTCGTCATGGAGCACAACGACCGCGACGGCAACCCCAAGATCGTCGACGCATGCACCCTGCCCCTGACCGGCCAGGGCGTGGTGAATCGGATCATCACCAACCTCGCCGTCATCGATGTGAGCGACGAAGGCCCACTCGTCCTGCGTGAACTCGCCCCCGATGTCAGCGTCGAAGACGTTGTCGCCGCGACCGGCACCGAACTGAAAGTTGAACTGACATGACCGACACGACCACTGTGATTGTTGCGGGAGCTCGTACCCCGATGGGTCGACTCCTCGGATCGTTGAAAGACCTCTCCGGGTCCGACCTCGGCGGCATCGCCATCAAAGGCGCCCTCGACAAGTCCGGAGT
>NZ_JBYTAP010000008.1:351526-372257 GCF_058788335.1 Rhodococcus sp. FW305-130 | reverse complement strand
CAACGACTCCGGACCACAACCCTGAGCAATCAACCTGCGCGCCAACCGATTCGACCGAACCGACAACTCCGCATACGACAACGACTCGCCACCGAACCGCACCGCAACCCGATCACCAAACCGCGCAGCAGCATCATCGAACCACGCCGACAACGTCGAATCCACACCACGATCGATCTGGCCAGCACTGAAGCGGGACAGCAGGTTTCGTTCACCATCGACCAAGATGTCAACGTCACCCACCGCTACGGTGGGATCAGCAGTCACCGCACGGAAGGTCCGTACCAGCCGATCACCGAATTCCACAACGGTCGACTCGTCGAACAGATCCGTCGCATACGTCAAAGAGGCGGACATTCCGGCGGGTGCGCCGGCCTCGTCGGTTCGTTCGGTCAGGGTCAACTGGAGGTCGAATTTCGCCAACGCAAGATCGGCACTTTCGATCGACACTTCGAGGTCGCCCAGTTCGAGCGTTGTCTGTTCGTGGTTCTGGAACGTCAACGCCACCTGAAACAGCGGATGACGAGCCTGCGAACGAACCGGATCGAGAACCTCCACCACACGCTCGAACGGAACATCCGCATGCGCGAACGCCTGCAGATCCACTTCACGCGCCGAAGCCAACAGATCCGTGAATGACATCGACGGATCAACCTCGGTACGCAACACCAAAGTGTTGACGAACATACCGATCAGATCGTCGAGCTGCGCCTCACCGCGACCCGCGATCGGTGTACCGATCGCGATGTCGGTCGTTGCGGACAAACGAGAAAGTACGATGGCGAGCGCTGCGTGAACAACCATGAACGGTGTCGAGTTACTGCTGTGCGCAATCGAATTGACAGCTCCGTGCAGAGTGGCGTCGATATCGAACTCGACCTCGGCTCCGCGCCCTGAAGCGACCTCGGGACGCGGACGATCACCAGGCAGATCCAACTGCTCCGGAAGATCAGCCAACGCACCCGACCAGAACGCAATCTGCTTCGCGATCACGGACTGCGGATCCTCCTCGGACCCGAGAACCTCACGCTGCCACAACGAGTAATCGGCGTACTGCACCGGCAACGGCGTCCAAGCCGGCACGGACGCTCGTGTACGTGCTTCGTAGGCAACCATCACGTCGCGGGTCAACGGGCCCATCGAGAAACCGTCGGTCGAGATGTGATGCACCACGAACACCAGGACGTATTCGCTGTCGCCGACTTTGAAGAGCTTGGCGCGCAACGGGACTTCAGACGTCACGTCGAAGCCGACCGTCGCCAGCTCTGCGACGCCTGCAGCCAGGCGATCTTCCGTGATCGACACGGGGCTGAGATCGACAACAACGTCTCGAGCGTCACGGATTTCCTGGTACCCGACGCCGTCGACGTCCGGATACAGCGTCCGCAGTGATTCGTGTCGGCCCACGACATCGATCACGGCAGCGTTGAGAGCTGCCACATCGAGGGCGCCCGAAATCCTGATCGCCGCCGGAACGTTGTTCACTGCCGACGCGGGTTCGAACCTGTTCAGGAACCACATGCGCTGCTGCGCCAACGAAAGCGGGATCCGAGCGGGCCGGGACTGCGGGATCAGTGGGGCCGTGGCACCCGAACCGGCGTGCAGCTCGAGCCGGAGGGCGAGTGACTGCACGGTCGACGCTTCGAAGAGCGCACGAACCGGAACGCTTGTGTCAAGCGCCTCCCCCAGCCGTGCGGCGACACGGGTCGCGATCAGCGAGTTGCCTCCGAGCTCGAAGAAGTCGTCGTCGCGGCCAACCTGTGCGACTCCGAGAACTTCGGAGAACACCTGCGCGACAGTCTCTTCGACGGTCGTGATCGGCGCCTGATACACCTTCGACTCGAACACGGGCGATGGCAGAGCTTTGATGTCCGTCTTGCCCGCGGTGGTCAACGGAATCGAATCGAGTACCAGTACCGAGTCGGGGACCATGTAGCCGGTCAGGAACGTCGACACCGACTCGACGACCTGTGCGGGATCCACCTCGGCGCCGGCCTGTGGCACCACGTATGCAACGAGACGATCTCCGAAGTGATCGTCGGAGCGAACAAGAGCAACAGCTTGCGCAACGCCCGCGCAACGGGTCAGCGCGGCCTCGATCTCGCCGAGTTCGATACGGAACCCACGGATCTTGACCTGGAAGTCACTGCGGCCCACGTACTCCACTGCGCCACCGTCGATCCACCGGACCACGTCACCCGTGCGGTACAACCGCTCACCCGGCGCCCCGAACGGGTCTGCGACAAAACGACCCGCCGTCAATGCCGGCTGTCCCAGGTATCCACGAGCGACCTGAACACCCGACACGTACAACTCACCTGCGACACCAACCGGCACAGGCTGCAAGCGGCCGTCCAAGATCCGCGCGGCCATACCCCGAATCGGGCCGCCGATGTTCATGCGATCAAACGCGGTCAGCGTATCGCTGATGTTCGAGGCGACCGTCGACTCCGTCGGACCGTACGCATTGAAGAATCCACGCACACCGCCATCCGGAAGCGGCACCGCCCACTTGGCAACGAGAGACCGCGAACTGGCTTCGCCACCGACGACAACCACCCGCAACGCGTCAAGCCCGCTCGGATCCACTGATGCCAGCGCAGCGGGCGTCACGAACGCATGCGTCACGCCCTCCGAACGCAAGATCTCGGCCAGTTCCGCACCGCCGTACACCGTCGTCGGCGCAATCACCATCGTCGACGCGGAGCCGAATGCCATCAGCAACTCGAGGACAGACGCATCGAAACTCGGCGAGGCAAAATGCAGCGTCCGAGCATCCGCGGTCAGCGCATAGCGCTCGACCTGCTCGGCACAGAAATTCGCCACACCGGCGTTGGTGACCACAACGCCCTTGGGCAGACCTGTGGTGCCGGACGTGTAGATGACGTACGCAGGCTGCCGCTCGTCGATCGCACTACGTCGATCCGAATCACTCACCGGCGCGCAGGATTCTGCCGCGCACGCCGCCACTGTCTTCTCGTCGTCGAGAACAACCCACGTCAACGCCGACGGCAATCCTGCCTCGACGTCACTGAGCGCAAGACCCAGCACCGCACCGGAATCGGAGATCATATGGGCGATACGGTCAACCGGATACGTCGGGTCGACTGGTACGAACGCAGCACCCGTTTTCGCCACCGCCCACAGAGCGAGAACCGAATCGGCCGAACGCGGAATCGCGATCGCGACCCGATCCTCCGGCCCGACGCCCTTCGCAATCAGAACACGAGCGAGTTGCGACGACCGCTCGTCGAGTTCGAGGTAGCTGATCGACTGACCGTCGAAGCGAATCGCATCCGCCGACGGATCCAAAGCGGCCGCCGCTGTGAGAATCTCGACCAGGGTTCCCGAGACCGACTGACCTCCATGAACATCGGCCAGCACACCCCGCTCGGCCGCATCGAGAATATCGATGTCACCGACGACAATCGAAGGAACCGACACGACAGTCTCGAGGATACGAACCAGACGCCGAGCAAACCCTTCGACCGTCGAAACGTCGAACAGATCTGCAGCAAACGTGAATTCGGCCGAGAGCCCTTGCTGGATCCCGTCTTCGCCGATCGACTCGGTTACTGCGAGTTCGAGGTCGAACTTGGCAGTGGTCGTGTCGATTTCGGCGGCCTTGATCGCCAGTCCCGGCAGTTCCAATGCCGTTTGCGCGAGATTCTGCAAGGACAGCACGACCTGGAACAGCGGATGTCTGGCCTGCGACCGGGCGGGAGCCAAGACGTCCACCAACCGCTCGAAGGGCACGTCCGAGTGAGCGAACGCTCCGAGCGCAGAATCACTCGCCGCAGCCAGCAGATCCGTGAATGCCTGGGCCGGGTCGACCTCGGTCCGCAGAACAAGCGTGTTGACGAACATGCCGACGAGATCGTCGAGCGCCTCGTCGCCACGACCGGCAACGGGAGTGCCCACGGCGATGTCCGAGGTTCCGCTCAGTCGGGCCATCAGAACGGCAAGCGCCGAGTGCAACGCCATGAAGAGCGTCGCGTTGTTCTCCCGTGCCAGCGCGTCCAATCGACGGTGCACATCCCCGGAGATCTCGAACGCGAATCGCTCGCCGCGCATCGACGCCACATCAGGCCGAGACCGGCCCGACGGAAGCTCGATCACATCCGGTAGGTCTGCCAGAGTCTCGGTCCAGTACGAGATCTGCTGCGAGATCAGTGATTCCGAGTCGTCTTCCGACCCCAGAACCTCACGCTGCCACAACGAATAGTCGGCGTACTGCACAGTCAACGGCTGCCACGCCGGCGCGGTCCCATCCTTGCGTGCCGAGTAGGCAATCATGACATCGCGAGCCAGGGGCGCCATCGACCAACCGTCAGCGGCGATGTGATGAACCACGATCGCGAGGGTGTGCTCGGTGTCGCTGACCGTCAACAGGCGGACACGGATCGGCACGTCGACAGTGACGTCGATCGCTGAGGATCCGATTGCAGCGACTCGACTTTCGAGCTCGTCCGGATCCGAAACCGACTCCACGGTCAGTCCACCGAACGCCTCCGAAAGCGACAGAATCGACTGCTTCGGTCCGGAAGCCCCGTCCGGATATACCGTTCGGAGCACTTCATGCCGGGCCAGTACGTCCTCGAGCGCAGTTTCCATCGCGGCAGTATCGAGATGGCCAGTCAGGTGCAGAGCAAAAGTGATGTTGTAAGCAGCTGAATCGGTGTCGAAGCGGTTCAGGAACCACATGCGCTGCTGCGCCAGCGACAACGGAATTTCCGCGGGACGCACCTGTGCGACGAGCGCCTTCTGCCCGCCGCTACCTACGTGCGACTCGATGTGTGCGGCGAGCGCCTCGACGGTGGAAACGTCGAATAGCGTTCGCACCGGCACCGTCGTGTCGAGCGCCCGCCCCAATCGGGAGGTGACCTGAGTAGCCACCAGGGAGTTGCCACCGAGTTCAAAGAAGTCGTCGTCGAGGCCGACTCGTTCCACTCCGAGAACATCCGCAATCACCTGCGCGACAATCTCTTCCACCGGCGTGGTGGGTGCACGAAACTCGCGGACCTCGAAAACAGGCTCCGGCAAAGCCCGGCGATCCAATTTGCCCACCGGGGTCAACGGAACCTCAGCGAGTTCCATGATGACGGACGGAACCATGTAGCTCGGCAGAGCCTCCGCCACGAACGAGGCGAGCACGTCCCGATCGAAACTCGACCCGTCAGCCAGTTCGACGTAGGAAACGAGGGTTGTGACACCCGCCGCGCCTTCGCTTCCGACTGTCACCGCGAAGCGCACAGACTCGTGCGAGGACAGAACTGCGTCGATCTCACCGAGTTCGATACGGAATCCGCGAACCTTGACCTGGAAGTCACTGCGGCCGACGTATTCGAGGACCCCCGCGTCACCGCGCGCGTCTCCGCCGGTCCAGCGCACGACATCGCCGGTCCGGTACATTCGCTCGCCGTCCGGCGAATACGGGTTGGCAACAAACCGTTCCGCAGAAAGACCTCGCCGCTCGTGGTAGCCGCGAGCCAATGCAGCGCCCGCAAAGTAGAGCTCTCCCCTGGTACCGACTGGAACAGGATGCAGACGCTCGTCGAGTACCAGTGCCGACATGCCCTCGACGGGACGCCCGATGTCGATCGATCGGCCGATCGCGAGATCGCCGAACGACGAGATGATCGTGGTCTCGGTCGGACCGTACCCATTGAAGTAGGCGCGCCCTGGGGCCCATTTCGCCAGCAACTCGGGAGTGGTCACGTCACCGCCGACGGAGACGACTCGCAATTCAGGCAGCTCTGCCGGCTCCATGGTCCCGAGTACTGCGGGAGTGATGATCGCGTGTGTGACCTTCTCGGAATGAAGAAGATCCGACAACTCGTGTCCACCGATAATTGTCGAGGGAACGATCACCAAAGTTGCACCCGCAGAGAAGGCGACCATCCATTCGAGTACCGACGGGTCGAAGCTCGGCGAACAGATATGGAGGAAGCGCGAGGACTGTTCTACCTCGTAGCGACGCTGTGCTGCGTCTCTGACCCCACGGAGACCACCGTGAGTGACGCTGACACCCTTCGGTTTTCCCGTGGAACCGGATGTGTAAATGACATATGCAACGTGAGAACTGTGAATCGGAGCG
Source organism: Rhodococcus sp. FW305-130 (assembly GCF_058788335.1). Lineage (NCBI taxonomy): Bacteria > Bacillati > Actinomycetota > Actinomycetes > Mycobacteriales > Nocardiaceae > Rhodococcus > Rhodococcus sp. FW305-130. Next base: position 366,160 of record NZ_JBYTAP010000008.1, on the reverse strand, counting down.
ATTCGGTCCTCGTCCGTGACCGGCGCTGAAGATTGCGTCGACAGTTCTCCGTTCAGCGCCTGGCCGTCAAAGACCAACCATTCTGTGACCGCAGGAAGCTGATCTACGAACTGTCCCGACGTGAGTCCGATCGCGGCCGAAGAATCGGCCAGCATGTGCCGGACACGATCTTCCGGATAGCTCGGGTCGACTGGGACGTATGCCGCCCCTGACTTCGCCACCGCCCATACTGCACAGACCATCTCGTACGAGCGAGGAAAGGCGAGAGCAACAATGGTCTCGGGGCCGGCGCCCCGTCCGATCAGAACCCGTGCGAGCTTCGACGACTGCTCATCGAGCTCGCGGTAGGTGATCGATCGACCCTCGAAGCGAACAGCAACCGAATCCGCCTCAGCCGTGCCGGACAGGAAGATGTCGACGAGACTCTGCCGGGGCATCGTGTCATCCGCGGCTACGACCGTCAGATCGGTGCGCTCGGAGCGTGAGAGCAGGTCGATATCGCCGACGATCGTTTCAGGTCGGGTAGCCACGGCATCGAGAATGCGCACGAACCGAGTAGCGAAAGTGTTCACCGTGGCCGGATCGAACAAGTCCGTGGCGTAGGTGAAGGTGGCACTCAAGACATCCGCGTCTTCGGTTCCTTCGGGATTCTCGGACACCATGAGTTCGAGATCGAATTTGGCGACCGGTACTTCCAATTCAGCTGCAACTGCTTTGACACCTGAGAATTCCAGTTCGCGTCGTCCACTGATCTCCGCAGTGAGCGCAACCTGGAACAGCGGGTGACGAGCCTGCGAACGCGCCGGACTCAGGACTTCGACCAACCGCTCGAACGGCACATCGGCATGCCCGTAGGCAGACAAGCCCGATTCCCTTACCCGAGCGAGCAACTCTTCGAATCGTTCGTTCGGATCGACCTCGGTGCGAAGCACCAGGGTGTTCACGAACATGCCGATCACGTCGTTGAGCGCTTGATCGCCTCGCCCGCCGATCGGGGCACCGATCGCGATGTCGGAGGTACCACTGAGCCGGCTCAACAGCGTTGCATATGCCGCCTGCAACACCATGAACAGCGAGACGCTCCTCGAGCGCGCCAACTCGTTCAACTTGCGCGTCGTGCGTTCGCTGATCTGAAAATGGTGCTTGGCACCGTGATTGGACGCGATGGCAGGACGAGGTCGGTCGGTCGGCAGATCCAACTGATCCGGCAAATCGGCAAGTGCCCGGCGCCAGAAGTTGATCTGGCGAGACGACTCCGAGCGCGGGTCTTCGTCGGATCCCAGTGCTTCGCGCTGCCACAGGGCGTAATCGGCATACTGAATCGGCAGCGGCGTCCACGCCGGCGCAGACTTCTCACTTCGCGCCGAGTATGCGACGAGAAGGTCACGTGCGAGCGGACGGAACGACAGTCCGTCTGCAGCGATGTGATGGAGAACCATCACCAGGACGTAGTCCGTCGGAGACACCTCGAAGAGGGCAACCCGTACCGGGATTTCGAGCGTCACGTCGAAGCCGCGAGACGCCACGTCGAACAGCGCCGCGTCGAGATGCGAATTCCGAATCTTGACCGGATTCAACTCCACCGCGGCCCGGTCGACCGGCAGAACCAGCTGTTGCGCGGTTCCGTCGACATCAGGGTAGATCGTCCGCAAGGACTCGTGTCGCTCGAGAAGATCCATCACCGCGGCATGCAGGGCGGACGGGTCCACCGAACCGGTGAGCCGGACCGTGAACGGAAGGTTGTACGCGGGCGTCGACGGATCGAGACGGTTGATGAACCACATGCGCTGCTGTGCAAGCGAGAGCGGGACAACCTGGGGACGAGGCTTGGCGATCAGCGGGGTGAGCTGCCTGGCGTTACCCGCCACAGACTCGGCGCGGGCCGCCAAGGTAGCGACCGTGGTGGACTCGAAAAGCTCTCGAACGCCGAGTTGCACTCCCAAGGCGGAACCCACGCGGGTCACCAACTGTGTTGCAACCAGCGAGTTTCCACCGAGTTCGAAGAAGTCGTCGTCGATACCGACGCGCTCGACACCGAGAACGTCGGCAAAGACGTCAGCGACAACCCGCTCGATTTCGGTGCGGGGCTCGCGGTACTGCTTCGCACTCGCGAACACCGGCTCGGGCAACCCGGCACGATCCAATTTGCCACTCGTGTTGAGCGGCAACGCATCGAGCACCATCAACGCGGCCGGAACCATGTACGAAGGGAGGCTTCGACCGGCGAATTCACTGAGCACCGCAGCATCGATGTTTCGGCCCGGGCCCGGCACGACGTAGCCGACCAATTGATCACCGGTCGGGGTGACGGTCACCAAGACAACAGCCTGGGAAACGTCGGGGTGTGCCAGGAGGACGGTCTCGATTTCGCCGAGCTCGATGCGCTGCCCACGGAACTTCACTTGGAAGTCGGTACGCCCGATGTAGTCGAGGTTTCCGTCCTCACGGCGGCGGACGAGGTCGCCGGTCCGGTACATACGCTCACCGGCCGTGCCGTACGGATTGGCTACGAACCGATCCGAGCTCAGGTCCGGTCGACCAACGTATCCGCGCGCGAGTTGAACGCCGGCGAGATAGAGCTCACCCGGCTGCCCGATGGGGGTCGGGCGAAGTTGTCCGTCCAGTACGTGCGCCTGAGTGTTCCACTGCGGCATACCGATCGGCACGGAAGTAGTATCCGTGGCCACGGCCTCGTAGTAGGTGACCGACACCGCGGCTTCGGTCGGACCGTACAGGTTGTGCAGTCCGGCTCCACAGAGTTCGCGGAAGGCGGAAGACGTCTCGGGCGGGAGCGCCTCGCCGATGACGAACACGTGGCGCAACGAATCACAAGATCCGGCAGGTGCATTCGCAGTGAACAGCGTGAGCATGGATGGCACGAAGTCGGTGATCGTGACGCCGAGCTCCGCGATCTTGTTCGCCACGTAGATCGGGTCTCGATGACCGTCCGGAGTCGCGACGACGAGCGTGGCGCCGACCTGCAACGGCATGAAGAATCCCCACAGCGACACGTCGAATGTCGTAGCGGTCTTCTGCAGGTAGATGTCCGACGCCGAAAGCCCGTACTCGGCGTTCATCCACTGAAGCTGATTGTTGATCGCTGCGTGAGTGACCGCGACACCCTTGGGTCGCCCGGTCGAGCCGGAGGTGTAGATCACGTACGCGGTGTTCGAGAAATGCAAGGGAGACAGGCGATCTGCGTTGGCGATCGGCCTGCTGTCGAGCTGCCCATAGTCCAGTGTGTCGATCTCGATGACCCGTGTGCCCGAGGGCAGATCCACGTCGTCCCGCGCAGTGGTCACAACACACGTGGGCTGCGCCGACTCGAGAATGTAGGCCGTGCGTTCCGCTGGGTGGTCGGGATCCACCGGCACCCAGGCTCCGCCGGCCTTGGCAATCGCGTACAGACCGACCATCAAGTCCAAAGACCTGCGGATCGACAGTCCTACAAGCGATTCGGGCCCAACACCCATGGCGATGAGTTGACGAGCCAAACCATTTGCGCGAGAGTCAAATTCGGCGTATGTGAGGCTGGCGCCTTCGAAAACGACAGCGGTGGCATCGGGAGTTCTCTCGACCTGACGCTCGAATGCTTCGGTGATGGTCTGCGAGGCAACGTGGAAGCCGGTGCGGTTCCACAAGGCAACCTTGTTTCGCTCCTCGTCGGTGGCGACAGGAAGATCCCAGACCTTGCGGCTCGTTTCGGCCGAGACGAACTTCTCGAGAAACTCCACGAACCGCGAGTGATTTCGCTGGGCGTCCGCGGGCGCATACAGATTGGGATTCGACTCGAAGTCGATGTGTGTGCGGGTATCGCCGACGCTCTGGTACAGGTTGACACCGAGGTCTTCGATCAAACCCGTGGACAGGATGTGAAGCTCGCCGACGAGGGGCCCGAACGCCAACTCGGTGGAAAACATCATGATGTTGATCCACGGGCCGAAGAATCCGCCCCGGCCCGGCCCGTCACCGCCGCGAACCATGTCCTCGTGTCGGTATCGCTGGTGGCGCAGTGCGCCGGACATTTCGTTCCTGACGTCGTCCAGAAGCTCCTGGACGGTGGTGTCCGCAGTGACGGTCAGGCGCAGCGGCACGACGTTGGAGACCATGCCTCCGGATCGACGCAGCACGGCTGTCGTTCGACCGGAAACGGGCAGACTCAGCGACACGTCCTCTCGTCCGGTCATCTGAGCGAGGTACGCCGCAAACGCCGCGACGACAGTGCCGGCAACAGTGGTCTTCTCTATGCGCTCGAGGAACCGCCCGAGCAGCGCCTCGACGTGGTTGGACAGCGCTGCGCTGTCGATCCGACTGACTGGAGCCGGCGCGGCACTTCGACCCGCGAGGCTCGAGATCTCGTCGAGATTCTCGATCTTGTCTGCCCAGTACTTGCGATCGGTTTCGAAACGACTCGACTGGCGGTACTTGTTGTCTACCTCGTAGACGTTCCGGAGATCGGAGGCCTCACTCGGCTCCGGATCCCGGCCCTCCACGCGCGCCGAGTACAGCTCCGCCACACGAGTGACGAACGTCGACGCACCGAAACCGTCGAGAATTGTGTGGTGGACCCGCGTGTACCAGTAGTAGCGGTTCTCGCCGAGGCGCAGGATCGTGGCAGAGATCAGTCGGTCCGTAAGCATGTCGATCGGCCGACTGCGATCTGCTCGCATCCACCGCATGGCGGCGTCGTGCGAGTCGTCTTCACTACGAAGATCGACGTAACCGACTGAATCATCGAGTGTGGGGTCGATGATCTGGTACGGCTGGGCATCGATCTCGAAGATCCGCACGAAGGCCGACCCGATTTCGCGACCGGCGTCTGCACAGGCCTGGCGAAGGGCGTCAAGCTCCAGAGCACCACGGAGTTCGACGTACTGGGCGATGTTGACCGGTACTGCGGGATCAAGGTGCTGCGCGAACCACATACCGAGCTGGGCCGCCGAAAGTGGGAATGCGTCTGATCGCTGAACGTCTTCCGGCGAGCTGCCGACCTCCGGCTTGCCGCTCCCCAGTTCTCCGTTACCCAGCGAATTCACGCCCACAGCCTCTCTTCCACACCATTGCGCACCCGTGCGAGCCGAACGTCCGATTCGCAGCAGCTACCGACCTCATCCAACCTCGACGAGCCAGAACCACCCATTGTCTCCGATACATAGGTGACAAGAGAAATCCATACCCCGGTGTATCGACGGTTTTGCTGCAATTCGTTACAAATCGCCCAGCTCATCTACCCCCCGATCGCATTGCCGAAACGCACGGTTCAGACACTGTGCGCGACATCTCCACCCCTGGAACAATCAATTTGCTGCCGACGATCTGCACCCCCATCCACATCAGTCACCTCGGACAATTTACAGGCCCCTCAGCTACTTGGTGCCCGAGCTCGAACCAGATTCGACAGTCGCTGATCGAGACTATCGGTACACGCCGACAGACCGACGAAAGAACGCGCCGACCAGCGGTCGGCGCGTTCTTTCGATTGAAGGTACGAAGCTTCAGGAAAAACCCACACCAGTCACACTCTTCAGGTGTTCACTGGTGACACCTGGAGCCAGCTCCACAAGCTCCAGCCCGTCCGCGGTGACGTCCAGCACCGCGAGGTCGGTGATGATCCGGTTGACGACGCCCTGCCCGGTAAGCGGCAGGGTGCATGCCTCGACGATCTTGGGGTTTCCGTCGCGATCGGTGTGCTCCATCACGACGATGACGCGGCGGGCACCGTGGACCAGGTCCATCGCCCCGCCCATGCCCTTGACCATCTTGCCGGGGACCATCCAGTTGGCGAGGTCACCCGTCTTCGACACCTGCATCCCGCCGAGCACCGCGGTGTCGATGTGGCCGCCGCGGATCATCCCGAACGAGAGGGCCGAGTCGAAGAACGCGGCACCAGGATTGACAGTGACGGTTTCTTTACCTGCATTGATGAGGTCGGCATCGACCTGATCATCAGTCGGATACGGTCCGGTACCGAGGATGCCGTTCTCGCTGTGCAGGACCACCTTGACACCCTCGGGCAAGTAACTGGGGATCAGCGTCGGCAGGCCGATACCGAGGTTGACGTACTCACCCGGCCGCATCTCGGCAGCAGCGCGAGCGGCCATCTCGTGGCGGGTCCAACCGATACGAGTTTCCTCTGCGCTGCTCACTTGGTACCCCCTGAGACGGTCCGCTTCTCGATCCGCTTCTCCTGTGGGCCTGTGTGCACGACCCGCGCGACGAACACACCAGGTAGGTGCACGTGTGCGGGGTCGATGTCGCCCGGCTCGACGAGGTTCTCCACCTGCGCGATGGTGATCCGGCCGGCCATGGCAGCAAGCGGGTTGAAGTTCATCGCCGTCTTGTTGAAGACGAGATTTCCTTCGGTGTCGCCGTAGTCCGCGTGCACGAGCGCGAAGTCAGCGGTGATCGCCTCTTCCAATACATACGTGCGGCCACCGAACACTGCCGTCGCCTTCGGTGGCGACGCCACGGCGATCGAACCGTCCGGGTTGTATCGCCACGGCAAGCCGCCCTCGGCGATCGGTGTGCCGACGCCGGCCGGAGTGTAGAACGCCGGGATGCCGGTACCGCCAGCTCGCAGCCGCTCGGCCAGCGTCCCCTGCGGCGTCAACTCCACTTCGAGCTCACCGGCGAGATACTGGCGGGCGAACTCCTTGTTCTCCCCCACGTACGACGCCGTCACCCTGGCGATCCGGTGCGCGCCGAGCAGAATGCCGAGACCGTAGTCGTCGACACCGCAGTTGTTGGAGAACACCTCGAGATCGGTGGCGTCGCCGTCGGCGATCGCCGCGATCAGTGCGTCGGGAATACCGCACAGCCCGAAGCCGCCCACTGCGAGCCTGGATCCGCTCGCGATGTCGGCAACTGCCTCAGCTGCCGTATTCACGACTTTGCTCATCCGTTAGTTCTCCTTCTGCTGAAAGATTCCGGCTCGGTGAAGAAGCTTCTCGGCGTGACGAAGAACGGGAGCGTCGACCATCTTGCCCTCGAACGCGAACACACCACGTTCAGTAGACACCGCGGCAAGCACTCGTGTGGCCCAGTCGATCTCTTTTTCCGAAGGTGCGAAGGCACCACGGATGACCTCGACCTGACTCGGGTGGATCGCAACCTTCACGTCGAAGCCGACTGCGACAGCATCAGCGGACTCGACGCCCAGGCCGACGAGGTCCTTGATGTCGAGATAAACGGAATCGACAGCCAACCGGCCGTAGCTCTTCGCAGCCAGGAGAGACGTCGATCGGACGTGCTTGGCAACGTCGCGGTACGAACCGTTCGGGTGCCTGCTCGAGTTACCGCCGAGACCGGCCACAAGATCCTCGGCTCCCCACATGACACCGATGGCGTTCGCAGCAAGCGCGATGTCGGCCACGGCGAGGGCTCCTCGCGGGGACTCGACGAGTGCAACCACGTCCGCCGGTGCGAGCGAGAGGACGTCCTCGGCCGATTCGCACTTGGACAGCATGAGACGCGAATAGTGTGTGCCGTCCAGCGCGATCAGATCGAGTTCGTGATCAGGCGTACCGACCGGATTGACGCGCACAATCGTCCGGTCCGGATCGAGAGGAGTGTCGATCAGGGCTGCACGTGCGGCTTCTTTGTCGGCCGGAGCCACACCGTCTTCGAGATCGAGGATCACGACGTCGGCAACAGCCGCGGCCTTCGCATAGCGCTCGGGACGATCCGCCGGGCAGAACAACCACGCCGGCCCCGGCGGTGTCCACGTCATGAGGACACCTCTGCCGGACGCAGTTGCACCAGTGTCTTGCGCGTGGCCAGTGCGACGACGTCACCGTGCTGGTTACGCCCGGTGTGCACGAGCGTCACGATGCCTTCACCTGGACGGCTCTTCGACTCGCGCTTGTCCGCGATGAGCGTCTCGGCATACAAGGTGTCGCCGTGAAAGAGCGGCTTCGGGAAGCTGATCTCGGAGAAACCGAGGTTCGCCACGATGGTGCCCTGCGTCAACTGCGCGACGGACAGGCCGACGATGGTCGACAGGGTGAACATCGAATTGACCAGCCGCACACCAAATTGAGTGTCCTCGCTGTACGCGGCATCGAGATGCAACGCCTGCGTGTTCATGGTCAAAGTCGTGAACAGGACGTTGTCAGCCTCGGTCACCGTCCGGCCTGGGCGATGCTCGTAGATCGCGCCGACCTCGAACTCCTCGAACCAGAGCCCGCGCTGAGTGATCTTCTTGGGGTTCGTCACAGCCCTGCCTCACGAGCGATGAGCATCAACTGCACCTCGGTCGTTCCCTCACCAATTTCGAGGATCTTGCTGTCACGGTAGTGGCGCGCGACGGCGTACTCGTTCATGAAGCCGTATCCGCCGTGGATCTGCGTGGCGTCACGGGCGTTGTCCATGGCAGCTTCGGAGGAAATCAGCTTGGCGATAGACGCCTGCTTCTTGAACGGCTTGCCCGACAACATGAGTGCGGCCGCGTCGTAGTACGCGGTACGCGCGACGTGGGCACGAGCCTCCATACGCGCGATCTTGAACGCGATGGCCTGGTTGTGTCCGATGGGGCGACCGAACGCCTCGCGCTCCTTGGCGTACTTGATCGACTCGTCGACGCAGCCCTGGGCGGCACCGACGCTCAACGCGGAGATGGCGATGCGGCCTTCGTCGAGGATGCGCAGGAAGTTCGCGTAGCCGCGGCCGCGCTCACCGAGCAGATTCTCTTCGGGGACACGAACATCGGCGAACGTGAGCGGATGGGTGTCCGATGCGTTCCAACCGACTTTGTTGTACGCCGGTTCGGCCGTGAAGCCGGGCGTCGTGGTCGGCACGAGGATCGTCGAGATCTCCTTCTTGCCGCCGTCCTTGACACCCGTGACCGCGGTGACCGTCACGAGCTTGGTGATGTCGGTGCCCGAGTTGGTGATGAACTGCTTGTTGCCGTTGATGATCCACTCACCGCTGTCGAACTTCGCGGTGGTCTTGGTGCCGCCGGCGTCGCTACCCGCACCGGGTTCGGTCAGGCCGAAGGCAGCCAACGACTTGCCGCTGGTGAGCTGCGGAAGCCACTCCTGCTTCTGTGCCTCGTTACCGAAACGGTAGATCGGCATGGCACCAAGGGACACACCAGCTTCGAGAGTGATCGCGACGCTCTGGTCGACCTTGCCCAGCTCTTCGAGCGCCAGGCAGAGTGCGAAGTAGTCGCCGCCCATTCCGCCGTACTCCTCGGGAAACGGCAGGCCGAACAGTCCCATGTCGGCCATCCCGGCCACTACCTCGTACGGGAAGGTGTGGTTGGCGTCGTGCTCGGCAGCAACCGGTGCCACTACGGTCTTCGCGAAGTCCGCAACCGTCTTGGCGAGCTGCTGGTATTCGTCCGGAAGCGCTCCGGTGGCAAGGTAATCGGACATCAGGCGTCTTCCTTCTGCGTCGTGTTCTCGGTCTTTACTTCTGCAGTCTCTTCGTCCGTGACAGGTACCACGCGGGCCAGAACCTGATCCACCATCACCTGATCGCCCTGACGGACAAGCACTTCCACGATCCCGTCGATCGGGGATGTCAAGGAGTGCTCCATCTTCATGGCCTCGACCACGACGAGTGGTTGTCCCGCGCTCACTGCCGCGCCGTTCTCGACGTTGACTGCGATGACGGCACCGGGCATGGGGCTGGCGATTTCGGCGTCACCGGCGTGCTTGTCCTCACCGCGAACGCTGACTTCGGCAACCTCGCGCACGTGCCAGGTTCCGCCGCCTGCCAGCCACAGACCACCATCGGTCTCGGCGACGACAAACGTGCGTCGGCGTCCGTCGATGACTACCGCCAGTTCGGATCCCGTCAGGGTCGCGCTGAATGCGCGCGACTGTGAACCTTCGACCTCGACCTTTGCATCCGCGGGAACGCCGACGATCGCAACGTGCGACGTTCGGGTGCCGGCGGCGAGCCTGATGCTGGTCGGAGCGGGAGTTCCGACGCGCCACCCACTCGGGACGTCCCAGGGATCAACGGATTCCGAAGTTGTCCATCGCGAGAGCCAGCGATACGCCGCGGCAGCAATGAGAACCTCGTCGGAGGCGTCGGCTGCGACAAAGTCTTCGACGCGACGATCGAGCAGACCGGTGTCGAGGTTGCCCGCGATCACATCCGGATCAGCGAGGAGGAATCGTGCGAACTCGATGTTGGTCACGACTCCGAGCACTGCGGTGTCACCGAGTGCGCGATCGAGTTTGCGCAGTGCGCCTGCGCGGTCGGGAGCATGGGCGATGACTTTGCTGAGCATCGGGTCGTAGTCACTGCCGACGACGGTGCCTGCGAGCAGTCCGGAATCGACGCGCACGCCGGAACCTGACGGCTCGACCAGATCGACGACGCGGCCGCCGGTCGGCAGGAACCCACGGCCCGGATCCTCCGCGTAAACACGAGCTTCGATAGCGTGCCCGGTCAGTGTGATGTCGCTTTGGGAGAAGGCCAACTTCTCCCCTGCTGCCACACGAACCTGCCATTCGACCAGATCCAGTCCGGTCACCATTTCGGTGACGGGGTGCTCGACCTGCAGGCGGGTGTTCATCTCCATGAAGAAGAACTCGTCCGGCTTGTCGGCGGAGACGATGAACTCGACAGTGCCGGCGCCGGTGTAATCGACGCTTCGAGCGGTGTTGCAGGCTGCCGCGCCGATCCGGTCACGGGTCACCTGATCGAGCAGCGGCGACGGAGCCTCTTCGATGACCTTCTGGTGACGCCGCTGCAGGCTGCATTCGCGCTCACCCAGGTGAACGACGTTGCCGTGCTGGTCGGCGAGAACCTGGACCTCGATGTGCCGGGGCCGCAGGACGAATCGCTCGAGGAACAGGGTGTCGTCGCCGAACGACGACGCGGCCTCACGGCGGGCACTGCGAAGAGCCTCGGCCAGATTGGCCGGATCCTCGACCAGACGCATTCCCTTGCCACCGCCGCCTGCCGAAGGCTTGACCAACACCGGGTAGCCGATGTCCTCGGCCGCTGCGATCAGTTCTTCGTCGGTCAGATTCGGGCGAGCGATACCCGGGACCACCGGCACGTCGAACGCGGCAACCGCGTTCTTCGCGGTGATCTTGTCGCCCATCACCTCGATAGCCCGCTCGGAGGGGCCGAGGAAGGCGATTCCGGCGGCCGCGCAGGCAGCCGAGAACGCCGAGTTCTCCGACAGGAAGCCGTAACCGGGGTGAATACCCTGAGCACCGGTGGACTTGGCAGCGTCGATCACCTTGTCGATGACGAGGTAGCTTTCACGCGCCGCGGCCGGTCCGATGTTGACGGCAGTGTCGGCCTCGCGGACGTGGCGAGCATTCGCATCGGCGTCGCTGTAGACGGCGACACTGCGAATTCCCAACTCACGCAACGTGCGGATCACGCGAACCGCGATCTCACCGCGGTTGGCCACGAGAACAGTATCGATAGTGCGCAACTCAGTCATTTCGCTCACATCCGGAAGACGCCGTAGGAGACCGGCTCGATCGGTGCGTTTGCGCACACCGAAAGGGCCAGGCCGAGAACAGTTCTGGTATCTGCGGGATCGATGACACCGTCATCCCACAGCCGCGCAGTGGAGTAGTACGGATTGCCCTGAGCCTCGTACTGCTCACGGATCGGCGCCTTGAAGGACTCTTCGTCCTCGGCCGACCACGGATTGCCCGCGCTGTCGAGCTGCTCGCTACGAACCGTCGAGAGCACCGAAGCTGCCTGCTCGCCGCCCATGACCGAGATGCGCGCGTTCGGCCACATCCACAGGAAGCGAGGCGAATACGCGCGTCCACACATGGAATAGTTGCCGGCGCCGTACGAGCCGCCGATGACAACTGTCAGCTTGGGGACCCGTGCACACGCAACTGCCGTGACCATCTTGGCGCCGTGCTTGGCGATGCCGCCGGCCTCGTAGTCGCGTCCCACCATGAAGCCTGCGATGTTCTGCAGGAACAGCAGCGGCACACTGCGCTTGTCGCACAGTTCGATGAAATGTGCTCCCTTCATGGCGGATTCGCCGAAGAGAACGCCGTTGTTGGCGATGATGCCGACCGGGTGGCCCTCGATGTGGGCGAAACCGGTGACGAGCGTCTTGCCGTACTCAGCCTTGAACTCCTGGAACGCGCCACCGTCGACGAGCTTGGTGATCACCTCGTGCACGTCGTACGGAGTCCGAGGATCGGTCGGGACGACGTCGTAGAGTTCGCTTTGATCTGCGACAGGCGGAACCGTGGAGATGACGTCCCACGGGCGCTCGGAGCGGGGGCCGAGCGTGGCAATGATGTTGCGCACGATCCGAAGTGCGTCGCGGTCGTCCTCGGCCAGGTGGTCGGTGACGCCGGAAACCTTGGAGTGCAGGTCGCCGCCGCCGAGCTCTTCCGCCGTCACGATCTCGCCGGTGGCTGCCTTCACCAGCGGCGGGCCGCCGAGGAAGATGGTGCCCTGGTTGCGGACGATCACTGCTTCGTCGCTCATCGCGGGCACGTAGGCGCCGCCCGCGGTGCACGAACCGAGAACTGCGGCGATCTGGGGAATCCCCTTGGCGCTCATGGTCGCCTGGTTGTAGAAGATCCGGCCGAAGTGCTCACGGTCCGGGAAGACCTCGTCCTGGCGCGGCAGGAAGGCGCCGCCGGAGTCGACGAGGTAGATGCAGGGAAGGTTGTTCTGCAGCGCAACTTCCTGCGCGCGCAGGTGCTTCTTCACCGTCATCGGGTAGTACGTGCCGCCCTTGACCGTTGCGTCATTGGCAACGATGACGCACTCCCGGCCCGACACACGGCCGATACCGGTGATGACGCCGGCGCCGGGGCACTCGTCGTCGTACAGGCCGTTGGCCGCCAGCGGCGACAACTCGAGGAACGGGCTGCCCTGGTCGAGCAGCGAGTCGACGCGATCTCGCGGCAGCAGTTTCCCTCTGCTCACGTGGCGCTCGCGAGAGCGCTCGTTGCCACCCAGCGCTGCTTGCGCCAGTTTCTTCTTCAGTTCGTCCACCAGAACGGTGTGATCGGACCGGTAGCCCGATCCTTGCGTGATTCCACTGGGAGTCATCCCGCCGCCTTCGCCATGAGTTAATGCTCGATAACTGAAACTAGATTAACTATGATTAACTGAGTTGTCCAGAACACAAGCGAAGAAAGATCGAGAGAATGACCTCTGAGCAGGTAGCAGCTCCGACGCGACGCGATCAGATGAAGGCCGACCGTCGTCGTCAGCTCTTGGATGCCGCCGCACGGTTGATCGCCGAACGCGGATTCGTGAGTGTGCGACTCGAAGACCTCGGCGCGGCCGTCGGTATCAGCGGCCCGGCTGTGTACCGGCATTTCCCCAACAAGGATGCCGTCCTCGTGGAACTTCTCGTCGGCATCAGCACGCGCCTGCACGAAGGCGGTTCTGCGGCAGCGGAGGCAGCGGACTCACCGAGCGCCGCTCTCGACGCACTGGTGGAGTTCCACCTCGACTTCGCGCTCGGCGAGCCGGACCTGATCCGCATCCAGGACCGCGACCTCGAAAGCCTGCCGGCTGACGCGCGTCGACAGGTGCGCCAAACGCAGCGCAAGTACGTCGAGGTGTGGGTCGGAGTCCTCGAGCAACTCGATCCCCAGCTCGATCAGGCGGATGCCCGCATCAAAGCGCATGCCACTTTCGGACTGATCAACTCGACCCCTCACAGCGCCAACCCAGCTTCGCCGGCACGCGCACGTCGCGTCCTGCGGGATATGACGCTCGCCGCACTGCGCACCCACTGAAACCGGACACGGCACAATCGGTGGCAGACTGGTTACACCAGCTAACAGATGAGGGTGCCGAACGTGGAAGACAGCAGTGGGGTCAGCAGAGCCGATTTCGCCGAACTGCGGACCGAGTTCTCCCGCTTCATGATGTTGTACCAATTCGGAATCTCCGAACTGATGACCAAGGTGAACATTCTGAAGGACGAGTTCACTCACATCAATCAGTACAGCCCCATCGAACACGTGACGTCACGGGTCAAGTCGCCGGACAGCATCCTGCGTAAGGCTCAACGCCTGAACATCCCGCTCACGATCGACGACATCTCGAAGAACATCTTCGACATCGCCGGCGTGCGCATCACCTGCAGCTTCATTTCCGACACGTACCGGATCGCCGAGATGCTCACCAGCCAGACGGACCTTCGGGTGATCGAGCGAGAGGACTACATCGCCGATCCGAAACCCAACGGCTACAAGAGCTTGCACCTGATCGTCGAGGTCCCGGTTTTCATGAGTGACCGCGTCCGGCACGTACCGATCGAACTCCAGATCCGCACCATCGCGATGGATTTCTGGGCGAGCCTCGAGCACAAGATCTATTACAAGTACAACCGCGAGGTTCCCGTCGAGCTCCTCGACGAACTCACCGAGGCTGCTGCCGCGGCACACCGCCTCGACGTCAAGATGGAACGCCTCAACGACGAGTTCGCGAAAATCAAAGCGCTACCGCATCCCGATGACGAAATCCTCGAGCAGGATCTACCGGCGCAGTTCCTCGAGGCGCTGCATCTTCAGCGACGAGCGCTCTGAATTTACGGCGACCCTCCCCTGAGCGAACGCGCCTTTCGGCGCATCTGAGGCGACGAGAGTGCCGTTCGCTCACAACTGGGGTCGGACAACTAGGGCAAACCAAAAGTGGGGCCCCCCCCCCCTCCGGGGGGCG
>NZ_JBYTAP010000008.1:339456-351517 GCF_058788335.1 Rhodococcus sp. FW305-130 | reverse complement strand
TCCCCCCCCCCCCCCCCCCCCCCCCCCCCCCCCCCCCACTTCGCGAATTGCGTTGGCTTGCTATTTCTTGCCAGTGACGGCGCTGTAGCCGATCGAGAGCACGGCCGCCGCGGCGATGCTGATGATCCAGCGGATCCAGTCGATTCCACCCGTGTCGCCCTCGTCCGAGATCGCTCCCCAGACCCAGTACCCGATAAGCGCTCCGGCGACACCCAGGACGACGGTGATGATCATGCCGTACTGCTGCTTACCTGGCAGTACGAGACGAGCCAGGATTCCGATGACTGCGCCGAAAATGATGGTTCCAATAATTTGCCCCATGACAGCCCCTCTCACACGTCGTGCATGCACGCGGACGGAAGATCACCGCTCAGGGAAACAATAACCACAGTCACACACAACTGTCGCTTGTTGACCGAATTGTTGTCCGAGATGCAACCTCGACGTGTTACATCCACGACATTCGCGAGTTATTTTTTCGCAATCAAGCAGACCTACCGTTCCCATCCATGCCAACTTCCGTAAAACTGCCGAACAGCGAGCTCGCGCGACTCGCCAACAAGCCGCCCTGGTACCGATCACTGTTCGTGCAATTGATCGCCGCTATCGTCATCGGCGTTCTCATCGGCTGGTTGTGGCCGGAATTCGGCGCGAATCTCAAGCCCCTCGCCGACGGCTTCATCAAGCTGATCAAAATGCTGATCGCGCCGATCATCTTCTGCACGGTCGTGATCGGGATTGCTCACGTCGGGGATCTGAAGGCCGTGGGGCGTATCGGCGTCAAGGCTCTCATCTACTTCGAGGTCGTCACCACTTTCGCGCTGCTGTTCGGACTACTCATCGGCAACCTGATGAAACCAGGAGCGGGATTCAACATCGATCCGGAGACGCTGGCGAACGGTGCGGACGCCGTGGCCGCCAAGACCGGAAGTGGCGAACTACCACACACCGTCGAATTCCTGCTCAATATCATTCCGGTGTCGATAGTTTCGGCCTTCGCCGAGAACGCACTCCTCCAAGTCCTCTTCTTCGCCGTACTGTTCGGGCTCGCCTTGGCCAAGGCAGGCGAGAGTGGACCACCGATCGTGTTCGAACTAGTCGATCGTCTGAGTCATCTGTTCTTCACGATCATCGGCTGGATCATGAGACTGGCGCCGTTGGGCGCTTTGGGCGCGATGGCGTACATCGTCGGCCAGTACGGGATCGCTTCGCTCGGAAGTTACGGAAAGCTGATCGCCGCATGCTATCTCGCCGCCGTCCTGTTCATCCTCATCCTGGCCGCGATAGTCAGGTACTTCGCGGGCGTGAACCTGTGGAAGTTCGTCAAGTACATCAAGGACGAACTCTTCCTCGCGTTGGGAACGGCGTCGACCGAAGTAGTTCTGCCCCGAATCATGGTCAAGCTCACCAACGCCGGATGCTCGCGCACTACAACAGGATTGGTGGTGCCTACCGGCTACTCGTTCAATCTCGACGGCGCCACGCTGTACCTGTCGATCTGCATGCTGTTTCTGGCTCAGGCACTCGGCGTGGACCTGACACTCGGTGAACAGATCACTGCCGTCCTGATACTGATGCTCACGTCCAAGGGAATGGCCGGCGTGCCGGGATCGTCATTCCTGGCACTGTCCGCCACCGTGGCCGCGATCGGTCACGGCGCAATTCCAGTTGCCGCAGTCGCCCTCCTGCTGGGCGCCGATCGAATCATGGACTCGATGCGAGTCTCGGTGAACCTGCTTGGGAACTGTGTCGCTACCTTCGTGGTCGCAAATTGGGAGGGGCAGCTCGACAAGGAGCGCATGCGCCGAGTGCTCGACGGAGAAGACGTTCCACCGCTCGAGGAAGTCGATCCGATCACCGGGAAAACTGTTCCGGCACCCGAAACCGAGGGCGCCGTGCCCCGTTGAGGAGATGGTGACCACCGGCTGCACGTCGGAATCGGTGCTGAAGGTTCGCGGGGACGTACTTCACCGGAATACTCAGACCAGCACGCCCGAACGCAAATATTTGCAGGGGGTGGCGAGCTTGCCGACTAAGAACTGGTGAATTCACAGATATTCCACGTGCGCTGGGCTAACTCGGCACCAGGGAAAGCATCCTCCACTATCTCAATATTGCTACGCGGTTGCCATTGTTCAGATCCGAAGATCAGCGAACTGCCAGCATTATGTTTGCCGCAAATAGAAGGACTAAAGTCCACTGTTCAGCCGACAAACAGACTCGAGTGAGCAAAGAATCAAACATTGCGGAAACCATTCTTCCGAACACAGAAACGCGCATCTAGCTGCACTTATGTCGACGCCTCGACGGAGTGGGCATTTGCAGAAATGACCGAAATCTCACCACTCCAAATTGCCGAAACGGACACCCATTGCTATCGTAACCTTTGCGAAGGACTGGACTAATTGCCCAGCAAAGGAGCCAAGTGACCGAGTCCATGCAAGAAATTGAACACTTGTCCACTAATCGACTCTCCGTCGTTGTTCCAGTATTCAACGAAGAAAACTCCCTTTCGAACTGCATCGAGCGCTTACTGATCCAGTCCGAAATCGACGAGATTCTGGTCGTCGACAACAACTCGACGGACAGCACCGCATCGATCATTCACAAGTTCGCCGAGAAGCACGACCGAGTGAGATATGTCTTCGAGGCCCGGCAAGGCGTCGTTCATGCGCGGAACGCCGGCTTCGACGCCTCGACCGGCAACATCATCGGTCGGATCGACGCAGACACGCGGGTCCAACCGGGATGGGCCCGTGCGGTCAAAGGTTTCTTCCAGCGCAGCACTGCGCATTCAGCGGTCGCCGGACTCACCTATCTCTTCGAATCGCCGTTTGCCCGAATCCACCGTTTCGCACTGGACCGTCAGGTCAAGCAGGGAAAGTTCGATTGCGAACGTCAAGTACTTGCTGTCGCCGGAGCAAACATGGCGATCAGAAAAAGCGCATGGCTGGCCGTCCGCGAGCGAGTCAGCGACCGGCCGGACATCCACGAAGATATCGACCTTTCACTGTGCCTTCGGAAGGAAGGGATGACGATCGGTCAGATCGCCGACATGCGAGCAGAAACGTCCGGTCGACGCGGTGAAACCCCTCCGTTGGAGTACCTGAAGTACAACCAGGCATCCGAATCGGTTTTGCACCTTCACAACATCATGAATTGGCGCCTCAAACTGACAATCTGGGGCGACTCGATGCTCCACGCGCTCGTGTGGCCCGTTTACCGCCTCTACAACTTCGAGCAGGAGCGCCTGGAGTTCAGGCGCTTGTTTGGCAGATCGCAGGGTCGAATCATGCCGGTTC
The DNA here is from genome assembly GCF_058788335.1 of Rhodococcus sp. FW305-130. Classification (NCBI taxonomy): domain Bacteria; kingdom Bacillati; phylum Actinomycetota; class Actinomycetes; order Mycobacteriales; family Nocardiaceae; genus Rhodococcus; species Rhodococcus sp. FW305-130. Next base: position 348,215 of record NZ_JBYTAP010000008.1, on the reverse strand, counting down.
ACCAGTAGCCCATCGATTTCGATAATCACCGCAGATTCGAAGTGATAGTGCAGAATACGGTCTCGTAGCTGATCCACACGATCGTTCGCCGACAACTGGTCGAGGTATACCGATGCCCGGTCACCATCGACGACAATTCGGCCGCGAGGGCGAGGTCGACAACCTCTTCGTCGATCACCCGTCGCGTTGCGCCATTGATCAGTGGAATCTTGAACACCTTACCGACGGCGGTTGGCAACTCGACGACGAGCTCATGCGCCGAGTACACGGGGGCGAAGACGTTCCATCGCTCGGGGAAGTCGATCCGCACGGGAAGGCCGTTCGGCATAGTTCGATCTGAATCTCGCAGTAAACCTACGCCGAGGCCAAACAGTCGGGCAGTCCGTCTCATCAAGTCATCCACCACGGTATGGAAGGCGTGAGATACGGCATAAGTTCTGGCACTCGAACGACGGCCCACACATCGACCGACAGCCGGCGCCGCCACAGCCCTCTTATCGATCAGATATCCCGCTACCTGCAATTTTACAAACAAGAATCTCAACAAAAAGAACAAATCGTACACCAGTAGCCATGCGGCCGTTTCGGCATGGCGTACCTACCCGAGTGCCACGATTTTGAAGGTGAAAAATTGATTGATACCGTTATTTTGTGAAGATTCGCCCAAACCGTAAACCTCAGGAACGATTGTGACGTCCCCAAAGCAATCGACTGAGAATCCTCACCGAAATAAATTGTCGGTCGTTGTACCTGTGTTTAACGAAGAGGCAGGAATCGCGGACTGCATTGACCGTCTGCTCGCGCAAGGTGACACAATCGACGAAATCTTGATAGTCGACAACAACTCCACCGACCGAACTGCCTCGATAATAGAACGCTACGCAGGGTCACACGAAAAAGTTCGATATATCTTCGAGTCACGCCAAGGTGTTGTGCATGCCCGAAATGCGGGTTTTGACGCGTCTTCTTGTGAACTGGTCGGCCGAATCGACGCCGACACCCGGGTCCAGACCGGATGGGCGGCCGCGATTTGCGAATTCCTCGGCCCCAACTCCACCCACTGCGCCGTTGCGGGCGTCACATACCTCTTCGAATCCCCTTTCTCGCGCGTCCACCGGTTCGTACTTGACCGACAAATTCGACGTGGAAAGTTCAATCATGATCGCCGAGTGCTAGCTGCTACCGGAGCGAACATGGCCGTGAAAAGATCAGCGTGGCTAGAAGTGCGGAAGAATTTGAGCGAGCGCACTGACATTCACGAAGACATGGATCTCTCGATATGTCTCCAGAAGATCGGGTTGACAATCGGACAGTGCGACTCCATGCGCGTCGAAACATCGGGGAGGCGGGGAGAAACACCTCCGCGCGAATACTCGAAGTACAACCGCGCTTCTGAATCGGTCCTTCGACTCCACAACGTCATGAATTGGCGCTTCAAGTTCCTGATCCGGCTGGACACAGTTGTCCACGCCTTGGCATGGCCGATATACCGTGCATACAATTTCGAGCAGGAGCGTTTTGAGTTCAGACGCTTGTTCGGCAAATCGCAAGGACGAATCATGCCGGTCAACCAGTAGCCAATCCAGCCTCGCTATTCACTACAGGTGCGAAGTGACAGTGCAGCAGAGACCCCTCGTTGCTGATGCGCACAAAAGTCCGCCGCGTCCTCCACGAGGTACACCGAAACCCGCTCATCGATGACCGTGCGGGCCGCTGACCGCCGAGTACCGAGCGCTTATCCGAGTGTATTAACGGACATGCACCACACCGGATCTCACGACACCTTCAACGCCGTGATGCGGTCTTCACTGGAACGCAACAGCACCTTGTCCCCCGCCCACAGCTCCCGCGGCATCGCCCAGGGGGTGAACTCGTCGTCCCCGTCCTGATCCACCCGAACCTCCCAACTACGTTGGCCCGTAAGGACATCCGTTCCGTAGACGTTTCCCTCGTCGATAACGACATCGCCGTGCCAGACAACCGCCCCGGCGCGCTCGGCGTTCGATCGCCACAGGACCTCACCGGTGAAGAGGTCCACGAACTGGACCTCGGTCTCGGAACCGGAACGGGTCACGGCAACCACGTTGCCGATCACCGCCAACGACTGTGCGGTGTCGAAGAGTTCACTGTTGGACCACAATTTCTCGCCGGAAGTCCGGTCGAAACCGCTGTGTCCCAGAATGATCGGAGTCGATCCTCCTGCGGGATTATCTCGGCTGTATCGCCCGCCGTAGTACGAGGACTCCGAGGGCAGTTCGTCCGTCCTGGCGAACTCGCGCCCGTTCTGATCGAGCGCGTACTCACTTGTCGGACGGCCATTGCCTTCGCAACCGCCATCCGACACCAATGTCACCCCGTCCGACGATGTATGCGCGGTCGAACAGGTGGAGTAACCGTGTACCCACCGCTGTTCGCCGGTCTTCAGATCGAATCCCAGAGACTCGTCGAGAGCGATCACACCCAGATCGCCGTGCACCGACATCACCGGATCGACGTATCCGGCTTCCCACGATCCACCGACGTCGAACGCTTTGGACCAGTTCGCTTCCGGATCGTCGACGGTTCCGCTGTGCACGCGAACGTCGTTGCTCTCGATATCACCCTCGAGCGCGAGGACCGTGTCACCCGAGACAACCGCGATGATCGGTGCCCACGGCGTCTTGATGTCTCGACGCTCTCCTGTCTCGATATCGAAAAGTGAGTACGAACCACCGGATACGTACGGCCCGGAGAAACACAGCACCGAACTGCCGAGCAGAGTCTCGGAGCAACCACCGATGTCGACCGCCGACGTGCGCCAACGAACTGTGCCATCTTCGGCGTCCAATCCGACCAATTCTGCGTCGTCCAACGAATACGCCTGACGATCCGGCATACCGATCATCGTGACCACGAGTGATCCGGCGTCGATGAATCCGCCCATGTCCATGTTGAATTCGGTGCCAACAAGTGGGCTCCGAAATATCGCGAACTCGCGCCCGAGAATCTCGGAGGCCTCGACGCTCCATAGCGGCGACGAGATCGCTGTCGGTTCGGAACTCGTCGACGTGACCACCGTGGCGATGGCGGCAGTGACGGTGACTACGGCTGCGGCGGCCGCGATCCGAAGGCGCGATTTCGGGGAGAATCTGGTGGTCATCGAATCTCCAAGCCTTCGGTCGTCGCGAGAAACTCCAACTGCTCGAACGTCATCGGCACGTTCGGGATCGCAGCCGACGACGAAACCGAGACTTGGGTCCCATTCGGACGGGTGACGACCACCGACCTGCTCGTTTCCTGCGTCGATTCTGCTTTCGAGCCGTCATTTGTCATGGGTACGGTCGAGTAATCCCGTTCGTCTCGCTCGATCACGGATCCATCCGGTCGCGTCACGAACTCCAAGGGGTGCCCGTAGTAGGAGGGGTCGTATTTGTTGGGCTCCGCGGGGAGTGGTTGTCCGCCGGTAATTGTCATGTTGAGCGTCGACTCGTTCTCTCCCGTCCGAGTGAGAAATCTCTGACATGCGGTGGACCTGTCATTCTCCGCGACCGTCAGAGCGCCCGGTCCGGCATCAAGAATCGGAAAACCCGGAGGTACAGCACGCCATCTGATCTCGAGTACGGCGTTGAGACGTTCGATCGTCGCGCGATCGAGTTCGGCCACGTCGCTAGAGTCTCGAGGGATCCCGTGGCACCCGGGCGAAAGCGGTGCCGTACCCGGGGGAACTGGCGTGGTGATTCGCAGCTGTGGCATTTCGACAAGGGTTACAAGTTCGTCGAGCGTCAGTGGCACCACGCCGGAACTCTCGGCGTCCGGACCTCCGTCGTTGTTCGTGTCGTTGAGATACGCCTGAATACGGGTCCCGTCGGCGCCGTACAACATCGCCGACCGACTAAGGGTGCGTACCACCATTGGTTTCGCTCCACGTATCCTGCAGATCCATCACAGACTGGTCGGCCAGCACCCGACGTTCGACGAGCGACCCCGCAACACACGATGGGATCGGATCAGAACTCGAGTGCAGCATCAGGCTGAGCGCGCCGATCTTCCCGTCCCGAATCAGCGTCCCGGACGCAGTGGTGGACGCCAACTCCTCGAGCGAGAATCCCTCGGGCAGCCCATCTGTGTTCGAAGGTGCAGAGATCGGCCCGAACTGCAGCGAATTACCCGGACTGGCGAACTTCAGCTCGACATCTTTCGGGAGCGCCTGTTTGACCGCGTCGGACATCGCGGCTGCCTTGGCGCTCGAGAACCACGGAAAACGCGGATCGTCGTACGTGTCAGAACCGTCCAGAATGTAGGAGAAGAACGTCTCCTCCTCTGGCGCTTCGACACTCGCACAACCCGGAATCATTGTCGGGTACACCGCGCTCGGCGTGACGTACGAGAATTCAGGCACGTCCTCCGCCGGAATCTCGTCCGGTGTAGACGTCATGGTGATCGAAGATGACGCAGCTACAGAGATGTCATCGGACGGCGAGCTGCTCCACCGATCCACCAGCCCGGCAACCACTGTCCCACCGGCGATCAGGGAGACGACCGTCAGCGCGAAGGTCCACTTCTCGGCCCGCTTCGAATCGGTTTGCTCCTTCGACACGTACCCTCGCAGTCACTGTCACGGCTCGCTCCCGATGCGCGTCGCCTCTGGAAGTCCTGTCGCGATCACAGCGATTTCTGTTACCAACCGGATGGTTTCCTATCGCGCGGGCGCCGCATGAAGACAGAAGAACGGGGTGCCAGTTGCTGTGCAACCGGCACCCCGTCCTGACGACCTGAGTGCTTAAACCCTCACAGGCACCTGATTCGGGTCTGGATCGGAATCCGGATCCTGCTCGATCGGAATCCGCCGAATCGCTTCACCCTCGATGTCGACGTTCGGCAGGATCTTGTCGAGCCACGCGGGCAACTTCCACGCCGAATCACCGAGGATCGACATGACCGCAGGGATCACGATCATGCGGATGATGAAGGCGTCGAAGAAGACTGCCGCCGCGAGACCGAAGCCCATCATCTTGCTTGTCGTCTCCGAGGACAGCATGAATGCGCCGAACACGGAGATCATGATGATGGCCGCCGATGCGACCACGCGAGCACCATGGGTGTAGCCGGAGATGATGGCGTCCTTGGCCGACAATCCGTGCACGTATTCCTCGCGCATTCGCGTCACGAGGAACACTTGATAGTCCATCGCCAACCCGAAGACCACACCGATCATGAAGATCGGCAGGAACGAGATGATGGGTTGTGTGTGCTCGATCAGCCCGAAGTCGCCCAACTGGAAAATGGCAACCGTGGCGCCGAAGGTCGCACAGACGGAAAACAGGAATCCGAGAGTTGCGGTCAGCGGCACCAAGATCGAGCGGAAGACGACCATCATGATGATGAACGCCAGCCCCACAACCACGATGAGATACGGGATGAGCGCGGAACTGAGCTTCGACGACATGTCTGCAACGATCGCGGTTTGACCCGCTACACCGAGTTCTGCGCCTTCCGACTTCACCGTCGATCCGTAGTCCCGGATCTGATTCATCAGCTCGTGGGTTTCGGGGCCGCTCGGAGACATCTGCGGGGTGACCGCGATGAGCGCAGAGTTTGCGCCCGCCATCGGGTTTGCCGCGTCCGGTCCGTTTCCGACCCACATCAACTGATCCGGCGTTGCGACGTTGTCGAGGCCCTTGATGTGCGCGACAGTGCCTTCGGCAATCGCGGTGATGTCGGTGCCGTCGGGCGCGTCGAGCACGACGAACAATTCGCCGTTGACGCCTTCACCGAATCCTCGTTGCAGGAGGGCCAGTGCCGGTCGCTCTTCGTCTTGAGTGAACGAGAGTCCGAGTTCGAGCTTCGTCATCGGAATAGCCGCGATCACCAGGAGGACCAGAGCAGCACCCGCGATCGGCCACGGGTACTTGGTGACTATCTTGGCCCAGCGATGTCCGTTGGATTCCATCGTCTCGGGCTCGTCACCGTGGCGAAGCCCGGGAATACGAGGCGAGAACGCGAACCGACCGAAGATGCCCAGAACTGCCGGGATCAACGTGATTGCGCCGAGCACGGCGATGATGACGGCAACCGCTGCCGAGATTCCCATCTGCGTGATCATCGGGACCCCGACCACCGCCAGGGCTGCCAGCGCAACCACAACTGTCAGGCCCGCGAATACGACCGACGAACCGGCTGTACCTACTGCGCGTCCGGCAGCAGCTTCCCTGGTTCCGCCCAGATTGAGCTCACTGCGGTAGCGCGAGACGATGAACAACGCATAGTCGATCGAGACTGCGATGCCGATCATCGTGACGATTCCCGTGACACCTTCGTTGATGTCGAAGAAGCCCGAGCCGAGTGTGACCGTCAGAGTGGCCAGCGCAATTCCAAGAATTGCAGTGAACAACGGGATGAACGCCGCGATGAGTGCGCCGAACGCCACGATCATCACGATGAACGCCACCGCGAAGCCGAGCATCTCCGACAGACCGCCCGCGGCCTGCACCTGCATCATCGAACCGGTGCCTTCGACTTGCAGGCCACCAGTGCGGAATTTTGCCATCAAATCGAGCAACGCCGTCTTGTTCGCCTGCGTCTGATCCTCGATGCGAATCGACTGATTGAGCTGGATCAGCCCGACCTTGCCGTTGTCGCCGAGAACGGCGGACGCTACCGCCGGATTGGCCTCCGCGAGAGTGACCGGATTGACGATCTTCTCGGGATCGACGATGTCCGGCAACGTCTTCGCCTGTGCGATCAACTGGTCGATCTGATCGCTGTGCGCGGCAAGCCCGTCGTCTGCCGCGATGAGAATGCTGGTCGACGCCTGAGTTTGCTGCTCCGCTGCCGCTGCAAAGTTCTCGTTCATCAACTCGGTCGCACGCTGTGAATCCGTGCCCGGAAGATTGAATTCTTTGGAGAACGTCGGATTTGTGGCGCTGATAGCGCCCCCCACCACCGCGATCACGATAATCCACGCGGCCACCACGAGATACTTGTGGCGGAAAGCGAACTTCCCCAACCTGTAAAGATACGTAGCCAACGTAGGCCTCTCTCGCCGTGGACTGGTCTGTCCGAAGAACACGGAGTCTTTCGGTGCCAAGGTCATACGGTACGGACCGATCGGCCCATTGGCACCCGGTATATCTGCGAAAACGGCATATCCGGCGCGCTCTCCGTCTCCTTTTCAGACCGCTCGGTACCGTGGACACGACACGGGCAGGCGCCTCACCAGAGCAGACGTCGCGTAGTACGAAAGGCAATCCCATGAATCACGGCCAGGCCGTCGATCGCGATCTCCTCCTTGCCGGCCAACAGCGACTCGACGCGCTGGGGCCACGATTGACAGGATCACCTTCACACCACGCTGTGGTGGAAGAAGTCGCGAACGAACTGACCGAACTGGGCCTCGAAGTCCGGCGTGATTCACACACTTTCGAACGCTGGGATCTACCGGACACATCTGAGGGGCTTCGCATCGAATTGCCGACGGGACCGATCAAGGTTTCGTCCGCATTCCCCTACTCGGGATTGACCGGACCACAGGGAATCTCCGCTCCCCTGGTCTTCGTCAGCGCGCGACGCCCCAAATGGTCCGCGGCCAAGGGCGCGATCGCGGTGATCGAGGTCCCGCACGTCGATCTTCCCCGCAAGCTCCTGGTCAGCGAGTGGGGTCCGATCGCCACCGCCGAGACTCTTCGAAATCCGGTTCTCTCCGCAACTCTTCTGGGCCCGAAACTCGACAAGGCTCGCAAGGCCGGAGTGCTCGGCGTGATCGCGGTGTGGCGTGACATTGCTCCGGACAACGCGCTGGGACAATATCTTCCGTTCACGCAGCCTTACCACGACATCCCCGCCGTCTGGGTGGCCGGCGACGAGGGCAGGAAGGTTGTCGCTGCAGCTCGTTCCGGTCAGCGGGCGACTCTGGTTCTGGATGCAACTCTGCATCCGGACACCCGGACCGACACGGTGTGGGCGGTATCCCCGGGGACATCACCGGAAGAGACGATTCTGCTCATCACTCACAGCGACGGAACCAACGGCGTCGAGGAGAACGGGCATCTGGGAATGTTGGCCTTGGCGCGGCACGCCGTCGCGCAGCCGCATCGACGGTCGTACGTTTTTGTGCTGACGACTGGCCACCTGCGAATTCCAGCGGTGTCCAAGCACGGACAGGCAACCTCCACCTGGCTCGAAGCGCACCCCGAGATGTGGAAGGGCGAAGCCGGTCAGGCGCGCGCAGTAGCCGGGATCGCGATCGAACACCTCGGCGCGCTGGGTGATACCGAGGACACCTCGACCGGCAGCTATGCGTTGGTGACCACTCCGGAACCGGAACTGCTCTACGCGACGAGCCGAGAAGTACACGACATCGTTGCACCGCTGTGGCGCGACATCGGGGCAGGCGATCGCCGAATCGTGGCGCCAGGACCGGTCATTCATTTCGGCGAGGGTGAACCACTGTTCGAGCGGAAGATCCCGGCAGTCGCTTTGGTGACGGCGCCGCAGTACCTACTAGCTCTGCGTGATGCCGACGCCGCCACGCACGTCGATCTCGACGCGATGGCCAAACAGGTCGAAAGCTTCCGCGATCTGCTCGACGCGTTCGATGCAACCGACACCGCGGCTTTCGGTCCGGTGGTCTCGCGCTCGGTATTCGCGAAGTTCTCATCACTACTTCAGTTGATGCAGATTTTGTCGAAAGCCAAGAAATAGTGCTGTGGGGGTCTTTTTCCCCCCCACGCCTAGAAAAAAAAACAAAAACATGGCTCCCCCTTCGTTGCGCCCACCCCCAC
>NZ_JBYTAP010000008.1:0-339446 GCF_058788335.1 Rhodococcus sp. FW305-130 | reverse complement strand
GGCCTTTATTAACCGCCCGCGGTTAATAAAGGCGCACAGCAGTTGTCCTACTTGTCGTGAATGATCACGCCACGGATGTTCTTGCCATCACGCAGATCCTGGTAGCCCTGGTTGACGTCTTCGAGGCTGTAGGTGTTGGTGATCAGTTCGTCGAGCTTGAGCTGACCCGCATCGTAGAGACGAAGCAGTCGCACGATGTCGTACTGCGGGTTCATGGATCCGAACAGCGTGCCCTTGATCGTCTTCTGATTCAGCGTCAGGTCGGTTCCCGACACGTGCACGGTCAGCTTGGCCGGATCGGCGAGACCCGTGATCACCACGGTGCCGCCCTTGCCGATCACTGCTGTCGCTGCACTGACCACGTCCTCGTCGACGGTGCCGACAAGGATGAGCGCCGCGTCGGCGCCCTGTCCCCACGTCAGCTCGTTGACCTTGGCAGCAGCGCTCTCGGCGTCTGCAAAGGCATGGGTTGCACCGAACTTCAGTGCGGTCTCACGCTTGAGAGCAACCGGATCGACCACCACGACGTACTTGCAGCCGGCCGAAACGGCGCCCTGGACGGCATTGATGCCGAGGCCACCGATGCCGTAGATCACCGCGGTGTCGCCGGCGCGAAGGTTACCGGCGTTGACTGCCGTTCCCCATCCCGAAGGCACGCCGCAGCCGACGACCACTGCTGTCTCCAAGGGAAGCCAGTCGTCGATCTTGACCACCGAGTGCTGAGAAATGGTGGCGCGCTCGGAGAACGTTCCGAGCATGCACATTCCGCCGAAATCCATTCCGTTGCCGTGGAAACGGAAGGAACCGTCCGTCATCGAACCTTCGAGGATGGTGGCACCCATGTCACAAAGGTTCTGGCGACCGGTCGAGCAGTAGCGACAGGTGCCGCAGTTGGGGATGAAGCTACATACGACGTGGTCACCCGGCTTGACCTTCGTGACGCCGGGTCCGACCTCTTCGATGATGCCCGAGCCTTCGTGTCCGCCGACAATCGGGTAACGCGGCGGGAGATCACCGTCGGTCAGGTGCAGATCCGAATGGCACAGTCCGGCAGCGGTGTACTTGATCAGTACCTCACCCACCCCCGGGCCGTCGAGGTCGAGTTCCATGATCTCGAAAGGCTTTCCGGGCTCGAGCAGTACAGCAGCTTTGGTCTTCACTGGTGATCTCCTTGATTGTCGGACGAGAGAATGAGCGATGGGGGTCGGTCAGAGGGCGATGTTGACGGCCTTGGTCTGGGTGTAGAGATCGATAGCCGAAGCGCCGAGCTCGCGGCCCCAACCGGACTGCTTGTATCCGCCGAAAGGCATTGCGGTGTCGAAGCCGTTGTACTGGTTGATCCACACCGAGCCAGCCTTGAGACGCTTGGCCGTGCGGTGGGCCTTGGAAATGTCACGGGTCCAGATGCCGGCGGCAAGTCCGTAGATGGAATCGTTTGCGGCAGTGATGGGTCCGTCGTCCGCGTTGAACGGCAGCGCTGCCACGACGGGTCCGAAGATCTCCTCCTGAACGATGGAGAATTCGGGCTTGACGTCGACGAAGACAGTGGGCTCGACGAAGTAGCCCTGATCGCCCCAGCGGTTACCGCCGGTGAGTGCACGTGCGCCGTCGGCGATTCCCTCACGGAGGTAGCCGGTGACCTTGTCGAACTGCTCCTGCGAGACCAGCGGTCCGAGCTGGGTGGTGGGATCGAGGCCGGGTCCGATCTTGACCTGGCTCGCTGCGTGCGCGACGGCCTCGGTGAACTTCTCGAAGATGGTGTCCTCGACGTACAGACGGGTACCCGCAACGCAGCACTGACCGTGGTTGAACAGCCAGGCGTTGAGTGAACCCTCCACCGCGGAATCGAAATCCGCGTCGGCGAATACGATGTTGGGGCTCTTGCCACCGAGCTCGAGCGTAACCTTCTTCAGGTTGCCCTTGGCGGCGTCGACGATCTTCTTACCCACCTCGGTGGAACCGGTGAACGCGACCTTGTCCACGTCGTCGTGGCCGGACAGTGCAGCACCTGCATCGCCGAAGCCGGGAACGATGTTGACGACGCCGGGCGGGAAGCCTGCTTCTTCGAAGACCTCCGCGAGAAGCAGTGCGGTGAGCGGGGTCTGCTCAGCGGGCTTGAGGATCACCGTGTTGCCGGCGGCGAGCGCGGGGGCGAGCTTCCACGACGACATCAGCAGCGGGAAGTTCCACGGCACGATCAGTCCACAGACGCCGATTGCCTCACGCAGGGTGTAGGCGTGGAACTCGCCGCCCGGAGAGAAGGGCATCGACACGTTGACGGTGCTGCCTTCGATCTTGGTGGCCCAACCCGCGTAGTAGCGGAAAACGTCTGCGGCCCAAGCCACGTCGACGGCGGTGGCGATGGCAACGGACTTGCCGTTGTCGAGAGCTTCGAGCTGACCGAATTCCTCGGCACGAGCACTGAGAATGTCGCCGACGCGCCAGATCATCCGCTCGCGCTCGTTTGCCTTCATCCGAGACCAGGGGCCGTCCTCGAAAGCCGTTCGGGCGGCGCGTACCGCGCGGTCGATGTCTTCGGCCTGGCCGTGTGCCACGTCTGCGAGCTTCTGTCCGTCAGCCGGGTTGTACGTCGCGAAGGTCTGACCCGAAGCGGCGTCGACGAATTCGCCGCCGATGTAGAGCTTCTTCGGTCCGTTCAGGAAACCCTGTACCGCGGAACTGATTGTGTGTTCGGCTACTGCCGTCATCGGAAACTCCCCTGAAGTAGTGAGGTGCGAATGTGATGCACGCCATACTTCCGCGCTTCCGGGGGTGCTAACTGTCCGAACTTTGTACAACTCAATTCGGACAGCAAACTACACAGTGATGTCGAGCGCCCGCATCCGTGTGTAGAGAGTGCTTCGGCTGATTCCGAGTTGCGCCGACGCGTGAACCTTGTTGCCGCCGCAGTCTTTCAACGCTCCGATGATCGCCTGGCGCTCGGCCTTCTCCCGCCCTGCCAACCGCGACACCTTGGCCGTGGTGCGATAGTCCTCGGGCAGATCGACGACGTCGATGCGATTACTCGAGCGTTCACCTGAGGCCCGATTCAACACGACGCGCAATTCGGCCAGATTGCCCGGCCAACTGGCCGCCGCGAGCGCTTCGGCAGCGCTGGCGGTCAACCTCAATTCGGGCGAGATCCCCTCCAACATCGCCTGAGCCAACTCGGCGATCTCGGCTTGTCGTTCTCGCAGCGGGTTGATGGCAATCCTGGAGGCACAACGCGAGATGAGTGACACGATGGCTGGCGGCAAATCCGCGACCGCGCCGCTGGTCAACACAATCCTCGGCCCCTCGGCGCTGGCATCGACCAGGTCTGCAACCAGTGGCAACACCGAATCGGGAAGGAGCTGCACCTGTTCGATCACGACCACGCCCGAACGCTTACGGGCTGCTCGCACAAGATCGGTGATCCACTGCTCACGGCCGTCGAACGCGATCCGCGTGGCATCGTGCCAACTGGCGTCAACGCTCCCGACCACGTCCGATGCTGCCGAAGTTCGACCGGAACCTGCTTCACCCGAGATGGCAACTGCGGACGACGACGCCCGCGCCCGCATCAGGTCGCGGCGCAGTCGTTCGCCCGGAGATGGTGCCCGCTCGTGGGTTCTGCGGATGGGTGCCCGTTCCCGCTGGAGTGGTTCGACCAGGAAGAGTGCGCCGCCGTCGGCCCCGGAAATCCGGTCGGCTTGAACTCGCGCCAGCGCACCGGACGCCAATTCGACTGTCACAAGCCTTGATTGATCAGGATTGAGATCGGCGATCAAGGACCGGAGTGATACGTGGTCGGCGGTGTCGAGCAGATCCAAGGCCGTTCGGTTGCTCAGCAGGATGTCGTCGCCGATGGCCGCGACGGCAATGTGGCGCTGATGTGACACTCGCTGGAATGCGTCGACCAGCCGCTGCTCCGACGCCTTGGAGCCTTCGAGCAGTCGTTTCTCGATATCCGCTGCAGCACGCGCGAGGAAGGGCGCGAACAGCGGGTTGGCCTGCGAGACAACGCCGGTCATGTCGAGAATACCCTCGACGCGACGTGTGACGGGATGCAGGATCGGCTGGCCGTAGCAGCTCAATCCCTTGAGGCTGTCGAGGAAATGCTCGTCCCCGTGGATCACCACACTTCGACCTACCTCGAGCGGCGTACCGAGCGCATTGGTACCGGCGTGCTCTTCACCGAAGCGTGAACCGTTGACGACGCCCAACCGCTCGATTGTCCGCTCGACGCGGCTGTCGGAGTACACCGAAGCGACCACGCGGCATTCTCGATCAGCAAGCAACACACAGAAACCGGTGCCCGCGATCTGTTGCGACACCTCGTCGAGCACGGGCGCGGCGGCCCGGAGCAGACGAGATTCGCCGTCTTGCTCCTCGGTGTCCACGGCGATTGCCGACGACGGATCGAGGCCACTCAGTCGAGAACGCTTCCAGGAGAGCGCGATCTCGGGGCGTACCGGCTCACGCTCCCCTGGGTTCGCGGACATACGCTCAGGCCTGACCGATCAATTCGATCGCCTGTTCTCGCATCGCGATCTTGCGGACCTTGCCCGTGACTGTCATCGGAAACTCGTCCACGACATGGACGTACCGCGGAATCTTGTAGTGCGCGAGCTTGCCGGTACAGAAGGCACGGACCGAATCGGCGTCCAGATCGTCTGCACCTTCGCGCATCTGGATCCACACCATCAATTCCTCGCCGTACTTTGCGTCCGGCACACCGATGACCTGCGCGTCGAGAATGTCGGGATGGGTGTAGAGGAACTCCTCGATCTCACGCGGATAGACGTTCTCGCCACCGCGGATGACCATGTCCTTGATGCGTCCCGTGATAGCGACGTATCCGGCCTCGTCCATGACGCCGATGTCTCCGGTGTGCATCCACCGGGCAGCGTCGATCGCCTCGGCGGTCTTCTCCGGGTTCTCCCAGTAGCCGAGCATGACCGAGTAACCACGTGTGCACAGTTCGCCCGGCTCGCCGCGCGGCACCGTCAGTCCGGTTGCCGGATCTACGATCTTGATCTCGAGGTGCGGCCCCACCCGACCGACGGTTTCGGTGCGCTGCTCGATCGAATCGTCCGAGCGGGTCTGCAGCGACACCGGCGACGTCTCGGTCATGCCATAGCAGATGGACACCTCTGCCATACCCATACGATCGATGACCTGCTTCATCACTTCGACCGGGCAGGGCGAACCCGCCATGATGCCGGTGCGAAGGGACGACAGATCGAAGCTGTCGAAGTCCGGCAGCGCCAATTCTGCAATGAACATCGTCGGAACGCCGTAGAGGGACGTGCACTTTTCGGCCTGGACGGCTTCGAGCGAGGCGCGCGGATCGAATGCCGGGCCCGGAATGACCATGGCAGCACCGTGACTGGTGCACGCAAGGTTGCCCATCACCATGCCGAAGCAGTGATAGAACGGCACCGGGATGCACACCCGATCGACCTCGCTGTAGTGGCACAACTCGCCGACGAAGTAGCCGTTGTTGAGAATGTTGTGGTGGCTGAGCGTCGCGCCCTTCGGGAAACCGGTAGTGCCCGAGGTGTATTGGATGTTGATCGCGTCGTCGGCCGACAACGCGGCTTGGGCAGCTGCGAGCGGAGCCGGATCGCTTGCCTGGGCCGCCAACCCGTCGGCAAGCACCGCGTCCCACTCGGGTGAACCGAGCAGGAGCACTGAAGTCAGATCCGGGCACTGCGGCCGCACCGTCTCGATCATCGACGCGTAGTCCGAGGTCTTGAAGCTGGCCGCAGACACCAGCGTCGAGATTCCGGCTTGCTCGAGCACGTACTGCAACTCGTGCGAGCGGTAGGCCGGATTGATGTTGACCAGGATCGCGCCGATCTTTGCCGTCGCGTACTGCGTGAACGTCCATTCCGGACAGTTGGGAGCCCAGATCCCCACCCGATCGCCCTTCCCCACACCACGGGAAAGTAGTCCGGCAGCGAGCCCGTTCACCTGCTCGGCGAACTCCCGGTACGTCCATCGTCGACCGCTGGCGTGGTCGATCAACGCATCGCGGTCGCCGTGTGCGGCAACCGTGCGATCGAGGTTGTCTCCGATGGTGTCGCCCAGCATCGGACCGTCCCATACTCCGGACGTATAGCTGGGCAGCGGCGTACTCATGTGTTCTGTCCTCTCCGGTTACCTGTTCAGGCACCTATGAGAGGGGCCGCCGCAGCGGACCCTCTCATCTACGAATTTACTCGATTCGGTGTGATGCACGACATACTTCCCGGTGCGGGGTGCCTGTAACTGTTCGAAGTCCGGACACCCCACCCGCCTGCTGTGCGCCTTTATTAACCGCCGGCGGTTAATAAAGGCGCACAGTGTTTACAGGGCGTGGTCCTTGGTCTCGACGAGCGCCCAGGTGCAGACCAGACTCACCACGCCGAGGATTGCCAACATGATTCCGATGGCCATACTCCCGTAGGCCGAGGCCAGCGGTGCGGCGATCAGCGGCGGCACTGCGCCGCCGAGCACTCCGGCGAGGTTGTAGCCGAGGCCGGCACCGGTGTAGCGGTAGCGGGTCTGGAACATTTCCGGAAGCAGCGCACCACAGGGGCCGTACGCGATTCCGAAGATCATCAGCGTGCCGAACATTCCGAGGATGAACGCGATCGGTGTTCCGGTGTCCAGGAGCGGGAACAGAATGAGCGCCCACACCACAGCCAGACCACAAGAGATCATGATGACCTTGCGACGCCCGATGCGGTCCGAGTACAAGGCGGAGACGATGATCGCCGCACCGAAGACGAAGGCGGACGCGATACCGACCGACAGGACGAACGGGCGGGAGAAGCCGAGGGTCTTGGTTCCGTAGCTCGTGAGGAACGCCGTGCCCATGTAGAAGAACGCGAACAGGCAAGCGAGGGCGCCGGCCGAGAGCAGGATTTCCTTGGTCTGGAACCGCCAGGCATCCAGGAACGGAAGGGTGCGAGGTGCTTCGTTCTTCTGCTCTGCGACGCGCTCTGCCTGCTCCGCCTTGAAGACCGGGGTCTCCTCGATGGCGAGTCGCATGTAGAGGCCGATGCCGACCAACACGATGGAGAACAAGAACGGGATACGCCAGCCATAGTCGAGGAAGGCTTGGTTGGTATCGCCGAGAACAGCGCCGGTGATGAGGAATGTACTGCTCGAGAGCACGAAGGCGATTGCGGGGCCAAGCTGCGGGAACATCGCATACAGACCACGTTTGCCCGGTGGGGCGTATTCCGCGGTGAGCAGAGTTGCGCCTGCCCATTCACCACCGACCGCGAAGCCTTGGCCGAATCGCAAGAGCACCAGGATGATCGGAGCCGCAACACCGATAGTTGCCGCACCGGGTAGCAAGCCGATCAGGAGCGTCGAGATACCCATGAGCAGGAGCGTCGAGATCAGAGTCTTCTTGCGACCGATGCGATCACCGAAGTGTCCGAACAGCATTGCGCCGACGGGCCGGGCGATGAATGCGACTGCGAAGGTCGCAAACGATGCGACGGTTCCCGCGGTGGCACCGAGCGCGGGGAAGAATACCGTCGGAAAGACAAGTGCCGCAGCAGTTCCGTAGATGAAGAAGTCGTAGAACTCGATGGTCGTGCCGATGCAGCTCGCGATCGCGACGCGCCGCACACTGGTGGTCTGCGGGGGTTGTGTCGCGCCTGCGGCACTCGCACCCCCGGCGCCGGCGGCGCTGTTGCCGCCTGTGGGAGAGACTGTGGTCACTCGATTCCTCCGTGGTCCCGTGGTGTCGCCCTGTGGGCATCACCGTCGATAGGAGGAAAGGTAGTGATGTGGCTCACCCCCGCACTACCCCCGAAAGGGGGTAGGAGTGATCTCGGTCACGACTTGTATGCAATGGTAACGAGTTTCACGGCTCTTCACATGCCGTGGGCCGTCCGATTCGTTCGCACGAATCGGACGGCCCACGCTGAACTGCGTCAGGTCCAGCGCTACGAATCAAGCCTTTCCGGCAGCCCCGAAAAGCTCCTGACGGATCTCTCCCCACACCGTGGCATAGGAGTCGATGATCGGTTCTGAAATCCACTTGGACTCCCCCGCTTGAACTTTAGCGAGAGCATCCGAGAAGAGATCCTGGTAGCGGGACAACCGCGGAACGAATGCCGACAAATCGTCGAACAGGTTTGCAGCCCGGCGGTCCAGCTCGGCAAGGGAATTCGCGTCTGCGTCGTCGATAAGTGCAACGAACTCCTCGTCCAGCGGAACGAAAGCCTCGTACACCTCGCCGATGGAGTCCTCGTCGATCGAGACCCGCTCAGCGTCCAACTGATCTTCGAGTTCCGCGAGGCCTTTCTCGGTCAGGCTGATGACACCTTCTGCTTCGGCCGCTTTACCCTGCGCGACAAGTGCGTCGTACGCAGCTTGACCGGACGCTGCACTGACGCCCAAGTGCTCGGCCAGTACAACCGCTCCGACCCGCTCCTTGAGACGTACTGCTTGGAGCAGCGCCAGTTCGTCCACATTGCCAGCGAAGGCCATCAATTTCTCCTACTCACGTGCCGCCTCTGCGGCTCCAGCATGTCAGCGGACACCCCTGGGTCTCCGAAGCCCAGTGAAGGGCTCGAAAGAATCAGATCACACACACTTTGCCATGTGTCGAGTAGCTGACGAGGGGCTCCCCGACTGACAATTCGGACGATCCGGTATGTTTGCAGCGTGATAGCTCCGATGGTGTCTGTGATAATCCCCTGCCTAAACGTCATGAAATACATCGACGTCCAGCTGACTGCGTTGAGCGAGCAGAACTTCGGCGGAGTTTTCGAGGTCATCGTGAGTGACAATGGATCGACAGACGGTCTCGAACAGCACATTGCAAATCACCCGCTCACGGCTGAGCTCGACCTTCGATATATAGATTCTTCTCAGAGAGCTGGAATCAGCTTTGCCCGGAACAATGGGTCGGCAAATGCGCGTGGGCAATTTCTTGCATTTTGCGACGGTGACGACCGCGTCCACAGCTCCTGGCTGACCCAGCTGCTTCTTTCGGCCGAATTCGCAGATCTGATTGCCGGCGGCGTGGAATCAGAATCGATCAATTCGCCGGAAGTGCATTCGTGGCGACCGTTTTCCTCGACGGACGGGCTGGTTCTCGGCCGCTTTCTTCCTTCTGCGATGGGTTGCAACATTGGAATCTGGAAGCGCGCCTTCGATTCGATCGGCGGCTTTGACGAATCGATGACAGCGGGCGAGGATGTCGAGTTTTCGTGGCGAGCCCAGATCTCAGGCCTGTCCTTCGCCCACGCGCCTAAGGCAACCGTCGCCTACCGGCTTCGATCAACCCTTAGCGGAACATGGCACCAGACCGTGTCGTACGGTATGGCTGAAGTCGAGCTATTTCTTGCATTTCGTGACTACGGGGTCCGACGACCGACGATAAAATCTTCGCTCACCACTCTTGCCGGCCTAATCTTGCTGAATCCGTTGATTCCACAAAGGCTCAGCGGAATGCCGCGGGGTCGATGGATCGCCTTTGCCGGTCTACAGGTGGGCAAACTCAAATGCGCCGCCAGGAATCGCACCTTCTACTTCTGAGCGCCCGATATCGTTTCAGGCGACGGAATCGACCTGATCGGGGATCACGCTGCCGTCCGCACGAGTCACGGCGCCTTTCTCCCCGGCCGCGTCGGTGTATGCATCGGTCGAGCAGTGATAGGGAGCATCCGCCTGTGCTTTCGGTTCGATGAACATGGGGTTGACCAGCCATTTTCCGTCACTGTTGTCGTAGGCATTGCACATCAGTTCGGGATTGTTGCGGTTGATCACCAGGCGCGCACCGGTCGCATCTCCGAGGAACGTCACGTCGGTGACAGAATCACCGGCAGCAAACACCTGACGCCGATCCGCAGGCAACTGCTCGAACGCCGTAGGCCCTTGGACCCCGTAGACAACCTCGTTGACCTGGCACCGCTTCCCGTCGATGTACGGAATGACCGAGTCGTCACCGTCCGCAACCCCACCACATCCCCGCAGGCGCCCCGTCAGAACGCCGCCCTCGACGATCGGCCGAACTCCCATCACGTGATCGGCATCCAATCCCAGCTGCTCCGACCAGACACGAACGACCGGTTCGGCCGACGCGGAGATGATCCGCACGTCGAATCCATGAGCGCCGAGGGTTTCCACCAAATCTTCAATTTGCGCGTAGTAACGCACCGAGCCGTCGACTTCCGTGGTACCGACGGTCTGATCGGATCCTTCTGCAGCAGCGAGATTCTCAGCACGCGCTGCGCGGGCGTACTCGGTGATCTCGTCCTCGGTGTGCCCCGCCATCAACTGCACCGCCCACGCGTATGCAGCCTTGGTCCGGCGGTGATCGTAGCCGTCGAATGCAACCTGTCCGTCGCGAGTCTTCTCCTCGAGTACCGCAACGATCTCGTCAGCGCAGTCCAAGTCGGTACTGGTTACCAAGGGTTGACCCGGGGCGGTCTCCGAGCCACACGCGGCGGAAAGTGCGGCAGCGCCGGCTGGAGCCATGAAGCGACTCGTGGTCGCCCAGTCCGCTCCGGCGGGCTGTAACACCTTGTTGTTCTTGATCATCCAGAATGCAGTGGCGCTTCCGATGTCGTTCTTGACAACTGTGTTGTCCCAGTCGAAGAGCGCCAACGGAGCGCCGTCATCGACATCACCTGCAGCTCCACACGTTCCGAACTCCGTCATCATGGCATCCAACCTCACACGGTTGACGCCGTACCACGCCAGACTGGGATCCAACGCCGCGCAGGATGAACTACTCTGCGCCGCATCCTCTTTCGTGGCACTCTCGGCCGAACTACACGCAGTTGCACTCAACAGGACACTACCTACGGCCAACGCACACAGGGCGCGGGCATGCAGCGAACGGAACATCGATTCCCTCATTTTCGTCGTGATTCGGGTACGACGGCATACCCGAGTGTCGATCGACCCGGGTATGCCGTGCAGGTGTCAACTAATCGAGCGTCAGCACTTCTCCCGACGCAACGGCGTCGGCGCGAGAGGTGTCCTTGAGGTCGACGCCGGAGCGGCCCAATTGGCGCGCTCCCGTCACCAACCCCAGAACGACACGAGCAGCCTGCTCGTATCCGAGGCCCTCGGGTGGGTGGACATTGGAAATGCAGTTTCGATCCGCGTCGGTACGACCGACGCGGGGAAGATGAGTCAGATAGATCCCGACGCTGTCCGCAACGGAGAGCCCTGGACGTTCGCCGATCAGGACGATCGCCGTCTGCACTCCCATCGCGGCGGCGATGTGATCACCCAGTGCCACACGGGCATTCGTGGCGATCACCGGCGGCGCAATCGAGTACCGCTCCCCCAACGCCGTGACCAACGCGGACAGTAGTTGCTCGCCGTGGTCCATCAGTGCTCGCGGGGAGAGTCCGTCGGCGAGGATGAACCCGATTTCCTTGTCGGAGCTCTTGATCGCGCTCAGGTCCGCGGGTTGTCGCCCCAGGTCGGGTCTCCGGAGATACTCGCTGCGAGTGGAGACGCTGCTCGCGACCACCACCGGTGCCCCGATACCCACCCCGTCGACCCGACTGGCGAGAGTCTCGGAATCGAGTGGCTCGTGCACTGCGTCGCGGGCTGCGGCGTGTGCTGCCTTAAATTCGAGAACCCGCTTGGTGGGCAACGAATCTCCGGCACGCCCCAGCCCGATACGCGATTGTGTGGTCTTGCGCAGTGGACCCCAGAAATCGAGGATCGGTGCCTGATCTTCGGTCATGAGTTCACCGTCAAAGCCCTCAGCGGCGACATTTCGGCGTCGATCGGAAGAACCCGACCGTTTGCGTCGGTCATCCCCAAGTTGTGGAGCCAGGTCTCGAACTCCGGGGCGGGCTGCAAACCGAGGACCTTACGCACGTACAACGCGTCGTGGAACGCCAGACTTTGATAGCCGAGCATCACGTCGTCGGCGCCGGGCACCGCGATCACGAACGCCGCGCCGGCGACGCCCAGCAAGGTGAGGAGGTTGTCCATGTCGTCTTGATCGGCTTCGGCGTGGTTGGTGTAGCAGACGTCCACTCCCATCGGCAGCCCGAGGAGTTTTCCGCAGAAGTGATCCTCCAAGCCCGCGCGAATGATCTGCTTGCCGTCGTAGAGGTACTCGGGACCGATGAAACCGACCACCGTGTTGACCAGCAGCGGCTCGAGATCTCGGGCCACGGCGTATGCCCTGGTCTCGAGTGTCTGCTGATCGACCGGGGCTCCGCCGGTGCCGTAGTGGGCACCTGAACTGAGGGCGGACCCCTGCCCTGTCTCGAGGTACATGACGTTGTTGCCGACCGTTCCGCGGTTCAAGGAGCGTCCGGCCTCGTTACCTTCGCGCAGTAGCGGAATGTTCACTCCGAAACCGGAATTGGCGCCTTCGGTACCGGCAATCGATTGGAAGACAAGATCGACCGGCACCCCCGATTCGATCAGTCCGATCGTGGTGGTCACGTGAGAGAGCACGCACGACTGAGTCGGGATCTCGAATCGCTGACGGATGTCGTCGAGCAGGTGGAGCAGATCCGAGGTGGCCTGGGGTGAATCCGTCGCAGGGTTGATGCCGATGACGGCGTCGCCACATCCCATCAGGAGACCGTCCAATGTGGCCGCCGCAATGCCGCGTGGATCGTCCGTCGGGTGGTTTGGCTGGAGTCGGGTGCTCAGCCGTCCAGGCAGTCCGATGGTAGTGCGGAACCCCGCGGTGACCGTGATGGCCTTGGCGACGGCGATCAGGTCCTGATTGCGCATGATCTTGCTGACGGCGGCTACCATCTCGGGGGTCAGACCGGGACTCACGGCGGACAAGCGTGCTGAAGCTTCCGGCGCCGACGCAGTCTCGAGCAGCCAGTCCCGTAATCCGCCAACAGTCAGGTGGGCCACTGGCGCAAATGCGAGGCGATCGTGGCTGTCGATGATGAGCCGGGTGACCTCGTCGTCCTCGTACGGAACCAACAGATCTTCGAGGAACACAGTCAACGGAAGATCAGCCAGAACCCATTGGGCAGCAGCACGTTCAGCATCGGAGCTTGCCGCGCAACCGGCGAGTTCGTCACCCGACCGCAGTGGTGTCGCTTTTGCCATCAGATCGACGAGACCGTCGAACGAGTAGTTGGTTCCGGATACCTGCTGGTGATACTTGGCCATCCCGCGACTCATCCCAATTCTTCTTCCGCCTGTGCAAGTACAGCAAACTCCTCGTCCGGCGAGTTGGCAACAAGGTGGTGACGACTGTAGAGACCGAAGTACGCCATCAGAACTCCGAAGGCAACCAACGTCAGCAATGCCGCAACGGGATCGACCAGGAAGGTGGCCACCACCGACACTGCCGCGATCACGAGCGCAAACGAGGTGGTGGCGATACCGCCGGGCGTGCGGTACGGGCGCGGCATGTTCGGCTCACGCTTACGAAGAACGATGTGACTCACCATCATCAGGACGTAGCTGACTGCCGCGCCGAACACCGCCATGTTGAGCAACATGGCACCTTCACCGGTGAGTGAGAGCGCGAAGCCGATGATTCCGGGAACGACGAGCGCGAGAGTGGGGGCCTTGCGCTTGTTGGTCACCGACAGGTTCTTCGGCAGGTAGCCGGCGCGGGAGAGAGCAAACGTCTGACGTGAGTAGGCGTACATGATCGAGAAGAAGCTCGCGACCAGACCGGCAAGTCCGATGTAGTTGACGGCCTTTGCCGCTCCGCTGTCCCCCAGCGCCTCGACGAGCGGATTTCCGGAGGTGGACAGGGCATCGGCGCCGAGCGCGCCGGTGGCGAGGAAGAGAACCGTTGCGCCTGTGACGATCAGGATCAACATGCTGATGATGATGCCGCGGGGGACGTTCTTCTCCGGCTCACGTGCTTCCTCTGCGGCAAGCGGTACACCTTCGACGGCAAGGAAGAACCAGATCGCGAAGGGCACGGCGGCCCAGATTCCGAGCAGACCGAATGGCAGGAACGACGAGGATCCGACTGCGCTGGTGTCGACGGCGATATCGGTGAGGTTGGACGAATCGAAAAGGCCGACAGCCGAAACCGCGAACACGACCAGGCCGACGAGTGCAATGGCGGTGATGATGAACATCGCCTTGAGTGCCTCACCGGCGCCGGTGAGGTGAATGCCGATGAAGATCGCGTACACCGCGAGGTACACCCACCACCCGTCGGTGATCCCGAAGAGGTTCAGGGACTCGACGTACGCACCGATGAAGGTCGCGATCGCTGCGGGTGCTATCGAGTACTCGATGAGAATTGCTGTGCCGGTGGCAAATCCGCCCCATGGCCCCATGGCCCGTCTGGCAAACGTGTATCCACCACCAGCGGCAGGAAGTGCCGACGACATCTCGGCCATACCGAGCACCATCGCCAGGTACATCCCCGCGATGACGACGGCCGCGATGAGAAGGCCACCGAAACCACCTTCGGCCAGACCGTTGTTCCAGCCGGCGTAGTCACCGGAAATCACATAGCTGACACCCAACCCCGCAAGCAGCACCCACCCTGCTGTTCCCTTTCGGAGTGTTCGTTTCTCCAGATACGAATTGTCTTCCGCATGGAAGTCTGCGCCGTCGTGGTGTGCACCCGCGGCACCGGCGTTTTTGCCGGTTGCGTGGTCGGAAAGAGACATGTCCATCCTCTGAATCGGTCAAGAATGAGACGACGCACGGTGGATGCGTCGCGTGAAATGAACGGTATGTGGGCGATGTACGGAGAAGGTCGCGTGGAGATGACCGTGCTGTTAACTGGCTGTCATGTGAGCGGCCCCGAGTCTGTTCAGATCTTCTTCAGGCGGCCGTTCTCAGGATCGGGCGGCCGCGCCCGGCACCGGGCAGGCATCGACGGCCTCGGCGACGACCTGGGGAACCGTCGGGGGCGAAGGACGCACGCCCGCTTCCCAATCAGCGCCCACGAGAATGCTCGACGCGCCGAGTGCTTCGTTTTCGTCCGGTGTGAATGCCCTTGCTCGACTGAGGAATCTGAATCCTTCAGGAGACTCCAGGCTGAATCCGCTGCCGCGGCCGGGCACGACGTCCAGCACCAACTGGGTGTGCTTCCAGGCTTCGAACTGTGATCCGGAAATCCAGACCTGTACAGCGTCGGTTCCGGTGGGAAGGTCTTCGGGAATCTCTCCGACAGCAAGTCGGAGATCGACGATTCCGAGTAGTACGTCACGGTCCCCGATGATGAATTCGCCTGAGGGATAACACATCGGGGCCGAGCCGTCGCAGCATCCGCCGGATTGATGCATCATCAGTTCGCCGTGAGTCCCGCTGAGGCGGCGTAGCAGGTCAGCCACCCCAGCGGTGGTCACCAACCGGGGTGGAACGGCGCCGGTATCGGGTGTGTCCGTGGCGCTCATTCCAACCTCCGTGTGTTTGTGCAGGTTTCGCGTGTTGCAGTCTTGCGCACCGGCACCCGCAGCGAGGGGCTCACGGGTGCCGGTGGGTCGATCAGAAGAAGCCCTGAGCCTTCTGGGCGTAGCTGACCAGGAGGTTCTTGGTCTGCTGGTAGTGCGAGAGCATCATCAGGTGGTTCTCGCGGCCGATGCCGGACTGCTTGTATCCACCGAAAGCGGCGTGTGCCGGGTACTGGTGGTACGTGTTGGTCCAGACGCGACCGGCCTGGATGTCGCGGCCTGCGCGGTACGCAACTCCGCCGTCGCGGGACCAGACACCGGCGCCCAAACCGTAGAGCGTGTCGTTGGCGATTTCGATGGCCTCGTCGTAGTCCTTGAACGAGGTGACCGAGACGACGGGTCCGAAGATCTCTTCCTGGAAGATGCGCATCTTGTTGTTGCCGGTGAACACCGTCGGCTGGACGTAGTAGCCGCCGGACAGGTCTCCGCCGAGTTCGGCCCGCTCACCGCCGGTGATGACCTTGGCGCCTTCGGCCTTGCCGATCTCGATGTACGAGAGGATCTTCTCGAGCTGATCGTTGCTGGCCTGGGCACCGATCATGGTGTCGGTGTCGAGCGGATCCCCTTGGCGCACAGCCTTGGTGCGAATGGCGGCCATCGCGAGGAACTCGTCGAAGATGTCTTCCTGGATCAGCGAACGTGACGGGCAGGTGCAGACCTCGCCCTGGTTGAGGGCGAACATCGTGAAGCCCTCGAGTGCCTTGTCCTGGTAGTCGTCGTTGGAGGCGAGGACGTCGGAGAAGAAGATGTTGGGGCTCTTGCCACCGAGTTCGAGGGTCACGGGGATGAGGTTCTGCGACGCGTACTGCATGATCAGGCGACCTGTGGTGGTTTCACCGGTGAACGCGATCTTCTTGATACGCGGGCTCGACGCGAGCGGCTTTCCGGCCTCGACGCCGAAGCCGTTGACGATGTTGAGCACACCGGCAGGCAGCAGGTCACCGATGATGCCGATGAGGTGCAGGATCGAGACGGGTGTCTGCTCGGCAGGCTTGAGCACGATGGCATTGCCGGCAGCAAGGGCGGGAGCGAGCTTCCACACGGCCATGAGGATCGGGAAGTTCCACGGAATGATCTGGCCGACTACGCCGAGCGGCTCGTGGAAGTGGTACGCCACGGTGTCGGAGTTGATCTCCGAAAGCGAACCTTCCTGTGCGCGAATAGCTCCCGCGAAGTAACGGAAGTGATCGATGGCGAGCGGAATGTCGGCGTTGAGGGTCTCGCGGATCGGCTTGCCGTTGTCCCACGACTCGGCGAGTGCGATGGATTCGAGGTTCTCCTCCATACGATCAGCGATCTTGTTCAAGATGATCGCGCGCTCGGCGACCGAGGTCTTGCCCCAGGCCGGAGCTGCTGCGTGCGCTGCGTCGAGAGCGAGCTCGATGTCTTCTGCGGTGGAACGAGCCACATCACAGAAATTCTGTCCGGTCACCGGTGTCGGGTTCTCGAAGTACTGACCCTTGACCGGAGCAACCCATTCGTTGCCGATCCAGTTGTCGTATCGAGACTGGAAGGACATGATCGCGTCGGCGGTACCTGGGCGGGCGTACACGGTCATTGCAAGCTCCTATGTAAACGTGATCTTCCTGGGCGCACCCACCAAATCGGTGACTGCAATCCCACCCCCCGGTGGGGTGTGATTCACAACACTAGGAGTTGCAACGTTGCAAGTACGTTGCGTGCGAGAAACGCAGATGATTCTCAGATGCCCAATTGGCGGTCGAGGAGATCAATTCTTGCCTGGACCTGGGAATACAGCGGAGATTGAGGATCCAACGTGGACAGGTAGGCCTCCCACACGACGGAGTCTTCGCGCCCGTGTACGGACGTGGTCCACCGGGCCAGAAGGTTGGCATCACCTCCACGCAGCAGAGCCGCCTGAACCCTGGTGCGTAGTTCTTCCCGCACCTCTTCGATTCCCGGGGAGGCCGAGCCTGCCAGCACCGGGCCCGAATAAAGTTTCATCGCCGTCGCTGCGTCTCCGCGATCCAACGCCGCCCGCACGTCGCCGACGTCTGTCGTGAACTCCGTGATGATCCGATAAGGACGCGAAGCCAGCCGGTCGGCACCGAAAACCTTACGAAGCCGCGACATTTCCGCGCGGATGGTCACTGCGTCGAGCTCCCCTTCGTCGAGCAGGACCGCAAGGTGGTCGGAGCTCAGACCCTCCGGATGTTCGGAGAGCAGAAGGAGAATCTCGGCGTGACGCTGCGAAATCGGGATGCGGTCACCGCCGCGAACCAGCGTCGGCCGGCCGGCGCCGAATGTTTCGAGGCGCGGAGCCGTGGCGCTGAGCGGGATAGGCGAGTTCAAGAGGTGGAATCGCAATTCCGATTCGGCGGCCGCAACAGTTGCACGGATCAGCGACAGCACTTCGGGAACCGCGACCCTGGGACCACCGGTGATGTCGATGGCACCAAGGATTTGCCCAGTGGTGGGATCGTGGACGGGTGCGGCCGAACAACTCCAGTCGTGCACGGTTCGGTTGAAATGCTCGGATCCGAAAATCTGTACGGAGTGGTCGAGAGCAAGCGCCGTTCCCGGCGCATTGGTGCCGACACGATCTTCGCTCCAGTCGGCGCCTTCGACGAAGTTCATGGACAACGCTTTGTCCTTGGCCGAGTTGTCACCCTCCACCCAGAGCAGTCGACCGTGTGCGTCGCTGATCGCGATCAGCAATCCGGTCTCGGCAGCATCTTCCACCAGGAGTTTCCGAATCACCGGACGGATCAGTGACATGGGATGCGCGGACCGATATTTTTCGAGTTCCAACCCCTCGAGCATCTCAGGATTGCCGACAACATCAGGATTTACTCCCTTGTTGCGGCTCCGCATCCAGGACTCGAGCACGACCGAACGGACATGGGAGTCGTCGGTCAGCCCTTGGCCGGGCACGCCGCGGGCATCGATGAACGACTGATGGGCAGACGAAAGTCGCCGCGCGAGTAACGCGACGTCATCGCCTGGCCTGACCGCCACCCACGGGTTGCCGGACACAGCCTGTTCACGTGCCATATTTTGCGTTCCTCCGCTCCGTGGACCACTGTAACGCCGATCACAGCCCCTAGGCGAGAACGACCATTCGGTATGACTGTCGACCTAGCCTGCTGCCCCTCGCGGCCACTCGTCACCGAGCAGGATGGCGCTTGCTCGTTCCGCGACCATCACCGCGGTCGCGTGTGGGCCGCGGGTCGGGATCGTCGGCAGGATTGACGTGTCAACAATACTGAGTCCTGCCGCGCCGATCACACGGCACCGATCATCGACGACTGCGAACAGGTCCGATTCGGCACCCATCACGCAGCTACCGGACATGTGCAAGGACGTACCGAGGCGAGATTCGATCCACTCGTCTGTGTACTCCACGACGGGGCGATCGATCAACCCGGTCTCGGCGATCGACTCGAGAAGGTTCTCGGCGATCTGCATTCCTTCCCGAATGGCTGCTCGATCGTGCGTCGACGCGACGTAGTTGTATCGAATACGCGGTGCCCCAACGGGATCCCCCGATGCCAGTTCGATGCTCCCCCGACTGCGCGGCGCCATGAGGACCACCCCGACGCCGTGATCCATGCGAGGCACACCGGGTACCAAGTCTGTGAAAGATGCGGTGTACGGGCGGATTTCAAGCTCGGCGAGATTGAGTGCAGTCTCCAGCACCGGTGTCTGCGAGCGAATCGTACGAGGCGTCGAAAAATGGTACGGCAGCAGCACTTCCGGATGGTCGACGAAGTTCTGGCCGACGCCAGGTCGATCGAGAATGACGGAAACTCCTTGATCTGCAAGTTGTTCCGCCGGACCGACACCGGAATTCAAGAGAATGTGCGGCGTCGCCACCGCACCCGAACACACGATCACGTGGTCGGCACGAATGCGTCGGACGTTGCCGTCGTCGAGAACGTCGACGCCGATCGCACGGGTTCCCGAGAATACGATGCGAATGACGTTCACTCCGGATTCCACCCGCAAATTCGGGCGGTGCAACGCCGGCATCAGATACCCGATCGCAGTACTGATCCGACGATGATCCGCCACGTTCAGTGGCACTCGGCCGACGCCGAACGAGTCCGGCGCATTCTTGTCGACGTCGTCGGGAAAACCTGCTCCGAGCGCTGCCGCATGAAACTCACCGCTCAGTGGATGCAGTTGGTCCCACGCTCGACGCTCGACCGGGATCGGACCGGCGGTCCCGTGGAACTCGCCCTCGAAATCACGATCCGTCTCAGACTTCTTGAAGTACGGCAAGACGTCGTCGTATCGCCAAGCACTCGGCCAGTTCTCGAAATCTGCGCGGGTCGCGCGCGTGAAGTACGCACCGTTGACGGCCCCGGACCCACCGAGTGTCCGCCCGCGCGCAATCGTGGACGCCCGACGCGGTGTCAGTTCGACCGGATACGTCCACGTGTATTCGCTCGCAGGTCCGACCGGCAGTCGGTACGGATCACCCAGGACGTCCGGAAGTTCGAGCGCCGAACGATATCCGCTTCCCGATTCGAGGAGCATCACCGTGGCGGATGGATCTTCACTGAGCCTGGCTGCGACGACGCAGCCACACGTGCCACCACCGACAACCAGGAAATCTGCGTAGTCGGCTTCTGTCACTTGGTGATTCGAGGTTTCAGCGCCGCCCAGTCACGGGCGTCGAACGCGCCCCGCCAGAGTCCGGCTCCATACGCGATGTCATCTGCTCGTTTGAAGAAGACGTACCGAACCGGACCCAGCCCGCCTGGCTCACGGTGGCGATACCAGTCCACCAAACCTTCGGTGACTGCCGCAGCGACGGCCAGTCGCCGAATTCGACGGGAAGCGATCACCGCCAGAAGAGTCACCGGCCAGTAGTGACGACACATCGCCGAGGCGAGTTGCCAGAATCCTCCGACAAACCCCTGCGCAGTGAGGATCGCTGCGATCCGGGTGGGCTGACTCAGCCCGTTGAACATCTTTCGCAGGCGATACACCGTGAAGAGCAGAGCGCCCAGCGCACTCGCAAGACCGGAACGGGTCAGTGTTGCGGCGGCGATGCACGCGAAGAGCGTCGAGAACGACATCGCCATCGGCGGAACCGAACCCTCGTGTCTTGCAGCCAACGGCGCCGCGCCCGTGCCGTAGAACGCTCTCCTGGCGAACCACTTGTCGAACTGAACTCGATGATCGTGGGCGACATGCGCAACCGGTTCGTACCTCAGTCGCCAACCCGCAGCCTGCAGTCGCCAGCAGAAATCAACGTCCTCGGCCACTTCGAGACTCTCGTCGAAACCGTTGCATTCGAGCGCCACGTCGCGCCGGACGATCACGGCCGCGCTGGGAACATAGGCGACCGGACTTCCCGACTTCACCGCAGCTTCTTTGCGTCCGAGGTCGAGAGACGATCGCATGTTCTCGTACCGCGCCAGCGCCGTCCCGTACGGATCGAGGGCGACGATGCGGGGCGCAACAAGGGCAACCCCTGGATCGCTGAAGTGGCCCAACATCAACTCGAGCCAACCGGCACGCGGTATGACGTCGGAGTCGAGGAAAGCTACGAAACGTGTTTGGGCCGAACGCAATCCCGAGTTTCTCGCTGCCGAGGGTCCGCGGGCGCTCTCGTGCCGCACCACTGTGATGGTTCCGGTGCCCGGGCAGGCGCGACGGGGCTCCACCGGCACTTCCGAACCGTCGTCGACAACGATGACGGTCAGATCCTTGAGGACGGGCAGTAGGCGTTCGACGCCGGCCTGGTTGTCCTTGACCGGAATCACGACGGTGACATCTGCAGCAGACGGCGTCGACATCGGACGAGGATTCGCGACGCCTGAATCGAGAAGGTGACGAGCAACCGCAGCGCTCTGCTGGTCGACCACCTCGAGGAAGCCGTCACCGATCATCGCCG
Source organism: Rhodococcus sp. FW305-130 (assembly GCF_058788335.1). Lineage (NCBI taxonomy): Bacteria > Bacillati > Actinomycetota > Actinomycetes > Mycobacteriales > Nocardiaceae > Rhodococcus > Rhodococcus sp. FW305-130. Next base: position 318,203 of record NZ_JBYTAP010000008.1, on the reverse strand, counting down.
CAGCCGTCGGAGCCAGCTTGAGCATCCGTGTCGGAGAGCCGCCGATGAGCACCCGGCCGCCCGAGTACGTGCGCACCTTGGGGTCCAACCGAATGCCGAAGCCGTCGGGGAGTCTTGCTGGTCGCATCAGATGATCGTAAGGGACGTAGCCCGTCGTGCTGCAACTCGTCGCAGCCTCGAAAGCCGTCGCAGGTGGACCGTCCGCCCCCACTCGGTCGTGGTCGTCACCGAAGCCTCCCATCTGGACCAGGCTCCCACCGGGCCAGTCCATCCGTCACGCGTCCTACCAACTCACCGAAGATGTATGCGCCGTCTTCGGCGGTAGCCCCGACTGGATTGCCGAGAACGCCGTTTTGCGACACAGCGACCATACCGCCCGAACGCATTCCTGGCATCAGGTCCGCGATAGGAGACAAATTTCCTGTCTCAGCAAGGCTCATGTGCACCAAATCGGGCGAAAGGTGCAGCAATAGGCTCGTTTCAGTGTGTCCCGCGTGCGCATCGGCACCCGCAACAGCGCACGGCACCCAAGCGGCGTCACGTCCCTCGTATCGAAGAAGTGCCACAGCTTTGGCCAGCGCGGGACCATTTCCGCCGTGGCCGTTGACGAACAGCACCCGCTTCGTCCAATTGAACGCCGACCTTCCGTATTCGACGACGAGGGTTTCCATAGCCTCGGCACCGATCGAAATCGTGCCGGCAAACCCTTCGTGTTCGCCGCTCGCCCCGTATTCGATGGCCGGGGCCACGACGACGTCGGGCAGGGCCTGTGCGACTGCTCTCGCGATCCGAGTGTCGGTATCGAGAGGCAGGTGCGGTCCGTGTTGTTCGAAAGAACCGACCGGGACCACGACGGTGAGCGCAGTGCCCTCGAGCGCCGGACTCGGGATGGCAGCAAGGTCACGCGGAGAACTCATCCCCCGATCGTATTGGTGCCGGCCCCTCTCACCGCAACACAGCATGCGGATACACCGGGGCATGGTTGTGCCCCGGTGTATGAGTTTTCAGTTGTCGCGGTTCACGCCGCGGTGGGCTGTTCCCGCCGATCGGCTGCTGATACGGATCAACCGACATCGGCGGATAGAACACCGTCTTCCGATCCGGGCCGATCTCCACCCGCCACTCCGTGTGGTGCATCGTCCGATGATGGTGACCGCACAACAAGATCAGATTGTCGAGATCTGTTGGGCCACCATCGTTCCAATGAACAATATGATGAGCATCGCACCACCCCGACGGAGTCCCACACCCCGGAAACGCACACCCACCATCCCGAACCGCCAACGCCCGCCGCTGCGGAACCGTCGCCGTTCGCACTTCCTTGCCGCAGTCGAGCGGAACACCGTTCTCGTCCAGGAGGATCCGAGTGACTGTGCAGTCGCAGGCCAACATCCGCGCAGTATCGATACTGATCGGGCCCACCCAATCCGTCCACGCAAACCCCAACTCCTCGGTCGACGGCAACAGGTCTTTCAGAACTTTAAGGTCCGTCATGTCTTTCGCCGATGCGGTCACCGTGATGTGCGGTTTCACGCCGCCCTCGATCGGACCCAACCCCGCCCGCTCATACCGGCGCAACAATTCACAAAACCCGTCCGCCCGCCGTAATGCCGGAGTACGCGTGTCTTTGACGCCGTCTTTCTCCGGCGTCGGCGCCGACAAACTCGACAACAACGTGATCAGACGGGCCCCGTTCACAGCATCCAGATCACCCCTCACAGTGACCCGCCCGTACAGGCCTTTCGAGGCGTAGAACTCGTTCCGCTCCGAATCTTCCCCGACCGGGACCCCGTCCTCGCGTTTGCCGTACTGCTTCTCGATCCGCCGAATCGCCGCCCGCACCGCATCACAATCCACGATGTTCTTCGACGCCAACCCGAGCAGAATCCCCCGGGCCTTGTCCACATCCGCCAGGGTCATGTTCTTCGGCGGATGCTGACAAAACGACGCCACCTGACGCGCTTTCAACGCATCCACGTCACCACGGTGAAACGCATCGCCCACAACGGGTTCGAGCATCAACAACCGCGCCAACCCGACCAGCAGACTGCACTCACCGATCTCCAGATTCGTCGAACCGTGCAACCACTGCGCGATCGCCCGAAAACCCTTCCCGCCGAGAACATCCCGGGAGAACATTTCCACGATCAGCAACACCATCCGCGATTGCAACTCGTGCCGGGCGTGCACCAGATCGAGAACCTCACTCTTGAGGCCCTCGCCATCCAGTTGCCACGCTTCCCGACTGTTCATACCGAAAGTCTAATCGAACATACTTTCGAGAACCAGAGACAAAACGGACGACTTATATCGCCAACGCAGCCCGATGCCCCTCGATGACCGCTGCGTGCGAACGTCTCGGGGACAGGGCGTCACCGATGCGAAATATCTCGAAAGAACTTCCCTGCAAGGAGTTCCACAACTCGTCGACAGGTTCCTGCTGTGTCGCGAAGACCACCCAGTCGACCGCAACTTCCTCGACCACACCCGTCGGAAGGTGAACCAAGCTCACGAGCGGCGAGGCTCCAGTGCTCACCGAAGTCACCATCAGATCCGTCCGTTGCACGATCGACTTCTCGAACGCCCGGCGGTTCCACCCCTCGAAATCCAGGGTGACGCTCAGATCTTGGGCAACCACCATACCGTTGGTCGCGATCGTGACAGCGCAACCTCGATCAGCCAGGAATTCCGCCACCGACGTACCTTGATGGAATCCCAACTCGTCGTATACGAACACCGTTCCGCTCGGCAGAACCCTGCCGTCGAGAACGTCTCGAACACTTACGACACGCTCTGATCCACCCGCCCACGTTGGGCGCACGGGCCGCGCGCCGGTTGCGATCACTACCACGTCGGGCGCCTGTTCCTCCACAATCGCAAGGTCACCTCCAACACCCAGCTCGATCGTCACACCGCTTCGGCGACACTCCGATTCGAGATTTCGAACGAGGTCGGCGAGCTCACGGCGAATCGATACCACCGAGGCGGTAAGAATCTGTCCGCCAAGTCTTCGTTCACGCTCGAACAGCGTCACCGAATGACCTCGCTGGGCCGCGGTAGCTGCAGCTTGTAGACCGGCCGGGCCGCCACCAACTACCACCACCGTACGGCCCCGTCGCCGCGGCATCGGCAGTGGGACCGATTCCCGACCGGCGCGCGGATTTTCGGTGCACCCCAACCAACGCCCCAGACCCATCCGCCCGACGCATTCCTGGTTGCAGGACAGGCAGGTTCGCACCTGTGACGATTGACCGGCACGCGCCTTGTTCACAAAATCCGGATCGGCGATCTGCCCGCGAACTACGCCCACCAGATCGCATATACCGTCCTCGAGTGCAGCTTCGGCTTGCTCCGGCGTCTTGAAACGGCCGACTCCGACGACTGGAAGATCGACGACCTCCCTGATCGCAGACGGGACGAAGTTGGCGTAGCCGGTGGGTACAGCCATCGATGCTTCGACCAGATGCAGTGTTTCCGTGGCCATTCCGACGGTGGTGTTGATGTAGTCGACGTGACCGTCAGCTTCGATCAGTTGGGCGGTGGTTACCGCGTCGGACAGTTCGATGCCACCCCGCGTTCCTTCGTATCCACTCAGGCGCACACCGAGCACACGATCCGGGCCGATGGCCTTACGCAGTCCCCCGAGCACTTCGAGAAGGAAACGCGCACGATTCGCCACGCCCCCGCCGTAGCGATCGGTGCGCAGGTTGGTCGAGGGTGCGAGAAACGCGCGCACGATGGACGACTGCGACGCCTGCAATTCCACCCCGTCGAAGCCACCGGCGACGCAGTTGCGCGCAACAAGGGCGAACCCTGCGAGAATCTCGGCGATGTCCGCGTCGTCGACAGCTTTGGGCACCTCGCGGAACAACGGATCCGCAACGGCGCTCGGCGCCAACAGCGGCGATCGCGAATAGGTTCCAGCGCCCTGACCCCCATTGTGGTTGATCTGCGCGAGAATCGACGAACCATGTGCATGAACGGCGTCGGTGATCCGCCGGTATCCCTCGATCGCTTCCGGCCGATAGCCCGCAATCATCTTCTCGTACGGTCGATCCGAAGGATGCGTCGAGTGCTCCTCGGTGATGATCAGACCCGCACCGCCGCGTGCCCGCGCCTCGTAGTAGCTCGCGTGCCGCTCCGTCGGCAACCCGTTCTCCGCGTAATTGGTCAGGTGTGCGGAGAACACGACCCGATTGCGGAGTGTCAGGTTGCCCAGGCGCAGTGGCGCGAAGAGGCGCGGGTACGGCGTCATCAGACCTTGGAGTTTCCTTGATCGAGAGCGATATGACTTGCCGTGACGGTGCGTGAACCGTCACCCGCGAGCCACAGAACGGTATCGGCGATCTCGTCGGGTTCGGCGAACGCGATGTCCGAGAGGATCGGAGTGAAGTTGGGAAGGTACTGCGGAAACTTTGCAAATACCTCGAGCGCGCCCTGGTCGACCCCCATCGGCGTATTTACTCCGTAAGGGTGGATCGAGTTGACCCTGATCTTGTACTCCCCCAGTTCCTTTGCCGCGGCCTGCGTCAGACCGACGAGACCGAACTTGGCGCTCGCGTAGTGCGCCTGTCCGGGCAGCGCCTTGAGTCCGGCCACCGAACTGACCACGATGATCGATCCACCACGCCCACCTTCGATGATCGCCGGCACCGATGCCTTGAGGGTTTTCCAGACTCCGGTCAGGTTGATGTCGATCAGGGTTTCCCACTGCTCGTCCGACATTTCCCAGAATCGATTCCAGTTACAGACCCCGGCATTGGCGACCACGATGTCGAGGCGTCCGAACTGCTCGACACCGTCCTTGACCACCGCGGTGAGCGCTGCGCCGTCACGGACATCTACCTCGCGGGCGAGGATCTTCCCACCCTCCGCTTCAACCAGACGTATCGTCTCGGCAAAGTCCTCGGAAGTTGCTGCGTCGTAAGAATTGTCCGACGCCACCGACGCGCACACGTCGACTGCGATGATCGCTGCTCCCTCGCGCGCCATCTTGACCGCGTGCGCACGTCCTTGACCGCGCGCTGCGCCGGTGATGAAAGCAACGCGACCTTCGAGCGAACGAACTGAACCCTGTGTCATGAGATAGCCCTATCTGCAGAATTGAAACTCGTTCTAGTAGTAAACCCTGCAAAGCGCCCTTCGCGGATGGATTCGAGAACAGTTCTCGGGGCAACCGAGTCACCCACCTGGATGTCGGCCGCTTCCTTCAGCGTTTCGTTCGGCAGACGATGCGAGCAGTCGATCACCACTTCACACTCGAGCTGTGAGCGCTCGCGGGTATGGACGTGCTCGACGCAGACGACCCCTGAGGCGATTTCGATGACACGGGACGCGAGCACCCTGGTGACCCCGGCCTGCTGGATGCGCGTGTTGGCGCCGACCAGATCCCCACTCGCACCGAGCCTCGAACCGACGATGCTGTCCGGAGTCACAATCGAGGCGGAGACGCCCTGGGCCGCGAGTGCTTCTGCGAGCGCCACCGCGATCGGTCCACCGAGCGGATCGATCAGCGCGACCGGACCCGGCCCCACGGTGGTCAACTTCTCGAAGGCTTCCGACGCATCCAACCACCGAACCGAATCGTCGACCGGATACGTCGGCGGCCGCGCAGCGCTACCGGTGGCAAAAACAATCAGCTCGCCCCGACTACGTGCGTCACTCAGGTCCTGCGCCTCGACCGCCGCCCCGGTCCGCATCGTCACGCCGCTACGACGGCATTCGTCCTCGAGCCACTGTGCGAGGAGTGTGAACCGGCTGCGGCCGTCACCTCGCGCAAAAGTTCGGATCATGCCGCCGAACTGCGATGAACTCTCGACGAGTGTGACCGAGTGCCCCGCCACCGCCGAGATCCGCGCGGCTTCCATCCCGGCGGGGCCACCCCCCACGACCAGCACGGCTCCCGGTGCCGAAATCTGCTCTCGCTCATCGGGGTCCACCGTCTCGAAACCCGCGCTCGGATTCCCCACGCACGTCACGACCGGGTTGCGAGGATCACGCACGAGGCACGTCTGATTGCAGAGCACACACGGCCGTGGACGATCACCGCGCGCGGCTTTCACGACCAGGTCCGGGTCCGCGATCTGGGCCCTGGTCATCTCGACGAACTCGGCCACTTCCAGCGCTGCACGAGCGTCGGCAATGTCCACGACGCTCCCCTGCACGACAACCGGAATCGAGACCGCGGCCTTGATCTCACGGCACAGATCGAGGTTGAAGTTCGGCGGGCAGTGAAAGTCGGGTCGGTACCCCTCTGACGAATAGAGTCCGCCACGAACGACGACAAGGAGATCGAGTAGTGGCGACAGATCGCGTGCAAAACCGGCGGCGAGATCGGGTGTCAGTCCCGCCCATGGTGCTTCCTCGTCGCAGGACAACCGCAGGGAGACAACGTGGTCCGACCCGACTTCCTCGCGCACTGCCGAGATGATCTCGCGAACAAGGGCAACGCGATCAGTGCCGTATCGGTCTTGCCGAGTGTTGGTCAGACCCGAAAGGAACTGCCGCAAAATGCTTCGAGGACCGGCATCGAGTTCCACTCCGTCCATTCCCGAAGCGATGGCCATTGCCGACGCTTCACGAAAGCCGGCCATCAACTGGTCGATTTCCGGCTGCCCCATTGCCATCGGCAACTCACGCGTCACCGGGTCGGCCACTCTTGACGGTCCCCACAGCACCGATTGGGAGTATGCGCTCGATCCCTGCATGCCGGTATGACCGAGCCCGGCAACAACCAGCGTTCCGTACGGAGCACATGCGGCCGCGATCGACTGCCACCCCGGGCCGCACTCCGACGCCAGCGGTGCCCGCTCGTACGGCCAGTCGTTCTCCAATACCGAGGCCACTTCGGTGACGACGATTCCGGCTCCACCCTCGGCGCGGCGCTGGTAGTACGCACGGTGCCGATCGGAAAGTGATCTTCCCACAGCCAGATTGGTCTCATGCGGACCGAAAACAACCCTGGACCGGACGAAGCGTCCGGCCAGGGTTGTGTGTTCGTCGAGTGTCAACTCACAGCTCTATCGGAACCGCAATCTCAGCTGGCGCCCAGTGAGCGTGTGAAGCCTTCCGGGATCACCAGGTCTGCCGGGCTCAGTTCGGTGATGGACGAGTGGCCAAGGCCCATCAGCCCCGAGTCGATGCCCATCCGCATCAGGTCGAGCACGTTCTCGACACCGGCCTGGCCGTTTGCCGAGAGACCCCACAGGTAGGCGCGCCCGAGCATGACGGCCTTGGCTCCGAGTGCTAGCGCCTTGACGACGTCTCCGCCGCGTCGAATGCCGCCGTCGAGAACAACTTCCACCTGATCGCCCACGGCCTCGGCAATGCCCGGGAGCACGCGGATCGGCGCGGGGGTGCCGTCGAGGTTGTTACCACCGTGGTTGGAGACCGAGATAGCGGAGACACCGGCGTCGACAGCTCGCTTGGCGTCGTCGATGCGCATGATGCCCTTGAGCATGAACGGTCCACCCCACTGCTCACGAAGCCAGGCGATGTCTTCCCACGTCGGAAGCGGGGTCTGCATCCACTCGCCGTACGCACCGAAGAACGTCGGTGCCGGCTGGCCGGGAGCCGCGAGGTTCGGTGTTGTCAGGTCGGGGATCTTGCCGGTCTTGGCATACTCCAACAACCACTTCGGGCGCATGATGCCCTCGGGCGCGAACTGGAACATCGCCTTGAGGTCCATCTTCTCGGGGATGGCCGGGCTGCCCCAGTCGCGGCCGTACGAGAACGACCAGTCGGTGGTGACGATCAGGCCCTTGGCACCGGCAGCGCGAGCGCGCTCCATACGCTGCACGAGCACGTCGCGGCTGCCGACCCAATACATCTGGAAGAAGACCTGCGGGTTGGCCGCGGCAACTTCCTCGATGGACTTGCTGGCGAAAGAACTCAGTCCGATGGCTGTTCCCCGTGCTGCAGCCGCACGAGCTACCGCTACCTCACCGTCGGGGTGCACTGCCTGCACACCGGTCGGTGAAATCATGACTGGCATCGAAATGTCCTGGCCCATAATGGTGGTGGACATCTCGCGCTTGTCCGACAGTCCCGCAGCGTGAGGAGCGAAACCCAGTTCGCTGAATGCCGCGACGTTGTCGTCGACCGTCAGCCCTTTCTCGGATCCCGCCACCAACGCCGCGTACACGGACTTGGGCAACCTCTTCTTCGCACGGCGCTGTGCTTCTGCCACCGTCTCGAAGAAAGCATTCTTAGCCATTGAACTGACCTCTCTGGGGTGCAGCTTTCGCCGCACTGTCGGTATCGCGCAGTAGTTACTGCATTCCCGCAAGCGGGTTTTCGTCACAAATCTTGGCGGGCGGACGCATCATCAGTGTCAGTGGCACCGATGCACGTGGGGTCTTACGTTGACCGGAACGGGAGTGGTCGACGCTGGACTTCGGGACCTCTCCCGCCGACGCCAATGCCATTTCACCGTTACCGATGACGCATTCGGGGTCAGGTCCGTCCATCGGCAGTCCGGTGAAGAACTTGGCTGCCATGCAGCCACCCCGGCAGGAGTCGTAGTGATTGCACTTGCTGCAGGCGCCACCGGTCTGCGGCGAGCGCAGCTCCTCGAACAGGTCCGAGTGCTGCCAGACTTCCTGGAATCCACCGTCTTTCACGATGTTTCCGGCGAGGAACTGCTCGTGAATCGCGAACGGGCATGCGTACACGTCACCGACCGGGTCGATCAGGCACACGACGCGGCCCGCGCCACAGAGATTGAGACCGGGCAGTGCATCGCCGAACGCGGAGAGGTGGAAGAACGAGTCGCCCGTCAGGACGCCTTCGCCGTTGGCCACCAACCAGTTGTAGAGCTCACGCTGCTGCTCCGGGCGTGGGTGCAGGTCGTCCCACACGTCGGCGCCGCGGCCCGAAGGGCGCAGTCGAGTGATGCGCAGGGTCGCGTCGTACTTGTCCGCGAGAGCCTTGAACTCGTCGAGCTGACTGACGTTGTGCCGCGTGACGACCACCGAAATCTTGGCGTCCTTGAAGCCGGCTTCCTTCAGGTTCGCGAGAGCCCGCTCGGCCATTGCGAACGAACCAGGCCCGCGCACAGCGTCATTGACCTCAGCGGTGGCACCGTCGATGGAAATCTGCACGTCGACGTAGTCACTGGCCGCAAGCCGTGCCGCGACCTTCTTGTCGATCTTCACGCCGTTGGTGGAGAACTTCACGCCAACCTGGTGGTCCGTTGCGTAATCGACGAGCTCCCAGAAGTCGGAGCGTACCGTCGGCTCGCCGCCACCGATGTTGACGTAGAAGACCTGCATACGTTGCAGCTCGTCGATGATGGACTTGCACTGTTCGGTGCTCAGCTCGTTGGGGTCACGGCGACCCGACGACGAAAGGCAGTGCACGCAGGACAGGTTGCAGGCGTAGGTGAGTTCCCACGTCAGGCAGATGGGGGCGTCGAGTCCGAGTTCGAACTGATCGACGAGGCGACCCACCTTGGCGGGCGGAGAGGGCTGTTCAAGAACTGAGGTCATGGCTGTGTCCTCGCGAAGAAATGAAGCGGGCGAACGTGCAGAAGGGCTGTTCCGCACGTGGGGGCGAGCGTCTGGCTCAGACAGGCACGATCATGTGCGAATCGGCGAGAGTGCTCAGCGCGCGGGCATATTGGGGAGCCGCGTCATCTTCGATGCCTTGCGCACGTAGTGCGGACCTGACATCAGGATGGTCTGGCAACGCCTTGACCACCGCAACGATGGTCGTGTTCTTCAGGAACGACAGCTTGCGCGTTCCGAAGTGGTAGAGCAACGCCCCGAAAGGTTCGGGGCGAAGCGCTACCTGCGGGTGGAGTTTCCACCCCGCATCGAGATCCAAAGCAGACACGGTCAGTACACGCCGCACATGCCGTCGATGGAAACTTCCTCAACGAGGGACTCCTCGACGAGGTCGTTCTCGAGCGCCTTGTTGTCACGATCTGACATGGATTCCTCCTGCGGTCGCACTCCGTCTGGAAGTCTGTAGATCAGACTTCCAACCTGGGAGTTGGTGGTCACTAGTGGGACTTCACTGTGACTCGGTTCACCACTGTAATGGCATCGAGTGCAGAATGACACACATGGAGCGAAAAAAGTATGCGTAGCCGCAAGAAACCGTCCGCTCGGATAGGTCGTCGCCCCTCCACAACGAGGGAGGGAATCAGCACGATCGGCATCGAACTGTTCTCCACCGTCGGCTTCAACGAGGTGAGCGTCGACCAGATAGCCGACGCCGCCGGCATCGCGCGTCGGACTTTCTTTCGCTACTTTCCGTCCAAGAACGCCGTCCCCTGGGGCGACTTCGACGGACATCTCGACGAGATGCGCGAGCACCTGGATTCACTGCCCGCTGACATACCGTTGGTCGACGCACTCGAATCCGCATTGTTGACGTTCAACACCTTCCCACCGGAAGAGACTGCGGTACATCGCAAACGGATGGAATTGATCCTCGAAGTTCCGACGCTTCAGGCATACTCTGTGGTGATGTACGAAGGTTGGCGGCAGGTGGTCGCCGACTACGTCGCACGCCGAATGAATCTCGAGCCGACCGATCACGGCCCACGCACGGTCGGCTATCTTCTGCTCGGGGTCGCCATGTCGGCGTACGAACAGTGGCTCACCGACGATTCACTCGAGCTACCGGAACTCTTGAAAACAGGTACGCAGTCCTTGCGGACCGGCATCACCACCTGAGAAGCATCACCACCTGAGAAAGGCGATCATGTCCACCATCACGAACGAACCGGTCCTGGATTCACTGGCACCGTCGACGCCGGGCTTGTGGTCGTTCGGGCATGTCACCGTCGAACGTGTCGATTCCGGTCCGATCTCGCTCGATCGTCGAGGCGGCCGACTCCACGTCAGGCACTCCCTCACTCCCGCCGATCTGAGCGAGCGACTCGTAGCCGGAGTCACCTCGTCGATCCAGGACGCGGAGTTCGGTCAGGACGAATTCGAGTTGACGATGGTCGGACTGGTTCGGTCCACCGTGGACGGCGCTCTCGAATCCTGGACCACCTACTACCGGAACTCCCTTGCCGAACTACTGGACGGCACTGCAGATTTCGCGCCGATTCACGACAAAGCCGAAGAACTGGTTCGCGGTTCCGTACTCGATCTGGGTTCCTGCTTCGGTTTCCTGCCCCTGCGGCTCGCGCGCGCCGGAATGGACGTGACCGCCACGGACATCCTGCCCGGAACGATGATCCTGCTCGACGCGGTCGCCCCCGAACTCGGCATCACGATCGACACGGTGATCTGCGACGCGGGTGAAGTACCGGCACCGGACAACAGCGCCGACACCGTCACCGCGATTCATCTCCTCGAGCACGTCGACGACTCGGTCGGCGAAGCCGTGATCGCGCAGGCACTCCGAATCGCACGTCAACGGGTCGTCATAGCCGTCCCCTTCGAAGACGAAGCCACCGCGTGCCACGGCCACATCCGTACGTTCGATCTCGAGTCACTGCGTGCGGTCGGCCGGCAGACCGGTGTGCCGTTCGAGGTATTCGAGCATCACGGCGGCTGGTTGGTGCTGGACGCATCGGCCACCTGAAAAGAACTAACCTTCTTTCAGCGTATGGGCGACAAGTGCATTCGCGTGCCCATGCCCCATCCCGTGCTCCGACTTCAACCAATTCACCAATTCCATGTGCTTGGTGAGGTCTGAGCTTCTGATCAGCTCTTGCCACTCACCGATCGGCCGACCGTACTTCTTCTCGATCGACGGAAAATACGACGCCGGGCCTTTCACGGGTTCAGTCATGACCGGAATCTACCTCCACCGCCCGACAATATTCGCGCACCTGCGGTGCCCGCATGTCCGCACCTGCGGAATCGCTGGGTAGATACGCGACCATCGGATTATGGTCGAAGTACACCCACCCCAGAGCACAGGAGTTTCAGAGATGCGACTGTCCACACGAAATCAACTCACCGGCACCATCACCGAGGTCAACCTCGGCACCGTCATGGCAACGGTCAAGGTGAAGTTGGACGGCGGCAACCAGATCGTGACTTCGTCGATCACCCGCGATGCCGCACTGGATCTCGACCTCGAACCAGGCCAAGCTGCAACGGTATTCGTGAAGTCCACCGAGGTGACGATCGGCGTCGAATAACTGGTGATCGCTGCGATCAGGGCCGGGTGAGATGCGTGGTCATCGTGTAGTTCTTGCTCGGCCCCGTCACGGTCCAGACGACCGCCCAAGCCGATCCATCTACTGCAGTGACGTCGATTCGCCCGCGGTAGGTGTCCGCACCGCACAGGTGCTCGACTTCCTCCCCCGGCGCCCAGTCGTGGAACTCTCTGCCGTCTTCGAATGTCACGGCCCATTCGAGGCCGCGCTTTGCAATGAACAGAGTGCGGAACACTGGCAATTCCAGATCGCCGTCACGCAGAGTGCCACTCTCGTACCAGCGCATCCGACCGTCACCGGCGTCGGAGATAGTGGTCTCGCCGAAGACATGCTTGGTGGAACCGGAAAGGCGGTCGACGATGTCGCGCTCGAAGTGCCACGTTCCTGCCAGCGCCCTCGGCTCGATCTTCGCGTCGTCAACCATGTGACGATTCTAGTGACCCTGGACAAGGACTTGCGAAGGGGCCGAACGCACTGCGGGGAGTATGTTCCGAGTACATCCGGAACACGCAGGAGATTCACACAGACATGAACGATTCGGCCGCCCTTCACCAACGCACAGTGTTCGCAGAAGATCTCGAGATCGGCCAAGTGATCCCATTGGGCTCGTATTCGGTGACCGAAGAGGAGATCGTCGAGTTCGCAACCCAGTGGGATCCCCAGTGGTTTCACATCGACAAGGAAGCCGCCGGGTCCGGGGTCTTCGGCGGGTTGATCGCCAGCGGGCTGCACACCCTGTCGATCTGCCAGAAGTTGGTGGTCGCCAGTCTCTACGACCAGTGGAACGTGATCGCCGGAAAGTCCATGCGCGACGTGAGCTTCCTACGTCCACTTCGCCCCGGTGACACCCTGAGCGGAAAGGTCACCGTCGACAACGTCGTGTTCGACAATCGCGCGCGGGGATTGGTCACCATCACAGCGAAATTGGTCGATGCAGACGGCAATCGCGTTCTCGACGTAGTCACTGACGCCTACCTGCACTGTCGCCCGACTCGCGGACAGTGAATTATCGGTAAATTCCGCACCGCATTGTCTGAATTGCCGTACTTTCAGTGACGTTGCGACGCAACAGTACCCATCCCCGCAAACAGGAGTTCCTCACACATGAGCAGCCTCGGCGAGATCAATCCTCTCGGCATTCTTCAGATCCTCATCTACATGCTCTTCGGTGGGTCGTCCAGCACTCCCGAGTAGACCCTAGCTTGCCATAGCCATAGTCAGCATCTAGGGTGCTGACTATGGCAATTAATAGTCAGGCGTCCGCGACGGTAGCGCCGTCGACCGACGCAGCGTGTCATCACACCGAATTCGACTCCAGCTGGCGGAGTTTCGACGGCATTCAGGGCGGACTCGCCGTTGCACGGATGCTGCGAGTGGCTGCCGACGCGTCCGGAGCCGAACCTCTGGCAGTCACGGCGCACCTGGACCGCCCCGTCCCTCCGGGGCCGGCCGAGCTGACTGTCGACGATATGCGGGGCGGGCGGACCGTCAGTTGCCACGTCACGCTGACCGGTTCGGGATCCGCTCTCGTTCGGCTAGCCCGCGACACAGGAGGCACAACGATGTCCGCCCCTGTCGCCGAACCGACTCCGGCCGACCCGTCAACCCTGCCGCCGCTGGAGATCCCGGTGGATTTTGTGCCGTTCTCCCAGCACCTCGACATCCGGCCGATCAATTCCGCGAGGCCGTTCGCCGGTGGCGACGCCCCGGAATTCGACGTCTGGATCCGATTGCTCACAGACCTCGATTTCACGGCCCAAGAGCGCGCCGCGGTCCTTCTCGACGCGCTTCCGCCCGGATTGTTCGCAACACTGACGATGCCCGTGGCTATACCCACTATCGAGTTCACCGCGCATTTCACACCGGAGCACCTCACGGCAGATCCAAGAACACTGTCACCGTGGTATCGCCTACGCCACGGGACCGCCTGGGCGACAGACACTCTCTGTGTTGACGAATCCGAACTATTCGACTCGACCGGACGGCTCGCTGCTCGGGCTCGCCAGCTTCGTCGAATTCTGGGTTGAACTCCCAATTGAGTTCAGCCCTACTACCCCTGGAGGTCGCGACGACGGAACGCAACAAGCGATGCTGTCGAAAGCACTACTGCCACAACGATCATTGCCAGCAGCGGTAGAACTGTCACTGGCTCGGCGGGGGCACCCGGCACGTGGGTGAAGGGTGACAGATCCAGCACTAACTGTGGAAGCTTCAGCAACGTTCCGAGTTGCCCGAGCACGATGCATGCCGCCAAGATTCCCCAGGAGAGCGCCGACGCGTACGTCGGAAACAGTCCGAAAGCCAACGACACCAACCCCACGACTACAAGCACCGCGGGTAGATAGGCCAAGGCGGCGCCGGTCATCCGGAGTGTGTTGCCGCCGACGTCATCCGTGACGAGCCCGAAGGCAAATCCGGTGAAGGCACCCATCAAGACGTGCGCGAGGATCACCCCACCCACAACCACACCCAGGTGGGAAAGCATCCACCTCCACCGCGACAAAGAGGTTGCCAGCAACGGTTCGAGCCGTCCCGATGTTTCCTCACCCCGCATCCGGAGAAGACTCTGGACCGAATATGCCGCGATGACAATCGAGGTGAGACCGAGCGCAGTGGCCAAGTACGAATCCACCAGATCCGTACCGCCGCCACCAAGTTTCTCGAACATCTCCGCGGTCTGCTGCGACGATCCCACCATCGCGTCGATCTCGTTGCCCACAGCGCCGTAGGCGAACCCGAGAATGACAACGGCAAAGATCCACCAGAACATCGTCATTCGCTGCATGCGCCACGCCAGGCCCCAAGCCGACGGCAACCACGATGCTGCGGTCGGCGGGCCGGGCCGGGGCTGCACGAGCCCCGCTCCCTGATCACGATGGCCGATGAGAACAAACGCCACCACCACGTGCACAACCGCAAATCCGATCAGCAACAGCAGGATCCACCAGGCGTCGTCGTCGAAAGGTCTGATCTGTTGCGCCCATCCGATCGGCGAAAGCCACGACAACCAACCGCTCACCACGCGAGTTCCGTCGTCGACGACCGTACTGTTCACGTCGCCGATCGCGCGCAGCATGAAGGCCACACCGATCGCGGCACCCGCCAGACCGTTGGCCGTACGAGCACCGTCGGTGATCTGCGCAGTCACCGCCGCCACGCCGGCAAACGCGATTCCGGCCCCACCTATCGAGGCACCCAACGCGAGCGAACCAAACACCGGCAAACCGACGGCGATCGATCCCAGCGCAATTCCCAATGTCAGAACCAGGTTTGCACCGACCGTGACAATCAGTGCGGACGTCAGAAGCGCTCGCCGACCCACCACCGCAGCACCGATCATCTCGGCACGGCCGGTCTCCTCGTTCTGTCGTGTATGACGAACCACCGCAAGGGTGCTCATCAATGCCGCCACCAACGCGAACACGAGCACCGACTGACTGGCGACTATCGCGCCCTGCGAATCGCCGGACACGATTCCGTTGGTCGCCAGCGCCACCGGCGATACCGCGGAACTGACTGCGATGTTTCGTAATTCCTCGGGTGTCGAGTACAGCCCGGTCACACTGGCGACGACGAGCAGCATGAACAGGACGATCGAGATGACCCACACGGAAAGCTGAATTCGGTCCCGTCGCAAAGCCAACCGGACCAGTCGGCGCGTGCCGGTGAATTGACTTGCCGAGGCCGGTACCGGTGGAGCGGCCTCGACAACAACGGTCATGGCCGCACACCGGTCTCGGCTCGCAGGTGGACCGAAGTCTCCCTGGCGCGCTCGTCACCGTAATGACGCAAGAAGAGTTCTTCGAGTGTCGGCGGAGTGGAAGTGAGCGCCACGATTCCGAATCCGACCAAGTACGTCATGAGTGGTCCGAGTTGCGCGCTGTCAACTTCGCAGGTGACATGGTTACCGTCGATCACCGCGTCGTGGACACCGCCGAGCCCGTCGAGTCCGCCGATCTGGCGCTGTGTCTCCGCCGAGATGGACGTGCGCGTGAGATGCCTGAGTTCGGACAGCGTTCCCTCTTCCACCGTCCGCCCGTCGCGGATGATGCTCACGCGATCGCACAGCGCTTCGACCTCGGCGAGGATATGGCTCGACAGCAGGACCGTCTTTCCGGCGTGAGCCACCTCCTCGACGCAGTCCTGAAACACCGCTTCCATCAACGGGTCGAGCCCCGATGTCGGTTCGTCGAGTACGTAAAGGTCGACGTCGGACGAAAACGCCGCCACGAGTGCAACCTTCTGCCGATTACCTTTCGAGTACGTCCGCGCCTTCTTGGTCGGGTCAAGTTCGAAGCGATCGAGCAACTCGCTGCGGCGTTTTCGGTCCAAGCCACCGCGCAGACCCGCCAACAGATCGATAGCCTCCCCGCCGGTGAGGTTGGGCCACAGATTCACGTCGCCAGGCACGCAAGCGAGACGTCGATGCAAGGTAACAGCGTCTCGCCACGGATCGCCGCCGAGAACAGTTGCGTCTCCGGAGTCCGAGCGGAGCAGGCCGAGGAGCACCCGAATAGTGGTCGACTTTCCAGAGCCGTTCGGTCCCAGGAATCCGTGCACTTCACCCGCTGAGACTTCGAGGTCGAGGCCGTCCAGCGCGCGGGTGGTACCGAAGGTCTTGACGAGGCTTTTCACTGAAATTGCCGCACCCATGAATTTGACCGTACGCCGATTTCACAAATGTGTGAAGATAGAAAAGAAGAAAAGATCGAAGGGTTCCGATGACCGACACCAGCCACACCGTTGCACCGGACGAGAGCCGACATTTTGTCGAACGACTCTCACTCGTTCTGAGCGACATGGGTTTTCCGCCGATGCCTGCCCGCGTGTGGGCCGCGTTGATGACCAGCGAGACACCCTCGTCCACGCCAGGAGATCTCGGATCCCGATTGGGAGTGAGCCCCGCCGCCATTTCCGGAGCAGTCAGATACCTCCAGCAAGTCGGATTGATCGAGCGAGTGGCCGTCCCCGGATCGAGGCGTCAGCACTACTGCGTCAGCGTCGACATGTGGGCCGACGCGTTTGTCACGAAACAATCGTCCCTCTACCAGGTCTCGGCAGTTGCGGACGAGGGCATTCGGGTCCTCGGTGAAGGCACTACGGCCGGCGATCGTATGGAAGATCTGCGCGACTTCTTCGACTTCATGGCCGCGGAAATGCCGCGCATGCTCGCGGACTGGCGCTCCCAGCGAAAAGACCGGACACCTGGAAGGTAACTTCAGGTTTACCCGCATTTTCGGTGGGGTACCTCAATTCTCGTTCCAGCATGATGAGGTGCGCTGTACCCGAGGAGTTGTTGATGAAGCTGTCGATCAGGGGCGCGAAGACTTCACCGACGCCACCCTCCGCACGAACCGCTTCACCCGAAACCTGTGAACAATCGATTTCCTTGAACCGCAACGCCGCCGGGGCATTCGCCGGCGATCATCACGCACTGTCGAAACTCCTGGCCCGATTGCACCCTCGCGTCGTTCTCTACTATCGCGCCAGGCTTCTCGGGACGCCTGTCGCAACATTCGCCGACGATCTCGCCCATCAATGCACCCTGGACGTCGTCACACGAATGTCCGAAACGATCTCGGCCGACACACGCATCGAGAACTTCGCCTACGAGTTGGCCTCGCAACGGATTGCGTCAATTCCCCAGTCACGCAACATCGACGGACAATTCAAACGCCCACGTCGCCTCACCGACGACCAACGTGAGGTCCTGGTATTGCGAATCGCAGTGGGTCTGACTGCCGAGATGACCGCGTCGACTCTGCGCACAACTCGATCGAGCGTGCTCCTCGTACAGCATCAGGCGCTGCGCGCCTGGGCGGTCTCCGAGCGGAGCTAGATCAGACCTTGCTTACTCGCGGCGTAGACGGCCTCTGCTCGCCGACTCACCTCGAGTTTGCGCATGATGTTGCTGACGTGGAACTTGACCGTGGTCGGCGAGATGAACAATCGCTCACCGATCTTGATGTTGGACAAGCCGTTTGCGAGCAGTCTCAGTACTTCGAGTTCACGATCGGTCAGTCGTTCTTTGGATGACGACTGCCCGTTGAGCGATCGGACGACAGCCGATGCGCTGCGAGAATCGAACGCACTCTCACCCCGCGAGACAGCCCTGATCGCACGCACCAATTCGGTGGTGTCGACGTCTTTGACGACATAGCCGCGAGCACCCGCGTGTACCGCTCGCACCACCAGTTGATCGTCGAGAAAGGTGGTGAGAACCAACAGTCCGAGCCCGGGATGCGCCGTAGACAACTGGCCACAAAGGGTCAGTCCCTCGTAGTCGGAACTGGCGGAGAGTTTCAGATCCATCAAGACGATGTCCGGGCCCACCTTGTCGACCACGGCAAGCGCCTCGGCGAGAGACGAAGCCTCCCCCACGATCTCGAGGTCGCTTTCGCGCTCGAGAACCGAGCGGAGCCCTTGCCGCAAAATTGCATGGTCGTCGACCAGGACGATTCGAACCAATCCCTGAACCGGCGATGCTCCGCGGGTGATGACGGGACGCGCAGTGGTCATGATTCCTCGCTCTCGATTTCAGTGGTGGAGCAAAGATTGTCGACATCCGCCTGGAGCGGAAGTGCCTGTGGCAGTGGTAGTGGCAGTCGCACGAGAATCTGAATTCCACCGATCCGCGCGCGCCGAACTTCGAGCGCACCACCCAACTCGAGAGTTCGTGTCTGCATGTTCGCCAGTCCGCGATGACGGCCGTCGACGTCGTTGGTGGCTGCGAGTTTGAGGATCAGACGCATCCGCGCAGGGTCGCCGTCACCGTCGTCGGAAACCGACAGCAGCACCGTATCCGCTCGATAGGTCAACCGCAGGACCGCTCGACTCGCATGGGCATGCACCGCAACATTGAACAGTGCCTCCCCCGCGATCCGCAGAAGAGCGTGTTCGGCATCGCCTGGAAGCTCGGTCGGGGTGCCGCCGACGCGAACGCTGACCGCCAACTCGTCCGGCATGTGAACCACGCCGAGCTGCTCGAGCATCTCGGGCAGCGACGTCCGGTCCACGTCCGAGGAATGATTGAGCGCGTAGATCGCCGAGCGAAGCTGCTCGACCGCCCGCCTGGTCAAATCCTTTGCCAAGTCCAGTCTTTCACTGCGTTCCGCCTCCGGGATGTCGCTCCGGCAGACCTCGATCTGCATGCCGGCCGACAACACCGCCTGTGTCACGCTGTCGTGAAGTTCGCGGGCGATCCGGTGCCGTTCGTCGTCGACCACCTGGTGCCGGTGAGCCACTCCGAGTTGACGCTGCGTGGACTCCAATTCACTGTTGCGCACCGCAAGGTCGGCTGCAGTGCGATTGGCCTCCGCATATGCGTCTTCGGCTCGTTCGAGCAGTAGTTGTCCGCGCTGGTAGAGCGCCGAGTTCTGCAGGGCCACAGCAGTCTGGCTGGCCAGAATGCTGAGCACGGCTCCGTCCGTCGTATCGAGTGTCCGGTTGGCCGGCGTCCATGCCGCAAAGGCGCCGACCACACCGCCGCCGAGCACGATCGGCACAAACGCGTAGTGAGCGTCGATCACCGAGTTTGATTCGATTCTTCCGCACCGGATGTCGTCGAGGCATTCGACGACATCCTCCGGAAGTGGTGGCCCCTCCACGTTGTCCACCAGAAAAGGGGTGGCGTCCGGGCCGAGAACCAATCGCCGTGGTCCGGCGTCGGGCAATGTTCCGTCGGCCAAGGCGAAGACTATCCAGTTGGCACTCAGATGAGCACGGGCGGCTTCCGCGACCGCGCAGACGAGGGTTTCCGGCCCCTCGACGGTCCGCACCAAAGCCCGCGAGATCAATTCCAACGCATGTACGACGCGTTCGAGACGCTCGGCAGCGCCGCGGTACTGCGGATAAAACGAACTCTTACCCGAACGTAAACCGGTGAGCCGCGACAGGTCCGCGGTCATCGTCTGCACCGCTTCACCCTGCACCGCATCACACTGTCCCTCTTCACAACGCACCTCGGAACAACGCCACCATCTGCTCCTGCGTCGCTTCCCTGGGATTGGTGGACATGCAGGCGTCGAGCAACGCGAAGCTGGCAAGTCGACTGAGGTCCCCCTCGCGAACACCCAACTCCCCCAGCCCCTTCGGGACCCCAACCTCCCGGGCGAGACGTTCGACCCGGTCGGCCACCGCCAGCGCTGCTTCCTCCGGGGTGCCGTGCTGTTCAGGAAGGCTCAGTGCCGCAGCGATGGCGACAAAGGGGGCAGCGTCCGTCGTGGAATTGAATCGGATGACGTGGGGCAACAGAATTCCGTTGATGACGCCATGTGGCAGATCAAGCATGCCGCCCACCTGATGGCTCATGGCGTGCGCGGCTCCGAGTATCGCGTTGGTGAACGCCAACCCGGCCTCGAGACTCGCCTGCGCCATCACCGATCGAGCTTCCATCTCCATCGGGTCCTGGATCGTGTTCACCAGATTCTCCGTCACGAGGCCGACCGCGCGGAGCGCGTGATGATCGGTCAACGGATTGTGCGCCAGTGAGACGAAGGCTTCGATTCCGTGCGTCAGTGCGTCCAATCCCGTTGCGGCATTGAGCCACTCGGGCATCGTCGTGAGCAACCGCGGATCGATGACCGTCACATCTGGCACGAGGGCACGGCCGATGATGGTGATCTTGGTGCCGCGGGTCGTGTCCGTGACGATGCAGAACTGCGACACGTCAGCGCCCGTTCCGGACGTGGTGGGAACCATCACCAACGGCGGGATCGGTTTTGTCGCCTGATCGACACCCTCGTAGTCGAGTATGTTGCCGCCGTTGGCAGCGAGGACGGCTACACCTTTAGCCGCGTCGATGACGGAACCGCCACCGAGCGCGATGATGACGTCGCACTCGCCTTCCTGGTACACCTCGAAACCGGCCGCGATCTCGAAGTCCTTGGGGTTGGGCGTCAGCCCTGACCACACTGTCGCGGTCAAGCCCTGCTCCGTGAGATGGTCCTCGAGTTCGCTGACCCACCCCGCGTCGATCAAACCGGGATCGGTGACCAGAAACGGGCGGAACCCGCCGAACCGCAGAGTCGCGTGTGCTGCCTCGACCAGGGAACCGATACCGAAGACGATCTCGGGGGCGTGAAATTTGACCAGTCGAGCAGCAGTGCCGCGGCGATGAACACCGTGGTTCACAGCATCCGGATATGCCACGGACACGACCCCACTCTCCTCTCGCGCGGCACCGAGATCACCGCTTCGCGAATTCCCAGCTCGCTCGCCCGAGCACCAACTGGTGTGATCCACCTTACAAGTGCTGGCCCCGAGCCTACGCGGACAGCAGTCGGGGCACACCCACCGAAGGAGAGGCACTTACCTACCCGTTCGGGCAGGTAGCGTCGCCGGAAAATAGATGGCGCGGCAATCAGGTCCCGTTGTACTTTCGGTTCTGGCCAGAGCGGCCCGTAGTACCGATCCAGAAGGTGTTTATGACCCAGCCCGCGCCGAGCGCGCCTCTCGCCCCTGCACTGCCGGCAACCTCGAGGGTCACTTGCTGATCCCCGAAACGACGGACTGACAGCCGCGAGGCCACTCGGCCTGCTCCTACCTGCTTTGTTCACTCAGCTAGGAGTTCTCCAGTGCCTCAATCACACAATTCCATCTCGAAAACCGACACCTTCTCGTGCACTCAATGCGGACTCACCGTCATGACGTACGGCCCCGATGGTGATCGCCGAAACCACTGCCCCAGTTGCCTGCATTCCCGACACCTGTTCGACCAGGTGGAAGGTGGACCGTCGGACTGCGGAATGCGGATGGCCCCCATTTCGATCGCGGTGCTGCGAAGCGGCGATTGGATGATCATCCACCGCTGCGCACAGTGCCTCGAACTCACCTCCAACCCCGTCAGCCGTGACGACAACCAGTTGTTGTTGATGAGGATGGCGGTGCGGCCGCTCGCACAACCACCCTTCCCGCTCGAAGCCTTCGGCGACTTGTGAGGGGTGAGAAAGCAGATGCCACGTAGGAATCCCAGCACCCGCGCGCGGCGGGCACCGCAACGGACCAAGCACGTATTGCACGGAATCGGCGGCGAACAAGGATCGAGCTTCCGTTGTCTCACATGCCGTTTGGACATTTCCACTGCGGCCCCGGGTACCGCACATCGGAACCATTGCCCGAACTGTCTGGCCAGCCGCCACGTCGATGGTCGTGTTCCGGGTGACCGGGCACAACAGTGCAGAGGTGCCATGGCGGCGCTGTCCCTGTCGGTCCGGCAAGACGGTGAGTGGATGCTCGTTCACCAGTGCATCGAGTGCAATACGTTGAAAGTCAACAGGATCGCCGGCGACGACAACGCCCTGGTCTTGCTGCGGTTGGCGCTACGCCCGTTGGCGGATCCTCGACTGGGCTCGCGCGCGTTGCTAGCGCTCTGATCGATCGTCCGGCGTAATCGCGCGGTCCTGCGCGCGATTACGCCGGACGAACACCACGAATACGATCCCGGCAAGCAAGCCGACCGCCGTCGGTCCGAGGACCAGTCCCGAATACAGCCACGGAGCAGGTTCTGCCGGAAAGAGGTCCATGAATATGGGCCCGGTGTATGTCGGCTCGGCAAACGGCTCCCGATAGGACCCGCCGGTGAGAATGTGAGGTGATGCCAACGAGTTCCACCACCACTGAAACACGCCGAGCGCCACCAACCCACACACGGCGCCGAGCACTGTCAGCGCCGCGATCGGCCGCCAGATCGATCCCCTGATTTCGGACATGAGATCAAACTAGTTCACGACGGATCGCGCAGTGACATCGGTGAAGTGCAGTGACATCAGCGAAGTGCGTGCCCCAGTTCAGCGGCCTTTGCCATCAGTTGCGCGGCATCTCGGGCAACAACAACCTCGTCGCAGATCTCCGAATACTCCGGCATCGCGCACGATGCCTGGTTCCAGTAACGCTGAGGTTCAGGCGTGATCCAGGCCAGACGGTGAACCTTTCGGCGGAGTTCCTCGAGCTTGTCCACCTGTGGGGGCAACCCGTTGCACCGACCGTCGCCCACGATGATGACAGACGTCCGTGAGTTCAAGGCGTTTCCGTGCTCGTCCAACAATTCTGTGAGCACCCGCCCGTAATCGCTGCTGGCTTCCAGATCCAGACCCGGGTGCGCGAGTACCGCAGCCAGTGCGCCGTCACCGCTACTGGCGAGAAGGGTGTCGGTCACGTCGACCGGACGATCGACGAAGGCGAGGACTTCACAACGATCTGCCCGGCGATGCATTGCCTGAGCCAACCGCAGAGTGAACGCGGTGATCGGGCGCACGGACAGCGACACGTCTGCGATGAGAAGTAGTCGAACACGATCGGGGCGAGGAGCTTTCACGACCAGATGGAAGGGAATTCCGTCGGTGCGCAGACTCGAACGCACCGTGCGTCGCATGTCGAGATGCCCACGAGAGCGCTCCCGAGGACGAGGCCTGGACGGTCCTCTCATCCGCCGAAGCACCTCGTGGCACGCGAGTTCGATGTCGTTGTGCGTTGCGCCCGCAGCAGATTCGCTGTCGGGCGCATCGGGAGCGCTTTCGGCGAGTGCAGCGGCCGAGAGTGCTTGCACGAACGCTTCGACCGCCTCGACGAGCCGGTTCAGTTGCGCCTGCGTCAGCGGCCCGTCGTCGGAGACGTCCGCATACGCTTTGCTCGGGTCGTATGCATCCAGCCAGGCGAGGATCGACGTCGGATCGTCCCAGGACAACGAACCGACTACTGCTGCAGCAACACTGGTGCTCAAGTCACCGACCACTGCCGATGCGGCACGGTCCACGTCGACCGTGTAACTGACTCCGCGTCGACCGGTCTCCGAACCGGTATCCACCGACAGTTCCGCATCGCTGGACGTCATCGACACATCGTCGTCGTCCTTGTGCGGGTTGAACCCCTTCTCCGCTTCCGGAGTGTCGAAGTAGTCGCCGACCTCGGCCGCGCGCTCGTTGTACTCGGCATACCGGCCTACTTCTTGATCCTCGTCGATCCCCAGCGCGGTGGGCAGACCGTCCGCCACCTCGGCGCGCGAAGCCATCCGCTCGGCGTGCGCTTTGCCTGCGGCCGGCCGGAACAGCGCGTCGAACGCCCGATCGAAACCGGCCTGTTCGTGAGAATACTTGGCGCACACAGCCCGAAGACATGCTCGCAACGTCTCACGATCCGAAGCGCCGACCATCGCGAGTACACGCCGAACCTCGATGACCTCGGCCGGTGACGCGGAAACTCCGGCTGCCCTCAGCAATCGGCCGAAACTCGCGGACACCACGTCGAGAACAAACGACGGTTGCCACACGGCGAGGCCACCGAGCGTCGTCATCGCGTCGAACGGATTCCGCTGCTGCCGCGGATTCCCTGTTGATGAGGGTCACGTCCACCCGTGCCCCGGAACACGGCCGTCGTCGTGTTGGCGGGTTTGCTTGCCACCGTGGATCGCTCGATCGGCTCACCACCGTCACGCGACGGCGATTCGAGAAGCTTTCCGCCGAATCGTTCCTTGGCCAGCGTCACATCCGACGAGTACTTGAGCAACGCCGTGAGCAGGATGTCGCGCACCTTGGCGTCGGAAGCGGTGTCGAATCCGCTGGCGGCGAGCACAGTTGCCGCTCTGGCCGCGTCGATGACCTCCGAGATGGACGGGCTCTTGCGCAGCGGGAGATCACGCAAGATGCGAGCCAATTCGACAACCTCGGTGGCCGTAGCCGTATCCACCTCCGGCGCTCGGGCCGTGACGATCTCGCGTTCACGCTCCGACGTCGGATAGCCGAGATGGTAATGCAGACAACGACGCTTGAGCGCGGGTGAGAGCTCGCGGGTGTCGTTGGACGTCAGGATGACCCAGGGCTGCGAGCGGGCAACGAACGTACCGACCTCGGGAATGGTGATCTGCTGTTCGGCGAGAATCTCGAGGAGCAGTGCTTCCATCGATTCCTCGGTGCGGTCCACCTCGTCGACCAGAAGCACTACCGGATCGGGTGAGAGGATCGCTTCGAGCAGCGGCCGCACGGACAGGAAGTTCTCGGAGTACAACCCGAAATCCTGATCGGCCAGAAACTTGGATGCTTCGGCGACGCTGTCGAATTCGGAAACCTGATCACTGATCCGGTCGCGAAGCATCTGCACGTGCAGGAGTTGCTTCGCGTAGTCCCATTCGTACAGGGCTCGATTGTCGTCCAGCCCTTCGTAACACTGCAATCGCACCAGTTTGCGGCCCCCGATCGCAGCCAGAGACTTCGCCAGTTCCGTCTTACCGACACCGGCCGGCCCTTCGAGCAGGAGCGGACGCCCCAGCGCCGTCGCCAGATGAACGACTACCGCGAACTCGTCATCGGCAATGTAGTCCTGCTCTCGCAGAGCATCTTTCACTTCGATTCCGCTGGAGAAACTGCGACCGGACATGGAATACCTTTCGATAGGGGCACAGCCCCTGTGCGCGCTCGAGGAGTCTCTGGACTCCTTAAGCGCGCACGGGGCCGAAGGCCCTGCTAGAAGTACGACTTGTTGATCGCGTGATCGACAACCGGGATCATCGACTCCACAGTGACCTCACGAGGGTTACCCGGGGTGCACCAGTCGTCCTGAATGTGCTCGGAGATGGCGCGCACAGTCTTCTCGTCACCCTTGATGACATCACCACGACCCTCGTACTTCTTGGTGTTCATCTGGTTCTTCGCGTACGAGTCTGTGCGAACCTGACCGAAGTTGTCGGGGATACCGACGTCCTTGGCCAGACGGATGGCAGCCTCGACGGCAGCGTCCGCGGCCTGAACCGTGGTGAGGTTGCGAGTGTCGACACCGAGTGCGCCGGCCAACTGGGCGTAGCGCTCGTAGCGCGAAGGCAGGTTGTACTCCCACACACGCGGCAACGCGATGGCGTTGTTCAAACCGTGGTGGCTGTCGAAAAATGCACTGACCGCGTGCGAGATCGAGTGAACGATGCCGAGGCCACCGGAGTTGAAGGCCTGTCCGGCAATGTACTGCGCGTTCATCATTCCCTCGCGGGCCTTGAGGTTGCGCGGCTCGAAGACGGCCTCGCGCAGGTTCTTCGCGACCAACTCGACCGAGTAGATCGCGTTACCGAGCGAAGGCGCGAAATCGAGACGAGACACGAAAGGTTCACTGCCGTGCGCGAGTACGTCGAAGCCGCAATACGCGGTGAAATGCTGAGGGCAGGTGTAGTAGAGCAGCGGATCGTCGATCGCCAACGTGACGATGGTCGCCTCGTCGAAGCCCACCCACTTGTGCGGGTTGTTCATGTCCGAGGTGTCAGTGATGACGTATGCCCACGACGTCTCGGATCCCGTTCCAGCCGTGGTGGATACGGCGATGTGCGGCGGGTTCTCCTTGTTGGTGGACTTGGCGAAGCCCTCGAACTCGTTGATGTTGCGACCGTCGTGTGCGATCACGACGCGAGCACCCTTGGCGGCGTCGTGGCTCGAACCACCGCCGATCGAGATGATCGAGTCGCACTTCTCCTTCTGATAGAGAGCCGCGGCCTCCATGACGTTGTAGTCCTTGGGATTCGACTCGACCTTGTCGTAGAGCACGACCTCGACACCCTGGTACTCGATCTTGCCGACGAGTTCCTCGATGATGCCCGAACCGCGCAGACCGGTCGTCATCAGAAGGGTGCGCTTGAAGCCGAGATTCTTGGCCTCCACACCGATGATGTCGTGAGCGCCCACACCCATCAGGGCGCGCGGGAAGGGGTGGAACTCCTTGATCGGAAAGTCCCAGATCTGGTTGAGCTCGATAGCCATCGGTATCTCCTCATGGATGTGCACGAATGTGACTGCGGGAGGGATTCGAGCCGATTCTTTGTGACCGGCGTCTCACCTGGTTCCCACTGTGTACCGACAAACACCCCGTGCACAGACTTCGGCAGCTCAACCGCCCGGACGCCGCCCGCGAACCGCCCGTTCGGGCAGGTCGTCGCCACCCCGGACCGCCAGGAAGGCCGGATCAGACTGCCGTGGTTCCCGCTGATCGGGAACGTGTTGCTCGGCGACTACGATCCCCAGTAGCTTTTCATCACTGCTAACATTGAACTAGAACACGTTCTAGATGTTGCACTTCACTGACCTGCGCTTTACCCAGCTTCACGAGAGGACTAGCTTCGCGATGACGACAGTCGAGGTACCGCACAGCTCGCGATCGGCGGTACTCACCGTGTCCGGAGTCATCGAAGAGACTTCCGACGCCCGGTCGCTGGTGTTCGAAATTCCCGCAGAACTGAAGGACAAGTTCGACTACAAGCCAGGTCAATTCCTGACCCTGCGCATCCCGAGTGATCAGACCGGCTCGGTCGCACGCTGCTACTCCCTGGCCAGTTCACCCTTCACCGACGACGCCCCCAAGGTGACCGTCAAGCGAACTGTCGACGGCTACGGCTCCAACTGGCTGTGCGACAAGCTCCAGGTCGGCGACACCATCGAAGTGCTGCCGCCGTCAGGTGTCTTCACGCCCAAGTCGCTCGATCACGACTTCCTGCTCTTCGGTGCAGGCAGCGGAATCACTCCGGTGATCTCGATTCTCAAGTCCGCCCTCACGCAGGGCAGCGGCAACGTCGTGCTGATCTACGCGAATCGCGACGAGAAGTCCGTCATCTTCGGCGCCGAACTGCGCGAGCTGGCAGCGCAACACCCCGGCCGCCTCACCGTGGTCCACTGGATCGAAACCGTGCAGGGACTCCCCGCTGTCTCGCAACTGGCGACGCTCGCCAAGCCATTTGTCGCGTACGAGGCCTTCATGTGCGGTCCAGGCCCCTTCATGGACGCCGTCCACAAGGCACTGGCAGAAGCGGGCATGCCCCGCACGCAGGTTCACGCCGAGGTCTTCAATTCACTCGCCGGCGACCCGTTCCGTGACGTCGAGGTAGCCGAGGTCTCCGACGAGGAAGCTGCCGACGCCGCAACCGTCGAGGTCGAACTGGACGGTGAAACCCACACCCTCGTCTGGCCGCGCAAGCAGACGCTCGTCGACATCATGCTCGCCAAGGGTCTCGACGTTCCGTACTCCTGCCAGGAAGGTGAGTGCGGGTCGTGTGCCTGCACCGTCACCGAAGGCGAAGTTCAGATGGACAACTCCGAGATCCTCGACGCCGAGGACGTGGCGAACGGCTACATCCTCGGTTGCCAGGCGAAGCCGATCACCGATCGCCTGAAGATCGAGTTCTGAACCCTGCTTCGATGCATGACGGCCCCTGATTCCCTGCGGAATCGGGGGCTTTGTCATCTTCGGAGCCATCCTCCGCGCCATCTTCCGAGTCCCGCCCCGTAACCCACTCCGGCGCCGTTGTGGGCAACCGCCACAACGCAAGAATCAGCACCAGGGTCACGATCAGGAAGCCCTCACGAAGGACCAACCCCAGCGGCAGCAGGAGCGGCGACGTCTCGATGAACTGCTGCCCCATGCTCGGCCCGCAATAGACGACGGCCAACCCCACAGCGGCCGCACCGAACTGCAGCGGCGATCGAAGCCGAAAGAGAACCGTGACGGCAGCAGGCACGAGATACACCCAGTGATGAATCCAGCTGATCGGCGAAAGAATCGGCGCACTCAAACCGATCACCAACGCCGCATCGACCCCACGACCGACGCGATGTACATCTCGGGCGACCCAGAGCGCTACCGCCGCGCACAGCACGGTCAACGGCATCGCCAGAGACTCCGTCCATGTGCCCAGTGCCGCAAGTCCGCCCTGCAGTGAACTGTTACCGGCACTCGCGATCGCCTGCCCGCTCAAGTCCACCCGGTCACTGAGGTTCCAGACGACGTCCGACCAGAAGGTCCAGCTGACGGCCGGGTCCACCATTGCTGCGACGGCGGTCGCCGCGGCAAATCCGATCGAACTCCAGATCGCGAGTCGCCACTGCTTCGTGACGACGAAGTAGACGATGAACAGCGCCGGCGTCAGCTTGATCGCGGCTGCGACGCCGATCAAAAGTCCTCGTGGAAACCACCGGCCGAATTTCGAATCGCCTCTGCGGGTCACGTCGAGCAGTACGAGCACCATCAGCACCAGGTTCACCTGGCCGAAGGAGATGTGCGCGCTGACGATGGGTGTCACCGACACGGCCAGGACCAATGCCGCCATGACGAGCGGCCGCTTGGGGACGCGAGCGGGAGTGAACTTGGCGACTGTCCACACCACCGCCGCGATGCACAACGCCGACCACAGCAGATAGGCCGTCCACCAGTCGAAGAGAACAGTCGGCCAGAGGAAGATCACCGCGAACGGGGTGTAGGTGAACGGCATGCCCTCGTCGACAATCAACGGGCCGACAAGGTTGCTCTCGTAGATGTTCGAGCCTGCGGCAAATGCCTGGGCAGCGTAGCGGTAGACGAGAAAATCAACGGGTTCGACGGCCCGAACGGAGTACACGAGATAACACAGAGCTGCGACGCCGGCAGCGATCAGTGAACCGATCGTCACAATTCGAGACGCCTCGACACGGGTGGCGGGCATACCGAGAATCGTCCCACAACCTACCGAGCGGTACTTCGCTAGCGGGCCGCCCGGAAGTGCGCTCGCTCGTCTGCGGTCAGATGTTCGCACGCGTAGCTCAGCGCCGTGCGTCCCATGTCTGCTGCATTCTCAGTAAGGAAGCCGGTCAACAAATCCCGATCCACCCGCTTGCCCACCTCGCGGAGCATCCAACCCATCGCTTTCTGGGTCAGGTCTCGTCGATCACCCAGCACCTGCGCGGCAAGCTCGAGCGTGGTCGACGCGTCGCCGCGAGTGATGAATCCGTACGTCGTCAGCAGCGCCACCCGTCGTCGCCACAGGTCACCCGAATCGGAAAGCTCGAAGATCAGCCGGCGATCTCGGTCGTACAGCCAGCCGCCGAGGATCTGTCCGGCGGACGAATCCACCAGATCCCAATTGTTGACCCGCCCGTCCTCGACAGCGGTCAGATAGAAGCCTGCGATGCGAGCGCGGCCCTCGTCGTCGAAAAATTTTGGGCGACTGACTTTTTCGAATTGAGCGACCAGGATCAGCAGCCCGGCCAATCGGTGCTCGTGAACGTCACTGTCGAGAAGGAGACGTATCTGAGGCAACGCGAGTCCGACGTGCTTCTTCACCACCGATCGCGTCTTCGGTACTCGCACGCCGATGAATACGTCACCCTCGCCGTACTCCCCCGGCGCTGTCTTGAAGAACCGTTGCAAGTGGACGGCATCTGCGGGATCCGCGAGGTCGGCCAACTGCTCGATCACGTCCGGGGCACTCGATTGCGTCACCCCAGAACCTTCTCACGGGTCGTCTGTGCGGACTCTTCGATTCTCTCAGCGTCCTCACACCGTGTGCCCTGCTCGGCCACAGGTCGGCAGACGACACTCGAGGACAGTCAGTGAAAGGACCACCCATGATCACCGCCGCTATCGCATTCACCACTCTCACCCTCATGGCACTCTCGGGACATATCGCGGCAAGCGCGCCGCGCGGGCTCGTGGCCATCCGGACGAATGGTCACAAATCTTGATATTCGAGCCTCCGCATCGCCTCTAACTGCAACGCGAATGCAATTGGCGGAGAGTTGATCTCGATCTTCCGCGGGCGTGTACTACAGGTGGACACACTCTCGTCTTTGGAGGTCTCGTCATGAAGTCGTGGAATCGAATGCAAGATGCCGTCGCGGTGGTTCTCGGCGTCTTTGCGGCTCTCTCGCCGATGTGGCTCGACACCACCGATCGGGCAATGTGGTCACTCGTCGTCCTGGGTGTCCTGGTTGCACTGTCGGGTCTGGCGCACATGGCACGTCCGGACATGGCCATGGCGGATTACGCGATGGGTGTTTTCGGCGTCTTGATGTTCATTTCACCCTGGGTGATGAACTTCGACGCTCTGCGCGGTGCGTCGTGGACGGCCTGGGTTGTCGGGGTTCTGACCGTTGTGGTCGCGGTGAGTGCGATGCCGGTGATGAGTGCGCGGATGCATCACGGGGGTCACGGCGGCGTAGCCGCCCATTGATGAATGGCTGAATACAGGCTGGATCAGGCTTTGATCGCGCCCAACAACCGCCCGGCGTCGAAGGCTTCGGCGCTGGGCGGTAGTGCGCCCGGACGACCGCTCACGAACACCTCGACGGTTCCCGATCCTTCGCCCGCGGCACCGAGCCCGTCGATCCGCCGCAGAGTCTGTCGTGCAACGGCTTCGGCGCTGTCGAAGAGTGTGACGCCGGCGGGTAACCGTGCTGCGATCTCGTCGGCGAGCAGTGGGTAGTGGGTGCACCCGAGGACAACGCCGCTGACGTCGTCCGGCGTCCGGGCAACCGCGGAATCGATGGCAGCAAGTGAGGCTGCACGATCACCGAGATCTATCGAATCGGCCAGGCCGTGGCACGGCACTCCGACGACCTTGGCGCCGTTGCCGAACTGCTCGATCAGATCGGCTTGGTACCGGCTGGCCGTCGTCGCGGCTGTAGCCCAGATCGCCACTGAATCGCACGCGGCAGCGGCGGGTTTGATCGCGGGCACCGTTCCGATGACCGGTACTTCCGGCCCGACCAGTTTTCGCACGTGCGGCAGCGCGGTGACGCTGGCGGTATTGCATGGAAGAACGATGACCTGAGCCCCACGATCGAGGCTCCGCCGCACCGCACCGAGTACCCGGTCGACGACCCACGGCTCAGGCTTGGGGCCCCAGGGGGCACCGTCCGGATCCAGGGAGAGCACCAGATCGAGATCCGGGCGCAGGCGTCTGAGCCACGCAGAGGTAGGGAGCAGGCCCAGTCCCGAGTCGATGAGTGCAACGATCACCGCACAAATCTATCGCCTCGGAACCGGTCCTGCCTCATCCGTTCAGGCCGGTGTGGACTCCAACACGTCAGAGATGGGCGTGCCGGCTGCGATCTTGGCGCGCATCTTCATCACCGCTCCCGCGCTACCTCCGCCGACGACAGCTGCCAGCACACCGTCGCGCTCGTAGTAGGCGACGAACTTTCGGCCGTCGTCCTTGACGATGTAAACGGTGTCCGTGGGTGCGACGGTCCCCAACGCCTGGATCTTGACGTCGTACTGATCGCTCCAGAAGTAGGGAACCTGCGCCGGCGCATCGGGATCACCCGTTCCGGTGAGCGCTCCCGCCAGGATCTTGGCCTGGTCGCCCGCATTGGTCCAGTGTTCGACGCGCTTGCGTCGATCACCGATCTGCCAGGACGCGACGTCGCCGACGGCCCAGACGTGTTCGGTACTGGTGCGGCCGACGCCGTCGCAGAGCACTCCGTTGTCGAGTTCGATTCCCGAACCATCGAGCCATCCCGTGACCGGCACCGAACCGACTCCGATCGCCACCACGTCGACCGGGATCTCCGAACCGTCGCTCAAGGTCGCAGTGGCAACCGCTCCGTCGCCGGACAACGAGGTCAAGCCGGTGCCGACGCGGACATCGACGCCCTCGTTCCGATGCAGACGTTCGACGAGGGCGCCAACGGTGGGGCCGAGCACCGACGCCAGCGGTGTCGGCTGAGGCTCGAGCAACACGACGTCGACGCCGTGAGACTTCATGCTGGCGGCCAGTTCGCAGCCAATGAAGCCGGCCCCGACGATCAGCGCACGCTTGCCGGGAGCCAGCTCGGCGCGAAGGGCCAGCGCCTCCTCGATGGAGCGCAGAACGTGCACTCCGGACAGCTCCGGAAGGCCGGCAATGCGACGCGGAGTCAGTCCGGTCGCGATGACCAACTCGTCGTAGTCGAGGGTGGATCCGTCCGCGAACGCCACCGACTTTGCGGCAGTGTCCACCGAGGTCGCGGGCGAACCGAGCTTGAGATCGACCTTGTTCTCGACGTAGAACTCTGCCGGACGCAGCGTCGTCTCGTCCTTGTCGCCGCGGATCACTTCCTTCGACAGCGGCGGCCGGTCGTATGGCAGATGTGTTTCCCCACCGGCGAGCGTCAATTCACCCTCGAAGCCTGCTCGTCGCAGTTCCTCCACGGTCCGCAGCCCCGACAACCCCGCACCCACGATCACTATCCGTGCCACCACGTACCACCCTGTCCGACCCACGTCACTAGCAGCGCTCACTATGAACGCCGTCACTATTTGCCCCCGACTCTGCCATACCAAATGCCGGAGTAGGTGTGGTGCATCCCGCATGGCCACCTACCAGTCACTACAGTTGGAGGTACTTCAGACGCACGCACTGACACATGAGCAGGGAGCCCCCATGACCAGCGATTCCAGTGAAAAGAACAGCGTCCGATTCGGCGCCGACGGTGGCGCGGAACTAGTCAGCACCCAGGGCAAGACGATCATCGCCGACGCCGTGGTCGCCAAGATCGCCGGTATCGCGACCCGCGAGATCAACGGCGTGTACGACGTCGGTGGGGGCACCGCGCGCGCGGTGGGGGCACTTCGCGACCGCATTCCGGGCGCCCGCGTCAACCATGCCCAGGGCGTGGCGGTGGAAGTGGGCGAGAAACAAGCCGCCATCGACATCGGCATTGTCGCCGAATACGGCGTCGCACTCCACGAATTGGCGGTGGGTATCCGCCGAAACGTCATTGCCGCAGTCGAAAGCATGACGGGTCTCGAGGTCACCGAGGTCAACATCACCGTCTTCGACGTCATGCTCTTCGAGGATGCAGAGAGCGGCGGCAGTACCGATCCGGAAGCCAAGCCGAGGGTTCAGTGAGTACCGCCGACGCCGGCCGCGAGATCGACGCGGCCGAGGTCGTCGCCGACGCAGTTCTTGCGATCCCGGAAGTGGCAGATCTGCACGGCGGGCAATTCGGTGAGGTGGGAACCTACCTCCCCGGACGCCGAGTCACCGGCGTCGTCGTCGACGAAAACTCTTGTGCGGTACACATTTCCGTTCACTATCCGGCCGACGTTCGCGGCGTCGCCGAACGCGTCCGAGCGGTGGTGGCACGGTTGGTCGACGTACCGGTGAACGTGACCGTCGGAGACTTGTCGACAGCGGGATATCCACCCGAAAATTCCGAAGATGCAGTCACCGAGCTTTCCACCGTCACCGAGATCGCACCGAACATTCGAGAAGGGAACTGACATGAACAGCACTACCGTCGGACTGCTGGTCGGTCTGCTCCTCGCGCTCGCCGGAATCATGGGCGGATTCAGCGGATTCGTCTTCGCCGTCCTGCTCGGCGCCGCCGGTATGGCGATCGGAGCACACCGCGACGGACATCTCGATCTCGGCGCGATCCTCCGAAGCCGTGGCCGTGGCTGAGCCGACCACTCCGAACGCGGCAGACGATCCCGGCCTACGAGGTTCACTGGTCATCAAGGACCGGGCGATGGCCAAGATAGCCACTGCCGCAGCGGTGAACGTCCCGGGGGTGGTCCGCCAGTCCGGTGGCTTGACCCGCCTGACCGGGCGCGACCTTCCGCGAGCCGACATCTCGATGGGCAGCGACGCCGTGGCCATCAATCTGTTCCTCGCTGTGTCCTGGCCATGTTCGGTCACCGAACTGACCGGTCGCGTGCGGGCAGAAGTCGGACGCAGCGTCGAGTCGCTGACCGGCCTGCCCCTCCACGACATGAACGTCATGATCGCGGCAACCGAGGGTTCTGACGACTCCTGTGTTTCCGGCGTCGAAATCGCAGAAGGCCCCGCACAGGAGGCACTCTCGGATCCGATTCCACCTCGAGTTCCCTCCGCGAACCCCGCCGCCGCGGTGTCAGCCGTCGTCATCGCGTGCGGTCTACTCGCACTCGCTTTCGTGGTCTCGCGCGAATGGTTCATCAACCGCGGAACCTTCGATTCGGCGCCCTGGATCCGAAACTCCGTGGAGTGGACGTCGCGTCTGCACTGGCAACCGTGGCTGCTTCCGGTGGCCATCGCTGCCGTCGTCGCGGGCGTTGTCCTGATCATGTCCGCCCTCAAACGCCGGGCGAAAACCCATGTGCCGTTGGGTAACCCGAGCGCATCGACGGTATGGATGCGGCCGACGGACATTGCACGTCTGTGCAGTAGCCACGCAGCGGTCGTTCCCGGCGTCGACTCGGCCCACACCAGTGTCGACCGCAAACACATCAAGGTCCACATCGAATCCACCGGTGGCGATCGAACCGAACTTGCCGCGGCCGTCGACGCGGCAGTTCGGCCTCATCTCGCGATACTCCAGCAGCCACTGCAGCTTTCGATAGTCGTGAGAGAAGCGCCAGTACGACGAAAGGACGCCTCGTGAACCGTTGGATCTCCGCGGTCGATCGGACCATCGTCCTCATCGTCGGAATCGCACTCCTCGCGGCGGGCGCATACGCCATCGCGTGGGACGCGGGTGCCTCACTGATCAGGACCTGGGTGTCACGACTCGATCGTGAGGTCCTCTTCGGTCTTCCGGAGGAGCCTTGGTGGCACTGGGTGCTGTCGGGCACCTTTGTCCTCTGCGTCTTCGCCGGTTTCGGGCTGTTGTACCTGAACCTTCGTCGACGCCGAACGAGCGCAGTCACATTGCGGCACAACGAGTCCGGCACAGACGTCAGTGTGGATCTGGGACCGGTCGCCGACGGCGTAGCGGCAGAACTCGCCCAACTGAGCGGCGTGCGCAGCACCAGAAGCAAAGCGACGATCGATCGCGGACTGCCAACGCTGTCGATTGTCGTCACCGCAGACCCGGCGATCGATGTCGCCGGCTTCACCACTTCGGCCGAACACATCGCCCGTGCAACCAGGCGAAGCCTCGACGGCTCACCTGTCGCGGTACAGGTTCTGTTGCATCTCGACCGGGTAGAAGCCTCCAAGTAGAAGCACCCCGAACAACCGATCGCAGACCACCTGACCACAGACACAGAAAAGGCGCTCACTCCCCGAAGGGAATGAGCGCCTTTCCTAGTGCTGTGAATCAGCTAGCGAGACAAGAGTCTCACTTGATGATCTTGGCAACCTTGCCGGCGCCGACCGTACGGCCGCCTTCGCGAATTGCGAAGCGCAGGCCCTCGTCCATGGCGACAGGCTGGATGAGCTTGACGGACATCTCGGTGTTGTCACCG
This sequence comes from Rhodococcus sp. FW305-130, assembly GCF_058788335.1. Lineage (NCBI taxonomy): Bacteria > Bacillati > Actinomycetota > Actinomycetes > Mycobacteriales > Nocardiaceae > Rhodococcus > Rhodococcus sp. FW305-130. The sequence goes on along the minus strand of NZ_JBYTAP010000008.1, from coordinate 282,151 downwards.
GGCATGACCATCTCGGTGCCCTCAGGCAGCGTCACGACGCCCGTAACGTCCGTGGTACGGAAGTAGAACTGCGGGCGGTAGTTGTTGAAGAACGGGGTGTGGCGGCCGCCCTCGTCCTTCGACAGGATGTATGCCTGGCCCTCGAACTCCGTGTGGGGAGTCGTGGTGCCCGGCTTGACGACAACCTGTCCACGCTCGACATCTTCGCGCTTGATGCCACGAACGAGCAGTCCGACGTTGTCGCCGGCCTGGCCCGAGTCGAGCAGCTTGCGGAACATCTCGATACCCGTGACGGTGGTCTTGGTGGAGGTCTCCTTGATGCCGACGATCTCCACCTCCTCGTTCACGTTGACCGAGCCACGCTCGATACGACCGGTGACAACCGTGCCACGGCCGGTGATCGTGAAGACATCCTCGACGGGCATGAGGAAGGGCTTGTCCGTCTCGCGGACCGGGTCCGGGATGGACTCGTCGACTGCAGCCATCAGGTCGAGGATGGACTGCGTCCACTTCGGGTCACCCTCGAGTGCCTTGAGTGCCGAGATCGGAATGACGGGGGCTTCCTCGTCGAATTCCTGAGCGGCCAGCAGTTCGCGGACCTCCATCTCGACGAGCTCGAGGATCTCGTCATCGTCAACCATGTCGGCCTTGTTCAGGGCGACGAGGATGTAAGGAACGCCAACCTGGCGAGCGAGCAGGACATGCTCGCGCGTCTGGGGCATCGGGCCGTCGGTAGCTGCGACGACGAGGATAGCGCCGTCCATCTGAGCTGCGCCGGTGATCATGTTCTTGATGTAGTCGGCGTGACCCGGTGCATCGACGTGCGCGTAGTGGCGCTTTTCCGTCTGGTACTCAACATGCGAGATGTTGATCGTGATGCCACGAGCCTTTTCCTCGGGAGCCTTGTCGATCTGATCGAAGGCCGAAGCCTCGTTCAGGTCGGGGAATGCATCCGCGAGAACCTTGGTGATGGCCGCCGTCGTCGTGGTCTTGCCGTGGTCGACGTGACCAATGGTGCCGATGTTCACGTGCGGCTTCGTCCGCTCGAACTTCGCCTTCGCCACTTTGTGTCCTCCTGGACTGTTGTTGCTTGCCGTATGCAGCAGTGCGGTTGGTTGTTACTTGGTCGTGCTTCGTGCCGGAAGCAACCGAGGTCACTTGCCGGCGCGGGCTGGGGAGCTCGCTGTGCTTACTCGCCCGTCGCCTTGGCGATGATTTCCTTCGAGACGTTCGCGGGAACCTCTGCGTAGGAATCGAACACCATGGAGAAGTTCGCACGGCCCTGGGTCTTCGACCGCAGGTCACCGATGTAACCGAACATCTCCGAGAGCGGAACCAGCGCCTTCACGACACGGGCACCACTGCGTTCCTCCATGGCCTGGATCTGGCCACGGCGGGAGTTGAGGTCGCCGATCACGTCGCCCATGTACTCCTCGGGCGTTGTGACCTCGACAGCCATGAGCGGCTCGAGAATGACGGGGCCGGCCTTGCGGGCGGCTTCCTTCAGTGCCTGCGAACCGGCAACCTTGAACGCCATTTCCGAGGAGTCGACGTCGTGGTAAGCACCATCGAGCAGCGACAGCTTCAGGTTCACGAGCGGGTAGCCGGCGAGAACACCGTACTGCATCGCGTCCTGCGCACCAGCATCCACGGAGGGGATGTACTCGCGCGGGATACGTCCGCCGGAGACCTTGTTCTCGAACTCGTAGGTAGCACCGTCTTCGCCCACGAAAGGCTCCAGAGCGATGATGACCTTTGCGAACTGGCCCGAGCCACCCGTCTGCTTCTTGTGGGTGTAGTCGTGCTTCTCGACCTTCTTGGTGATGGTCTCGCGGTACGCAACCTGCGGCTTACCGACGTTCGCCTCGACCTTGAACTCGCGACGCATGCGGTCGACGAGGATGTCGAGGTGGAGCTCGCCCATACCGCCGATGACGGTCTGACCGGTCTCTTCGTCGAGTTCGACCGAGAAGGTCGGATCCTCTTCGGCGAGCTTCTGGATCGCGACGCCCAGCTTTTCCTGGTCGGACTTGGTCTTGGGCTCGATGGAGACCTGGATGACCGGCGCGGGGAACGACATCGACTCGAGGACGATGGGGCTCGCCTGATCGCACAAGGTGTCACCGGTGGTGGTGTCCTTGAGGCCGATCATTGCGTAGATGTGGCCGGCTACGGCCTCGTCTACCGGGTTCTCCTTGTTGGCGTGCATCTGGAAGAGCTTTCCGATGCGCTCCTTCTTGCCCTTGGTTGCGTTGAGCACCTGAGCGCCCGGATCGATACGACCCGAGTACACGCGGACGAAGGTCAGCTTGCCGAAGAACGGGTGAGCAGCGATCTTGAAGGCGAGAGCCGAGAACGGCTCTTCCTTGCTCGGCTTGCGAGTGATCTCTACTTCTTCGTCACCGAGCTTGTGGCCGACGACCTCGCCGATGTCCAGCGGGTTCGGCAGGTAATCGATGACTGCGTCGAGCATGGGCTGAACGCCCTTGTTCTTGAACGCGGAGCCACAGATGACCGGGTACAGCTCGGAAGCGACCGTCATCTTGCGGATGGCGCCCTTGATTTCCTCGACCGTGAGCTCTTCGCCGCCGAAGTACTTCTCCATGAGAGCTTCGTCGGACTCGGCAACGGTTTCGAGCAGCTTCTCGCGGTACTCTGCAGCCTTCTCGACGAGGTCCGCGGGGATCTCTTCGATGGTCGGCAGTGCACCGGTCGGAACTACGCCGCGCCAGGTGATGGCACGCATCTCGACCAGGTCGACGACGCCGTCGAAGTCGTCCTCAGCGCCGATGGGCAGCTGGAGAACGAGCGGCTTCGCGCCGAGACGGTCGATGATGGTCTGGACTGTGAAGTAGAAGTCCGCGCCCATCTTGTCCATCTTGTTGACGAAGCAGATGCGCGGAACGTCGTACTTGGCAGCCTGACGCCAAACCTGCTCGGACTGCGGCTCGACACCTTCCTTACCGTCGAAGACAGCAACTGCGCCGTCGAGCACGCGCAGCGACCGCTCCACCTCGACCGTGAAGTCGACGTGGCCGGGGGTGTCGATGATGTTGATCTGGTTGTTGTTCCAGAAGCAAGTCACGGCGGCAGACGTGATCGTGATGCCGCGTTCCTTCTCCTGCTCCATCCAGTCCGTCGTCGACGCACCGTCGTGCGTCTCACCGATCTTGTAATTGACACCGGTGTAGAACAGGATGCGCTCGGTGGTGGTGGTCTTGCCGGCATCGATGTGCGCCATGATGCCGATGTTGCGGACCTTGTTCAGGTCAGTCAGCACTTCCTGTGCCACAGGTTTCTTCCCCGCTCGTTGCTTGGTTTTCGGGTGTCGGCCGTATCCGGTGTGTTCCACCGTCAAGGCCATGGTCTTTCAATTATGTCTCTGCCGAGGCGAACCTGGCCACCTGCGTCCGGAAACCGGCGAGATGATCAGGTCGCCAACGGCGACAAGCGTCGGAGCCCCACCCGATGGCAGTTGCTCCGACGCTTTACATCACCAGCGGTAGTGGGCGAATGCCTTGTTGGCTTCGGCCATCTTGTGAGTGTCTTCGCGACGCTTCACAGCTGCACCGAGGCCATTGCTGGCATCGAGGAGCTCGTTGGCGAGACGCTCGACCATGGTCTTCTCACGACGTGCACGCGAGAAGGTGACCAGCCAGCGCAGTGCCAGCGTGGTGGAACGACCGGGACGAACCTCGACCGGCACCTGGTAGGTAGCGCCACCGACGCGGCGGCTACGAACCTCGAGTGCAGGCTTGACGTTGTCCAGGGCGCGCTTGAGAGTGACGACCGGATCGGTGCCGGTCTTCTCGCGTGCCTGCTCGAGAGCCTGGTACACGATTCGCTCTGCGGTGGACTTCTTGCCGTCCAGCAGGATCTTGTTGACGAGCTGCGTCACCAACGGGGAACCGTAAACCGGGTCGTTGATGAGCGGGCGCTTCGGAGCGGGGCCCTTACGTGGCATTAGCTCTTCTCCTTCTTGGCGCCGTAGCGGCTGCGTGCCTGCTTGCGACCCTTGACACCCTGGGTGTCCAGGGAGCCGCGGATGATCTTGTAACGGACACCCGGGAGGTCCTTCACACGACCGCCACGGACGAGCACCATGGAGTGCTCCTGAAGGTTGTGACCTTCACCGGGGATGTACGCGGTGACCTCGACCGAAGTCGTGAGGCGAACACGTGCGACCTTACGGAGCGCGGAGTTCGGCTTCTTGGGGGTGGTGGTGTACACGCGAGTGCACACGCCACGACGCTGCGGGCTGCCCTTGAGGGCTGCCGTCTTGACCTTGGCGGTCTTGTCGCGGCGACCCTTGCGGACCAGCTGGTTGATGGTTGGCATTTACCGGCTTTCTTGTGACGAACAGACTGCTCGAGCGAACTCGGGCCGTTCGAAAACGTGGCTGTTCTGAAATTAGGGATCTAGCAGTTGGAGCAAGAGAGCTGCTGCTCCTCACCCACCTCAGAGTCTGTACTCAGCACTTTCATGCCGCGCACTGCCCCCGAGGTCGGGCGTGTCGCATACCCCCACACAGGCAGCCGGATGCTCGTTCATCAGCAGTTTCTGCTCGAACGCGCGCACGGCAATACCTAGCTAGGCACACAGATCGGCCCGGGCATGCCGGACACGACCCATAACGATACCTGTCGGCGCGCCACGAGGTCAAAGCGAGGCCACGGTGATAGTGACCTCACGCTCTGACCAGACACTCTGGCTGCAAACTCAGACCACGCAGCCGGACCGGTCACGATCAGATGCTGCGGTTCAACGTCAACGCGCCGAGCTTTGCCGCAGCCTCGCACGGATCCGCGCCGCCCTGCGGCTCGGTGACCCACCAACCGAACACTCCCCCGGCCGGTGCGCTCGCGCTCACGCCGCAACTCTGCGGATCGGCCGGCTGGCGAACCTCGTAACCGCCACTGCCGTTGATGTCGATTTTCGCCACCACGTATCCCAGATGTTCGAATGCAGCGCGCTCGTGATCGAGGGTGCCCGTCTCGAACCAGTTGAAGGTGATCTTGATCGGACCCGCGGCCCCGATGCCGTCCCAACGGCAGATGGCGCCGAAGAACCCACGCCCGACGGCGTCGGCACCCACGGCACCGGCGATCTGCTCGTCGGTGACGGCCTCGCATTCTTGGAGGACGTTGGCGAATTCCTGGCTGTCACTACCGCCGTAGCTGCCCTCCGCACGGGGAGTCCCGATGACCACCGAGCCGCAGCCTGTCAGCAGAACCAGCGATCCAGCCAGGGCGAGCCCGATCCGTACGCGCTTCACGGCGCCCTCGAACTTCACTGTGCCCTCGAAACTGTTTTTTCCATCAGATCCCGCGCCACCGTGCATGGATCCGCGGTCGGTGGCAGCAAACCGTAGGTGATCGACCAGTGCACGAAGTCTCCGCCGAACGCGATACCCAACTCGCACAGCGAACCTGCCGTGGACGCGATGAAGCCTTGATGACCACCGATCGTGATGTCGGCGGCGGGACGTCCGAGCAGGTCGGACCCGGCCCGTTCGCGGCCGATCGGGCTACCGCGGTACCAGGAGAAACTGACGCTCGGACCGCTCGAACCAGCGACCTCCCACTGGCAACCGACGCCGTTGCGCGTCGTCGTCGCAAAAGCGCCGAGGTTGAAGGCATTGACAACTTCTTCGTCGGTCACCGAGCCGCATTCGGCGAACATCGGACCGGGATCGGTGGGTGCGAGCGCCGGCGAACTGGCGTCGTCCCCCGGCCGATCGGCGGACCCGTCGTCGGAGCTGCAGCCGACCACCGCCGAAAGCACGGCAGCCGAGACCAATACCGAAGTCCCGATCGAAGTGAGGGTGCGTGCGGCCATGGAGCCGACTGTACTTCTCGGTGGCCCCCGACACACGCCACGTGCGCACCTCGCTCATCGGTCGCCGCCACGCCGCTACCGATTCAGGGAGTCGGGACCGGTACCCGAACCAGCGTGGAATCCAATTGCGCCGCCCATTGTTTGACCACCTCGGTGCGTCGACGCGAGTCGTCGGTCAAGACATCTGCCAGCCCCAGCCCGCGGGCCAGGTCCAGGGTCGCCTGTACCAAACGGTGCGTCACCGGATCGGAGTCGTCGACACCCAGACTCTCGACGGCCATGCGGTGCGCGATGCGCCCGAACCGTTCCTCGAGGGGCAACACGCGGGCCCGCAGGTCGGGGTCGGAGGCAGCGGCCGTCCACACCTGCAGTGCTGCTTTGAACAGAGTCCCGGTGTAGTACTCGACCAACCGCGAAATGACCGCCTCGGTTCGTCCGGCACCCACCGGAAGGTCGGTCGATTCCTTTCGTGCCTGATCCATCCTGGCGTCGAACATCACCTCGAGCGCCGCGGTGATGAGGTCCTCGCGGGTCGGGAAGTGATGCTGCATCGCACCGCGGGACACCCCGGCACGCTGGGCGACGACGCTCATCGTCGTTGCGCTCCATCCGAGTTCGGCGAGACACTCCACAGTCACTTCGAGCAGGTGGGAGCGCGTGACTCGACTTCGGTCCTGCTTGGGTTCTCGAGTCATCGCGCCGCCATCCTTTCTACCGCTGTGTTCCAGTGCGCAGTTCTACTGCGCCCAGGCTGCTGGACGCTTCTGCAAGAAAGACATCATGCCCTCACGAGCCTCGTCAGAGGAAAACAGCCGGGCCGACTGCGCGATCATCTCCTCGCCGTCACGGTCGAATCCGGCCAGGACCGAACGCGTCGTGATCCACTTCGATTCGGCAAGTCCCTGCGGTGAACATTGGCGCAAGGTGCCGAGCAGTTCGGTGATCGACTCCCCCGTGTCCTGCGACGCGGCGGTGACGAGTCCGATGGATTCGGCCTCGTGCTGGCCGAACTTCTCTCCGGTGAGCAGGTATCGGCTCGCAGATCGCTGGTCGAGCCTCGGTAGGACCGTGAGCGAAATGATGGACGCTGCCAAACCCAACCGTGATTCCGTCACCGCGAAGGTGCTCGCCGGTCCGGCGACGACAATGTCGCACGCCCCGACAAGACCCATACCCCCGGCTCGGACGTGACCGTCGATGCGCCCGATCACCGGCTTGGGAAGCTCGAGAATGCTGCGCAAGAGCGTCAGCATTCCCCGCCCTCGTTCTTTGACGGCCTCTTCCGGTGACGCGGACGATCCGGAAGCCTCGCTGAGATCGGCTCCCGCACAGAATGTTCCACCGGTGTGGGTGAGCACCACCGCTCGAACTGCCGGATCGGCGGCCGATGACGTCAACCCCGCTTGTAACTCCGTGACCAACCGCGTCGAAATCGCGTTGCGGTTGTGGGGTGAGTCGAGAGTGATCGTGGCAGCACCGCCCGATACTTCGTACCGTACGTATGGCTTGTCCTGATCCGTCATGAGTCTCCTCTTCAGTAGGACCGTTTAGTACGACCGCGGCAGACCGAGAGAGTGCTGCGAGACGAAGTTGAGGATCATCTCGCGGCTCACCGGCGCGACGCGGGCGATACGGGCCGCGCCGAGCATGGCGGCCAACCCGTATTCCTTCGTCAGGCCTGCGCCGCCGTGCGTCTGGATCGCCTGATCGAGCGCCTTGATGCTGGCTTCGGCGGCGGCGTACTTTGCCATGTTCGCGGCTTCGGCAGCACCGAAATCGTCACCACTGTCGTAGAGGACCGCGGCCTTCTGCATCATCAGCTTGGCGAGCTCGAGTTCGATCTTCACCTGCGCGAGGGGATGCGAAATACCTTGGTGCGCACCGATCGGCGTCTTCCACACCGTGCGCTCGTTGGCGAACTTCACCGCAGCGTTCAGGGCGTAACGGCCCATGCCGATGGCCATCGACGCACCCAGGATGCGCTCGGGGTTGAGGCCGGCGAACAACTGCATCAGGGCGGCATCGGCTTCGCCGACCAGAGCGTCGGCCGGCAGACGGACGTCGTCGAGGAACAGGATGAACTGGTGGTCCGGTTCGATGATGTCCATCTCCATCTGCGTCTTCACGAATCCGGGAGAATCCGTGGGGACGATGAACAGAGCGGGCTTGAGCTTGCCGGTCTTGGAGTCCTCGGTGCGCGCAACGATGAGGACGGCGTCAGCCTGATCGACACCCGAGATGTAGATCTTGTTGCCGCTCAGGATCCAGTCGTCGCCATCCCTGCGTGCCGTCGTGGTGATCTGATGAGAGTTGGAACCGGCGTCGGCCTCGGTGATTCCGAACGCCATGATCTTGGAGCCGTCGGCGAGGCTGGGTAGCCACTGCTGCTTCTGCTCCGCCGTGCCGTACTTGCCGATGATGGTGCCGCAGATGGCCGGGGATACGACAACCAGGAGCAGACCGGCACCCTGTGCCGCCAATTCCTCCTGCACCAGCGCGAGTTCGTAGATACCGGCACCGCCGCCGCCGTATTCCTCCGGCAGGTTGACGCCCAGGAATCCGAGTTTGCCCGCCTCGTTCCACAATTCGGTGAGCGGCTCACCCTTGCGCGCCTTGGGCAGCACGTAGTCGACGTAGTTGAAGCGCTCACCCAGTTTGGAAACGGATGCCCGCAGTTCCTTCTGCTCTTCGGTTTCGATGAAACTCATCATGCTTCCTCTTCTGTAGCGGGTTCTTCCACACGTGCGAGTACCGATCCGACTTCGACCTGCTGGCCGACGGCGACCGGAAGTTCTACCAGGACACCGGCAGTCGGCGCGGTGACGGTGTGTTCCATCTTCATGGCCTCTAGCCACAGAATCGGCTGGCCGGCAGTGACGGTGTCACCGAGTGCGGCGCCGAGGCGGATAACCGATCCCGGCATCGGAGCGAGCAACGAACCGGCGGCGACTTCCGCCGACGGATCCACGAAGCGCGGTGCTGCCGTCAACGCGACCGGCCCCAGCGAGGAGTCGACAAAAATCTCACTCCCGTATGCCGCCACGTCGAACGAGCGCTGTACTCCGCTCTGCTCGAGCACTACTCGGGCAGCAGTTGCCGATACCACGCTCACGTCGTCGAAGCCTTCTGCGTTCAACACGCCGCTTCGACTCAGGGAGTAGCGGACGTCGTAGTCGCCCGACGCAGTGGAGTAGCTCTTGCTCTGCGGCTGCGACGGCAGGTTGCGCCACCCGCTGGGCAAGCGGCCGATGACGCGCGCCGACGCCCGGTTGTGCGCGGCATCGGCAAGTGCCGCCGCTAGCGCCGAAAGCCTTTCGGCGTCGGTGTCGGCCAGAGGCGTTGACAACTTCTCGAGGTCATGGGTCTCGAAGAACGCCGTATCGGTGTCCCCGGCAATGAAGGCGGGGTGAGCCAGGACATTGACGAGCAGATCGCGGTTGGTGCGCAGGCCGTGAATCCTGGTGCGCGCCAGCGTCGACGCGAGCAGCCGGGCAGCTGCTGTCCGCGTCGGCGCGTACGAGATGATCTTGGCCAACATCGGGTCGTAGTGGACGCCGACAACACTGCCGTCGACGACGCCGGAGTCGAGGCGAACGCCCTGCTCACGCAGAACACTGAATTCTTGCGGGTCACCGGGCAACTCGATGTGGTGAACGGTTCCACTCTGAGGCTGCCAGTTCTTGGCGGGGTCCTCGGCGTACAGTCGCACCTCGATCGAATGCCCCCGGATCTCCGGTTGGTCGTCCGGAAGTGCTTCACCTGAAGCGACCTGCAATTGCAGTTCCACCAGATCGAGTCCGGTGGTGCACTCGGTGACCGGATGCTCTACCTGCAAACGGGTGTTCATTTCCAGGAAGAAGAAGTCGCCTTTTTCGTCAGCCAGGAATTCAACGGTTCCTGCTCCTTCGTAACCGATGGCGTTGGCTGCGAGCCGCGAGGCGTCGAAGAGCTTGTCGCGCATGGCGGGGATGCGCTGCACGAGCGGCGACGGTGCCTCTTCGACCACCTTCTGATGCCGACGCTGGATCGAGCACTCGCGCTCCCCCACCGCCCACACCCCACCGTGGCGGTCGGCCATGACCTGGACCTCGATGTGCCGACCGGTCTCGAGGTAGCGCTCGCAGAAGACAGTCGGGTCGCCGAAGGCGGACTGCGCCTCACGCCGCGCCGCTTCCAGTTCGCCTTCCAGCGCCGACAATTCACGAACGACACGCATTCCGCGTCCGCCGCCGCCCGCCGACGCCTTGATCAGCACTGGCAAATGAGCGTCGGTCACCGCAGCGGGATCGAGTTCGGACAGCACCGGAACTCCGGCCGCGTCCATGATCTTCTTGGACTCGACCTTCGATCCCATGAGCTCGATGGATTCGACGGGCGGACCGATCCATGTCAGTCCGGCATCGATGACGCTGCGCGCGAACTCCGCGTTCTCGGAGAGGAATCCGTAGCCGGGGTGAATCGCGTCGGCGCCCGAAGCCTTGGCGGCGGCGATGATGAGCTCGCCCCGCAGGTATGTCTCGGCAGGCGTGTTACCCGGCAGGCGAACCGAGGCGTCGGCTTCGGCGACGTGAGGACTGTCGGCATCCGCGTCGGAAAAGACCGCGACCGTCCCGATTCCGTTCTTGCGGCAGGTTGCAAAGACACGGCGGGCGATTTCGCCACGATTGGCGACCAGTACTGAAGTGATTGTCACGGCGTGCCTCACATACGGAAGACGCCGAAGTTCTCGGTGCCTTCGATCGGGGCGGTGGCAATGGCCGACAGGCACATTCCCACCACGGTGCGGGTGTCTCGGGGATCGATGACGCCGTCGTCGTACAGACGCCCGGACAGGAACATCGGAAGTGACTCGGCCTCGATCTGGTTCTCGATCATCGCTCGCATGCCGGCATCAGCCTGCTCGTCGAAAACCTGGCCGCGGGCCTCGGCAGCAGCGCGTCCCACGATGGAGATGACGCCGGCGAGCTGCGCACCGCCCATGACGGCGGACTTGGAACTGGGCCAGGCAAAGAGGAATCTCGGATCGAATGCCCGTCCGCACATGCCGTAGTGACCGGCGCCGTACGACGCTCCGAGCAGGATCGAGATGTGCGGAACCTTGGAGTTGGCAACCGCATTGATCATCATCGATCCGTGCTTGATCATGCCGCCCTCCTCGTACTCCTTACCCACCATGTAGCCGGTGGTGTTGTGCAGGAACAGCAACGGCGTGTTGGAGCGGTTGGCAAGCTGGATGAACTGCGTTGCCTTCTGGGACTCTTCGCTGAAGAGAACTCCACGTGCGTTGGCCAGGATGCCGATCGGGTAACCGTTGAGTTCGGCCCAGCCGGTCACGAGGGAGGAACCGTAGAGCGGCTTGAACTCGTCGAAGTCGGAACCGTCGACGATACGGGCGATGACCTCACGCGGATCGAACGGAATCTTCAGGTCGGCCGGAACGATGCCGAGCAACTCTTCCGGATCCTCGAGCGGTTCGATGATCTCCGCGCGAGGCGCCGGCCCCTTCTTGGTCCAGTTGAGTCGCTTGACGATCGAGCGACCGATGCGGATCGCGTCCTGCTCGTCGGCTGCGAAGTAGTCAGCCAACCCGGACTTGCGAGCGTGCATTTCGGCGCCGCCGAGTGCCTCGTCATCTGATTCCTCACCGGTGGCCATCTTGACCAGCGGCGGACCTGCGAGGAACACCTTGGAGCGTTCCTTGATCATCACGACGTGGTCGGACATGCCCGGGATGTACGCGCCGCCGGCAGTCGAGTTACCGAAGACCAGTGCAATGGTGGGGATACCGGCTGCGGAAAGCTGTGTGAGGTCACGGAACATACGCCCGCCCGGGATGAACACCTCCTTCTGCGTCGGCAGGTCTGCACCGCCGGACTCGACCAGCGAGATGACGGGAAGGCGGTTCTGCATGGCGATGTCGTTGGCGCGGAATCCCTTACGCAGCGTCCAAGGATTGCTGGTGCCGCCGCGCACAGTGGGATCGTTGGCGACGATCAGGCATTCGACACCTTCGACAACGCCGATACCGACCACGGTGCTGGCGCCGACCGGGAAGTCACTCCCCCACGCAGCGAGGGGACACAGCTCGAGAAACGGTGAATCCTGATCGAGCAGGAGTTCGATCCGCTCGCGCGCCAGAAGCTTTCCCCGTTTGTGGTGCCGCTCGGTGTACTTCTCGCCGCCACCGGCAAGCGCTTTGGCGTGCTCGACCTCGATCTCGGCGAGCTTGGTGTTCATGGTCGATGTTGCGGTCTGATACACCTCGGAATTGGTGTCCAGCGTTGACCGGATGACACTCATGACTGATACCCCAATCGCTTGGCCGCGAGACCGGTGAGGATTTCGGTGGTTCCGCCACCGATTCCCAGAATTCGCATGTCCCGGTACTGCCTCTCCACTTCACTTTCCTGCATGTATCCGAGGCCGCCGAACAGCTGAACGGCTTGGTTCGCAACCCATTCGCCCGTCTCGACTGCCGTGTTCTTCGCGAAGCACACCTCGGCGATCAGGTCGCCGTCACCGGCCATGTACCGCTCGATCACCGAGTGGGTGTACACCTTGGCGACGTCGATCTTGCGGGCCATCTCGGTGACGGTGTTCTGCACGGCCTGCCGACTGATGAGAGGTCGACCGAAAGTTTCGCGGGCGCGGCACCATTCGAGGGTCAGCTCCAGGCAACGTTCTGCACTGGCATACGCCTGCGCGGCGAGCGCGACACGTTCGGAAACAAATGCCTGGGCGATCTGCGCGAAGCCGCTGTTCTCTGCGCCGACCAGATTCCCCACAGGAACCCGGGCATCGACAAAGGACAGTTCCGCGGTATCGGATGCACGCCAGCCCATCTTCTCGAGTTTGCGTGAGACGGTGAATCCCGGTGTGCCCTTCTCGATCACGAGCAGTGAGACACCACCCGCGCCGGGGCCACCGGTGCGCACTGCGGTAACGACGAAGTCGGCTCGAACGCCGGAGGTGATGAACGTCTTGGCGCCGTTCACGACGTAATGATCGCCGTCGCGCTTGGCTGTGGTTGTCAGGTGCCCGACGTCGCTGCCTCCGCCGGGCTCGGTGATGGCGAGCGAGCCGATCTTGTCGCCGCGCAGGGTCGGCTTGACCCACTTCTCGATCTGCGCCTCGTCGCCGGCCGCAATCAGGTGCGGCACCGCGATGCCGCAGGTGAAGAGCGATGCGAACAGCCCGCCCGACGCACCTGCCTGATGCATCTCCTCACAGATCACGATGGAGTCGACGGCGTCGCCGCCCTCACCGCCCACCGATTCGGGAGCACTGGCGCCGAGCAGCCCGAGAGCGCCTGCCTTGCGGTGTAATTCGCGCGGAATCTCGCCGTCGCGCTCCCACTGCGTCAGATGCGGCAGAATCTCCTGGTTCACGAATCCGCGTACGGTCTCGCGAAGCGCAAGCCTTTCCGGTGTGGTCCACACGGTCACCGTGAATCCTCTTTCTCGTCAGTTACGGGGAGTAGCGAAATCGGGATGTCGATGTGGCGCGAACGCAGCCATTCACCAATCCCCTTGGCCTGCGGATCGAACCGCGCCTGCGAGGCAACACCCTGACCGAGGATTCCCTCGATCACGAAGTTGACGGCACGAAGGTGCGGAAGCTGGTAGCGAGTGACGTTCAGGTCTGCTGCTTCCGGTAGCAGTTCCTTGAGCATTTCGACGGTCAGAGTGTGCGCCAACCACTTCCACTGATCGTCCGTGCGAACCCAGACGCCGACGTTGGCATTTCCACCCTTGTCGCCACTACGGGCACCGGCAATCGTGCCGAGTGGCACCGAAAGCGAAGACTGTGGCGGCAACGGCTCCGGACGCTCAGGTTCGTCGACGGCTTCGAGGTCCTGCGTCAGCGTCGACGGAGCGATGTCCACGCGAGTGCCGTCGGGCAGTACGGCCACGTGCGGCACCGATCCCGCGTCGACGTAGCCGGGGGTGAACACTCCGTACGGTTGTCCGTTGCTCGGCGGCGCGGTCAGCGAGAAGCCTGGGTAACTGGCGAGTGCCATTTCCACCGCAACCGCAGAGAAGGGACGACCGATCACCTTGGGATCGGAATCGCGAACCACGCAGCGCAGCAACGCACTCGCGGTTTCCTCGGTGTCGGAATCCGGGTGATCCGTGCGAGCGAGAGTCCAGACCAGTTCGGCGGGCTTCTTCGTCAGCCAGGATTCGAGTTGAGTCTTCGCCAGATCCGCTTTGGCCTCGATGTCGAGACCCGTGAGGATGAACGTGGCCTCGTTGCGGAACCCGGCCAGCGTGTTGAGTGAGACCTTGTACTGCGGCGGCGGAGCCTCGCCCGTGACTCCGCTGATCAGCACCCGATCCGGGCCTTCCTGGGTGAGCACCGCGTTGTCGATGCGGGTGGTCACGTCCGGGCCTGCGTAGCGTCCACCCGTGATCTCGTACAGCAGCTGCGCCGTCACGGTGCCGACGCTCACCTCGCCGTCCGTACCGGCATGCTTGGTGATGACCGAAGATCCGTCCGCGTTGATCTCGGCGATCGGGAAGCCAGGACGGCCCAGATTCGGAATCTCGGTGAAGAACGCGTAGTTGCCGCCGGTGGCCTGGGTTCCGCACTCGATGACGTGGCCCGCCGCGACAGCACCGGCCAGCTGATCGAAATCATCTCGCTTCCAACCGAAATGGTGAGCGGCGGGACCGACGATCACCGAAGCGTCGGTGACACGTCCGGTGACCACGACATCGGCGTCGGCCGACAATGCTTCGACGATGCCCCAGGCGCCGAGGTACGCGTTGGCCGTCAGCGGGGAGCCGAGTCCGAGTTCGTCTGCCCGAGAGACCAGATCGTCGCCCTCGACGTGGGCGATCTTCGCGTTCAACCCCAGCCTGGTGTTGACCTCGCGCAGCGCGTCGGCCAGTCCAGCCGGGTTGAGACCGCCGGCATTCGCGACGATCTTCACGCCCTTGTCGAGCGCAAGTCCGAGGGTGTCTTCCACCTGTCGCAGGAACGTCTTCGCGTAGCCGAGCGACGGGTCCTTCATCCGGTCCCGTCCGAGGATCAACATCGTCAGTTCGGCAAGGTAGTCGCCGGTCAGGTAGTCGAGTTCGCCGCCCTCGAGCATCTCGCGCATCGCCGAGACGCGGTCGCCGTAGAAACCGGAGCAGTTACCGATCCGTACCGAACTCATTTATCCACCTTCGCTTCTCGTGCGGCTCGTCCCTCGCCGCTGGGTCCGGCAAATGCCTGCGCGAACCCGAGCCACTCGTCCGCGTCGGCACCAACGGCAACCAGATCGAGATCGGCGCGATTGGCACGCTGAGTGACCAGCAAACAGAAGTCCAATGCGGGCCCGGTCACCTTCTGCGGTGCATCTTCCGGCCCCCAGGTCCAGAGCGAACCGTCCGGCGCCGTCAACTCAACCCGGAAATCGTCGGCGGGCGGCGTCTTCTCGTTGACCGAGTACGCAAAGTTCCGCGTACGGACACCCAGATGAGCGATGTTCTTGATGCGCGCCGTCGGGGCTCGCTCGACGCCGAGCGCGTCGGCAACGTCCTGCCCGTGCGCCCACGTCTCCATCAATCGCGCAGTTGCCATGGACACTCCGCCCATAGGCGGGCCGTACCAAGGAAACTTGGTACCGGACGGGGCGGCGGTGAGAGCCTCGACGAGAGCGGTGCGCCCCGCTCGCCAATCGGCGAGCAACTCCGCCGGCGGGCGGGCCGCCTGCTCGGCAGCACCGTCGTCGACAAATCCCGCCGGATTCACGAACGCCGCCTTCAACTGCTCCGCAAACCCGTCCGGGTCGGTGATCGCCAGGATCGCAGCACTGTCCGTCCAGTGCAGGTGCCCGATCTGATGCGCGACGCTCCACCCTTCCGCCGGCGTCATTGTCGCCCACTTCTCCTCGGGCAGATCCGCAACCAGGGCGTCGAGGCTCTCGCCTTCGGCCCGCAAGTCATCGATGAACGTCTGAAGTTCGGCCATGCGACCAGCATCACACCCGGGTCCATAAAAATCAAGCACGAATGATTGTTATTGAGAAATCTTGTGGTGAGAGACTGAGCTCAACTGCCATCGACTACCAGGAGCACCCATGAGCGACGCCGTACTGATCTCGCGAACCGGCGATGTGGTCACGTGGACCCTCAATCGCCCGGACACCCGCAACGCGATCTCCGAGATCGACATGATCGAGGCCCTCGAAGACGCGGTCACCGCAGTCAACCGAGATCAGAGTGTGCGAGCGGTCATCCTCACGGGGGCCGGGTCGGCTTTCTCCTCCGGCGGCAACGTCAAACACATGCGAGACAAGGAAGGCATGTTCGGTGGTGCTCCCGGCGAGATCCGCCAGGGCTACCGGCACGGCATCCAGCGCATTCCGCTCGCGCTGTACACATGTGAGGTGCCGACCATCGCAGCCGTCAACGGCCCGGCCATCGGAGCGGGCTGCGACCTCTCCCTCATGTGTGACCTCCGCATCGCCTCGACCGCCGCAGTCTTCGCCGAGAGCTTCGTCAAGGTGGGACTCATCCCCGGCGACGGCGGAGCCTGGCTGCTCCCCCGCACGATCGGCAACGCCCGCGCCGCCGAGATGGCGTTCACCGGCGAACCCATCGATGCTGCGAAGGCACTCGACTGGGGTCTGGTCTCGCAGATCACCGAACCCGAGGAATTGCTTTCCGCAGCGCACGCTTTGGCAGCTCGAGTAGCCGCCAATCCCCCGCAGGTACTCCGCATGACCAAGAAACTCCTCCGCGAAGGCCAGCACCAGAGCCTCGAGAGCCTGCTCGAACTCTCGGCCGCCATGCAGTCGATCGCCCACCACACCCGAGATCACCACGAAGCCGTCGCCGCGATGCTCGAGCGTCGAAGTCCCGAGTTCACCGGAGAATGAAGGCGGGCAGTCAGCTACTGCCGGTCGGCGCGGTCCTCACCTCGATACTGTCGCTCCAGTTCGGAGCGGCATTCGCGACGACATTGTTCTCGCAGATCGGGCCCGCCGGAGCCACGACGCTGCGGCTGACGATCGCTGCGATCATCCTCGGCGTCATCGTCCGTCCGCGATGGAGCAGGTGGTCGAACCGGCAACGCAAAGGCATCTTCGCGCTGGGCATCGCCCTCGCCGTGATGAACGGCGCCTTCTACCTCGCCCTCGACACGGTGCCCATCGGCACCGCCGTCACCATCGAGTTCCTCGGACCGCTCACCCTGGCCGCAGTTCTGTCTCGTCGGTGGGCCGACGGAGCGTGGGTACTGCTCGCCTTCGGCGGAGTGTTGCTGCTCGGGTTAGGCGATCACGGCGAATCCGGATTGGACCCGATCGGGGTGATGTTCGCGTTGATCGCCGCGACTGCGTGGGCCGGCTACATCGTGGCCGGTTCCCACCTGGCCGCGACGCTCCCGAGCGCCGACGGGTTGGCAGGCGCAAGCATCGTCGCAGCCGTATTGACGCTCCCCTTCGGCGTTGTCTCGGGCGGAAGCGAACTGCTGGATCCGAAGATGCTCGCCGCAGGCGCCGCCGTCGCCATCCTCTCGTCCGTCATCCCGTACAGCTTGGAAATGTGGGCGCTGCGCTCCTTGGCCAAGAAGGTCTTCGCGGTCCTCATCGCCCTCGAACCGGCAGCGGCCGCACTGGCCGGAGTCCTCGTGATCGGGCAAACGCTCGACGCTTTCACACTCGTCGCCATCGGACTGGTGGTGACCGCGGGTGTCGGGACGGTAGTCATGAATCGAAAGTCCACACCGAAATAGTCCAGGTACCGTCAGAGCACGTCATTCCAACGCACAGGAGAACCATGACCAACCCGATCATCGCCACCGTTCTCGGTAACACCCCGCAGATCGACGAAAGTGCATTCATCGCACCCAACGCCACCGTTGTCGGCGCTGTGACCATCGCTGCGGGAGCCAGCATCTGGTACGGCGCGGTTATCCGCGGCGACGCCGAATCGATCTCCATCGGCGCTGACACCAACATTCAGGACAACTGCACCGTGCACGCCGACCCGACGTTCCCCGCAGTGCTGGGCGAGCGAATCTCGGTCGGCCACAACGCAGTGCTGCACGGGTGCACCGTCGAAGACGACGTTCTCGTCGGTATGGGTGCCGTGGTGCTCAACGGCGCACACATCGGTTCGGGATCACTGATTGCAGCCGGTGCGGTCGTGTCTCAGGGGATGCAAATCCCGCCTGGATCACTGGTCGCCGGCGTGCCCGCCAAGGTCAAACGTGAACTCTCCGAAGGCGAAAAGGCCGGTATCACCGCCAACGGCGCCGGCTACATCATGCTCGCGAAGGCTCACCAGGACATCGAACAGGCCTGATCGAGACGATGCTCGCGGCTGGCAGCAGCAACAGCAGCGACTAGCCTCGGGGCCGCAACGTACTGTTCGGCAACTCGGGTGCCGGGAGCGCCGGGCCGTCGTATCCCGGCACGACGCCGAAACGCTGGTCCGGGACGCTGCCGTCGAATCCGGAGGCCAGCTCGGCCTGCCACTTGCGTCGATACTCGACGATCTCTTCGTGGGTACGACCCATGAAGTTCCACCACATGATGACCTGCTCGCCCAACGGTTTCCCGCCGAGAAGTAGCAGTCGAGCCGGTTCGGATCCCGGATTGCGCAAAGTCAGTTTTCCGAAACCTGGTGCTTGATAACCCAACTCGGCCCAGCCGACGGTGGTACCACGCAGAACAACCGATCCTTGATCGACGATCACGCCGTGCTCATGTGAACGATCGACATCGAGGGCGATCTCGGCCCCAGGATCGAGAATCACCTCGGCACCGAGCAATTCGGTGAAGGTAGACACCGGAGACGTGTCACCGGCGAGCGAGCCGAGGAACACACTGAGCGTGGCACCATCGGTGGTCACCGGCTCCGGTCGATAGTGAACGAACGCGGGTGCGGTATCGCGTGCCGCATCCGGCAGCGCCACCCACAACTGCATCCCGTGCAGAACCTTCGTATTCGGCGTCGACACTTCGGAGTGCGCGATCCCACTCCCGGCCGTCATCAAATTCAGTTCACCCGGCCGCACCATCGCATGGGAACCGATGCTGTCACGGTGCTCGATCTCTCCGGTGAACAGCCAACTCACCGTTTGCAATCCGGTATGCGGATGCGGCGGCACATGCATGCCCGGTCCTGAGCCGACGTCATCCGGACCGTAATGATCGGCAAAACACCATGCCCCGATCAGCGAACGCTCGCGTTGCGGAAGGGTGCGACGCACTCGCATCGCCCGCGGGCCACCGAGCGGTACGTCGCGCGGGGTGAGAATCTGAATCTCGCTCTCCGCCGGATGGCCTTCGCATTCCTGCTCGACGGGCTGCGCTTCGAGGTTGCTCATATCGTCCATCCTGCCTCTAGTCATGACTGCGCGAGACGCAGACGCGTGCACAATTCGGCCAACAGTCGAAGTTCATCCGCGTCCAGGGCCGGTCCGACGTGGCGACGAATGCTCGCCGCATGACGGCGACCCACTGATTTCTGCAGCGCTGCACCCGCTTCGGTGAGCTGCACGATCGTTCCGCGGCGATCCTGTGGATCAACACTTCTCGATACCAGACCTTCGCCCTCCAACCGTTCTACCAGGCGGCTGAGCGACGGCTGGCTCAACAGGATCTCGCGATTCAGATCATGCAGGCGAAGTGAACTACTCGGTGTGAGGCTCAATGTGAACAGCACGTCGTACTCGCGCATCGACACCTGATCCCAGACGTCGTCGGCAGAGAGCCGCCGCAGTACCGACACCTGGGCGCGAAACAAGGCTTCCCAGGCGTCGGTGGCGAGTTCGGTGGTGCTGACCGGAACCTCAGGCGGTTGCTCGTCAGGCAGTGACACTGCTTGCCTCACGAGCCGCCTTCATCGACGCGTGAGTGGGCGGGTTGTCCGGCACATGTGCGGGCCGCCTGGCCGCGAACTCACGGCGCAGAACCGGAACAACTTCCTCACCGAGCAGATCGAGCTGCTCGAGCACCGTCTTGAGCGGCAGCCCGGCGTGATCCATCAGGAACAGCTGGCGCTGGTAATCACCGAAGAAATCGGCAAACGCCAACGTCTTTTCGATGGCCTGCTCAGGGGAACCGACGGTCAGCGGCGTCTGTTCGGTGAACTCTTCGAGTGAGGGCCCGTGGCCGTACACCGGAGCATTGTCGAAATACGGACGGAATTCCTTGACCGCGTCCTGACTGTTCTTGCGCATGAAGACCTGACCACCGAGACCGACAATCGCCTGATCCGCGGAGCCGTGGCCGTAATGCTCGTAACGCTGGCGGTAGAGATTGATCAGCTCGATGTAGTGCTCTTTCGGCCAGAAGATGTTGTTCGCGAAGAATCCGTCGCCGTGATACGCCGCGATCTCCGCGATCTCGGGGCTGCGGATCGAACCGTGCCACACGAACGGCGCGACGCCGTCCAGCGGGCGCGGGGTGGACGTGAATCCCTGCAGCGGTGTGCGGTACTCCCCTTGCCAGTTCACGACCTCCTCGTCCCAGAGCCGGCGAAGAAGTTGATAGTTCTCGAGCGCCAACGGGATACCGGCGCGAATGTCCTTGCCGAACCACGGGTACACCGGCGCGGTGTTTCCGCGTCCCATCATCAGATCGACACGCCCCTCAGCGAGGTGTTGAAGCATCGCGTAGTCCTCGGCGATCTTCACCGGGTCGTTGGTGGTGATCAGCGTCGTGGACGTGGAGAGCGTGATCTTCTCGGTCTGGGCCGCGATGTATCCGAGCATCGTGGTCGGAGATGACGGCACGAACGGCTTGTTGTGGTGCTCGCCGGTCGCGAAGACGTCGAGACCGACTTCCTCGGCGTGCTTGGCGATGGTCGTCATGGCCTTGATGCGCTCGTGCTCTGTCGGGGTCTTACCCGTCGTGGGATCAGTGGTGACGTCACCGACCGTGAAGATTCCGAACTGCATGGTTGCTCCTCCGCGAACTAGATCCATGCGTTTGCATGTAACTGATCAAACATTCAACCATCCAGCTGTATTCCACGGCAAAAAGATGAGGGCGGCACACAAGATGTGTGCCGCCCTCATCTGGACAAACGATCTACCGAAAAGCGGTCAGTGCATAACGATCGGCGTTGCCGTCTCGCCCTCGGCCACCGGCCTGGTGGTCTTGCTCCGCGGCAGGAAGAACGCCGGGATGAGGGTCAGGACGATCAGCACAGTGGCAACGAGGAAGGTGTTGCCGAAGGCATCCGACGCCGCACTGAGAATCGAATTCGCAGCAGACTCCTGCGGACTTCCCGGCTCGGTCGGAATGTGCGACGCCGCACCGACCATCGTCGTATCGAGGCCACGATCGAGAAGCTGGTTGGTCAAGACCACCGACATCACGGCGGTACCGATCGAACCTGCGGTCTGCTGAACGATGTTCATCAGAGTGGAGCCGCGAGCGATCTGCTCGTTGGAGAGCGTCACGATAGCTGCGGTCATCAGCGGCATCATGGTGCAACCCATACCGAGGCCCATGACGAACAAGGCGCCCATCAGCAGCCACGTCGGGGAATCCGAGGCAACCTGTGTGAACACACCCAAACCGATGAGAATCAGCGGCAAACCGGTCAGGACGATCTTGCCCGGGCCGATCTTGTCGACCAGTCGACCAGCGATCGGCATGGTGACCATAGCGCCCAGACCCTGTGGAGCCATCAACAATCCGGCCGCGAGCGTGGTGTGCCCGCCGACCTGAATGAAGTAGCTCGGGAACAGCAACCCGGCGCCCATGAACGCGACGATGAACAGCGACGTCGTGATGACGGCGGTGGTCAACTGACGGTTCTTGAACAGGTGCAGGTCGATCAGCGGGTGATCCTTGTTGAGCGCGTGGAACACGAAGGCGATGATCAGTGCCAGACCGATACCGGCAGACACCAGAACCCGAGCCGACGCAACGGTTCCCACCTCAGGGATGGACGACACACCGAACAGGAACAGCGCCAGGCCGGGCGACAGCAGGATCATGCCGAGGAAGTCGAAGGACTCCGAAGGCTTCGCCTTGTCGGACGGCAGAATGATGAACGCAGCAGCCAGAGCGATGATGCCGATCGGCAAGTTGATCAGGAAGATCCAGTGCCAGCTCGCGGCCTCGATCAGCCAACCACCGAGAATCGGCCCGCCGATAGGACCGAGCAGCATCGGGATACCGAGAACTGCCATGACACGACCGACACGGTCCGGACCGGCGGCCCGGGTCATGATCGTCATACCGAGCGGCATCAACATGCCGCCGCCGAGACCCTGGAGCACGCGGAAGCCGATGAGCGAGGTGATGTCCCACGCCATCGCACAAGCGACCGAACCGAGCACGAACAGCACCAGGGCCGTCATGTACAGGCGCTTGGTGCCGAAACGGTCGGCAGCCCAACCGGTAACCGGAATGACCGTCGCCAAGGCGAGCGTGTAGGCCGTCATCGTCCACGCGACGGTGGCGTACGAAGTTTCGAAGTCCTCGGCAAAAGTGGTGAGCGCGACGCTCACCACGGTTACGTCGAGAATCGACATGATGGCGCCGAGCACCACCACGGAAGCGATCTTGAGGACCGCCCCGTCAAGTTTGTCGGACGCCGGTGCCGGCGCGTTCGGCGATGTCATCGCGAAGTCTCCTGGTTAAGTGCTCGCAGATAGTCACCCGCGAGAATGGGCTTGAGAGCCTCGAACAAACGAATCCGCTCTGGCTCAGGAACACGCGACGCGAATTCGCGAAGCTGGCCGCGCTTGCACTCGATGTGGTTGGTCGTCACCTTACGACCGGCCTCCGACAAGGAAACCCGCTTGACGCGTCGGTCCCGCTCGTCTTCACGGCGATCGACCAGACCCATGTTCACGAGCTGATCGATGTTCCGCCCCGTAGCTGCCACCGAGAGCCGAAGCTCGTCGGCAACCTCGTTGATCGGGATCGCCGCATCACGTTGTGCAAGTACGAACAGCACACGCACCTGAGAGAACGAGAGATCCAGTTCGATCAACGCATCGATCGACTCCGAATCACCGGCGCTCATCAGGCGAGTGAACAACTCGTCGAGTGCTCCATACAGGTCATCAGAATCGGAAGCGATCACCTGGCAAATGGTAGTGCGGTTGCAACTATTGCCCAAATGAAAACATGTTGCAACTTATTATTTGGTGAGCACCATCACGTTGCGAAGAATCATTCCTGCAGCAAGATGGCCTTTCCGAGAACTTTGCCGCTTTCGAGATCAGCCAGGGCAACTGCTGCTTCGGCAAGCGGATACCGTGCCTTGACCAGCGGACGCAAGCCGTTCCGGACGTGTTCTACCAGCGATGCATGCACCTCGGCTACCGCTTCGGGATTGGTGCGCGTGAACTCGCCCCACGCCGCGCCGACAATGCTGATATTGCGGAACAGCACCCGGTTCACCTTGACCTGAGGAATGCCGCCGCCGGCAAAACCGATAACCACAAGACGCCCCTCCGGCGCCAGAACCCGGACCGCGTCGTCGAACGCATCCCCGCCTACCGGATCTACCACGATCTGAGCGCCGACGCCGTCGGTCAGTTCCCGAATCCGCTCTCCCCATCCCGGAGCCAGCGCGACAACCTCGTCGGCACCGAGCTCACGCAAGAAGTCCTCGACGCCTTCGCGTCGTACCACGGCGATCACCCGAGCGCCGTGCGCCTTGGCCAGCTGGATGGTTGCCGTTCCGACTCCGCCCGCAGCGCCGAGCACGACGACCGTCTCCCCCGCGACGATCTTCGCGCGACGAGCCAGCGCGAACTCCATCGTCTGATAGTTGATGATCAGAGAGGCCGCCTCGTCGAAGGCGAGTCCGTCCGGAATTCGGAGTACCTGCGCCGGGTTGACGGCAATCCGCTCTGCATAGCCGCCCAGATACGCGGCCGCGAGAACACGATCGCCCGGAGCGAAACCCGACCCTTCCGGCGCGGAGACCACGACGCCCGAGATCTCTGCGCCGGGAATGAACGGCGGTTCCGGGCGGATCTGATACTTGCCGTAGGTGATGAGTAGGTCCGGAAAGCAGACGCCACTGGCCTTCACATCGATGAGAACAAGACCTTCGGCTGCGGGCTCGGGAACCTCCTGCGCGACAATTCCTTCGGGACCGGACAGTTCCGTAACCACCATGGCGCGCACAGAAAGCTCCTCTTCGGGACATCTGAAGTCTGGACCGGTAACCCGGTTTTCTCGACTTTAACCCGGTACTCACGTCAGATCATCGTTCGCTCCCGATGTGCAGACGTTCGAGTCCGTCGAGAATCAGATCAAGACCGAAAGCGAATTCGGCGGCGTAGCTGTATCCCGGAGCTAGGACGTGCTCGGTGGTCAGCTCGGCCAGGTGCGGATACTGACCGCTCTCGAACGAGCCCATGATCGCCTTCGCCAGTTCCGTCGTTTCCTGCGCTGTTTCGAACGGCAAGCTCACCTCTTGCAGCACGAAGCCGTAGATGTACGCATCCATGATCGAAAAGGCATGCGCAGCAAGGGCGACCGGAAAGTCGGCAGCGCGTAGTGTTCCGATGACGGCGTCGTGGTGGCGCAGGGTCGCGGGACCAGGCGTCGTTCGAGACTCCATCAACGGAGTTGCCCACGGGTGCCTCCCCAGCACCTCCCGAGTCGATACCGCTCGCGCGTGAACTTCCGTTCGCCACGGCAGTCCCGGCGTCGGAAGATCGATCTCCGCAAAGACCGCGTCGACCATTCCGTCGAGCAGATCCCCCTTGTCCGAAACATGGTTGTACAGAGACATCGCCTCGACGCCCAGTTCGGTCCCCAGCTTCCGCATGGTCATCGAATCGATTCCGACGGAATCTGCAAGCGCCACGGCAGCGCCTACAACGTGATCTCGGGTCAATCTTGTGCGCTTCTCCACATTGACAGAACTTACACCGTAAGTGCAATACTTACGGTGTAAGCATTCGACGAACGGAGACTCGCATGCCGCAGGAACTGATGACCGCCGTCGTACAGGATCGCTACGGCGAAGCCGACGTTCTCTACTTCGACCACATTCCGCGCCCCACTGTCGCCGACAACGAAGTGCTGATTCGCGTCGAGGCCGCGTCCGTCGACCGCGGGGCATGGCATCTCATGGCCGGACTGCCATATCCGTTGCGCCTCGCGGGTTTCGGGCTGCGCAGACCTGGGAACCGGGTCCGCGGACTGGACGTGTCCGGCCGAGTCGAGGCCGTCGGCAGTTCGGTGACCCGCGTGGCAGTCGGCCAGGAGGTATACGGGATCGCGGTCGGTTCGTTTGCGGAGTACGCGTGCGCACTCGAGACGAAGATTGCTGCAAAACCTGCCCGGTTGTCGTTCGCACAGGCAGCAGCGGTGCCGGTCTCCGCCCTCACAGCGCTGCAAGCCGTGCGCGACCACGGCCGCGTGCAGGCCGGGCAATCCGTCCTCGTTCTCGGTGCATCCGGTGGCGTCGGGATCTACGCGGTGCAGGTGGCGAAAGCCATGGGCGCGCTCGTCACCGGCGTATGCAGCACCTCGAAAACCGATACCGTCCGCTCCCTCGGTGCCGACGAGGTTCTCGACTACCGCGTCGACGACGCCACCGACGGATCGCATCGGTACGACGTCATCATCGACACCGGCGGCAACCGCCGACTGCGAGATCTTCGACGGGCGCTCACACGCACCGGAAGGCTCGTGATCGTGGGCGGCGAGAACGGCGGACGGTGGCTCGGCGGAATCGATCGCCAAATCCGCGCACTGTGCTTGTCTCCGTTCGTATCTCAGAAGCTCGGGTCTTTGATGGCTTCGGAGAACGCCGAGGATCTGGAGGTGCTGACCGCAATGATCGACGCAGGTGTCATCACCCCGGTGATCGACTCCGTTCATCCCCTTGCCGACACCGCCGTCGCCGTGGCACGAATGGTCGACGGTTCCGGCTGCGGAAAGCAGATAATCGCCACTCGCTGAAAAGCCTGACAGAATCGGCTCACTCCAGCGAACAGGAATCTCACGTGAACCCAGATCTCACGCTCGCGCCGCAGCCAGACAGAGGACCGATCTTCGTCAAGTCCCGCCCGGTCCGTACCGGCGACATCGACGTCGCCAAGCAGGTCAGGCTCGACGCCGTCGCCCGTTATCTGCAGGACATCGGCAACGACAACATCGAAGCCGCCGGCGCCATCGACACTCATCCGCTCTGGATAGTGCGTCGTACGGTCGTCGTTGTCGTACGCCCGGCGATCTGGCCGGAAGAGTTGACGATGACTCGCTGGTGCTCCGGCTTCTCCACGAGATGGGCGAACATGCGCGTGCGCTTCGACGGCAGCAACGGCGCGCTGATGGAAACCGAAGGCTTCTGGATCAACATCAGCGCCGAGTCGGGCATGCCCACGCGGATGAGTGACGACTTCATGCGGCCGTTGGAAGAATCCACCGACGAGCATCGCCTGAAGTGGAAGCGTGTCCTCGCCGAGAACGCACCGGAGGCGGACGACGCGGGTGTTCTGGACACGCCGTTCGCTCTGCGCGCCACGGATATCGACCCGTTCGACCACGTCAACAACGCCGTCTACTGGCAGGCAGTCGAAGAGGTCCTCAGCGCGCGCACCGAACTGCGTACAGTTCCGCATCGAGCACTGATCGAGTACCTCTCCCCCATCGTCTCCAGCGACGACGTCGTCCTGCGCAGCCGCGTCGACGACAAGACCGTCACGGTCTGGTTCCTGGTCGGCGAAGCGCTCCGCGCAGTTGCGCAGGTGAGCGCCCTCTAACGCAGTTTCTGGGTCGCGACAGCCGCGACACCGAACACCAACGCAAGAAGAATCGCGGCCCAGAAACCGAAGAGCCACCACACCACGCCGAACACGACCACTGCCGGGGCAACGGTGATGAAAGCGATGGTGGGGCTTTCGCGTACCACCTCGAGTGCAGTTCGGGCATTAGTTCGATCGAGCTTCTTACCGGCCATCGAAAACCTCCTTCAAGGTCCTGACCATCCAGAGTAACCGGACTGACGGGCACAAAGCGGATACCGTGAACGCATGGCCGACCACCGCACCCTCGTCCTCATGCGACACGGCAAGTCCAGCTACCCCGAGGGCATCCGTGATCACGAGCGTCCGCTCGCCGAACGGGGCCTGCGTGAGGCCCGCATCGGCGGCGAATGGATCCGCGAAAACGTCCCGCCCGTAGACGCCGTTCTGTGCTCCACCTCCCGGCGGACCGTCGAAACCCTTGCCTCGACGGGAATCGAAGCTCCCGCCGGATTCGAGAAGTCCATCTACGGCGGCTCACCCGCAGACGTCATTGCAGCTGCGCGAACCACGTCCGACCACGTCAAGACGCTCCTGATCGTCGGACACGAACCCGGAATTCCCTGGACTGCACTCGATCTCGCATCGAACGAAAACTCCGAAGCGGCCCAACGTATCCGCGACAAGTTCCCGACTTCGGCGATCGCCGTCCTCTCCGTACCGGTGCCGTGGACCGAACTCGACGACTCCGTCGCCACTCTGCTCGAGTTTCACGTGCCCCGTTAGATCAACCACACCGCTAAAGCACCTCACGTAGCAGTCGGTCCGAAAGTGCAAGCGTGTCACGGTCGTACGTCGACGTCGACGCCAGCACTTCGTCGGCACCGGTCCGCTCGGCGAGATCGTGAAGCTGTTGTTTCACCTCGACAGGTGTGCCGTGCAGCGCCGACGCCATGAACGACTCGATACGTCTGGCATTTCGATCACTGCGCGGGGCGCGCCTGATCTCGTCCGGCGACGCGAGCGGCGGAAACTCCCCCGTCCGTGACGATTCTGCGAGCGCGTATGCCTCCGGGATCAGCAACTCACGCGCCGCGTCGGTGGTATCGGCAACCGCCACTTCGAGAGAAACCACCACATAGGGTTCGGGATGAGCGTCGGTGGCCCGGAAAGCTCGGCGGTACTCGTCCAATGCCTCCACCCGGTCGGTGCTCCCGGTTCCGAGTATCGGCCCACCCACGACCACCGGAAGCCCGAGCTGCGCTGCCACTTTCAGACCTGTACGCGTCGCGAGTACGAAGATCGGCACCCCGGTCTCCGACGCCGGCCGTGCCGTCACTGCCGCGGATCCGTCCAGATAGCGCCTCACCTCTTCGAGATCGGACGCAAACGTGTCCGGAGCATCCTTGCTCCGTCGTAGTGCCTGACGAACAGGTTCCGTGAATCCCAGCGATCGGCCGAGGCCGAGATCGATTCGCCCCGGGTACAGAGCCTCCAGCATCAAGAACTGCTCGGCGACGATCAGCGGTTGGTGATTCGGCAGCATGACCCCACCGCTCCCGAGTCTGATATCGCGCGTATGCGCTCCGATCGCGGCAAGCAGTACTGCCGGCGACCCGCTCCCGATCCCGGGCACCGCGTGATGCTCGGCCACCCAGAACCGGTGGTAGCCGAGAGCGTCGGCGTGCGCGGCGCGTTCGACGGAATGCGTCAGAGCTGCGGAGTCGGGGTATCCGCTCCTGGTTCGGGATCGGTCGAGCAGTGAGAGAAGCACTCTCGGAGCAACAAGGAATTCGGAAAGTTTCATCCGGGCGCCTAATGAGGACCGTTTCTGACCGCAATCCCCGCAACACTGGACCTGTCGCCGGAATCCACCATCACATGAAGGGCACGTCATGGACATCAAGCTCGAACTGGTCGCCATTCCCGTCACCGACATCGACCGCGCCAAGGACTTCTACGTCCGCCTCGGCTTCAACGCCGACCACGATCACACGGTCAGCGAGGACCTGCGCTTCGTCCAGCTGACCCCACCCGGTTCGGCCTGCTCGATCTGCATCGGCAAGGGAATCACCGACGCCGAGCCCGGTTCCGTCGTCGGCATGCAGGTAGTGGTCAAAGACATCGAAGAGGCTGAGCGCGAGTTCAAGAGCCGCGGCATCGACATCAGCCCGATCGACGACCAGGCTTGGGGCCGATTCATCTACTTCGCCGACCCCGACGGCAACAAGTGGGCAGTCCAGGAGATCGTCATCCCGGACCTCAGCGGCAGCAACTCCTGAAGCGAGCGAGATGAAAAATCCCCCCACCTCTTTCGAGGTGGGGGGATTTTCTACGAACTAACGCTTAGCGGTAGTCGTCACATGCGACTACCCGACTAGCGGTAGTCGTTGCTGAAGCCGTAGTCGTCCAGCGGAACTGCAGCACCGGTGTTCTGGCCGAAGCCGTCCGGGCTGTAGTACTGGTCGTCGTACGACGGCACTGCGTAAGCAGCGGCGCGTGCCTCTTCGGTCGGCTGAACCTGGATGTTGCGGTAACGGTTGATACCGGTACCGGCAGGGATCAGCTTACCGATGATGACATTTTCCTTCAGACCGATCAGCTTGTCCGAGCGGCAGTTGATAGCCGCGTCGGTCAAGACACGAGTGGTCTCCTGGAACGATGCCGCGGACAGCCACGAATCCGTCGCGAGCGACGCCTTCGTGATACCCATGAGCACCGGACGGCCGGCTGCGGGCTCGCCACCCTCGGCGACAACGCGGCGGTTTGCCGACTCGAACTCGGCGCGCTCGGTGAGCGAACCGGGCAGGAACTCGGTGGCACCGGAATCGATGATCGTCACGCGACGAAGCATCTGGCGCACGATGACCTCGATGTGCTTGTCGTGGATCGACACACCCTGGCTCCGGTACACCTCCTGGACCTCGTTGACCAAGTGGATCTGAACCTGACGCGGACCCATGACTCGCAGGACCTCGTGGGGATCGGCAGCACCTTCCATGAGCTGCTGTCCGACCTCGACGTGGTCACCGTCAGCCAAGAGGCTTTCGCGACCGTCGGCATGCTTGAAGACGCGCAGACGCTGACGCTTGCTGAGCTTGTCGTAGACAACCTCTTCGCCGCCGTCGTCCGGAACGATGGTGATCTTGTAGAAACGATCGCCGTCTTCGAGCTGTACCCGACC
This sequence comes from Rhodococcus sp. FW305-130, assembly GCF_058788335.1. Taxonomy (NCBI): domain Bacteria; kingdom Bacillati; phylum Actinomycetota; class Actinomycetes; order Mycobacteriales; family Nocardiaceae; genus Rhodococcus; species Rhodococcus sp. FW305-130. The sequence goes on along the minus strand of NZ_JBYTAP010000008.1, from coordinate 252,450 downwards.
GGTGACGTCCGCGATGGGAGCCTTGCCCTTGGGCACACGTGCCTCGAACAGCTCCTGGACACGCGGCAGACCGCCGGTGATGTCATCTCCTGCGACACCACCCTGGTGGAAGGTACGCATGGTCAGCTGGGTACCGGGCTCACCGATCGACTGAGCGGCGACGATACCGACAGCCTCACCGATGTCGACCAGCTTGCCGGTGGCCATCGAACGGCCGTAGCAAGTGGCGCAAACGCCGGTGCCGGTGGTGCAGGTCAGGACCGAGCGGACCTTGACCGTCGTGATGCCGGCTTCGAGCAGAGCATCGATCGCGGGGTCACCGAGATCGTGGCCACGCTCGACGATGACGGTGCCGTTCGCGTCGACTGCATCGGCCGCCAAGGTACGGGCGTACGTGCTGGTCTCCACGTGAGCATCGCGGATCATCGTGCCGTCGGCCTGCTTCTCGGCGATCGTGGTGACGATGCCGCGCTCTGTTCCACAGTCGACCTCGCGGACGATGACGTCCTGCGAAACGTCCACCAGACGACGGGTCAGGTAACCCGAGTCGGCGGTGCGGAGTGCGGTATCGGCCAGACCCTTACGAGCACCGTGCGTGTTGATGAAGTACTCGAGAACGGTCAGGCCTTCCTTGAAGGAAGACTTGATCGGACGCGGGATGAACTCACCCTTCGGGTTTGTCACCAGACCCTTCATACCGGCGAGCGAGCGAACCTGAGTCATGTTGCCGGCTGCGCCGGACTTCACGATCATCGGGATCGGGTTGCTGTCGGGGAAGTGAGCCTCCATGGCCTTGCCGACCTTGTCGGTCGCTTCCTGCCAAATGGTGACCAGAGCGCTGTTGCGCTCCTTCTTGTCCAGAGCACCACGCTGGTACTGCTTCTCGATCTTGTCGGCCTGAGCCTCGAAGTCCTCGATGATGGCAGGCTTCTCCGGCGGCACGAGCACGTCGGAAATCGAGACCGTGACACCCGAACGGGTGGCCCAGTAGAACCCGACGTCCTTGAGCTTGTCGACGGTCTGAGCAACCACGATCATCGGGTACCGCTCGGCGAGATCGTTGATGATCGTCGCCTGGCGCTTCTTCGGCATCTGCTCGTTGACGAACGGGTAGTCCGCCGGAAGCAGCTCGTTGAAGAGCACACGGCCGAGTGTCGTGGTGGCGGTCCAGCCGTCACCGTATTTCCAGCCCTCGGGGAACAGTTCGTTCTCGAGGTCGCGCGGCGGACGCTGCTGCGTCAGACGCACCTTGATCTGAGCCTGAACCGAGAGCGCGCCGCGGTCGACTGCCATCTGAGCCTCGGCGGGCGAGGAGTACACGCCCTGCTCTGCCTCGTCGTTGGTCGGAGCAACGAGCTCACCGGTGACACCCTCGTCGAGACGGGTCAGGTGGAACAGACCCGTGACCATGTCCAGACGCGGCATGGCGAGCGGGCGACCCGAAGCAGGCGAGAGGATGTTGTTCGAGGACAGCATCAGGATGCGGGCCTCGGCCTGAGCCTCTGCCGACAGCGGGAGGTGAACAGCCATCTGGTCACCGTCGAAGTCGGCGTTGAAGGCCTCACACACCAGCGGGTGGAGCTGAATGGCCTTGCCCTCGACGAGCTGCGGCTCGAATGCCTGGATACCCAGACGGTGCAGCGTAGGTGCACGGTTGAGCAGCACGGGGTGCTCGGCGATGACCTCTTCGAGGACGTCCCACACCTGGACGCGCTTGCGCTCGACCATGCGCTTGGCCGACTTGATGTTCTGCGCGTGGTTGAGATCGACCAGACGCTTCATCACGAACGGCTTGAACAGCTCGAGAGCCATCAGCTTGGGCAGACCACACTGGTGCAGCTTGAGCTGAGGACCGACGACGATCACGGAACGACCCGAGTAGTCGACGCGCTTACCGAGCAGGTTCTGACGGAAACGACCCTGCTTGCCCTTGAGCAGATCGCTCAGGGACTTCAGCGGGCGGTTACCCGGTCCGGTGACCGGACGTCCACGACGACCGTTGTCGAACAGGGCGTCGACCGACTCCTGCAGCATCCGCTTCTCGTTGTTGACGATGATCTCGGGAGCACCGAGGTCGATCAGTCGCTTGAGGCGGTTGTTGCGGTTGATGACGCGGCGGTACAGGTCGTTGAGGTCGGACGTCGCGAAACGTCCACCGTCGAGCTGAACCATCGGGCGAAGCTCCGGCGGGATCACCGGAACAGCGTTGAGGACCATGCCCATCGGCGAGTTGCCGTTGGTCTGGAATGCCGCAACCACCTTGAGGCGCTTGAGTGCACGCAGCTTCTTCTGGCCCTTGCCGCTGCGGATGGTCTCGCGGAGAGACTCCGCCTCGGCGTCGAGGTCGAAGTTCTGCATCAGGATCTGGATGGACTCTGCGCCCATCGCACCCGTGAAGTACTCGCCGTAACGGTCGACCAGCTCGCGGTACAGGAGCTCGTCGATGATGAGCTGCTTGACGCTCAGCTTGGTGAAGGTGGTCCAGATCTCGTCGAGACGATCCAGCTCACGCTGCGCGCGGTCACGGAGCTGACGCATTTCGCGCTCGCCGCCGTCCTTGACCTTGCGGCGGACATCGGACTTCGCGCCCTCTGCCTCGAGCTCGGCGATGTCGGCTTCGAGCTTCTGCGCACGTGCCTCGAGATCGGCATCGCGCTGATCTGCGACGGTCTTCTTCTCGACCTGCATCTCGGCTTCGAGGGTGGACAGCTCGTTGTGACGGAGCTCCTCGTCGACGCCGACGATGACGTAGGCAGCGAAGTAGATGATCTTTTCGAGATCCTTCGGAGCCAGGTCGAGCAGGTAACCGAGACGGCTCGGAACACCCTTGAAGTACCAGATGTGCGTGACCGGTGCGGCCAGTTCGATGTGACCCATACGCTCACGACGAACCTTGGCGCGAGTGACCTCGACGCCACAGCGCTCACAGATGATGCCCTTGAAGCGGACACGCTTGTACTTACCGCAGTAGCACTCCCAGTCCCGGGTGGGGCCGAAGATCTTCTCGCAGAAGAGGCCGTCCTTCTCGGGCTTGAGCGTGCGGTAGTTGATGGTCTCCGGCTTCTTGACCTCGCCGTAGGACCAATTGCGGATGTCCTCTGCACTGGCCAAGCCAATGCGGAGTTCATCGAAGAAGTTGACGTCGAGCACGTAACTTCCTTTCCCCGTTGGGGTTACGGTTGCCGGTCACCCGGCAACCTGACTGCCAATTCAAATGTGAACTACGCCCCCGGGCCGCTCTTTCAAGAGCAACCCGGGGACCGAAACCTAGTTCGCGAGGTCGTCGACCGTCGCAGCTTCGTTCCTGGACAGGTTGATGCCCAGGTTCGCTGCGGCCCGCTCCAAGTCCTCGTCGTCGCCGTCCGCCATCGTGATGGCCGCGCCGTCCGAGGACAGCACCTCCACGTTGAGGCAGAGCGACTGGAGCTCCTTGAGGAGCACCTTGAACGACTCGGGGATGCCGGGTTCGGGGATGTTCTCGCCCTTGACGATGGCTTCGTACACCTTGACTCGACCGACCACGTCGTCCGACTTGATGGTCAGCAGTTCCTGCAGCGTGTAAGCCGCGCCGTAGGCCTGCATCGCCCAGCACTCCATCTCACCGAAGCGCTGGCCACCGAACTGGGCCTTACCACCGAGAGGCTGCTGCGTGATCATCGAGTACGGACCGGTCGAACGAGCGTGGATCTTGTCGTCGACCAAGTGGTGCAGCTTGATGATGTACATGTAACCGACCGAGACCGGGTACGGGAACGGCTCGCCGGAGCGGCCGTCGAACAAGGTGGCCTTTCCGTCGGGTCCGACCATCTGCTCGCCGTCACGGTTCGGCAGCGTCGCGCCGAGGAGACCGGTGAGCTCGTCTTCCTTCGCGCCGTCGAACACCGGGGTGGCGATGTTCGAGTCGGCCGGAGCGGACAGCATCTCTTCCGGCAGGGTCGCAGCCCAGTCGGGACGAGTGCCGTCGGACGCGATCTGAATGTTCCAGCCGGTCTTGCCGATCCACCCGAGGTGGGTCTCCAAGACCTGACCGATGTTCATACGACGCGGGACACCGTGCGTGTTCAAGATGATGTCGACAGGCGTGCCGTCCGAGAGGAACGGCATGTCTTCCTGCGGCAGGATCTTGCCGATGACGCCCTTGTTACCGTGGCGGCCGGCGAGCTTGTCGCCGTCCTGGATCTTGCGCTTCTGTGCCACGTAGACGCGGACCAACTCGTTGACACCGGGAGGCAGATCGTCGTCTTCGTCACGTGAGAACACGCGGATTCCGATGACCTTGCCGGTCTCACCGTGAGGAACCTTGAGGGACGTGTCACGAACCTCGCGAGCCTTCTCACCGAAGATGGCGCGAAGGAGGCGCTCTTCGGGGGTCAGCTCGGTCTCGCCCTTCGGCGTGACCTTTCCGACCAGCACGTCGCCGTCACGAACCTCGGCACCGATACGGATGATGCCGCGCTCGTCGAGGTCGGCGAGGACCTCGTCGGAGACGTTCGGGATGTCGCGAGTGATTTCCTCGGCACCGAGCTTGGTGTCGCGGGCATCGATCTCGTGCTCCTCGATGTGAATCGAGGTCAGGACGTCCTCTTCCACGAGACGCTGCGACAGAATGATCGCGTCCTCGTAGTTGTGGCCTTCCCACGGCATGATCGCGACGAGCAAGTTCTTGCCCAGCGCCATCTCACCGTTCTCGGTGCAAGGACCGTCGGCCAGAACCTGGCCGGCCTCGACACGCTGTCCCTCGTCCACGATCGGACGCTGGTTGGCGCACGTGCCCTGGTTGGAACGCGCGAACTTGCGCATCCGGTACGTCTTGCGGCTTCCGTCGTCAGCCATCACCGTGACGTAGTCCGCGGAGATCTCCTCCACGACACCGGTCTTCTCGGTGATGATGACGTCGCCGGCATCCACAGCTGCACGCAGCTCCATGCCGGTTCCGACGAGAGGTGCCTCGCTGCGAACCAGCGGGACAGCCTGACGCTGCATGTTCGCGCCCATCAGGGCACGGTTTGCATCGTCGTGCTCGAGGAACGGAATCATCGCGGTTGCGACGGACACCATCTGACGCGGCGAAACGTCCATGTAGTCGATGTCGGAGGACGCGACGAACTCGACCTCGCCACCCTTACGGCGGACGAGAATCTTCGAGTCGGTGAAGCGACCCTCGCGGTCGATGGCCGAGTTGGCCTGCGCGACTACGTGGCGGTCTTCTTCGTCAGCGGTCAGGTAGTCGACCTCGTCGGTCACCTGTCCGTCGACGACGCGACGGTACGGGGTCTCGATGAAACCGAACGGGTTGACGCGGGCGTAGACCGACAGCGAACCGATCAGGCCGATGTTCGGGCCTTCCGGGGTCTCGATCGGGCACATGCGGCCGTAGTGCGACGGGTGAACGTCGCGAACCTCGAGGCCGGCGCGCTCACGGGACAGACCACCCGGGCCGAGGGCGGACAGACGACGCTTGTGCGTCAGCCCCGACAGCGGGTTGTTCTGGTCCATGAACTGCGACAGCTGGGAGGTTCCGAAGAACTCCCTGATCGCAGCGACGACGGGCCGGATGTTGATCAGCGTCTGAGGCGTGATTGCCTCGACGTCCTGCGTGGTCATGCGCTCACGAACCACACGCTCCATGCGGGACAGGCCCACGCGGATCTGGTTCTGAATGAGCTCGCCGACGGTACGCAGACGACGGTTGCCGAAGTGGTCGATGTCGTCGACCTCGACGGGAACCTCGACGCCGCCCGGAGCCGTCATCGAGGTGTCACCTGCGTGCAGACGCACGAGGTACTCGACGGTGGCGACGATGTCTTCTTCGGTGAGAGTGGATGCAACGATCGGCTGACCCGCGTTCAGGCCGAGCTTCTTGTTGATCTTGTAACGACCCACGCGAGCGAGGTCGTAGCGCTTGTCCTTGAAGAACAGGTTCTCCAGCAGGGTCTGCGCGCTCTCCTTGGTGGGGGGCTCGCCCGGACGCAGCTTGCGGTAGATGTCGAGCAACGCCTCATCGGTGCCGGCGGTGTTGTCCTTCTCCAGCGTGGCCATGAGGATCTCGGAGAAGCCGAAGCGCTCCGTGATCTGCTCGGTGGTCCAGCCGAGTGCCTTGAGCAGGACGGTGACAGGCTGACGACGCTTGCGGTCGATACGGACACCAACGGTGTCGCGCTTGTCGACGTCGAACTCGAGCCATGCGCCGCGACCCGGGATCACCTTGACGCTGTGCAGATCCTTCTCGGTGCTCTTGTCGACGCTCATGTCGAAGTACACACCGGGGGAACGCACGAGCTGCGAGACGACCACACGCTCGGTGCCGTTGATGATGAAGGTGCCCTTGTCGGTCATCATCGGGAAATCTCCCATGAAGACCGTCTGGCTCTTGATCTCACCAGTGTTGTTGTTGATGAACTCCGCGGTGACGAACAACGGCGCCGCGTAGGTCATGTCCTTGTCTTTGCACTCGTCCGTCGAGGCCTTGACCTCGTCGAATCGAGGGTCGGAGAAGGACAGCGACATAGTGCCGTTGAAATCCTCGATCGGAGAAAGCTCCGCGAGGATGTCCTCGAGACCACCGGACACTGCATTGTCGCCGAGTGCCGCTGCTCGTTCACGCCAACTCTGCGCGCCGATCAGCCACTCGAACGAATCTGTCTGTACGTCAAGAAGCCCGGGAACTTCGAGGGGTTCGCGAACTTTCGCGAACGAAACCCTCTTCGGGGCTCCGGGGATTCCGGAAACTGCCTTGGTCTGGCTAGAGACTGCCAAGATGCGTCCTTCCAGCACCTCACGCGGGCCGCTCCGTGCTGTTGCGACCGCCGCTGTATCTGCTTCGAATTTCGCTGGTTACAACCCGAACGAAACCCGTCGCAGAAAGCAAGAAGTACTTGACTTCGCAGCGGTTGAGACGAGGGGTGGACAGGAGGCAGCCAGCGCAACGTCCAAAAGTACACCCTTACTCTGGAAATGTCGAGTCGGGTGTAACTGAGGGTCGAATTCAGATACTGACGTGAGACTGCCGATCACTCGTCCGTGCATGTTCACCGATCAGAGTGGACCTTGCGGACCGCTCCGTCAAGGGCGAGAGCGCGTGTCGCAGCATTCGAACATTCGTGACGCGCATTCGAACACCGCCACCGGAAGTGTAGCCAGCAACGGCGTCACATACGAAAAATCTGGACCGACATCGTGCGTCGGTCCAGATCTTCGCGCTGGTACTGGTCGCGAATCTCCGAGCTACTGGTCGCGAATCTCCGAGATCAGCCAGTTTCCGTCCTGCTTCTCCAGACTCACGATGACCATTCCGGAGCGAGAGTCTGCCGCCACGCCGTTCTGCGTCGAGCTGACGTTCAGTTGGGCGAGCAACTGCGCCCGGTCCTTCTCGAGTCGTGTGATCCCGATCAGCGGGACATCAGCGGTCGTTGCCGTCTGAGTTTGTTCGACGCCGGCCTTCTGCGTGTCCTTGTACTGCGTCAGCTGATCGCGCATCGACTGGTTCAGGCCCTGGACACCCTTGTCGAAATCGGCGTCGAACGTGTCGGGAGAGAACGTGAAGACTGCAGCCAACGCCGACGGCGTCACACGAAGAACCTCAGCCGTGGCGCCTTCGTCCACCCAGGCGATGTCGTCCGTCTTCGCGCCGACTTTGAAGAAGGCGATGCCGGCGAGGATCGCGACGATGACCGCTGCGGCCCCCAGGATCGCGACCAGGCGCCAACCGGCCTTGGATTGTGTAGGTGTTGTCGCCGACTCCCCCGCGCCCGTCTCCGGGGTAGCAGGGGCCTTGGGCTCGTCTGCGACGGTTTTCGCCGGTTTGGTCAGATCGGGGCCTGGTGTGGATTCCGGAGCGTCGGTTTCCGTCTTCGGCGGCTCGATGTCTCCGGACTCGGCCTTCGTGAGCGTCGGCTTCGCAACCTCCGGCTTCACAGCCTCCTGTGTCTCTTCTTCCGGCTGTTCGATCGTGGGCTCGACCGGGTCCGAGTCGGACGTCCCCGCGGGGACGTTGAGCGAACGAGCGCTTCCAGCGATCTTCGGCCGACGGTTCTGAGGGGAGGACGGTCCGCCGGTACGACGTTTGGGTGGCATTACGCGCTTCTCCTTCGAGGGATGTCGGTGTGCAGGTTCGACGAACTACTGGCCACCGGAATCACCACCCTCGGTTGTCGGTGCAGGAGCACCGGATGCCGGTGCTTCGGTCCCCGAACCGGGTGCGGGCGTTGCGTCAGGAGCAGGCGTGGAGCCGTCGGCAGCCGGCAGAGTGCCCGAGCCGAGATCGAGCCGCGATCCGATCGGATCAGCGGACTGCGCCTTCCAGACCCCGTCGACCTCGACCATGCCCAGCCGCATGCCGAGCTGATTCTTGACGAACTGGTTGCCCTGGGTCGTGGTGACTCGAACGACGACCAGTGCCGTGGCGGTCCGGTCATCGGTATTGAGCTCGGTCAGCGCGGACTGCACAACTTCGGTGTCAGCCTTCGAACCCGAGTTACGCAACTCGTCGGTGATCGAATCCTGAACGGTCTGCAGATACGTCGTCATCTCGTCACCGGTCACCGAAGAACGCATGTTCTCGATCGACTGGTCGAGATTGGCCGAATCCGCGTTGTTGAGGTTGATCGCGACTTGCTGCGCACCGATCAGCGCGTCGTCACGCATCTCGGCTGTGGTGCGGTCGGTGGTGAGCGCCCGAACGTACGGGACGCCGAACACACCGAGCGCAACCACTGCCGCCAGAAGCAAGACACCGACCGCAATCAGAGACGCTGTCAGCCCCTTCGGTCTACCGGTTGTCGGCGCTCCCGATTCGACTTGCTCGGGCCCGCCGGACTGCGGGGAACTGTTTCTCTGAATCACACTCACTACCCTACTTACCTGTTTTGCCCAGCCTCTGGCCGCGAATCGTCAACTGCCACAACTCAGTAGCCTGAACTGCACAAACTCGACCACATTCGGATCGGTCTACTTCGGTGTCACTCCGAGCAACGGCGCCAACTGCGTCGCGATCGGGTTGAGGTTCAACTTGTCCGGATCGACCTTCGGCTTGAAGTCCCAAGGCTGGATCGTGTCGGGATCGGCGTACACCACGCGGTTGGCACTGCGGACGCCCGTCTCGCTGCCCAGCGGCGTCTCACACGAGGCCGCGGTGTTGAGCGGGAAATCCTGCTGGGTGTCGTCGAAGTTGGGATTCTGACGCTTCATCTCGTCCAGGATCGCCATGGTGCCTTCGTAACCCACCGTGCACGAGAGCGGATTGTTGGTCTCGAGCACCAAGCCCTGATGGACCGTTCCGTCGCCGGGAGCAACCGTCGGTGCGGCAGCGGCCAGGCCGGGAAGGAAGATCAGGAACGGCTGCAGCGCGATTGTTCGGGGTGCAAGCGTCTTGGTGGTCGCGGCAAGATTGGTCAGGTCAGTCGTCAGGCTCGGGCCCGCCTCGTTGATGAGGGCACCGATCTGATCGCTGGCCGGGATGCCGTTGTCGATCAAGCGACGGATGTCCGGATCGCTGGTCCGCAACTGCGCCGTGACAGCATCGAGATCGGTACTGAACTGCTTGATCGCGGAGGACTGATCCGACTGCGTCGTCAGTACCGTCTCACTGTTCCGAATCAGCGCGAGCGTCTGAGGCAGAGTGTCGAGCCCGGACTGCGAGAGACCGGACAGCGAATCGGCCAGGACCTGAATGTCCTCGCCCTTGCCGTTGAATGCGGCACCGAGTTCGACGGCGACGGTGTGGAGCGCGTCGACCGGCACGGACTTGACCAAGCCGTTGGCACTGGTCAGCACATCCTCGATCGGGATCGGAGTTGTGGTGTCTCCCACCGCGATCACCGAGCCGTCCGCGAGGAACGGTCCCTGATCGGTATCGGGCTGAAGGTCGACGTACTGCTCACCGATGGCGGAGCGGTTGGCCACGACTGCACGGGCCGACGCGGGAATCTCCGGAGCACTGTTGTCGATCTTCAGGTCGACCTGAATTCCGTCCTCGGTCAACGACATGTCGCCCACTCGACCGACCGGCACACCGCGATACGTCACTTCGGCGTTGGTGAAAATTCCACCGGACGTGGCCAATTCGGTCTTGACCGTGTACTGACCGAACCCCATGAGGTTGTCCAGACGCACGTACTTGGCGCCGACGTAGATGAGACCCAGAAGCGCGACCACCACGAAGCCGACGAGCTGCCATCTGACCAGAGCTGATCTCACTGTCCATCACCACCGATTCCGAACTGTTCCAGCATTCCCTGGATGGGGTTGAGTGGGTCCGCTGCCGGAGCCGGTGTTGCCGGGTCACCGGCCGTGGTGGCGGGTAGACCGGCGACGACGGGGATCTGCGGCAGGATCGGAGCGATCGGCAGCAGCGACACCGTCGGCCAACCCGGCCGCGGTCCGTTTCCGTTGTAGTACGGGTTGGACGGATCTACCACCGGCTTGGGATTGCCGAACTTCGGCTGACGGTATTCCGGTTCACCCTGTCCGACACCGAGACCCGAGAGAGTGTTGCCGATCTGCAAGTCGACGCTCAGGAAGAGGTTCACGGAACCACCCTGCGCAATCTTCTCGACACCGTCCGGGAACGGGAACGTCGGAAGGAAAGGAAGTGCCCCGACGAAGTCGTCACCGGAGTCTGCGAGCGCCTGCAGCGTTGGACGCAGAGCCTGAAGATCAGCGATCAGATCGTCCTTGGACTGCGTGAGGACGTCGGTTCCCACTGTTCCGAGTCGATCCACCTGAGCAAGCATCTGCGTCAGCTGCGGGCGCTGCTCGTTGAGAACCTGTGTCGCAACGGGGAGTTCCTCGAGAATCTTCCCGATCTTCTCGTTCTGATCGTTGACGCGGGTCGAGAGCACATCCAGGCCGTCGAGCGCGCGGGTGATGTCGTCACGCTGTTCGTTGAGTCCACCGATGAGTGTGTTCGCCTGCTCCAGAAGACTTCTCGTCTTGCCCTCGCGACCGTCGAATGCGGCCCCGAGTTCTTCGACGATGGGTTGCAACTGGCCCACACCGCCGCCGTTGAGCAGCAACGACAATGCGCCGAGGACCTGCTCGATCTCCGTGGCGTGGCGAGTGCGATCGAGCGGAATCAGGTCTCCGTCGGCCAGCTTCGCAGAGTCCGGTCCGGATGGCGGGGCCGACAACTGGATGAACTTCTCGCCGAGCAGGTTGGTCTGCTCGACCGCGGCAATTGCGTTGGCGGGTAGATCAACCGACGAGTCGAGGATGATTCCGACGTCCGCGGTCCATCCGTCCGGTCCGACCGACACGTCGTCGACTCGACCGACCGGAACACCGTCGACCTTCACAGCGGACTGCGGAACAAGGTCCAAGACATCGTCGAACTGAATGGTCAAGTGCATCGGATCGGAACCCACATCGGGACCGCCGGGAAGCGGAACCGCGTAGATTCCCTCGGACGAGCAGGCTGTTGCCGAGATCAGGACGGCGCACAGTCCGGCGCCGACTATCAATGAACGCTTCACTCGCCCTCCCCGTTTCCACTGGTCAGTCGCGGTGACACGACGCCGGGCACAGTGCCCGGAACTACCTGCATCTGTCGTTCGGAACCGGCAAGGATGCCGAAGGGAAGGTTCAGGCCTGCAGCCTGATTGGCTGCGTCGGTCATCGCCGCGACGTTTGCGCACTGGTCGATAGCCGGTTGCATCTGCCTTCCCAATGCCTCGAACCGAGGATCACCGGGCAACAGCTTGCCGAGGTCCATCAACTTGCAGAGCACGCCGGCCGGGTTCTGAAGATCAGGGAACGCCAGACGTGAAGCCAGCACACCTGATTCGGCGTCGTACGAGTTGACCAGGTTGGAGATCGCCAACGGAAGCATGGTGAGCGTGTTGGCCAGGGCTTCCTTGTTGTTCGCCAATGTCTGTGTCGGTTCGACGAGACCCTCGGTTGTCTGGACCAGTTGATCACGGTTGTCTGCCACGAACTTCGCGACGTCGCCGAGAGCAATCGAGAGCTGGTTCAGAGCGGCACCGAGATCGTCGCGCTCACCTGCCAAGAATCCGGTCAGGTCCGACAACTGAGTGTTGAACTGGCGCACCTGCTGATCGTTGGCCGCGAGAGCGCCCACGAAAGTATCCAGGTTCTTGATGGTGAGTGAGATGTTGTCACGCGAATCGTTGAGCGTCCGTGCGGCATCCGAGAGGTTGGTGATGCTGTCTCCCAACGCTTCACCGTTGCCCTCGAGGTTGGCCGCACCTGTCTCGACGAAATCGGACAGTGCTCCGTTCTTGTTGGCACCTTCAGGACCGAGAGCCGACGCGAGTTCGTCGATGCTGGAGTACAACTGGTCGACCTCGACGGGCGTCGCCGTCTTCTCGATCGGAATGACTGCACCGCTGGCCATCTTGTCGCCGCCGGTGAAGACCGGTGTCAGCTGGATGTAGCGGTCGGCAACCACCGAAGGCGTGATCTGAGCGGCACTGGCGCCGGCGGGGATGTCGATCCCACGATCGACGCGCAACTCGACCTTGACCTGATCTCCCTGAGGTTCGACGGATTCGACGGTGCCGACCTTGACACCGAGAACACGAACGTCGGACCCGTCGTAGATGCCCACCGACTTGTCGAAGTAGGCGGTGATCTTGGTGGTACCGGCGCGAGTGAACACCCACCACAGCGCGCCACCGATTACGAGTAACCCGATCAGAACAGCGGCGATGATCGCGACCGAGCGCTTCTTGGAGCCGCTTCCGGCTTCGGCAGTATCAGCCATCAGTTGCCTCCCAACGTACGAACGGGGTCACGGTAGCCCGGAATATCCGGCAGACCCGGCGGAAGGAGGTTCACGACGACCTGGTCGAACCAACGGCCGTTGCCGACCACGTTGGCGTACAAGCGAATGAAGGGTTCGTAGAGCTTCAGTGCCTTGTCCAAGTTCTCGTTGTTGGCCTTCAAGATGTCGATGACGCCGTTGAGCTGCGTCAGCGCCGGCCCGATTGCCGCCTCGTTGTCACGAACGAGACCGGTGAGCTGCTGAGAGACGCGCTGAGTTCCGGTGAGCAGCTGCGAAATCGCTTGCTGGCGATTGTTGAGTTCCTGCACCAGAAGTCCGCCGTCACGGATCAGCTGGGTGAATTCCTTGTTGCGATCCGCAAGAATCTGCGACGTCTTCCCGGTGGCGGCGAAGAGCTTCTGCAGGTCCTGATCGCGGCTCGCGATCGTCTGCGACAGCCGGCTGACACCGTCGAGCGAAGCGCGGACATCGCCAGGTGTCTCGGAGAATGCCTGGGACAACGTCTCCATGCTCTTCGCCAACTGGTCGGTGTCGATGTCGCCGACGGTGTCCGCCGCTGCCGAGAAGGCCTGAACGACGTCGTACGGAGAGGTGGTGCGCTCGAGCGGAATCCGGTCCTTGGGATCGAGGTTGTCGGTTCCGCGCGGATCGAGTGCGAGGTACTTCTGTCCCAGAATCGTCTTGATCTGAATGGACGCAGAGGTTTGATCTCCCACCCACGCGTCACTGACCTTGAAGTCGACGAGAACACGGTCACCGTCGAGATCGACGGAAGTGACCTTGCCGACCTTCACGCCGGCGATACGAACCTCGTTACCAGGCTTGAGACCCGCAGCTTCGGAGAACTCGGCGGAGTAGGACGAGCCTGCTCCCACGAACGGAAGCGAATCGAGGAAGAACGCGGACAAAGTGGCCAACAGCACCACGAAGATACCGATGGCTCCGGCCATTGCCGGACTACGACGTTTACTCATCGACCTTGCAACTCCCTCATACCGTCTTGAGTGCATCGCGTGGCCGCGTTGGTGTAAATCGGCTGATTGACCGTCGGCAGGCCGGTGGGCAGATTCAGCGAGGCAGACTGTCCGGGACCGGCAACGATGTCGATTCCGCACAGGTAGAACTGGAACCAGGAACCGTAACTCGCTACGCGAGCGAGCTTGTCGAGCTTGACCGGCAAGGTCTCGAGCACCGCGTTCACGTCGTCACTACGACGGTTGAGCGTGGTCGCCAGCGTGTTGAGCGCCGTGATCGAGCCCTGAATCGACGGCCGCGTCGGCTCGAGCAGATCTGCAGTGGCATCGGTCAACCCGGCGAGTGAGGTGACGGCCGAACCGACGACACCGCGCTCGTTGGCCAGCCCGGTGACGAGTTGCTGGGTATTGACGATCAGCGAATCGAGGTTCTTGTCGTTCGCGTTGACGGTGTCGAGAACGTCGTTGAGGTTCTTGATCACCGCCCCGATGACGGCGTCCTTGTCCGCGACGGTGTTGGTCAAACTCGCTGTGTTGCGGACGAGTTCGCTGATGGTGCCGGACTCCCCCTGGAAGACCTGGATGATCTGGTAGGACAGCTTGTTGACGTCGTCAGCGCTCAGGGTGGTGAACAGCGGCTTGAAGCCGTTGAACAGCGTCGTGAGATTTACTGCCGGGCGAGTCTGCGCCAACGGCAGGGTGTCGCCGCCGGTGATCTTCTGCCCCTGGCTGCCTTCACCTTGCGAGAGCGAAATGTATCGCTGCCCGACCAGGTTGCGGAACCGGATCGTGGCGATGGAACTGGCAGGCAACCAATCACGGTCGGACACCGAGAACTGCACCTCGGCCTGGTTGTCGTTGACGATCGCGATCTTCTCGACCTGTCCGACACGAACACCGGCGATGCGCACCTCGTCACCCTCGTTCAACGAGGTGACGTCGGAGAACACTGCGTTGAACTTGGTGCCTCCGCCGCCGCCGAGGTTGGCGATGCTGGCGGCCAGCAATCCTGTCGCCAGGACGGTGACCACCACGAAGATGATGAGCTTTGTCAGTGGAGCTGCGAGTCCTCTCATTGGACGCTCACCTCCGCACCGGAAAATGCCGGAGCACTGACCATCGTGGTCCACGCCGGAACATCGTCCGGCGCAACACCGTTGGCCTGTCCGTAGATCACCTTCAACGTATCCTCTTCGAGTTTCGAGCCCGCGTAGCCGGCCTGCTGAGCAGGACCGCTGTTGTTGGTCGAGAACAACTGAGGTCCGGAGCCCTCGGGTGCAGGCAGGAATTCCATGGTGGCGGGACCGGGATTGCGGGAAGGAACCTGGTAGGAACCGTCACCGTACGAACCACCGGGGTACTGCGGGAACGGACGACCTGGCTCGGTGACGTTGTCGTAGCAAACCGGGCCGCGGTTGTCGACGAGCCGTGGCTCGTCCTGGTTGGGCAGGTAGCGACCCTTGGGGTTCACGATCTGAATACTCGCACGCACACCAGGATTGGGCGCGTCGGTGGACAGGATCTTGGCAGCTTCCGGGGCGGTGTCCGAGAAGCCCTTGAACGTGCACCCGAACGTCGGTGAGTACTGAGCCAGAAGCTGGAGAGCTTCCTTCGAATCCGCAGCGAGCGTGATGATCGAGGACGAGTTCGCTTCGAGGAAGGCTGCGGTGTCCGACGATGTCACGGTGAGCGACGCCAGCAGAGTCCGCAACTGGTCCTGCTTCTGCACCACCGTGTTACCGGTCGTCCGCAGATTGTCGAGAGCGTTGATCAGATCGGGCGCAGCGTCCGAGTATGTCTGGGAGAAGTCCGCGAACTTGCGCAGATCCTCTTGCACCGCGGGCAGCTCGGTGTTGACGCCGCGGAAGATCTCCTCGAGACGATCGACCGTCAGACCGAGCTCAGCGCCGCGTCCCGTCAGACCCTGCGCGAGAGAACCGAGAGTGTTCGCCAGATCCTGCGGCGGAATCGCCTGCAGAAGTGGGAGAAGTCCGTCCAGAACGTCGCCGACCTCGACAGCGTTTCCGCTCTTGTCCTGCTGGATCACCGTTCCCGCGGAAATCGGAGCAGCGGTGGTTCCCTCCGGAATGATCAGGGAGACGTAGCGCTCACCGAAAAGCGTCTTCGGGAGCAGACGTGCCGTCACGTTCGACGGAATCAGATCAGCCTTGTCCGGTTCGATCGCGAGGACAGAGGTGACCTGGCCGTCTTTTGTCGACGCGGATCGCACCTCGCCGACCAGCAGACCACGAACCTTGACGTCCGCGTTGGGTGGCAAGGCATTTCCGACGGTGTCGGTGACGAGGTCGATCTTCACGACGTCCTTGAACGTCTTGTTGAAGGTTCCGATGGTGAAGGCCAGGAACAATGCCAACACCACGAAGAACACGAGTCCGAGCACACGGCGGCGCAGGACTGACGGAGCCTCGATCATCCGGCCACCCTCACTGTCGTCGTGGTGCCCCAGATTGCGAGGCTGAGGAAGAAGTCGAGAACGGCGATCGTGACGATTGCGGCGCGAACAGCGCGGCCGACGGCCACGCCGACGCCTGCGGGACCACCCGAGGCATGGAACCCGTAGTAGCAGTGGATCAGAATCAGCACGAAGGCGAAGACCAAGACTTTCGCAAACGAATACAGCACGTCCTGCGGTGGCAGGAACAGATTGAAGTAGTGGTCGTACGAGCCCGTCGACTGCCCGTTGAACACGGTACTGATCACTCGCGACGCGAGGTACGCCGCAAGCAGACCCACGATGTACAGCGGGATGACGGCGACGAAGCCGGCGATCATGCGGGTCGTGACCAGGAACGGCACTGACGGAACTGCCATGACCTCCAGTGCATCGATCTCTTCGGAGATTCGCATAGCGCCGAGTTGAGCGGTGAAACCACAACCCACCGTGGCCGAGAGCGCAAGAGCCGCAACGATCGGAGCGATCTCACGGGTGTTGACGTATGCGGACAGGAAGCCGGTCAGGACCGAGCTACCCAACTGCTCCAGAGCGGCGAAGCCCTGCAGACCGACGACGACACCGGTGAATCCCGACATCATCGCGATGACACCGATCGTTCCGCCGATGACTGCGAGCGCACCGCTACCGAAGGTCACTTCGGCGAGCAGCCGAAGCGTCTCCTTCCGGTACCGATGCAGGGTGCGCGGGGTCCATGCGATGGCGCGCGCGTAGAACGACATCTGCTCGCCCGCGCGGTCCAACGCGTTCACTGGAATTCTGGCAACTTTGCGGCTCTTCAGCAGGAACTGATCGCCGCGGCCTCGTGCGATGGTCATTTAGGTCAAGATCCCTTCGCCGGCACGATCTGGAGGTACACCATCGTCAGAATCAGATTGGCGAAGAACAACAGCAGGAACGTGATGACGACGGCCTGGTTCACCGCCTCACCGACGCCCTTCGGGCCACCGGATGGGTGGAGTCCCTTGTACGCGGAGATCACACCGGCGATGACACCGAACACCGCGGCTTTGATCTCACCGCTCCAAATGTCCGGTAGCTGCGCAAAAGCTGAGAACGAGGAGATGTAGGCACCGGGGTTACCGCCCTGCAGGATCACGTTGAAGAAGTAACCACCCGCGATACCGACCACGGACACCAGTCCGTTGAGCAGCACAGCGATCAGCACCATCGCGAGTACACGCGGAACCACCAGGCGCTGAATCGGATTGATTCCGAGGACTTCCATCGCGTCGATCTCTTCGCGAATGGTTCGAGAACCGAGATCGGCCGTCACGGCCGATCCGGCCGCACCGGCGACCAACAATGCTGTCACCAGAGGGCTACCCTGCTGGATCACCGCCAGGACGCTGGCAGCGCCGGTGAACGATTCTGCACCCAACTGCTTGATCAGCGAACCGGTCTGCAGTGAGACGACGGCGCCGAAAGGGATGGCTACCAATGCCGTCGGCAAAATTGTCACGCTGGCGATGAACCAGGCCTGCTCGATGAACTCACGGAACTGAAATGGACGCCGGAACGTATTCCTGACGACGTCGACAAACAGTTCGACGATGTTTCCGGCCTGAGTTAATGCTCCGTTGACCGGACTCAGAACCGAGTTGCGGGTAACCCCCATCCGATATGCCTACCCTTGCCCGTGTGTCGTGTTTCCGTAGGGATCGCCCTCGTATGCAGGAATGACCTGCGTGTCTTGCGAGTTGTCGTTCCACTCCCCCTGATAGCCGCTCGCGTCGGCGTACTGGGGAGCGTACTGCCCAGTTCCGTCAACCTCGTCGAGGCTGTCCTGAATTGCCGCCTGAGCGTTAGCTGGGAGGGTGTGCATGATCTGGCGGACGCGCTCCTGGCGACGACGAACAGCCTGACGCTCCGGGTTTCCGGGGGTGGCCTTCATCTGCGGCACGATGCCCTCGACGTCGTCGACACCACCGGCGTGGTGACCGGCGTCGACGAGCGCCTGCTCGTGCGCCATCTGAGCCTCGTCCTTTTCCTCCGACATACCGATCGGACCGATCATCGTTCCGTTGAGGAACTGCTTGACGACGGGCTCGTCAGAGGTGAGCAGCACCTCACGAGGACCGAACATCACCAACTGACGACGGAAGAGCATGCCGATGTTGTCCGGCACCGTGCGTGCGAGGTTGATGTTGTGCGAGACGATCAGAATCGTCGCGTCCGACTGGGCGTTGATGTCGATCAGCGTCTGGCTGATGTACGTCGTACGCACCGGATCCAGACCGGAGTCAGGCTCGTCGACGAGGATGATCTCGGGATCGAGAACGAGTGCACGCGCAAGACCGGCACGCTTGCGCATACCGCCGGAGATCTCACCGGGAAGCTTGTCCTCGGCGCCGACCAGACCCGTGAGATCGAGCTTCTCCATCACGATCTTGCGGATATCGGATTCCGACTTCTTGGTGTGCTCACGAAGCGGGAATGCGATGTTGTCGTACAAGTTCATCGAGCCGAACAGTGCGCCGTCCTGGAACAGAACGCCGAACAGCTTGCGGATCTCGTAGAGCTCCTTGGAGGAGCACTGCAGGATGTCCGTGCCGTCGATGACAATGGAGCCTTGTTCAGGGCGGAGCAGTCCGATCAGGGACTTCAGGAACACCGACTTACCGGTACCCGAAGGCCCGAGCAGTGCGCTGACCTCACCCGCGGGAAGTGTCAACGACACGTCCTGCCAAATCCTCTGCGACCCGAAAGACTTTGTCAGTCCTTGTACCGCTACCTCGACTCCCACCATTACCTCCGCGACGTCCGTTGCATGCATGCACCCGTGTGGGTTGGGTCACTCTATCGCATGGGAGTGGTACCCGTGACTGCGAATACTACTAACGAGTAGGGAAGAAGCATAATTCAGGTCACAGCCTAGTTCGGGCACCCCTCCCACCTGCATGGATTCCGACATATCACCCGCGAAAAAAGTTCAAAAAAAGAGGGCCACTCCCCGTGGGGAGTGGCCCTCTTCGTTACTACTCGCGAAGAGCAGCGGGAAAACCGTCTTACTTGATGACGATCTTTGCGCCGGCAGCTTCGAGCTTTTCCTTGGCAGCCTCTGCGGCGTCCTTGGCAACCTTCTCGAGGATGGCCTTCGGAGCGCTCTCGACGAGGTCCTTGGCTTCCTTCAGGCCGAGGCCGGAAACGACCTCACGGACGACCTTGATGACCTGGATCTTCTTGTCGCCAGCCGACTCGAGGACGACGTCGAACTCGTCCTGCTCTTCAGCAGCTTCTGCGCCGGCAGCCGGTGCGCCTGCAGCGGCGACGGCGACGGGAGCAGCAGCGGTGACCTCGAAGGTCTCCTCGAATGCCTTAACGAACTCCGAGAGCTCGAGGAGGGTGAGCTCCTTGAACTGGTCCAACAACTCTTCGGTGCTGAGCTTCGCCATTGTGGCGGTCCTTCCTGTAAGTCCCATGTCGCTGATCCGCGACCGGGCGGGGTTATAGCAGTGATGCGCGGGTGCGGATCAGCTTTCGGCTTCGGCCTCGGCCGGAGCCTCGGTGGCAGCCTCTGCGGGGGCCTCTGCGGCTCCGCCTTCTGCGGCCTTCTTCTCCTGCAGGGCAGCGGCCAAACGGGCCATCTGCGAAGCGGGAGCATTGAACAGGCCTGCGGCCTTTGCCAAGTTGCCCTTCATCGCGCCGGCAAGCTTTGCCAACAGGATTTCGCGGGATTCGAGATCCGCGATCTTGTTGACCTCTTCCACGGACAGCGCAGCGCCGTCCATGTAGCCGCCCTTGATGATGAGCGCCTTGTTGTCCTTAGCGAAGTTCTTCAGAGCCTTCGCAGCGTCGACCGGTTCGCCCTTGATGAATGCAATGGCGGTCGGACCAACGAACAGGTCATCAAGGCCCTCGATGCCAGCCTCTGCGGCGGCACGCTTGACCAGGGTGTTCTTGGCGACGGAGTAGGTGGCACCTTCTCCGAGAGCGCGTCGCAGTGTCGTGATGTTGCCAACCGAAAGGCCACGGTATTCCGTGACCACAGCGGCGGTCGAACCCTTGAACTGCTCGGTGATTTCCGCAACTGCGGAAACCTTCTCAGGCTTTGCCATACTTCGCCTCCTCTCGTGACAGTCGTTGTCCCACTCAGGAACCGCTGCACCTCATCGGGTGAACCCGAGAAGACACAGTCCGCGACATGCAAAACGCCCCGGCGCAAGCGCACGGGGCGTACAGAGGAAACATGAAGAAGAGGCTTACGAATCAGCGTAACGATGCAACGCAAAGCAGTGCATAACCAGGCAAACTGTAGAACCACTACATCAAGCTATCCCCCTACCTCGTTCACCTACGTGGGCCGCCGGGCACTCCCGGACTTTCAACCACACTCATTACTGAGTGCAATCACCAACGGTCTTGGGTAGAACATGATTTTGGGGTGAAGTTCATATCCAGCACTGAACTCCGCGTCGAAGACTACCTGACTGCTCGCTGCATAACCAAATCGGGTTCGTCACGCAGCTGGTTTCTTCAAGCACCCGGTTTCTTCAAGCACCCGGTTTCTTCAAGCACCCGGTTTCTTCAAGCACCCGGTTTCTTCAAGCACCGATAGCCCTGGCGATCTTGTGTTCGATCTCTGCCCGAGCTCGGTCCGGCAGCACCAGCAGCCCGTCGAGTTCTTTGTGAGCCTTCCGATACGCGCTCTGACGTTCCTGCGGCGTCGCGCCATCGTCCATGGCCAGGCGCAGCAGACGTTGCGCCCGTACCAGGCGCTCTTGTTCATCGAGGGTGAATCCGCTCCGTCGGCGACGCTTCGCCTCCGCTTCCGCGATCTCGAAGGCGATCGAGTAAGCGTGCACCGCCTCGCGGTACTCGGTTTGTGCCTGCTGGTTGCCGATCATCGTCTCCGGATTGCCTGGACGGAGCAGATCGGCACGATATTTGGCTCGATGAAAATCGGCCGTCAAAGGCTCACGCATGTCCGTCATCATCGGAGTGTCGAGCAGTGTGACCGGATCGAGCTCGTACGAGAACCATCGGGCGTCGACCGCATCGTGCTGCTCGATGGCCTTGCCCAGCTCTCGGCGCTGCGTTTCTTCGTCGGCGTGATGTTGTGCGTTGGCCTGCGCGATGGCGACCTTGGTCTGCTGTTTGAGCCGGAAGCGCTCTTGCCGGCGCTCGATCCGCCTTTCGTTGGCAACCGCGACACCTTTCAGCGCCCCACCGATGGTGCCGCCGAAAACGAAGATCAGCCACCAAAAGTTTCCGAGGAACTGGAACGCTTCGTGCATACCCCGATGATGCCACCGTTAGATCGATACCACCGTTAGATCGATACCACCGTTGGATCGATACCCCCGTTGGACCGATACCACCGGCAGGGATCACCCTCTCCCGAAACAGACAAGAAGGCCGGCAGAGAGTGATCCCTGCCGGCCTTCTTGTTCGTATGCGGACTGCTTACGCGTCTGCAGCATCCTCGAGGAGGTTGCGAGTACGGTTCGGATCCACCGGGATGCCCGGACCGGTGGTGGTCGAGACCGTGATCTTCTTCACGTAGCGACCCTTGGCCGACGAGGGCTTCGCACGCAGGATCTCGTCCAGGGCTGCGCCGTAGTTCTCCACCAGCTTCTCATCGTCGAACGATGCCTTGCCGATGACGAAGTGCAGGTTGGCCTGCTTGTCGACGCGGAAGTTGATCTTTCCGCCCTTGATGTCGTTGACAGCCTTGGTGACATCCGCCGTGACGGTGCCCGTCTTCGGGTTCGGCATCAGGCCACGCGGTCCGAGGACACGGGCGATGCGGCCGACCTTGGCCATCTGATCAGGAGTCGCGATTGCGGCGTCGAAATCGACCCATCCACCCTGGATGCGCTCGATCAGGTCTTCTGCACCGACTACGTCAGCGCCTGCAGCCTCGGCTTCTGCTGCCTTCTCGCCAACAGCGAACACGATGACGCGAGCGGTCTTACCGGTGCCGTGGGGCAGGTTGACCGTTCCGCGGACCATCTGGTCAGCCTTACGGGGGTCGACGCCCAGACGAACTGCAACCTCAACGGTTGCATCCATCTTGGTGGACGACGTCTCCTTGGCGAGCTTTGCAGCCTGAAGCGGGCTGTAGAGCTTGTCTGCGTCGATCTTCTCAGCGGCGGCGAGGTACGCCTTGCTGCGCTTTGCCATTTGTTCTGTCCTTACTTATCACTGCAGCGAATTACCTGTGCAGTGGTGAATGGTTCAGTTGTGGTCGGGGCCTGGCCGGCCCTCCCACGTAGTGCTGTGGAGCGGACTATTAGCCCTGGACCGTGATGCCCATGGAACGAGCGGTGCCGGCGATGATCTTCGCGGCCTGCTCGATGTCATTGGCATTGAGGTCTTCAGCCTTGGTCTTCGCGATTTCGCGCACCTGATCCATGGTCACCGAGGCAACCTTGGTCTTGTGCGGTTCGCCGGAGCCCTTGGCGACGCCGGCTGCCTTGAGGAGCAGCTTGGCGGCGGGAGGGGTCTTCAGCTTGAAATCGAAGGTCCGGTCTTCGTAGACCGAGATCTCGACCGGCACAACGTTGCCGCGCTGGGACTCAGTCGCCGCGTTGTAGGCCTTGCAGAACTCCATGATGTTCACGCCGTGCTGACCGAGCGCGGGACCCACGGGAGGTGCAGGGTTAGCCTGACCTGCCTGGATCTGCAGCTTGATGAGCCCGGCGAGCTTCTTCTTCTTTGGGGGCATCTCTAGTTCCTAGTTTCTAGCTTGGGTGTGTGTCTTGCGTCGAACAAATTGCAAGTTTTGGGGTGGTCAGATCTTCGCGACCTGGTTGAAGTTGAGCTCAACCGGGGTTTCACGACCGAAGATCGACACGAGAACCTTGAGCTTCTGCTGCTCGCCGTTGACCTCGCTGATGCTGGCCGGAAGGGTTGCGAACGGGCCGTCCATGACGGTGACCGACTCGCCGACCTCGAAGTCGACCTCGATGAGGGGCTTGCCGAAGGACTCGGACGGTGCCTCGCCTGCTGCGACGGCGGCCGCTGCAGCCTGCTGCTTCTTCTGCTCCTGCTGCGGGAGCAGGAACTTGACGACCTCGTTGAGGGTCAGCGGCGAGGGACGCGACGTGGCACCGACAAAACCGGTGACGCCAGGCGTGTTGCGCACTGCGCCCCACGACTCGTCGTTGAGCTCCATGCGAACGAGGATGTATCCGGGCAGAACCTTGCGATTGACCTGCTTGCGCTGGCCGTTCTTGATCTCGGTGACCTCTTCGGTGGGAACTTCCACCTGGAAGATGTAGTCACCGACGTCGAGGTTCTGAACGCGAGTCTCGAGGTTGGTCTTGACCTTGTTCTCGTAACCGGCGTACGAGTGGATGACGTACCAGTCACCCGGGGCGCGACGCAGCGCAGCCTTGAGTTCGGCAACGGGATCCTCGACCTCGAGCTCGGCGGCGGGAGCGGCCTCGTCGGAGTTCTCGGCATCGTCGGAGATGACGTCCTCGGTCGCTGCAGCGTCTGCATCAGTGCCTTCGGCAACGTCTGCATCGGTGCCTTCGGCAACCACGACGTCTACTTCGGCTGCCGCCTCGGCAGAAACACGCTCTTCGGCCAAAGCCTCATTCGTGTCGTTCTCGGGGGTGCTCACTGGGGCACTCGCTTCCTCTCGTTACTCGGACCCGGGTCGGGTCTTGTCGCGCTCGCAGGCAAAGACGCCCGACTGCTACGGCGATCAGCCGAACAGCCAGGTGACACCCTTGATCACAGCGATATCGACGCCGCTGATGAAAGCGACCATGAAGACCACGAACGTCAGCACGACGCTGGTGTAGGTGATCATCTGCTTGCGGTTCGGCCAGATGACCTTACGGAGTTCTGCGATGACCTCGCGGAAGAATTTGCGCAGGCGCTTGAAGATGTTGTCCTTCTTCGCCTTGGGCTTCTTGCCGGGGTTCGTTGCAGTCGGCTTGGCCGAAGATGTCCGGGATGCCGTCCGGGCCGGAGTCTTCACGGTGGACGCGCTGACCGAGGCGCCGCGTGCAGCGCGCTTGCCGGTCGGCTTGTTGGAAACCCCACTGGATGCGGAGGGAGCCTTCTCGGCACCGTCCTTGTCCAACGACAGATCGGAACGCGTAGTCGCGTCAGCTGCAGTGTCGTCGACACCGGTCGAATCGGCAGACGTTGAAGTCTCCGCATCCGAAGTGTCGGCGTCGCGCTTGGCGCGCTCCTCGCTCACGTCGTTCCTCTCAGTCGCTGGCATCCGGGGGCAGGGGCGACAGGACTTGAACCTGCAACCTGCGGTTTTGGAGACCGCTGCTCTGCCAGTTGAGCTACGCCCCTTTGGTTGACATCGACAGGTGGACCCTGCCTGAATCAACCGTTCTGCGATCACACAACATACGCGCTACCCGAGGTGAATGTCTTGCAACATTCAGGGCAGCGCGCAGCGCTGAGGAATCCCAGAAATCTCAGTGTACTTCAAAGCCCCGGAACAAACACAATCCGCCCTGCGATCAGGCTAGACGGACCGTGGCGGTGGCACGACCGAAGATCTTCTTACCTTCGGACTTGGCCACGATTGCCAGTACTGCGGTCTTGCTTTCTTCGTCGATCGACTTCACCTTGGCGGTGAACTCGATCTCGGCAGCCTTGTCGGCTGCCACGATCACCGGGCTCGTGAACCGTACGTTGTACTCGGTCACTGCACCCGGATCCCCCAGCCATTCGGTGACGTAGCCGGCACCGATGCCCATGGAGAGCATGCCGTGCGCGACGACGTCCGGCAAGCCGGCAAGTCGTGCGACCTCGTCACTGAAGTGAATCGGATTGGGATCTCCCGAAACACCCGCGTAGTTGGCGAGGTTTCCACGCGTCAGGGTGACGGACTTCTCGGGGAGAAGTTCGCCGACACTCACGTCGGAAAATTTACGAAGCGACATGCATCATCACGTCCTTGACTGCGTGGGCGATGTTCTCGTCCACTTCCCCACCCGTTCGAGCAACAAGCGTTGTCCACGTGGTGACAACTGCTTCGTCGTTCTGATCGGTGATGATGTTCTTGGTCACGATGATGTCGCTACCTGCGGCCTGCCTGAACGAATCCAGGAAAACATCGCAGAAGAGTCGGTCACCGACCTGCATGGGCTTGTGCAGCACCAGTCGCTGATCGGTCTGAAGAATCTGACTCAAGTCGTAGCCGGTGACGATCTCTTCGAACAGACGTCGCTGAGCAATGGCACCCACGATGGCGACGAACGTAATGGGAGCAATCAGGCCGTCGTATCCGAGGCCTTTGGCTGCCGATTCGTCGTAGTGCGCAGGATGCGCGTCCTGGACGGCGCGAGCGAACTCGCGCACCTTCTCGCGTCCGACCTCGTAGAAGTCTTCGACACGATAGTGGTGACCGACCATCTGGAC
The DNA here is from genome assembly GCF_058788335.1 of Rhodococcus sp. FW305-130. NCBI lineage: Bacteria > Bacillati > Actinomycetota > Actinomycetes > Mycobacteriales > Nocardiaceae > Rhodococcus > Rhodococcus sp. FW305-130. Next base: position 226,922 of record NZ_JBYTAP010000008.1, on the reverse strand, counting down.
GGCATGAGCGGCCGGGTCCGTAGGGACCTCGGCCGCTGCCTGGTTCTCTTGCAAATCTGTCACGCGGTGAGACTCTCTTCTAGCTAGGACCCGAAGACGCAGGCCCAGAGAGGGTCTTCCGCGAAAATCGTCGTCCTGTTAAGGACTAACTACTTCGACTCGCGATGCGACTGGTGGGTTCCGCAGTTGGGGCAGAACTTCTTGAGCTCCAGGCGATCGGGGTCGTTGCGCCGATTCTTCTTGGTGATGTAGTTGCGATGCTTGCATACCTCGCAGGCCAAGGTGATCTTGGGCCGAACGTCGGTCGAGGAGGCCACGGGATGCCTTCTTTCGGGTGTATCTGATTACGAGCAATCAGGGTGGATCATGCATATTGTGTAGCGGTGACCGGACTTGAACCGGCGACGCAACGATTATGAGTCGTTTGCTCTACCAACTGAGCTACACCGCCTCGGTGTCGAGTGTCGCGCGGAAAGCACGGCACCACAATCCAGCGAGCCCCCTAACGGAATCGAACCGTTGACCTTTTCCTTACCATGGAAACGCTCTACCGACTGAGCTAAGGGGGCGTGGCTCAGGAGTGCGTTGCCGCTCTCTTGAAGCCTCCGAAAGATTACACACGAACGAGCGCCAGCACCAAATCCGCTGGTCATCGGGGCAAAAATGGTGCCGGAGCCCATTGTTGCACCGATCGGGGCCGCTGGCGAGGGCTTTGCGGGAACCAACTTGACCCCGCACTCCCCCGAAGCCATCCCAAGAAGCACTCCCGAGACCCCTGAGCCGCAGCCGACGCCGGCGTCACCAACGCGCACCCGACCTCGGAACAAGCACAAAAAAGTCAGCCCCGACTCTCGAAAAGAGAATCGGGGCTGACTTGGTGTGGCAGATGTAGGATTCGAACCTACGTAGGCATAAGCCGACGGATTTACAGTCCGCTCCCATTGGCCGCTCGGGCAATCTGCCGTGCTTGCACCAGGCTTCGATCCGGCGCATTCGCAAGTATATCGCGACGTGCGGCGGCCGAAAACGGCTTCCTCGGTGCGGTGAGAAGAATACAACGAACACACCCCCATTTTGCAAACCGGGTGGTAACGGGCGGTGCCGACCCGATAACGTCGAGGTGTCCACCGGTATGGAAGGTGGGCAGAACTCGATGTTCGTGAACTACCGGAAAGCGGGAGTGTGAAGTGGCTGATTCGTCCTTCGACGTGGTGAGCAAGGTTGACCGTCAAGAGGTGGACAACGCCCTGCATCAGGCTGCCAAGGAGTTGACCACGCGTTTCGACTTCCGAAACACGGGAGCGTCGATCGAGTGGTCTGGTGAAGAGACGATCACGTTGAACGCCGACACCGAGGAGCGACTGCTTGCCGCCCTCGACGTGTTCAAGGAGAAGTTGATCCGTCGTGACATCTCGCTGAAGGCATTCGATGCCGGCGAGCCGGCGCAGTCCGGAAAGATCTACAAGCTGTCCGGAACCTTGGTCCAGGGCATCAGCAGCGAGAACGCGAAGAAGATCACCAAGAAGATTCGCGACGAGGGCCCCAAGGGCGTCAAGGCGCAGATCCAGGGTGAGGAACTTCGTGTGAGCAGCAAGAAGCGCGACGACCTCCAGGGCGTCATCTCCCTGCTCAAGGGTGAGGACTTCGGGATCGCCCTGCAGTTCGTGAACTACCGGTAGTAGGGGCTGCGCCCCTGTGCGCGGTTAAGGTAGTCCTGGGACTACCTAACCGCGCACAGGGGCCGAAGGCCCTACATCCCGGCCATCTTCTCCAAACGCTCGATCCGGTCCGCCATGGGCGGATGCGTCGAGAACAGCTTGCTCACCTTGTCCCCCGCTCTGAAGGGGTTGGCAATCATCAGGTGGGACTGCGCCGCGAGCTTGGGCTCAGGCGGCAACGGCGCGGCTGCCACGCCCGACTCGAGCTTGCGCAGCGCCGACGCCAACGCCAATGGGTCACCGGTGAGCTCGGCTCCCGATTGATCAGCCTGATACTCGCGAGAGCGCGAAACGGCCAGCTTGACCACGGTTGCCGCGATCGGTCCCAGTAGGGAGACGAGCAGCAAGGCGATCGGATTACTTCCCTGCCCGTTCCCTCGGCCACCGAAGATGCTCGCGTACATCGCGAAGTTGGCCAGGCCAGAGATGACGCTGGCCATCGCGCCGGCCACGGACGAGATCAAAATGTCCCGGTTGTAGACGTGGGAGAGTTCGTGCCCGAGTACGGCGCGCAGCTCGCGTTCGTTCAGGATTTGCATGATGCCGCTGGTCACGCACACCGCGGCGTGACGAGGGCTACGACCGGTGGCAAACGCGTTCGGGGCGTTCGTAGGGCTGATGTACAGCCTGGGCATCGGTTGGTGCGCCGTCGTGGCGAGTTCGCGCACGATCCGGTAGATCGCCGGTGCCTCGACCTCGGTGATGGGCTGGGCGCGCATCGATCGAAGCGCCAGCTTGTCGCTGTTGAAGTACACGTAGGCATTCATGCCGACGGCAAACAGAACGGATCCCCACAGAAGGAACGGGCTGTTGAACAGCGAGCCGATGAAGACGATCAGCGCTGACATCCCCACCAACAACCCGAATGTCTTCGCACCGTTCGCGTAGCCGTGCAAACTGCTCACCTCTTGCCTCGCTGGAGCCGAAGGCTCACTCGAACTCCCCGGTGTATGCACCGGTTCTGTTCAGTCAACGAAGGACAGGGTCATCAGGGTTCCCACCCAGGGTCGTCAGGGTTTCACCCCAGGTGTCAGCCGACTCGTTCGATCGTGTAGTCGACGAGACGCACGAGCGCTTCGTTCGCCGGTCCCTGCGGGAGCTCAGCCAACTGGGCCTTTGCCGAGACTGCGTACTCGCCCAGCTTTGCCTTCGCCTTGACCATGCCCGGCGAACGCTCGAGCAGTTCGAGAGCTTCTTCTACCAAAGCGTCTTCGGTGACCGGGCCCGCGAGCAGCTCCCGCAGGCGATCTGCGTCGGCTCCTTCTTCGCGGAACGCGTACAGGACGGGCAGGGTGTGGACACCCTCGCGCAGGTCGGTGCCCGGAGTCTTGCCGGACTGCGCCGATACGGAGGAGATGTCGATGATGTCGTCGGAGATCTGGAATGCGGTGCCGACGGCGTCACCCAGGCGCTCGAGGCGCTCGATGTGAGCTGCGTCGGCGCCGGAGAAAGTGCCGCCGAATCGTCCGGATGCAGCGATGAGCGAACCGGTCTTCTCCCACACGACCTTGAGGTAATGCTCGACCGGATCCTGTTCCTTCTTGACGCCGATCGTCTCGCGCATCTGGCCGGTGACCAGCTCTGCAAAGGTTTCGGCGATGATCCGAACGGCTTCAGGCCCGAGCGTCGATACCAGGCGTGATGCGTGCGCGAACAGATAGTCGCCGGCCAGGATCGCCACGCTGTTTCCCCAGCGGGCGTTGGCGCTGGGTGCTCCGCGCCGCATGGAGGCCTCGTCCATGACGTCGTCGTGATAGAGCGTCGCCAGGTGAACGAGTTCGGTGACAGTCGCTGCGGTGATGATCGACGGATCGTTCGGCACCGGTCCGAGTTGCGCGGTCAGGATCGTGAACAACGGACGGAAGCGCTTTCCCCCGGCTCGCGCGAGATGCAGCGCGGCCTCGGTGAGGAAGTCTTCGCCGTCGGACAGCTCGCTGACCAACAACTCCTCGACATCGGAGAGTCCACCACGCACTACTGCGGCGAGCTGTTCGTCGCCCAGGTCGATGCCTGCAACGACGGTGCTCGATGCGGTTGCGTCGGCAGCAGTCTTTTCGGTGCTCACGATGTCAGTACCCATTCCTGTCGTCAGTGACGGCTCGGTTCCCACGGTAGTGAACCTAGCGGTTCGCACTCGGGACGGCCTCGCCACGGTGGCGATCGCGAGCCTGGGAAGATGTGAGTGTGTCCGTAGAAGAGCAGTCCCCCGTCGTCGATTCGCTTCCGACCGAAACCGACATTGTGGTCATCGGCGCAGGTCCCGCGGGTTCTTCGGCCGCGGCTTGGGCCGCCCGCAGCGGCCGAGACGTCGTGCTGGTGGACGCTGCCGTGTTCCCGCGAGACAAGACCTGTGGTGATGGACTCACTCCGCGCGCCGTGGCCGAACTGGATCTCCTCGGCCTCGGCGAGTGGGTTCGGTCACATACGACGAACAAGGGCCTGCGGTTGTCCGGCTTCGGACAAGAACTCGAACTCGAGTGGCCAGGGACGTCGTTCCCGCCGATCGGCAGTGCGATCCCCCGGACCGAACTCGACGACGCCATTCGCCGGTGCGCCGTCGAATCCGGCGCGGTCATGGTCGAGGGCACCAAGGCCGTCGACGTCGAACTCGACGGTGATCGAGTAGCCGCCGTCGTACTCGCCGGCCCCTCGGGACGCAGCACTCTTCGTTGCCGGACGCTGATCATCGCCGACGGCGTTCGCTCGACGCTCGGCAAGAAGCTGGGACGGCAGTGGCATCGGGACACCGCGTACGGCGTCGCGGCACGCGCTTACGTCGCGACGCCGCGCAGCGCCGACCCGTGGATCACCTCGCATCTGGAACTGCGGGACGCCGAGGGCACGTTGCAGGCGGGGTACGGCTGGATCTTCCCGCTCGGCACCGGCGAGGTGAACATCGGCGTCGGGACACTGGCGACGTCCAAGCGCCCGGCGCCGGGTGCCCTGCGTCCCTTGCTCGACTTGTACACCGACCAGCGCCGAACCGAGTGGCAGTGGAGCAGCGAAATTCATTCCGTCGCTTCGGCTTTGCTACCCATGGGCGGCGCCGTCTCCAACATCGCCGGACGCAACTGGGCCGTGATCGGCGACGCCGCAGCGTGCGTGAACCCGCTCAACGGTGAGGGCATCGACTACGGCCTCGAAGGCGGACGTCTGGTGGTCGAACAGCTCGGCGCCGACGACCTCACGGAGCTGTGGCCGACCGTGCTTCGGGAGCATTACGGGCAGGCATTCTCGGTCGCGCGCCGGCTCGCAGGCCTGCTGACGGTTCCGCAATTCCTGCCCGCCTCGGGCCCGATTGCGATGCGCTCACGGGCACTGATGACGGTCGCCGTTCGGGTGATGGGGAACCTCGTCACCGACGCCGACGCCGATCTGACGGCGAAGGCATGGCGTGCGTCGGGGGCCGCGTCGAGAAAGATCGACTCCCGACCGCTGTTCGGCTGAGCAAGTGCTGTGCGCCTTTATTAACCGCCGGGGGTTAATAAAGGCGCACAGCAGTTCAGGCAGTGGCGTAATGCAGCGCCACGATGCCGCCGGTGAGGTTGCGCCACTTGACGTTCTTCCACCCGGCGGCCTCGATCTTGCGAGCCAGCTCTTCCTGGGTCGGCCAGGCGCGGATCGATTCGGCGAGGTAGACGTAGGCGTCGGGGTTGCTGCTGACGGTGCGTGCGACCTGCGGGAGCGCCTTCATGAGGTACTCCATGTAGACCGTGCGGAAGGGCCCGAAAACGGGCGTCGAGAACTCGCTGACGACGAGACGTCCGCCCGGCTTGGTGACGCGGGCGATCTCGCGCAGTCCGGCTTCGAAGTCGGAGACGTTGCGCAGGCCGAAGGAAATCGTCGCGGCATCGAACACGTTGTCGGCATAGGGCAGGTACATCGCGTCACCTGCGACCATCGGAACTTTGCGCGAGATTCCGGCCTTGAGCATTCCCTTGGAGAAGTCGGTGGCGACGCACCAGGCTCCGGAGCGCCCCAGTTCGACGGTCGAGACTCCGGTTCCGGCGGCGAGGTCGAGTACCTTCTCGCCCGGCTTGAGGTCGAGGGCTTCGCGGGTGGCCTTGCGCCAACCCTTGTCCTGGCCGAAGGACAGCACGGTGTTGGTGAGGTCGTATCGCTCCGCGACGTCGTCGAACATCGACGCGACTTCGTGCGGTTGCTTCTCGAGAGTTGCTCGGGTTCCGTGTGTAGTGGCCACACCCGAAACGCTACCAACCCTCGGGCAGCGAGGGCGTTCAGGCTGCTCTGGCACCCGTTCGCCGCCCGAGGCCCTGCACGTCCTCGTAGTGACGGAGCAACTCTTCGCAGATTGCCGGCCAGGTCCGGTGCAGCACCGAGCGCCTCGCTGCGGAGCCGAACTGCACCCGCAGATCACGCTGACGAAGTGCGTCGACTGCGCTTGCCAGGAGTTCGGTGAACCTGTCCGTCGGCAGGAGGTAGCCGTTGCGGCAATGCGAGATCAGGTCACGTGGTCCACCGGCGTCCGGTCCGACGACAGGTACACCGCTCGCGAGGGCTTCCTGAACCGCCTGGCAGAAAGTTTCGTGCTCGCCGGGGTGCACGAATACGTCCAGGCTCGCATAGGCGTCGGCCAGCGCGGTACCGCCGAGTTGTCCGGTGAAGATCGCATTCGGCATCAGTCGTCGTAGGTTCTCGCGATCCGGACCGTCTCCGACGATCACGATCTGCACGCTGGGATCGGCAGCCAGCACGGCCAGTCGCTCGACGTGCTTTTCGGGCGCGAGGCGACCGACGAAGCCGACCACCAACCTGTCGCTGTCGCCGATCCAGGACTGCCGCAACGCCGAGCTACGACGCGAAGGCGCGAATCGTTGTGCGTCGACGCCGCGGGCCCATCGGTGCACGCGCGGAATGCCGTGCTCTTCGAGGGCGTCGACTGCCGACGTGGATGGCGCAAGGGTCCTGTTGCAGCTCTTGTGGATTCGACGGGTCCACGCCCACGCGGCGCGACTGGTGACGCCGAGACCGTAGCTTTCGGCAAATCCGGCGACGTCGGTCTGGTAAACCGCGACGGTGGGTATCGCGAGCCGCTTGGCGACGGCCACTCCCCCGGCGCCGAGCAGGAACGGCGACGCCAGATGGACGACGTCGGGCGCGAAGGTCCGCACGGCCGTCGTCAGACGCGGTTGTGGCAGGCCGACGGGGAGTGAACTGACTTTGGGCACCATGACGGCGGGCACCCGAACCACCTGAACACCTTCGTGTTCGGTGGCGGCAGAGGTGTCGCATCCGACAGTGTCCGGCGCAATGACCATGGCGTCGTGGCCAGTGCGATCGAGGTGTTCGAGTACGCGTAGTACCGAGTTGGTGACGCCGTTCATGTTGGGCAGGAATGACTCCGCAACGATGGCTACTCTCACACCGAGAACGGTGACAGGGCCAGGAAAAGTCCACGTCATGTTCGTGTGAAGTTCCGGCGAAGCGCGAACTAACTCGAGGCGACCGGCGCCGATCCCGGAGCTCCCGCTTCCCGCTTGCGCAGGTACCAGATCGACGGTCCAGCCAGGAGCCACGTCACGACGATCACCGATCCTGCCGGGATCAGCGCCACCGTCGCGTTGCGTCCCGCTACCCGGACCAAATCAGGGTCGGCTTTGGAGTACTCCACCTCGATGCGTTGTCCCACAGTCAGATTGGTGGGGTAGAGCACGCCGAGTTCAGGGTTGTGATTCGCGCCGTCTGGTGTCACGAAGCTGATCGCCGAACGTAGCGAGCCTGCCGAGAGCACCTCGGCGGTTGCGGTCCCCATGTTCGATTCGATGGTCCGATCGTTGCGCCAGGCACCGAGAACCAGGATCACCGCGAGCACCGAAATGCCGACCGCAACCACGAGTACGCCGATGCGGAAGCGCCGCAGAACCGTTTGCGTCACAGCTGTGCCCGCACGGAAGCGTGGAGTTCGCGCAGTCCACTGCGATCTGTTGCGACTTCGAGCACACGAATGCCGTTTGCGGGTTGCGCCAGCGTCGTTGCCAGGGCGTCGACGGTGACGGCTGCGTGCGGCACGCGGTAGGCCGCGCACAGCGCAGCGAGGTCCATGCCGTGCGGTGTTCCGAACACTCGCTCGAAGACGCCGGCGTACTGCGGGTCGCCTTGTTCGAGGAGTTCGAAGATGCCGCCGCCGTCGTCGTTGGCCACGACGATGGTGAGGTCGCTCGGCCTCGGCTCACCGGTCCCGATCAGCAGCCCGGACGCGTCGTGCAGGAAGGTCAGGTCGCCCATGAGAGCGACGGTCCGGCCGCCCTCGTACGCCAATGCGGCACCGACCGCCGCCGAGACGGTGCCGTCGATACCTGCGACGCCGCGATTCGACAGCACCCGGACAGCGGGCTTGGGATAGCTCACGAGGGCCGCGTCGCGAACGGGGTTGGACGCGCCGAGCAGAAGCTGGTCGCCGTCCGCGAGTGCATCCATCACGGCAGCTGCCACGTGCAGGCCAGTGGCTTTGGGGTGGGCGTCGAGTTGCTTGCGGACGGCAGTTTCGGCGTGTTCGGTCAGCGCGGCGCATCGAGCAATCCAGGCGGGATCGGGCGTCCCGGTGACCACTGCCCTGGTTCCCGTGGCGAGCACGTTGCCGGAGACGTCGGGCCAGCGCGGCCCGGTGGTCAGCGCGTAGACGTCGACGCTCGGGTCGGCCAACACCTTCGAGACCTGACGATGCAACGTCGGGCGGCCGGTGATGATCGCCTGCTTGGGCTTGAGTTGCGAGAGCGCGAGTGGATGCAGTGCGATCCCGTGCATCGGAGCCGTCGGCTCGGCCACCGTCGGCAGGCCGGCCAGCTCAGGCCGAAGTGCGCTGCCGTGTCCGGAAATGACCACCGTATCTGCGGTGAGGTCCAGATCGACCGGAACATCGAGCGTCGCGTTCTGCGTGGTGGTCCAGGCTGCACCGCCTGGACGGCCCTCCGGAACCGGGCCATGGACGTGCACGTCCGGCACCAGCGGCTCACGGAGCGGGATGTCGAAATGCACCGGACCCGCGTTTCCGGATCTGGTTCCGCGGGCAGCGGCGAGGACCCGGCAGACCGCCGAGCGCCACTGGCTGTTCTGCGTCGAATCGTCCTCGGCCAAGCCCAGGCTGATGGTTGCGCGAACTTGACTGCCGAAGAGCCCGAGCTGCTCGACGGTCTGGTTGGCGCCGGTGCCGAGCATCTCGTAAGGCCGGTTGGCGCTCAGGACCACCAGCGGCACTCGCGCGTAGTTGGCCTCGAGGACAGCCGGTCCGAGGTTTGCGACGGCGGTCCCGGAGGTCATCACGATGGGGACCGGTCGTTTCCCGGCGATTGCCAGTCCGAGTGCCAGAAAGCCTGCTGTCCGCTCGTCGATCCGCATGTGCAGACGCAACCGGCCGTCGAGATCGGCGGCCTGGAGGGCAAATGCGAGGGGCGCGTTGCGAGAGCCTGGACACAGCACGACTTCACGCACGCCACCACGAACCAGTTCGTCGACGACGGCTGTGGCTTGTGCAGTGGACGGATTCACGCCTTCAAGAGTGTCAGATGTTCGGGTGCAAGCATGCCCAGGGGCGGGGACAGCGGCATTATGTGTGGGTGCGCACACTCTTCGATCCAGCCGAGCTCGAACCCCGCCGGTTCTATCAGTTACTCACCGCTTCGGTGGTCCCCCGGCCGATTGCCTGGGTGTCCACCCTGTCGGCGGACGGCGTCGGCAATCTGGCTCCGTACAGCTTTTTCACCGTGGCAAGTTCGGCGCCGCCGATCGTGCAGTTCACGTCGGTCGGACGCAAGGACAGTCTGCGCAACATCGAAGCGACCGGCGAATTCGTGATCAACCTGGCGACCGCCACGCTCGCAGACGTGGTGAACAAGAGTTCCGCCTTCTACGACGCCGAGGCCGACGAATTTCTCGAGTTGAACATCCGTAGCGAACCGAGCGAGCGGGTTCGCCCCGTCCGGGTCGCCGACTCCCCGATCGCCATCGAATGCACGCTTCACCAGGTCATCGAGGTCGGTAATTCATTTGTCGTGATGGGAAATGTGGTCGCGGTCGCAGTACGTCCCGAGGCTGTCGCCGACGACGGGTTACCGGACTTCGCGGCAATCGCACCGATGAGCCGACTTGGCCGAGCGCAGTGGGGTCTTCCTCCCGAAGTCGTCGAAAAGGACAGACCCACCACTCCACACCGGCCGTAAATCAGGTTAGGGTTACCTGATTAGGTACGAGTAACAGCTAATCAGGGAGCAACCAGTCATGGCCAAGCGCGCCAAGTTCGTGAAACCGGCCTCACGCAGCATCGTGTCGGCGCAGGTCGTGGCGAACAAACGAATCAGCCCGAGCTTCATCCGAGTGACCATTGCCGGCGAAGAGCTGTCCACCATCGCACCGATGGGTGCCGATCAGTGGTTCCGCATGTTCATCCCGCAGGTCGGCCAGAGCGAACTCCGGTTGCCGAGCGCGGCAAGCAATCTCTGGTACGCGCAGTACCTGTTGATGTCCAAGGACACGCGACCGGTCGTGCGCAACTACACGATTCGCGCCTACCGTGCTGCCGGATCCGGTCTCTTCGGTGAGACCACGGAGATCGACATCGACTTCGCCTATCACGGCGACATCGGCCCGGCATCCGCGTGGGCGGACACCGCGTCGACCGGCGACAATGTCGCACTCCTCGACGAAGGCTGCATCTACAACCCCACACCCGAGGCCAAGTGGCAACTGCTCGTCGGCGACGAGAGCGCACTTCCGGCGATCATCGGCATTCTGGAAACCGCGCCGGCAGACCTGCGTGCCGAGGTCTTCGTCGAGATTCCGAACATCGAAGACAAGCAAGACATTCCGGAGTTGGCGAACGTCAACGTGCATTGGCTCGTTCGCGAGGACGAACACGCAACGCCGGGTGTTCTGACCCTCGAGACCGTCCGCGCCGCCGAACTGCCCGAGGGGCCGTCCTACACGTTTGTCGCCGGCGAACAGGCACTCACCACCGGGCTGCGTCGGCATCTCGTGAACGACCGAAAGTTCGCCAAGACCGACATCACCTTCACCGGCTTCTGGCGCCACGGACATTCGGCTCACTGACAAACGAATGCAAAAAAACGAGCGGCCCGGGAGAAACTCCCGGGCCGCTCGTTGTCTTACGTTCGCTTATGCAGCGTGCTTCTGGATCACATCGCCCAGACGCGGCAGAGCTGCAGTCACATGCTTCTTGGCCGAACCGCGCAGCTTCGAGTACATCGACTTGACGACGGCCTTGTCGCTACCTTCGATACGCTCGTCCGTCACCTCGAGGAGGGAATCGGCAACCGCGTCACCGCGGGCGCTGATGAAATCGGCGAAGCTGCCTTCACCGGAAGCCGAGAATTCCTGCCAGTACGGCTCGAGCTTTGCCACGAAAGCCGGCAGAAGCGCGGTGACGGCGTCCGGCACGATGGACGGGCTCACCTTCTTGACCGCGCCGTAGCCACCCTTGAGAGCCAGCCCTGAGGCCCCCGACTTATCCGAAACCTCTGCGTCGATCAAGGTCTGCACGTCCGCGACGACCGCGGGAACCCGTGATTCCTCGAGCAGGGTTTCGTTCAGAGCTGCAACCACTTTCGATCCCTTCATTCTTCACTGATGTTCATCAGGTCGCGCCCGAGACTATACGAAATTCGGCAGGTCTCTACTGCCGAGTATCCGATGGCAGCGCCTGGCCCTCTCCAACCACCAGTCGCGCCGGTCCGCGGGCGCGGCCAGCGTCTCGAGCAGAACCGGATCAGGCTCGACGACACCAACGGGCAAAGCGCCGTCGACGGCTGCTCCGGTGACCGCGACATCCCGGACGAACAGGCCGCCCGTGCCGAGGCCGCAGGCAAACGGAAGCGTGGGCAAGGCTGCCGCGGCCGCCAGTCCCGCGGACATCCCCACAGCCGTGTCCAGCGCACTCGAGACCACCACCGGCACCCCGTAGTCCGCCAGCTGCGCCGACAGCGCCACCACAGCACGCATTCCGCCCAGCGGGGGCACCTTCACGACGGCTACGTCCGCTCCCCCGGCTCGTACGACGCGCAACGGGTCCTCCGCACGGCGAATGCTCTCGTCGGCGGCGATCCGCACACCGGTCCCCGCGGCGCGGACGCTGACCAGTTCCTCGACGCTTGCACACGGCTGCTCCGCGTATTCGAGTTCACCGTCTTCGGTGATCGCTCGCAAAGCCGTGATCGCCTCGTCCACACTCCAACCGCCGTTGGCGTCGACGCGCACGTTCGGGATGTGCCGACGCACCTCGTTCACCCGGGCGACGTCCTGCGCCAACGACTGCCCCTTCTCGGCGACCTTGACCTTGGCGGTCCGGGCCCCGGGGAAGCGCTCCAACAATTGCGGAACGGCAGAGGCGTCGATCGCCGGCACGGTGGCGTTGACGGGAACGGCGTGACGAAGCGCAGGCGGCGGACCCAGCCACGCCGCCTCGATCCCGGCGAGCAACCACTGCGACGCCTCGTCGTCGTCGTACTCGACGAACGGTGCGAATTCTCCCCACCCGGCCGGGCCACGAACGAGCAGAGCCTCACGAGTCGTGATGCCGCGAAAGCGAACTCGCATCGGCAGCGCGAGCACCACGGCGTCCGAGATCAGATCGTCGAACGAGGGGAACATGTCAGGGCTGTCCTGGAAGCAGTTCGATCATGAGCGCCTCACCGTCGGCGAGGAGCTTGCCGTCGAGGTCGGTCAGGCGTGCGCTGACAAAGGTCTTGCGACCCTCGACCCGATCCACCTTCCCTTCGATCACCAGTTGCGTGTTGAGCGGAGTGATCGCGCGGTAGTTGATGTGGAGGTAGCCGGTCCGGGAAATCGGACGGCCACCCGCGTGGACCGTCATCCCGAAGACGTCGTCGAACAGCAAGGGCAGGACACCGCCGTGAGCGGCACCGTTGCCGCCCAGGTGGTAGCGGCGGAAGACGCCGGTACTGCGGACTCCTTCGGTGTCGAACTTCTCGACCATCCACGGGAGCATGAGGAGGCTGCCGCGTCCGGGCAGTTGGATGTTCGAGCCCGCGGGCGACTTGCCCTCCGGCACCTCGTACGGAGTCAACCGATCGGCAAGCTCCTCGGCCTGCGTAGCGATGTCTGCGAGTACGTCGTCGGGAACATTGGTCGAGACGGCAAGGTCCTGCAACCTGCGCATCGCTTCGACGAAGCGGCCGAAGTCCGGACCTGCAGGAGTGTGCCGGAACCGTGGAAATCCGCCCCGCTTCTCACCGTCTGTGACGATCTCCGTGCCGTCTGCGGTTTGTTCGCTCATGACCTGCACGTTAGCGCGCCCGGGAACGTGTTCTACCTCAGGCATCCGTTAGACACGCGAGGCGTGCCTCTATCGTGACTGAGGTGACCTTCAACCCGCAGCTCTGGCGCCCTGTTCCCGGATTCGAGAACCTCACCGACATCACGTACCACCGGCACGTCAGTCAAGGCACCGTTCGCGTCGCCTTCGACCGACCGGAAGTACGTAATGCGTTCCGCCCGCACACCGTCGACGAGTTGTACCGCGCGCTCGATCACGCCCGTATGACCTCCGACGTGGGAGCGGTCCTGCTCACCGGCAACGGACCGAGCGAGAAGGACGGCGGCTGGGCGTTCTGCTCGGGCGGAGACCAGCGCATCCGTGGCCGCAGTGGCTACCAGTACGCCGAAGGTGAAACGGCGGACACCGTCGACAAAGCACGCGCCGGACGCCTTCACATCCTCGAGGTCCAGCGCCTGATCCGCTTCATGCCGAAGGTCGTGATCTGCCTGGTCAACGGTTGGGCTGCGGGCGGCGGTCACAGCCTGCACGTGGTGTGCGACCTGACGCTCGCCAGCCGCGAGCACGCACGGTTCAAGCAGACCGACGCCGACGTCGGAAGCTTCGACGGCGGCTACGGCAGCGCCTATCTGGCAAAGATGGTGGGCCAGAAGTTCGCTCGCGAGATCTTCTTCCTGGGTGAGACGTACACCGCCGAGGAAATGCATCAGATGGGCGCGGTCAACAAGGTTGTCGACCACGCGGAACTCGAAAACGTCGCGATCGACTGGGCCGGCAAGATCAACGGCAAGTCGCCGCAGGCACAGCGGATGCTCAAGTACGCGTTCAACCTGCAGGACGACGGGTTGGTCGGCCAGCAGCTGTTCGCCGGTGAGGCAACACGTTTGGCGTACATGACCGACGAGGCCGTCGAGGGTCGCGACTCGTTCCTCGAAAAGCGTGATCCCGATTGGTCACCATATCCCTGGTACTTCTGAGACAGTAGGTGCGAGAGGGAGGTCGGACGTGGAGATTCTGAGTAGCCGTACGATATTGCGCCCGAGCGAGTACGAACGAACGCTGAGCTTCTACCGAGACACCCTCGGTCTGGCGATCGCTCGTGAATATCCCGGCGGCACAGTCTTCTTCGCCGGCCAAGGGCTGATCGAAGTCGCAGCGCACGGCGGCACCGGCGAAGGTGGCTTTCGCGGCGCGATCTGGCTGCAGGTCCGTGACCTCACTGCCGCTCAGACCGAACTGGTTCTCGCCGGAGTCAAGATCGCCCGCGAGGCCAGGCAAGAACCGTGGGGTCTGCACGAGATGTGGATCGCCGACCCCGACGGGACACCGATCGTGATGGTGCAGATCCCGGAGGACCATCCGATCCGACGCGATTCCCGGCCACCGTCCGCGTAGTCGAGACACCGCTGTAGCCGAGCAGTGACAGATGCCCGCCACGACTTTCGTGGCGGGCATCTGTCGGTTCTTCGCAGAGATCAGTTGCGCGTGCTCAGCGCCTGAGAGATCTGATCTGTCTGGGCCTGACCCTCGAGCAGTTGGCGAACCAACCACAGCCGCAGCACCTTTGCCACCGATGCGGCCAGGAAGAGTGCGGCACCGACCACTGTCAGGGCGAGGAAAACCACGGTGAGGATCTGGTACGACACCAGATCCCGCAGGTCCGAGAGCGTCAGCGAAGAGATGTAGACGACGAAGACGCCGACCACACCGACGACCATGAGCACCAGGCCGGCGATGCGCGTCGCAGCGTCGCCGCCTGCCTGCTTCTTGTCCAGCTTCAACTCTGCGATGTTCTTCTTGAATTCCTCACGGCGATCTTCGGCGAGAGTAGTCATCGTCATCCTCCTAGATAACTGGTAGAAAGTTCGTTTTCGATGTCGAGGGGATCGCCGGTCTTCACGACGCGTCCCTGCAACATGAGTGCGGCCGAGGTCGCGATGGGCAGCACCGCTCGTGCGAACTGCTCGGCGACGAGAATGGAAATGCCTTCGGCTGCAAGCGAGCCGACGACGTCGTACATCTGCGAGACGATTCGCGGTGCGAGACCCATCGACAGCTCGTCGAGCAGGAGCACCGTCGGGTGAGTGCCGAGCGCCCGTGACAGCGCCAGCATCTGCTGCTCGCCGCCGGACATCGATCCGGCCAACTGCCCGCGCCGCTCCCCCAGGATAGGGAACCTGCTGTACGCAACCTCTTCGAGTTCGGCCAACCCGACGCCCGTTCCCGTGGCGATCCACAGATTTTCGCGCACGGTCAGGTTTGCGAAGATCCCGCGTCCCTCGGGGATGGAGCAGACGCCCAGCCTCGCCAACTCCGAAGGCTCGACGCCGTTCACGACCTGGCCCGCGAGCCGGAACTCGCCGCGGGTGACCGGCAGGACGCCTGAGCAGATCTTGAGCGTCGACGACTTGCCACCACCGTTGGGTCCGAGCAGCGCCACCACTGCGCCCGGTTCGAGTACCAGATCCACCCCGTGCAGAACCTCGATGGATCCGTAACCGGCACGGACACCGGACAGTTCGAGCAACGGTTCGGAGCGGTCGGGGCTGCGTATGCCCTCGTCGATTTTCGCCTTGCCAATTTTCGCTGAAGTCATACCGCCTCCTCCTCGGTCCCGATGTAGGCCGCGATCACTTCCGGATCCGTCCGGATCTTCTCCGGATCGCCCGAGGCGAGGACTGCGCCGTAGTCGAGCACGTGAATGGTCGAGCACACCTTCATCACCAGCGGAATGTCGTGCTCCACCAGACAGATTCCGAGTCCACCCGCCGCCAGCTCGGTCAGCATCTCGGCAAAGATCTCGGTTTCCTGCTCGGTCTGGCCCGAGGCCGGTTCGTCGAGCAGCAGCACTCGCGGGTCGGTCATGAGCGCCCGTGCAACTTCGACAACGCGGGCGCGTCCGGTGGGGATGTCCGCGACGTCCTTGTCCGCGACATCCGTCAGCCCGGTCAGCTCCAGCAGACGATCCGTCTCGCTGTCCACGTCGATCTTGTTGCGGCCGTTCGCCTTGTGGATGTCTCCGGCGACACGCAGGTTGTCACGCACCGACAGCGAGACGAACAGTTCGAGCCGCTGGAAGGTACGTGCAAGCCCGCGACCTGCCCGCTTGTGCGGCGGCAGCTTCGTCACGTCGACGCCCCCGAGGAACACCTGACCGGACGTGGGTTTCTGCAGCCCGGTGATGGTGTTGAAGAGCGTCGTCTTGCCCGCACCATTCGGTCCGATCAGTCCCGTCACGGTTCCGGGTTGCACGGTGAGCGAAACGTCCTTGACCGCGACGTGCCCACCGAAACGAACGCTCACACCGCGTGTTTCGAGAAGAGGTGCATCAGACATGGGCGGTCAACTCCTTCGGCGAGCCGCCCTGGTACTGAGGAATCCCCAGTTCGCGGTCGATCTCGTCACGGATCTCGGGGCTGTACGGGACGTCGATCCCGACGTCTTCGGGAACGACTGTCGCCTTGGCTGCCAATTCTTCCGGAGTGAGAACCGCACGGGGCATGACCATCTCGCCGATCACGGGCAGCATGAACACCACCGCGATCGTGATGGATGCGAACCACCAGTTGCCGAGTACGCCGGTCAGAGCAAGGACGTAGGTCAGCAGAACGACTGCGGCGCCGCCGATCAGAACCGGCCTGGCATCGGTGAGCCGACGGTATCCCTCGATCACGCTGTGCACGGTGCCACTGGGGTTCGCGCCGACACCGATGCCGATCAGGGCCGGGCTGACGGCCGCGATGTTGCCCAGCAGCAGCCACATTCCCTCCAACTCCGGTTGCGCCGAAGCCAGATTGGTGAACGAGACCATGATGACGGCAAAGCCGATTCCGGCCATGAGCCCACCGAACAGCGCGCCGGTGACGTATCCGATGCCCGCGACGACGGTCAGCATGAGCAGCGAGAGGCTGACCATGATGGCAAAGCTCTCGCCCGAGACCGAACCCATCGCGCTCGACATCAGAATGCCGCCGAGACCGGCGATCCCCGAAGAGATCATGAAGACGCTCAGCTTGAGCCGAACCAGGCTCTGGCCGAGCATGGCCGAACCGGCCGGGCTGTCCTTCATCGCAGCGAGACGGCGCCCGTAGCCGCTGTTACGCAACGCGATGACGCCGACGCCGAGTACCGAGAACAGCGCGGTCACGGTCATCAGGAACACCGTCTCGTTGCTCAGATCGAGCGGGCCGATCTTCAGCGGAGGGAGAGCGATGTTGCCGTCTTTGAACAGCGAATACTTCATGCCGAACATCTCGTGTTCGGTGGTGTCGCGAAGGACCATGTTGGAGAGGAACACTCCGAATGCCATGGTCGCAAGCGCGAGATACAGCCCTCGAAGTCGCAGCGCCGGCAGGGCGACGAGGCCACCGATCACTGCGGTGACGAGGACTCCGACGACGATGCCCCACAGGTTGAGGTGCGCAGCCAACCCGGAACCGGAGATCCCGAAGTGGAAGGCCACGATGGTAGCGATAGCGCCGAAAGATACCGGCGCCAAGTTCAACTCACCCCCGTAGCCGGTGAGGAGTGTGAGCGAGAGCGCGATGATCGCGAAAGTCATTCCGATGGTCAGTGTCGTGACCGCCGACGTCACCATCAGCAGACGGATCAGGTACACGATGACGATCAGTGCCACGCCCCAGACGACGGCCTTGCGCACGCTCGGGACGTGGTACCGCTCACGGGTGCGAGTGACCGCACCGCGCAGGCGGTCCTGAGGTAGGACGATGAGTACGACGAACAGCGCGATCATCGGTAGGGAGACACGGAAATTCGACGTCCAACTCCAACTGGTCGGGAAGTACGCCAATACGTACGTACCGGCAAGCCCGAGAACCACGGCGCCGACAAACGTGCGCGGGATGCTGCGCAACCGACCGAACATGGCCGCGGCAAACGCGTCGATCACCAAGAGCGTCAACATGTTCGCCTCGAGTGTGCCGCCACTGATCGGGGTGATCAGGATGCCGGCCAGGACTGCGAGCGTCGAACCCATCGCCCAGGACAGTGCCGCGAGACGCTCCGGATTGTGGCCGTTGAGGCGCAGTAGTTCCGGATCGTCGACGACACCGCGCATCGCAGCACCGGCACGGGTGCGCGTGAAAAGAATACGCAGACCGACGGCGATAGCGATCGCAACGAGGATGCAGATCAGCTCGTGGTAGCGGATGCTCGCGCCGAACACCGTGATCTTGGACTGGTCACCGAAGAACATCTGCATCGTTCGGGCGGTCTCGGGATGCCAGAACCAGTGCGAGATCGAGAGCATTCCGAGCAGGATCGATACCGTCACAACGATTTTGGTGACCTCGGCGGTATCGCGTAGCCCCTTCATGATCAGGACGTAGAGGCCGAGACCCATCAGCGGACCGACCAGGACCAACGAGATCAGCAAGGCGACAACCGTGGGAAGTTCCCAGCCGTAGCGCAACTGCCAGTAGATGAACGCACCGAGCATTGCCTGTGCACCGTGCGCGAAGTTGAAGATGCCTGACGTGTTGTACGTGAGTACCAGCCCGGAGGCGGCGATCGCGTACACCGACCCCAGGACCAGGCCCAGGATCGTGAAAGTGACAAAAGTGTTCATGGCTGAACCCTCGTTAGGGACTCGGGCGGCGGTTGGCGCTCGCCGCCCGAGTCGGAAGAATCAGGACTGCGGCTTGATGACGTTGGCGTTCTGGTACTTCGTCGAAACGCGGTCAGCGCCGAGCTCGGTTCCCCAGGTGCTCTTGTCGGTCGCGACGAGGTACTTGGGGTCGCACTTGAATTCGCCCGCGGTGGACGGGAAGGCCTGCGAGTAGGTACTGCCCTTCAGCGAGGTCATGAGTCCGCAGGTGGCCGGCATGTTCTTGCCGGGATCGGTGACGGCATGCAATCCGCCGCCGTCCCACTCGTGAATGTTCGAGAGTTCGTCGACCATGCACTGACGCGTCAGATCGCTGCCGCACTCGTCCGCGGCGGCCGCCCACAGCAGGAACGACGACGCCGCCTGCATACCGAGAAGCGCAGTCTTGCCACCCTGCTCGGAAACCAGATCCACGTACTTCTTCACTGCAGGCACCTTGTCCGCGTTCTCGAGCATCTGGAAGGTCATGCCCGCGTTGAGGTTGTCGAGCAGTCCGGTGTCCTTGTTCCAATCGGAGACGGTCGCGCCGTACCAGGTGGCTTCACCGAAGAAGATGGGATCGATCCCGACCTGGTCGAGGGCCTTCACGAAGTTCAGCTCCGACGGGCTTGCCGATCGTGACGTCCAGATTCCCTTCGCACCGCACTCCTTGTACTTCTCGGCAAACGGCACGTAGCTCGATTCGCCCTCGTAGTTGAGTGTGACGCCGCAATCCTTGAGCTTGAAGCCCGCAGCCTCGGCGATCGAACGAATCTTCGTGGTGGAGCTGATGATCGTGGGCATCGTGCTGTTGACGACGTCGAAGTCGTTCACCAGATCGGGATGCATCTCGGCCATCTGGAACCACTGCGAACCGTTCGCGTAGTCGACGGGGAACGGAACTCCCTGGAACGTCATGGGTCCGTTCGCGGCGTCCGGCGAGACGGTGAAGCCTGGCACTGACACCAGGTTGCACGCGACACGCGTCTGCTCGGCGGTCTGATCCATCGCGAAGCCGTAGCCGACCATCATGAACTGACTCGCGCACGCTTCCTGCATGACCGAGTTGGCCTGCGTCATCGCGGCGTCGTAGTCGGTACCGACGACCTTGCGCCCGTTGATACCGCCTTGATCGTTGCACCACGAGATGAGCGCGTTCACCGCATCGCTCATTTCCTTGTTCAGCCCGGGAGACTTCACGTACCCGCGGTCGTCACCGAACCCGATCTTGATCTCGGTGTCGCTGACGCCTTGATCGGTTGCGCCGGTGGCATCGCCTTCGCCGCACGGCGAATCGAGGGTGCCGAACTTCGCGTCGGATGTGCTCGACGCAAGATCGGCGCTGGCGCCTGATCCGCCGACAGCGACGGCGTAGGGATCGTCACCACGATTCGATGCGCAGGCTGATGCCAGAACGGCGGTCGCTGCGAGTGCCACGATCAGCTTCGTGGACTTGTTGGGCTTCACGGTCGGAGCTCTCCTTCTCACTGACAGACACCGAGATACAGAGGTGAAACCCCTGTTCCGGTGCGCTCGGTGCCCGTAGGTAATCAGCGTTTAAAACGGTCCGAATGTGCCTTCCCGGTGAGTGAGACCAAAAAGTGAGGTCCCACACAGGGTTCGGATTTCGTGGCGCTGAACACATCGCGAACGGCAGCGCCGCAGCCCACGCGCGGGGACGTACTCCACGGAGGCCCTGTTCGCATCCCGTTCGCTGTACTTTTACGCGTTCGATACGCACAATTCACGTTGTGACCGCAGAGCTCGTAATCCTCCTGGTGGTAGTTGTCACCGCCCTCGCGTTCGATTTCACGAATGGTTTTCACGACACGGGTAACGCAATGGCCACCTCCATCGCGACCGGTGCACTCAAGCCCAAAGTTGCGGTCACACTTTCCGCGATCCTGAACCTGGTCGGTGCGTTCCTGTCCGTCGAGGTCGCCGCGACGGTAGCCAAAGGTGTCGTCAACCTCGGCGCGGTCAGTGGGCAGGATCTGCTGCTGATCGTGTTCGCCGGTCTTGTCGGCGGAATCATCTGGAACCTGGCGACCTGGCTTCTCGGATTGCCGTCGAGCTCCTCGCACGCGCTGTTCGGCGGATTGATCGGCGCCGCGATCGCCTCCATCGGTATGGGCGGAGTCGAGTGGGGCGGAGTGCTGACCAAGGTCGTCGTCCCCGCAATCCTCGCGCCGGTCGTCGCTGCTCTGGTCGCGGGCGTCGGCACCAAGCTCGTGTACCGCATCACCGCATCCGTCAAGGAAGACGAGCGCGAGCGCGGTTTCCGTTTCGGCCAGATCGGCACCGCCTCCCTGATCTCACTTGCACACGGCACCAATGACGCCCAGAAGACGATGGGCGTCATCTTTTTGGCCCTGGTCGCTCACGGCACCATCACCGCCGAGACCGAGATGCCGTTCTGGGTGAAGTTCACCTGTGCCGTCGCGATCGCCCTCGGCACCTACCTCGGCGGTTGGCGCATCATCCGCACCCTGGGCAAGGGTCTTGTCGAGATTGCCGCGCCGCAGGGTCTGGCAGCCGAAGCGTCGTCCGCCGCCATCATCCTCACGTCGAGCCACCTCGGACTCCCCCTCTCGACCACCCACGTCGCCACCGGCTCGATCCTCGGTACGGGTATCGGTCGCAAGGGCGCCGAGGTCCGTTGGGGTGTCGCCGGCCGGATGGCCGCAGCCTGGCTGATCACATTGCCGTCGGCTGCTGTCGTCGGAGCTATCTGCTGGGCTCTTGCGCATCTGGTCGGCGGACTCGCCGGCGTGCTCGTCGTCTTCGCCGCGCTCATCGCCTTCGCGATCTTCATGTACATACGCTCGCGTAAGGAACCCGTAGACGCGGCGAACGTCACCGCCGAATGGGACGAGAATTCAGATGCGGCAATTGCCGAGATCCCGGCAGCCGAACCCACGCCGTCCACCGAAGCCACCCGCAACTCCTGAAAGGGGCGCAAGAGAATGCATCTACTCACCGATACCCTCGATTCGCTCTGGCAGGTAGTGGCAGTAGGACTGCTCTTCGGAGCGGGACTGCCGGCGATCTTCGCATTCGGCCTCAAGTCGCTGAGCCTGCCGAATCCTGACGGCACCGAGGGACCGACCACCCTGGGTAAAATGGGTGCGTACCTCTGTTTTGCGATCGTGCTCGTCACGATCTTCGCCGGAATTCTGTTGTTGATGAAGAACTTCTTGGCCAGCACGTTCGGAATCCACGTCTTCTGAGTGGTCGTCGCGGCACACCACTGAAACCACCGAAACGAAAATGAGGCCGAGGATTTGAGCAAGTATTCATTGCGCAGCGTGCTCGACTGGCTACGCGCCGGGTACCCCGAGGGCATCCCGGACAAGGATCATTTCGCCCTGCTCGCGGTTCTCCGTCGACGTCTGACCGACGAGGAGATCGAGCAGGTCGTTTCGATGTCCATCGAGTCCGCGCACGAGGTACCGGACCGCCACGTCGACTACGACACGATTCGCGCCATCATCGAGGGGATCCTCAACGAGGAGCCGTCCGAGGACGACGTCGATCGTGTCACCGAAAGACTGCGCGCAGGTGGGTGGCCGGTCATCGAAGACGTGGACGCCGACAACGAAGTTCGAGATGTGAGCTGACGTCATGGCTCTTCCGCCCTTCCTCACGTCGATAGTCGGCTGGTTGCGGGCCGGCTATCCCAATGGCGTCCCCGAACAGGACTACATCCCGCTCTTCGCACTCCTCACCCGCAGACTCTCCGAGGCCGAGGTCGACGCCGTCGCCGACGCGTTGATCGAGGACGGCGATCTGCCCATCGAGAAGACCGACATCCAGGTCCTCATCACGAAGATCACCAACGAGATGCCTCTCGAAACCGATGTCGACCGCGTGCGAAGCCATCTGGCTGACGGTGGTTGGCCCCTTGCCGGGCCGGACATCCGGTGAACGTTCTTCGCACACTCGCGGTTCCGCAGGGCGAGGCGGCTTTCGAGGTATTGCCTGCCGTCGCGCAGATCCTGGGCGGCGAGCACGACGCCGTACTCCCCGTCCCGGCTGCCGACGCACGCGAGACGGCCCGACTGAGCGACGCTCTGCACCCCGATCAGCCCATCGACGACGGCGTCTCGCTGGTAGTCGCCACGTCGGGAACCACGGGAACACCGAAGGGCGCGATGCTCGGTGCTGATGCCCTGCGTGCCAGCGGCGACGCGACCCACGAACGCCTCGGCGGCACAGGATCCTGGTTGCTCGTTCTCCCTCCGCACCACATCGCCGGTATGCAGGTTCTGCTGCGCAGTGTTCTCGCCGGAACGCAACCGGTGATCGTCGACGTCAGTGCGGGTTTCGACCCGGCAGCGCTTCCGGGCGCCGTCGCCGCGATGAGCGGACCGCGCCGCTACACCTCCTTGGTGCCGACGCAGTTGGTCAAGGCGCTCGGTGATCGCGCCGCGGTCGAGGCGCTGGCGTCACTCGACGCGGTTCTGCTCGGCGGCGCTGCGACTCCCGCGCCGGTACTCGCGCAGGCCACCGAAGCGGGCATCACCGTCGTCCGCACCTACGGGATGAGTGAAACCTCCGGCGGTTGCGTCTACGACGGAATCCCGTTGTCCGGAGCGCAGATTCGTATCGACGACGGGCGAGTACTGCTGGGCGGACCGATGCTCGCGTCCGGGTACCGCGGGCTTCCCGACCACCCCGCTTTCGCCGAACCCGGTTGGTTCCGGACCGACGACGCCGGAGCGGTGGTCGACGGAGTCCTGCGCATCAGCGGCCGGTTGGACGAGGCAATCTCCACCGGCGGGCTGACCGTCGTACCGCAGGTGGTCGAGGCCGCGCTGGCCGATCACCCCGCCGTTCGCGAGTGCGCGGTGATCGGCGTCGAGGACCAGCGGCTGGGGCAGCGGGTGGTGGCCGTGGTCGTACCCGAGGGCGAAGCTCCCACGCTCGATGAACTACGCACACATGCTCAGCGGACACTCGACGTCACCGCGGCGCCGCGCGAGCTGTTCGTCGTGGACGCACTGCCGCTCCGGGGGCCGGGCAAGCTCGACCGCGCCGCCCTGGTGGCTCGGTTCAGCTAGCAGCCGCAGTCGCGAAGATCCGCCCATACCCACCGAAACACCTCGAACCCCGCGTCCCGGATAGCGTCCTCCCGCAGTTTCTCCCGCTCTACCGCCCTACCCGGATTGTCGCCTCGGTACTTGACCATCCCGTCGAACTCGCCCACCACACCGTGCTCTTTCCAGAAGAAGTCGAACCTTGCGATGAACCGGCCACCGTGACGGATCTCGTGCTGCAGGGTCGGCATCGGCCAACCGTCGTCGCGCATGCGTACCCGGCTGATGGACTCCCCCGGACTCTCGGCACCTGGTTCGATGAACGTCGCCGCCACTCGCGCACGACTCATGCCCAGCCTTCCGCGCGCATGATCGAGCGAAGCGTCGACGTCCTCACGCCTCATTCCGCGTCGCAGGGCGCAATCGCCGATCACCACGGCGTTCTCGAACGACGTCGTCCGTGCGAGGTCTACGAATGTTCGCGCAAGTGACGTGGTTGCGACGCCGTCGATCAGCACGACCTCCTCGGACGGGACCACTGCTGGATGAAGATGTAGGGTCTGACTCTTCCGCCCACCCGAGCATCGGCTACGCGTCAGATGCACGGTGTCCAATCGCAATCCGCCGCAATCCAATCCGTGCATGACCGCTGCCGAAGCGTGGCTCACGATCGCACCTGGACCACAGGTTTCAGCGGCCGCGAGGACCGCGCACCGGTGGCGTGCTCCAGCGTCGAGTTCGCGGAAGTGATCGGCGTGCATGTAGATCCCCGCTGCGATTCGGTGCAGCTCGCCGCGCCTGACCGCTCGCTGTAACTGCGCGTCGCTGGTGCCGTCCCGGTGAGCCTGCGCCCGCGTGAGAATTTCCATGCATCGAGCGTGACGCCATCGCGCCCGCACACCGGCAAGCAAGTTCCGTCTGGGGATTGTTTGCCGGTTGTGGAGCACCGACCTCGCGCGCTGTGCAAGTAACCGCAAGTTCCACGCAAGGTCCATGCAAGATCGATCTGCCAAGCTTCATCCCATGAACCACACAGCTTCGCCCCTTGCCATCGAGGCCGACGGACTCGTCAAGAAGTTCGGCGAGCACCGCGCGGTCGACGGCGTCAGCCTCACCGTCCCCACCGGCTCGGTGTTCGGCGTCCTCGGGCCGAACGGCGCCGGCAAGACCACCACCGTCCGCATGCTCGCCACTCTCCTTCGCCCCGACGGCGGTGAGGCGCGCATCTTCGGTCACGACGTCAGCCGTGAACCCACCGCGGTCCGCTCCCTGATCGGCGTCACCGGGCAGTACGCCTCCGTCGACGAGGATCTGACCGCGACCGAGAACCTTGTGATCTTCTCCCGGTTGCTCGGCCTGAGCCGCCGCGATGCGCGCACCAAGTCCCTCGAACTCCTCGAGGAGTTCGACCTGGTCGAGGCCGCAACCAAACCGCTGAAGAACTTCTCCGGCGGTATGCGTCGGCGCCTGGATCTGGCGGCCAGCCTGATCGCCCGCCCGCCGCTGCTGTTCCTCGACGAACCCACCACCGGCCTGGATCCGCGCACCCGCGCCCAGATGTGGGTGACCATCCGGCGACTCGTCGCCGAGGGCTCGACGGTGTTGCTCACCACGCAGTACCTCGACGAGGCCGATCAGTTGGCCGATCGCATCGCGGTGATCGACCGCGGTCGCGTGATCGCCAACGGCACCGCCGACGAACTCAAGGCTTCGGTCGGGATCTCCTCCCTCCAGCTCAAGTTGGTCGACCGTGACCGAACCGAGGAAGCTCGCTCGCTCATCGCGGCTGCGCTGAGCGTCGAGGTGGGTGTCACCCCCGAAGTCGGGCGGATCACCGCACCACTGAGCGACCCGTCGATCACTGCGGACCTGTTGATCCGTCTGCGTGAGCAAGGAATTGCCGTCGACGAGATCAACGTACAGAAACCCAGCCTGGACGAAGTGTTCCTGACCATTACCGGGCACCAGCCCGAAGACGGTGGACGCAACGACGCCCAGTCCGACAACGACTCCGATCGGAGCGTCGCATGACAACCACCCTCACAAAACCCCGGTCGCCGATAGCCCAGCCGGATGCCGCACCCCGCCGCATCAGCCTGCAGCAGAGCTTCGCGAACACGTTCACGATGGCGTACCGCGGAATTCTCAAGATCAAGCACAACCCCGAGCAACTGTTCGACGTCGTCATCCAGCCGATCATCTTCACGTTGATGTTCACGTACATCTTCGGCGGCGCGATCGCCGGTGACGTGACGGCATATCTGCCGACGATCATCCCCGGCATCCTCGTCCAGACCGTCATCACCGGTTCCATCGTCACGGGCACTCAGCTTCGTGAGGACATGGACAAGGGCGTGTTCGACCGCTTCAAATCCCTTCCCATCGCTCGTATCGCCCCGCTGTCCGGCGCATTGCTCGCCGACGTCGTGCGCTACGGCATCGCAACGACCATCACGTTCATCGTCGGTTTCGCGATGGGATACCGCCCCGCAGGCGGCGTGGTCGGCATTCTGTCTGCCGCGATCCTGGTCATGGTGTGCGCGTTCTCCATCAGCTGGATCTTCGCTCTCATGGGAGTGCTGATGAACAAAGCGTCCACGGTGCAGGGTGTTTCGATGCTCGTGCTGTTCCCGCTGACGTTCCTGTCGAATGCGTTCGTCGATCCTGCCACCATGCCGAGTTGGCTTCAGAAGTTCGTGAACGTCAATCCGGTCTCACACTTGGTGACCGCGGTTCGCGAGCTGGCCAACGACGGTCACTTCGGTATCCACGTCGTGTGGTCGTTGGTCGGCGCCGCGGTGATCGTTGCCGTCATGGCGCCCCTGACCGTCCGGATGTACATGCGCAAGACATAAGTCCCGCAACATCGTCCAGCTCTAATCCAGCACCGGTCCGCGAAGCGCAGCCAACACTGCTTCGCGGACCGCTCTGCGTGAGTAGCCCGACACCTTCTCGGTTTCCACAGACCACCTGTCGACTCCCACCACACCGACAGCGAAGTCGGAGAGACGCGCATGGTGGAGCGAGACGAAGTCCTGTCTCCCTGGCATTTTCAACGACAGAGCCATCAGTTCGACCCCTCGATCGATGTTGCCCGTGACAAGATCGAACGACCCGATCGCCGACGCCAAGGAACCCGCGAGCGGCAGGTCCGCATAACCCTTGGGATCGAACTTGAGAGCACTCGAATCCTTCATCTGCAGAACACGACTTGCCACGAGTTCATGTCGGCCGTGAACGACGTGAGCACACACGGCCGCAGCACCGAGCAGAACGACGAAGGGATCACCGAAGATGTTCTCGATCGCAGAGCCCAACAACTCCAGTGCTTCTCGATACCTGGCCAACCCTTCTTCTACTCGGCCGTCCGCGAGATCCGCCTCGGCGATGCTCGCCATCAGCGCCGCGCGCCGTTGATCGGTTTCGATGGCACCGGTCCCACCCGAGTGGGCCAAGGCCGGACGTGCCCGATCGAGAAGTGTTCGCCCGCCGGCGGTGTCACCGGATGCGATCATTGCTCCGGCTTGAAAGCAGATGAGCTGCATCGCCTCGTCACGTGCACCGAGGCGTTCCATCGACGCCGCCGCAATCGCGTAGAACTCGATGGCCTCGCCATATCGCGCGGATTGGCTGTGGACCGACCCGACATGCTGGGCCGCCATCGCCAGGCCCCACTCGTCACCGGCATTGGTCGCGTAGTCGAACAACGCTTCCCCGTCCAGCAATGCGCCCCGCAGATCCCCGATGTTCTCGCGCATATTCGAACGCGCGGACAGCGCAGCCATTCGGGTCTCGGGGTCGGAACTGCGAACCCCTTCCGCAACCAAACGCGCAAGTCTGTGGTTGGCGATCCCACTCGTGGTCAGCTTGATCAGAAATGCGAACAACGGACCGAGATCATCGCGCTCACGCAACAGCTTTCGAAGACGAACCCGCGCGCGGGCATGGTTTCGATCGGTCTCCGCGAAAAACAGATGCATCGCAACCAGAATGAACGTCGCGCCCACCAATTCTGCATTTACATCGCGTAGATCGTTGTCCGCGGTCGCCCCGACGATCTTCGACGCCCAGTTCGAGACTTCCGAATTCGATCCTCGTACGGCCCACAGAATCGCGAGGACGGGAAAGACGTTGGCTACGGTGACCGCGTCGCCGCGCTCCACGGCCCAGCGAAGAACCGCGAGAAGGTTGTCGTGCTCGGCGTCGAGGTCGGCAATCAGGCGCAGCTGATCCGTGCGTGCACGCACGACGGCGTCCTCGGCGATCGCGATTGCCCAGTCATCCAGGCGCCAGATGACTTCCGGCCCCTCTCCGGACGCGGCGAGTCGCTCCTCGCCGTATTCACGGACCGTCTCGAGCATGTAGTACCGAAGCTCACCCTGCCCGTCGCTGACGGAAAGAAGTGACTGATTGACCAGCGCTTCGACGGCGCCGGCCACATCGGTCAACTCGCCCCACCCGGCAACGGCCTGCGCCGAGGAGAGCGTGAAACCTGCCGGGAATCGGCACAACCGACGCAGCGCAATCTGATCACCGCTGCCCAACAGATTCCAGCTCCAGTCGATCACCGCGTGCAGAGTTCGATGCCGATCTGGAGACGTCGGATCATCGGAGCGCAACAATGCGAACCGATCTCGCAGTCTCGAACCGATTTCGTCGACGCTCATCGTCCGGACCCGGGCAGCCGCGAGTTCGATCGCCAACGGGAGTCCGTCGAGCGTCGTACACAGCTTGACGACCGCGTCGACGTCCAGATGAACGGACGGCCGCACCGCACGGGCTCTCGCCGAGAAGAGTTCGACTGCCGAGCCAGTTCCGTCGTCGATCGCCAACGGCGGCAACGGGTACACCGCCTCGGCACTGATCATGAGCGGCGAACGACTGGTGGTCAGTACCGTCAGCTGACGACCGGCCGCGATCATCTCGGCCACTATCTCCGAACACGCGCCGATCACGTGCTCGCAATTGTCGAGGATGAGCAACATC
Source organism: Rhodococcus sp. FW305-130 (assembly GCF_058788335.1). NCBI lineage: Bacteria > Bacillati > Actinomycetota > Actinomycetes > Mycobacteriales > Nocardiaceae > Rhodococcus > Rhodococcus sp. FW305-130. The sequence continues at coordinate 198,308 of NZ_JBYTAP010000008.1, read as the reverse complement.
GGACCGGCGGACAACGCCTCTTTGAGTCGCTCTCGCGCCGAATGCGTCCGGCCGACGGTCAATTTGCCTGGCGCCAGATCGGATTCGCTGATTCCGAGGGTGCCGCCGATGGCCGCGATGACATCTTCACTGCTGCGCAACGACGCCAACTCCACGAGTACCACCGCGACGCCAGGCTGGTTCACGGATCCGCGCAGACCCAATTCGTGTGCGAGACGGGTTTTTCCGGCGCCACCAGGTCCGAGAATGGTGACCACACGTGAGCGAACCAGCAAGGATTCGATCTGGTCGATGTCGCTGTCGCGACCGAGCAAGGTGTTGGGGGCAGCGCGTAGACCGATCGCCCGCGCAGCTCGCGGTGTTGCCGCAGGTGCCCCGAGAAGTTCCGCGTTCAGAGCCACCAGTGCGGGTGACGGATCAGCGCCCAGGCGATTGGCGAGGTGGTTGCGGAACTCCGCGAATACTTCGAGTGCCTCGTTGACTCGGCCGGCTCCGGCGAGCGCACGCATCAACGCTTCGGCCGCTGTGTCGTCGAACGGGCTCGACAGATGGCGTCCGCGCACCAGTGGAATGGCGGCCGCGTACTCCCCCAACGTGAGCAACGCGTCGATCTGCGCGGACTCCAGTTCGTCGTACACGCGGCCTGCGTCGAGCGCCAGACGATCTGCGACGTCGCCGACCACGTCGCTCCCGGGGGTACCGCGCCACAGGCGCAGCGCCGCGGTCGTGAGGGCGAGTGCCTCGGACGCGTCGGCGCCGCCGGCGCGCAGACGACGGGCGGCGTCCGCTGCCCGGGCCAGGTCGACACGCTCCCGAGCGAGAGTGAGCCGGTATCCGGCCGCCGTGACTTCGAGCGACCCGTCCGGAAGTGCAGATCGCAGGCGCGAGACCTGAGTGTGGAGGGCGTTCATCGGTGAGCGCGGCGGCTCCAGCCCCCAGACGTCGTCGATCAGGCTCTGCGCGGTACGTGGCTCACCCGGATTGCGAGCCAGCGCAACCAGCAGAGTTCGAGCTCGCGGACCCGGCAACGGAACCAGACGATCGCCCACTTTGGTCGAAATGGGTCCGAGCAAGGCAATGTCTGCCGGGTCTTCGCCCGACTGCGCGTACCTGGCGCGCTCACTCACGTCTCGAGTCATGTGCTGATCCACCGCGTTCGATCGTATTGCACAGTGCAAAGATCGTTGTATGGCAACAGCTGCTCAATGGATCGAAGGCGCGAGGCCGCGCACACTCCCGAACGCGATTGCGCCCGTGCTGGTCGGCACCGGAGCCGCGGCGTCCCTGGACCTCGCAGTGTGGTGGAAGGCGCTCCTGGCACTGATCGTCTCCTTGGCCTTGATCGTCGGGGTGAATTTCGCGAACGACTACTCCGACGGAATCCGCGGAACGGACGACGACCGCGTCGGGCCACTGCGCTTGGTCGGATCGAAGTTGGTCAGTCCCGGAGCTGTGAAGGCCGCAGCGATCAGCTGCTTCACCGTTGCCGCGGTAGCCGGGTTCGTTCTGGCGGCGACCACAGCCTGGTGGCTGGTTGCGGTCGGCGTGTTCTGCATCATCGGCGCCTGGTTCTACACCGGCGGCAAGAAGCCGTACGGATACAGCGGGTTCGGCGAGATCGCCGTGTTCATCTTCTTCGGGCTGATCGCAGTGCTGGGAACTCAATTCGTACAGGCCGAACGGGTGGATCTGGCCGGGCTGGCCGGCGCGATCGCCATCGGCTCGTTCTCGAGCGCGGTGCTCGTTGCCAACAATCTTCGAGACATCCCGACCGACACCGAGTCCGGAAAGATCACTCTCGCAGTCCGGCTCGGCGACGCGAAGACCCGCACGCTGCACGTGATCCTGCTGGCCGTCCCGTTCGTCGCGACCCTGCTGCTGATCCTGCGTACTCCGTGGGCCCTGCTCGGATTGTTGGCGTTGCCTCTGGCAATCCGAGCCAACGCCCCACTGCGTTCAGGCGGTCAGGGTATGGCCCTGATTCCCGCGTTGCGCGACACCGGACTCGCCATGCTCGTCTGGGGTGCCGCGACCGCAGTTGCGCTCAGTCTCGCCTGAACGTCGACGTACTCAACGATTGTCGGGGACGAACGCGCTGAGCAGAAAGTTCACGATCGAGATGATCAGCGCGCCCCAGACTGCCGTCCAGAAGCCGTCGACCGTCAAGCCGTAGGACGTACCGGACGAGATCCACGCCGTCAGCATCAGCATCAGGGCGTTGATCACCAGAGTGAACAGTCCGAGGGTCAGGATGAGCAGCGGTAGCGAGAGAAGCTGCACTACCGGCTTGATGAAGGCGTTGACCACCGTGAAGATCAAAGCGATCACCGCGATCACGAGAACCGTGCCCCAGGTGCCGTTGTCGTGGTTGGCGATCGTGATGCCGGTGACCCACGCCGACGCCAGCCAGATGGCTATGCCGTTGATGATGAGACGTGCCAGAAATGTCATGTCTGAATGCTGGCACATCCCGCCCCGTGCATGCGGAGCCGTGCCGAATCTAGGCGGCGCGATTCATCTTCGCTTCCAAGCGCTCACGGATCACCGACATCGTGACCTGCGTTTCGAGGGCCTGACGGGTAGGCCCGTCGGCGACACGCAGGATGCCGAGCAGGATGTGTTCGGCACCGATTCGATTGTCCTTGTGCGCGAGCGCTTCACGAAGCGAGAGTTCCAACACCTTCTTGGAGTCCTTCTCGAATCGTGAACGAGGGAACCCAAATCGACTCTTGCGAGAAGTGTCGACGCCGTCCGGCACAGGAGTCTCGTCCAGCACACCTTCACCGAAGGACTGCTCGAGACTCTCCCGAACCGCATCGAGATCGATGCCGATCGACTTGAGTATCTCGGCGTCGTCGTCGAAATTGTTCGAGCTACCTTCGTTCGATCCGGCGCCGGCGTGGTGGATCACGTCGAGGGAGACACCGGACTCGGTGAGCACCTCGGTGGCGATGCCCCGATCAGAGGTGAGCAGCGCGGTCAGAAGTTCCATCGGCGTGACCGGACCGGATCCGGCGACAGCATCGACAACGACGCCACGAGCCTGTGCGGAGAACCTTTCGAACATGGCAATTACCTGCCCTTCTCGCGCAGTGAACGCAGCATCGATTCCGACTGCGCGGACGCGTATTTCTTGTGGACGGCTTGACGGCTGACCTCGAGAGCTTCCGCGATCGCCTGCCAGGACCATCCGTGGCGGCGCGCATTGGCGACCTGAATGGCCTCGAGTTTTTCGAGTAGACGACGCAGCGCTCGAACAGCACGCAATCCCTCGGTGGGATCCGGGCTACCGGCGGCAGCAGCGAGAGAGGTTGCTTCGGTCATGTTGTCAATTTAGGTTGACAACCGGAATTTGTCAACCAAAATTGACAGGCGCGCCTAGTACCCGGCGACGGCCCCGTCCACTGCCACCTGCAAGTCGGCCTGCACAGTTCGGGCGATATCCATCGGCTTGTCCGGAAGTTCGGTCACCGGCATTCCGACAAAGACACTCGCAGCCTTGACGTCGCCGGCCACCGGACCGTAATTGATGCCGATCGACACCAGGGCCGGTGAGCATCCCAACTTCTCGGCGCGCGCGACGATGTGGCCGATTCCGCTGTTGACGTGCTGCAGCCGCGTCGGATCTTCGGTGTTGCACGTCCCTTCCGGGAAAATCGCCAGACAATCCCCGTTGCCCAGCCGCTCGGCCGCGACGTCCATCATCACTCGGCCGGCATCCGAAACTGCACGGAGGCCGTAGTTCTTGCTGCGAAAAACCGGGATGCTGCCCATCATGTCGACCTTCTTGCGCTGTGAAGGATCAACGAAGAGTTCGTCTTTGGCGAGGACCCGGGTCCGTCCGATCACTCGACGCAACGGAGTACGCCACGCGGTCGCCGCGAGCGTGAACTGGTCGCTCTCGGTCAGATGATTGACTGCCACGACCAACTGCGTCTTTCGTTCCAGCAGAGTCTTCAGCGCCGCTTCCGCACCCGGCGCGTACCTCACTCGCGGGCGGTACTTCAGCGCCAATGCGGCATAGGCGAGCTTCGCCACAAATCGGTTCTGCTGATGACTGCGGTAGTACTCGTACACAGCCTCGTAATTGTCGAGTGAAACTTCAGGATTGCCCATGATCCGCCCTCGCTGGAGAAGTGCCCCTTGACCAAACGATACACAACCTACGGTTGCGTAGGTTTGCGTTACAGAAGGCGTAGCGCTGGGAGAAACTCCGCTCTCGAGGTAAAACGGTTTCTGTGATCCGCTCGGCCATATCCACCGACCTACCCGCACTGCAACAGATCGAGATCGCCGCGGGCGAACCGTTCCGAGACATCGGGATGGACGCCATCGCAGACGATCCACCGCCGACGCTCGACGAGTTGAACGATTTTCTCGCAGCCGAGCACATCTGGGTTCAGACCGACGCGAACGACGTACCCGTTGCGTACGCGCTCGTCGAGATCGTGGACGGCGGTGCACATATCGAACAGGTCTCCGTTCACCCCGATCATGCCCGCAAAGGCCTCGGAGCTCAGCTGATCGACGCCGTCACCGAATGGGCGGCGGACCATCACCACGATCTCGTGACTCTGACGACGTTCGTCGACGTTCCGTGGAACGCGCCGTACTACGAGCGACTCGGGTTCGTGCGCCTGGCCGAGAACACGCTCTCTCCCGGCCTGATACGCATCAGAACGGACGAGCAGTCGTCCGGGCTGGACGCCTGGCCGCGGGTGACGATGAGCCGCCCGTCACACGGTCCGTCGCCGGCGATTCAGGAACTGGCGGTCCACGCACCGGAACGGACGAACTCGTCCAACACTGCCGTCGGACCGAGCAGGTCGATCCCTTCGGACGCCACCCATTCGTCGTTGTAGTACGTGCCCGAGTAACGCTCTCCGCCGTCGCACAGCAGCGTGACGACGCTGCCGCTGCGCCCGGCTGCCATCATCTCGGCAATCAACGCAAAAGCTCCCCACAGGTTCGTCCCCGTCGAGCCACCTACTTTGCGCCCCAGGGCTGCGCTGGCGTGCCGGGCGGCCGCGATCGAGCCTGCGTCCGGCACCTTGATCATTCGGTCGACCACCTGACCGACAAACGACGGTTCGACGCGCGGACGGCCGATGCCCTCGATCCGGGAACCCCGTGTACCGACGATCGACGGATCGCTCGCTCGCCACGCGTCGAAGAACACGGAGTGCTCCGGATCTACCACGCACAGCCCCGTGTCGAATTTCCGATAGCGAAGAAAGCGGCCGATCGTGGCGCCGGTTCCGCCCGTCCCGGCTCCGACGACCACCCAGTCGGGAATCGGATGTTCCTCGTGCTCGAGCTGAGTGAAGATCGATTCGGCGATGTTGTTGTTTCCACGCCAGTCCGTCGCGCGCTCGGCGTGGGTGAACTGGTCCATGTAGTGACCGTTCAACTCACTCGCGAGCCGATGCGATTCCGAGTAGATCGAGGACGGATCGCTCACGAAATGACAATGTCCGCCCTGCGCCTCGATCAGTGCGATCTTGGCGGGACTCGTGCTCGCGGGCATCACCGCGACAAAATCCAGGCCGAGCAACTTCGCGAAATACGCCTCGCTGACAGCCGTCGAACCGGACGACGCTTCGATGACGGTGGTCTCTTCGGTAACCCAGCCGTTGCAGATCGCGTAGAGGAAAAGCGACCGTGCGAGTCGATGCTTGAGACTCCCCGTGATGTGGGTCGACTCGTCCTTCAGATAGAGCTGGACGGTCCAGTTACTCGGCAGCGGATAGCGCAGTAGGTGAGTGTCCGCGCTGCGTTGCGCGTCGGCTTCGATCAGCCGCACCGCGTTGTCGACCCACTGGCGCGAGGTCCGACGGTCGACGTCGAGCGACTCCGTGGTCACCGCCCGTCTCCGCGCAGCTTGGAGCGAAGATCGTCACGATCGGACCGACGCTGGGCGTCGACCGCCGCGATGCCCGCATTGACACGCTTGCGCAGTTTCGCGAAGAGCAGCAGCGACAGCGGCAGCGCGATCAGAACTGCGAACAGTGCCGCGACGATCAGGGGAACGTCGGTGCCGGCGAGCTTTCCACCACCGATGATGACGGCACCGATCACGACGACAAGCAGCAGCCGAGCGACCGAGTACAGCACCACGTCGCGGGCTAGTTGACCCTTGGTCACCGGCCCGGCAGCCGACTTTGCTTGCCCAGAGTTTGCGGAGGGTTTACTCGCCTTGACCGGCTCAGAAGGAACATTTTCGGGGTTTTCAGACAACTGACTCACCCTCTCAGGTTACCCATTCCGAATACGGGTGGGACTGAGCCCGCTATATCCATTTTGTCCTTTACTTAAACATTACTTTATCTTGAAAGATCGACTACCCGGCTATATCTGTGCAAACATTGCGCTACCACTCAGAAAACGGTCGAATGTGAGCGAAGGACTTCGAAACAAACTCGACGCAGGTTTTTGGCAACTGGTCGACACAACGGTTCGGAACCAAAGTTCGGAATCACTGCTCGGTTCGGAATCACTGTTCGTCAAACGTTCGACATCAACATGGAGGACCTCACAATGAGCGCACCAACCTTCAATACCGCCGCAGACGCACTCATGACGCCCGGACAGGTAGCGGCATTGTTTCATGTCGATCCCAAGACCGTGACCCGCTGGGCACACGCAGGACGACTGGGCTCGCTTCGCACACCAGGAGGACATCGTCGATTCCGTGAGACCGAGGTCATGCAGCTTCTGCGCTCGCTGACCACCGAAGCGGACAACAACTGAGCAACTTCAGCTCACGTCGAAGTACTTGTAGTACCCGACAGATCTTGCAGTACCCGACAGATACAGCACTAGCGCACTGAGCCGAAACGCTTGTCCGCACCACTTCTGGTGAAGCGGGCCGGAGACTGAGTAGGCTCGACTTCAGTTCCCTGAGGAGGTGCGCCGTGTTGTATCTGTTGGCGTTGGTGGGTTTGGTGACATTGATCGTTCTGATGTGGAAGGCGTTCGGGCCCGATCCGTCGACGCGTGCTCCGGTGAGCGGCGTACGTGGGCCGGACGACGATCCCGAATTCCTGTGGAATGTGAACCAGCAAACACGACGCAAGCGCACGGAAGGGCCGGACGTACCGCCGACTGACACGTCGACGTAGCGTCCGGGCTCACCCGGCTATCCGATTACCGCCCCGGCAACGCGAACGGGGAGGCCGGAAAGTCCTGCGCAACCACCGCAGCCAACTCCAGCACCGCTTCCCGAGTACCTGGACGCAGCCGGTCCAGATCGATTTCGGCGCCCTCTTCCAAATGCGGATCGAACGGAATCAGTCTCACCGCTCGACAGCGCTGCTCGAAATGCTCGACGACCCGGGGCAGATCAACCTTGCCCGAGCGAGGCCGTACCGCGTTGATGACGGCTACGGACGTGGCGACCAGCCTGCTGTAACCGTGAGCGTCGAGCCAATCAAGTGTCGCGGAGGCGCTACGTGCACCGTCGACGGATCCGGAACTGACGACGATCAACGAATCTGCACCTTCGAGAATGGCCTGCATCGCCGAGTGCATCAATCCGGTGCCGCAGTCGGTCAGAACTATGCTGTAGAACTTCTCGAGCATGTCGACCGTGCGCGTGTAGTCCCCGCCGCTGAAGGCTTCTGAAACTGCTGGATCGCTGTCGGAGGCAAGCACTTCGAGACGGTGGCGATTCTGCGATGTGTAGCCACGGACGTCGCTGTACTTCTCGATGCTGTTCTCGTCGCGCAGCAGGTTTCGCACTGTTGCCGGAGTTTCGAGCGGGATCTTCTGGCTCAGCGTTCCCCGGTCGGGGTTTGCATCGACAGCGACGACGCGATCGCCGCGGATCGAGCCGAACATCGACCCCAGTGTCGCAGTGGTCGTGGTTTTTCCGACGCCACCTTTGAGACTGAGCACCGCAACCTTGTAGCAGCCCTGCAGCGGCTGGTTGATCTGGCGCGTCAACTCGACGAGGTGCTGCTCCTTTGCACCGTTTCCGAGGTTCACCGATCGGCCGGACAACGTGTACAGCGCCTTGCGCCAGCCACCCACCGGGGCAGGCCGGACAGGCCGCTTGACGAGGAGCGCAGCCGAGAGATCTTGCGCAGTCATCGGGAGAGCCGACTCGAAGCGACTGTCCGGAGCCGAGTTGAATCCGGTCTGCGGCATCGGAGCGCGAGTAGGTGGCGCTGTCGGCGGGGCCATCGGCATGGCCTGACCATTCTGGAGGGCGTGGCCGTTCTGCACCGGCGCAGCGCCGGGGTGCCCGAACTGCCGAATCACGGGATTTGGCGGATGCACGCCGGGCGCAAAAGGCGCCTGCGGGTGCTGGAGCGGTCTCGCGGATCCATGCGCGGTCGGACTGGGCTGCGAATTCTGGACAGGCAGCGGATTCTGGACAGGCAGCGAATTCTGGACAGGCTGCGAATTCTGGACAGGCTGCGGAGCGCCAGTTCGCGAATCCGGAACCGACCCTGCACGATTCGTAGGTTCGTAGGTCTGCATCGGCATCGCGGGCGAGGTCGAGAACTGGCCGTTGATCGGGCCGGGCTGTGCTGCCGGATACTGGATGACCGGAGTCTTGGGACCTGGTACCGGCGCCGCCGGAGCCGCTGGGGTCGTCGCCGGCGGCGGAGCGGCGGGTGCACTGGGCGCCTGGCCGGCGACTTGCTGGAGCGGGCCGGAGTCGACCGGGGCCACGAAGAGACTGCGAACATCACTGGGAACCGAGTCGGATGACGGCTCGGGCGCGGATGTGCGTAGCTCGCGCCGCGTCGGCTCGGCAGGACGCACCGGCTCCCACAATCCTGCTCCGGCGTCTTCGATCTTGTCGGCCATCTCGCAGTTCCCCCTCGTCGATCCCGCAGCTACCAGACAGCTAGTAATTCACCAAGCTGCATCGTAGCTGGCGCCGCCCCTGACTTACCCACCGGTAATACCTACAGACCGGTCGGCAGCCACCCACGGTACCTCGAGAGGATCAGTTGAGTCCCGCGTAGGAGTGCAAGCCGGACACGACCATGTTGATGATGAAGAGATTGAACAGCATCGCAACGAATCCGGCGATGTTGATCCAGGCAGCCTTCGTCTCCCGCCAACCAGACGTTGCCCTCGCGTGCAGGTAGGCCGCGTAGATCACCCAGGCGATGAAGGACATCGTCTCTTTGGGGTCCCAACCCCAGAAGCGTCCCCATGCAGCTTCCGCCCAGATCGCACCGAGGATCACACCTGCGCCGAACAGCGGAAACGCGATGATCGTGCTCTTGTATGCCAAGCGGTCGAGCGTCTGGGCGTCCGGCAGTCGCTCCGCGATCCGGCCGCCGATGCTCGTGCCTTCGTCACCGGGCGGGAACTTCAGTCGCAACAGGAACAGGAGGCTGGCGATACCGCCGATCATGAAGATGCCGGAGCCGACGCTGACGATCGTCACGTGAATCGGCAGCCAGTACGAGCGCAGCGCCGGAACCACGGGAGCCGCGTCGGCGTAGAGAACCGTGCCGGCGAGGAACATCAAGATCAGAACCGGTACCAGCAGGAAGACCCACATCGGACGGTACGCCGGCTTGATCAGCAGGACGTGCCCGACCAGCAACGACGCCGCACACGCCATCGCCACGAATTCGTACATGTTGCCGAGTGGGAATCGTTCCGTCGCAAATCCGCGGAGCACGATCGACGCGATGATCAGTACCGTTCCGACAACCAAGACAGCTCGGCCCATTCCGCCGAATCGCTCCGAGAGCGACTTGGTCGGAGTCTCCGCGACCCTGCCAGGCACGGACGCGTCGACTCCGCCGGCAGAGACCAGTTCCTTGTCCTGAACCGCCTTTGCTCTGGCCGACGCGTACTGCACGATGAGCAGCACAAACGCCAGCACGAGCACGGTGAAGGCGGACTTGAAGGCCCAGTCGCTGTACTGCGCGAGTGTCTCGTTGGTTGTCATCGGGCGTTCTCCTGCGCGTGCGGTTGGTTCACCGCGGTGGTCGGATTGCTTTTCAGCAAGCGGTCGGCGAGGCGGTCGAACTCGTCGCCCCAGCCTGCGTGGTCGGTGCGGGCAAGCCCACCAAGTTCTACTACAGTACGTCGTTCGTCATCTGGATAGATACGTGCCCAGACGCGGCGACGCTTGATCACGAGCGAGACGAGTAGCCCCGCCATCATCGTCAACGCTGAAACCAGTACCCACACCTGAGCGGGATCGTGGGAGACCTGCAGGTTGACGAAGTCGACGGCACCATCGAATCGCACCTGAGTTCCGTCGGCAAGCGTCGCGCTCTCACCCGGGAACAGATTGACTCGGTCCTGCTTGACCAGCCGGCCCTGATTGATCAGTTCGGTGTTGAGCTCGAACAGCGATTGCGGGTTACCGGTATCGAGTCCGGTATCACCCTTGTAGATGTCGATGGCGACTGCCGGATCGTTCATCGCCGGGTAACTCGACGACAGCAGGTTGCCGTGGAACAGCGCTGTGGGCGCGAACAATCCTTCGATGGCAATCTGGTTCTTCCGGCGCTCGTCCGTATCGGGATACATGCCGCCCGGCGGGTCGAAACGCATCGCGCCACTACTCAGGAACGTCGTGGCGTCGTCCGGACGCCACTGGAGCGTCTCGGTGCGGGTCTCACCGTTCGGGAACGTGACGGTGAATGTCGGCGCGTATCCGTGTCCCTGCAGGTACACACGATCGCCGGCGATCCGCAGCGGGTGGTTCACCTGGATGGTCGTGTCCCGCCAGGTATCGGACTCGAGGTCGTCGCCTGCCTGGTACGAGATGTCCGAGGTGAACATCTCGGCCTGACCGGTCTCGAGGTAGTCGGCCTGGAAATTCTTCACACGGACACACAGCGGAGTCATGCCGGTGCCGTCGAGGCTCAGGCCCGCGACGAACGAGTCGAACACTGCCGGCGAGGTCGTGCAGAATCCGGGGCCGTCGTTGGCGATGACGATGCGATTGCCCTCGTAGCCGAACAACTTGCCCGCGGCAATCGCGATCAACAATCCGACCAGGGACAGGTGGAACACGAGGTTGCCGAATTCGCGGAGGTATCCCTTCTCCGCCGAGATGGTGATCTCGCCTTCGCGTCGTGATTTCGTATCGCCGCGACGCGTTTCGACGCGCCACCCACGTAGTTCTTTCGACACACGGGCAGCAAGTTCGTCGGGAGTCTCGCCGTCGACGACGCTCTTGGTGTGGTGCGGCAGGCGAGCAAGATTGCGCGGCGCATTCACCGGACGGGTGCGCAGCGCCTTCGCGTGCTCCACGCAACGCGGCAGGATGCAGCCGACCAGCGAGATGAAGAGCAAAGCGTAGATCGCGGTGAACCAGAAGCTGCTGAACACGTCGAACAGTTCGAGGCGGTCCATCCACGGACCGAGCGTCGGACGCGCGGCGATGTAGTCGGCGACCTTGCCCTCGTTGAGGGTTCGCTGTGGCAGCAGGGCGCCGGGGATCGCAGCGAGTGCGAGGAGGAACAGCAGAACCAGCGCGGTCCGCATCGAGGTGAGCCCGCGCCAGGTGTTGCGCCCGAGTGCAACGACTCGACCGATCACCGACTGCTTCGGCAGCACGGGTGTCGGGTTGTCGTTATTGTCGTCAGCTGTCATATCGGCAGCGTCACCTCCGAGATAAATGCGTCGCGAACCCAGCCGACGAACTGGTCCCACGCGCCTGTGACGAGGGCGATTCCCACTGCCACCAACATGATTCCGCCGAAAATTTGAATGGTGCGTGCATTACGACGCAACCAGCCGACGCCGGTCAGCGCACGCGCCGACCCCAGCGCCAGAAAGATGAACGGCAGGCCGAGTCCGATGCAGTACGCGACGATCAAGGTGACACCGCGCGCGGCGGTCATCCCGTCGGTTCCCGCGGCTACGGACATCACGCCTGCCAACGTCGGCCCGAGGCATGGCGTCCACCCCAGCGCGAACACTCCCCCGAGCAGCGGCGCCCCCACCAGCGACGACACACGACGCGGTTCGAAACGGACGTCTTTCTGCAGCGCCGGGATGAGTCCGATGAACACCAGACCCATCGCGATCGTGACCACACCGCCCACGCGCATCAGGACCTCGCGGTTGACGAGCAGAGTCGAGATCACGCCGAACACCGACGCGGTCGCGAGAACGAAGACGACGGTGAAACCGGCGACGAACAATCCGGCCGCACCGGCGACCCTCAGGCGGCTGCTCCGGGTGATCGTCCGGGTCCTCGCCTCGTCGGCGGTGATCGCGGGGGCGTCGGCGCCGACGACGCCGGCCAGGTAGGACAGGTAGCCGGGGACGAGCGGCACGACGCACGGTGAAGCGAACGACACCAGACCGGCGAGCACACAGGCGCCGAGGGCCAGCAGAAGCGGACCGGACGACGCCGCGTTCTGAAACGCTTCGCCCACACCGGCACTCAGTGTGTCGCTGCCGGCCAGCAGCGTGGTGGTCGTGGTTGTCATCTTTACTGCGCGTCTTCCTGAGCTACTCGCTGGACGACGGGCAGCAAATCCTCGGCGAGAAGTTCTTGGAGGAACACCGCGGCGACGCGATGCTGGCGGTCCAGGACGATCGTCGTCGGAATGACCGACGTGGGGTAGCCGTCACCGAGGGCGATCAGCGAACGCATCGACGGGTCGTAGATCGACGGGTACGAGACCTTGTTGTCGACCACGAAGTCCTGCGCTTTGTTCTTGGTGTCGTCGCGGACGTTGATGCCGAGGAACTGCACGCCCGAATCCTTGGTCTGCTCGTAGACCTGTTCCAGGTCGTCGGCTTCGGCGCGGCACGGCCCACACCACTGACCCCAGACGTTGAGGACGACGACCTTGCCCTCGAAGTCGTCGACGCCGACCTTCTGACCTTCGTTCATCAGATCGGGCCCTGAGAGCTTGCCGATGGTGCCTCGGTCGGACGGTGGATCGTAGAAGATCTTGGTCTGTCCGCCCGGTGAGACGAAGTCGAAAGTTCCGCCCTGTGCGACGGCGTCGTCGCCGGTCGCGCAGGACGAGAGAAGAAGCATCGCCGACGCAGCGGCTGCGAATGCTGCGGCGATGCGGCGCGAAATCATGCTCCTGTCACTCTCGGGTCGGAGGCACCGGCAGGTTCGGAGTAGACGATGTCGACCAGGGTGTCGCCTTCGTAGACCAGTGAGGTCAACGAGGCCAGTCCACACTGACGGTGACGGGGATCGTGCCAGAGACGCTCGCCCTGCAGGAATCGACGCAGTGTCCAGACCGGAAGCTGATGGCTGACGACGACGGCTTCGTGTCCGACTGCCGCGACGCGTGCGGCATTGACGGCTGCGAGCATGCGATGAGCGATCTGCAGGTAGGGCTCGCCCCAGGACGGGGTGAACGGGTCACGCAATTTCCACCAGTGACGCGGACGTGAGAGCGCACCGTCCCCGACGGCAACCTTGAGACCCTCGAACTCGTTGCCTGCCTCGATGAGGTTTTCGTCGGTGACGATGTCGAGCTTGTGTGCCTCGGCGATCGGCGTCGCGGTCTCTTGTGCGCGCTGCAGCGGCGACGCGACCACGTGGGTGATGTCGTGATCGGCGAGCACCGACGCGACCGCACGAGCCTGGGCTTCGCCCGCCACCGACAACCGGAAGCCCGGGAGCCGTCCGTAGAGGATCCCGCGCGGGTTGTGTACTTCGCCGTGGCGCAGGACGTGGACGATGGTGCGGGTGGACGTGTGGTCGGGGTGATCGGCGTCGGTCACAGTCGAGGGTCCTCGCTGAAGAAGATGGATGTCGGAAGCGTGCGGTTGTTGCTCGAGCTTGAACGTGTCAGGGGTTGACGGCAGCAGCTGCGGCCTTGGCGGCGTGCGGCATGGCGTCGGCGATGATCGAGAATGCTCGATCGTCGAGTGCAGCGGAGACGAACCACGCTTCGAACGCGCTCGGCGGCGGGTACACGCCGCGGGAGAGCAACGCGTGGAAGAAGGCGGGGAATCGCCAGGTCTGCGCGGCTTTGGCTTCGTCGTAGTTGGTCACCGTGTTCTCGGTGAAGAACACGCTCACCAAGGTTCCGGCGTACTGCACACGGTGTTCGACGCCTTCGGCGGTGAGGGCTTGGGTCATGAGGTCGCCGAGGGCGGTCGCGTTCCGGCCGAGCTTGACGTACACCTCGGCGTCGGCGGCGCGCAGACTCGCGAGTCCGGCGGCGACGGCCACGGGGTTACCCGAGAGGGTGCCGGCCTGGTACACGGGACCGTCCGGCGCGAGGTGACCCATGATGTCGGCGCGGCCGCCGAAGGCTGCGGCAGGCAGGCCGCCGCTCATGACCTTGCCGAAGGTGTAGAGGTCGCCGGCGACGTTGTCGATGCCGTACCAACCCGAGGCGCTGACGCGGAATCCCGTCATCACCTCGTCCATGATCAGGAGTGCGCCGTGCTCACGGGTGAGACGACGCAGACCCTCGTTGAAACCGGGAAGCGGTGCGACGGCGCCCATGTTTCCGGCGGCAGCTTCGGTGATGACGCACGCGATGGCGCCGGGGTTGGCGGCGAACGCCGCGGCGACTGCATCGAGATCGTTGTAGCGGACGACGATGGTGTCTTCGGCTTGAGCGCCGGTCACGCCGGGCGAGGTCGGCAGCCCGAACGTCGCGAGGCCCGATCCGGCGTCGGCGAGAAGGGCATCGACGTGGCCGTGGTAGCAACCGGAGAACTTGATGATCTTGGTGCGGCCGGTGAATCCGCGGGCGAGGCGGACTGCGCTCATCGTGGCTTCGGTTCCGGAGTTGACCAGACGAACCTTTTCCACGGGCGCGACGCGGGCGACGATTTCCTCGGCGAGAGCAACTTCGCCTTCGGTCGGCGCACCGAAGGAGAGACCGCCGAGCGCTGCTTCGCGAACGGCTTCGACGACTGCCGGGTGAGCGTGCCCGAGAATCATCGGACCCCAGGACGACACCAGGTCGACGTAATTGTTCCCGTCGACGTCGGTGAGGGTGTAGCCGGATGCTTCGCGAATGAATCGCGGTGTTCCACCGACCGAACCGAACGCGCGGACGGGCGAGTTGACGCCACCCGGAATCACGTTGCCGGCACGTTCGAAGAGCCGAGCGGAGTTCGTTGCATGCACGTCGGGATCACCGGAAGACACAGTCACGGCTTCCAGTGTCCCAGTTCTGTCGAATCTGACAACGACAGGGTGTAGGACTTCGGTGCTCGAGGCGAGTTTTCCGGTCGAACCGGGCCCCGCGTGAGACGATTCCGAGCATGAAGCGACTGTTGACGACGCTGATGGTCTCGGCTGCGATTCTTCTCACATCGTGTGGTTCGGACGCTTCGAACGACGACAAGGCGACAGTTTCGTCGCCGCCGAGCGCCACCGACTCGGCTCGAACCACCGCGGCAACGAGCACCGACCCGGCGTTTCTCGGCGGGTGTTCGGCAGTGTCCGTCTACGTTCAGCAGCGTGTTCAGAGCGGCGACACGTCGACACAGACAGCGGGCGCCGACTTCCTGAAGATCGTCGAGAACGACCCTTCGTACCAGGCTATGTCCGAGAGCGAGAAGGAACTCTTCCGCCAAGGAATCGAAGCGGGTGCCGCGGGCTCCTGCTGAATGTGAGGTTGGGATCGAACCGGGTTGCCCGCGGTGCGCTACGCGCTATCGTCGGTTCCATGGCCACCACAGCGGACCACCTCAGGACAACACTCGACGGACGCTGGCGGGAGGTGCGTGAGCGCGTTCGCGGCGAATTGAACGACGAACGTTTTGCTCCGCACTACACACCCAACACCGCCATTGCGCGCTCCAAGGCTCTCGAACAGATGCGGGTCCTAGCCGATCTCGGCTACGCCGCAAACGGTTTCGCGGTCTCTCACGGCGGAACGGGCGACGCGGGTGGCGCCGTCACCAGCATCGAGATGCTCGCGATGTCCGACCTCTCACTGATGGTCAAGGCCGGTGTGCAGTGGGGCCTGTTCGGCGGCGCCATCGAAAACCTCGGCACCGAGCGTCACCACCAGGCGTACGTCAAGCCGCTGATCGACCTGGACCTGCTCGGTTGCTTTGCGATGACCGAGACCGGTCACGGCAGCGACGTCCAGGAACTCGAAACCACCGCAACCTACGACGTCGAGACGGGCGAGTTCGTCGTCAACTCCCCCACCCCGTCTTCTCGCAAGGACTACATCGGCGGCGCTGCCCAGCACGCCACTGTCGCGGCAGTGTTCGCACAGCTGATCACCGGAGGCGAAAGCCAGGGCGTCCACTGCTTTGTCGTGCCGATTCGTGACGACGCCGGCAACGACCTCCCCGGAGTGACGACGTCCGACTGCGGGCTCAAGGGTGGACTGCCCGGAGTCGACAACGGCCGCATCGTCTTCGACCAGGTCCGCATCCCGCGTGAGAACCTGCTCAACCGTTACGCCGACGTCGCCGAGGACGGCACGTACAGCTCGGCGATCGAGAACCCGAACCGTCGGTTCTTCACGATGGTCGGCACATTGGTTCGTGGACGTGTCACCGTCGGTGGTTCGGCGGCTGCGGCCGCCCGCGTGGGATTGGCCATTGCCGGTCGATATGCCCTGCAGCGCAGGCAGTTCAGCGCTCCGAAGAGTGACGACGAGGTCCTGATCATGGACTACCTCGTCCATCAGAAGCGTCTGCTGCCGTTGATCGCCCGCTCGTACGCTCTGCAGTTCGCACAGAACGAACTGGTCGCCGCGATGCACGACATTCAGAGCAGCGACGACCCGGACCCGCAGGAGCAGCGCGAACTCGAGGGTCGCGCCGCCGGACTCAAGGCCGCCAACACGTGGCATGCCACTCGGGCAATCCAGGAAGCACGCGAAGCCTGTGGTGGCGCAGGCTATCTCGCCGAGAACCGCCTCACCGCGCTCAAGGCTGACACTGACGTCTTCACCACGTTCGAGGGTGACAACCACGTTCTGACGCAGTTGGTCGCAAAAGAACTTCTCACCTCCTACGCCGACGAAGTCCGCGGCATGAGTCCGGTCGACTGGATGCGCTTCGCGGCTACGACGGTCTCCGACGTGGTCAAGAAGCGCACGGCAGCGCAGCAGATCCTGCAGACGATCGTCGACACTCGCCAGGACAACGAAGAGGACGGCAGCCTCTTCAACCGCGGCACCCAGATGAAGATGTTCGAAGACCGCGAGGAGTACCTACTCGCCACTGCGGCAAGGCGATTGCAGGCAGCGCAGAAACGCGAGGAGAACCCGTTCGACGCGTTCAACTTCGTGCAGGACCACGTGCTCAAAGCCGCTCAGGCGCACATCGAGCGCGTCATCCTGGAAGCATTCGTCGCCGGCATCGACTCGTGTGAGGACGAGACCGCGAAGGAACTCTTCGGCGAGGTGTGCGACCTCTACGCACTGTCCGTCATCGAGGAGGACAAGGCCTGGTTCATGGAGCACCGGCATCTGTCGGTGGAGCGTTCGAAGGCCGTGACGCGCGGGATCAACGAGCGGTGCCGCACCCTGCGCCCCCACGTCGAGACACTGATCGACGGGTTCGGCATTCCGGACATCCTGCTGGGGTCCGCGATGCTCGACGGACCGGGCACGGACGCGGTACGGCTGAAGTAAAGGGTTCGGGTGGGGTCGGCAGTCGCCGGCCCCACCACATTTATTGCGCTGCCGTCTTTTTCGACTGCCGAGAGGCAAGCAGTCCGGTCAGGCCGAGTGCCGCGACCAGCCAGATACCCAGAACGAGCAGGTGCGGTCCGGCTCCGTTGCCACCGAAGTAGATGACGGAGCGGATGGGCTCCATGGCCGCTGATCCGAGCCAGAACGAATGGATGTGCTGCCAGAATCCGGGCAGGAACGACACCGGGATCGCACCACCCGAACTCGGGAAGTTGATGAAAACGAGCACCGTCAGCACCGCGAAGATCGCGGCTTGGCCGAGCAGTCGATTGAGCAGGATGCTCACCGCACCGACGGTGAACGTGTAGAGCATCGAGATCCCCAGCAATTGCAGGATCTGACCGACCGACGCCCCGAAGGCGTGCATGAAGATGCTGGTGATGCCGAAGGCTATGAGCGGGGTGAGTATCGCCGCACCGGCCAGGATCGAATACTGCTCTCGCAGCCGCATTCTCGGCGCAACCTGACTGAGCACCGTGATGGTCAGGTAGCCACCGAGGGTGCAGACGATCAGGAAGTAGAAGAGCCCGACGGTCGAGGAGTCGCGCGCCGTGACGGGCGCCGAGTCGATCACCGTGACCTGCTGCCCCGTCTGCTCCGCGACGGAATGCGCCAAGCTGCTCACCACGGAAACCGTCGAGGCACCCGCACCGGTGGCGATATGTGCGGTCACGGTGTCACCGATCTCGACGGCGCCGATAGCGTCACGGTTGTCGATGCGCGAGATCGCGTCAGCCGAGTTCTCTGTGGCGACGAGGTCGAATTTGTCGCCAGACGTGGCTTCGATTCCCTCGATCAACGACGCCGTCACAGATGCTGGACCAACCACCACGATCGGTGCCTGGTTCGGCATCGGCGAGTGGAACGCGCTGACGTAACACAGGCAGAACATGATGACGAAGAACAGCGGAAACGCGAGTCCACTGCCCACCATCTTCCAGTTGGTCGGCGGATCGACAACCTCTTCACTGGGAACGCGGACATCGGTATCTGTCATATTTCACACTCTCTTCACTAACCGCATCTAGCTGTCAACACCGTTGACAGACTCAACAGTCAACACTGTTGACACGTTAGAGTCAACGCCGTTGACAACGAGGTCGGCGAGCGAGCACAGAGGTCGATGTCGTGACATCCACGAAGCACACACCAGAGCGGGAACAGCCCTCGACGTCCGAGGCGATTCGCGCCGCAGCGTTCCAACTATTCGGTGAGCACGGGTTCGGTGGCACGTCAGTTCGCGCCATCGCCAAAGTTGCCGGAATCGATCCGGCCCTGGTCATCCGGCATTTCGGATCGAAGGAAGCGTTGTTCCTGGAAACCACGCCGGTTGCGGACTACTTCGAAGGTCAGTTCGACGGCCCACTCGACACCCTCGGTGAGCGGATCGCAGCCTTCGTCCTGGGCAAGGCCGACGCCCGGATGCTGTCGGTGTACACAGCGCTCATGCGAGCGTCGGACAGTCCACGCATCCGGGAGCGACTGCGCGAGATGACAGGCACGTTTGCCATCAATCTCGCCGCTCGCCTCGACGGCGAAGACGCCTACACCCGCGCACTCCTGGTCTCCGCCCAGGTGTCCGGCCTGTTGAGCGTCCTCAGCGACGGGAGCATCCCCCAGTCCGCAGATCGCGACGAGTTGGCAAAACTCTACGGCCGGGCGATGCAGACGCTGGTCGATCAGTACTGAGTGATGACCTCGTCGGCAACCGTCGAATGGAGTCGAGTCGTCCCTGACGATCACCGGCGTCAACTCCGTAGCGATACCAGGGCAACACTCTGATTTCCGTGACTCCGAGAGTCTCGAGTTCGCGATATCCGTCCAGCTCACGAACATCCGTCGGCGAGACGTTGACGCCGAAAGGAACATCGGCACGACCGTACTCGACCCGCAATTCCGTGAGGCGATCGATAGCGCAGGCTAATTCGGCTTTGGTCGTGTTCACCGACATCCAACCGTCAGCCAGCCTGGCTGCACGACGCAACCCCGGTTCGCTGTGCCCACCGATGTAGATCGGAACCGGAATCTCCGGAGCCGGACTGATCATCAGAGCGTCGAAATCGTAGTGCTTGCCGTGGTATTCGACCCATTCCGGTCCGCGTCCCGCACACACCGCCTTGATGATCTCGATGGCTTCGTCGGTACGCGCACCGCGGGTGCGCATCTCGGTACCGGTGAAGGTGAATTCCTCGGGAATCCAGGACAAACCGACGCCGAGAGCGACGCGGTTTCGCGACATCACGGCCATGGTCGATACCTGCTTGGCCGTCAACAGCGGATCGCGCAGTGGAAGTTTGAACACATTGGTGTAGAACTGAATTCGCGATGTGACGGCTGCCATTGCCGTCATCGCAATGAACGGATCGGGCATCGGCGTCTCGGGTGCCCACATCCGCTTGCCGTCAGCGGTGTACGGATACGGCGCCGACACCTGCTCGGGATAGAACACGGAATCCGGCATCGCGATTCCGTCAAATCCCACCTCTTCGGCGACCTGCGCCAACTCGCACAGTTCCAGGGCGTCGATCATCGCACCGGCCAAGGACCACTTCATCGTTCCACCGTTTCGCCGTTAGGCGAGATCCAAGCGCCGCCCAAGAACATGATGTCGGTGATGTTGCGTACGACGCCGTGAACGTTGCCGTCCCATGCGGTCAACACCGACGCCGGACCCCAGATCACGTAAGGCACAGTCGCGTTGGCGTACTCCTGCACCTTGCTGATCGCCTCACGGACAGCATCGTCCGTCGATGCCGTCTGCACAGCTGTGATCATCGCGTCCATCTCCGGGTCCGCGAAGCCGGACGGGTTGTTCTTCGAATCACTGGCCATACTGTTGTACAAGTTGAGGTACGGCGCTTCTTCTCCGACCGGAGCGCCACCTCTGGTCATGTCGAAATCGTGGTCCTTGTATACCCGTCGAACCAGATCGGTCACATCGGTCGCGTAGTCGATGGTGACGTCGAAACCGATCGCGTTCAGCGACGCCTGAACCGTCAGTGCCGTCGCCTGTTGGCTGGGCTCCGGGGTGGTGAGGTAGCGGAGTTTCCCGTCGTACCCGTCGGACTTCGCTTGATCCAGCAGCGCCTTTGCCTTCACCTGATCGAACGGAATACCTGCTGTGTTGTTGAACCAACGTGACGTCTGCGGGACCAGTTCGGAACTGGCGGTGCCCAATCCGTTGTTCGCACGAGTATTGACCGCCTCCGGATCCACCCCGTAGGCGATCGCCTGACGGACGCGAACATCGGCCCCGGGCTTGCCCTCACGGTTGTTGATCGTGCCGATCCCGTTCTGTCCGGTCGGACTGAGGTAACCCGAGTATCCGTCGTCGAGAGCTTGTTCGATCACGGCCTCGTCGCGGAGGATGTACGTCATGTCGATCTGGCCGCTCTTCAACGATTCGTACTGAGACTGCGCACCCGACGTGGGAACAAACCGCACTGTGTCCAGTGGAGGTTTACCGCCCTGATAATCCGTGCGTGCGGCGAGTACCAGTTCTTCGTGCGGGGCGAACTTGGCCAGGGTGAACGGACCCGCCCCGATCGGCGTGAACGCTCCCTCCACTGTTCCTGAAACCGACCCTGTCTCTCCCCCTGAACTTCGCGCAACGATCATTCCGGGCCCGAGCGACAACAGCGCCGGGAATTGACGCCAGGGCCGCTCGAGCACGAATTCGACTGTGGTGGCGTCGAGCGTCTCGATCCGATCCACGATGTTGAGCCAGGTCTGCGATACATCACCCTTGCCTGCCACGAATCGATCGATACTCCACTTCACCGCTTCCGCGTCGAGCGGACTTCCGTCACTGAAGGTGAGGCCATCAGCCAAAGTGACGGTGTACGAAGTGAAGTCGCTGTTGTTCGACAGTGTCTTCGCGAGTTGTGGCACGAAGCTCCCGTTTGTGGAGTCGCTGCGTACCAGCGTGTCGTAAATCGCGGCCATTTCGGTTCCGCCGGTCGAACCGGCGGCTTGCGTTCTCGTGGGGTCCAACGAGGAAGGGAACGAATAGGACCCGAAGGTGAGAACACCGCCGTCGATCCGCTCCCCCACATCTGGGGCGCCCACAAAACCAGCTGCGCCACTACTGCTCGGTGAAGCCGATCCCGAGTTGTCCCCACTGCTCGACGCGCAGCCGGCCAACATCAATGCACCGGCAAGCCCGAGCGCGACAAAGCGAGGGCCGAACCTAATCTTCCTGGTGTACATACGTTCCCAATCTCCGTCAGCGTGTCAGATCTTGACTACCTTGGACGTCGGGATCGGGTGCGAGTCCGCCTTGATCCAGCGCAGCGCCCATGTCCCCTCGGCATGCGAATCGGTGTCGATCCAGTTGCCATAACCCGGATCCTTCGCCGCCACGACGATTGTCATGGTGCCGTCGTCGTTGAGCTTCGCGGTGTGATTGTTGATGTAGATGTTCGTGCGGTTGTAGTCGAGGGACTCGACCCAGAAGTTCTGCAGCACGAAGTTGAAGTACTCGCAGTTCGGAACCTCGGTCTCGATGACCCACGCCTCGTCCTCGGCGAGCTTCCAGTAACCGTGGAAGTAGAAGATCGTCGGATCGCCGCCGGCATCCTGGAAGTAGTCCTGTCCCCAGTCGAAGATCTCGTTGGTGTGCGGCTGGAATTTGCGCGACCATTCCAGGAAGGTCTCCGCCATCCCCTTCACGATCCCGACGGACTTGGTGAGACGCTCGCCGATCTCTTCCGGACTCAGCGGGACGAACTCGCCGTCCGGGTTCAGGCATTCGATGGTCAGATCACCGATGACCTCGTTGCGCCGATCCTGGTGAGTTTGCCGAACGGAGATGAGGTTGCTGTCGGGCGCCAAAGGCAGCCAAGCGCCCTCATCGGGCTTGTCGACGCTCGCGATGAACTCGAAACGGCCGTTCTCGTCGACCTCGAGGTCGTGGATATGCAGATCGCCGGTCTGCAGCATGGTGCCGTCGATGTGGTACCGATTTACGCGCGAGCCGAAGGTGATCAGCGGGACGGTGCCTCGGGTGCCGATGATCCGGTAGTTGTACTTACCGGAAATGTTGGCGCGCATGTAGACGTTGTCCGGGTTGTCGGCACCGATCTTCGTCATCATGTTCGGGTTCGGAGCCGACGAGAACTGCGGCCACCGCGGATCGGTGTACTCGACACAGTTGATCGTGCCGTACCGAAGCAACCGACTCAGGTAGCGGACGCCCTCGGCTTGAGTCAGCGGATCCTGAGGGACGATCTCGTCTTCCAGGACCTTTCCGACCTCGAGCAGATCTGCGCAGAACTTTTCCCAAACAGCATTCATGTGAATCTCCTTGTTTCGGTTGGGGCTTCGCCCTGTGCGCCTTTTTGGTAGTCGGCACTACCAAAAAGGCGCACAGGGCCGGAGGGCTTCAGGGTGTGGTGGCGAACTTCGCTTCGACGTCGGCAGCGCTCACGCCGAAATCCTCGAGCGAATAGCGATGCGACGGACGACGGTGCTCGGCCAGGCTCGCCTGATGCGACGCCTCCACCGCTGCGCGAGCCTCGTCAGTGAATGGCAGGTCGAACTGCGCGTAGATCTTCTCGACGGTGCCGACCGCATCGGCGATGAAGTCCTTGTAGTCGACGTCGATGAACTGATCGGGGTTGTAACGGCTACGGGCATTGTTGAAGTTCGCATTCCCTCGCGCCCACAACTCCAGTTGCGTGCGCCCGATGGCCGGACGATCGAAGGCCCTCGACATGTCGTGTCCGCCCTGCTCGACGAGGCTGAAGGTGGACGCCATCGATGTCAACGGGTCCCGGAAGGTCCGAACGAACAGTGCATCCGGATAGACCGACATGATCTCGTCGATCGCGAAGACATGGCTCGGGCTTTTGAGCACCCACCGTCTGTCCTGGTCGTGCAGCCCGATCAACTGCAGGTTCTTCTTGTGCCGCGCATATGTTTCGGTCCAATCCTGCTCCGCCAGCCACTGCGTGTAACTCGGCACGTACGCCACCGTCTCGAACGCGGTCGAGAGCATCGTCTGCTGCAGCAGCCGCCAGCATTCCTCGACCTCCTCCGCCCCCATGAAATGAACCTTCATCAGGTCTGCCTCGTTACGCTGGCGAGCACGGTAGAAGGCGTCGGAGCGAACGTAATCTTCGTTCTCCGACCACTTGTCGCGCTCGGGGCGCGGCTGCGGCGTCTCGGCGAGCCACATCTCGGCGCCCTGATGCGCTGGGTCGGCACCGAGCAAGCGGTGCAGCGCGGTGCTGCCGGTGCGGGTCAACCCGACCACGAAGATCGGGCGTTCGATCGGAACGTCTACGTGCTCTGGATATTTCGCGAATCCGGCCTCACTGGTCAGGCGACCCGCGAGCGCTCCGACGATCATCTTGCGAGCGATCACCTTGCCGTGAGGAGTGAGGTCGGCCTCGTTCTGGAACGACTCGAGGAGAACTCGAAGCCCTTCGAGATAGCTGTCGCTGCCGAAGTTTTTGTACCCGGTCTCCTCACGCGCGACCTGGTGCAAGTCGTCGATGGAACCGATGCCGTCGTAATCCTGTGTCATCTGTAATTCCTTGTGGGGTTGTTCAGTGGTGGGTGTGACCGCAGTTGACGTCGAGACATTGCCCGGCGATGGCTCTGGCCGAATCGGACAAGAGGAAGACGACGGCATTGGCGATGTCGTCAGGTTCGGGTAGCCGGCGCAGATCGGCGCCCGCTGCAACCTCGTCGTAAATGACCTTGGGGTCGACCCCAGCTGCCGCCGCCTTTTTCTCGAACATGTTCTTGACCGAGTCCGCCCAGATATAGCCGGGAGCAACCGAATTGACTCGAACGCCCTTGGGACCGAGATCGATCGACAAACTGCGTGCCATTGCCAGGAGCCCGGATTTCATGATGCGGTAGGCCCCGAACCCGGGAAGCTGATTACGCAGCACCATGGACGTCACCATCACGACGGAGCCCTCCGCCTCGGTCAATGCCGGCACAAACGCGCGTGTCACGTTCAACGCCGCAAGCAGGTTGATGTCGATACCCGACTGGATGGACGCCATGTCGGCGTCCAGGAGCGAGACCTGCGCCGGTTGGACAAAGGCGTTGTTCACGAGGCAGTCCACGCCGCCGAACTCTGCGAGCGCAGTCTCAGCCAACGAGGAGATCGAATCGACGTGGGTGAGATCGGTCGGAATGGCCAGTGCAATTCCGCCGCGGTCTCGGATCTCGGTTGCCACAGATTCCAAACGCTCGGGTGTGCGGGCGGCCAGAACAACTTTTGCTCCGGCCGCCGCACTCTGCACCGCAATCGAACGACCCAGCGCCGGGCCCACTCCCGAGACGACGACAACCTTGCCTGCCAGCAGGCCCTGATGGGTCAGCACAGTGCCTGCGGATCGAGAACAACACTCAGAGAAACGATCTTGCCGTTCTCGTCGAACTCGAACAGGTCGGAGGCAGCGAAGTCGGCCATCCCGACGCGCTGTACCCGAAGCTGCATTGCTGCGTATTTTCCCGTCACCGAAATCGGGCCGAGCAGGCTGACTGTGAAATCGACCTGCGCGTTCGCGGTATCGAATTCGCGAATCTCGTCGATTCCGCGGTAGGTCTGGACCCCCAGCGGTTCGTGTTGAACTGCGTCGGGCGCAAACAGCGCAACCAGGCCGTCGACGTCGTGACTTCCGAGACACTTGACGTAATCTTCTACGGCAGAAAGTATTTCAGCCCTGTCAGGCATGGATGCTCCTCATGTTCAGGCGGATCAAGAAATGGTTCCGCGGGCGCGAAGATGGTCGACGATCGCGATCGCAGCGTCCTCAGTCGTCGTGACACTGGTGTCGATGTGTATGTCAGGGTTCTGCGGCGGTTCGTACGGCGAATCGATTCCGGTGAAGTTCACCAACTCGCCACGTCGAGCCTTCTTGTACAGCCCCTTGGGATCTCGCTCCTCTGCGACGGCAAGAGCGGTGTCGACGAAGATTTCGACGAACTGTTCGTCGCCGATCAATTCACGGGCGGCATGACGCTCCGCCTCGAACGGTGAAATGAAGGACGCGAGCACGATCAGACCGGCGTCCGCCATCAGTCGGGTGACCTCGGTGACGCGACGGATGTTCTCGACGCGGTCGGCTTCGGTGAATCCGAGGTCTCGATTCAGCCCGTGACGAACGTTGTCTCCGTCGAGGAGGTAGGTGTGCGCGCCGAGTGCGTGCAGTTGACGCTCGACATCGTTCGCGATGGTCGACTTTCCCGAACCGGAGAGACCGGTGAACCACAGAACTGCGGGTTGGTGTCCCTTGAGCCTGGTGTGCGCGGCCTCGTCGACGTCGACGGATTGCCAGTGAATGTTGTCCGATCGACGCAGCGAGTGCGTGATCATGCCCGCACCGACAGTGCCGTTGGTAAGGCGGTCGATGAGGATGAAGCTACCGGTGTCACGGTTGCCGACGTACGGGTCGAACGGGACCGGTCGATCGAAACTGAGGTTGCAGACACCGATTTCGTTGAGCGCGAGAGTAGTCGTTGCGGTCTTCTCGAGAGTGTTGACGTTGATCTTGTGTTTCGGTTTGGTGATGCGCGCAGTGACTGTCACGGTACCGATCTGGCACAGGAACGGCCGTTCGGGCAGCATGGGAGCCTCACCCATCCAGACGATGCAGGCCTCGAACTGATCGGCGACGGCCGGCGGATTGTCGCCGATGGACAGCACATCACCGCGACTGATGTCGATCTCGTCGGCGAGCGTGATGGTGACCGAGCGGCCCGCACCGGCAACGTCGAGGTCGCCACCCATGGTCACGATGCGCTCGACGTTGGATGTCTTTCCACTGGGGAGCACCCGGATAGCGTCCCCGGGAGATACTGTGCCGGAAACGATCTGGCCGGAGAATCCGCGGAAGTCGAGGTCCGGCCGATTGACCCACTGCACCGGCATCCGGAACGGAGCCGCGGCGGCAGCATCGTCGATGTCCACGCTTTCGAGATGCTCGATCAGGCTGGGGCCGGAGTACCACGGGGTATTCGCACTGCGCTCGGTGAGATTGTCACCCATGTATGCCGACATCGGAATGGTGACGAACCCGTCCAGACCGATCTCGTGAGCGAACTCTGCGTAATCCGCGGTAATGGCATCGAAGACCTCTTGCGAGTAGTCGACGAGGTCGAGCTTGTTCACGGCAAGCACCACGTGCTTGATCCCCAGCAACGACACCAGATACGAGTGCCGGCGGGTCTGAGTCAGTATCCCCTTGCGGGAATCGACAAGGATCACAGCAAGATCGGCGGTCGACGCGCCCGTCACCATGTTTCGGGTGTACTGCTCGTGCCCCGGAGTATCGGCGACGACGAACTTGCGTCGCTCGGTCGTGAAGTAGCGGTAGGCGACGTCGATCGTGATGCCCTGCTCACGTTCGGCGGCGAGACCGTCGACCAGGAGCGCGAAATCGAGCCCCTCCCCCTGGGTTCCGCTCTTGCGCGAATCGGCTTCGAGCGCCGTCAGCTGGTCGTCGAAGACGAGTTTCGATTCGTAGAGCAGACGGCCGATCAAGGTGCTCTTGCCGTCGTCGACGCTGCCGCAGGTGATGAATCGCAGCATGCTCTTGTTTGCATGACGTTCGAGGTACGCCTCGATGTCGTCAGCGATCAAATCCGAGGAAACAGTCATCAGAAGTACCCCTCTTGCTTCTTCTTTTCCATCGACGCGCTGGAGTCGTGGTCGATGACCCGTCCCTGGCGTTCGGAAGTGGTGGTGAGCAACATTTCCGAGATGATCTCGGTCAGGCTCGTTGCGGTCGATTCGACGGCTCCGGTCAGCGGGTAGCAGCCGAGGGTACGGAAACGAACGCTCTTGAGTTCCGGAGTCTCTCCCGGCAGCAACGGCATCCGGTCGTCGTCGACCATGATCAGCGCACCGTCCCGCTCTACGACGGGCCGCTTGTCGGCAAAATACAGCGGAACGATCGGAATCTCTTCCTGGCGTACGTATTCCCACACATCCAGCTCAGTCCAGTTCGAGAGAGGGAAGACGCGCAGGCTCTCGCCCGGCGCTTTGCGGACGTTGTACATCCGCCACAGTTCCGGTCGCTGCTGCTTGGGATCCCAACGGTGCGCAGCTGATCGGATCGAGAAGATGCGTTCCTTGGCGCGGGATTTTTCTTCGTCACGGCGGGCGCCGCCGAATGCAGCGTCGAACTTGTAGTGATCGAGGGCTTGTTTGAGGCCTTCGGTCTTCCACATATCGGTATGGACAGCGCTGCCGTGAGTGAACGGGTTGATCCCCTGCCTCACGCAGTCCGGGTTGGTGTGGACGATCAGATCGAGATCGCCTGCAGCAGCGGTACTGTCACGAAGTTTGTACATTTCACGAAACTTCCACGTGGTATCGACGTGCAGAAGCGGAAACGGCAGCTTCGACGGATAGAAGGCCTTGCGCGCCAGATGCAGCATCACGGCGGAGTCCTTGCCCACCGAGTACAACATCACCGGGTTCTCGCTCTGGGCAACAGCTTCACGCATGATGTGAATGCTCTCGGCTTCGAGTCGTTCGAGGTGCGTCAGTGTCGCGGTCATCGGCCCAGTTCCTCCAGTGCTTTCGGGGCGAGTTCGGGTCGGCAGATCAGCAGATCCGGCAACCACGGGTTTTCCTGGTTGTAGCGCAGTTCGCTGCCATCGATACGCGAAACATGCAGTCCCGCAGCACGTGCGACAGCAACGGGCGCCGCCGAATCCCACTCGTACTGTCCGCCCGCATGTGCGTAGATGTCTGCCTCACCCGAGACGACCGCCATTGCTTTGGCTCCGGCGGATCCCATTTCGATCAACTCCGCGCCCATCGCGTCGGCCATGCGCATGACCGGTTCTGGACGACGCGTCCGCGATACGACGACTCGAACCGGCGTCGCGGCATCCCGTTCGGTTCGATCATCGCTGCTCGAATAGGTGACGCCAAGGGCAGGCATTGCGACCGCACCTGTTGTGAGGACACCGTTTTCGGTCAGCGCAACATGAACGGCCCAGTCCGATCGTCCGGCCTCGCCGTACTCACGGGTGCCGTCGAGAGGGTCGACGATCCACACCCGATCCGCAGCCAGCCTCGCGAGGTCGTCAGCCCCTTCCTCCGACAGCACTGCATCCGCAGGAAAGCGTCGGGCAAGTTCGGCGACGATGAATTCGTGACTGAGCCGATCGGACGCGTTCTTGAAAGTCGCGACATCACCGTCGTTTTCGCCGAGGGATTTCCGATGGTCGAGCAGAAGTTCTCCCGCCGCAGCGGCGATGTCGATCGCCGCGCGTTCATCGTTAGTGCGTGTCATAGGTACTCCACAACTGTGTAGACCTCCCGATCGATACGGGAAGAAAGGTCAGGCCGACCGCAGAGTGTCCAGCGCTTTGCACTGGCCTCGATGTGGTCTGCGCCATACCGTAACACCAGAATGAACAATGTTCATTCTATTTCGAACAATGTTCATTCTATGATCTACATCACTTTGGATTTTGGGTGGCGTTCAACAACGAACAGCGTTCGATGTAAATTGAGGATGCCGAGCGGCCCGACTACGGTGGTCAAATGAGCAGTGCCAGCAGCAAGTCGATCTACGGTGACGCCGAAGTGCGTCGGCGCCGAACACTCGACGCGGCGATCTCGCTTCTGGACGAGGGAGGCTACTCCGCGCTCACCATCCGCGCGGTCGCTAAACGAGCCGGCACCAGCACCGGACTGATCTACCAGTACTTCGTCGACAAGCAGGACATCTTCGCCGCACTCCTCAGCGAAAGTCAGCTGGAAATGGCGGACTTCGTGAACTCGCTCCCCCGCGAGCAGGGACTGAGCGCCTTACTCGAGTCCATGATTTCCGAGTTTGCTCGGCACTGGGCACGGGTGGGTCGACTCACCACCACTTGGCGCGACATCGAAGGCATGGCCGGGTCCGACCGAGAAAGCATGCGGGAACTTCACGCATCCGTAGCGGTCTACAACTCGGCATTGATTCGAGCGCTCACCGAATCTGCTGCAGCCGAAGGGAGCCGGTTGATCGACGACCCCGCGTTGATCCATCTCGTGCTCTCCGGACTCAAAGGCCTGTCGGACACCATCGTCATCAACATCGCCAAAGAAGTCACACCCGAGTACTTCGTGAGCTTCTCCGCCCGGGCGCTCGCGCGGTCCATCACGGAGTGACGGACCGACACCTTACGAACGAACGAGGCGAGCGATGGCCGCCTGAGCTTCCTTGATCTTGACGTCTGCTTCCGGACCACCCTGCTTGGCAGCTTCGACGACGCAGCCCGCAAGGTGGGCGTCGAGAAGCTTCAGGGATACGGACTGCAACGCGCTCGTCGCGGCGGACACCTGGGTGAGCACGTCGATGCAGTACCGGTCGTCTGCAACCATGCGCGAGATTCCGGCTACCTGACCTTCGATACGACGAAGGCGTTTGAGCAGATCGTCCTGCTCGGGGCTGTAACTACTCATACCGCAACTATACCCCCTACCCGTATGAGGGCTACTGCGATGCGACGAAGCCCACCCGGACGCGGCGCACGACATCGATGGCCATCAGCCCCGCAACCAGAATCGACAACCCGGCGCCCGAGATCCAGAGACCGTCGTAGTGCGTGCTCTCGAACGGTGGAGCGCCCTCCAGTATCGGTCCGAAGTCGGACGTCGTCGTACCCGCTCGCCAGCACACGACCGCCAGAATCGTGGCGGCGACGATACCGA
Organism: Rhodococcus sp. FW305-130; assembly: GCF_058788335.1. Taxonomy (NCBI): domain Bacteria; kingdom Bacillati; phylum Actinomycetota; class Actinomycetes; order Mycobacteriales; family Nocardiaceae; genus Rhodococcus; species Rhodococcus sp. FW305-130. Next base: position 168,035 of record NZ_JBYTAP010000008.1, on the reverse strand, counting down.
GTACACCGATCCATGTCTTCACGTCGACGAGCGGAGTTGGCTGCGCCTCAATCATCGGCAGACCCGTCCGGTTCCACACCGACCGTGACAACCTGGCTCAACGCCTCGCGAAGTGCCCGATCGTCTTTCGCCCACGCTCGCACCAATCCCCCGGTGGTCAGACGCAAGCCGATACCGTGCCGACGCCGGGGCACTCCGGACAGCTCACCCAGCGCGCGTGCCGTTTCCCACGGCTCCATTTCGTCTTCATAGGCGGCGTCGTCCGATTCGGGAAACACCTCGGCGATCTCGGTGATCGGCACCTCTTCGGTTCCCTGACGCAACGTGGTCGCGGTCAGAAGCACGCTCGCATGCCGGCGCGCGGCAATCACCTGCACGTACACCAAGCCGGTGAGGATCACGGCGAACATCGCCAGACCGAACCAATGCACCACCGGGCCGGTGAACAGCTCGATGACCAAGGCGATCAGGCAGAAGATCGGACCGAACGCGATGGCCCACCACCGAGATCCGGGTTCGTAGTACAGAACGTCCGGGCCGATTTCAGGAGCACGGTCAGCCACGGGCGAACCAACTTCGGGTGGTGTCGCGGTAGATCGCGACGCAGGCACAGATCAGCATGACGGGAACAACCAGCGCGAGCACGGTACTGATCCCGGCCACGACCAGCGCGATCTGCAGTACCGCGAACACTCCGGACACGATCACCAGGATCCGTCGGCACAACGCCCGTCCGGCGCGAGTGGGACCGGCGAGGCCACCGATCGCGAGGCCGGTCAACAGCAGAACCAGCCCTGACACCCGCACGAAGGTGACGTAGATGTCGATGTTTCCGGCCGAAACGCCTTGATCGGTGAATTGTTCACGCAGCGAATACGAGGCGCTGGTGACATTGATCAGGCCGAAGAGTATGAGTAGGAACGCGCTGGCGATCCACAGCCAGAATGCTGCCTCGACGGCCGTCGGGCGCCGGACCTTCGTAGAGATACTCACGGGTTCAAGTGTGCGCTATCCGCTGACGATGCCCGGAATCATGAGCACCAGGAGTGTCACCAGAACAGAGGCTCCAAGGATCGCGAACAAGATCACTTCGGTCCGTGAACCACGTTGGCGCAGTGGAGCGTCGTGGGTGCTTTCCGTGCGCAGGGCTTCCTGAGAACTCATTGTCTACGACCTCTCCCCTACTACTGCAGTGACCCGTTTCACAGTACCCCGAGCTACCTATCGGTTCCCCGCCGGGGGGAAACGAAGAAAGTACGGATTGGACTCTTTTCGGTGCATCATCACGATCGCCCCGACAGCAGCAACTGCCTGCAGGATTTCCGCTCCGCCGAACAGCAGAGTGGCCGCGCCGCCGTCGCCGCCGAGCCCGAAGATCACGGGGATCGCAGAGACCAACATGAAGACTCCACAGAACGTCAGCAACATTCGAGCCCAGTTCTTGCCACGACTCATCGAGCGCACGAACAAAAGGAACACCGCGGTGACGATCACCACCAGGACAGCGGAGAACACGATGACCAGTGGGAACATGCCCTCAACGTCGGAGCGTGTCAGACCGGCATCGACAGCCGCCTGGTTCCTGAGCATCTCGTCGACGAACATCGACTTCTGCCCGAGCAGCATCCAGATCATCGCGCCGCCCTGGACCAATCCAAGCGCCGTCACAGCCCACCACAACTGAATCGCAGTCACGACGTCCGTCGGCGGCTCGGGTTTCGGCTGGGGGCCCGGGTATCCGTTGTAACCGGGGCCGTATCCCGGGATCTGACCCGTCGGCATCGGTCCGAGTTCGCGGTACGGCTGATTCTCGAACGGCTGGTTCTCGTAGGGAGGTTCCCGGCGGGGCGGTTCCTGGCGCGACGGCGGCCACTGCTCGGTCATGACACCAGCGTATCGGTCGATACCGGCGCAGCCACCATGCGTGACTCCGTCACAGCCATCCGGCAACTTCCGACGCCCAATACGTGAGGACCACGTCGGCACCGGCGCGGCGAATGCTGGTGAGCGATTCGAGAATCGCCGCGTCCCGGTCGATCCACCCGTTCTGCGCGGCCGCGGTGATCATCGAGTACTCCCCCGAGATCTGGTACGCAGCGACCGGAACCGGAGACCGGTCGGCGGTCTCACGCAGAATGTCGAGGTAGGACATTGCAGGCTTGACCATCACCATGTCAGCGCCCTCCGCGATGTCGAGGTCTACCTCGCGCATCGACTCGCGGCGGTTGGCGCCGTCCTGCTGATAAGTACGACGGTCGCCTTGCAGTGAGGATCCGACGGCTTCACGGAACGGCCCGTAGAACGCTGACGCATATTTCGCGGCATAGGCGAGCTGACCGACCTCGACATACCCGGATGCATCGAGCGCACCGCGGATCGCAGCCACCTGACCGTCCATCATGCCGCTGGGGCCGAGCAGGTGCGCACCCGATTCAGCTTGCGCGAGAGCCATTTCGACGTACCGGATCAAAGTTGCGTCGTTGTCGACGGCGCCGGCGGCGGTAAGCACGCCGCAGTGGCCGTGATCGGTGAACTCGTCGAGGCAGGTATCGGCCATGATGACCGTCGAATCGCCGAGTTCTTCTGCCAGAGCGCGCAATCCGACGTTGAGGATGCCGTCGGGATCGGAGGCACCGGAGCCCTGAGGGTCCTTGTCCTCCGCCTTGGGGACGCCGAAGAGCATCAGACCACCGACGCCGGCTTCCACTGCTTCCACCGCGGCGGACCGCAGCGAATCGAGCGTGTGCTGGAAAACGCCTGGCATGGAACTGATCTCACGCGGCGCATCGATGCCGTCTGCAACGAACATCGGCAACACGAGGTGCCGGGGTTCGAGCGAGGTCTCTGCCACGAGTCGCCGGAGCGCTGGGGTGCGCCGGAGCCGGCGAGGGCGATGAGTGGGAAACACGAGAAGTAGCCCTCCTTCGTCGGAACCTGTGAGTGGTTGAGGAGTCCACAGACTCCTCAACCGCTCACGGGTGCGCTAGCGCCTGCGGGACTTCTTACGCGGCGGCGGCAAAGCACCTTCAGCGCGCAGCCGAGCTGCGTGCTCGGCGAGAGCCTCCACCAGCGGTCCCACCTGCGAGGTCTCGGGCTGCACGTCGACGCGCAGACCGAACTCGATAGCGGTTTCGGCCGTCTTCGGGCCGATGCACGCGACCAACGTGCGGGCGTGCGGCTTGCCGGCGATGCCGACGAGGTTGCGCACGGTCGAGGACGAGGTGAAGCAGACGGCGTCGAATCCACCGGTCTTGATCATCTCGCGGGTCTCGGCCGGCGGCGGCGCCGCCCGGACGGTGCGGTAGGCGGTGACGTCGTCGATCTCCCAACCGCGTTCGCGCAGGCCCTCGGCGAGGGTTTCGGTTGCAATGTCCGCGCGCGGCAACAGAACCCGGTTGACCGGATCAAAAACGTCGTCGTACGGGGCGAATTCGGCCAGCAGGCCTTCGCTGGACTGCTCACCGGTCGGGATCAGCTCGGGGTTGATGCCGAACGAGCGGACCTTGGCTGCGGTTGCTTCGCCGATACAGGCGATCTTCACGCCGGAGAAGGCGCGAGCGTCGAGACCGAACTCCTCGAACTTCTCCCACACTGCGCGAACCGCATTGGTGGAAGTGAAGACCACCCACTGGTAACGACCGTCGACGAGGCCCTTGACCGAACGCTCCATCTGAGCCGGGCTGCGAGGCGGCTCGACGGCGATGGTCGGAACCTCGATCGGGATCGCTCCGTGAGTGACCAGACGGTCGCTCATCTCGCCGGCCTGATCCTTGGTGCGCGGCACGAGGACAGTCCAGCCGTACAGAGCGCGCGATTCCCACCACGACATCTTGTTGCGCTGCGCGACAACCTTGCCGACGGTGACGATGAGCGAGCCCACCAGTTCGGATCCGGCTTCGTTGAGCGTCGCGAGAGTTGCCTCGACGGTTCGCTGCTGACGAGTGGTGCCGCGGACGGTGATGGCAGCAGGCGTCTGCGGAGCCAAGCCGTTCTCGACCAGCGCGCTGGCGGTCTCGGCGAGATGTCCCGACGTCGCGTGCAGAACAAGCGGTCCCGGTGCAGCGGCCAGAGCAGCCCAGTCGACTTCACCGCGAACGTCGGCCTCGGTGTGACCCGAGCCGAGCGCCATACCGGCGTAGCTCGGCACAGCCGAACCCGAAGGCAGACCCGGGAGAACCTCGAACTGAACCTGCGTGCGGGCGACTGCCGTGACCTCTGCGATCACGGAATCCGTGGTCAGCGGATCACCGGAGACCAGACGCACGACGTCGTGGCCGTTCTTGGCCTCGTGCACTAATGTCTTTGCAACCTCGGCAGGCTCACCGAGTGCCGGACGCACGTCCGCGATCAGCTCGCCGGTCTCCTCGTCGCGGCCCATGTCGATGCCGACGAGCGCGACGACGCCCTTGTCGACGTCCGGATCCGTGAATGCCATTGCGGCGCCGGTGAGGACGTCACGTGCGCGAACGGTGAGCAGGGCGGGGTCGCCCGGTCCCGATCCCACGAACAGGATCCGTCCGGGAGTGTTCTTTCGGACTCGGGTCATCGGTGATTCTCCAGTGCGCTGTATCGAAATGGGAACTTGGTGCAAGTGCAAAGTGGGGCGTCAAACATCGGCTGCCTCGCCTGTAGTCACGTTCATCAACTCTCGGGCGCCGAGTTCGAGTAACTCGCGCGCTACCGCTCGGCCGAGTTCCTCGGCCTTGTCCGGCGCACCGACTGCGCCGGTACGGATGACGTCCGAACCGTCGATGGCGGCTGCGCAGCCGCGTACCGACAGTTCGTCGAAGATTCTGCCGTCGTCGTCGAGGGATTCGACGATCTCCGCGATCGCTCCGACCGGAGCGGTGCAGCCCGCTTCCAGCTCGGCGAGAAGTGCACGCTCGGCAGTGACTGCCGCCCTGGTACCGGCGTCATCGTGCTCAGCCAGGATCGCCGCCAATTCCGCATTGACAGAAAGGCATTCGACGGCCAGAGCGCCCTGCGCCGGAGCGGGGAGCATCTGCACGGGCTCGATGTTCTCGGTGATGAGATCGAGCAGACCGATACGGGACAAGCCGGCGCGAGCGAGGATCACGGCGTCGAGTTCACCGGATTCGACCTTGCCGAGACGGCGTTGCAGGTTGCCCCGCAACGGCACGATGTCGAGGCCGAGCCCGAGTGCCTTGAGCTGCGAAACGCGGCGCGGCGCGGAGGTTCCCACCTTGGAACCGGCCGGAAGCTCCCCGAGGACCAGACCGTCGCGGGCGACGAGCGCGTCACGCGGATCTTCGCGTGGCGGAATCGCCGCGATGACGAATCGCAGATCCTGCGCGGTCGGTAAGTCCTTGTAGGAATGCACAGCAACGTCGACGCGGTTGTCCAGCAAAGCTTCTCGAAGCTCTGCGGTGAACACTCCGACGCCGATCTTCTGGACGGGATCGGTGGACTGGTCGCCCTTGGTCTTGATGATGACCAACTCGGCGGGATGCCCCGCTGCAATGAGGGCATCGCGCACGGTACCGGCCTGCGTGGTCGCGAGAAGACTTCCGCGAGTGCCGATCCGCAGCGGGCTCCCCGATCGAGGGGTGGTGACGCTCATGCCTGCAGGTCCCTTCCAGTGCGGTCGCCGTCCACCAGGTCGGTGGGTGTGGCCACGGCCGCGGGAGATCCGGGGCTGAGTTCGAAGAGTTCGCGCAGCGCTGCTGCGTAGGAGTCGCCGCCGGGGGCCGACGCCAGTTGCTTGACGCGCACGGTCGGGGCGTGGAGAAGCTTGTCCACGACGCGTCGCACGGTGCGTGCAACCTCGTCGCGCTGCGGATCGTCCAGGCCGGGCAGACGCGAATCGAGCCGCATCAGTTCGGCTTCGACGACGTCGGCGGCGCGCTGACGCAAAGCCGTCACGGTCGGAGTGACCTCGGCGAGGCGCTGTCCGGCAAGGTAGGTCGCAAGTTCGCCGGCGACGATGGTGCGTGCGGCTTCTGCGTCGGAAGCGGCTGCGCCTGCCGCCGGATCACGCTGCAGCGTCTCCATGTCGAGAACGGTGACACCCGGCAGGCCGGCGACGGCGGGATCGATGTCGCGCGGCAGCCCGAGGTCGCAGATGACCAGGTGCTTGGTGTTGTCGCGATCGGGCTCGGCGAGTGCGCGGTGCACATCCGCCAGGGTGACCACTGCCCCGACCGCGCCGGTACAGGTGACCATGACATCTGCCTGCGCCATCGCGGCCGAAAGCTGATCGAAGGCAACACCGTCGGCGTCGACGCCGTTGGAGCGTGCCGTCTCTGCCAGGTGCTCGGCGCGTTCCTGTGTCCGGTTGACGACGACGATGCGTTCGATTCCGGCGCGAGTGAGATGCGCAACCGACAGACCGCCCATCGAGCCTGCTCCGACAACCACGGCAGTGCGGCCGACGAGGCCGCCCTCACCGATGATGCCCGCTGCACGATCAAGAGCCACGGATACGACTGATGCTCCCGCTGAGTCGATTCCGGTTTCGGAATGCACTCGCTTGCCGACGCGCAGTGCCTGCTGAGCCAGTTCGTGGACGACGCGTCCGGCTGCCTGCTGCGCATCCGAAGATGCGTAGGCCGAACGGATCTGGCCGAGAATCTGCTGTTCGCCGATCACCATCGAATCGAGGCCACTGGCCACGGCGAAGAGATGTTCGACCGCTGCTTCGCTGTAGCGGACGTAGGCGTGAGCGTGCAGCGCCGTCAGGTCGAGACCTGAATGGTCGGCGAGGATTTCACCGACCTCGGTGAGCGCACCGTGGAACGCGTCCACCACCGCGTAGACCTCCACCCGGTTACAGGTGGAGACGATCATCGCTTCGGAGATGTGCGAAGACGCCAGAAGCTTGTCGATCAGCTTCGGACGATCGGTGTCGGTGACAGCTACTCGCTCGAGCACCGGGACGGGCGCGGTTCGATGCGAGACCCCGACAAGCAGAACACTCACGGCGCGATCACTGATCCGTTTCTTGTCGAACCTGCTCCGACCGGAGCGGGTGAACTGGTGGATGGGACTGACGAAGCGGATGCGGCGTGAGCCACTCGTACTCGCGGCGCACTGGATGCCTGATCGGCGTTGCGCGCACTGTTGAAGGAGAGAACCTGCATCTCGACGGCTAGATCGACGCGTCGCAGTTCCACGTGGTCGGGAACGTCGAGGGCGATCGGCGAGAAACTCATGATGCAGCGCAGTCCGGCGCTGACGAACTGGTCGCACACGCCCTGCGCGGCCTCGTCCGGTGTGGAGATGACGCCGATGGTCGCGTTCAATTCGCGGCAGGCGACGGTCAGTTCCTCGGTGCTGCGCACCACGAGGTCGCCGACTGTGCTTCCGATTCGATCTGCGTCACTGTCGAAGAGTCCGACCATCTCGAAACCGCGGCGGCTGAATCCGCCGTAGCCGACCAGCGCCTTGCCGAGGTTTCCGACTCCGACGAGAACGACCTTGTGCCCACGATCGAGTCCGAGTGCACGCTCGATGCGGATGCGGAGCCTGTTGACGTCGTATCCGACGCCGCGGACGCCGTTGGGTCCGAGGAATGACAGATCCTTGCGCAACTTCGCTGATCCGACACCGGACGCCTGCGCAAGTTCCTCGCTCGAGACGATGGAGGTACCCCGGTCGGACATCACTCCGAGGACCCGCAGGTATGCGGCCAAGCGCGTCACCGTAGCCTGGGGGATGACGCGATCCTGAGCGATCGAGTCGGTGACAGAAGAGCCCGCAGCGCCGGTGACGCGCTGAGCCACAGGCTCATGCGTCTGGTGCGGTTCGGTCACGTCGCTGGCTCCTCGTCCGGTCGACACGACTGTCGACCTCCACGATGCTCCGGGGGAATGTTCACACCACGGTAACCGCTTGTGAACCCATGCACAAAGTTGCTCGAGACGGGTTCGATGTGCCGTTCACCTGCAAAGCGGCTCCGCGGACAACTTTGAGGGTTGCCTTACTTGCGTAAATCGTCACGAAGGCGCTCTTCGTCAACTTCCCAGTAACCGTGCTCGCGTCCGTCGAGAAGAATGACCGGCAATCTGTCTCCGTACTCCGCTCTCAGCTCTGGATCCGTCGCGGCAGCTTCGTCTACGTCGATGCACGTCAATTCCAGCTCGAACTCGGAACAGACCCGTCGTAGTACCTCCGCCGCGCCGACGCAGGACGCGCATCCTGCGCGTGTCAACAAGGTCACTTCATGCGTAGCTGCAGTCATCGACGCATACCTTTCTTCTACTGGGACGCCATCTACTTGATCGGTCGAGTGTGCCTCCGGAGCCCCACTCGGTACCAAATCGGCGGAGAGGAACGTCACACACCACAGGGAAGGTCACCATCCAACCCATCGGGCCTCATCGCGGAGGATAGGCTGACTCGAAGAGTTCTCTGCTCGAGAATGCAACACGGGAGGTGCGGGTGCCTGCGCGATCACTACCGAACGGCTCCGGATTCGGATCAGGGCTTGCCGGGGTCATTCTCCCCGGACGTCGCCATGTAAAGAATCCGCTGGGCCCGAGTGAGTCGGAAGTTCGAGCCAATCTCGCCGGCGAGGCGAGCGCTGATGCAGCTCTGGCATTGCACGAAGCTGCCAACCCCACAGAACCGGAAACCGGCGAAGAGCCCCCGGCCGTTCCGCGCGACCTCACGGCCGCCGCATTCTTCGACGTCGACAACACCATGGTGCAGGGTGCGTCGATCATCCACTTCGCCCGTGGTCTCGCTGCACGAAAGTATCTCAAGACCTCGGATCTGGTGGATTTCGCGTGGAAGCAGATCAAGTTCCGAGTCACCGGCCGAGAAAGTAGCGACGACGTCGCCGAAGGCCGCGAGAAAGCACTGTCCTTCGTGGCCGGTCGATCCACCGCCGAACTCGCCCGCCTCGGCGAGGAGATCTACGACGAGGTCATTGCCGACAAGATCTGGCCAGGCACGAGGGCGTTGGCCCAGATGCACCTCGACGCCGGACAACAGGTGTGGTTGGTGACGGCAACTCCGGTCGAACTGGCCCAGGTCATCGCTGAGAAACTGGGATTGACCGGCGCCTTGGGCACCGTCGCCGAAAGTGAGGACGGAGTCTTCACCGGCCGACTCGTCGGCGACATCCTGCACGGCATGGGCAAGGCGCACGCCGTACGGACGTTGGCGGTGCGTGAAGGCCTCAATCTCAAGCGCTGTTCCGCCTACTCGGACAGCCACAACGACGTACCGATGCTCTCGTTGGTGGGGACACCGGTGGCGATCAACCCCGACGCAGACCTTCGTGAACTCGCGAAGAACCGCGGTTGGGAAGTTCGTGATTTCCGCACCGGACGAAAGGCCGCCAAAATCGGCGTTCCCACAGCGCTGGTACTCGGAGCAGTCGGCGGTGCGCTCGCGGCAATTCTCGCCAGGCGCAAAGAACAGAACGCCTGAGCGGGTTCGGTCCGGATCGAGAAGCGATCCGGACCGAACTCAGCCGAGAAAGACGTTGCGCCGCTTGGCCAACAACCGATAAAGCGTCTGCTGAATCGTTTCTCGGACGTGGTCCGTGACCTCGAACAGGACCATCGGATCGTCGGCTGCACCGCTCTCGAAGGTGTCGGTGACGATCGGTTTTCCGAACTCGATGTACCACTTCGACGGCAATGGAACCAGGCCGAGTGGCCCGAGGTGCGGAAACAAAGGTGTGACCGGGAAATACGGCAAACCGAGAACGCGTGCGAGTGTGGTGAGATCACCGATCTTCGGATAGATCTCCTCCGAGCCCACGATCGAGCACGGGATGATCGGAACACCGGTTCGCATTGCGGCCGACACGAAGCCACCGCGCCCGAACCGCTGCAACTTGTACCGCTCACTGAACGGTTTCCCGATGCCCTTGAATCCTTCCGGGAACACGGCCGCGACTTCACCTTCGTTGAGCAGACGCTCGGCGTCGGGGTTGCACGCCAACGTATGGCCGGCTTTGCGCGCCAGTCCGCCCACCACCGGCATTTCGAAAGCCATGTCCGCAGCCAACATTCGCAGTGGACGATGCGCCGGATGATGATCGTGCACGGCAACCGACGTCATCAGCCCGTCGAGTGGGATGACACCGGCGTGATTGGCAACCACCAACGCTCCCCCGGTGAGGGGAATGTTCTCGATCCCGCTGACCTCGACGCGGAACCATTTCTCGAACAACGGCCGCAGCACGGGCATGACGACGTTGTCCGCAAAATGCGGGTCGAATCCGAACTCGTCGACCTCGTAGTCGCCGGACACCCGACGTCGGAAAAATTCTGCTGCCGAGGCGATCTGGTCGACGATCGCCGACCTGGCCGCATCGACGAACGTGCTCTCACCACCATGGTCGGCCGCCGACGGCACTCCGGACGGATGCCGACGCTGACTTTGTTCACGGACGTCACGCTCCGCGCCGGTGACGGACTCACGCGAACGAGAAGCTTCCGACTTTCCGGTGTGAGTTGCGCTGGGCCGCAGGGGAATTACCTTCGCCACGTCAGTCACCCCTTCACCGCACTTCGTCCCGACAACGGCATGTGCATCACGTCTGCACTTACGCTCGCCTCGGCAGTGTCACCGCCGAGGATGGTGGTCAACGCATTCTCTGCCCGATCGATCCACTCGGACTTGATGATCCGGCGCGTCTGCATCGCACGCATGAAATCGTCGAGTGCTTGCATGGTGGTCCATCGCGGCTCGAACCCCAACTCGCTGCGCATGCGAGTGGTGTCGAGTCCGCAGCCGAACCGGAAGTACTCGAGTTGCTCGTCGGTGTAGAGCCTCATGGACGACCCCACCAACGCGCTCCCGACACTACGGAACAGAGCGAGCGGCATGGGAACTTCCACCCTGCCTGCCCGGCGGATCGCCTGCGACATCATGACCACTCCGTCGCCGGCGATGTTGTACGTACCCGAGGCGTGGCCGATAGTCGCCTTCTCCAGCGCCGCGAGGGCATCCTCGACGTGGAGCAATTGCAGGCGCGCGTTGCGCCCGACGATGGTGGGCACGAGTGGGGCGGTGACGTAGTGCCCGACGGTTGCAGTCAGCTGAGGTCCGATCAACGGCGCCAACCGCAGAATCCCGACCGAGATGTCCGGGCGCCGACGCCCCATCCCGCGGAGGTATCCCTCGATCTCGAGGCTGTCGCGGGCATATCCGCCCGGCGGCCGGCGGCGCGCACTCATTTCTTCGGTGAACTGAGCGGGATCCTTGGCACTGCACCCGTAGACGACCGAAGCCGAGCGCAGGATCACCTTGCGAACCGTCGGAGCTTTCTGGCAGACCGCGAACAGTTGCATGGCGCCGATGACGTTCATGTCCTTCATCGCGGCGCGGCTGCCGGCTTTGGGGGCTTTCTGAAGCGTCGACGCGTGCACGACGGTGTCGACCTCGGCGTTTCGGATCACTTTGCCGATCAGCGGATTGCGGATGTCTGCTCGCACGAATTCCGCGCGGCCCATTCTGCGCATCATGTCCTTGCTCGGACTGACGGCGTCGACGGCGATGACACGCTCGATCGACGGATTTTGCGCAAGCCTGGTAACCAGGTAGCCGCCGAGGAATCTGCTCGCCCCGGTCACCAGTACGACGCGAGGCGCCGTTCCCCCTGAAGTGTTGTCACCTTCAACCACCAAGTACCCCCATATCCAGTAGAAACGCGCTCTGCCGAAGCGTTCCTCCCGCGATTTTCCCCCACTTTACGGGCAGAGGGGGTCCCGCGCTGACTACCCAAAATTCGGCCATTCAAGACAAACCGCCCAGACAATGAGACGGCCGACACATCTCTCCCCTGAGATACGTCGCCCCTCCCCTGAATACATCGATGCCCGCCACCCCGGAAGGGGCGGCGGGCATCAACAGGTACTGCTTATTTACCGAGTTTCCTGCGCTGTACTCGGGTACGACGAAGCAGCTTGCGGTGCTTCTTCTTCGACATGCGCTTGCGACGCTTCTTGATCACTGAACCCATAGCGGGTGTCCCTCACGTTCTTCTCTAGCGTTCCTGCGCACGCCGGTCACGTACGCCTGCGCCAAGCAATTGGCGCCTGGCCCTCGTTTTAACTAGCTCAGCGCCTTACGACACCAGCTTGCTGGTACGACAGTGACTCATCGTACCGGTGTGGTCTCACTCGGCATAAACCGAGCCTCCGGCACAGCAACCGCTGTGCCCGCGACTCGGCTCACGCCGAGGTCATCCTCTTCGAACCGGCTGGTCAGCCGGCATCGAAGTACGAGGTTTCGAGGTAATCGTGTACCGCCTTCGCGTGTACACGGAACGAACGGCCCACTCGTACAGCGGGCAATTCGCCACTATGTACCAACCGGTACACAGTCATTTTCGACACCCTCATCAAAGTTGCTACCTCAGCAACAGTGAGGAATTGCGTGCCGGCCACTGCCGGCTTTCCGTCGTGGGACGAACCCATGGACGGCTTGTTTGCAGACACCATTAATCCACATACCTCCAGCACGACTCGCGCCGCCGGCTTCCCCTCCGGCGGAACAGACACGTACGTACTAAGTCGAGCTTAGCTGTACTGGTGGGGTTAAAGCGACGGGTGTGGCTAAACGGACGACTATTCCGCAGCTGAACCCATCGCGGCCGAGCGCGACTTGGCGGCATCCAAGGCATCGAAGAACGCCGTCCGCAGGCCGCCCGCTTCGAGCTGACGCAGTGCCGCAGCCGTCGTTCCACCCGGTGACGTCACCGCGGCGCGAAGATCCGTCGCACTGTCGCCGGTGCGATCGAGCATCGCTGCGGAACCGACCATCGTCTGCACCACTAATTCGGTAGCGACCGGGCGCGTCAGGCCGAGACCGACTCCCGCATCGATCATCGCTTCGGCAACCAAGAAGAAGTAGGCCGGGCCGGAACCGGAGACAGCAGTGACCGCGTCGATCTGCGATTCGGGAACCGTGACCACCTTGCCGACGCTGCCGAGGATGCCGCGTACGAGCTCGAGATGCTCGGCCTTGACGTGCCGTCCGGGCGAGAGAACGCTCACGCCCTCCCCAACCAGCATGGGGGTGTTCGGCATGACGCGGATGACCGGGAACCCTGCGGGCAGACGCGTTTCGAAGAACCCGGTCGGGATACCCGCCGCAAGGGAAACGATCAATTGCTCGAGGTCGCCGTCCAGATCGACCTTCGTCAACGCGGTGAGCGCCGATTCGACGTCGCCGGGCTTGACCGCGATGACGATGACGTCTGCGCCCTCGGCGGCGTCGGCGATCGTGCTGACGCGGATGGAGTATTCGGCGATCAATTCGTCTGCGCGAGGTTGATACTGCTCGGCGACAACCAGATCCTTGATGGCGTGGCCGGCCTGCAACAGCCCGGAGATCAGCGCCTCGCCGATCTTGCCGCCACCGATAATCGCAATTCTTGTCATGGCGAACAGCCTGCCACGACTGCAGCGATCGACCCTAGCGGGGCATCATCGCCAATTGACGACTCTGTACGACGACTGCGCCCGTCGAATCGAGAACAGCATGATCCTCTTCGAACCACGTGCTGCCCAGAACATCCGAGCTTGCCCGCACGCGAAGCCATCCCGGCGTCGGCAGTCGGCGCAGGTACGTCGTCAACTGCACGGTCGGCGCCCACCCGAACAGGCCGCGGTTCATCGTCACGGGCGCGCTGATGTCGCCCGCCATGATCGCGAACAGCACAGCGGTGTCGATGTCGTTCTCGTCCTCGGGTCGAGGACGAACCCACATCCTGACCTCGGCCTCGCCTTGGCTGCCGGTCAGGAAGTGCGCCGAGGTGGTGTCGATTCGCATGTCGCAGCCCTGCCCGACGTGCACGACCTGCGCCATCGGGTGATCGCCGATGACGGCCACCGCACTCTCCGGCGGTTCCGGTGACATGTCGTCGATCGACGAGGCAGTGACGAAGGTGGGGTCGCCGTCATCGGGGAATCCGAGCGTGACCGCCGCGCGAACAGCGCTGCGTCCCGCCTGGCTCAACTCGACTTCGAACAGCGCGACCTGGCGTCCCTGCTTTCGGACGATCACCTCCAATTCGACTTCACCGGGGTCGGGGGCGGACAGATAGTTGGCGCTCACCGCGAGTGGCTGCATCTTCAGAAGCGAGTCGTTCTCACCTGCGCCGTCTCGCAGACATTGACGCGCGGCAGCGGCGCACACAGCCATCATGGAGCCGCCGTGCACTTTGGGCCCGATGGTCCAGATCGGATCGATCGTTGCGGTGTATCGCCCGTCGCCGAGCGAGGTGAGGCGATTGAGATCTTGAAAGGGGCTGGTGCTCATCGATTTTCCTGTTCGGTGCTTTCTCGGTGTTGCGGGAAATGTCGTGCGGCCAAGTCTTGGTGCGCCAGGCGTCGCAAAGCTGTCAGGACAGGTTCGTACATGGCGGTTCCGAGGACTGCATAGCGAATGCCGTCCTCGGTCGAAGCGGCATGGCGAACGCCCTCCTTCGTCGTGCTGGTGGGCATCAGCTCGATTTCCACTTCGGCAATTCCTCGGATGTGGTCGCCGTAGGCGCGCAATCGCTCGTCCGAGAGGCTCAGTCCGGCATCCTCGAGACCGATCAGTGCACGCTCGAGGTGAGCAACCGCCACGTACCTCGGCTCGTAGACCTGACCGAGAAACTCCAGAACCTTGCGAGCTCTGGGGAACTGTTGATCCGGCACCGGATCGACGTAGGGCGGTAGTTGCGCGATCGCGCGACCGAAAGTCTCGAATTCGGATCGCTCGTCACTGTCCACCAATTCGAGCACCGCACGAATCCGTGGAAGCGCGAGTCCCGCCCCGGCCAGCGCCCTGATCAACGCGATTCGCCGGACGTGCTGTTCGCCGTACCTCGCTCCCGTCGCACTGGTCGGTTCACCAGGCATCAGCAGACCTTCGCGGAGGTAGTACTTGATCGTGGCCAACGCAACGCCGGACTGTGCGGCCAATTCGGAAACCTTCACCGCTCCTCCGTCCAACTCGCTCGGGCCACCACTGGATAGTGATGCTATCCAATGGTGGCCGAGCATCGGTACGCAGGACACGCCTTGCGCTAGGGTTGAACCTTCTCTGCGCACACCACCAGAAATTTCCGAACGGAGCGAACAGGCGGAATGACGGATTTGCAGTCGGGGGCTCAACCCGACGAACAGTGGCGCATCGTCGAACCACTGACGCTGACTCCCCTGCTCACCGCCGCACTCGAGGTGTTCCACGAACTCGGTTACCACGGAGCGTCGGTTCGTGACATCGCAAAACGTGCCGGTGTCACCGTGCCGACGCTGTACTACCACCACGGCAACAAACAAGGCATCCTCGTCGCGCTGATGGAACCGGGCATCGAGAACGTCACCGCACGCGCGAGCGCTGCGGTCGACGCTGCCGGACCGTCGCCGACGGCACAGTTCGGCAATCTCGTCGAGGCGTGTGTTCTGCACATGACCAGTCGCTCCGACATCGCGTTCCTCGATTCCGAACTGCGGTACCTCGAGGACGCCGAACGAAAGAGCTACGCCGCCAAACGAAAGAAGCTCGAGAATCTACTCGTCGACGTTTTGACGGCAGGCGTCGACAGCGGTGAGTTCACGGTCCCGGACATCACCGGAACGGGCCGCGCACTGCTGGGCATGTGTCAGTCCGTCGTCCTCTGGTATCGACTCGACGGACCGCAGACTCCGCGCGAAGTCAGCGTTCTCTACCGCGAGATAGCTCTGAATGCCGTCGGCGTCACTTCGTGAACGCTGGTCGAATTTCCAGGCATGTCCGATTAGCCCTTAACTGACGAACGTCACACCTGTCGGCTGACACCGAAACCGGGACGCGCCCACTGTCACGGGTCCACACTTAGAAGCAGAGATGCGCGGGGTGGATCCGCAGACCGAGGGAGTTCTTGACGTATGGCCAACAGCAATCCATTTGTTCCTCCGAGCGCGGTCGACGTCGACCTTTCCGCGGTTGCCTGGGGGGCGAACCGCACGATGTCCGACTTCGAGACGGGAATGTGGCGGATGGAAGAGGCGCAGCCGCAACTGCGCTCGCCGATCGTTGCGGTAGAGGTTCTCGATCGAGCTCCGGATTGGGATCGACTTCTCGACGCAGTCGAGTGGGCATCGCACGTGGTTCCGCGTATTCGTATGCGCGCGGTGGAACCGGCGATGCAACTGGGCAATCCGGTGTGGTCGGTTGATCCCGAGTTCGACATCGGCTACCACCTACGACGCGTCCGCTTGCCCGCACCGGCGGACTTCGATCACGCGCTGCGCATGTGCCGTCACCTTGCGACCGAACCTTTCGACAAGGCTCGGCCGCCGTGGAGCGCGCTGCTCATCGAAGGTCTCGACGACGGTCGTGCCGTGTTCGTGGTCAAGACTCACCACTCCATCACCGACGGCATGGGCGGCATCCAGATGATGACGCTGCTGCACAGCAGGCGCCCGGATCCCACTCCGAACAAGCCCGACCGCACACCGCCGGCTCCGGAGCACCTGTCGTCGGTAGGTGCATTCGGCGAGGAGGTCGTCAGCGAGTTCCGGCGTGCGCCCTCCCGTATCGCCAAGCTGGTTCGCGGCGCCACCAATGTTGCGACCACGGCGATCTCGAGTCCGTTCAGCACGGCTTCCGAGGTCCTCGGGTACGCCAATTCACTCCGCAAGATCGTCACTCCCCCAGCTCGTTCCGGTTCCCCTCTGCTCCACGATCGTGGTCTCGGACGATGGTTCGGAACTCTCGAAGTGGGTGTTCCCGAGCTCAAGGCCGGAGCAAAAGCTGCCGGCGGCTCACTCAACGACGCTTACGTCGCCGCTTTGCTCGGCGGCTTCCATCGCTACCACGAAGCCTTCGGACAATCCGTCGAGAGCATCCCGATGGGTATGCCGATCAGCATGCGCACGGGCGCGGATGCCAACGGCGGCAACCGGTTTGCAGCCGTTCGCTTCAACGGCCCGGTCGCCGAAACGGATCCGGCCAAACGCATCAGGCAGGTGCGAGAGATCGTTCTGAGTCTGCGTGAGGAACCCGCGTTGGACGCTATCGACGTCGCCGCTCCGATCCTCGCTCGCCTGCCGAACTATCTACTCGCGAACTGGTATCTGTCCCAGTCGACAGGACTGGACCTGCAGGCTAGCAACGTCGCCGGCGTACCGGTACCGGTCTATCTCGCCGGAGCGAAGATCGAGCGGATGTTCCCATTCGGCCCGGCGCCCGGTTGCGCGGCGATGGCGACACTGGTCTCCCACGTCGGGGTGTGCTGCATCGGAATCAATCTCGACACCGCCGCGATCACGAAGCCCGCGCTGCTGATGCAGTGCTTGCAGGAGAGCCTGGACGAGATCGTGGCTCTCGGAGTCCCAACGGAAGGTGCGTGAGTCATGAGCGAGAACACGACCAACCCGCGCGTGTACCTCACCGAAACCATGACAGAGGCCGAAGCCGGCGTGCTGCGGAAGTGGCTTGCCGACAAGGCAACCTCATCCGAAACCCGGCCGGTCACCGTGAACATCACCGACAAGACTCTGGCAGAACTGGCGGCACGGACCGACGACCCGATGCTCGCACCGCTTCGCGTGGTGTGGATTCCGGACACCCATACCAAACACAATGTCGCGGTGCGACTGCGTGATGCACTGGCACCACGCGACCCCCTCCACCCCGGACGCGGTGCGCAACGCAGAACCCTGCGCACCGACCCCTCACGGTGCCGGGTCATCGAAGGTGAACCAGCACCACTGAGCGATCTCGAGCGTCGCCTCGAAAAGAGCGGTGGCGGTTCACTACCCGAGTTCATCCGACGGCAGGCCGCCCTCGCACTCGAGCGCGCCGAATTGGGCCTCCTGGGTGGCCAGTACAAGGTGTCGCGGTTCGTCGTCGACGAGATCACCGACACCCGCCGGTTCACCACCGAGGTGATGGCTTTGGCCGACCGGTTGAACATCGCCGTCGCCGAAGTCGACCGCCGCGCCCGTGAAGCTCTCGAAGAAATGGTTGCCACCCAGAGTCGCCAGGCCATCGCGGTGTGGGATCGCCTGGGCCGCTACTTCGCTCGCGCCTACAAGCTGGACGTGGACACGAGCCGCTTCGAGGAACTCCGTGAGCTGAACAAGGAACACTCACTGGTCTTCCTCCCCAGTCACCGTTCGTACCTCGATCCCCTCGTCCTGCGTCCGGCGTTGATCGCGAACGGCTTGCCGCTCAATCACGTCATGGGCGGCCTCAACATCAGCTTCTGGCCCATGGGCTCGATCCTCAAGCGCAGCGGCACCGTCTTCATTCGTCGAAGCATCGGCAACGACGAGGTCTACAAGTGGTCGATGCACGAGTACATGCGCTACCTGCTCACCAAACGCTTCAATCTGGAGTGGTACATCGAAGGTGGACGCGGGCGTACCGGGAAACTACGCCCACCGCGCTTCGGTCTCCTGACCTACCTGACCAAGGCCTTTCAGGTCAGCGGCGCATCCGACGTGTACCTCGTCCCCGTCGCGCTGAGCTACGACCAGCTCTACGAGGTCGGGGCAATGGCTGCCGAGGCACTCGGCGCCGAGAAGACACCGGAAGGCCTGCGCTGGATGGTGGGTTACGTACGCGCACAGGGAAAACGCAACGGCGTCGCGCACGTGACCATCGGCCGGCCGCTCTCACTCGCGGACGCACTCAGCCAGGAAACCGATCAGCGCCTCGCCATTCAAAAGGCCGGCATCGAGGTGTGTCACCGCATCAACGAGGTCACACCGGTGACCGTGTCTTCACTGGCGATGTTGGCGTTCCTCGGAATCGAAGACCGGGCGTTGACAGTTCGTGAACTCACCGCGATTCTCACGCCGCTGTTCGGATACATCACCGCGCGAAATCTTCCGATCGCCGGCGACGTCGAACTGTCCGATCCGCGTGTCATCGAGAAGGCCCTGCAGACACACGTAGATTCCGGTGTGCTCGAGCGCTTCGATCGCGGCGGCGAGCAGGTCTTCTACCTCGGCAAGGACCAGCATCTTGTTGCTGCCTTCTACCGCAACAACACAATTCACTTTCTCGTCGTGCGTGCCATCACCGAACTCGTGCTCCAGGCAGCCGTCGAAGAGCGGTTCGAGGATCCCGTCGGAGACGGTTGGGCCGAGGCCAAGCGCATCCGCGACCTGATGAAGTTCGAGTTCTTCTTCAGCGACCGGGACACGTTCGAGCAGGAGATGCGAACCGAGCTGACCCTGATCGATCCCGAGTGGGAAACCGTCATGGCCGCCGACAAACGAACCGAGCACATGATCGAGACGGTGCGGCCGTACCTCGCGCACCGAGTGCTGCAACCGTTCCTCGAGGCCTACCAGGTTGTCGCCGATCAGCTTGTGCTCGCGCCGATTTCGACGTCGTTCGACGAAAAGTCCTTCATCAGCAACTGCATCGACGTCGCACATCAGCGTCGCCTGCGGCAGCAGATCGCCAGCAACGAATCGGTCTCCGGTGAGTTGTTTGCCACTGCACTGAATTTGGCGCGCAACCGCAACTTGATCGAAGTCGACGACGACGGAGTCCGGGCCAGGCGCCTGGCGTTTGCCGCGGAGATCAAGGTCCAGGTCGAACGTCTGCGCCATATCCGAGCACTCGCGCACGCACGGCTCGATCAGGTGGCCATGCCCGTGCCCGACGCCGCAGCAGTAGTGACCATTCCAGAAGCAAACCGAGCACCCGCCGAGAACGAGGAAGTAGGACTGTGACCGGACTCGAGCGTCTGCACTCCGCCATCGAAGCCGCGCCTCCCGGGCCCGGAACGATCGCCGCCTTCGACCTCGACGGCACGTTGATCAGCGGGTACTCGGCCAGCGTTGTGTACCGAGACCGCCTGCGGCGCTTGGATATCAGCGTCGGCGAATTGTTGCGCACCACCGGCGCCGCGATCGACACCCAGTTCCGTGGCGCTGATGTCGGAGCGCTGATGGACATCGGCGTTCGCGCCCTGGGCGGCCGTACCGTCGAGGAACTCAACGACTGGGGCCGACGGTTGTTCAAGCAGGAGATCGCCGCGATGATCTACCCGGAAGCCCGTGGGCTACTGGCGGCGCACCGGCGAGCCGGCCACACGATCGTGATGGCCACGTCGGCGACTCCGTTCCAGGCCAAGTACGTCGCCGAAGATCTCGACATCGAAGACGTGCTGTGCACCGAGCCCGAAGTCGTCGACGGCATGCTCACCGGCGAACTGTCCTCGCCCGCTCTGTGGGGGCCGGCCAAGGCCAATGCCCTTGCGGGCTATGCCGAGAAGATGGGCGCCGACTTGAAGAACGCGTTTGCGTACTCCAACGGTGTCGAAGACGTCTTCATGCTCGAGGCCGTCGGGCGACCTGTCGCGTTGAATCCCGATCGTGGTCTGGCCAGGATCGCGTTGCGCAATCACTGGCCTTCGGTCAGCCTGCGTAGACCGCAACGCGGCGCAACGCCGATCTCGACGATCCGAACGGCAACCGCCATGGGCGCGCTTGCTGCCACCGCCGCCCTCGGCGCGTCGGCGGGCATCGTCACCGGCAACCGTCAACTGGGTGCGAACCTGGTCGGCACCTACGGCCCCGACATCTCGCTCTCACTGCTCGGCATCGACGTCGAGATCGACGGCGAGCACAACGTGTGGGATCACCGCCCGGCGGTGTTCATGTTCAACCATCAGAGTTCCCTGGACATGTTGGTCCTGGGAACCGTGATCAAGCGTGACGTGACCGGCGTCGCGAAGAAGGAAGCGGCAAGCGATCCACGGTTCATGCCCGTCGGCGCACTGCTCGACGTCGCCTACATCGACCGCACCGACACCACAAAAGCGAAGGCTGCACTGCAACCGGCAGTCGACAAGCTCAAGAATGGTGTCTCGATAGTCATAGCTCCGGAGGGCACCCGTTCTCCGACGCCACGCCTGGGCCCTTTCAAGAAGGGCGGATTCCACTTGGCGATCCAAGCCGGTGTGCCGATCGTGCCCGTGGTGATTCACAACGCGGGTGAACGGATGTGGCGCAATTCGCTTGTCGCCCATCCAGGCCCGGTCTACGTCTCGGTGCTCGATCCCATCTCGACCGAAGGCTGGGAGACCAAAGACCTCGACGCACACGTCGAGGAGGTACGCGCGCAGTTCGAAGCTGCGCTACTTGCCGGCCACCGCTGAGCGTGCCAGGTGCTCGCGTGCAAACGCGAGCGCCTGCGCCAGCATCGACGACCGCTCCCGCCGGGTGCGCGCGTTCTGCGTGTTGATCTCGATGACAGCCTGGCCGCTGAATTCGCTCGCAGCCAATTGCTGACACAACTCCGCGCACGGCTGTGAGCCATGCCCCGGAATCAGGTGCTCGTCCATCGACGCCCCGCGACCGTCGGCCAGGTGCAGGTGCTCGAGCCCCTTGCCCATACGGGAGGCCAACTCCAGGGCATCCATGCCCGCCGTCGCGGTGTGCGACAGGTCGAGTGTGTAGTGAGCGTGATCGGAATCGGTCGGGTCGTACGACGGACTGAACGCGGACAACGCTGCCCCCGGACCGCCACGTTTACGCAGACGCTCCGCGGATTTGTCCTTGCCGCCGAAGAAGCTGTCGGCGCGCATGGGGAACATGTTCTCCACCGCCACCACGACGCTGCTCTTCGATTCGAGATCGACAACCTGTTCCGCGAAGCCTTCGGCGTACTTGCGCTGCCACCGGAACGGCGGGTGGACGACCACCGTCGTCGCTCCCAAGGTTTCGGCAGTGCGTACCGAACGCTCGAGCTTCTCGACCGGATCGGAACCCCACACGCGCTGCGAAATCAGCAGACACGGCGCATGCACGGCCTGCACCGGAATCGCATACTTGCGAACGAGGGCAGCCACAGCACCGATGTCCTGACTCACGGATTCGGCCCACACCATCAGTTCGACACCGTCGTATCCGAGATCAGCGGCGTAGCGAAATGCTGCTTCCGTGTTCTCCGGATATACCGAAGCCGTCGACAAGCCGACGGCTATCGGCCGACGAACCATGCGCTGCGATCCCCCGATCATCGTCCGATCAACCCGAGGTCAACAAGAACGCCAGTGGACCGAGCGTCACGATCATGCCGACGACCACCGCGATCACGAAACTCGTGATGTCGTCCGTCTTCCGCAGAACCCGCACGACGGCCACCAAGCCGACGATCACGATCAGCGCGAGCACCAACGCCACCCACGGCAGCATGTCCCACAGCTTCTCGAAGCCCTTGAACATCGCGCCGCCGACGATCAGTGCAACAACCACCTGACCGGCAAGCACTGCCCATTCACGGATCGAGTTACGCTCGCCTGCCTCTTCCGCTGCCGGTTCGGCTTCGACATCGGACTCCGCGGCGGCACTGGACTTTTTTGCACTGTCATCGACAGCCGGCGCCTTGACCAGATCGACAACGGCGGTCGATTCGGCCTCGCCGGCATCCGCGTCTGCGATCTTGTCGATCAGTTCGGTGCTCTCTTCCGGCGCGGCCGGAGCAGGAGCAGTCGGTGCAGGTGCCTTCACGACAGGAGTGGGGACACTCGGCGGCAGGATCGGCGGACGCAACGACGGCGACTGCGTTGCAGCGCGCTCCTGACGCATCAGGTCGCCCGCCAGGGTCTGACCCGACAGCAGTGCTGGTTCCTGCGTTACCTGCGTCGGTGACGAGGAGTTGAGCGGTGCCCGGCTCACCCACTGTCCGGGCGAGGACTTCGAGGTCTGTCCCGGCGATGGCGTGGAAGTCGGCTTCGGAGTGGTGACCGGCGGTGTGGCAACCGGCTTCGACTCGGCCTTGGGTGCCTGCGGCTCGTCATCGTCATCGTCGTCGTCGAACGAGACGGCGAAGGCGGCGGTGCGGTCGGCGGGAACCTTCGGTGCCGGTTCGGCTGACTTGGCGGTTTCCGCGACAGCCTCGGCCGGCGCAGAAGATGCAGCGTTTTCTGGCGCAGGGGCTTCAGGCTGAGAAGCTGCTGGTTCGGCCGACTCGGGCTCGGCGGCCGCGCGCGATCCCGACTGGCGAACGATCGGGATCTCACCCGTCAGTTCGGCGACGGAGATGCCACCGGCTACGCCGCGCCGACGTCGTCCACCTCGGGATTCGACGCTCTGACCGTTCCGCTTGAGTAGTTCCGCTACGGAAATCTGCTGACTGTCCTCGGTCATCAAGCACTCACCACCAATTCACCGCCCATTTCTGTGTCGAGCTTTCGCAGAATCAGACCCTCACGCAGTGCCCAGGGACAAATTTCCAGTTCGTCCACTCCGAGCGCCCGCATGGTTGCCTCTGCGATGAGCGCGCCGGCCACAATCTGCTGTGACCGATCCGAGCTCACTCCTTCCAATTCTGCACGGTCCGCTGCCGTCATCCTGGATATGAAGGCTATGAGTTGCCTGAGTCCGCTGGAAGTCAGGGTCCGTTTTGCCCGGGGGCCTGCGGCAGAAGGGGCCGCGCCGGTGAGCCGAGCCAACGATCGGAAGGTCTTCGAGGTCCCGACCGTGCGGTCCCAGTCGCCGGCGGCGCGCAGTTCCTTGGCTGGTCCGACCAACTCCGCGTCCAGCCAGTCGCGCAATACAGCGACCCGGCGCTTGCCCGGCGGATCGGCCTGTAGCCAGTCGCGCGTCAACCGTCCCGCACCGAGTTGCAGTGAGAAGGCGACGTCCGGATCCTCGTCACCGCCTGCGGTGAGTTCGAGCGAGCCGCCGCCGATGTCCAGGTTCAGGATGCGTCCGGCGCTCCAGCCGTACCAGCGGCGCACGGCAAGAAAGGTCAGGCGGGCTTCGTCGACCCCGGAGAGAACCTCGAGATTGACTCCGGTCTCGGCGCGGACGCGGGCGAGCACAGCTTCGGAATTGTTGGCGTCACGGACGGCGGAAGTGGCAAAAGCCATCATTTCCTCGCACCCGGACGTCTTGGCGATACCGGCGAATTCGGAGACCGTCGACACCAACCGATCGGCCCCTGACGTGGTGATATCGCCGCGGTCGTCAGTGTTTTCTGCCAGCCTCAACGTGGACTTGGTCGAGCTCATGGGTGTTGGGTGGCCGCCCCGATGGGCGTCCACAACCAATAGATGGACGGTATTGCTTCCGACGTCGAGTACCCCTAGTCGCACATCGCCACGTTACTGGGTCTACCGTCGGCCCTTGTGACAGCAGGTAACCCAGACCGGTCCCACAAGATGACTCCGAGCCCCGAGGTCGATCTCGATTTCCCGCGCGAATGGGTCGAATTTGTCGATCCGGACAACTCCGAGCACCTCATTTCCGCTGATATGACGTGGTTGCTCTCGCATTGGACCTGCGTGTTCGGCACGCCGGCGTGTCAGGGCATCATCGGCGACCGCCCGGACGACGGTTGCTGCTCGCACGGCGCTTTCCTCTCCGATCAGGAGGATCAGGACAAGCTCGATGCGTCAGTGAAAATGCTCACAGCCGAAGACTGGCAGTTCATGGAAAAGGGTCTCGGCAAGAAGGGCTACGTCGAAGAAGACGACCTCGAGGACGAGCCCGCGCTGCGCACCCGCCGCTACAAAGGAGCGTGCATCTTCCTCAACCGGCCGGGTTTTGCCGGCGGCGAGGGCTGCGCACTGCATTCCATGGCGCTCAAGAAGGGCATCGAGCCGCTCGAGGTGAAGCCGGACGTGTGCTGGCAGCTACCCATCCGCCGCACCCAGGACTGGGTCGACCGGCCGGACGGCGTTCAGATCCTCAAGACCACGATCACCGAGTACGACCGCCGCGGCTGGGGTGAGGGCGGCGACGACCTCGCCTGGTACTGCTCCGGCTCCCCCGACGCTCATGTCGGGGAGCGGCAGGTCTGGCAGTCCTACGGGCCGGAACTGACAGAGCTTCTCGGAAAGCGTGCGTACGACGAGCTGGCTCGCCTCTGCAGGCGTCGCGCCGGCCTCGGCCTCATAGCAGTCCATCCGGCGACCACGATCGCTCAGAACAAAGCTCAGGGCTGACTCCACGTAGACAAAAAGAATTCAGCCGCTCACACGATCGTGTGAGCGGCTGAATTCGTCTCGAGGTTCGATCACGCTTCGAGCTTGTAGCCCAATCCGCGGACCGTGACCAGGTGTTCGGGCTTGGCCGGATCCGATTCGATCTTCGAACGCAACCGCTTCACGTGTACGTCAAGGGTTTTAGTGTCACCGACGTAGTCGGCGCCCCAGACGCGGTCGATCAACTGTCCACGGGTCAGCACCCGGCCGGAGTTGCGGAGCAGGTACTCGAGGAGGTCGAACTCCTTGAGCGGCAACGTCACCGGGTTACCGGCAACCTGTACGACGTGGCGCTCGACGTCCATCCGCACCGGTCCGGCCTCGAGCACCCCGTTGTCGGAGGCGAGATCCGCCTCGTTCTCCACCCCGCGGCGCAGCACCGCACGGATGCGGGCGATCAGCTCGCGCGCCGAATACGGTTTGGTCACATAGTCGTCCGCACCGAGTTCGAGGCCGACGACCTTGTCGATCTCACTGTCACGCGCCGTCACCATGATGACGGGAACGCCGGAGCGCGACCGCAGCGCCTTGCAGACGTCGGTGCCACTCATGCCGGGCAGCATGAGGTCGAGCAGGACGATGTCCGCTCCGGAGCGATCGAATTCCGCCAACGCCGACGGTCCGTCGTTGACGATGGTGGTCTCGAAGCCCTCCTTGCGGAGCAGGAACGCCAGCGGGTCCGCCAAGGACTCCTCGTCCTCCACGATCAGCACACTCGTCATCGTTTGGCCTCCATGCCGTTTTCTCTACTGCCTTGTTCTCGTCTGCCGATCCGCGTGGAACCGGCGGTTCCCGCGTCGTCAGAGTCGATGTCGTCGTCGGACTCCACGTGTGCCGGTATCTGCAACGTGAAGGTAGACCCTGTTCCCGGTTTGCTCCACAGTTCGATGGAGCCGTTGTGATTGGCCGCGACGTGTTTGACGATCGCCAGCCCCAGACCTGTTCCGCCGGTCTGCCGTGACCGCGCCTTGTCCACGCGGAAGAATCTCTCGAACACTCGCTCCTGGTCCGCTTTCGCGATGCCTTCTCCTCGGTCGGTGACTGCGATCGCGACGTTGTCGCCGCGTACCGACCGACTGACGGACACCGGAGAACCCTTGGGCGAGTAAGCAATAGCGTTCTCGATGAGGTTGGACAATGCTGTGACGAGGAGAGTCTGATCCCCGAGTACTTCCAGCCCACTCGGATGGTCGGTGGTGACGGTGATCCCGGCGGCCTCGGCCGACAGATTCGACCTCGACAGTGCCTCGGACACCACGGTGTCGACGTCGACCACGTCGAGATCCGGCAGCTTCTCGGCGCCCTGGAGGCGCGAGAGTGCGATCAACTCGGTGACCATCTTGCCCAGACGAATCGACTCGCCCAGCACCCGTTCGCCGAAGTGCCGCACCGATTCCGGGTCGTCAGCAGATTCGAGCAGTGCCTCCGCGAGCAAACTCATCGCGCCGACCGGCGTCTTGAGTTCGTGGCTGACGTTCGCGACGAAATCGCGTCGCGTCGCCTCCATGCGGACCTGCTCGGAATCGTCGTCGGCGAACAGGACCACGAAATTGCGATCGTCCTTGCTGAGCAACCGGGCCGTGCCACGTACCGCGATCTTGTCGCGGCCGCGCTGAGCGGTCTGCGCCGTCAGATCGACCTCGACGGCTTGGCCCGTCCGCAGAACTTCCTGAGCAGCCCGCCAAGCTCGCTCGTCGACCAGACGATTCTTGACGAGGCCGAGTTCCTCGGCGCGAGGGTTGAAGAGCACGACGTCGTGGAAACCGTCGACGACGGCGATACCACTTTCCGAAGCCAACACGATGAGGTCGAGAACCTGAGACATCGTGAGCCCGGTCTGTTCGTCCGAGCGCTGACTCTGGCGCGACGACAGCCTGGGTACCAGCACCCCGCCGACGAGGTAGCCGACCAGGCCGGCGACCACGACCAGCAGCACTGCAATCACGACACTCACGGCGCAATCGTACGTTCGCGCGAAGTGTCGGTTACGGCGGGTTCGGACGTTCCCGCCCGCGTAATCCGCCAGGTGGACGGCGTTGGTTCGTCGTTCATCTGTTGTTGGCCGAGGCCCCCCGAAAACACTGTTCGGGGGGCCTCGACGCACATCATCGGGTTGCTACTTTCCGCCCTGATTCGCCACCGCGGCGGCGCCGGCAGCTGCGGCCTCCGGATCCAGGTAGGTGCCGCCGGGATTGAGCGGCTTCAGGTTCTCGTCGAGGTCGTAGCGCAGCGGGATTCCGGTCGGGATGTTCAGGCCCGCGATGTCCTCGTCCGAGATGCCGTCGAGGTGCTTGACCAATGCACGCAGCGAGTTGCCGTGCGCGGTGACCAGCACGTTCCGGCCGGCGAGCAGCTCCTGGGAGATGGTGTCCTCCCAGTACGGGATCAGACGCTTGACGACGTCGAGCAGGCACTCGGTCAAGGGAACCTCGTCGAGGTTCGCGTACCGGGGATCGGTGTCCTGGCTGTACTCGCTGCCGGCTTCGATGGCGGGCGGCGGGGTGTCGTAGCTACGACGCCAGAGCATGAACTGCTCGTTTCCGTACTCTTCCTTGGTCTGCGCCTTGTTCTTGCCCTGCAGAGCGCCGTAGTGGCGCTCGTTGAGACGCCAGTCGCGCACTACCGGGATCCAGTGGCGATCGGCGGCGTCGAGTGCGAGGTTGGCCGTGCTGATCGCGCGGCGCAGCAGAGACGTGTAGAGAACGTCGGGCAACAGGTTGTGCTCGGCGAGCAGTTCGCCGGCGCGCTTGCCCTCGGCCATGCCCTTGTCTGTCAGGTGTACGTCCACCCAGCCGGTGAACAGATTGAGTGCATTCCATTCGCTCTCGCCGTGGCGGAGCAGGACCAGGGTTCCGATACTCATGGCGTTCATCCTGGCACGAGTACCGGAACCCTTCTTGATCAACCCTGTCCGGAAATCAGCTCGGGGCTACTTCCGCAGTTCGCAGATCCTTGCGGAGGATCTTTCCGGCCGCGGATTTCGGCACGGTGCTGATGAACGAAACCTGGCGAACCTTCTTGTGCGGCGAGACTCGCTCGGCGACGAACGAGATCACGTCGGCTTCGGTCAACTCGGCGCCGCCCTGGAGCACGACGAATGCCTTCGGGACCTCTTCGCCCTCGGCGTCGAGCACGCCGATCACTGCGGCGTCGGCGATCTGCGGGTGGGTCAGCAGCAAAGCCTCGAGTTCCGCCGGGGGAACCTGGTAGCCCTTGTACTTGATCAGTTCCTTGAGGCGGTCGACGATCTTGACGACGCCGTCGCCGTCGACGGTCGCAATGTCACCGGTATGCAGGTAACCGTCGTCGTCGAGGGTGTCCTTGGTGGCCTGGTCGTTGCCGAGGTAGCCGAGCATGATGTTCGGGCCCTTGCACCACAGTTCGCCGGGCTCGCTGACGCCGTCCGAGCCGAGAGCCGGGTACGCGACCTCTTCGCCCGTTCCGGGGTCGACGAGCTTGCATTCCATGTTGGCGATGGTCGGACCGCACGTGTCGAGGGCGATGTCGTCACGATCGAAGGGGATCGCGTGCGAGACCGGGCTCATCTCGGACATGCCGTAGCCCTGGCGGACGTGGCAGTTCAACCGGTCGGCGACGGCCTTGCCGAGTGCCGCGTCGAGCGGGGCCGCACCGGAGAAGATGGTGTGCACGCTCGAGAGGTCGTACTGATCGACGAGCGGGTGCTTTGCCAGCGCGACGGCAACGGGCGGTGCGACGAAGATGTACGTCGACTTCTGCTCGGCGACGATCCGCAGGAACTCGACGAGATCGAACTTCGGCATCGTGATGAGGCTCGCGCGGCGGTAGAGCGCAGCGTTGAGCAGCACCGTCATGCCGTAGATGTGGAAGAACGGCAGGACCGCGAGAATCTTGTCGTCGGTCTCGATGCCCATCCGCGGAATGATCTGGCAGACGTTGGCCACGAGGTTGCGATGAGTGAGCATGACCCCCTTGGGTCGGCCGGTGGTGCCAGACGAGTACGGCAGCACCGCGAGCTGGGTGGCCGGATCGAAGGAGACCTCGGGCGCCGCTGCGCCCTCGCCGAGCAGATCTCGCAGCGACAGATGGCCTTCGGCACCGTCGAGCACGAAGACGTTCTCTGCCGGGATACCGACCAGGTCAGCAGCTGCCTTTGCCTGCGGCAGGAGCGGCGAGACGGTGAAGAGGAACTTGGCCTTGGAATCGGTGAGCTGCTTGGCGATGTCCTCGGCGGTGTAGAGCGCGTTGATCGTGGTCGCGACGCCACCGGCACGAAGGATGCCGTGGAAGACGGAACCGAAGGCCGGGACGTTGGGCGAATGCAGCCCGACCACGTCGCCGACGGCGAGTCCGCGCGCTGCGAGAGCGCCTGCAACGCCGTTGATCTGTGCGATCAGCGAAGCGTATGTGGTGACTGCGCCCGAACTGCCCTCGACGAATGCCGTCTTGTCGAGGTCTGCGGGGTCGGTATTTCCGAACAGGAAGTCGTAGACGCTGAGGTTGGGGATTTCAACGTCGGGGAACGGACTCTTGAAGCTCACTGTGCTCCTCGAAAAGTTGCGCGGCGGGGTGGTGTGACCAACTTACTGTGACTCACGGGAACAGTATTATTCCGTGACGACAGTCACAAGTAAAGGTCACTTTACGTGACACATCCGCGATGTGTCTCACCCCGCTCGATCAGCTCTGCGCGGGCTCCTCCTCGATGAGGTGCTTGAACGGTTCGAGATTCGCCAGCGACTCGCCTCGCGACACCCGCCACGCCCACTCACGCTTGATGGACGAGGAGAAGCCGAGTTCGAGGATGACGTTGAAATCGCCGTCGGCGGCTTCGAGAACCTGACCGAGCACTCGGTCGAGTTCATCGCCGGTCACGGCATGCTCCGCGATCTTGCCGACCAGGTAGATGTCCCCGACCTTGTCGAGTGTGTACGCCACCCCGTACAGACGACGGTTGCGCTTGAGCAGGAACTTGTAGACGCCTTCGAAGTTCTCGTCCACCTTGCGGCACACGAAGGCCTCGACCCGCACACCGTGATTGCCGACGGTGAGCAGAGTCGACGTCTTGAGTTTGTGTTCACCGGGAAGTTCGACGATGAAATGCGCGTCGTCTTTTCTGGTGAATTCGAGTTCGCGCTCGGTGAGGGCCTGCTCGATGGTGTCCGAAATGCTGCTCATGTACGCACTCCCCCGGTCCGGCGCAGACGCCACAGACCCCGCGCACGGCGGGGCGAGAAGTCGCTTGGACCGGTTCCGTTGTTGTAGTTGACTGCGGCTTTGCGATAGCTCTCGAGCAAACCGTCCGCGGTGTGTTCCCACGAGAAATTCTCGGCGTGACGCGGTGCCTGCGCGGCGAGTGCGGCCAAGCGCGTCGGCGCTGTCACCAAAGATTCGAGGGCGCCGGCCCAGTCTTCGGTGCGGTGTCCTTGAACCAGCAGGCCTGTCTCCCCGTTGCGTACGGCTACTCCCAGTCCGCCGACGTCAGCGGCGATCACGGGAGTTCCGCAGGCTTGAGCTTCGATGGCGACCAACCCGAAGGACTCCGAATAGCTCGGCACCGCAACCAGATCCGAGGCACGGTAGACATCGGCGAGACGCTCCGGTGCCTGCGGTGGCAAGAACGTCACCTGCGCGGTGATGCCGAGTGATCGTGCAAGTTCGATCAGCACGTCCGGCCGCGCGAGGCCGGTTCCGGACGGGCCACCGACGACGAGGATGCGCAGCGGCAACCCGGGCCTGCGGCTGATCACTTCGGCGGCAGCACGCAGCAGAACGTCCGGCGCTTTGAGCGGTTGGATGCGGCCGACGAAAGTCACGACGATCTCGCCCGGGTCCAACCCCAACGACGCGCGGGCGGAATCGCGATCGCCCGGTCGGTAGCGGGTGAGATCGGCGCCGGGAGCCACGACGTCGATACGCGTGGGATCTGCGCCGTACAACTCGTGCAGCGCCTTGGCTTCGTCGGTGGTGTTGGCGACCAGGCGATCGGACTCGGCGACTACTTGCTGCTCACCGATCTGACGTGCTGCCGGCTCCGGGGTGTCTCCCTCGGCAAGCGAAAGATTCTTCACCGCCGCGAGGGTGTGGGCAGTGTGTACGAGGGGAACGCCCCAACGGTCGCGAGCCAGCCAGCCGACCTGCCCGGACAACCAGTAGTGCGAGTGGATCAGGCTGTAGTACCCGGGCTCGTGTCGCGCTTCCTCCCGTAGAACGCCCGCGACGAAGGCACACAGTTGAGTCGGCAGATCCGCCTTGTCCAGCCCTTCGAAGGGACCAGCTGCGATGTTCCGAACCCGCACTCCGGGAGCGGCGTCCACCACGGGCGCGTCGGCCGAGGACGTCGCGCGGGTGAATATCTCCACCTCGACGCCACGTTTGGCGAGCTGAATCGCGGATTGCAGAACGTAGACGTTCATCCCACCCGCGTCACCGGTGCCGGGTTGCGCCAATGGCGAGGTGTGGACC
This sequence comes from Rhodococcus sp. FW305-130, assembly GCF_058788335.1. Classification (NCBI taxonomy): domain Bacteria; kingdom Bacillati; phylum Actinomycetota; class Actinomycetes; order Mycobacteriales; family Nocardiaceae; genus Rhodococcus; species Rhodococcus sp. FW305-130. Next base: position 136,678 of record NZ_JBYTAP010000008.1, on the reverse strand, counting down.
GAGAGAACGGCCACCCGGCGAGGGCGCGAAATGTGCATGGGCGTCACGACTCCATACTGCCCCCTCACCGGGCGCGAACTCTAACCGAGGCTCGAGATGAAGGTTCGCACTTCGGACACGAATCGTGTCGGATCCTCCACGAACGGGCCGTGATTGCAGCCTTCCCAGTACGACGCCTGGGACTTGGGAATCAGTTCCTCGGCGTGCTTACCTGCACTCACGTCGACGACGGAGTCCTCGGTTCCGTGCAGAACGAGAACGGGGATATCCAGGTTACGAAGCAAGTCGTCGTGACCGACAGCACGGTTGAACAATGCTGCTCGTACCCGCGGACGGGTCGAGAGGCTGTACCCGAACAAGGCCTGCGACGCTGCGCCCTTGCCCTCGGGTGGGCCGGTGAGAGCGTTGCCGAAAGCGCCGAGTGCCCTGATCGCCTCGCGGGGATCTTCGGACATCGCGCCGGGAACCGCGCTACGCATCGCCGAGCCGACCTTGCCGCCCTTCTCACCGCGGCCGATGCTGGTGATCGCACCGACCAGAACCGCACCCGCCACCGCACCGGTTCCGTGCGCTGCCAGATAATCGCAGATCACCAGACCGCCGTACGACCAGCCGAGCAGTATCGCGTTCTCGGTGACGCCTTCTGCCGCGAGAACAGCCGCGACGTCGCCGGCCCAGTTCGCGGAGTCGTCGTATCCGGTTTCGGGAGCATCGGAGTAACCGTGGCCGCGCAGATCGACAGCGATCAGGCGGTAGTCCGCAGCCAGGTCCGCGAGGACCTGCTCGCCCCAGCACTGCGACGACTGAGCCCAGCCGTGCAGCAGCACCAGCGGGGTCCCCGCCGAATTTCCGGTTACTCGATAGACGATGGACGTGCCGTCGACGCTGACGGCTTCACGAATAGACATGCCGTCACGATAGAGGCTGCGACTGCAGCGCCGACCGCGAGCATGTACGCCGACGAGACGTCGTAGCGGTCGATCAGTTGCCCGGCCAGCGCAGACCCGAGCGCCACGCCGACGCCGAGGCCGGTGACCGTCAGGGTCATTCCCTCCGTGAGCTTTTCCGGGGGGACGATCTGTTCGACCAGCGCTGTCGCGATGATGAGCGTCGGTGCGACGGTCGCGCCTGCCAGCACGTACGCACCCGCGAGTGCGGCCACGTTTCCGACCAGGAGAAGCGGGACGCTGAGAACGGCGACCGCGGAGGACGCGATCATCAGTTGACCGCGCAGCGATCGCGCCGGGTGCATCGACCCGAAGATCAGTCCCGCGATTCCCGAACCGCCGGCGAACAGCGCGAGGACCAGCGTCGCGGATCCCGGCGAATTCTGTTCCTCGGTGAACGCGATGGCGCCGACGTCGATGACGCCGAAGATCGTTCCGAGCATCACCATGATCACGATGACGATCCACATCACGTGATTACCGAGAACCGACCGTCCGCGGCCGGGTCGGCGCGGATGCACCTTCGGTTCGGTTCCTCGCTGTATGACCAGCAGCAGGGTTCCGGTGACCAGCAGAATCAGTCCCGCCAGCGGTCCGGCCTCGGGAAAGAGCCCGATACTCAGGCCGACCGAAATGACGGGGCCCGCCACGAAACAGAGTTCGTCCACCACGGATTCGAAGGCGAAGGCGGTGCGCAGCTGAGGTTTTCCGACATAGATCGCCACCCACCTGGCGCGGATCATCGCGCCGATCGTCGGGGTGGCGCCGCCGGGGACGACCAGAACGAAAAGCAGCCAATCGGGAGCTTCCATCCGCACTGCGAGCAAGAGCGCCCCGATCGCCGTGACGCTCACGGCTGCGGCAATCGGCAGGACCGCACGCTGTCCGAAGCGGTCGACCGCACGTGAGACCGCGGGCGCGATGATCGCCGACGAGAGCGCAAAAACCGCGGCGAGCGCGCCGGCGAGCGCGTAGTCACCACGAAGTTGCGAGATCATCGTCACGATTCCGATGCCGATCATGGCGATCGGCAGCCTTGCGACAAATCCGGCGGCTGAGAAGGCGACCGATCCGGGGGCGGCAAAGATCTCGCGGTAGGCGCTCAGCAGGCCTTTGTTGGTGGATTCGCTCATGTCAGCTTCTCGTGCACTGAACAAGGTTCACAGAGCCGAGGCCGACTCGACAAATCGTTTTCACTGTGCGCTCGGGTTGACCTGTCGGTAACTTGCCTTACGATTGCGCGAATGAGTGTCCTGGTGTGTTTCCACGCCCATCCCGATGACGAAGTTTTCACTACGGGTGGCGTGATGAGAATGGCCGCCGACGCAGGTCACCGCGTCGTAGTCGTCACCGCTACCGACGGTGCTCTCGGTGAATTCCCCGACGGCCTGTTGGACGAATACGAGACGTTGGCTCAGCGCCGCAGCCGTGAACTCGAGGCGTCCACCGACGCGTTGGGCGCCAATCGCGTCGTGTCCCTGCATTACCCGGATTCCGGGATGGTGGGTACGCCCGAGAACGAGAATCCGGAAGCGTTCTGCAACGTCGACGTCGAGAAGGCCGCCGAGCGTCTGGCCGAGGTTCTTCGTGAAGAGAACGCCGATGTCCTGACCATCTACGACCCCAACGGCGGATACGGGCACCCGGATCACATCCAGGTCCACCATGTCGGCGTCCGGGCCGCAGAACTCGCAGGCACGCCGTTCGTCTACGAGGCGTCCACCAACCGCGATCACATGAAGATGCTGATGCAGGCCAACCCCGAGTGGACCGAAGAGGCGCAGCCGCCGGACATCGAATCGTTCGGGCTTCCGGCAGACCAACTCACCACCGCCGTCGATGTCAGTTCGGTGATCTCGTCCAAGCGCGCGGCCATGTACGCACACGCGACGCAGGTCGGCGATTTCGGCCCGTTCCTCGAAATGCCGACGGAGCAGCTCGCCGCGGCATTCGGCACCGAGTGGTTCCGTCGCCGCAACGCGCCGGAAGGTCTGTCCGAAACCGCCCTTCCCCTCTGAAGTCACCGCCCTCGATAAACCGAAGTCCCGACGGAGGTTTCGGCGGCTCGTTACCATCGGTAGGCATGGACCTCGAACAACTTGTCGCGAGCATGCCTTTTGCAGTTCACACCGGAATTCAGTTGGACAGCGCGGCACCCGAACAGGTTGTCGGCCATCTGGATTGGGACAGCCACCGCACCACCGCCGGCAACGGAATGCACGGCGGCGCCTTGATGACGCTGGCAGACAGCGTCGGCGCCGTCTGTGCATTCCTCAATCTTCCGCCCGGTGCAAGCACTTCCACCACCAGTTCGTCGACCGTGTTCACTCGCGGGGTGCGCAAGGGCACGGTCACCGCAACCGCCCGGCCACTGCATGCGGGGCGCAGCACCGTCGCGGTCGTGACCGAGATTCGCGACGACGAAGGCCGCCTCGTCGCTCAGGTCACCGCATCACAGGCAGTATTGGGACCGTGAAGCGTCCCGCGTACCGCGCCTCGGGTGCCACCCTGCCGTACGGCAATCTGCTTGCCTCCCATGACGTTGCGATGGAGGGTTACTTCTGGCGATTCACGATGCCAGGCAGCGGACGGGTGGTGATCGCGCTCGCCGGAATCAACAAGTCCGACGGCGGCAACTGGTCGACGCTCGGTCTCGCGGCACATCCAGGCGGATTCCTCCGTACCGCCGAACATCCGAGCGGATCGGCCGATCCACGTATCCTGGGGGCCTACGCCGACAACGCTTTCCGCGGCAATGCCGATCGACTGCAGGTCGATTTCGGCGACAGCCATCTCGACGTGCGGATCAGCAATCAGCGATTCTGGCCGCATCGCCGCTTCGGGGGATCGAGCTACTTCCAATCAGTTCCCGCACTCAATCAATACTGGCATCCGTGGCTGCTCGGCGGCCGGGTCGAGGGAAGCGCCGTCATCGACGGGCAGAACTGGGATCTCACCGGGGCACAGGTGTACGGCGAGAAGAACTGGGGAAAGGGAGGATTCCCGGAATCCTGGTGGTGGGGACAGGCACAGGGGTTCACCGATCCTCGAGCCTGCGTGGCGTTTGCCGGCGGCCAGGTCAGCGCCGGACCTCTGCGCACCGAAGTCACCGCCGTCGTTGCCGCGCTACCGGACGGAACGGTATTGCGGCTGGGTAATCCGCTGACGTCACAGGTGGAGACGACGGTGTCCGACGATCGCTGGACTCTTCGCGGCTACAGCCGGAAGTGGAGCGTCGACATCGACGGGACCGCGCCCATCGCCGACGCACATATTCTTCCTGTTCCGATACCTGCCGAGCGTCGAAACGTGCCAGGAGCGCTCGAGCATCTCGGTGGAACCATGTCGGTCATCGTCCGCCGGCGCGGCACCATAGTCTGGAAGGACAGGTCACGGTTGGCTGCTCTCGAGCACGGCGGATTGGATCGGGCGCAGGCCGAACTCACTCGACGGGAACAGCTCTCGCAAGATCGATGAGAGCGGAGGCCGCCGGATTCTTGCCGCCCGACGAACGCCAGACCAATTCCAGCCGAGATCGTGCTTCCGGTTCGAGATCGATCCGATGCAACTCCCCCACTGTCGACTCCGGAAGCACGGCCATTCCCAGCCCCTGCGCTGCCAATGAAACGATGATGCCGAGGTTGCTTGCCTCGAGCGCAACCGTCGGCTTGGTACCGGCTGCGGCGCACGCGAAGTCCAGACACGTTCTGATGCCGGTTCCCTCCGGCAGACAGATGACCGATTGCGTCGCGAGTTCGGCAAACGGCAGAGACGACACCTCGGCCAGCGGATGATCCGCCGCCACTCCGGCCACCAGTCGTTCGTCGGTGATCACCCTCGATTCGAGCCCTTCCGGCAGCTCGCCCGCCACCCCGATGACGGCTATGTCGAAGGTTCCGTCCAACACTCCGGCAAGCAAACTGCGCGAATCGTCCTCGGCCAGCGAAATGTCCAGTCCGGGGTGTTTGTTGTGCAACCGACTGAGCAGATCTGTGAGGTCGGCGGAAGCGCAGGCGGTAACCATCCCGACCGAAACGGAACCCCGAACCAGTCCGTTCAAGGCATCGACAGCGTCGCGGGTGCTCTGAACGGAAGCAAGTGCAGCGTAGGCGTGCGGGAGGACAGCTCGCCCGGCGTCGGTCAGACAAACGGTTCGACCACTACGATCGAGCAATTCCTGCCCCAACTCACGTTCCAGCCGTTTGACCTGCGCACTCACACCCGGTTGGGCTACGTGAAGCCGCTCGGCGGCGCGAGTGAAGTTGGCTTCCTCCACTACCGTGACAAAGTATTCGAGCTGCCGAAGTTCCATAACTGCTGATTCTAGCTGCGAGACAAACTAGATCTTGGACTTATCGCCGGTGCGGTAGAACGATGGAAGCATGACAACAACAGATGACGTTCAGAAGGCCGGAACCCCGGAAGACATCGCAAAGCTTTTTGTGCAGTTCGCCAACGCTGGTGACGCAGACGCCGTCGCCGCACTCTACGAGGAGGATGCGGTGATGGCCTTCCCGCCCGGATCCCTCACCGTGGGTCGCCAAGCCATCCGCGAGGTGATCTCTCAGATGCTGGCAGCTGCACCGAGATTCACCGTCGAGGAATCTCTACCGACGGTGATCAGCGGCGACCTCGCCATGACCTCGACCAAACCTTCCGACGGAACCGGCGGGCGCACGCAGGTCGCGCGCCGCCAGTCCGACGGATCATGGTTGCGAGTCTTGGATCGACCGGAACTCTGACTACCCTCTTCGCAGTCAGACGGCCGACGCGCGACGCATGGCCGCAGCGGGATCAGCAAACAGTGAACTCAGTGACACGACCGTGGAAGCGTATTCCTGGACCCGATTACCGAAACCGGTAATTCGAATGTCCTTACGCTCCAAAGAGGATGCCGTCGAGAAAGCCTCGGCGACATGGGGCACTCCGGCGGGATAGTCGGTGAATGCCTGACCACCCAGAATCACACGATCCGGGTTGAACAGGTCACGCAGCATTGCCACCGTCCGGCCGAGGACGCGTGCTCGATCAACCAGAAGCTCGTGTGCCGGAATGGAACCCGACGACGCAGCCCGGTAGACGTCCGCGATCGTGACACGCTCACTGCCCTGGATCACTGCGCCCGAAGACAAAGCCTGCGCGACTACGGCGCGGTCACTGATCGTTGCTTCAAGGCAACCCACGGCGCCGCAGGTGCACCGTGCGGACGAACCCGTCGGAAGGTGCGCGATCGAACCGGGTCCGCTGGACGGCGTGTGCACTCGACCTTCGAAAGTGATTGCGATACCGGCAGTTTCACGGGCGTAGAAGTACAGCCCGGTAGTGCCCGGCGTCGGAGCCTCGGCACGGTCGGTGCTGAGCAGAAGTTCCGACGCAGCCATCGCCTCGACGTGGGCGGCGACTGATACAGGAAGGTCCAAGCCGGCTCCGATGATGGATCCGACTTTGGCGCCCTTCCACCCCAGGCGCGGGTGATCGACTACTCCGGTCGCCGAATCGACGCGACCGCCGATGGCCACGCCGACGGCGAGTGGACGACGCTTGTGCCACCGTGAGGCAAACGATTTGGCCGAGCGCGCAATGGTGGCAAGCGCGACAGCAGAATTGGTGGCGGGAGTCGGAATCTCGACGGCGCCGAGCACCTTGCCACGAATGTCGCTGGCGATGATGCTGGTGACGACGGCACCGATATGAATGCCCACGGTCAAGTACGGCTCGTGGTTGACCTCGAACGGAACCCGCGGACGCCCGATGGCGCCGGAGGCTGTCAAGTCTGCGCGTTCGCGCAGGATCCCGAGGTCCAGCAGGCTCGTGACCTGCCGGTTCACGGTGGCAATACTCAGTCCGGACGCTTTCGCCGCGGTATCGCGAGAGAGCGGCCCGCGGGATCGAGCAATGCGCAACACCGTCGCGGACGGTCCGTCGGCAATGCGCAGTTCGGGCACGACGATCTGGGTACGGGTCCGCGTTCCCGAGAGCGCGGTTCGCGATCTGATGTTCGGAATGGCGGAGATGGTGGGTGTCGACATGGCTGTCCCTTGCAGAAGGAGGAGAAGGCGCATATCTCTGTCGACCGCGAAATCAGCTTTTGCGCTGGTCAAGCGAAGAGAAAGACAGGAAAGGCGCAGAAATTAGCTGCAGAAAGAACGGCGGCGACAACACAGCTCTCGCGCCAAGGGCAGACGCGAACCAAGCGCAGCGGTCACATAGGTGACCCGCAAAGCGGCAGGCTGGTCGGTCGACATGGCTCCAAAAGTAGCAGCTTCACCGAGATTCACAAATCAGGTGCGGTAACGATCACACTGACCACAACCCTGTCGAGGCGGATTCTCGCGTGTTTGGGTGGGTGCACTCCCCACGAAAGGTGCACCATGTCTACAGCTTTCGCCAAGCCGACCCTCACGGACGCGGCATCAACGAACGGGGCGGCTGCCGGCGCCGCTCGCGGCACTGTCACCCCCCTCGGCGCGCATATCGGCGCCCGAATCGACGGAATCACTCTCGGCGAGCACCTCGATCCGGCGACGATCTCACTCATCCGACAGGCGCTTCTCGAACACAAGGTGATCTTCTTCCGCGGACAGAACCACCTCGACAACGATTCGCAGTACGAGTTCGCCCAGCTGTTGGGCACCCCGACCACTGCCCACCCCACGGTGAAGTCGCACGGCGCAAAAGTTCTGCCCATCGATTCGGACCTGGGCAAGGCCAACAGTTGGCACACCGACGTCACCTTCGTCGATCGCATCCCCAAAGCTTCGATCCTGCGCGCGGTGCAGCTGCCCGAATACGGCGGTTCCACGACGTGGGCGTCAGGGGTAGCCGCGTACAACGGACTGCCGGATCCACTCAAGGCGCTCGCGGAGAACCTCTGGGCTCGCCACACGAACGTCTACGATTACGCGGCCACCAGCGCCGAGCGTCTCACCGAAGATCGCACGGCCGCCTACCGCGAGGAGTTCCAGTCCACGTACTTCGAGACGGAGCACCCTGTGGTGCGTGTCCACCCCGAAACCGGAGAACGCACGCTCGTCCTCGGACATTTTGTCAAGAACTTCGTCGGGTTGAGCACCGAACAGTCGAACGGTGTGTTCAAGCTCTTGCAGGATCACGCCATCAAGCTCGAGTACACGACGCGCTGGAACTGGGAAGCGGGTGACGTCGCGATCTGGGACAACCGGGCCACCCAGCATTACGCGATCGCAGACTACGACAACCAGTACCGGCGTCTGGAGCGCATCACACTGGCCGGCGACATCCCGGTCAACATCCATGGGGAACGAAGCCGCAGTATCGCCGGCGACGCTTCCGAGTATTCGGTTATCGAAGGTGCAGTTGCGGCAGAAGGTGCCTCGAACAACTCATGACTCACGCAGATTCCGCCCTTCCGCCGCACGCGCGCGGTTACGAAGGCTTCGAGGGTCGAATCGGCCGAACCGCAGCCGATTCGACCCCGGCGTGGCCCACAGCCACGACCCCGGCTCTCGGATCACCCAACATCGTCGTGGTTCTGATCGACGACATGGGATACAGCGACATCGGACCGTTCGGCTCCGAGATCGAGACTCCCACCCTCGACCGCCTTGCCTCGCAGGGCATTCGAATGACCAACTATCACACGACGCCCCTCTGCTCGCCGTCGCGCGCCGCGCTTCTCACCGGCCTCAATCCGCACCGCGCCGGGTACGGATTTGTCGCCAACGCCGATCCGGGATACCCCGGACTGCGTCTGGAATTGGCCGACGACGTCCAGACACTCCCCGAAATCCTCCGCGGCGCGGGCTATGCGACCTATGCGGTGGGCAAGTGGCATCTCGTGCGCGACGCAAACCTCGCCCCGGGACGAAGTCGTGACTCCTGGCCGACACAGCGTGGATTCGATCGCTACTACGGCTCACTCGAAGGACTCAACTCCTTCTACTACCCCAATCAACTGATCTCCGACAATTCTGTGGTCGACGTCGACGAGTATCCCGAGGGCTACTACCTCACCGACGATCTGACCCACAAGGCTGTCGGGTACATCAAGGACCTTCGCGCCCACGATCAGGACAAGCCGTTCTTTCTCTACTTCGCACACGTCGCCATGCACGGACCCTTACAGGCCAAACCCGCCGATCAGGCGAAATACCGCGGTCGCTACGACGAGGGCTGGGATCGAATCCGCGAGTCGCGGTTCGCCTCTCAGCTACTGCAGGGACTCTTTCAGGAGGGGACACGACAGGCACCGCGTAACTCCGAACCCGGGTTCGACGTGCCCGAATGGGATTCGCTCACGCCGGAGGTGCAGTCTCGGTTCGCCCGCTACATGGAGGTGTACGCGGCGATGGTCGACTCGATCGATCAGAGCGTCGGACGCATCGTCGACACCCTGGACGAACTGGGCGAACTCGACAACACGATCATCGTCTTCACCTCGGACAACGGCGGCACCGCCGAGGGCGGTTCGGACGGGACTCGAAGCTACTTCGCGCAGTTCGCACATATTCAGGATCCGGACTGGGTGGGCGATGTCCCACACGACGAATCCCTCATCGGCGGACCTGAATTGGGCGTGCACTATCCACGTGGATGGGGGCAGACGTCCAACACCCCCTTCCGGTTCTACAAAGGGCAATCCTTTGCCGGTGGGATCCGTGTTCCCTTCCTCCTGTCCTGGCCCGCGGGATTGAAACCCGAAGCGGGCGACAACGGGATCCGCGACCAGTTCGCGTATGTCACCGACCTGACGCCGACGCTTCTCGAACTGGCCGGAATCGAAACCCCCACCGTGCGAAACGGGCTGCCTGTCAAGGAGTTCGACGGCGCGTCGAGCGCGCCGGTTCTGCGTTCACCCACCGCTCCGAGTACCCACACCGAGCAGTACACCGAGGTGACCGGAATCCGCGGCTACTACAAGGACGGATGGAAACTGCTGGCGCTCGCTCCAGCTGACATCGACAAACCGCACTGGCAATTGTTCGACGTCCGAGCCGACCCGACCGAGCTCGACGACCTCGCATCACGGTTTCCCGACAAGGTTCGCGAACTCGCCGAGGCCTGGGACCACTCGGCGTGGGCGAACACCGTGTTTCCTCTACTGGGCAATACCGTCGGCGCGGTTCGCCGTCCGGAGGAGGAGGCACTCTCACGCCCGGTGCGACTACTTGCGGGAACGCCCCCACTGGAGCGCTACCGCTCATCCAAACTGATCGGGTTCCGTGACTTCGACATCACGATCGAACTCGACGGTTACCGCGAAGGCGACGCCGGCGTCCTTGTCGCCCATGGGGATCCACAAGGTGGATATCTTCTCTACGTCGAGGACGGCAACCTGCATCTCGGATACAACGCCTTCGGTTCCTACTCCGTGGTCGATGCGGGGCCATTGCCGGTCGGCACCAAGCAAATCGACGTGTCCGTGGCGGTGTTACCGCGGTTGCGTTGGGATCTCCACGTCAGCGTCGACGGCATTCACGCGGGCCAACTGCTCGGGCAAGTACAACTGGTCGGGATGGCGCCGTGGACCGGCATCTCGGTCGGGGTCGACGCCAGAGGACCTGTGTCGTGGGAAGTACGACGACGCCACGGACCATTCCGGTACAGCGGCGCGCTGCGCGCCGTCACCTACACCCCTGGCCCGGTCAAGGTACCGCGTCGTCACATCGAATCCATCGAACGGGAGGCAGAGTATGCCGCCGACTAGCCCTACGATTGCATCATGACCATTTCTTCCGATGCCCGCATCGCCGTAGTCACCGGAGCCAGCTCCGGAATCGGTGAGGCCACCGCCCGCACCCTGGCAGCTCAGGGATTCCACGTCGTGATCGGTGCTCGCCGCGTCGATCGTCTCGAGAAGATCGCCGAGGAGATCGGTGGTACCGCTCTCGAACTCGACGTCACCGACGAGGATTCCGTCGACGCGTTCGCGGCCGTGGTCCCCCGTGTCGACGTGTTGGTCAACAACGCGGGTGGTGCAAAGGGTCTGGCAACAGTCCTGGACGCCGATCTGGACGACTGGCGGTGGATGTGGGAGACCAATGTCCTGGGCACGTTGCGTGTGACGAAGGCACTGCTGCCCAAGCTGATCGATTCGGGTGACGGTCTGGTCGTGACCATCACCTCGGTGGCCGCGCTGGAGGCATACGACAACGGCTCGGGCTACACCACCGCCAAACACGCTCAAGCCGTCCTTCATCGGACATTGCGCGGTGAACTGTTGGGTAAGCCCGTTCGACTGACCGAAATCGCGCCGGGAGCCGTCGAGACGGAGTTCTCACTCGTCCGGTTCGAGGGCGATCAGGACAAGGCCGACAAGGTGTACGAGGGAATCACACCGTTGGTAGCGCAGGACATCGCCGAGATCATCGGGTTTGTCGCGTCCCGGCCGTCACACGTGAACCTCGATCAGATCATCGTCAAGCCGCGGGATCAGGCAAGCCCCGGTCGGTTCCATCGCACCACCAGCTAGTTCGAATCGCACCGAACAGCTAGAGCCTCGGGCGAATCGACTGACGGAGGACGGAGTCGAGATTGCGTGCAATCTCGGCCTCCGTCACTTCCGCGGAAGCGCCGCGGGCACTCACGGTTTCACCCGCGGTGATGATGTACCGACCGTCGCCGGCATAGTCGTACCAGTGGAATGTTATTCCGTCGTCTGTCGGCCTGCTGTCGACGGCTCCTCCCGGGTATGCGGTGACTTCACCGATCGAGGTCCGCTCTCGGCCGAAGAATCTGCTCACTTCCTCGCTCCCGCGCGCACCGGCTGCGCTGCTCAGAAAGCTCTGCCTCCCGGCAGTTTTCGGCCTTTCGATGTTCAGGCCACGCTCCGATCCAGCGGGGCAGGTCGGCAGGTGATCGACGAGCATCCGCGGAATTGCCGATGGGCGTGCCACGGTGAAAACCACGTCGGAGCCACAGTCGACAGTCCTGCCGGGCAGTTGAGTCAGGAGCACACCCAGGTCGCCGGCAACAACACCGTGCAATCGCGTCACCGTACTCATCTTCTGCCCATGGAAACCGGAAACCTCCACACGAGCATCAGGATTCGCAAGAGCACCGAGAACGTGATGCAGCCGATCGTCGAGCACTGCAGTCAGGTGCGCTCCCGCTCGACGTCGCGCCGCTGTCAACTCGATCATGGTGTCGGCCGCCGGACGAAACCGCAGCGGGTACGGGAGTCGGTCACGTCCGACCGCTTCCCAGAGAATCTGGAATTCGAGGCCGGTGAACTGCCATTGCATGGTGGTCATTCGCCCAGTACCGCCGGGGAGACCATGGGTAGGTCGCCGATCAGGGCGTTACCGTTCTCGACGGTGACGAGGTAGCCGGGGGTGTCGTGAACGTTGTCTTCGTCTTGCCCTTGCCCTCGTCCCGGTGCCATGCCGCCGACGCCACCCATCGCGCCCCGACCGCTCTGCGCGCCCGTCGCCGAAGTACCGCCAGTTCCGTTGACTCCCCCACGTCCGCCACCGGCGAGGCCACCGCCGCCGCCAGGGCCGCCAGGTCCGAGGGCTCCACCGGGCCCGAAACCGCCGGTACCGATTCCACCGGCAGAACCTCCACCCGAACCGCTACCCACCAGACCTGACGGCACGCCGGAACCGAGCTGAGCACCATTCGGAGTTGCACGGGCAAGGCCATCCGGCGCTGCACCGGCGGACAGTGGACCGGCATGTGCCGCGGTGGTCCCGGCCGGGCCGGAATCGTTTGCGGACCGGGCGGCGTCGGCACCGGAATTCCCTTGGGCGTCAACACCACTACGGTTGTCACCATTTCCGGAATTGGGGCCCAAAGGGTTCTGACCGGAACCGTCTCCGGCCGGATTTGCACCGCCGGAGTTTCCACCGTCCACTCCTCCACCAACTCCGCCACCCGACGCCGATGGCGCGCCGAGCCCGTTCCCCGTTCCCGAGGCCATTCCTCCGCCGGAACCACCACCACCGAATGCGCCGCCACTTCCAGCCCCGCCACTTCCAGCCCCGCCACTTCCAGCCCCGCCACTTCCAGCCCCGCCATTGCCGGTGACCGGATTGAAAGCGGCCGGGAGGATCGGCACCTGGTCGTCCGCACGCTTCATGTACGGCAGATACACGTCCTTCATCACCTGGCGCGCTTGACGTTCGGCTTCTTCCGCTTCGTATTGGGCCTGCTTCCACGTAGCCCCGGGAACCAGGCTGAGAAACCTCTCGACCGTCGAGGCGCCGTCGGGTGCCGGAATCGAGCGTTTGGCCTCGTCGAGTGCGATCTTCGCCTCCTCGATCTTGTTCGAGATCAGATCGACCCGCACCTTCAGCTCACCCGCATCAGCCGAGTAGGCCAGCACTGCTTCCAACGCAGCCGAGCCGCCGCGCCCCTGCCAGCCTTCGGTGATTGCACCGTTCACATCGTTCTGGAACTTCCCGATGCCAGATTCCACCCGGCCGGCAATTGCCTTCCAGGCCTCACCGATTGCACTCAGGGTTGCCGGATTCATCTCGTTGACGTGGTTGAAGATTTCGGAGTGCGACATCGCATCGAAAGGATCGTCGTCCACGATTGCATGTTCGCTGTACTCGAGCGATGACGTCTGGGCGGTGAGGGCATCGCGCTCACCCCAGGCTCGTGCGCGCTCTGCATCGGCGTCGGCGGTCGCAACAGCCATCTCGTCGTCGAACGCGCCGCGGTCGTCGGTTACGGATTGCACCAGAGCAGATGTAGCGACTGCGCTCGCGATGGGAGCGCCGACAACTGGCAACGCCGCCACGCCGGACGGGACGGCATGCGTCGCTTCGGAGATCCTGCCAAGCACATCTTCCAGAAATGGAATGCCCACCGCTGCCCCCTGACGTCGAAATCCCCGTCGGACTCCCCCGAGCCGACAGCGCTTACCTGTATTGACGCAAGCAACGCCCGGATGGTTCCGCTCGTCGAGGGATTTCTCGGTTCACAGCAGTAGAGACTTACGCCAGTGCAGACATCGACTTCCAGGTCGGCAAATCGATCGCCCAGTCGTAGATGTCGCCGTCCGCAGGCGACAGGTCGATCGACGTGCCGGTCACCTCGACGGGGTCACCGTAGAGGGCGGTTCCGAAGTATTCCTGCGCGTCGGATGTCGACAGGTTGATGCAACCGTTCGTGACGTTCGACGAGCCCTGTACCCCGGTGGTTTCGGGATTGGCGTGGATGAATTCGCCGTTGTTGGAGATGCGCACCGCCCAACGCTCACGCACGTTCTCGTAGAACGGCGGATTGGACATCATGAAGTCTTCGTACTTCTCCGTCACCATGTGAATGCCACTGCGCGTGACGTTTCGAGGTTCGTTTCCCTCGCCGTAGCTGACGGGAATGTCCATGATCGTCTGACCGTCTCGCACCACCTGCATGCGGTGGCTCGGCGCGTTCGCCTTCACGATCTGGCTACGACCGATCGTGAAGTCGAGCGTGAGATCCTGGTCGCCGTAAGCGCCACCGCCGTAGTTCAAGCCGTAGAGCTTGGCGTCCAGATGGACAGTTGTGCCCGGCACCCAGTAATCGGCCGGACGCCAATGGGCCCGTGACCCGCCGTTGTCGTCGGCCAGCCATGCCCACGATCCGGCGGTGGGCGGCACGGTGGTCACGACAAGCGCCTTCTCGACGGCCGCCTTGTCGACGACGGAGTTGTCGAACTGCAACGTGATCGGTGCCGCGATTCCAACTTCCTGGCCGTCGGCGATGTTGAGGGTGGCGCCGGTGGTCGACTCCGGGGCGACCGTCGTAAAGCTCCCCTGCACTGGCACGGATTTGCCGTCGGTTCCGGTTGCCGAGCCCGACCACGAATACGTGGTGCCGTAGCCGAGTGCCTCACTGACGGTGAACGTCGTCTTGTCAGGCGAGAGTTGTCCGGCGACGGCCTTACCGGCCGCGTTGCTGAGATTGACGTCGGCCAGTGTTCCCTGGGTCACCGCAACCGAGACGGGCGCGACCGGGCTGACGTCTTTGGTACCGGGTGCCGGCGTCGACACCACGGTCGCAACAGGTGCTGGTTCGGCGGCCGCCGCACCGCCCTGTCCGTCCTTGCCACCGATCGTGCAGCCGACAGCGGCCACCATTACAGCGAGCATTACAGCTACCAACGCAACAAGACGCGAACGACTTCTCCGACCACCCAGCTCATGCACTTCAACAGGCTACCTGCGGGCTCCGTCAGGAATCAGATGGTGAAGCCCACAGTTACCGGTTCCGGTTCCAGGTGGACACCGAACGCGGCTTCGACGCCGTCGCGAACCGTCCGCGCGAGCGAGACCACATCCGCGCTCGTTGCCGACCCTCTGTTGGTCAACGCCAAGGTGTGTTTCGTCGACAGCCTGGCCGGTGCATCTTCACCGGGATACCCCTTGGAGAATCCGGCCCGTTCGATCAACCATCCGGCCGAGAGCTTGGTTCCACCACTGCCCGGGAACTGCGGCACGGTGACGTCTCCGAGCTGTTCGGTTATTGCTCCGAGCACAGCGGGCAGCTTGTCGTCCGGCACCACGGGGTTGGTGAAGAAGGAACCCGCGCTCCAAGTGTCGTGGTCGTACGGATCGAGCACCATCGCCTTTCCTGTCCGCAATCCCAGAACCGCCTCGCGGACCTGCGACGCAGGCAACCGCTCGCCTTCCTCGGCCCCGAGTGCGGTGAACAGTTCGCGGTACGCGAGCGGGGCGCTCAATCCGTCGGTCGACGCATCGAATTCGACGGCGAGAACCACTGCTGCATCGGAATGCTTGAGAACGCTCGACCGGTAGCCCAACTCGAGTTTCGACGGTTCGACCCACGACACTTCGCCGCTGCGTCGGTCGAGCAATTGAACCTGCCGGAGCCGCGAGCCCACCTCGACGCCGTACGCGCCGACGTTCTGCACCGGCGTCGCACCGGTCGAGCCCGGAATCCCGGACAGGCATTCGAGGCCGCCCAGTTCCGCGGCGACGGATTGGCCGACTACTTCGTCCCACACTGCGCCCGCTTCGGCAATGACGCGGTCCGTGTCGAGGCTCACGGTGGTGTTGGCCACACGAACGACAACTCCGTCGAATCCCGCGTCCGAGATCACGAGATTCGATCCGCCGGCGAGAATCAGCGTCGGGATCTGCTCGCGATCGAGCAGCGTCACGACGTCGATCAACGACTGCGTCGTCGGGCATTCGGCGAGCAGCCGCGCCGGTCCTCCGATTCGGAGCGTCGTCAATCCCGACAAGTCAACGTTCTCGGACACGAAAGCGCCTGATTCCACGACGCGTCTGCCAATGGTTACGTCCCACACATCGATAAACGGTAGCCTCCACAATCGTGAGCCGTCGCATCGAGCATTCGTCGAAGTACACAGTCCCCGCCGAGAAGGTCCATGAGGCGGTGACCTCCGAGCAGTACTGGCGCGACCGAATCGTCGCTGTCGGTGGTCCCGGCGCGGCGATCGAAGAGCTGACCGTTCGCGACGAGACCGTCGCGGTCACGATGTCGCAGATCATCGCCGCCGAGCATCTCCCGAGCATGGTGTCGAAGGTCGTCAACGGCGACATCGTCATCAAGCGCAGTGAGACGATGGCTCCTTTCAAGGACGGCAAGGCCACGGGCACCTTTTCCGCCCACGTCGACGGTGTTCCCGCCCGTATCGAGGGCACGCAGGTCCTGACTGGCGACGAGAACTCCGCCACTCTCGAGATCGAGGGTGAGGTCGAGGTCAAGATCCCGTTCCTCGGCGGAAAGATCGAAAGCGCAATTGTCGACGAGGTTGTCCGGCTCATCCAGGCCGAACAGGACTTCACCCGGGAGTGGATCGCGAAGTAAAATCCTGCGGGCGGGAATAGTTGTGGATACGGCCAATTTGGCTTGTCACAGCGCGTAACAGGTATTCTTTCCGATCATGGCTCGCCGCATCGACTACTCCGCCCGCTATCAGCACTCCCCCGAGCAGGTCTACGCGGCACTGGCGGACCGCTCGTACTGGGAGGCCCGCGTCGAGGAGATGCGCAAGCATTCCGAGAACCATGTGGAACATTTCGAGGTCACCGATTCCGGAATCGATCTAGTGCTGCACCACATTCTCCCGCGCACCGATTTGCCGGACATTGCTCAGACGGTGATGAAGAAGGATCTGGTCATTACGCGTAAGGAGTCGTACGGCGCCTTCGGTGACACCGTGACCGGAACGTACGAAGCGTCCATCCCGGCCGGGCCGGGGAATCTGTCCGGCACCATGGAGTTGTTCGCGACCGATACCGGGTCCACGCTGCGAACCACGTCCGAGGCGAAGGTCTTCATACCGTTCATCGGCGCGAAGTTGGAACAGCTCATGCTCATCAACCTCGTCGATCTGTTCCGCACCGAAGCCCAGGTCACCGCGACCTGGCTCGCCGCACGCTGAAGCCGACGTGAAGAAGGCTCCACCCCCGAAGATCGAGGGGGTCATCACCCGTGGCACGACGGGGATCAACAGACTGCGACGAAGTGACCGGTGGATCGTCCACAACCGCACTATCGCTCGCGCCCTGAACAATGCGGCCGATCCGTTGATCGTCGACCTCGGGTACGGGGCGAGGCCGGACACCACCTTCGAGATGGCAAGCCGCCTCACCGCTGTCCGGCGGGATCGACGCGTCATCGGGCTCGAGATCGACCCCGCCCGCGTGGTCGAGAGTCGTGACGGTGTCAGCTTCGCCCGTGGCGGATTCGAACTGGCCGGTCTCACACCCGTTTTCGTACGCGCCTTCAACGTCCTCCGGCAATACCCGGAGGACGCTGTGGACTCTGCGTGGGCACACATTCAGTCCGGCCTCGCCCCGGGCGGACTGCTACTCGACGGAACCTGCGACGAGCTCGGAAGGCGTTGCGCCTGGGTGCTTCTCGACGCCGATCGTCCATTGACCCTGACACTGGCCTGGGACCCCTTCGACATCGAGCGTCCTTCCGACATCGCGGAACGTCTCCCGAAGGCTCTCATTCACCGCAACGTTCCAGGTGAGCCGATCCACGCGCTGCTCAGCGCGGCCGATCGAGCCTGGGCCACCGCTGCGCCACACGCCTCGTTCGGACCTCGACACCGCTGGGCTGCCGCATTGGAAATTCTTCGGGCGCAAGGAATTCCCGTGCAGCCCGCGCGACGACGTCTTCGCGACTGCATCCTGACGGTGCCATGGCATGTCGTAGCGCCGAACCCCTGAACTCGCAGACGGGAAACGCCTCGCCGCAGAAGTTGTCTCTGCGGCGAGGCGTCTGTGTGCAGGCGTCGGGCTAGGACCCGAAGATGTTTTCCAGGCTTCCCAGCGAACCTGTCGAACTGCCGCCGCTGCCGGGCTCTCCGCCGTCGGACTCTGCCGTGATCTTGACGGTGACTGCAGCCTGGGTCTCGGAACCGAGGTAGCCGTCAGTTCCGCTGAACACCGCGGTGATTCGGCGATCTCCGAGTTCGGTGAAGGTGTGCGAGAGCGTGGCCTTACCGTTCACCACCGCAACCGGTCCACCGATCGGGGTGGTTCCGTCCATGAACTGAACCGTTCCTGCGCTGAGCGTAGGTACCACTGCCGCAACGAGATCAACCTTCGCGCCCTTGACCGCTGACGCCGGAGCGCTCACGGTGATGGACGTTTCCTGATCCTCCGCGGCCGGAGCCGTGACCGAAACCGAGTGAGCAGCCGAGATAGAGGTGAGGAATCCTGTTGCACCCGAGTAGACGGCCGTGATGTCGTGCGTACCGACGCTCGCGAACTCGTGCATGATCGACGCCTTGCCCTCGACGACCGGCACCGGCGAGCCGAGATTGCCCGAGCCGTCCTTGAACTGCACTGTGCCGCCCACCGGCGTCGGCGTGACGGTTACGGACAGACCAACTGCCGTACCGGTTTTTGCATCCGCCGGAACGGTCAAGACCGTCTGGGTCTGCTGGTCGGTGGGAGCCGGCGCCTTGACGTTCACGGTCTGGGCGTTCGATGTCGAGCCCAAGTAGTTACCCGAACCCGAGAACACTGCGGTGATGCTGTACTCACCCGCCACGTTGAAGATCGGCGTGGATGTCGCCTTACCCGTTGCGTCCACGGGAATCGGGGAGCCCAGATCCCTGCCACTTTCCTTGAACTGCACGGTGCCACCTGCAACACCGGTCGAGACAGAGGCAGTGAACGACAATGCCTCACCGGTCGACGCCGTCGACGGGCCGACGAGGGTGGTCGTTGTGTTCTCCTCGACCACCACCGGAGCGACTGTCAGCGCATGGGGCGCCGACGTCGAAGTCTGGTAGACACCGGAACCGGAGTACACCGCCACGATCGAATGCGCGCCTTCTGCATAGGAATTCGTCAGCGACGCCTTGCCGTTGGCATCGACGGTAACGGCGCCGCCGAGGTCGGTTGCACCGTCTTTGAACTGCACCGTGCCACCCGCCGGAGTAGGCGACACCGTAGCCTCGACGGTCACGGACTCACCTGCAACTGCACTTGCGGGACCGGTGATCGCGGTTGCAGTGCTCTTGTCCGCTTCGGACACGACGACGTCGACAGCTGACGACGTGGAGGTCGCCACCTTTGCATTTCCGAGGTACTTGGCCGTCACGCTGTGGGTTCGGACGTCAGCCGGTGTCCAGGCAAGTGTTGCAACACCATTGGCGAGCGCGCCCGCACCGATCTTGGAACCTGCGTCGAAGAACTCCACCGAATCACCGTCGGCACCACCGGTCACCGTCGCACTCAACGTCACCGGCTGCCCCACCTGAGCGCCACTGACCGGTGACACGGCCGTCGTCGAGACGTTCTTCTGAACATTGATCGACGGGCCACGACCATTCGTCGTGTCGTCAACGAACACCGTCCCGTCGAAATGCACCGTCGTCGACAAATTGGTACCACGAGCACAATCCGCGCCGACGCGATACTGGAATTCGAACGTCTTGACGTCACCGCCCCACATCGGCCACTCCGTAGCACCCGCACTCAACCGAACAGAATCAGTAGCCACTTCGTTGACACGGAACGCACTACCGTTCACCGTCGCCGAACCATCGACATACGTCATACACGCCGGATGAAAATCGCGCACCGCATACAGATTGTGAACCGCGGCAGTTCGCTTGAACACCGTCTTCGACGTGATCACATCACCCTCGGACGGCGTGCCGTTACTGATCGTCCGAGTCACCTTGTACCCATCGGAATTGAACTCCGCCGTCACCGGAGCCGCACCAGCAACCCCGACACCCGCAACCACCGCGAAACCCGCAGAAACAGCAAACACACTCAAACCTGCAACTGCACGACGTGCAGAACCTACAGACATAGATTTTCCTTCTCGAGAAGTGAGGGATATGGGTGATGCCCCACCACCTGAAGCGGGCGGGGCATCACCGGGTATTGATTGCTAGGAGCCGAAGATGTTGCCGAGGCTGCCGAGCGAACCGGTGCCGTTGCCTGGTTCTTCACCGTCGACCGGTGCGGCGATCTGGACGGAGACCTGATCGGAGGATGCCGTCACCGTGCCGGCGCCCGAGTACTCCGCCGCGACAATTCGCTGACCCTGAGTTGCGGGCTTCCACGAAAGGCTGGCCTTCCCGGATGAATCGACCGTAGCCGTGCCGATGACGGTCTCGCCGTCCTTGAAGGTGACTGTGCCACCGGCATTTGCAGGACTGATCTGAGCGGAGATCGTCTGTGCAACGCCGACCTGCCCCGCTACTACGCTGAGATCTGTTGTGGAGCTTGTTGTTCCGGCGGGCTGTTCGGCGACTGTCACATTCGCGGTGGTACTCGACCCGGTGACGCCGGATCTGCCGGCGAACACAGCCTCGACGTTCTGCGCACCGGCAACCGTCGGAACCCAGGCGTAGGTCGCTTCACCGTTGCCTGCCACCGGCACCGAAGCGAGCACCGTTCCGCCGACCTTGAACGTGACCGTTCCACCGGTGCCCGACGCGGACACAGTCGCTTTGAGAGTGGTCGACTTGCCGACCTGCGCGCCCGAGATCGGCGCCAGCGTCGTACTGGACTGAGCATCGGCCTGCGAAACGTTCACGATCAGCGCTGCCGAAGCGGAACCGACGGCACGCGCCGTGTCGGCGAACTTCGCTGTGATCGAGTGGTCTCCACGGGTGGTCGGTGTCCAGGCAAGTGTTGCAACACCATTGGCGAGCGCGCCCGCACCGATCTTGGAACCTGCGTCGAAGAACTCCACCGAATCACCGTCGGCACCACCGGTCACCGTCGCACTCAACGTCACCGGCTGCCCCACCTGAGCGCCACTGACCGGTGACACGGCCGTCGTCGAGACGTTCTTCTGAACATTGATCGACGGGCCACGACCATTCGTCGTGTCGTCAACGAACACCGTCCCGTCGAAATGCACCGTCGTCGACAAATTGGTACCACGAGCACAATCCGCGCCGACGCGATACTGGAATTCGAACGTCTTGACGTCACCGCCCCACATCGGCCACTCCGTAGCACCCGCACTCAACCGAACAGAATCAGTAGCCACTTCGTTGACACGGAACGCACTACCGTTCACCGTCGCCGAACCATCGACATACGTCATACACGCCGGATGAAAATCGCGCACCGCATACAGATTGTGAACCGCGGCAGTTCGCTTGAACACCGTCTTCGACGTGATCACATCACCCTCGGACGGCGTGCCGTTACTGATCGTCCGAGTCACCTTGTACCCATCGGAATTGAACTCCGCCGTCACCGGAGCCGCACCTGCAACCCCGACACCCGCAACCACCGCGAAACCCGCAGAAACAGCAAACGCACTCAAACCACCGACAACACGACGAACACCACTCACGGACATCCACATCCCTCTCGCACACGGGAGCAGACAGCCGTCCAGGACAAGCGTCCGTCTGCTTTTGATGCCGTGACGTTATCCCATTGACTGTAAAGTAACTACGCTTTTCGCCGAATTAGTTCATCGCCGACATCACCAAGCTGCAGCGATCATGGGTCGAAAGTCCCGAAGTACTGGTCCAGATATCGCTCCACCTGCACTGAAGTCAGAATATTCGCCCCGAAGTAGCGCATTTCAAATCTCTGATATTGGTGTCATATTCGATTTCGAACGTGATGCCAGAAGGTCGCAGAAGCATAGAAAATCAATCTCGACTACAGGCTTGCGGCGAGCGCCAACTCCACTCGGACGGCAACGTCGATGCTCGCGTTTTCACACGAGAGATACAACTCGTGCGCGTCCAGTCGACCTATCGCTACCGCATCGGCGACTACTTCGTTGAGCAGGACTTGAGAAATTCCACCGGAAGCGAGGTCGTGCACGGTGCGCAAAGGCGTGGTGATGCGGATGGGTCCAATCTGTTCGCACTCGTCGTCCGCGAGCGGCAGTCGGTGCAGGGCGACTTGGCGGGTCGGCGCCGCGAGTGGGTGCGCTGTCGAGAGATGAATGAAGCGAGGTTGCAGGTGCCCGAGGCCATGTAGATCTGCGGCGCTGTAATGCGAGACGGTGGCGCTACCGGCGAACCACGTGCACCACTTCGCAAATTCGTCCAAGGCAGTATGTCTGACGCGTTCGAGGCGAAAGAGTCCGCGGCACTCACATGTCCATGTTCCGGATTCCGTCATCTCCTCCATCGACGCCAGACCGAAACCCAGTTCGGACGCTTGGAGAGCCGTGACAAATCCACACTGTCGCAGCGCCAGCAGCTCGAGTGATTCGTAGTCCGAAGCCATGACCACCTCCGGTGACCGTCGAAAACGCCGTTTCGAACAGACTACGGGCGACTGTGTCGCGCATCACAGGAATGAGGAAGTGCGTATTCACAGAGTTCGTTCAGACTCGTCGGGAAGAATCTGGCGAATGACTGTCGCAGCGAACAACCCTCGTCCGCGCAACCGAGTGCTCGTCATCCTTCTCGTGGTGATCGCCGTGCTCGTGGCGGCACTCGTCGGTGGAGAACTGTACGTACGCAACCAGGTGAAGACCTGCATGGCCGATCAGTTCCAGAGCGAACTGGGATCCCAGGTCGACGTCGGGTTGAGCTGGAAGCCCGTACTCCTGCAGGCAGTCGACAAGAAGGTGCCGTACATCAGCATCGACAGTGACGACTCTTCGTTCGGCCCCGCAACGGGCATGCAGGTTCACGCGAAGGTGAACGACATCAACTTGCAGCCCTCGGCGGGTAACAGCGGCACCATCGGCAGCTCCAGCGCCGACGTCACCTGGTCTACCGCAGGCATTCTCGCCACCTTGCAGGAGCAGACCTTCGGTGGCCTCGTCTCCGGCGTCACCGCCGACTCGAGCGCCGGAACACTCGCGTTCGACGTCGGACCGGTCGGGCTCGCGAAGCTCACGGTCAAGCCCACCGTCACCAACGGTGTGGTCGACGTTCAGACCGTCGGCGCCGAGATTCTCGGATTGGGTCTGCCGACAGACCTGGTCGACGGCATCGTCCAGACACTCACCGACAGCCTGCAGACGTACCCGCTGGACATGAAGCCCACCAAGCTGACCGTTACCGACGACGCAATCCAGATCTCACTGGAGGGCGGCGCTTACGCCATGCCCGTCGCCGACGCGAACAACCAGAACGCCTCGGCGGTGCCGGACAGCTGCGGCCTGCTGACCTAGTCGGTCAGACCGTCCAATACTGCTCGGGTTCCGGACAATCCGAGACGGGTGGCGCCGGCCGCAATCATGTCGAGTGCGGCCTGCGTCGTACGTATTCCGCCACTGGCCTTGACTCCCACGCCTGGGCCGACCGTCCGTGCCATCAGTTCGACGGCCTCGACCGTCGCCCCACCCGCGGGGTGGAAGCCGGTGGAGGTCTTGACGAAGTTCGCCCCGGCACGCACGGCTGCGCGGCAACATTCGACGATGGCCTCGTCGGACAGGGCAGCGGTTTCGAGAATCACTTTGAGGATCGCACTCTCCCCCATCGCCTCACGGACGGTGAGGATGTCTGCGAGCACAGCGCTGTAGTCGCCGGCGACCGCCGCTCCTACGTCGATGACCATGTCGATCTCGGTAGCGCCCTGATCGACGGCCAGTCGCGCTTCGGCACCCTTGACCAGTGAATGATGCTTCCCCGACGGGAATCCGACGACGGCCGCCGTCACCAGTCCGTCGGCGCGAATCGGCAACATCGACGGCGAGACACAGACGGCCAGCACACCGAGGCTGCGTGCCTCGTCGATCAGGGCGGTCACATCGGCCGCGGTGGCTTCGGGTTTGAGGAGAGTGTGGTCCACCATCGCGGCAACCTGGGAACGAGTGAGTGCAGCTTCAGACATGATGGAAAGCTTGGCACACCACCACGCGACCGTCGCCGCAGCCGCACCTGAGAGACTAGGCCGCATGACCGCTGCACCTTCGATCGACGATCGTCGCTATGTTCTTTCCCTCGGCTGCCCCGACACCACGGGCATCGTCGCACGCATCTCGACCTTTCTCACCGACGTCGGTGGATGGATCGTGGAGGCCGCGTACCACGCCGATGCCGACACCGGATGGTTCTTCACGCGTCAGGCGGTCCGTGCGTCGTCTGTGAGCATGAGCATCGACGAGCTTCGTGAACGGTTCAAAGCTGTTGCGGCCGAGATCGGTCCGGAAACCGAGTGGACTCTTCACGACTCCGGCGCACCCAAGAAGATCGTGCTGCTCGTGAGCAAGGAAGGTCACTGCTTGCATGACCTCCTGGGCCGCGCCGCGGGCGGAGAACTTCCGGCAGAGATCAGCGCCGTCATCGGAAATCACGAGGACCTGCGCAGTGTCACCGAGCGCCACGGGATCGACTTCCACCACGTTCCGTTCGCCAAGGACCCGGCCGAACGGGGACCGTCCTTCGAGAAGGTCCGCGCCCTGGTCGACGCCCACAACCCCGACGCCGTGGTTCTTGCACGCTTCATGCAGGTGCTTCCCGAATCACTGTGCGAGCACTGGGCCGGCCGCGCGATCAACATCCACCACAGCTTCTTGCCGTCGTTCATCGGTGCCCGCCCCTATCACCAGGCGTTCGCACGCGGCGTGAAGTTGATCGGCGCCACCTGCCACTACGTGACCGCCGAACTCGATGCCGGTCCGATCATCGAGCAGGACGTGATCCGTGTGGACCACGCCGACGATGTCGCCGACATGGTCCGCCAGGGTCGAGACATCGAAAAGCTCGTGCTCTCACGCGGACTGCGCTGGCACCTCGAGGATCGGGTGCTGGTCCACGGGCGCAAGACGGTCGTCTTCAGCTAGAGCTGCGTTGCGCTAGAGATTGCGCAGTCGCACGATTTCCTTGTCGAACTCGTCGATGTTCTCGATCGACGACATGTGACCGACGCCCGGCAACACGATCAACCGTTCGAGGTTGCCGGCGTCGTCGAGGACCTGCGCAAGCTTGCGCGCATGGACCGGCGGAGTGAGCCGATCGAGCGAACCGACGAGCACGGTGGTCGGCACTTCGAGATTGTCGAGTCCCTCGTGAATGTCGAGGGTGCTCAGCGCTGCTCCCCAACCGCCACGAATACGCGGCTTGCACTCACGAACGATGTTCTCGCAGAACTGAATCTCGGCCTTGGTCGCGTTCGGTGACATCGAGACGTACTGGATCGCCTTCGTCATGGCGCCCGAGGAGACAAACGGAACGGGCGAACTGAGGATGGCGCGGCCCACGGGGACCGGCACCCGAGGAAAGCGATTGGGCAGTGGGATGACCGTGGTCTCGGCGATCAACCTTTCACTCGCGGTGCTCGCGAGCATGACCGCCGACGCGTACTTCTTGACCTCGTCGGGGTGACGACCAGCCCAGGCGATGATGCTCATCCCGCCCATGCTGTGACCGACGATGACCGCCTTCTTGTCCTCGCGAACCGTGGCTGCCAGCACGGCAGAAAGGTCGTCGGCGAGGACGTCCGGGCCGAGCGGAAGATTACCGACGGTGCTGCGTCCGTGACCGCGCTGATCGTAGGTGATGACGCGATATTCACCGGCAAGCGCATTGACCTGCGGGTACCAGAATTCGGTTGAGCACGTCCAGCCGTGACTGAGAACGATCGGATCGCCGTCGACGGGACCGTAAGCCCGGATATTGATGATCGCACCGTCGTCGGTGGTCAGTTCACTGATATCAGCTTTGAGCGTCGGAGTCTTCAGGAGTGCGTTGGGCTCGACGTCGCTCGAAAGAGTCAACCCGCGCGTGGATCGCCGATGACGGATCCCAGCGACTGCCGCGACGAGTGCTCCCACCCCGACGGCGCCTGCCAGTACTCGAAGCTCTGTGGTGCGCGAACGACTGGACATGCATTTACCCCTGACTGCTGCTGACGACAGACGGATGCAATCTATGTGTGACTGCCGTTAACCGACACTATCACTCGAACAACGCGCGTTGTCAGCGTTGGAGCGAAGAGTGGGGCAACACACGGTGACCTGGAACCGCGTCACCGGATGAGCAGAAACCGCGGCCCACTACCAGCGGGAACCGCCATGCTGGATGTCGTCCACGCGCGGTCGAACGTCGACGAGATATACACACACTGCAACAACCGCGATGATGCCCAGGAGACCGACAGGGGATGTCGCCAGCAGGATCAACGCCGCAACGATCAGAATTCCGAGCCAGATCGGCTTGGTCAATTTGTTGACCGCGGTAAAGGCGTCCGGACGCTGCCTGACGGCATGAACGATCGCGTAGACAGCACCCACCAACGCGAGCACTTTCAGTGCGAGAAAGATCAGACCGACTAGCCCATCGACTTGAGTCACAACTACATCCTAAGTTCTCATCCGGTTCCCGACGAACACGAAGGCTCCCACACTCGGCTGAGCGCGGGAGCCTTCGTCAGGTGGAGCTGGGCAGAATCAGGCCTTCTTGGCCGGAGCAGCCTTCTTGGCCGGAGCCGGCGCGGTGGCCTTGGCCGGAGCAGCCTTTGCCGGAGCAGCCTTTGCCGGAGCAGCCTTCTTGGCGGCGGTGGTCGCGCGCTCCTGGACGTCGGAAGCGGCAGCGGTCACGCGAGCGGCAGCTTCCTTGGAAGCCTCGTCTGCCTGGTCACCGAGGTCGAGGACCTTCAGTGCTGCCTCGTCGCCTGCGTCGGCGATCTTCTCGCCGGCGTCAGCGATCTTCTCGCCGACCTCTTCTGCGGTGTCGGAGATGCGTCCGGCAGCGCGGCCGGCCAGCTTGGCAGCCTGCTCGCCCACGGCGCGCGTCTGACGAGCAACGGTTCCGAGTGCGTCTTCGGTCAGCTCGACGGCGTCGCCGAGTGCCGACTCTGCAGCAGCGATGCCCTCTTCGACTGCGGGCTGCTTGCGGATGCGCTCGACTGCGTCTTCGCCGCGCTCTGCGAGGGAGTTGTACAGATCGCCGGCAACCTTGAGGTATGCCTCGGCGACCTTGCGGAGTTCCTCGGGTGCGAACTTCTCTCGCAGCTCGGCGAGCTCTTCGGGCAGCTCGGACGGCAGGCCGGCGAGACGCTCGCGCAGTGCCTCGACGCTCTCGGCAACGTCACCCTGAACGGAAGCGAGCTTCTCGCGGGCACCGTCGACACGGCCGTTGACGTCACCCTGGGTGTTCTCGGCGCGCTCACGAACCTGAGCGACTACATCGGCCACGGCCTGGACAACCAGGTCGCCTGCGCCGACAGCGGCGTAGAGCGAGGTCTTGACGCTGTCGATGGCGTTCTTGTCAGTCATCTTGTTCTCCTAGTGAAGTCTCGGTGTCTGGAATTGCGGCCGATTCAGCGAAATCGGGCGCTGCGGCTGGTCTGGACGACTCGTTCTCGCGACAGAACGAGTCGTAGATTTCGAGCAGTACTTGCTTCTGCCGTTCGTTGATGGCCGTCTCGGCCAACACCGCGTCCCTGATGGGACTGTGCGGGCGTTGTTCGAGATATCCCGCTTGGACGTACAGGACTTCTGATGAGACCCGAAGACCCTTGGCAATTTGCGCCAGTACGTCTGCCGACGGTTTGCGCAATCCGCGTTCGATCTGACTCAAATACGGATTGCTGACGCCGGCGAGTTGAGCAAGTTGGCGCATCGAAACTTGGGCGGCTTCCCGCTGTGCACGAATGAACCCCCCGATGTCGTGTGCCGCAGAGCTGACGACGCGAGCTGCCAAGTCGCTTGCTCCGGCTGCGGCACCGGATAATTCACGATCTCCGTCATCGGAGTTCGTCGACTTCGCTGGCATTGCGTCCTCCCTTTCCAGTGGACATTTCCCAGGATAGGAGAGGGTGCTAACTATTGCAAGCACTACTGCTAGCACTCGTGGTGGACGTCACATACCGGACAGCTCAGCCGAAGATGAGCGTCGAAATCGTGTAGATCAGCAGCCCGGCGATTGATCCGACAACGGTGCCGTTGATACGGATGAACTGAAGATCTCGACCGACCTGCAGCTCGATCTTCTGGCTCGCTTCGTCGGCATCCCACCGCTCGACCGTGTCGCTGATGACTCCGGTGATCTCGTCGGTGTAGTTCTCCGCGATGTACTTGGTGCCCTGCACCAGCCAGCCGTCGACCTTCTCACGCATGGATTCGTCGTCTCGCAGCCTGATTCCGAAGCCGGCCACGTTCTCGGCGACCTTGGTCCGCAGGGTGCTGTTCGGATCGTCGACCGACTCCATGATGAGGCGCTTGGCGACCTGCCACGTCGAGGACGCCAGACCCGTCACTTCCTCGCGGCCCATGATCTCCGCCTTGATCCCTTCGGCCTTCTTGATGGTCTCCGGGTCGTTCTGCAGATCATCGGCGAAATCGATCAGGAAGCGGTTGGCGGCGAGACGTACCTCGTGTTCGGGATTGGAACGGACCTTCCAGGTGAACTCGACGAGTTCCTTGTAGATCTTCTCCCCCAGCATGGCGTCGACGAATTTCGGCGACCACGCCGGCGAATCGCGAACGATCACACGGTCGATCGTCTCCTGGCTGCCGAGTGCCCACTGATGCGCGCGCTCGGCAAGCAATTCGATGATCGGCAGTTGCTTGTTGTCCTTGAGCAACTCCCCGAGCACTCGGCCGATCGGCGGTCCCCACATGGGCTCGGCCAGCCGCTTCACGATCGTGTTGTCGATGATCTGGGCAATGTCCTCGTCGCGAAGAACCTCGACCATCCCGCGCAATACCGTCGACGTCTCGGCGGCGACGCGAGCGGCATTGGCAGGTTCAGCCATCCACGTACCGAGGCGGAGCGGAATCTGCGCCTGCTGCACCTTGGCCGACACAACCTCGGGAGCCAGGAAGTTCTGACCGACGAACGAGCTCAAACTGGCTCCGAGCTGGTCTTTCTTACGCTTGATGATGGCAGTGTGCGGGATGGGAAGCCCCATCGGATGACGGAAGAGCGCGGTGACGGCAAACCAGTCGGCAAGCGCGCCGACCATGCCCGCCTCGGACGCGGCCCGGACGTACCCGACCCACTCTCCGGCGCCGCGGGATTCCTGCCACCGGCAGAAGATGTAGACGACCGTCGCGAAGCCGAGGAGGCCAGTGGCGAAGACTTTCATCTTGCGAAGGTCCCGACGCTTAGCGGCGTCGTCGAAGGCGGAGAGGCTCAGTTGCTGCACCCTCGCCATTGTGCCGAAAGGTGTGACGCGGCGTAGCGCGAGCGACACGATGTCCGATTCGCTAGGACTTAATCCCCCGAACTGCGGATGTGAGTGCCCGAGATAAAGGCACGGACATTAAGCTGGACCGGAAAGTAGACCGATCGGACGTGGCTCGCACCACAGATATGAGATGACTCGTGGCCAAGAATGCCGTGCAGGACAACGAGCAGGTAGACGGCCCAGTCGTTGCTGATGCGAAGCCCGAGAAATCCGACGGTCGCAAGCGTCGGTGGCGCGAACACAAGATCGCTCGCCGCGAGGAACTCGTCGACGGCACCATCGCTGCTATCCGGGCACGCGGCCGTGAGATCGGCATGGACGAGATCGCGTCCGAGATCGGTGTGTCCAAGACCGTGCTCTACCGGTACTTCGCCGACAAGAGCGACCTCACCACCGCCACGATGATGCGGTACGTCGAGACCATCCTGTCGCCGCGTATCTACGAAGCGATCAGCGGTGATCTCGACGATTTCGAACTCACCCAGGCCAGCATCACCGCGTACGTCGAGACGGTGGCATCCGACCCCGACATCTACCTCTACGTCATGGCCAACGGCGCCGGCGCCAACCGCGACGTCGTTGCCGATTCCGAGCGCATGATCGCCGAATTGCTCTCCACGGTGTTGGGCAATCGTCTTCGCGAGATGGAGATGGATTCCGGCGGTTCACTGCCGTGGGCGTTCGGGATCGTCGGCGGAATTCAGCTCGCGACGCACTGGTGGATCTCCAACAAGTCGATGTCCGCAGAATCGCTGATCGACTACCTCACCATGATGACGTGGGGCGGCATCACCGGCATTGCTGCGGTCAACGGATCACCGGCCAAGTTCAAGTCGGTTCCGCATCCCCTCGTCAAGCCTGCCGAGGACTGACTCGCCCGAGACCGAACTTTCGAGCCACAGGGGTCGATCCTGTGGCACTCTTTCGGCATGGCACAAGACTCGCTGCGGGAAACACCGGCCGCCAAGACACTGCGGGCGGAGCCCGGGTTCGAACTCGATCAACTCGATCGCAACAGCACTCCGGGATTCACCGGAAACAAAGCTGACGGCGAACGTCTACTCGAGGAGCGCGGCGCGGTCCTGTCCGACCTGCAGGAGTTGCTCTACGCCAACGGCAGGTCCGGGGACAACCGTTCCATCCTGCTGGTCCTGCAAGGAATGGACACCGCAGGCAAGGGTGGCATGGTCCGACACGTGATCGGTCACGTGGATCCTTCGGGAGTTCAGCACGCGGCCTTCGGCGTCCCGACCGAAGAGGAAAAGCAACATCACTACCTCTGGCGGATCAAGAAGGAACTCCCCCGCGGCGGCTATCTCGGTGTGTTCGATCGCTCCCACTACGAGGATGTCCTGGTCGTGCGTGTCCACGATCTTGTCCCTGAGGATGTCTGGAGCGCGCGCTACGACGAGATCAACCAGTTCGAGAAGGAACTCGTCGACGCCGGAACCACCATCGTGAAGGTGGCGATGTTCGTCTCGCTCGACGAGCAGAAGAAGCGGCTCGAAGAGCGGCTCGACCGCCCGGACAAGTACTGGAAGTACAACCCGGGTGATGTGACCGAACGCGGTTTGTGGCCTGCATATCAACAGGCGTATCAGGCAATGCTCGACAAGACGTCGACCGAGCACGCGCCGTGGTACGTCGTGCCGTGTGATCGGAAGTGGTACAGCCGAATTGCGGTCACGGAGCTACTGATCGACGCTCTGGAAAAGCTCGATCTCGACTGGCCGCCTGCCAACTTCGACATCGAGGCGGAGAAAGCGCGACTGGCACAGTCCTGATCAGAAGCAGTCCTGATCAGAACAGGTGTGGGGATTCGCGGTGCACTTTGTGGTCGTGATGAACGGTGCTGGTGTACAGGGCAACCGCCAGTCCGATGGACGCGACGCCGGCGAGCCCGGCAATCAACGCCCAACCACCGTGCCCTGAACCGGCGGCCACGAGAAAGCTGCCGAGACAGACAACTGTGGCCAGCACCAGGAAATACGACGCCCACGCTGCAAAGAGATTGAGCTTCATCGTTCGCTCCTCCGGTCGGATCTCTTTCGTTTCGACCGTACGCCGGAGCATGACGGTCGACAAGACACTCCTGTCGTGAGGTTTCCCGACGTCTACGCCGGGTAGCCGAATTGCATGGACATCGGAACTCTTTACCGCGGAATCGAATCGGCGCGCGGACTGGACGGTCCGTCCACTGGCATCAGACGCCGAATCCTCCAGATCACCGAGCGATCCGACAGATCGCGTACTGTCGCCGCACTTCTGCGCGGCGCCCTCGTCGGGCATCCCATCCATCCCGCCCTCGTGACCATTCCCGCGGGCGCGTGGACGGCTTCGCTGATCTTCGACGTGTCAGGCGATCCGCAGACTGCACGACGGTTGATCGGGCTCGGACTGGTCTCGACGCCGCCGGCTTTGCTGACAGGCTGGCTGGACTGGTCCGAACGTGGCGACGTCGCACGCCGTGTGGGGCTGGTACACGCCGCATCGAATGCTGTGGGGATCTGGTCTTTTGCCGCGTCGTACAGGCTACGCGGCAAGGATTCACTCGCGCTGGCGCGAGTTCTGTCGGTGCTGGGGCTCACCGCGGTCGGTGTCGGTGGCGCGCTCGGCGGTCACATCGTTTTCAAACTCATGGACGATCCTGCCGTCGAGGCTGCAGCGACTCCGGTTCTCGATCCCATCCTGGACGTGGTCAACTGAGCTGATCGGACCTCAATACTATTCAGGCGTAAGCACTTCCGGAGTAGCTCCGTAGTTCTCGCGCGGTCTCGTCCGAATCCGCCAGTGGCCTGTTCATGACCCAGTGCGGGCTGCGCGTGCCCAGTGTCGCGGCAAAGTCGGCGACGGCGTCCGGGGTCGGCACTGCGTGTTCGCCCAGATATCCGAGAACGATGAGGTCCTCCCCTGAACGAGTCTCCACGGCCAGGGCCCAACCGCACGTCTCCTCCCACAGCAACGCCACCTCACGCCCAGGGAAACGCGGCACAGTTCGATCCAACGCGATGTAGGCCTCCAGAGGATGCTCGCGCCTGCAACACCATTGCTCGATGCCGGCCCCCACGCCGACCGCCACCCGTTGTACGTACCGCTCGAACCCGAGTCCGACGGTTGCGTCGACCAGCATTTGTTCTGTCATCGAACCTCACTCCTCGCCATCGTGTTTGGAATGTGCCCAGCGCTGACCGCGCCGAAACCCGGTTCAGATCACGGACTCCGGGTATCCCCAGACGAACCGATCAAGTGGAGAGGGGACCCGATGAAGTACTCGCCCGCTATGGCTCCCGGACGAATGCTGAAGATCTCCATGGTGTCGGTGAACGCCGATCCACTCGCACCGGTGGGCTGCTCGGCAGCCGGTGCACAGAACCTGCACGTCGACGAACTGTCCGCGGCCCTGGTTCGCGCCGGACACGATGTCACCGTCTTCACCAGGCGGGCACACGTCGGTGGACCGGACCGCGTTCGCGCCCGCGCCGGGTACTCCGTCGACTATCTCGAAGCCGGCCCGACACACGCTCTCCCGGACGCCGAAATACTCCCCCACCTGGGCACCTTTGCCAGCATTCTGCGCGCTCAGTGGAGTACCGACCGACCCGATGTGGTGCACTCGCACTTCTGGATGTCTGGTGTGGCAACGGAACTCGCGACCCGCTCACTCGGCATCCCTGTACTTCAGACATTCCATTCCCTGGGATCTGCGGCGCACCGACACCTCGGAGCAGCCGACGACAGCCCCTCGGAGCGGACTCACCTGGAACCGTTGATCGCCAGGGGCGCAACCCATGTCATCGCGACAAGTTCGGACGAAATCTTCGATCTGGTTCGGCAGGGATCACCACGATCACGGACCACGATGGTGCCCTCGGGTGTCGATACCGAAGCGTTCACCCCGGAGGGACCCGCCGCGAAGAAGACCGCGCCGCACCGATTGATCTGCGTCGGAAGGCTGGTGGAGCAGAAGGGCTTCGATGTTGCCGTCGCCGCGCTGGCTTCACTGCCGGACACGGAGTTGGTGGTGATCGGCGGGCCACCCGTCGCGCAACTGAGCACCGACGAGGTTGCGATCCGCTTGGTCAAGCTCGCCGAGCGGCTCGGCGTCGCAGATCGAGTCCAATTACTGGGACGGGTTCCGCACCGCCAACTACCGAAACTGATGCGGTCGGCCGACGCCCTCGTATGCACCCCCAGATACGAACCTTTCGGAATCGCGGCGCTGGAAGCGATGGCGTGCGGAGTTCCTGTAGTCGCGACTCCTGTTGGCGGACTGCGGGATACGGTGATCGACGGACTCACGGGGCGTCGGGTGCCGGTGAACAGCCCCGTGGAAACCGCGCGCGCGGTCCGGCATCTTCTCGACGACGAAGACGAGGGCGCGGCGTTTGCACGGCAGAGTCGGGCCCGAGCGTGCGAATCGTATTCATGGGATCACGTCGCCACCGAGGTGGTCCGAACCTACGGCCGCTGCGTCACAGCACCGCCGAGAGCCCGCCAACACAAGGGCACTCACCGAAGTGAAGTGCACTGACGCTGACGGGCTCTACGAAGCTGATTTCTCGAAACTGTAGGTGACTCGAAACTATCGGCGAAAGGGCGGTATCAAGCCGGGAAACGTCGGGTCTCTTCGAGTCCGATTGCATGATCCAGCGACTCGTAGCAGGCAAACATCGACTCCTGACCAGCTGCTTTGAGTAGCCTCTGAACCGGGCGGGCGCAGACGAGCGCGAGTGTGCCGCCCACGTCGCGTGATCGCGTCGACAGGACCGACAGCACGGACAAGCCGCACGTCCCCATGAATTCGAGTTCGGAGAGATCGACAACCAGCGTCCGGTCCGCGGCAACGTGGTACGTCAAGAAGTCACGAAAAGCATTGGCGCTCATCAGGTCGATCTCGCCACGAACGTGGATCACAGCGGTATGTGCACTGATGCGGTGCGCGTGAAACGATGCGGTCGCTGTCCCGGTCGCGGGAGGTCCGTAATCTACCGATCCCTTCGCCGCGTTCGTAAAGCCTGAAATAGATGATCCTGGAACAACAGTCATGGTTCTCCCATCCCGCAACGGTTTACACTCTGCAAAAGAGAAGGGACCTCCGAAGGAGCCGCACGATGAACGGGTCTCCAGAATTACGGATAAATCCCTCATCGGCTGTGTGCTCAACCTCGGTTTGAAACAGTACGCCAGCATGACCGGCGTCACAAGTGCGTTGCGACCATTCGTTTCGGTGTTCCGAACAAAAATGTGGTTTGGTCTGCGGTTCCGCGAGGTAATCCGATGTTGCGATCGCCAACGGTCGTGAGCAGAATCGTGTCGTTTACCCCGGCACCACCATCGACCAAATTTCGTGTTCGGGGGTCACTGTGAAGGTCGAGATGGGTATCGTTCTCGGCACCAGACTTCACCGCGACCCCTGGTACGACGATCCGGAGAACTTATGGCACACCTCAGCGCACTCGAGCCCGATCAGGATCAGACTCAGCCAGTTGTGGAGTTGAGGATTCAAGCGACTCTCGATCAGCTGTCGATTTTGCGTGCACTGGCCGCCACTGTTGCCATTCAGGAAAACTTCGACCTCGACGCCATCGCCGACATCAAATTGGCCATGGACGAAATCTGTACGCATCTGATTGTTCGTGCTGCGCCTGATTCGGTTCTGGTGTGTCGGTTCGTGTTCACTCCCCCGCAACTGCACGTATCCGTATCGACGACAACCACGGAGTACGAGGACAGCACTCAGCGATCGTTCGGGTGGCACATCCTCACCGAACTCACCGATTCGATTTCGCTCGACCAGGAAGAGAACCTGGGCGGCGTCGGCTACATCACGACCATGAAGTTCACCAAGGCCCTCAGCGGGCGCCTGTGACCGCTTCCGCAGACGGCCCGTCACGCCCGCGCCGGCGGTCCACCGACGAATATCGGGACGTCATACCCGTTTTCGAGGAAATGCGGACCCTCGAGCCCCACAGTCCGGAGTACGAACGAGTGCGCACCGCACTGATCACCAGGTGCCTACCGTTGGCCGAACACATCGCCAGACGATTCGACGGGCGCGGCGAGGCACACGACGATCTGGTTCAGGTGGCGCGCCTCGGTCTGGTCAACGCCGTCGACCGTTTCGATTCCACGCGCGGATCCGATTTCGTCTCGTTCGCGGTTCCCACCGTGATGGGCGAAGTTCGACGACACTTCCGCGACACCGGTTGGGCATTGCGGGTTCCACGCCGGATGAAGGAGTTGCACTTCCAACTCGGGCAAGCCATCAGCGAGCTGTCACAACAACTCGGGCACGCGCCGACCGTCGACGAGTTGGCCGAGACGTTGGGGATCGAACGTGAAGAAGTTGCCCAGGCGTTGATCGCCGGCAACGCGTACCAGACCGTCTCGGTCGACGGTGCCGCGTCCAATCACACCGACGATCTTCCGCTCGTGGAAACACTCGGTGACTACGACGCAGCACTCGAGAACGTCGAGAATCACGAGGCCTTACGTCCACTTCTCGACAAGCTGCCCGAACGAGAGCGGACGGTGTTGATGCTCAGATTCTTCGGAAACCTGACGCAGACACAAATCGCCGAGAAAGTCGGTGTGTCCCAGATGCACGTGTCGAGATTGCTCGCGAAGACATTGAGTAATCTTCGCGAGCAACTCGACTGAACGTGACTGAGGTGGTCAGATTGTTGCGGTGTCGATCACGAATCGGTATCGAACGTCGCTCTTGATCACGCGCTCGTAAGCGTCGTTGATGTCGCTCGCCGGAATCAGTTCGATTTCTGCGCCGATGCCGTGCTCGGCGCAGAAGTCGAGCATCTCCTGTGTCTGCGGGATGCCGCCCACCATGGAGCCGGCGAGGCTACGACGGTTTGCGGCGAGCGAGAATGCTCGAACTTCGATCGGCTTCTCCGGCAGGCCCAGTTCGACGAGAGTGCCGTTGATGGCGAGCAAGGACATGTAGGCGTCGATATCGAGATTGACCGAGACCGTGTTGAGGATCAGGTCGAACTCGCCGCGAAGAGCCTTGAACGTCTCACGGTCATTGGTCGCGTAGTAGTGATCGGCACCGAGACGAAGGCCGTCTTCCTTCTTGCCGAGCGTCTGGCTCAGGACGGTAACTTCCGCGCCGAGCGCCTTGGCGATCTTCACACCGACGTGACCGAGGCCGCCGAACCCGATGATGGCGACCTTCTTGCCGGGGCCGGCATTCCAGTGCCGCAGCGGTGAGTACAAGGTGATGCCGGCGCACAGCAGCGGCGCGGCAACGTCGAGTTCGATGCCCTCGGGGATCGAGAGAACAAAATGCTCGGTGACGACGATGTGCGTCGAGTAGCCACCCTGAGTGCGCTCGCCGTCGCGTCCGGTGGCGTTGTATGTACCGGTCACACCCTTGCGGCAGTACTGCTCTTCGCCGGCCAGGCAGGCGTCGCACTCTCCGCAGGAGTCGACGAAGCAGCCGACGCCCACGCGGTCGCCGACTTTGTGCTTGGTGACGTCCGAACCCACGGCGGCGACGACACCGGCGATTTCGTGTCCGGGGACGATCGGGTACTTGGCTCCGCCCCACTCGTTGCGAGCGGTGTGGATGTCGGAGTGGCAGATGCCGGCAAATTTGATGTCGATGAGAATGTCCAGTGGACCGAGCTCGCGGCGTTCGACGGTGGCCTTCTCGAGCGGACCGTCAGCGGACGTCGCGGCGTAAGCAGCAGCAGTAACCATGCACACATGCCTACCCGTGCATGGAGGGACCTGCAAATCGCAGGCCCCTCCATGACGTGTTCTTGACGTGACTTACCCGGCGTCGCGCTCCGCTTGTTCGGCGCGACGACGCAGGCGCCTCGCGGCCGCAACCATGTTCCGCAGCGAAGGCTCGAGCTGCCATGGATGGCGGGTCTTGAGGCCACCGTCCGGGTTGGCCCACAAACGATCGAGAGAGATCGATTCGCTTGCCTCGGTGAGCAATTCGTCGAGCTCGTCGATGTCGGGAATCCGAGCCGAACGAGATTCGTACACACCGGGGCCGACGCCGTGCGTGAGCGCGCCTTCCTTGAGTGCTTCGAGAACCCACGTGATGGAGCGGGTCGCGACGATAGCCGTCACATCGGCGTCCAACCGTTCGATGGCGTCGACCACCGACGACCGAGCGGAGTACGTCAGATGTGTGTGGATCTGTGTTTCCGGCTTCGCTCCACCTGTTGCCAGACGGAACGCGTCGACGGCCCACTCCAGGTAGGCCTCCCGGCCGTCCTCACGCAGTGGCAGCAGTTCACGAATTGCCGGCTCGTCCACCTGGATGATGGCGATTCCGGCAGCTTCGAGATCCGCGATTTCGTCTCGAATGACAAGTGCCAGTTGCTCTGCCGTTTCGTAGAGCGGCTGATCCTGACGAACGAACGAACGGGCGATCATGGTGACCGGACCCGTCAGCATGCCCTTGACCGGCTTGTCGGTCAGCGACTGCGCGTACGCAATCCATTCGACCGTCATCGGCTTCGGACGTGCGATGTCGCCGTAGAGAATCGGCGGACGCGTACAACGAGATCCGTAGGCCTGAACCCAACCGTTGTGCGTGAAGGCATAGCCCTCGAGCAGTTCGGCGAAGTACTGGACCATGTCGTTGCGCTCGTGCTCGCCGTGCACGAAGACATCGAGACCGATGTCCTCTTGCAGACGGATTGTGCGCTCGATCTCTTCCTGGATGCGCTTGTAGTAGTCGTCCCACTCCAAACGCCCCTGGCCGAGTTCGTAACGAGCCTGGCGAATCGCGTCGGTCTGCGGGAACGAACCCAATGTCTGGGCCGGAACCAAGGGCAGGTTCAACCGTTCCTGCTGAGCTTTACGACGCTCCTCGTACGGTGCACGCACACGATCTTCGGGCTTGATCGCGTTGACCCGAGCACGGACAGCGTGCTTGAGCTTGAAGTGCACCTTCGTCGGACGCTTACGCCACTTGTCCGAAGGACCTTCGGTGAGTGCCTTCGCCAGGGAGACGACCTCGCCGACCTTCTGCTTCGCAAAAGCCAGACGGTCTGCGACGTCTCCCGGAATGTCGTACTCGGAGAGCACGTCGTACGGCACGTGCAGCAGCGACGACGACGTGGAGACGACGAGGTCGGGCACAACGTCCTTGAGTTCGTTCAGGTACGTCAAGGTGTTGAACCGGTCGACGCGCCAGACGTTGCGACCGTCGACGACGCCCGCGTAGATGCGCTTGCGCTTGATGTTCGGCACCGCGGCCAGTTCCTCGGCCGTGATCTTGCCGTGCACCAAGTCCAGACCGAAGGCCTCGATCTTGGTGGGCGCCAAGATGTTGAGGGCTTCGCCGAACTTGCCGTACGGACCCGTCACCAACAGGCGCGGGCGGAGCGGAGCCGTCGACAGCTTCTCGTACGCACGTCCCAGAGCGGCTAGCTCCTCGGGGGTGCGGTCCTCGGTCACCGAAGGCTCGTCCAACTGAACACAGGTGGCACCGGCCTTGGCGAGCTGCTCGAAGAGCTTCTCGTACTCGGGCAGGAGCGCGTCCAACAAGTCGAGCGGGGTGAAGGTCGGATCGGACTTCTCGGTGGCAGGTCCGACCTTCGAGAGCAGAAGCAGCGAGACGGGCCCCATGATGACGGGGCGCAATTCTATGCCGCGCGCCTTAGCGCGTTCGAACTCGTCGAGAAGTGCCTCCGAGTTGAGCGAGAACATCGTGTTCGCGTCGATCTCGGGCTGACGGTAGTAGTAGTTCGTGCCGA
The DNA here is from genome assembly GCF_058788335.1 of Rhodococcus sp. FW305-130. Classification (NCBI taxonomy): domain Bacteria; kingdom Bacillati; phylum Actinomycetota; class Actinomycetes; order Mycobacteriales; family Nocardiaceae; genus Rhodococcus; species Rhodococcus sp. FW305-130. The sequence goes on along the minus strand of NZ_JBYTAP010000008.1, from coordinate 97,492 downwards.
AGAAGCGCACCAGCTCGAGAGGCGGGAAGTCCGGGCGACCGCGGGCCATCGTGAAGTAGAAATCGAGCGGATCGAGGGCGCCCTCGAGCGGCTTGAACCGCTCCGGCACTGCGCCGAAGAGCAGCGCATTGTCGAGGACGTGATCGTAGAAGGAGAAGGTGTTGCCCGGAACCTGGCTCAGTCCCGTCGCAGCCAATTCGCTCCAGGTCGATTCCTGGAGTTCCTTGGCGACCGCGAGAAGTGCGTCCTTGTCCGAAGTGCCGTGCCAGTAGGACTCGAGGGCGCGCTTGAGCTCACGGCGCGGCCCGATGCGCGGATACCCCAGGACGCTGGAGCCGAATGCTGCAGTGCTGCTGGACATGCGGTCGACCTTTCTAACCGAGGGGCGCGAGCGCCCTGTGCGCGTTTATGGAGTCTCTACACTCCACAAACGCGCACAGGGGCTTTGGGCCTTAGCTTGCCTGCTTGGTGGAGCGACCGTTGTCGGCGTATTCGTAGAAGCCCGCGCCGGACTTCTTGCCGGTCAATCCGGCTTCGACCATACGCAGGAGCAGCGGCGGAGCGGAGTACAGCGGCTCCTTGAACTCTTCGTACATGGAGTCGGCGATGGACTTGACGGTGTCGAGTCCGACCAGGTCCGTCAGAGCCAGCGGACCCATGGGGTGCGCGAGGCCGAGAACCGTTGCCTTGTCGATGTCTTCCTTCGTAGCGAAGCCAGACTCGACCATGCGGATCGCCGAGAGCAGGTACGGCACCAGGAGTGCGTTGACGACGAAGCCGGAGCGGTCGGCACTGCGGACGACCTGCTTGCCGAGGATGTCGCTGGCAAAAGCCTCGGCGCGCTGCGAGACGGAGGCACTGGTCTTGAGCGTCGTCACCAATTCGACGAGCGGCAGAACCGGAACCGGGTTGAAGAAGTGCATACCGATGACTCGCTCGGGACGCTTGGTCGAGATGCCGAGCTTCATGATCGGGATCGACGACGTGTTGGACGCGAGAACCGCATCTGGATCCGTCACGACCGCGTCGAGCTCGGCGAAGATTTCGCTCTTGATCTTCTCGTCTTCGACAACGGCCTCCACGACGAGCTGGCGGTCCGCGAAATCTCCCAGATCGGAGGTGAAACGCAGACGCCATGCGGCCTGCTCACGCTCACGTTCTGTGATCTTTCCGCTGCTCACACCGCGGTCGAGCGAACGCAGGATGCGTGAACGCCCGGCTGCTGCAAGCTCGCGAGTCTGCTCGAAGACCAGAACATCGACATGTGCGCGGGCGCACACCTCGGCGATTCCGGCACCCATGATTCCGGCGCCGATAACGCCGACGCGCTGAATTTTTTCGCTGGTCACGTCAGCTCCTTGTTTGTCTCGTGGAGTTTGTCTGGTGAAGGTGTTGTAAAAGAAGCACTTCGAACTGCGTCGACGCTGGTGGCCGACGCAATCGGAACTGCCTTGAAGACGAGAGAAAGTAGTGCGGTGATACAAGCAGGGGAGAGACCCGAAGCCGAGCCTCTCCCCCACCCGAAGTCAGTTCTTAGTGGAACTGGCCCTCTTCGGTGGAGCCCTTGAGAGCTGCCGTCGAGGTGTTGGGGTCAACGGTGGTGGCGATGGTGTCGAAGTAGCCGGCGCCAACCTCACGCTGGTGCTTGATGGCGGTGAAGCCACGCTCTTCGGCAGCCTTGAACTCGCGCTCCTGCAGGTCGACGAATGCCGTCATGCCTTCGCGGGCGTAGCCGTAGGCCAGGTCGAACATGCCGTAGTTGAGCGAGTGGAAGCCTGCCAGCGTGATGAACTGGAACTTGAAGCCCATCGCGCCGAGCTCCTTCTGGAACTTCGCGATGGTCGCGTCGTCCAGGTGCGCCTTCCAGTTGAAGGAAGGGGAGCAGTTGTAGGCCAGGAGCTGGTCCGGGAATTCGCTGCGAACGGACTCGGCGAACTTCTTTGCAACCTCGAGATCCGGCACGCCGGTCTCCATCCAGATGAGGTCTGCGTACGGTGCGTAAGCCTTGGCGCGAGCGATGCAGGGCTCGATGCCGTTCTTGACGCCGTAGAAGCCTTCAGCCGTGCGGGTTCCGTCGAGGAACGGGCGGTCACGCTCGTCCACGTCGGAGGTGATGAGGGTTGCAGCCTCAGCGTCGGTGCGGGCGATGATGACGGACGGAACGTCCGCAACGTCGGAAGCCAGGCGAGCCGAGGTCAGGGTGCGGATGTGCTGCTGCGTGGGGATGAGCACCTTGCCGCCGAGGTGGCCGCACTTCTTCTCCGAAGCGAGCTGATCCTCCCAGTGGACACCGGCAGCGCCGGCGCCGATCATGGCCTTCTGCAGCTCGTAAGCGTTGAGAGCGCCACCGAAGCCGGCTTCGGCGTCGGCAACGATCGGAGCGAGCCAGTTGCTGACGGAGGTGTCACCCTCGGTCTTGGCGATCTCGTCGGCGCGCAGCAGTGCGTTGTTGATGCGGCGAACGACGGTCGGAACCGAGTTGGCCGGGTAGAGGCTCTGGTCCGGGTACGTGTGGCCCGAGAGGTTAGCGTCGCCGGCAACCTGCCAACCGGAGAGGTAGATGGCCTTCAGGCCGGCGCGAACCTGCTGCACAGCCATGTTGCCGGTAAGTGCACCGAGGGAGTTGATGTAGTCCTCGTTGTTCACGAGATCCCACAGGATCTCGGATCCGCGACGAGCGAGGGTCTGCTCCTCGACGACGGTGCCCTGGAGCTTGACGACCTGATCGGCCGTGTAGTTACGAGTAACGCCCTTCCAGCGAGGGTTGGTGTCCCAATCCTGCTGGAGCTCAGCTGCGGTCTTCGGGGTGCCGGTGGTCGACATCAAGACTCCATCTCTTTGATCTGCTGGTCCGGCCTGTTGTGAGCAGTACGTGCGTACTACTTCACATACTTGCCAGGCCCTTCTTGTGTACTTACCGAGAATGGCACATCGAAAAAGTGCCGTCTACCTGTTGCTAATGCCAATCTTCGCTACCTTTTCAACACACTTTGCTAAGTCTGTGAAGATTCCTACACGGCTGGTACTACCCAATCGGACAGGTTCCGTACTGGCGAGTAGCAAGAAACCGCAGGCTGTGAACGAAATGCACTCAACTCCGCCGCTTGCGAATTCCGGCAGTTCGCGCGGCACTCGGAACAGGCCCATCCGCTACTTCGGAGCCAACTTCACGACTCGCAAGTGACCGCAATCACTTCGTGGCAACAGGCTTCGCTCGGGCAATTCCAGGGATCCACCCGTCGGAAAGCCACAGACAACCCATTCGCCGGCCATATGCTGTCGAACCATGACTTGTCGTTCGACGCCCCCGACCGGGCGATAAAGCGGTGCCGGACAACTATCAGCGGCCACCGAACAACCAGGCATGGTCGCAATCCGGTCCACAGCCGCCGCAGTTGGGCTACCGGGCCGCGCCGCAGTCGTATCCCCCGCCCCAGGGATTCCCGCCTGCACCGCCACGTGGAAATCCGCCGCGGCGTCGGCCCGGCTGGGTGATTCCGGTATCCGTAATCGGAGTCATCACTGTGTTGGCTCTCTTCGGCGGGCTTGCCTGGGTCCTCTGGCCGAAGGACGTCCCCAACTCGGCCGCCGGTGGCGCCGCCCACACCACCATCACCGCCGCGAACACACCCGGCACCACCACAACCGCTCCCAGCACGACATCCCCGACGACCGCGCGCGCCGCGAACTTCCCGGCCGGTGCGTCCGCCTGCCCCGGCGGGCAGCCGGCCGGAAGTTACAAGGAGTCCGCGACAAGTGGGGGCAAAACTTCGTGCGAGTTTGCCGAGGCAGTTCGGATCGCCTACGGAAACTCCGGTGCCACCGGTGCCTCCAGCACCGTGTCCGCACGTAGTCCGGTGACCGGCAAGGAGTACACGATGGGGTGCAAGGTGACCTCCGGCATCGTCACCTGTACCGGCGGCGACAACGCGGTTGTGTACTTGCGCTGACGGGCGCAATTGCGGCATCGGCAACCCGGTGCGTGTCGTTCCAGTGTCGCACTTACGGATCCTCCGATAGCGTGACCGCATGCCTCTGTACGAGTTTCGCTGTACCGGCTGCGGCCCGCTCGAGCGGTCGTTCGCGATGGCCGAAGTGCCCCAGTCGATCCGTTGCCCCCAGTGCAGTCTCGAATCGAAGCGTGTTGTCTCGTCTCCCCGTTTGAGTCACAGCTCGTCAACCGCGATGGGTCTACTGGACAGCACTGCCCGATCAGCTCACGAGCCTGCCGTGGTCAGTGGGTCACTACCCGGCCGTGGCCGACAATCTGCCCCGACGACGTCCAATCCGTTGCACCGCAAGCTACCTCGCCCCTGAGCGTCCTCACCGCGCGTCCTGGCCGTGAGTCCCGATCCGACACGAAAGTCCTGCCGCCACGAGTTTTCCGTTTCTTCGAGAATGAGGAGTGCATATGCCTGAACTGCTGTTTCCACTCGATTCCGCCAAGAAATTCACCGACCAGGCGATCGTCGGCCACAATCGGTGGCACCCGGACATCCCGGCGGCGGTGACGGTGAAACCCGGTGATGCGTTTCGTGTCCATTGCCGCGAATGGTTCGACGGCGCAATACACAACGACGACTCGGCCGACGACATTCTCAATGCACCACTGACCACGGTCCACACGCTGTCCGGCCCCTTTTCCGTCGAAGGCGCGAAGCCCGGCGACCTCTTGATCGTCGACATCTTGGATATCGGGCCTATCCCCCAAGAAGATTCGGGTCCGTTGGCCGGCCAAGGCTGGGGGTACACGGGCATCTTCCCTCGGAACAACGGCGGCGGCTTCCTCACCGAACAGTTCCCCGACGCGTACAAGGCCGTCTGGGATTTCTCCGGCCAAACGGCGACGTCGCGTCACATTCCGCACGTCTCGTTCACGGGCATCGTCCACCCGGGACTCATGGGCACGGCTCCGTCGGCAGCCTTGCTCGCCAAGTGGAATGCCCGCGAGGGCGCCCTCATTGCCACCGATCCCAATCGGGTTCCCCCGCTTGCACTTCCGCCCGAGCCCCGCGATGCAGTGCTGGGTACCTTGACCGGTGACGAGTACACCCGCGTGGCCGGCGAGGCGGCTCGCACCGCTCCCCCGCGTGAGAACGGCGGAAACCAGGACATCAAGAACCTCACCAAGGGCAGCCGAATCTTCTATCCGGTGTTCGTGGACGGTGCGAATCTGTCGGTCGGCGATCTTCACTTCTCCCAGGGCGACGGTGAGATCACTTTCTGTGGTGCCATCGAGATGGGCGGCTTCATCGATCTTCGTGTGGACATCATCAAGGGCGGAATGGATACCTACGGCGTTTCCGAGAACGCCATCTTCATGCCGGGCAACACGGATCCGCAGTATTCCGAGTGGCTTGCGTTCTCGGGCACTTCCGTCACGTTGGACGGCGAACAGAAGTACCTGGATTCACATCTGTCCTACCAGCGTGCGTGCCTGCATGCGATCGAGTACCTGACCAAGTTCGGGTACGCGCCGGAGCAGGCGTACCTGCTGCTGGGTGCGGCACCGATCGAGGGCCGCCTGTCTGGCGTCGTGGATATCCCCAACTCGTGTTCGACGGTGTATCTCCCGACTGCGATCTTCGACTTCCCCCTCGCACCCTCGTCGAGCGGACCGTTCCAGATCGATCCCGGAATCGGCGCTCCGCGTTCGGAGAACAGGGTCTAGGCCTCCGGCCCCGTGAGTGGTTGAGGAGTGTGAGGACTCCTCAACCACTCACAGGGGGTACCGGTGCGAATTCTGCAAACCCACCTTTGCGAAGCCGGACTGTCACTCGTATCCTGGGAAAATGTCGAAAACCTTTGTCGGTGTCCGGCTCCGCCAACTGCGGACCGAGCGCGGGTTGAGTCAGGCTTCGCTGGCCAAGACGCTGGAGATCTCGGCAAGCTATCTCAATCAGATCGAGCACGACGTCCGGCCACTCACCGTGCCGGTCCTCCTGCGAATCAGTGAAGTCTTCGGTGTCGACACCACCTTCTTCTCCCCACAGGACGACACGCGCCTGATCGCGGAAATGCGTGAAGTTGCCCTCGATCAGGAGATGGGCATCGACGCCGACGCCCACGAAATCGCGGAGATGGTCTCCACGCACCCGGGCCTGGCCAAGGCGATGGTCAACATGCATCGCCGCTTCCGCAACACGACGGCGCAGCTCGCCGCAGCGACGGAAGACCGTTTCTCGGACGGCAGCGGCAGCGGTTCGATCACCATGCCGCACGAGGAAGTGCGCGACTACTTCTATCAGCGGCAGAACTACATTCACGATCTCGACACCGCGGCCGAAGAACTCACTGCCCGGATGCGCTTTCATCGCGGCGACGTCGCCGGCGAGATCGCCAGACGCCTCGAAACCGTCCACGGCGTGCAGATCGTTCGACGAGTCGACCTGGGCGAGAACATACTTCATCGTTACGACCCGGATACCAGGGTCCTGGAAATCTCCGCACGGCTCTCCGGCGGGCAACAGGTCTTCAAGTTCGCGACAGAACTCGCGTACCTCGAGCACGGCGATCTGCTCGACTCGTTGGTGGCCGAAGGCAACTTCACCAGCGAAGCGTCGGTCTCCCTGGCGCGACTTGGATTGGCCAACTACTTCGCGGCGGCCACCGTGCTCCCATACAGCCAGTTCCACGACGTCGCCGAGGACTTCCGGTACGACATCGAGCGCATGTCCGCCTTCTATTCCGCGAGCTACGAGACGATCTGCCACCGCCTCTCGACCCTGCAGCGCCCCAAACTTCGCGGGGTTCCGTTCATGTTCGTCCGTGTCGACCGTGCCGGAAACATGTCGAAGCGTCAGTCCGCCACCGGATTCCACTTCTCCACCAGCGGCGGTACGTGCCCGCTGTGGAACGTCTACGAGACGTTCTCGTATCCGGGCAAGATCATGCCCCAGATCGCACAGATGCCCGACGGCCGCCGATACCTCTGGGTTGCTCGCACGGTCGAACGTCGAGCGGCTCGATACGGACAGCCCGCAAAGATCTTCGCCATCGGATTGGGATGCGAGATTCGACACGCCCACCGACTCGTCTACAGCGACGGTCTGGATCTGGACGAGTCGAATCCGGGAACGCCGATCGGCTCGGGCTGCCGTGTCTGCGAACGCCTCAACTGTCCGCAGCGTGCCTTCCCGCCGTTGGGTAAAGACCTCGACATCAGCGAGCACCGGAGTTCGATTTCGCCTTACGTGATTCGCTGACCGCGCTAACGCACGTAGTTGCGTAGGAACGCGACTGTGCGATCGAACGCGATCATCCCGTCCACGGTATCGAGGTCGAACTGATATTCGTGGTCCAGCGCAGGCTCGTGATCGTCGGGGTAGAACAGTGCGTCTACTTCGACGCCCAGATCGGCGAGCCGTTCTGCCATGGGTTTCGACTGGCTGGCGGTCAGTGGGTCGACATTTCCGCCGGTGATGAACGTCGCTGGAAAGTCCGAGGTCACATGGCCCAGTGTCGACATCTGACCCACTGCAGTCGACCCGTCGAAGTCCCTCGTTCCGAGATACCCCCACAGCGACTGCTTGTCGACGCCCCAACCGAAGTACTTCCCCTGCGACAGCAGGGGTTTCAGATCGAAGACCCCACAGTCGAGGACAACTCCGCGTATCTGCTCGGGACGTAATGCCGGCTCCACACCCATTTCCGACGCGTAGTCAGGGCTGGTCATGACCGTCGCCAACTGACTGGACAACTGCGCGCCTGCCGAATCTCCCGCAAGAAAGAGATTGTTCGAATCGACATGCAACCTGTCCGCATTGCTCACGATAAATCGATACGCGTCGTTCAGTTGATTCACTGCGGTGGGGTAATACGCATCTGGTCCCAGTGAGTAGTCCACCGAAATCACAGTGAAGCCTTGATTTGCCAACAGTTTGTAGTAGCCGTCGGCATCAGTTCTCGATCCTGATATCCAGCCACCGCCGTGCACCCAGACCACCGTGGGTAGCGCCGAAGTGGACTCCGACGGGTAGTACGCGTCCAGTTGTGCATCGTCGTCGCCGTCGCGGTACGACTGATCGAAAATCGAGACGATTCCTGACGGTGCATGCCTGTCGAGTTGTGCGTGAGTCGCTTCGGAGCCACCCGCTGACATCCACCGTACGAGGAGAACTCCTGGCCACGGACTGACGATTGCCGCGGTTACCCCGGACAGCAGAATGACGACGAATACCGCCGCGATTCCGACAATGCGCCTTCGCCGTCTGTCGGGGGAAGACGCGCGCACAACAACTCCTGGGGTCGGATCGGATTCACCCAGGCTAGACCAAAAGGACTAGTCGAGAATTCCCCGGCAACACACCCGCGGCGCTTTGTCTGAAATGACCATTTCTTCAGCGTCTCAGCATCATCCGACAACTAGCGGGTGTGTGCGTCGAGAAACTGAACCGTGCGATCGAGGGCAGTGAGACCGTCGGCATTGTCCAGATCGAACTGATACTCGTGACCGAGCGCCGGAACGTGATCGGCCGGATAGAACAGTGTGTCGACCGCAACTCCCAACCCCGTCAATTTGTCAGCCAACGGTTTCGACTGAGAATCTGTCAAAGGATCCGCGTTGCCGCCGCTGATGTAGGCAGGCGGAAATTGAGCGCTGACGTAGTTCAAGGTCGACATCTGATCCGCTGCCTCGGTACTCATGAAGTCACGCACGCCGGTATACGCCCAGAGGGACCGATCAACCCCCCAACCGATGATGCCGGGTCCGCCGACCATGTTCCCGACGTCGTAGATTCCACAGTTCAGGATTACTCCACGTAACTGATCCGGCCGCAGCGACGGGACCACGCCCACACGGTTCGCATACGCGGGATCAGTGATGAGAGTGGCGAGCTGACTCGAGAGTTGCGCTCCCGCAGAATCACCGGCGAGAACGACCGTCGTCGGATCAACATGCAGCCGTTCCGCATTCGCGACGACGTACGCGTGAGCGTCGTTGAGCTGCCGCACCGCTGTCGGATAGTGATGCTCAGGTCCGAGTGAGTAGTCCAGGGACACAACGGTGTAGCCACGAGAGGCCAGCAACTCGTAGTACGGCGCGTAGTTGGACTTGCTTCCCGAGATCCAGGCACCGCCATGAGTCCAGATCACCGTAGGCAATGCGGTCGTCGTCGCTGCGGGAAAGTAGACATCCAGGTATGCGTCGTCGTCATCGGCGCGGTACTGCTGGTCCTTGATCGAGTCGACGCCTTCGGGCGCGTGCTTCTCGAGCGCCTCGGTGACTTTCACGGCATCACGATCGAAGACCCATCGTACGGTGAGTGCGCCAGGTCTCGGGCTCAGAACGAAGGCCAGAACCACGGCTCCGACCAGAACGAACACAATTGCCAGAGCCCACAGCAAGCGCCTGCGCCACCGATGCGGTGAAGGGTTCGTCATCGGGTTTCCTTCACTCTCGGCAAAATGTCCGGATCAGCGTAACGCGACGCCGGTACTGTCAGGCGCGATCAGCCGAGTTCAGCGATCCGCCGCTGCGCGAGTGCCTTGACTTCGCCCTTGGCTACTTTGCCGCCTGCCGCCATCGGCAATTCGGCGACCGTCATCACGTACTCGGGTATGTACTCGCGGGTCACTCCTCGGCTCTGCAGCCAGGCGGTCAGGTCCACCGAACTCAGATCGTCATCGGCGGACACGACGACCGCACAGACCTTCTCACCGAACAGCGGATCGTCGACTCCGACCACGGCGACCAGTTCCACCGAAGGATGCGCGCGCACGTACTCCTCGACCTCGACCGCGGAAATGTTCTTGCCGCCTCGAATGATGATGTCGGCTTTGCGCCCGACCACACGCACCCGCCCGGTCTCGTCGATCTCGACGATGTCGCCGAGAAGCATCCAACCGTCGTCGGTGTACAACTCGTCGTTTGCATCGACGTCGCCCCAATAACCCTGGCACATCAGCGGGCCGTTGACCGCAGGCTGACCGCGACGGACGGAGCCGGTCACTTCCTTTGCCGCATCGTCGAATACACGAACTTGCATGCGATCGATGACGTGGCCGCACGTCTTCAGTCGGGTATCGGAACCGTCCGAAACCGTCGTCACCGAGACGGCGCCGGTTTCGTTTGATCCGTAGAACTGCAGGACAGCCGCTCCGGTACGTTGTTCGAAGGCCAGTGCCTCCGAATACGGCACGGCTTCACCACCGGTGAACATGAAACGAAGTGACGAGAGATCGGCCGATTCCGCGGCCTCCGAACGCAACAGCATCTTGAATTGTGTACTCACACAATTCAAAGCAGTCACCCGTTCGCGCTCGATCAACTCGATCATCACCGAAACGTCGAAGCGTTCCATGACGACATTGCGAGCACCGAGTAGCGCCGGCAGGAAATGCGAAGTCCAGAGGCCGAATCCGAAAGGTGCCGGAACCGCACCGAGGAACACCTCATCCGGACCGATCGCCGCCGCCTCGGCGGCAATCTCGGAGAAACCAACCCAACGATCCTCGGTTTGTGTGACCAGTTTGGGTAGGCCCGTTGTGCCGGACGTCGAGTTCAGCATCGAAACGGCTGACGTGACAAAACACGGGCTGGTTGCGGGGAACTGCTTTAGTTCGACCGACAACGAGGTGAGTTCGCCGTTTGCGCTCACGCGTTCGAAACTCACGTCGGCGCGTTCGTCGGCGAAGACGACGTCCAGTCCGGGATGCTCTGCCCGCAGACTCGCCACGAGTTCGGCGGTATCGACGCCGCGCAGCGTGCGTGTGGTGACGAGAACGGAGGCTTCCGAGCGGGCGATCAGATGAGAGATCTCGCGAATGCCCGAGCGCGAACCGATTCCGACGGCGACGCGGCCGGTACGAAATGCTGCGCAGAGAGCCGCATGGAATACAGCGGTGTCGGGGAGCAACACGGCTACATGTCCGTATCCCTCACCAGCTAGATCCAGCGCCGACGCGATCGCATCGGCAGCCGCGTCGTACTGTTTCCACGACACCCTCGATTCCGGAGTGACAAAGGCGGTTTCGTCCGGGATGGTCTCAGACCAATGCCTGACCATTTCGCTGATGCTGACGCCGGCGAACCGGTCCGGATTCGTGGCGAATTCACCGACGGTGAAGTCGAGTGTCTTCGTTTCAAGCATGATCGTGGATCATCTCCCGTCGGCGCTGAGTACGCCCATCGATTGTTTGTACGCGTTGTCCAGTGTCGCTGCGGAATCGCATTCGCGGACGAGTTCGCCGCGCTGCATGACATATCCGCGGTCGACAACCGATTTCAGTGCAGTAAGTGCCGGTTCCGTCACGATGACGGTCACACCCTCGGCGGCCAGACCCCCGACCAGCGCTCGCAGCTCCGCGACGATTTTCGGTGCCAGTCCTGTCATCATCTCGTCGAGGAGCAACACCTTCGGGGTTTCCAGAAGGGCCCGCCCCAGAACCAACATCTGCTGCTCACCACCGCTGAGGATCCCGGCATAACTCTCGGAGCGTTCACGCAGGATCGGGAACCTCTCGAAAGCTGTTTCCACGGCATCGGCTTTCAATCCCAGCAGGTCTGCGCCGACGCGTAGGTTCTCGCGAACGGACATTCGCATGAACAGTTGCCTGCCTTGGGGTACGTAGGCAAATCCGCTGCGGACACGATCCAGTGCCGATAATTTCTGGATCTCTCGACCATCGAATTTGATTGTCCCGGTGGCGGGAACCGAGCCGTAGATGGATCCCGCCAAGCTGGTCTTGCCTGCACCGTTCGGCCCGACGATCGCTGTCACTTCACCGGCGGGGGCGACAAGGGAGACTTCCCGGACGGCGACAGCGGATCCGTATCGAACTGTGACTCTGTCGAGTTCGAGCATGTCAGGCGCCTTCCTCGTATTCGGAACCGAAATAGACTTCTCGCATCGCGTCGCTGGCCAAGCACTCCTGCGGTGGTCCGTAGAACGCCACTGATCCGAAATTGAGCAGCACGATCTTGGTGGCGAGCGCCGCGATGAGATCGACGTTGTGATCGACCAGGACTACTCCTTTGCCCTGCGCGGCAATCGATCGCACGGCACCGGAGATGGCAGCGATGCCGTCGTGATCCGCGCCGGCAAACGGTTCGTCCAACAGGAGAACATCGGGTTCGGTCGCCATCGCCCGCGCCACCTCGACCAGACGCTGCGCCCCCAAACTGAGATCCCCGCAAGCACTCTCGACGTCGGTGACCGAGTATCGCGCAGCAATCTCCCGGGCCCGCTGTGCTGTCCGGTCCCAGTTCTCGAAAGGTCCTTTGATCGCCCACCACAGCGAGTGCAGAGGTGAGGTGATCTTGTGCCCGTACAGTCCCGGGATGATGTTGTCGACGGCGTCGAGTTCCGCCGCGAGCTGCGGATGTTGAAACGTGCGCGAGAGCCCTTGCCGTGCACGGCGCTCCGACGGCCCGGTCAAGGGAGCACCGGCGAGCGCGACGGTTCCGGAGTCTGCTTGCTGTGTGCCGAAGATGCAGTCCACCAGTGTGGTCTTGCCTGCCCCGTTCGGGCCGACCAGGCCGATCACCTCTCCCGGTCCGACGCTGAACGAGACATCGTCGACAGCGCGGACGCCGCCGTAGGACTTGTGGAGCCCGCTCACTTCGAGTAGCCGAGTCATCGATTGCCACGCTCCTTGTACAGACGGTTCATTCGACCGAGAACGTTCTGACTCCACCCGATCACCCCACCAGGCGCCACGATGAGGATCACCAGGACGGCTCCGGCAAGCAGGAGTTCGCCACTTCCCTGGTAGCCGGGCATGTTCAGCGTCACGATCACCACGATCAATGCACCGAGCGGAGCACCCCACGCCGAGCCGCGACCGCCGATGATCGGCATAAAGATTGCAAGGAAAACAATACTGAGAGTGAAGGTTTCAGGAGTGACAGCTTGCACCGACACGGTGAACAGCGATCCGCCGGTCGACGCGATCGCGGCACCGATCGCCAGCGCCACAACGGTCAGGTGCGCAGGATTGACGCCGGAAGACCGTGCGACATTACGATTGTCGCGGGCAGCTTGCAACATCAGCCCCCACACCGATTTCCGAAGTCGATCGACAGCGACCGCGATCAGACACACGAACAAGATCGCGAACACGACCAATGCATAGCGCGGTGGCTCCCAGCCGAACATCGTCACAGTCTCGACGCCCGAGACCCCGGCCGACCCGCCGGTGAAACTCGGCCCGTCGATCAACCAGTGCTCGAAAGCGATACCGAACAACAAGGTCACAGCGGCAAGGTAGAAGCCGGAGAGTTTCTGCGTTGCCAAGCTGAGGAGTACTGCAACCGCTGCAGCGGCGAGGGCGCCGAGAATCCATCCCCACCACATCGACAACCCGGTCCGAACCGAGATCAGCGCAACGGCATACGCGCCGATCGCCGCATACGCGCTGTACGCCATCGACAGTGATCCCGCGAGCACGAATGGCACGTACATGCCGAGGGCGATCAGCGAATACGTCGCAGCGAGGAACACCAGATCCTGTCGGTACAGACTCGGCCCCATCCACAGCAGCACGGCAGCGACCACGACCACGGTGATCAGCGCTTCCCGTGACACAGCGAGCATCCTCGTCCGGGAACTGCCGGCCGGAGTGGGCGGATTTGACGTCAGCGGACTGGTAGAAAGCGAGGCCATCAGACGCGAACCTTCCTCGAGAGCAAGCCTTCCGGACGGAAAGCGAAGAACACCAGGGCAATCAACAGAATCGCGGTTTGAGCAGCACTCGCACCGAAGTAGTACGGGGCGAATACCTGGACGACGCCCAACACCATTCCGCCGATCAGCGGAGCCCAACTCCGGCCGGTACCACCGATGACGAGTGCGATGAATGCCGTCAGCGTCCATGACAGACCGCTCGTGAACTGAACACCGGCCTTGGGAGCGAACAGAAGTCCGGCGACGGCGGCGATCACACCCGCGAGGGTGAACGCGATGAGGCGTACCCGATCCACCGGCAAGCCCAGGACGCGGGCGGCATCCGGACTGTCGCCGACGGCGCGAAGCAGACGGCCCGAGGTGGACCGGTTCAGCCACAGTCCGATACCGACGAAGATCACTGCAGTTCCGACGACGAGTACAACGGTCGAACTGTCGACGGTGGCACCGAGCACCGATATCGGATCGAAGTCGAAGATCTTCTGCCCGGGAAGTGGTGTGCGGCCGAAGACAGTGCCGGCGAGCTGCTGGATCCCGAACAGTACTGCGGTCACAGCCACCAACGCCGGTAGTTCCCCACGACCCGATCGCTTCTGAACCTGTTTGACCACAAGCTTTTCCGTCAGGATCGACAGCGCCACCGCTACCGCGATCCCTAGCGGCATGGCAATCCAGAGAGCGAGCCCGTAATTGATCGCGACCCAACTCGACGCCAAGGCCGCAGCCATCGCATACGGACCCATCGCAAAATTGAAGAAATCGGCGCCGACCACCACGAGATACATTCCGAGGGCTATCAGTGAAAAGAATGCACCGATCTCGATGGCAGCGAGCCACAGTTGTGCGTCTGTCATGTCAAGGCTCCTCGGTTATCCACACGGGGGTTGGTAGGAATCCCACGGATGGGCCGGCTTGTTGTCCTCACCGAATTCGACGAGCACCAGTCCGCAGAGGCTGTCCGGAGCCAGGTGATCCTGCGAGGAGAACGACAGTGTCAATCCGTCCTGGCCGAAGCTGGCGGGAAGTGCCGAAACCTGTTGAAGAGCATCACGAACGGCCGTCCGATCTCGGTGGTCGCCGGCAATCTCGATGGCCTCGGCCAACATCATGACGGCGTCGTACGCCTGAGCGTCGTAGGCAGTCAGTTGATAATCAGGCCCCTTCACCGCCTGCACCTTGCTACGCAGTTCGGCGGTTCTCGGGTTGTTCTCACTGAGCGAGCCCATGTACACCATGCCGCTCAACGCCTTCGGGTCTGCCAAAGCCCAAGATGCGGGCTGGTTTCCGATGGAAGCGAGTGAGAAGCGTTGCGTCTGCGGGGTGATCTTCGACAAGGTGTTGTGCGCGAGGATTTCGAAGTGCCCGCCGATACTGGCGACCAGAATCGCGTCCGGTTCGGTTTCCGCGAGACGTGAGACCTGTGCGGTGATGTCCGCGGCATCCACCGGCGCCTTTTCGACGCCCGTCACTCTCGCGCACTTCTCGAGCGCCGGCCGCAGGGTCTTGATGATTCCGTCGATGGACGCACTCGCGTCACCGAGAATTCCCAGGGACTTGTACCCCATCTTCTCGAAAGCCCCGCAGTACACCTGGGCGTACTGCTTCAACGAGTTCGGAATCATGAACGAGAAGTCGTTGTCGGGCGCCGAGGCAAAGGCGTCGCTGAGAACGACCGGAGCTATCGCGGGAATCTTCGACTGCTGGAGAATCGACTTGGCCTGCAGCACCGACCCGCTGCCGGTGGCGAGGATGACCGCACTTGATCCGTGATCGACCAACTTCCGAATGATCGACGGGGTCTTGGTGGGACTGCTCTCGTCATTCTCGACAACCAATTCGACCTGCTTGCCGTTGATTCCGCCGGCCTGGTTGATCAGGTCGACAGTCATACGCACGGTCTTGCCGGCGATCGTGCTGTACGACGCACCGGGCCCGGTGGAGTCCTCGTCCAAACCGATGACGATGGTGTCTTCGGGAATGACACCGGCAGATGCGCACGCGCTCGCCCCGAGGACCACTGCCGCGCAGACGGCAATCGCCTTTCCGAGTCTCACATCAATCTCCCGTCCAAACTCTGCTTGGTAAATCAAACAAGCGCTTGATCTACGAGTGTGGACAGAAGTATGCACTGGGTCACACCGATAGTCAAAATTCGAACTACACGCGCAGGAACTGCGGTGTTACGGCTTCTGCAGCTGCCGGATCGAGGAGCTGAGTTCGCGAATGACGGACTTCAATTCGTCGACGTCCGAACGGAGTTCGGCCATTTGGGAGTCAGAGCGGAGTTCGGCAAATTCGGAGGCAGGAGATACGGTCTGCGCTTCCTTCTTCGTCGTGCGCTGCGCAATGCGTGCCACCGGCTCGCCGTCGACGGAACGTGCGGCGAAGCCGTCCAGGAAAACCGAAATCAGATTGCGCTGCAGATCATCCGCCAACTCGGAAAGCTGCGGGCGATACTGCGCGACGGTGGACCAGACGGATTCACGCAGGAGACGGTGAAACTGTTCGGGATCGATGTCTTCCCGAAACTCCGCGTCGGCAATTCCGCGAGCGATAGCCGATCGCCAGTAGCTGTGTGCCTTCTGAACCAGGATGGTGATGGGCGCGTCCGCCGGTTGCGACGAAAGTATGGCTTCTCCCTGATAGACCTCCGTCGCATACGGGTGATCCACCGCCGAGGCAAAAGACACCGAGACCATCGTTGCCAGGCGATCTCGGGCCGAACCTCCCGGCTCGATCGAGTCTTCGTACCTGACGTTGAGGTCTTCGAGAAACCGGACGACGATCTCGTTGGCTATCGCATCCTTGGAGTCGAAGTAGTGATAGAGGCTGCCGGAGAGAATCCCGACTTCGTCGGCGATGTCGCGTACCGTCGTCGCGGCGATTCCCCGCTCACTGAACAGCTTGGCCGCATGAGCGAGTATTTCGTCCCGTCGGGTCGAGCGCACGAGAAGATCCTTCCGACGTTCCGATCGTCAAGCGAGTGCTTGATCAATTTCTCGTCGATGCTAACACCGCACCCTCGCTGACCTGCGGTGTGAGGTCCTGGACATCCAATCGAAACACCGGACACACACTTGTCACCGACAGTCATTCCACCGCAACAACTTCCACCTACTCTGTGCACTCGACGAATACAGCGTTGTATACGCACTCCGGATACAGATCTGTCAGAGCCATTGTCTGCCAGAGCCATCGACACGAAAGGCCCGTACATGCGAACCTTCTCGAAGCGCACCCTTGCCGCGCCGGCCGCTCTCGCCGCGCTGGGCTTGGTTCTCACCGGCTGCGGAAGCAAGGCGACAGACACCGCATCGGGAGATTCGACGGCTACGTCGTGCGTCGACACCTCGGGGGACACGATCAAGGTCGGTTCTCTGAATTCACTCTCGGGCACCATGGCCATCAGTGAAGTGACGGTCCGCGACTCCATCTCGTTGGCGGTGCAGGAGATCAACGATTCCGGCGGTGTGCTGGGCAAGAAGATCCAGATCGTGGCAGAGGACGGCGCGTCGGAGCCGACAGTGTTCGCCGAGAAGGCCGAGAAACTGATCAGCAGCGATTGCGTCGCAGCAGTTTTCGGTGGCTGGACTTCCTCGAGCCGCAAGGCCATGCTGCCGGTGTTCGAGGACAACAACTCCTTGCTCTACTACCCGGTCCAGTACGAGGGACTGGAAGATTCGAAGAACATCTTCTACACGGGTGCAACGACCAACCAGCAGATCATCCCGGCTCTGGATTACCTGAAGGAGAAGGGCGTCAAGTCGCTGTATCTGGTCGGCAGCGACTACGTGTTCCCGCAGACCGCCAACCGCATCATCAAGGCCTACGCGGCAGCGAACGGCATCGAGATCAAGGGCGAGGATTACACGCCATTGGGCTCGACCGACTTCTCCACCATCGTGAACAAGGTCCGCACAGCCGACGCCGATGCCGTGTTCAACACACTCAACGGTGATTCCAACGTCGCGTTCTTCCGTGAATACTCGAATGTCGGCCTGAAGCCCGCCGACATGCCCGTCGTCTCCGTCTCCATTGCCGAGGAAGAGGTCGGCGGTATCGGAGTCCAGAACGTCGAAGGCCAGCTGACGGCGTGGAACTACTACCAGACCATCGACTCACCCGAGAACAAGAAGTTCGTCGAGGCGTACAAGGCGAAGTTCGGCCAGGACAAGCCCACGTCCGATCCGATGGAAGCGGCATACACCTCCGTCTACCTCTGGAAGAACACCGTCGAGAAGGCCAACTCGTTTGCGGTCAAGGATATTCAGGACAACGCCGACGGTGTGACCTTCCAGGCACCCGAAGGACTCGTCACCATCGACGGCGACAACCACCACATCACCAAGACTGCCCGAATCGGCGAAATCCGTTCCGACGGACTGATCTACACGGTCTGGGATTCGGGACAGCCGATCGAGCCGGATCCGTACCTGAAGAACTACCCCTGGGCCGAGGGACTCGGCAGCTGATCGACGAAAGGCGGAATTGACGGAATCGACGAGTAGAGAGGTGGAGCGTCTGTCATGGATGTTGTGATCGGACAGTTGTTCACGGGTTTGAGTATCGGATCGATTCTCCTGTTGGCTGCGTTGGGATTGTCTCTCACGTTCGGGCAGATGGGTGTCATCAACATGGCACACGGCGAGTTCATCATGGCCGGCTCGTACACCGCATACGTAGTGCAGCAGGTGATCTCGAATGCAACGGGATCGTTGATCATTTCTCTGCTGGTCGGTTTTGTCGTCGGCGGACTGATGGGTGTCGTGCTCGAAGTGGTCCTGGTATCGCGGATGTACCACCGACCCCTCGACACCCTGTTGGTGACATTCGGCGTCGGATTGATTCTTCAGCAGTTGGCGCGCGACATCTTCGGCGCGCCGGCAGTCAATGTTTCGGCGCCGAGCTGGCTTTCGGGCGGGGTCGATATTTTCGGCGCCGTGGTACCGAAAACCCGCATCTTCATTCTGGTGTTGGCGATCGCAGCGGTGATCGCGCTTTCGGTCGCGCTGAAGCAGTCGTCGATGGGTAGACGCATCCGGGCCGTCGTGCAAAATCGCGATCTGGCCGAGACGAGCGGAATCTCCTCTCGTCGTACGGACATCACGACCTTCTTCCTCGGTTCCGGACTCGCCGGCGTCGCGGGTGTCGCGTTGACGCTCATCGGTTCCACCAGCCCGACCATCGGCCAGTCCTATCTGATCGACGCCTTCCTGGTTGTTGTCGTCGGCGGTCTCGGTCAGATGAAGGGAGCCGTGATCGCAGCCTTCGCCCTCGGCATCTTGAACTCGTTCATCGAGTACTCGACGACAGCGTCGATCGCGAAGGTGATCGTGTTCGTCATCATCGTCGTCTTCCTTCAAGTTCGGCCGCAGGGCCTGTTCGCAGTCAAGACGAGGAGCCTCGTATGAGCATCCTGAACAATTCCCGAATTCGGGTGTGGGGCGGTTTTGCACTTGCCGCGATCGTGCTGTTCGCCATCGCTCCGGCTGTGCTCTCGGACTTCAGGCTGTCACTGTTGGCCAAATTCCTGTGCTTCGCCATAGTCGCTGTCGGCATCGGCTTGGCTTGGGGCAGAGGCGGAATGCTCACGCTCGGCCAGGGCGTCTTCTTCGGAATCGGCGCGTACGTGATGGCGATGCACCTCAAGATCGCCGATGCCGAACTCAAGGGCGACGCGGTCCCGGACTTCATGTCCATCGCCGGCAAAACAGAACTTCCGGGATACTGGCAACCGTTCGCCTCGCCATTCGTGGCGATCTTCGCCATCCTTTTCCTGCCTGGCGCTGTTGCCTTTCTCCTCGGACTCGGTGTGTTCAAGCGGAGAGTCAAGGGCGCATACTTCGCGATCCTCTCGCAAGCACTCGCCGCGGCTTTCGCGATCCTCTTGATCGGCCAGCAGTCGATCGGTGGCAGCAACGGCCTCAACCGCTTTCGCACGTTCTTCGGTTTCAACCTCAACGATCCGGCGAACAAGCAGATGTTGTTCTTCATCGCCGCCGGAGTTCTTCTCGCATCGGTCGCTCTGATTCGCCAGCTGATGAACTCCCGATACGGCGAACTCCTCGTCGCCGTCCGCGATCAAGAGGAGCGCGTACGTTTCCTCGGATACGATCCGGCGAACATCAAACTGGTCGCCTACGTGACCGCGGCGTTCCTCGCCGGTATCGCCGGTGCGCTTTTCGTTCCGATCGTGGGCATCATCTCCCCCGCCGACGTCGGGATCGTTCCGTCAATCGCCTTCCTCATCGGGGTCGCGATCGGTGGCCGCGCAACGCTTCTGGGTCCGGTACTCGGTGCGATCGGCGTCGCTTGGGCGCAGTCGACATTCTCGGAGAAACTCCCTTCGGGATGGATCTACGCACAAGGGTTGATGTTCATCGTCGTGGTCGGGTTCTTCCCGGCAGGTGTGGCCGGATTGTTCGCCCTGATGCGCCACCGCAAGAAGCGTGAGACCCCGGCCGACCCGCCGGTCAAGGTCTCCCAACCCGAACCAGTGGAGGTGTCGTCATGACCAACACAACCGCCACCAGCGAACCCACACCGGCACTGGGCGGCAACGCCGGAATGTCGTCCGAGTACCTCGAAGTACGGAACCTTTCGGTCAGCTTCGACGGTTTCAAGGCCGTCGACGGCGTCGACTTGACCCTCATGCAGGGCGACCTCAGGTTTCTCATCGGCCCGAACGGGGCTGGAAAGACAACGCTGGTCGACGCCATCACCGGACTCGTTCCCGCGACGGGTTCGATCACGAAGTCCGGCGAGCAACTGCTCGGCAAGAAGGTTCACAAGATCGCCCGCCTCGGCGTCGGGCGAACCTTCCAGACGGCAAGCGTCTTCGAAGAACTCTCGGTGCTGCAGAATCTCGACATCGCGGCGGGAGCCGGTCGATCGGCGTGGAACCTGCTCCGAAGGCGCAAAGGTGTGCTCCCCGAGATCGAGGAGGCTCTGGAGACAACCGGCTTGGAGCACCTCAGAGACACTCCCGCGGGCATTCTGGCGCACGGGCAGAAACAGTGGCTCGAAATCGGAATGTTGTTGGTGCAGAACTGTTCCGTGCTACTACTCGACGAGCCCGTCGCTGGGATGAGCCTGGAGGAGCGCGAGGAGACCGGAAACCTTCTGCGTCGCATCGGCGGTGCACGAACCGTCGTCGTGGTCGAGCACGACATGGACTTCATGCGATCGTTCGCCACGTCCGTCACAGTGCTCGCCGCTGGGAAAGTACTCGCCGAAGGAACTGTGGCGGAGGTTCAAGCCGACCCCAAGGTGCAAGAGGTCTATCTCGGCACAGCCGCTGCCGGAACCGATCTCGGCGCCGACACCGAACCGACCCCGGAGGACTGAATCATGCTCGAGCTCGTCGACATCCGCGCCGGCTACGGACGCACCGAAGTAATCCACGGCGTATCCTTACTGGTTCCCAGTGACGGGGTTGCGGCAGTCATGGGTCACAACGGTGCGGGTAAAACCACCTTGCTGCGCGCCGCCGTCGGTCTGATCAAACCTACGCGGGGAAAGGTACTTCTGAACGGTGAGGACATCACCGGACTACGGCCGAGCGCCCGCGTCGCTCGCGGACTTGCCTACGTACCGCAGGGTCAGCAGTCGTTCGGACAACTGACAACTGCCGAGAATCTTCGGGTGGTCGCCGACGGGCGCAAACGCGGAAAGGCACTCATCGCAGAGGCATTGGATCTGTTTCCCGCGCTCACCACACTCCTCGACCGTCGCGCGGGACTTCTCTCCGGCGGGCAGCGCCAACAACTTGCCATCGCCCGCGCTTTGATCACCGAGCCCAAGATCCTCATCCTCGACGAACCAACCGAGGGCATTCAGCCCAACGTGGTCGCCGAAATCGAAAGAACCGTCATGGAACTCACCGAGCGCGGCGATCTCGGTGTCCTCCTCGTCGAGCAGCACATCGGTTTCGCGCTCCAATCTGCTCAGCATTACAGCATTCTCGCGGCCGGACACGTGACCTCGACCGGTGAGGGCGGCACCACGTCCACCGAGGCGGTTCGTCGAGCGATGGCAATCTGACATGAGTGTGCGGCCGCCGCTGCGCGAACAGGTTTACCGGTCGATCCGAAACGATCTGATGTCCGGTCAGATCGCGCCCTCGGAACGACTGGGCGAGGAACGCCTGGCCCATCTCTACGGTGTCTCGCGAACACCGGTGCGCGAAGCGCTCGCAAAGTTGGAATCCGACGGGCTGGTCGAGCGCGACGAACACGGACTCTTTCCGTACCGACCGCACCTCGACGAGTTGGGTGGCCTCTACGAGCTGCGCATACTCCTCGAGGTGCACGGGCTTCGTCGGGTACTCGACGGTGAGGCCCCCGCTCATGATCGAGACGCGCTCGGTTCCGAGCTCGACAAGTGGTACGCATTTCTCAAACAGATGCCGGTACCGGACGCCGGTTTCGTGACGCTCGACGAGGAGTTCCACATCGCGCTCCTCGCCTCGTCCGGAAACCACGCGTTGGTCGACGCCTTGCAGGCCGTCAACTCGAAGCTGCGCCCCGTGCGGATGTTCGACTACCTGACTCCCGACCGTATGAAGGCCACCGTGGAGGAACATATCTCCGTCGTCGAACTGGTGCTGGACGGCAAGATTCCGCAAGCCCACGAGGCGCTGGTATCGCACATCGACATCTCTCGTGCGGTTGTCCTCGACCGTGCTCGTCAGGCCCTCTCGTTCGCCGCCATGGCCAATGCCGTGCGTAACTGATCAGCTTCGTGTCGCTGACTTCAGGGTGACGACTTCGGTGACGTGGTCTCTCGTCAGGGGGATCCTGAGGTACTCCCCCGGTACGGTTGGCTTCGGGCCGAGTTCAGAACCGGGGACCGTACCCGTTGTGCCGTCCGAGCATTCGACTGAAACTTCGCTCGTGTAGTCCGCATCAGGCGCAACGTCGCAGGTGAGTCCGTCATCCGTGGTGAAGGCGGAGATACTCGAACCGACGGGCCCCTGGATTACTGTCCCGATTGGGTCCGCCGGAGCCGGTGTACTCGTGGTTGGTGTAGCCGTCGTTGTCGGCGTTGCTGTCGATGTCGGCGTTGCTGTCGATGTCGGCGTTGCTGTCGATGTCGGGGTTGCTGTCGATGTCGGCACAGACGCGGTGGTCGTCATCCCTGCAGTGTTCTCAGCTGCTGTGGTCTCAGCTGCTGTGGTCTCAGCTGCTGTGGTCTCAGCTGCCGTGGTCGAAGAAGTCGTCGATGACGGGGGTTCGCTCACCGAAGTAGGCGTCGGGCTGACCGCACGCGCAGCAAATCCGGTTGCGAGGCTCAGCGGCGTGACCGGGTATGTCGCGGTGCCAATTCCGCATTGAGCCGTTACAAGATTGAACGTCACGTTTGTGGTGCCCAGTATCTGCGCCCCCAGAATCGCAAAAGCTGCCATCGAAAGACTCACGCTCAGCGTCGATTGCGCCGTTGTTGCCGTGGACGTTCGCGTGCTCACGAGCTTGATGTTCGTGTATTGAATCGTCGCCAAGCCAGCGGCGTTCACAGTGGCGTCCGCCCCTGTCACCGTCACCGATCCGTTCTCGGCAGGCTGTGGAATCGTGAGGACGCGAGATCCCACCGTCACCTGATTCGTGGGGCTACTCGCCGATACCGATGCCCTGTTCGAGGTATCGCACGCAGCCCCTGCCGTAATCGGCGATGCCACAGTGACTATCGGCGCACTTACCAGATCAATCCCCAGTAGAGACAGCAAGTTCACTGTCACGGTCATCGAGGTGAGTGTCGACGTCGCATCGGTATCCGAAACAATTGCCGACTGGCAGCGGCCGCTCGCAGGCTGCCCGACCGAGTAGGCAGCGCACGACGAGATCGATCCGGTCCGGGACAACGAGTTGACACCCAGCAGCTTTGCAACCACCAGATTGGTTGTGTCCAGGTCTTTTCCAATCGTGTTCTGTTGTGAGACACCTTCGAACATCGAACTGCCGAAAAGATCTATCACGATTCCGCCACTGGACAACCCGAGCCCGCCGGCGCCTCTGCCGTACCCACTCGTCGTCCATGAACCGGTGGAAATCGGACCGGTCACGTATTCGGAGTCTGTCCACGCCGCTTCGGTCTCTCCGAACAGTGGGTGAGACGAGAAACCAGAGCCCAGAACAACCGCAACTGCCAATACGATGACTGAGAACAGGTGGCGACGCTTCATTGCCTCCCGCCGTCCGGCGGTAGAAGAACCTGAATGGGTTCGGTTTTCGGGTCGGCCGAGTCGGCATCATCGTCGCCATCGGTATTGCGCGGCCAGAATACCGCGACCACCAAAGCGGCCATGGTCAGCGTGATCGCCCCCAGCACAAGAGGATTCGAGAAGTAGACGATCACCCGCGCCAATCCCGGAACGTGCCAGAGCACCTTTCGGACCGTGGTGACCTCGTATACCGCGGGATCAGCCGAAGCGTTGGCATCACCCTTGAGATCGAGAATCGTGATGCCGTTGTCCTGGGTACGAGCGGAGACGACCCGGTGGGTCACCGGCAGTTCGGACACTCCCCGATCGACGGTGACGACGTCGCCCACCTCGACGGAATCCGCCGGTACTTCACGCACTACGGCGAGCGAACCCGTCGGAATGGTCGGCGACATCGAACCCGTCTTGAACATGATCAGTGTGATGTCGAAGGCGAAGGCACAGATCACCAAAGCGATACAAACAACCCCACCGGCAGCGAGAACTTGAAGGATGCAGTCCCCGATGATCGTCAGGGCCGAACGCTTCTTCGTCCGGGCATGTGTTGTCCGGGCACGTATTGGCATTGCAGCTCCTTCAGGGTGTTGCACTGAACTGCCAAGTGGGAGTTGCCGTTTTGCCGGTCAGCGCCGAGTTGCTCCAATTGGCCGAGGTTCCGGGCAGCGAAATCTCGAAGCACAGCGCCACCGCGGCGCCCGGGGACGCTCCACCGGCGGGTAGCGCGATGGCCCCGACTGCGGAACCAGTTGAGAGCGACGGAAACACCGTCGCACTTCCCACCACGAATTGTGGTGTTCCCGTGGAGAAGGCTGACGCATCACAGGTCGTCGACTTGACCACCCGATACCGAAGCGCCGACGCCAGAGTGGAGTCGCCGGCAACCGTGGCCGCCTGCAGAGTGACGGATGCTGCCGGCGAGACCGGCACTGTTCGAAGAGATATCGGGCCGTACGAGAACGCACCGGGGCGAATCAGGAGCGCCGAGGGTGTGTACGTGAAAATGCCAGGGGCACTGGATGCATGCGACGACCATCCACCGCCGACGTTCGACTCGATTCCGAAGGTTCCGGTGCGAAACGATGCATCGCCCATCGTGCTGTCCACCCAACTGGCAGCCACGGTGGTTGCACCGATACCCAGGACGAGTCCCGAGGCCGCCAGTGCGTACACCTGACGCATTCGCCGTGTGACCACGCAGGCGTCAGGGGGTGGACTGGCCGGTGAACTGCCAGAGCAAGCGCCCGGTGTCCTTGCCCGACACGATCGAGGGGTCGACTCCGGCGGGCAGCGTGACCGCGAAGCACAGTTCGACCGGCACACCCGTGCCTAGCAAGGCGACATCCGAACCCGAACCTGCCGTCAAGGCCACCGGACTAGCTGTCGTGCCCACCCATGCTGTGCCTGCTCCAATTCCCGCCGCCGTGCAGGCCGTGGAGGAGACACCTCGATACACCGAGTACCGCAGGGCGGGTTTGAGATCGGCATCACCGCCCGTCGCACCGAGTAGTTGTACCGTCGCGCCGAAAGTGCTGGCCGTGGGACCGATCCGTAGCGCTACCGGCGCATATACCGTCGTTCCGGGTGCGAGTGTGTTGAATCCCGTGCTGAATTGGAAGTGGCCGGCGGAAGCGTCGACTTGATACTCACCCCAGGTCGTCAGTCCGTCGAAACTGCCCTGGAGATTCCAACTTCCCGTCTTGAACTGCGCGTCGCCGAAAACATTGTCTGTCCACGCTGCCAAGGTGACAGCGGCGCCGATACCGAGGACAAGTCCTCCGGCTAGTAATGCACGTACTTTGCGCTTGTTTACAGCCTTCCGATCAGTGGCCATGCTGGTCTCGATTCACTTGGAATGCGAAAGAACCTCCGATTCGGGAAATCTAGCCCCCACTTTCACCCGAAATATCCGAAATGACCGAAATTGAGACAAAGACTTGACGCCTTCTCCTCCTCGCCGCCATCCGTGGGCGTTGACCAGGGGGAAATAGGAAAGCCGGCCAGATGGTTGCACCTTCCAACGACGCTTGCGTTCTATTCGCTGAGAAAGGCTCCACCTCCATGGCCGTACCACTTTCCATCCTCGACCTCGCCCACATCGGGGACGACGAAACCGCCAAAGACAGCTTCGACGCCAGCGTGACCTTGGCGCAGCGTGCCGAGGAGTGGGGCTACAAGCGAATCTGGTACGCCGAGCACCACAACATGGGTTCCATCGCGTCTTCGGCAACCAGCGTTCTGATCAGCCACGTCGCCGCGAACACCAGCAAAATCCGCCTCGGCGCCGGTGGAATCATGCTGCCCAACCACGCACCGCTGACGATCGCCGAGCAGTTCGGCACCCTCGAGACTTTGCACCCCGGTCGAATCGATCTCGGTCTCGGCCGCGCGCCCGGTAGTGATCAGAAGACGATGCAGGCTTTGCGACGCGACCCGAGTTCTTCGGACAGCTTCCCGCAGGACGTACTCGAGCTTCAGGGCTACCTCGGCGACACCTCGCGCGTCCCCGGAATCAATGCCGTTCCCGGTAAGGGCACTCACGTTCCGCTCTACATTCTCGGATCGTCACTGTTCGGCGCCAAGCTCGCCGCGATGCTCGGCCTGCCGTATGCATTTGCCTCGCACTTCGCCCCCAACGCCCTGCGCGACGCCGTCGCAATCTACCGACGCGAGTTCAAGCCGTCGGAGCAGTTGGCGGAGCCGTACGTCATCGCCGGCGTCAACGTCATCGCCGCCGACACCCACGAGCAGGCTCAGCAGGACTTCCTCGCAGCCAAGCGTTCGCGCGTCAGTCTTCTTCTCGGGCGTGGACGCAAATTCACGGACGACGAAGCGGACATGCTGCTCGACTCCCCCGCCGGTCAGCAGGTTCTGCAAATGACCAAGTACAGCGCCATCGGCACGCCCGCCGAGGTGCGTGCGTACCTCGACGAGTTCACCGAGCATGCGCAGGCTGACGAGCTGATCACGGTGTCGACCGGCACCAACCGCGAGGCATGGTTGCGCACGTTCGAACTCCTCGCCGACGTGAGCGATCTGGTGCCCGCCTAAGCTGCCGGTATGGGCGATCCATCCCGTCGCGGGTTCATCTCGGTACTGGCCGTACTACTTTCGACGGGTTGGGCCGCCAACCACTTTGCTTCGCTCATCCCGGTTCTCCGGGTGGACGAGGGCCTTTCGCATACCGTGCTCGACGGTGTTTTCGGTATCTACGCGCTCGGACTCCTACCCGGCCTGTTGACCGGTGGAGCAGTGTCGGACCGCGTCGGCCGAGCTGTAGTCGTCCTTCCCGGAGCACTCATAGCCTCGCTCGGAACCTTGATTCTTCTTCTCTGGCACGACGCGCCCGGGCTCATGGTCGGGCGCCTCGTAGTCGGTATCGGTGCCGGTCTGGCAATCGGCGCCGGTACCGCGTGGGCAGCTGACCTTCGCGGTAAGTCCGGAACCGTGATGGCGGGCGTAGTACTCACCTCGGGTTTTGCACTGGGACCACTGTTTTCGGGTCTGTTGGCACAATTTGCCGCCTTCCCACTCGCTACGCCCTTTGTCGTCTCGACCGTCTTGTCGGTGGGTTCGGTTGCCGCGGCAGCTGTGTGGAGTCGTACTCCTGCTCCCACCAAAGCTGCGATGTTCACACAGATTCCCGACCGCGCAGAGCGGTCGGGAACCGGTGTGAAGGCCGCACTGCTCTGGGCACTTCCGTTGGCGCCATGGGTGTTCGCCAGCGCAACAGTGTCTTTCGTGACCATGACGGCCAGGCTCGGGGACCGCTACTCAGGTCCTCTCCTTCCGGGTTTCGCGGCGGCGCTGACTCTGGGTGCTGGAATCCTGGTTCAAACCGCTGCGCGCCATCGCAATTGGGGTCCTCAGGCCGGCACGACAGGCGCCGCACTGGCGGCACTCGGATACTGCCTGGTCGCAGTCGGCGGCGCGCACCCCGCGCTCGGGTTGTTCATCGTCTGCGCGCTCGTCCTCGGTACGGCCTACGGACTGTGTCTGCGTGAGGGACTGCTCGACCTCGAGTCGCTGGCTCCCCCGGCCTCGCGGGGCGCTTTGACCGGGATCTTCTACGTCGGCACCTATCTCGGATTCGGACTGCCGGTGCTACTGGTTGTCATCGAACCCACGATGGGTCCGTCACTGCCGTTGGTGATCCTCGCCGCTGTTGCCGCCATCGTTGCCGTGGTCCGATTCCGTCGATTGCGGTCGACCCAGGCTTCCACGTCACATCCGCGTCTCGAAGCCGCATCGGTCTGAACACCCGTTCGGACGGAGTTGGCGGTACTTGCAGTCGCAGCTACCCGGCGGTGTTAGCGTCGGAGCACCAGAAGGTAACTGCGTAGGGACACAGCACATGGGTAAGAGCGAGGCGGGCAAGGCCGAATCGGGCAAGAGCAGTGCCGACGATCTGAGGGGTCGGCGCATCCTGATCACCGGTGCTGCCCGTAATATCGGTTCTTCGCTGGCCAGACGCCTGTACGACCGTGGTGCGTCCGTGGGACTGCTCGGCCTCGAGCCGGAACTTCTCGAGCAGGTCGCCACTTCCTGCGGCCGCGCACCCTGGCAGTTGTGCGATGTCGCCGACCCCGAGCAGGTATCTCGCGGCGTCGACTACATCGCCGAGAAGCTGGGAGGCATCGACGTCGTCGTGGCCAATGCCGGCGTCGAGGCGAATTCGTCGATCCTCGGCGGAGACGTCGAAGACATGCGTCGCGCAGTCGAAGTCAACCTCATGGGCACGTACTACACCCTGCGCGCAGCGGGGCCCCACATCAGTCACGAAGATGGTTACGCCCTGGTGGTCGCCTCGGCCCACGGCGCGGCGAAGCACCCATTTCGCGGACCGTTCGGTGCTTCGCGCGCCGGTGTCGAAGCGTTGGGTGACGCGTTGCGCCTGGAAATGAAACACCTTGGTACCAAGGTGGGCGTCGCGTATATCGGAGACATCGACACCGATACCACCGCACTCTCTTTCGACGGCGCTCGCGGAACCCTCGCCAGCGCCGGCACCACGACCGTCGCTGACGCCGTCGACGCGTTCGAGCGCGGTATCGTCGGCCGGAAGTCACGCGTACACGCGCCCCGCCGCAGCGCTGCGGTTCGCCACATCGCGCAACGAGCTATCGACCTCCGTCCCTCTCACATCCGTGGAGTCGCATGAACCCCCGCATCCCGCCCGGCCGATTCAAAGATCTCGGTCCGATCAACTGGGGAATCTGGCGTGTCCTGTCGAAGGCTGCCGGAGCACCCGATGCGCATCTGTTCAGCACCTTGGGGCGCACGGGCGGGCTCTTCCGCGGTTGGCTGCACTACTCCGGCTCACTCATGCCCGGCGGCAAGATCTCTCGCCACGACACCGAACTGATCATCCTGCGGGTCGCGCACCTGCGGGACTGCGGTTACGAGATGGATCACCACATCAGGCTCGGCCGCAAAGCCGGAATCGACGCAGAAGAACTGGCCCGAATCATCGAGGGCCCTGGCGCTTCCGAGTTGAGTCCGCGTCACCGTGCGATCTTGACTGCGGTCGACGAGTTGGTCACCACCAAGGACATCACCGACAACACGTGGGGAACGCTCTCGCAGCATCTCGACGATCGTCGGTTGATCGAATTCACCTTGCTGGTCACTCAGTACGACGGCCTGGCCACCACGATCGGAACCTTGCGGGTTCAGCGCGACTTCTCCTGAAGTTCCGCGGCGACCGTAACTCAGCTCTTACCCGAAGACATCTGGACGAAACACCTGATCAATAGCGTATACAGGTATGTCGACAGGGATGAATACGGCGCCGGAGCCACTGCGTGAGGTGGTCTACCGGGAACTACGCACCGAACTGGTCAACGGGACTATCGGGTTCGATCAGCGCCTGACGGAACCGAAACTCTCCACGCGTTTCGGCATTTCTCGCACACCGGTACGGGAAGCGTTGACGATGCTGTGCGCCGATGGACTCCTGCGCCGGGAAGAGTACGGGTTCTCCGCCGTGCGCCCGAGCATCCCGCGGATCCGAGATCTGTACGAACTCCGAATCACTCTGGAACTACAAGGAATTACCCGGGCGATCGCAGATCCGACGATCCGGCACGACCGAACAATCCTCGACGACGAGTTGGTGCGGTGGCGTGCCCTGGCTCTCGATCCGCCGGCTCAGGAACCGGGGTTCGTCGAACTGGACGAGGAATTCCACGTCGCCGTACTGAGGGCGTCGGGAAACAATGAACTGGTCGCGTCGCTGCTGTCGGTGAATTCCCGTATCCGGCACGTTCGGATGTACGACTTCATGGTCAACGGCCGCATCGACACCTCGATCGCGGAGCACATTCGAATCCTCGAAGAACTACGTGCCGGCAATCTGCCCGAAGCCCGCACGCTTTTGCACCAGCACATCGGCGAGTCTCTCGACGTCGTCCTCGACCGGGTGACCCGCGCGATCACCGCGCTCTCACTCGCCAACATCACGGACTGATCGGAGCAGTACACACCATGACCATCGCAGCAGAAGTTTTCACCCCGACAGCCCGGGTCGAGCAGGCATTCCAGCGGATCGAGGAAGTAGATCGCCCCGAAGTCTGGATCACGTTGCGCCGCAAGGAAGATGTGCTTGCCGATGCCGCCTCGGTGGAGGCCAGACTCGCCGCAGGCGAGCACCTTCCCCTGGCTGGGCGCCTGGTCGCCGTCAAGGACAACGTCGACGTCGCCGGTCTGCCGACCACAGCGGCGTGCCCCGAATTCGCGTATGCGCCGGATGAAACTGCCAGTGCCGTTGCACGGTTGATCGAGCACGGAGCTGTTGTTCTGGGGAAGACCAATCTGGACCAGTTCGCCACCGGACTGGTCGGAACGCGTAGTCCGTACGGAGCCGTTCGCTGCGCCTGGAACGAAGAGTTGATCTCGGGCGGTAGTAGCTCCGGATCCGCCGTCGCTGTCGCGCTGGGGATTGCAGACATCGGAATCGGCACCGACACCGCCGGTTCCGGCCGGGTACCGGCAGCGTTCCACGGGATCTACGGACTGAAGCTTTCGCTCGGTGTCATTCCCGTCCACGGAGTAGTGCCCGCCTGCATCGACTACGACGCTCTGACGGTGTTCGCCGGCGACCTCGAATCGGCAACCGCGGCAGCGGCAATCATGGTCGGCCACGAACCTCGAGATCCCCGCAGCCGCGTCTGGCCTTCCGACGTTCGTCTCGCGGCGGCGCCGAATCCCCGCGTCGCGGTCCCCCGAATCGAGGATCTCGCTCAACTTAGCCCGTCGTATCTGGCAGCATTTCAGGACACTGTGACAGCTCTGGTAGCCGGCGGCGCCGAGACCGAGACCGTCGACATCTCCGGGCTGCTCGACGCGGCCCGATTGCTCTACGACGGCGCCGTGGTGGCGCAGCGGTACGCCGCTGCCGGCGAGTTCCTCGAAACCCGCCCTGCCGGAGCAGATCCCGCGGTGTCCGACATCGTGCTCGGCGCGAAGCACCCCACCGGATACCAGCTAGTCGACGATCTCGACGCTCTCATCCAGGCCAAGGCTGCCGCCCGGGAACTCCTCGCCGGGTTCGACGCCCTACTGCTTCCCACCACCACCGAACATCCGACCATCGCTGCCGTGACCGAGGATCCATTCGGAATCAACCGCCGGATGGGAACTTTCACCAACTTCTGCAACCTGCTCGACATGGCGGCCGTCGCGGCGCCCGGACACCGCACTGCCGAAGATCACCCGTTCGGCGTCATGTTCGTCGTACCCGCTTTCGACGACCAGATCGCCATCGACCTCGCTGCGCGACTCGGTGGTGTGCCTTCACCCGCCCTCGTGAATACCGGAATCGACCTCGCAGTATTCGGCGCTCACCTGCGCGGGCAACCGCTCAACACACAGTTGGTCGACCTCGGCGCGCGGTACGTCGAAACCGTCACGACCTCGGATGCCTACCGGCTCTTCGCTCTCGACACGACGCCCCCGAAGCCCGGCCTGGTACGCCGTGGACCCGGACTCGGGGCACCAGTCGTCGGCGAGATCTTCCGGATCTCACCGGCTGGCCTGGGAACGTTCCTCGCCGCCTTGCCCGCGCCGATGGCGCTCACCAGCGTCGAGTTATCGGACGGCAGAACGACAGTCGGTTTCAGCTGCACTCATGACGCCGTAAACGGCGCAGCTGACATCACCGGCTACGGCGGTTGGGCCGCGTACCTCTCTCGCTGACAGTCAGGGCTTGCAGATTCGAGTGACGGCCTCGCGCACCACTTCACGGCGGCGCGCGATCTCGTCGGCGTCGACGTTCTGGTTGTCGGCCACACCGGGGGCCACTACCCAACCGAACACGAGGCCGAACAGCATCGTGATCAGGTCCTGGGGATCCCAGTGCTTCGAGATGAGGCCGTCTTCTTGAGCCTTGCGGATCGTGGCCATTCGCGGAACCCAGCTGGAATGTTCCTCGGCCAGCTTCTTCATCCGTGGTGCCTCACCCTGCAATTGACCCCAGATCATCATCCGTTGAATCTGTGGTTTGGCGAGCATTGCGTCGAACAGTTCGACGGCATGCGCGGGCATGTCTTCACCGGTGAACTCGACAGACTCCATCGCCTGCTCGAAGTCGACGTCGAGCACCGCGTGGAACAACGCGACCTTGTCACCGAAATAGGCGTAGAGGCGCTCCTTACTGGCGTTTCCGTTCTTCGCAATCCGATCGATGCGCGCACCGGCAAGCCCGTAGGTACCGAATTCTTCTTGCGCAGCGTCGAGGATTCGCTGTTTCGTCGCGGTCACGTCAGTGGGAGCCATAGTGATGATGGTAACCGAACGAACTATTTCGTTTGACTCACCTGAGAAGGCTGGAATACCTTTTTCCAATGACCACCACGTCCCACGTCGACGGCGGCACTCTGCCACCGATCCCGGCTGTCTCCGAGAATCCGAATCATCAACGTCGCTGGCTGGTGCTCTGCATCGTCGCGTTCGCTCAACTCATGGTGGTGCTCGACGGCACCATCGTCTCCATCGCCCTACCGGCAGCCCAGGAGGAACTGGGCATCAGCGACCTTGACCGCGCGTGGGTGGTCACGTCGTACGCCTTGGCGTTCGGTGCGCTGCTGCTCCTCGGCGGACGTATCGCCGACTACTGGGGCCGAAAGCGATCCTTCATCGTCGGCATGGCGGGCTTCGCGGTTGCCTCCGGCATCGGCGGCATCGCGCAGAGCGGTATCGAACTGTTCATCGCTCGCGCCGGCCAGGGCGTCTTCGCAGCATTGCTCGCGCCCGCTGCGCTGTCGATGCTCACCACCACCTTCATCGGAGAGAAGGAGCGCGCCAAGGCTTTTGCCGTCTACGGCGCGATCTCCGGCGGTGGCGCTGCCATCGGCCTGCTCCTCGGTGGAGTGCTGACGCAGTACGTCGACTGGCGTTGGTGCCTGCTCGTCAACATCCCGATCGCGCTGATCGCCATCGCTGCAGCCGTCCCGATTGTCAAGGAAACCAAAGCGCACGGCGACACGAGCTACGACCTTCCCGGCGCTGTCCTCATCGCCCTGGGGCTCGGCTCACTGGTATACGGATTCACACGCGCCGAGCACGGCTGGGGTCAGGCGGACACTTTGCTGTTCATCGCACTGGGTCTGGTCTTCCTCGCGATCTTCGTGGTCGTCGAGAGCCGCAGCAAGAATCCGCTTCTACCGCTGAGCGTTCCGTGGCATCGTGATCGCGGCGCTGCTCTGATCGGCTCCATGCTGGTGGGCGCCGCCCTGCTCGGCGGCACGTTGTACCTGACGTTCTACCTGCAGATCGTGCTCGGATTCAGCCCGGTCATGGCCGGCGTCGGATCGCTGCCGATGGCATTCTTCATCGTCTTGGCGTCGACCATCGCAGCGCAGTTGTCCACCAAGATCGGCCCCAAGCCGCTCATGGTCGCCGGCCCGCTGGTGGCCGCAGTAGGACTGCTCATGCTGACCCAGATCGAGGTACACAGCTCCTACTGGACGCACGTGTTCCCCGGCCTCGCGATCTTCGGCTTCGGACTGGGCCTGCTGATGGTGCCGATGCAGAACCTCGCACTGATCGGTGTTCCCGACCACGACGCCGGCGCTGCCAGTGCCCTGGTCAACGCCACCCTGCAGATCGGCGGCGCACTCGGAACCGCACTGTTCACCACGATCTACGCTTCGGCCAAGTCGGCCTTCACCGCCGACAACGCGGCGCCGATCCCGCCGGAAGGCATTCCTGTCGACATGTCGAATGCGACCATCCCGACCGGGGACCAATTGGCGCTACTCCCCCAGCCGGTGCAGGACTTCGTCGCCTCGATGACGGACTACTTCTTCGGCGCCGAGGTATCCGGATACTCAGCCGCATTCGGTTGGGCGGCAATCTTGTTGGCGATCATCGCACCGGTAGTGCTGGTTCTGGTCCGCGCCAAGAAGGGTGATCTGCCCGCCGAGGGTGCAGTCCACATGGGGTAGCCCCCTGTGCGCCTTTATTAACCGCCCGCGGTTAATAAAGGCGCACAGCAGGTCAGGCCTTCCTCAACACCTCAGCCACCGGAGCGCTGCTGCGGCCGATCAACTTCTGCAGGTCACCAGACTCAGTGTCCAACGCCCCCTTGGCAATTGCAGCATCGGAATCCGCGAGAATCTCTGCGACCGGGGCAGGCAGGCCGACGCTCTCGAGAATCCCCTTGTATGCGTCCTCGCTCACGAACTGGTACGCGACGGGCTTGCCGGCAAATTCGCTGATCTTCTCGGCCAATTCGGCGTAGGTGAGCCTCTCGTCACCGCCCAACTCGTACACTGCACCTTCATGACCATCGGTGGTCGCGACTACTGCTGCGGCGTCGGCGTAATCCGCACGCGCCGCAGCCGCGATCTTGCCTTCCGCTCCCGCACCGACCAGTGCGCCGCGTTCGATCACACCGGCCAGGTCGTTGGTGAAGTTCTCCCAGTACCAACCGTTGCGCAACAGCGCGAACGGAATACCGCTCCGAGTGAGCACGTCCTCGGTCGCCTTGTGCTCGGCAGCAAGCTTCATCGGCGTGTCCTGAGCATTCAAGATGCTCGTGTAGGCGATGAATCCGACGCCGGCAGCCTTCGCCGCGTCGATGATGTTGGTGTGTTGCGCGAGCCGTGACCCCACTTCACTTCCCGAGATCAGCACCAGCTTGTCGACGCCCGCCAATGCGGTTTCCAACGCCGAGGCATCCGCATAGTCCGCTTGACGTACAACTACTCCGCGGGCGGCGAGGCTTTCCGCCTTCTGTGGATTGCGGACGACTGCGACGATGTCGGACGCGGCGGTTCCCCGCTCGATCAACGACTCGACTACCAGTTGTCCGAGGTTTCCGGTTGCGCCGGTGACTGCAATGCTCATGCGAACTCCCGATCCAGGTTGAAGCGTAAATGCGTTCTGCAACCATCATGCACTTATTTTTCGTAAGTGCAACACGTCGAGTTAGCGCTATGGGATCGTGCAGTAGTAGCCTGGGTTCATGACCAGCACCGACTCACCTTCACGTGCTGCCCAGACTCCTGATCCGAATGCCGACGTCGTGGACCCAACGCTCGAGGCTGACGTCTTCGCTCGCGGGTGCAACTCTCGGGCGGCATTGCAGAATGCAACCGGACGCTGGGGCGCACTCGCGCTTGCGGCATTGAACGAGGGCCCGTACCGGTTCAGTGCCCTGCGCCGACGCGTCGACGGAGTCAGCGAGCGCATGCTCTCGCAGACCCTGCAAACACTCGAGCGGGATGGCCTCGTGCACCGTGAGGTACTCGAAACCATCCCGCCCAAAGTGGAATACAGCCTGACCGAACTCGGCGCCGACGTCGCCGCAAAGATCACGGCCCTGATCGAACTACTCGAGTCGCAGGTTCCGAAAATCGTTGCGTCACAAGCGTCGTACGACGCTCGGAATCAGCTCAACTTGTCCGAAAGCTGAGCGATGAACTCGTCGAATGCGTAGGGAACGCTCAGCACCGTCGGAGCGGACGTAGCCATCGCGTAGTCCATTCCGACCAGACGAACCAGACGGCCGTTCGACACCGAGGTCATGTTCGCGAACGGACCGAAGGACATCAGCTTGTCCAGGTTGGTGCCGTCGGCGTCGACGAGAATGAAGACGTCGGCGTCGAGTGTGTCGATGGATTCCATGCCCACGGACACCGAACTGTCGCCGGAAGTGCACACTGCGTCGACACCGGGCGAGGTCTTCACCCCGAGCTGGCCGAGAAGACGGATCCGCGGGTCGGTGCCGCAGAAGACGATCAGGCCCTCGTCGGTGCGCATTGCATACGTTGCGGTTTTGCCCTGGAACTGTGGGTGATCAGCGGCCTGCTTCTCGAAGTACGCCCCGGTCTCGTCGATCAGCGTCTGAGCCTGCTCCGGCTGTCCGAGCGCTGCACCGATCATGCTCATCTGCTTGTCCCACGCCGTATCCCACGGCTGGTCGGGGAACGCGACGGTCGGCGCGATGTCACTGAGACGCTTGTACTCGCCCTCGTCGATGCCGGAGTAGACGGCGAGGATCACGTCGGGATCGAGCCCGAGGATCTGCTCGAACGGGATATCGGGATTGGTCGTCATGAGAACGGGCTTGGCACCGTTCAGACGCGAAGCGTCCCAGGGCAGGATGTTGTTCTCGATGCCGTCGCCGGAGAAGCTCTCCATGGCGACCGGAACCTTGTTCAGCGCGATCACCGCATCCTGGCCACTCCATCCGATGGTCACGATGCGCATAGGCTCCGCGTCGATCGTCGTCGAACCGTAGGCGTGGTCGACGGTCACGGGGAACGCCCCCGCCTCGGCGGCACCCGAAGCTTCGGTGTCCGATCCGGAGTCACCTGAGGTTCCACAGGCGGAGAGCGTCAGCGCGACGCAAGCCGCGAGCAGTACGGAACGAGTTTTCATGAGTGGTCCTTCGAAAGCCGGATGGTCGACTCGGGACGCTAATGCGTTGCGCGCCTACACCCCGACTCGAAGGCCTCAGATGGCGGTTTCGCAACACAACTCGACACAAAAGACGAAAAACCCCGTGTGCCTTTCCGGTAGTGCGAACTACCGAAAAGGCGCACGGGGCCGAAGGCCCTGCCGTCAGAAGTTGATCATGTGGCCGGCGAGGCCGTGGATCGCTTCCTGCAGTGCCTCACTGAGTGTGGGGTGGGTGTGGACGTTGCGTGCCAACTCGTTGACCGTGAGGTCCCACTTCTGAGCCAAGGTCAGCTCAGGCAGCAGTTCCGAAACGTCCGGTCCGATGAGGTGCCCGCCGAGCAGTTCGCCGTACTTCTTGTCGGCGATCAGCTTGACGAAACCGGTCGGGTCACCGAGACCGTGTGCCTTGCCGTTGGCAGCGAACGGGAAGTTCGCGACCTTGACGTCGTAGCCCTCGGCCTTGGCCTGCTCCTCGGTCAAACCGAACGAGGCGACCTGCGGCTGGCAGAACGTCGCACGCGGCATCATCCGGTAGTCACCGAGTGTCTGCGTCTCCGCGCCGCCGATGGTCTCGGCAGCGACGACAGCCTGAGCTTCTGCGACGTGCGCGAGCTGCAGCTTGGCGGTGACGTCACCGATGGCGAAGATGTGCGGGACGTTGGTGCGCATGTAGTCGTCGATCGCGATGGCGCCGCGATCGGTCAACGCGACACCGGTGTTCTCGAGACCGAAGCCCTCCACACGCGGTGCGAAGCCGACGGACTGCAGAACCTTGTCGACGACCACGGTCTCGATCTCGCCGGACTTGTTGTCCTTGATCGAGACGGTGACCTTGCTGCCGTCGTCGCTGATGGACTGCACAGCGGCACCGGTCTTGATGGTGACGCCGAGCTTCTTGTACTGCTTGGCGATTTCCTTCGAGACGTCGGCGTCCTCGTTGGGCAGTGCCCGATCGAGGAACTCGACGATCGTGACGTCGACGCCGTAGTTCTTGAGGACGTAACCGAACTCCATGCCGATCGCGCCGGCACCGACGATCAGGATCGAACCCGGAAGGTCACGGGTGAGGATCTGCTCTTCGTAGGTCACGACGTTCTCGCTCAGCGAGGTGCCGGGCAGCAGCTTGGTGTACGAACCCGTCGCGATGATCGCGTTGTCGAACGTGATCGTCTCGGTGCCACCCTTGCTCAGCTCCACGCTGATGGTGTTGGCGTCGACGAACGTGCCCTTGCCGTCGTACTCCGGGATCTTGTTCTTCTTCATCAAGAAGTGAATGCCCTTGACTCGCCCGTCCGCGACCTTGCGGCTGCGATCGAAAGCGGAGCCGAAATCGAAGGACACGTCTCCGGACATGCCGAACGTCTTCGCTTCTTTCGTGAAGATGTGCGCGAGTTCGGCGTTACGGAGAAGCGCCTTGGACGGAATGCAGCCGACATTCAGGCATACACCGCCCCAGTACTTCTGCTCGATGATGGCGGTGCTCAGGCCCAGTTGTGCCGCGCGGATAGCAGCGACGTACCCACCGGGGCCGGCTCCGAGGACAACGACGTCATAGTGTGAGGTCACGATTCACCAGGGTAGTCCTGCATCGTTTCGCTGTCCCCAGATGGTCGCATTACCCGTCGGTAGCCCACACTTCTCGGGCAACTCGGGCGAAATTTCCGCCGTACACGGCCTCGATCGACGGCTCGTCGAAGCCCCGGTCACGCAATACCTGATCAAGTGTCAGCACGTCCTCCGGAGGAGTCCACTGCAGTGGCCCCCACGCGGTGTACGCCTCGGAGAACGACGACGGGTTCTGCTCGATCTCTTCGCGGAAGTCGTCGGCGTCGAA
The DNA here is from genome assembly GCF_058788335.1 of Rhodococcus sp. FW305-130. Taxonomy (NCBI): domain Bacteria; kingdom Bacillati; phylum Actinomycetota; class Actinomycetes; order Mycobacteriales; family Nocardiaceae; genus Rhodococcus; species Rhodococcus sp. FW305-130. The sequence continues at coordinate 58,908 of NZ_JBYTAP010000008.1, read as the reverse complement.
GGAGAAGTCGGAGCCGATCCCGACGTGATCGATGCCGACGAGTCCCACAGCCTCTTCGATGTGGTCGGCCATCGCGGACAGCCGAGTCTGGTCGTCATCCGGTCCGTTGACGCCGACGAATATGCCCACGCCGTTGATCCCGATGACGCCGCCGGTCTCCGCACACGCTCTGGCCTGATCGTCGGTGATGTTGCGCGGATGCTCCCACAACCTTCGGAGGTTCGAGTGGCTGTAGATCATTGCTCGCTGGGTGATAGCTGAGATGTCCAACCCCGTCTGTACCGAACAATGTGAGCCGTCGACCGTCATTCCGACGCGATTCATCTCGGCAACCAGGTCACGGCCGTATCCACTCAACCCCGTGTCCGCCAGGTCCAAGCAGCCGCAGCCGGCAGCGTTCATGTAGTTATACGTCGGCAACATCGAGCGGACTCCGAGGTCGTAGAAGTACGAGACGTTGGCCAGGTCTCCCTCCAGCGGATTCGAGTCCTCCAGGTCGAAGGCCAGGGCGATTCCGCCGGACTCCTGAATCTCGACGACGCCGTCGACGGTGAAGACAGGGGTTATCTCCGGGAACTCGACCCGCGCCTGCCACGCGAAACTCTTGGCGATTGCCGTCGAGCCCGCGCGAGTCTGCGGCGAGTAACCGACGTTCACCGAAACGTAACTCCCCGCTGGGCGCTGATATCGGAGAAGATCTTCGACAGACGCGTTCGACTGCAGAGGTAGGCAACAATGTTGTTCCCATAGTGGATATGTCCGGTTCACTCACTAATCCCGTCGATGATCAGGGAAATTCACCTGAAACTGGTCGTACGTTCAGCAAATCTCTGGTTCACTGGCGGATAACGCACCGATGCGGTAGAACTTACAAGACTCACACGCCCTGTACCTATTGACAGAGCATGTACCCAGCATGAATTCCCGCACGGGAACAGCAACAAAGGACCGTTCACTCCTGGGCGGATTCGAAGGAATTTTAGGTGGAGGTTTCTGAACGTATGCGTGCTCGCACTTTCAAGCGTGGCCGTCTGGTCGCCGCTGTAGCCGCAGTATCCGTGCTGCCGATGCTGATCAGCCCTGCAGTGTCGTCCGCAGGCGGAGATCCGTCGACCACCACGGCAACTGTTGCCAAGGCAAACACAACGGGTTCCAAGCTCTCGAGCCGCACGGACAACGGGCGCATCGCCACCATCAAGGTGTACTCACCTTCCATGGGACGCGACATTCCGCTCGAGGTCATCCTCCCAGCAGACGGCAGCGAACCCCGCCCGACGCTCTACCTGCTCAACGGTGCAGGCGGCGGCGAAGACCGGGCGACGTGGCAGCGTCAGACCGACGTCAACGAGTTCTTCGCTGACAAGAACGTCAACGTCGTCACCCCGCTCGAAGGTGCATTCAGCTACTACACCGACTGGGTGAACGACGACCCGTCCCTCGGCCGTCAGAAGTGGCAGACGTTCCTGACCCAGGAACTCCCGCCCGTCATCGACGCCGAGTTCAACACCAACGGCGTCCAGTCGATCTCCGCGATCTCGATGACCGCGACCTCGGTCCTCAACCTCGCCATCGCAGCTCCGGGCCTCTACAAAGGTGTCGGTGCATACAGCGGATGCGCCGAGACCAGCACACCGGTCGGCCAGTCCTCCATCGAACTGGTTGTGGGCATGCGCGGCGACGCTGACGTGACCAACATGTGGGGCCCCCTCGACGGCCAGGGCTGGATCGACAACGACCCCGTCGTCAACGCCGAGAAGCTCCGCGGCACCGAGCTCTTCATCTCCACCGGCTCCGGACTCCCCGGCCCGCACGACACCCTGAACAACGAGGCGATCAACGGACAGGTCGGCACACTCGCCAACCAGGTGATCGTCGGCGGCGTCATCGAGGCAGCAGTCAACTACTGCACCCACAACCTCGCCTACCGCCTCAACGATCTCAAGATCCCGGCCACCTTCGACTTCAAGCCGACCGGCACCCACTCGTGGGGCTACTGGGAAGACGATCTCCACAACTCCTGGCCGATGCTCGCTCGTTCGATGGGCATCTGACCGAAATCGTTCCGGCTCGACCCCGCTCCCTGCACTTCCTGGAGCGGGGTCGAGTGCTTGTCTGGGCCGATTCGGGGGTTGATTCGGGGGTTAATTCCGGGGCCAATTCAATTGTCAGGCAATCGAATCGCGTCACTTTCTGCGCCCGCTCTGCTTTACTGACACATAACAAAAAGTGAACCTGTTCCAGTAAGGGCTCACAGGCACTTCGATCCGTTCCGGATCCGAAGACATTCAGGTGGAGGATCCGAACGTATGCGTGCTCGAATTTTCAAGCGTGGCAGTGTGATCGCAGCTCTCGCAGTGGCCACGGTGCTGCCGATGCTGATCAGTCCGGCGACAGCTTCTGCGGGCGGTGACACGTCCGGATCGCACGTCGTGAGCAACACCAAGACCGGCGACCGCAAGGTCACCATCTCGGTCTTCTCCCCGGCGATGGACCGCAACATCCCGCTCGAGGTCATCCTCCCAGCAGATGGCAGCGAACCCCGCCCGACGCTCTACCTGCTCAACGGTGCAGGCGGCGGCGAAGACTCGGCGACCTGGCAACGCAAGACCGACGTCATGAACTTCTTCCAGGACAAGAACGTCAACGTCGTCACTCCACTCGAAGGCGCATTCAGCTACTACACCGACTGGGTGAACGACGATCCGGTTCTCGGTCGCCAGAAGTGGCAGACGTTCCTGACCCAGGAACTCCCGCCCGTCATCGATGCCGAGTTCAATACCAACAAGGTCCAGTCGATCTCCGCGATCTCCATGACCGCGACCTCGGTCCTCAACCTCGCCATCGCGGCTCCCGGCCTCTACAAGGGCGTCGGCGCGTACAGCGGATGCGCTGAGACCAGCACCCCCGTCGGTCAGAGTGCGATCGAACTTGTCACAGGTACCCGCGGCGGAGCTGACATCACCAACATGTGGGGCCAGCTCGACGGTCAGGGCTGGAAGGACAACGATCCGGTCCTCAACGCCGAGAAGCTCCGCGGCACCGAGCTCTACGTCTCCACCGGCTCGGGACTCCCCGGCCCACACGACACTCTCGCCAACCCCGCGATCAACGGTCAGGTCGGTGCGCTCGCCAACCAGGCGATCGTCGGCGGCGTCATCGAGGCAGCGGTCAACTACTGCACCCACAACCTCGCCTACCGTCTGAGCGACCTGAAGATCCCGGCCACCTTCGACTTCAAGCCGACCGGCACCCACTCGTGGGGCTACTGGCAGGACGATCTCCACAACTCCTGGCCGATGCTCGCTCACTCCCTGGGCATCTGACCCGATTCGTTCTCACTCGACCCCGCTCCAGTGTTTCGGGAGCGGGGTCGAGTGCTGTCGGGAGCGAGCAGTAAGAATGGACGTATGACTTCCGATCAGCAGCCCACCACCGGCGACGACCCCTACCTCTGGCTCGAAGACGTGACCGGTGAGTCTGCACTCGATTGGGTCCGTCAGCACAATGCCGTGACCGAGGAGCAGCTCACCGACAACGAGCGCTTCGATCGACTGCAGAGCGACGTGCGCGAGATCCTCGATACCGACGCGCGAATCCCCTACGTCCGCCGTCGAGGTGAGTTCCTCTACAACTTCTGGCGCGACAGCACCCACGTTCGCGGATTGTGGCGACGCACGACGTTCGATCAGTACGTCACCGACGACCCGGAATGGGACGTCCTCGTCGACCTCGACGCCCTGGCCGAGGCCGAGGGCGAGAACTGGGTCTGGAAGGGCACGCAACTTCTACGGCCACACCGCAACCGTGCATTGATCAGCCTCTCCCGCGGCGGGGCAGACGCGGCGGTCGTTCGCGAGTTCGACATCGACAAGCGCGAGTTCCTCGCTCCCGAGGGCGAGAATCCCGGCTTCTACCTTCCCGAGGCCAAGACCGACATCGACTGGATCGACATCGATACCGTCTACGTCGGAACGGATATCGGACCAGGGTCGCTCACCGATTCCGGATATCCCCGTCTGGCCCAGCGGTGGAAGCGCGGCACTCCCCTCTCCAGCGCCGAGACCGTCTACGAGGGCCAGGCCACGGACGTGGCCATCTCGGCTTCGCACGATCCGACGCCCGGGTTCGAACGAGACTTCGTCACTCGCTCGGTCGATTTCTACAACTCTCAGCATTTCGAAGTTCGCCCCGACGGTGAACTGGTGCTCGTGGACGTCCCCGAGGACGCCGGGATCTCGATTCACCACGAGTGGTTGTTGATCCGCACCAAGTCCGTGTGGGCCGTCGAGGACACCGAATATCCGACCGGCGCACTGCTTGCCATCCGTTACGACGATTTCCTTGCCGGCTCACGAGCACTGACATCGATCTTCGAACCCGACGCACATTCCTCGCTCGAGCACTACACCTGGACACGCGATCATCTGATTCTGGTGGTCCTGACCGACGTGCGCACGACGCTGCAAATCCTGACGCCGGGCGAAAACGGCTGGGAGGATCGACCTTTCGAAGGGCTTCCAGAACTGACCAGTATCGAAATTCTCGACACCGACCCCGATGTCAGCAATGAATACTTCGTCAACTCGAGCGGATACACCTCCCCTGCAACTCTTTTGCACGGCGTGATCGGCGAAACCGAACCCACTGCCCTCAAGCAGGCTCCCGCGTTCTTCGACGCCGAGGGCATCACCACGGAGCAGTTCTTCGCCACCTCTGCCGACGGCACCCAAGTTCCGTACTTCGTGGTGCGTAGTCCGCGTAGCGAGCCAGGCCCTACCCTGCTCTACGGGTACGGCGGATTCGAGATCTCGCTGACACCGTCGTACAGCGGTTCTCTGGGCCGTGCCTGGCTGACGCAGGGCGGCACCTATGTGGTTGCGAACATTCGTGGTGGCGGCGAGTACGGACCCGGTTGGCACACACAGGTTCTCAAGGCCGGTCGCCACAAGGTGCACGAAGACTTCGCTGCCGTCGCGAGAGACCTCGTCGATCGCGGAATCACGACCCCGGATCTTCTGGCAGCTCAGGGCGGAAGCAACGGCGGCCTGCTGATGGGCATCATGCTGACCAAGTACCCCGAACTCTTCGGCGCCATCGTCTGCCAGGTCCCGCTGCTGGACATGCGCCGATTCCATCTCCTGCTGGCCGGCGCGTCCTGGATGGCCGAATACGGTGACCCCGATGTCCCGGAGGAGTGGGCATTCATCTCGGAGTACTCGCCGTATCAGAACATCGACGCCGCCGCGTCGTACCCACCGATCCTGATCGCGACGTCCACCCGCGACGACCGCGTCCACCCCGCGCATGCCCGCAAGATGGCCGCACGGCTGGAAGAGCTGGGCAAGCCGGTGCTGTATTTCGAGAACATCGAGGGTGGCCACGGCGGCGCCGCGGACAATGCTCAGCTGGCCTTCAAGACTGCGCTGACCTACGAGTTCCTCTGGCAGAAACTCGGCTGATCTTTCAGCGGTCGCGCAACCACGCGACGACGCGCTCGCTCACAGCGGTGGGATTGCGTATCCAACCGTTGTGACCGAGTGGTTCGTCGATGTGCGTCATCGTCACTTGGGCCCCGGAGAGCTTGTCCACCAGGTTCTTTGCCGACCGGCGTGGAGCGAGATCGTCCCCTTCGATCGTGATCGACAGAACCGGCAAGGTCAGGCGGGCGATCCGCTCCTCGTAGTCGATATCCGCACCGACGGGTTCCATGCGACCGGTCCTGGCGAACCGGGCCCAATCGGTGATCAGTACTTTCGACTGTCGACCGAAGCCGCCGACGTTGACCCGGTCTCCCGGCCAGAAGCCGGCGATGTTGGCTGTCACCGACATCGCGGACGAGCCCAGATAGAGTCCGGGCGCACGGATTCCGGGGAATCCGCGGTGATACGGCGATCCGGAGGCAACCAGGATCAGTCCGCCGAGCCGGCCCCGAATCCTGGACGCGTACATGACCCCGATCTGGCCGCCCATGCTGTGCCCCATCAGAAATGGTGTGCTGGCCGGAAACCGCTCACGCACCACCTCGAACGTCGCCGGACAATCGATCGAGACCAGTTCCTGATATCCGAAAACACTCGACGCGCTCGGGCGCGGTTTGCTGTCACCTTGGCCACGCAGTTCACCGATGGCCGCATTGAAGCCGGCTTCGACCAGGGCCTGCGCCACCGGATCGTAGAACCCGGCGGGAACTCCGAGCCCGGGCAACATCACCACCACGGGTGCGTCGTCGTTCGGTCCGGGAAACAGACGGATCGGGGTCACGGTGCCGTCGGGGAGTTGGATCGGTACGGTCTCCATTCAACTCACACTAACCACCCACGCCGCGGATGGGCAGAGCACACGCGCCGACTATTCGAGGCTTCCCACGATCAGCGGATCCGGAGTACCCACGATCTCGTAATCCTTGTTGTCGTAATCGAACTGACTGAGCACGTGACGCATCGCGTTTATCCGCGCGCGTTTCTTGTCATTGCTCTTGATGACGGTCCACGGAGCGGTGTCGGTATCGGTGAACCGAATCATCTCTTCCTTCGCCGCCGTGTACGCATCCCACTTGTCCAGAGAAGCGATGTCCATCGGCGAAAGCTTCCACTGCCGAACGGGATCGACCTGTCTGATCGCGAACCGCGTGCGCTGCTCCAGCGGTGAAACCGAGAACCAGAACTTGATCAAGCTGATGCCGTCGTCGACGAGCATCTGCTCGAACAACGGCACCTGGCGCAGAAAACGCTCGTGCTCCTCGTCGGTGCAGAAGCCCATGACCCGCTCGACCCCGGCCCGGTTGTACCAAGACCGATCGAACATCACCAGTTCCCCGGCAGCCGGAAGGTGCTGCACGTAGCGCTGGAAGTACCACTGCGTCGACTCGCGGGCCGACGGCTTCTCCAGCGCCACGACGCGAGCGCCGCGAGGATTGAGGTGCTCCATGAATCGTTTGATCGTTCCGCCCTTGCCGGCAGCGTCGCGTCCTTCGAACACGATGGCGTGCCGTGCGCCGGTTTCCTTCGACCAGTTCTGCAGCTTGAGGAGTTCGATCTGCAGCAGACGCTTGGACATTTCGTACTCGTCCCGAGGCATCCGTGCCTCGTACGGGTAGCCCTCCCGCCAGGTGTCGACCTCGAAACCGTCCGGCGACGTCAGCAGCACCGGATCGTCGTCGTCATTGTCGTCGACGGTGAAGGCGGCGGTGTCGGCCAGATCGACGGCGGTCGAGAGATCCGCGAAGGCGCTGAGGAACGGTCGGCGTTCTGCTAAATCGGTCACCGCCGACAAGTTAGTCTCCCGCAGCAACTGTTCGGTGAAGCTGGGATGAACTACCGGGGTATGACACGGCGGCCTCAAAAGATCAGGGTCCAGATGGGGGTCGTCCCCGATGGTGCGCGGCGCCATCTCGCTTCAGAATTGAAGCATGACATTCGAAAGCAACACACCTCGCCCCTTCACCCGTTCCAACGACAAGAAAATGTTCGCCGGAGTGTGCGGCGGAATTGCAGATTACTTCGGCGCCGACGTAAATCTTGTCCGTCTACTCGCGGTTATCGCCGCTATTTGCACGGGTGGAACCGCGGCTTTGGTATATCTCGCGGCCTGGATGCTCATGCCGTTAGGTTGAGAGTTCCGGCAATTGACATGGCGAGAATTACGCGCCGACAAAAGGTATTTCGGGGCCTACGCGCCAACACGAGCAGGCCCCGAAATCGACAATCTACTTGGCGGCCTTCAACTCTCCACCGCTGAGCGCAGCGAGGGCCTCGAGACCCTTGACGGCCAGGCCACTGACGCTGCCCAACCAAGATGTTCAGAAAACTCGGGGACGACGGGCGGCGTAAAGCTGAGGGTGTCGAGAGATTATCGTTCGACGAACTCACGATTTTGGTCGGAAACTGCCTGCAGAAGCGCCGTGAACCCAACCCTCAATAGTTCGACGTAGTGCTCGATATCCGGCATCGTCTCTCGCGAGACGATGACATTGAGCGTCAGAGAACCTCCACGCGCGGCAATGAGGAAGTGGCGCAGAATATCTCCGTCGACCGGCGCCTGCCCGCCGAGAACTGCCACCGCCGGCGCACCTTCGAAGACATTCCCGTCGACCGATACCGGGACATTGCTGATCGTCGTGTTCTGAATGACATTGTGCGAAGGGTCCAGCTTGTTGAGCCGACGCGAGAGACCGGTGAGTCTGAGCAGAGCCGCAGGCGAGGTTTCGATGCGTGTGCCGTAACGACGGACGGCTGGGTGCAAACTCCGCCCCTTTGCCATCAGCGCCGAATCCCTGATTCGTGTCAGCCGCTCGACCGGATCTTCGACGTCTGTGTGCAGATCGACCGTCAACAGCGCCAGTTGGTTGGCCGACTCCCATTCGGCTATCTTCCGCATCGATCGGGGAACCATCGCCGCCAACCCACTGGCCGATTTCTCGCCCTTCTCCGACAGGTATGCGTCGAGAGCACCGGCGACGACGGTCAGGAAGATGTCATTGACCGTCACGTCCGGAACGGCCGCTCGGATCGCTTTGATGTCTGCGCCGTCCAGCGTCAGGAAATCGATCGTGATGTCTCCGCCCAGCACGCCGTTGAATCGGGTCGGTAGGCGGTCGGCCGAGTACGTAGGTAGCTCTCCGGCCTCTTCCGCCTCCCGAACCGTCTCGGCCGCAACCTTTGTCACGGACAGACCCCGGCCGAAGCGGATCGCCTGGCCGGGCAAACCGACGACCGTGCGCCCGATCAAATCCAGCGACGAAAGCCCCGAACCGGCACGCTTCGTCTCCGGCTTCGGCGGACCGGAGAACAGAAGGTTGGTCAGATCGCGGATCGCCAGACCGTCACCGGCTCCGTGGTGGGTCTTGAGCATGATCAGCGTCAGATTGCCCGGCAGCTCGTCGATCCCGTGCACTCCGGTCATGACGTGCAACTCCCAGGGCGGCCGGGACAGGTCCATCGGCTCCCCGAGCGAGCGCCCGAGCAATTCACGAACCGGCGCCCACCCGGCAACAGGGGCACGATGGACGTGCACGTGATCATCGACGTCGAAATCGGCCGGGACCCAATAGGGATAGTCCAGATCCAGCGGAACTCGCTGGAGGCGACTCGTGAACAGTGGCCAGTACCCGAATCTTTCGGTGATCCACCGAACCGCGTCGTCGTGCGTCATCTCTGCGAGCGGATGGCCCGTAGTGTCGAAGAAGTAGGCGCAGACCATGTGGCTCAGATGTCCGCCGGACTCGTTGTAGACGAACTCCGCGTCTCGCGGTCCCATCTGAGATACCGCGGCTGGCAACGAGTTCCGAAAGATCATGCATGCCCCTCAATTCCGACGCTGAACGAATGTCCGAATTGTAGCGAGCTGACATGCAGATCCTCTGGGTTCTGCTCGGAATCGTTGGGTATCACCAAATCCAGCAATCGGAAAAGGTGCCTGCGATTCCGATCGATCAGGAGGCAACCTCTTGGTCAGGTGAATCCGCAGTCTGCATCGCGGCTGCCGCCGCCAAATCATCGAAACTTGCTCGCAGTAGTTCGATGTAATGGTGGAGATCGGGCATGGTCGCGGTATCCGCGATGACGTTGAGGGTCAGTCCCCCACCTGCTGCGGCGACCATGAAATGCCGTAGCCCGTCCCCGTCGATAGGCGCTTGCACTGCAAGCACAGCCGCGCCCGGGGCGCCGGCAAGCGTCAACCCTTCGACCGAGAGAGGAATGTTACTCACCATGGTGTGCTGGTAACGCGGTCGATCGAGGCTGTGATCGTTCTGCTTGCGCGCATACGCCATCAATCTCATCAACGGCGCCGGCGTGGTCTCGACTGCGGCCCCGGCACGCCTGACCGCGGGATGGGACGTGCGCGCCTTCTCCGACCGTGCCGAACTCGAAATGAGCGCCAACCTCTCCAACGGGGACTTGACCTGGGTGTGCATATCCACCAGCAGAGCCACCAACTGATTCGCCGACTCCCACGCTTCGACCTTGCGTACCGAGCGAGGAACCATCGCGATCAAGGAATCTCGTGGCCGTTCGTCCTTTTCCGTGAGGTAGCGCGTCAGAGCACCTCCGACGACGGCGAGCAGAACGTCGTTGACAGTGGCACCGGGCACCGAATCCTTGATCGCACGGACCTGCTCCCCGGACATTGTCATCGGTTCCAGAGAGGCCACTCCACTCACCTTGCCGTTGAATCGAACTGCAGGCCTCTCGTTGAGGCTCTCCACCCATTCTCCTGCCCTCTTCGCAGCGTCAGCATCTCTCTGAGCGCGTCGGTTGCCTGGTACCTGCCTTGCGAAGCGATATATTCGGCCGGGAAAACCCAGTAGCGACTTGGTGAATATCCTCGCTCGCACAAACGGCACAGGCGGTTCGGACCCAGCCTGCTGCACCTTGCCCGAAAAGATAGTTTCGCCCAACGTCCTGATGGCGATACCGTCAGCTGCACTGTGGTGGGACTTGAGCACCACCGCCGTCAGTCGGCCCGGCAATTCTTCAAGTCCCTCCAAACCTACGAAGAAGTGCAGTTCCCACGGCGGACGGCGCAGGTCCATCTTCGTGGTCAACAACGCGCTCAACGGCTTTTGCAGTGCTGCCCATCCTGTTTCATTGATCTTGTTGACATACACGTGCTTTCGCACGTCGAAGTCAGGGTCTGTCACCCAGTAGGGATGGTCGAGTCCCAACGGAGTCCGTTGGACTCGTTGAGTGAACATGCGATCACATCCGAGGCGTGCGGTCACCCAGGCCACTGCCTGTTCTGCCGTGAATTCCGCGCTTGGGTGCAACGATGTTTCGAAGAAGTACACAGCGATCAGATGGTTCAGGTGACCAGCGCCCTCGTGATAGATGAATTCGGCATCGCGTGGGTTCAGCTGCGCCATCCTTGCGCCTGACGTGTTGGACGCGCCCATTGAACTCCTTGTATCGCGACTGGTTGCCCGCACATTCGCCTGAGCGTAAAAGTGACAGTAAATCCGGTGATTGCAAAACCAATGGTCCCCGAAGCCACAGGGCTACGGGGACCATAGTTTCAAGCAAGTGCAGGTTCGCCTGACTGCTCCGCTACGATGCTGTCCTCGACAACCGAACAATATGATGCAGTCGCTGGAGTGATCACGGCTTTTGTGGAGGATCCTTGATGATCTTGCTTCCAGTGGAAGTGAGACCAAGCATGTTCGATACCCACGTGATCATTCCGGTTATATAAGTTTGCAGCATGACCGATTCCGTTCTTCTATGGCGTGGGGGAAGACGACAGCGCGTTGAAATACTTCACAAACGTGCCCACGAGATCGACCGATCCGAAATCGACGATCTTGGACAGGTAGTCCAGGAAGAGATCGAACATCTTTTCTCCTTCTCCTTTTACAGGCCGGCTACGGAGCCGAGGACCGATTGGACGCTGCCCGCCGCAGCCTCACCGAGCGCACCGCCCATGTTGAGGCTTCCGGTGATCGACACGAAGATTCCGTCAACGACCTTGACCAAGTAGAACAGTGGATCCACGAGGGATCCGACGTCAACGCTTGCGAGCGCACCTATCAAACTAGCTGTGTCCACCGTATTTCACACTCCTCGAGATTGATTTCGTTCACTGGGTAAAGCAATTCACTTCTCAGTCGACGTTCGGTAACCACCCGAAGTCAACCGAGGCGATAAACGGGGTAAACAAAGCCATCCCGAGAATGTTTTTGATCAACCCCCCGGCCTCGCCCTCGAGAACATCCGCAATCGATCCCAGATCCATCATTCGCTCCTGTCATGAATAACATTGGAAGAAGAACTTGCAGGTGCTGTCAACTGAGGTCGATTGCCGAAACCAACGATCCGGTGACCCCGTCGATTCCCGGCATGAGCGAACCCGACCAGACGTTACCCAGCAGGTCGGTGAACAATGCCGCCGTTGTCTGCAGGAACATGACAATCATATTGAATCCCACGCTTTCGATTGGCCGCGAATACTCACGGAACATTTACTTTGGCATGCTTGATGCAGCCCACAAAGAACCGGTCCGAGCAGCAATTAAAGAATCCCAGTCGTACTATGAAGCCGAGATCCTCCGGGGCTGGCGCCCACTTTCCGCGGCTGTGACTGACATCAAGGTAGTGCAATAGGATCCGGTTTGGGTGCTTTTTGCCCAAGAATTTCAGATGGATCTGAAACCTGTTCCATATTCGCAGGTCTAGCGTCCAAGACGCCTGAAAATCGAGCAAAATGGAATAGCAACCGGAATGCACGTCGTCCGAAAGGCTTAGTACTTGAGGGTATTCAGAACAGAATTATCCACCAAAAGAACTAGAGGTATCCGCACTTCACAGGTTAGCGGAGGCGAACAATCGGGACGGAAAATATCAAACATCCTTCAACATTCGGATAGGTGAAGCTTCTCGTTCCCCACCTTCTCGATACACCTGTTACGCCATGAGGTTGTCCACACACACGCGGCCATCCACAAAGTGGCTTCTGAATCCGCGTCGTCAGGCCCTTGCCGCCACAGTGCATACGTGGAAGTTGTCACGAGAAACCAGTTGCTCGAGCAGGGCACCTCGAGCAGTTCGATCTCCCGATCCACGCGGTCAGGGCGACTCCATCGAATCCTGCCGTCGGTGTACTCCACCGAAGAACCTGGATACTTCGAGCGTTGCGTCGCGGTCACGCTGTGGAAGCCCGAGGCCGTCCTCAGCCATACCAGCGCGGCCTGGCTGTGGGATCTCCTGCCGGAGGAACCACGCTTCGTCGAGGCCACCGTGGCTCCCAGCGTCCGAGCAGGCAGTCCGCAGTGGGTACGGCTTCACCGACGAACAGGAGTCTCGTCGGATGAGTGGATGGGTTTACCGATCGTGCCGATCGAGCAGTGCTTCATCGACGTCGCGACCACGTTGCCACGCCCGGAACTCGAGGCCTTCTTCGACGCGGCGGTATCGACCCGAGTGCCGTGGAAGTCGATAGCCCAACTGTGTGATGCGAGCCGCGGCAGGCACGGGATCCCCGCCGTACGCGAACAACTCCGCACCTGTTGCCCGCTCACTCGTTCGGAACCGGAGCGAGCAGTCGCCCGTGCGCTGACTGCGCGCAACGTCCACCTGGAGATCAACGCTCGGGTCGGACCCTACTTCGGCGACCTGGTCGACACGCGAGCCCGGGTGATCGTGGAGATCGACGGGCGCGAATTCCATACCGACCCCGCAACTTTCAACAACGATCGACGGCGTCAGAACGCACTCGTTCTCGACGGATGGATGGTGTTGCGTTACTCCGCCGCCACCGCGATGGCCCATCTCGACGCTGTGGCGGACGAAATCATCACAGTGGTCCGAAGACGCCGACACAACCGGACGTAAGCGCGGGCGTAAACGCACACAGCATCGAGCGTGCAACGGGAAACCGCGATCGCGTCGCAGTAGTGGACAAAAATGCCCGCATTTGTCTCCAGACAAGCAAAAGCCCGGCCCACCAAACGGTGGGCCGGGCTCTAGGAGCTAGGTGGAGATGGACTCAGAAGTCCATGCCGCCCATGCCGCCGGTCGGATCGCCTGCAGGCGCTCCGGCCTTCTCGGGCTTGTCAGCGACAACGGCTTCGGTCGTCAGGAACAGAGCCGCGATGGACGCTGCGTTCTGCAGTGCCGAGCGGGTGACCTTGACCGGGTCGTTGATGCCTGCAGCGAGCAGGTCGCCGTACTCGTTGGTCGCAGCGTTGAGGCCGTGACCTGCGGGCAGGTTGGAGACCTTGTCCGCAACAACGCCGGGCTCGAGGCCTGCGTTGAATGCGATCTGCTTGAGCGGAGCGGACAGTGCAACGCGAACGATGTTCGCGCCGGTTGCCTCGTCACCTTCGAGCTTGAGGTCGTCCAGTGCGGGAGCTGCCTGGAGAAGTGCAACGCCACCACCGGCGACGATGCCCTCTTCGACGGCTGCCTTTGCGTTACGCACTGCATCTTCGATGCGGTGCTTGCGCTCCTTGAGCTCGACCTCGGTAGCAGCGCCGGCCTTGATGACTGCAACGCCGCCGGCCAGCTTGGCCAGACGTTCCTGCAGCTTCTCACGGTCGTAATCCGAGTCGCTGTTCTCGATCTCGGCGCGGATCTGGCTGACACGACCGGCGATTGCGTCGGCGTCGCCGGCACCCTCGACGATGGTGGTCTCGTCCTTGGTGATGACGACCTTGCGTGCCTGGCCGAGGAGCTCGAGGCCTGCGGTCTCCAAGGAGAGTCCGACCTCTTCGCTGATGACCTCGCCACCGGTGAGGATGGCGATGTCGGCGAGCTGAGCCTTACGACGGTCACCGAAGCCGGGAGCCTTGACGGCAACAGACTTGAAGGTGCCACGGATCTTGTTGACCACGAGGGTGGAGAGAGCTTCGCCCTCGACGTCCTCGGCGATGATCAGGAGCGGCTTGCCGGACTGGATGACCTTCTCCAGCAGGGGCAGCAGGTCCTTGACCGTGGAGATCTTGGAGCTGACGAGCAGGATGTACGCGTCTTCGAGGACGGCTTCCTGACGCTCTGCATCGGTGGCGAAGTACGCCGAGATGTAGCCCTTGTCGAAGCGCATGCCCTCGGTGAGCTCGAGCTGCAGGCCGAAGGTGTTGGACTCCTCGACCGTGATGACGCCTTCCTTGCCGACCTTGTCCATAGCCTCGGCGATGAGCTCACCGATGGACGGGTCGCCGGCGGAAATACCGGCGGTAGCAGCGATCTGCTCCTTGGTGTCGATCTCCTTGGCGGTCTCGAGCAGGCGAGCTGTGACAGCCTCGACAGCCTTCTCGATGCCGCGCTTGAGGCCGAGCGGGTTCGCGCCGGCTGCGACGTTGCGCAGGCCTTCACGGACCAGAGCCTGTGCGAGAACGGTAGCGGTGGTGGTGCCGTCGCCAGCGACGTCGTCAGTCTTCTTGGCGACCTCCTTGACGAGCTCGGCGCCGATCTTCTCGTACGGGTCGTCGAGTTCGATCTCCTTGGCGATGGAAACACCATCGTTGGTGATCGTGGGGGCGCCCCACTTCTTTTCGAGAACGACGTTGCGACCCTTGGGGCCCAACGTCACCTTGACAGCGTCGGCGAGGGCGTTGAGGCCTCGCTCGAGGCCACGACGTGCCTCTTCGTCGAACGCGATGATCTTTGCCATTGCGAAGTGATCCTCCGGATAGGGGGTGACACACAAGGTGACCGCTCGTCGGGTCACCTCATCGGCACAAGGCGACCGTTTGACCAGTCACCTCATTACACGGGCGACCGATTTGCCTGGTCACCCATCTACGCCTGTGGTCTAGTCAGTGCCCGCGACGGACGACCGGGGGTGTCTATGGTTCCCGGTCTCACTGCCTCGACCTGGCACTCACGGTTCGCGAGTGCCAACTGCATTTTTAGCACTCGAGCGTGCCGAGTGCAAGGTTGAGCCTCAGCCCGCGATGCAGAACTGTCCGTTACTCAAATTGACCGCAAACGAGAGCACTCCGACGCAGTCGACGCCATTGGCATCGGCCGTAGCGCCCGCTCCGTAACCAGCGATGGCGAAGGTGACGTTGCCGTCAGCCGCCCCGGCCCGCGCGATACCGCCGCCGAGCGCAAATGCCTGCGCCTGACCGTTACCGCGAGAAGCCCCCAGCGCGGTTCCGAAGCCGTTTGCATATGAATTGGAGTAGCCGTTGTCGGCGGCGACGCTCACAGCGGTACCGCTCTCGGCAGCACCGGCCTGCGAACGGCCGGCTCCGACGGACTGCGCGCCGCAGCTCGCGGTCTCGGAGACCTGGATGTCATTGGCCGACGGCGGCGAGACACACGTGACGGGGGCTGCCGAAGCAGCTCCCGCACCGGTCAGCGCCAGCCCGGCGGCGAGCCCCATACCTACAGTCATCACAGCCCCTGTTCTCGCCAGGCGGCCCCCCAACCGACTACTGGAAATTCCGCTGACTCGAGAGGATGAGCGACGGAACCAGACTGACGAGATCAAGGGCATAGAAAACTCCTTCGTGGAACAAGTTCATTGGATTCGGGCGCGAGAGTACCCGCTCGAGTGAAGTCCGTCACCCCCGCCTGGTCAAGCCTCGAGGACGACCCCGAGAAGGGCCGGAAGATCCGCGACCGAATCGATGACATGATCAGGCTTCTGAACCGACAGATCGAGCACTGTTTGCCGAAACTTGCCTGTGCGCACCAGAACTCCGGTCAAGCCGACTCGTTGTGAGGAGAGGACGTCCCCGATCAGGTCGTCGCCGACCATCACCGTCGCCTCAGGTTCGACATGCATCAGCTCCGTGGCTGTCAGGAACCCCGTGAGAGACGGTTTACCCACTGCGGCGATATTTACACCTGCCACTTCCTCGAAGCCCGGCAAGTACGTTCCGGTGTCGATCCGAAGGCCGTCTACGGTCTCCCACATCATCCCGCGGTGCATCGCGACGACGGGCACACCGGCGAGCAGAAGTTCGAGCACTCGGCTCAGCGCCTCGTGAGTGAACTCCGGGCCGGCACCGCCGAGAATCACGACCTCAGGATCGGCGTCGTCGAATTCGATTCCCTCGAGATCGGCAGACACGTCACCGTGATTGAGGACCCACGCCCGCGCGTCCGGATACGTCGCCCGCACGTACTCCCCCGTGAGCCTGGCGGCAGTAACTATCTGGCTCGCCTCGACCTCGATACCGGCGTCGCACAACCCCTGCGCGATGAGCGACGAACTGCGCGAAGTGGTGTTGGTCAGAAACCCACAGGCCAATCCCCGCCGCCGAACTTCGCGTACGGCTTCCCCTGCTCCCTCGATCGGCTGCCAGGACGTGAGCAGGACTCCGTCGATATCGAACAGAACACCTTCGATGTCGGCCATTGCACCAGCCTATATTCGCCATCGAGGTCCTGCCGAGGCGTCGGAACCCAAAATCCGTCGATCGCTCAGTAGGCTCCCACCCATGGACCTGCGCGACGACGACCTATTCTCCGTTGCCGGTTCTCTGGCCGAATTGCTCGGCGCTCCCGTCACGATCGAGGACGAGAACTCGACTGTCCTCGCGTACTCCGGCGGCGAGCAGGCCGTGGACGAAGCCCGCATCGGCACGATCCTCGGCCGGCAGGTACCCAGCCGATTCCGCCAATTACTCTCCGATGCAGGAGTATTCGATCGTCTCCACCGAGAGAGCGACCCAATCTACGTTGATCTCGAAGACCCTGCGATCACGCCGCGCCTGGTCATCGCAGTTCGCGAGAACGATCACCCCGTCGGCTCGATCTGGGTCGCACTCGCCGGAACACCGACGCCCACACAGGAATCGATACTTCGATCCGCGGTATCTGTCGTGGCCGAGAGAATCGCCTCGGAGCGTGACCGGGTCGACAGCACACGCCGTCGTCAATCCCAGCGCGTCCAGGCTCTGATCGGTGGTGGCGAACCCGCATTCCGCGCCGCAGACGACTTGCGGTTGGCAGGCCCGCTCACCGTCGTCGCCGTCGGAACCGTTGCGGGACCACTGCCGGCGGGGTTGGTCGCGTCCTTGAGCTTGTACCTCGACACTCTGGCCGTCGACGCCGTTGCCGCTCAACTGTCCGAGACCATCTACCTTGTCATCGCGACAGACGAGACCAACGCTCGCCGATTGTCCGCCGACTTCCTCACCCGCGCCCGTGGCCGCGAATTCCTGGCAGTGGCCGTCGGCCGGACCGTGAAGTCTGCAAGCGAATCACATCTTTCGCGCTCGGACGCCGACCATGTTCTCGGAGCGCTTCGTCATGGCCGGTCCGGCGGAACCGTCGCGGGAATGAGGGACACGTTGGCCTCCGTACTCGCCCTGCACGTCGCCGACATCATCGACGGACTCGGCGACTCCACACCACTCGGAAGCCTCGAACGTCACGACTCTCAGCACGGCAGCGATCTGGTCGCGACGGCAAAGGCCTTTCTCGAGCACGGCGGTGACGTGGCGAATTCTTCTGCCGCACTGCATGTTCACCCCAACACGCTCCGCAACCGCCTGCGTCGAGGCAAGGAGATGTGCGGCGTCGATCTCACCGATGCCGACACCCGCCTGATTCTGATGCTGCAGTTCAAACTCGCTCGCTGAGCAGGCGTGGCGGCGCGTTGTGCGAATCCACAACGCGGCAGCTCCGACGATGGCCGAACGGCCAGTCCTTTTGCCGCCCCCGCGATTCATGCTTGAGAGAAGAGCCGGATGTGACCGGCGTCTCGGTTCGAGCAGAGTCTGTAGAAGGAGTGCGTCATGGGAACTCGTCAGAGCCCCGATCATGTGGTCGTGGTCGGTGCGGGTGTTGTCGGATTGTCGACGGCCTGGTTCTTGCAGGAACGTGGAGTCGAGGTCACCGTCGTCGATCGCGACGGCGTCGCAGCCGACGCGAGCTGGGGCAACGCCGGTTGGCTTGCCCCCGCATTGACGCTTCCGCTGCCCGAACCCGCAGTGCTCCAATACGGCTTGCGCGCGATGCTCAGCCCGTCGTCCCCGGTGTACGTGCCACTGACCACCGATCTGAAGCTGATTCGGTTCCTGGTCGGGTTCGCGCGCCACTGCACGCCGTCGAAGTGGCAGGAAGCGATGTCGGTCTACACCGAGGTCAACCGAACAGCCTTGGGCGCGTACGACGAACTCGCCGACGGTGGCGTCAAAGAGCTGACCCGCCTGGCCGATCCTTTCCTCGCCGCGTTTGCGTCCGAGAAGGACCGACAGACTTTGGTGGACGAGTTCCATCACGTCGAGGCCGCGGGCGGCGAGGTCGACTTCGACCTCCTCGACTACGACGCGATTCACTCGCTCGAGCCTTCACTCGGTCAGGGTGTGAAAGCCGGTTTGCGTCTGCGTAATCAGCGTTTCATCGATCCCCCGTTGTTCGTGAACTCGTTGGCGGACGCGGTTCGTGAACGTGGTGGAGAAATCGTCAGCGGTTTCGACGTCACGCAGATCGACGATCGGGTCGGCGGAGTCACTGTTCGCAGTGCACACGGTGATTCACGCGACGGTGACGCCGTGGTCATCTCGAGCGGTGCCCGCTTGAACAAGCTCGCAGCACCGTTCGGTGTGCGCAAACTGGTGCAGGCCGGACGCGGATACAGCTTCAGTGTCAAGCCCGAGCACCTCCCCAAGAACCCTGTGTATTTCCCCACCCAGCGCGTCGCATGCACTCCGTTGCACGATCGCTTCCGAGTGGCCGGAATGATGGAATTCCGCAGCCCTGACGCGCCGCTGGATCCGCGCCGCGTGCAGGCGATCATCGATGCGGCCAAGCCGATGCTCAGCGGCATCGACTGGACTGCGCGGGAAGAGGAATGGGTGGGATCACGACCGTGCACTACCGACGGCTTGCCGTTGATCGGAGCCACGAAGTCGCCGCGGGTGCACGTCGCCGGTGGTCACGGGATGTGGGGAATCGCCCTGGGTCCGTTGACCGGAAAGATGGTGGCCGACTCGATGACCGGCGCTCAGACGCCGACCGTCATGCGCCACTTCGATCCGCTGCGCTGACAGCCGGTTTCACCCACTTGTAGTACGCGCCCGTCAGCAGAACCAGCCATCCGGCACCGACGAGCAGCGCAACTCGGGTATCGGCGATGACGCCGAGCAACACGATGACAAAAGCCAGGAACACGATCGCGAAGATCTGACCGTACGGCCACAGCGGCACTGGAAACTTCAGTGCCGCTGTTTCGTCTGCACTCATCTGAGCGCGGGAACGGAACTGCGAGAGCAGGATCATGATCCAGACGAAAATCGTGGCAAAGGTGGCCAGCGAGGCGATGACGAGGAACACCTGGTCCGGGATCAGGTAGTTGAGCAGTACTCCCACCAACAGGGCACCGGTCATGATGACAACGGTCATCCACGGAACACCGTTGGCGGAGACTCTCTTCATCACCTGCGGGGCCTGACCGGCATGCGACATTCCGAACATCATGCGACCCGCACCGAAAACGTCGCTGTTGATGGCGGACAGGGCCGCGGTGATGACAACGATGTTGAGGATCGATGCGGCCGTTCCCAATCCGAGGTTCTCGAAGATCTGGACGAACGGGCTGTTGTCGGAGTTGATGGTCTGCCACGGAATGATCGCCATGATGACGGCGAGGGTGCAGATGTAGAAGAGAATGATGCGCACCGGGACCGTGTTGACGGCTTTCCTGATGGTCTGCGCCGGATCCTCGGCTTCGCCCGCGGTGATACCGATGATCTCGGTGCCACCGAACGCGAACATGACGATCGCGAAACACGCGACGAATCCGCCGAAGCCCGTCGCGAAGAACCCGCCGTCCGACCAGAGGTGGCTGATTCCGGCATCGGTGTCGTGAACGCCGAATCCGAACACGATGATCGCGATGCCGCCGGCGATCATCGCGATGATGGCGGTGATCTTCACGAGCGTGAACCAGAATTCCAGTTCGCCGAACACCTTGACGCTCAACAGGTTTATCGCGCCGATGAAGAAGACGACAGCCAGAACCCAGATCCATCTCGGTACGTCCGGGAACCAGAACTGCATGTACAGCCCGAAGGCGGTGACGTCGGCGAGGCACACGATCACCATCTCGAACGTGTACGTCCACCCGGTCATGAAACCGGCGAGTGGTCCGAGGTGCTTGTTCGCGTACTCGCTGAACGAACCGGAAACCGGGTTACGGACCGCCATCTCGCCGAGCGCTCGCAACACCAGGTAGACCGCGATACCGCCGATCAGGTAGGCCAGGAGCACCGACGGGCCGGCTCGTTTGATGGCCTCGGCGCTGCCGTAGAACAGTCCGGTTCCGATGGCTGATCCGAGGGCGATGAAGCGGATATGGCGCGCTGTCAGCCCTCGCTTGAGGCCATCCTGCGTCGCGGCGTCGCTGTTCACTTCTCGGTACTCCAGTCGGATGGATCGTCATACGTGCGCGAACCATTGTCCGCTACCACCGCGCGTGTTCCCGCACGACCCTGTTGGACGGCCGTACAGTGACCTGACACACATGGTCCATTGACGGATCGCTTACGATCGACAAAAGTGTTTGTAACTTTACGTAGCATCAACTCGACTGGAGAGACTGTGTCCAACACCCTCGAAGCAAGCATCGACATCGACGCATCACCGCAGGACGTGTGGGCAATCGTCGCCGACCTGCAGCGCATGGGCGAATGGAGCCCCCAGTGCAAGGTGATGAAGGTAATCGGCGGGACCGTGCGTGAGGGCGCCAAGACGATCAACGTCAACCGCAAGGGCCTGCTGGTCTGGCCGACGTCGTCGAAGGTCGTTCGCTTCGAGCCCAACAAGTCGGTGGCGTTCCGCATCGCGGAGAACCGCACGATCTGGTCCTACGAACTCGAGCCGACCGCTACCGGCACCAAAGTGACCGAGCGTCGCGAGGCTCCCACCGGAACGTCGAAGGTCTCGCAGTTCCTCGTCAAGACCGTCCTGGGCGGAAACGCCGACTTCGAGGTCGAGCTCGTCGAAGGCATGAATGCCACCTTGAAGCGTGTGAAGAGCGAGGCCGAGGCGGCTGCACGCACCTCTGCTTGACCCTCGACCTGGTCGAGGCATCAGGATCCGTTCCATGGATCCCGTGATGACACAGATAGCGCAGGCACAAGAATTGGCGAGCTCCGGCAATCGAGCCGGGGCTCGCTCTGCGTTCGAGAAGATGTGGGAAGAGATCAGCGCCGCCCCCGATGCGCTCCACATCGTCTCCCTCGCGCACTACATGGCCGACGTTCAAGACGATCCGGCTCAGGAGCTCTGCTGGGACCTGCGCGCCCTCGACGCTGCCGATTCGTTGACCGACGCGCGAGCCCAGGAACACCACGCATCGCTGCAGGTCGCCGGTTTCTATCCATCGCTGCACCTCAACCTGGCTGCCGACTACCGCAAACTCGGACGCGACACCGAGGCCGTCGAACATCTGACGAAGGCCGAGGCGTCGGTCGGCACACTCGCCGACGACGGTTACGGCCGGATGATCAGGGGCGCTATCGAGCGACTGCGGGCAGAATTGATCCGTGACCACTAGTTCCGCCCTCTTGACGATCGGCGAGATGTCCAGGGCGTCGGCGCTCCCGATCAGCGCGCTGCGGTTCTACGACAAGGAAGGCGTGCTCGTCCCGCATTCCGTCGATCCGCACACCGGTTACCGCTGGTACACCGACGACCAGCTCCGCGACGCACGCGTGATCGCCGGTATGCGGCGCGTCGGTGTTCCGATCCGCGACATGATGGCCGTCCTGACCGGACCGGAACCCCATTCGTGCCTCGACGCCCATCTGCGCAACCTCGAGGACGGTCTCGCCGACGCCCGGGCCGAACTGGGACGAATCCACCGCCTGATCGACGCGCTACCTATCTCCGGCGGCGTGGACATCGACTCGTGGGATCTACGACGCGCACTCGACGCCGTGCTGTTCGCCGTGAACGAGGAATCGGAGTTCCCGATACTTCGCGGCGTCCACCTCGACATTCACGACGGCGTCGCTGCGTTTGTCACCACTGATCAGTTCCGGCTCGCGGTCGCCGAGGTGACAGTTCACTCCGCTCTGACGGTGTCCGCTGTCGTTCCCGTGGCCTTCGCGCGATTGTTACGCGATATCGCCGGCGTCGTGACGCTGACTTTCTCCGCGCGCACGGTGACTGCGTCGTATCCGGGAGGTGAGGTGTCCAGCCCACTCATCGAGGACGGCGAGTTCCCCGATCACCGAATCCTGCGCGAGCACCACAACGCCGTCGAACTGAGCGGCGACCAACTTGCCTCCCTGCTCAACGGCACCGGACACGGAGCCGTCGTCAGCATCGGCGAAGACGGTGGTGCCCGGGTGGATCCGGGTGGAATGGATCCCCGTGAACAGTTCCGAGTACTGGTCGACCGACAGCGACTGCGCGACGCCGCCGCAGCCCAACCGGGGCGGCAATTGGTCATCCGAGTAAGCGGTGCGGCGCTGCCGCTGGCGATACGCACCGGCGACTGTGTCGGGTACTACTCGTACTTGATGCCACTACAGCCTGTAGGAGAGAAGGCGTTCACGTAATCTATGGATGCTCTACCGCCCGTACTGTCAGTGCGACCAGCAGAAGACCTACCGAGTAGTTAGAGGAGCCTGTGGCACGCCGACCCACACCCCCCGGAACCCCGCAACCCACCGGGATCGGACATATCGTCGATCTGGTTCGCCATGCGATTCCGCCACTTCATCCCGCCGGCCTGCCGTTCGTGCTGGCCCCGCTGGGAGTTGCAGCTCTGGGCCGCAACCGTAAGTGGGTGCGCCGAGCCGGTCTGACCACCGCCGCCGCATGCGCCACGTTCTTCCGTCACCCGCACCGGGTGCCGCCCAACCGCATCGGCGTCGTCGTCGCACCCGCCGACGGCGAGGTGGCGCTGGTCGACAACGCCGTTCCGCCCGCCGAGCTCAATCTCGGAAGCGAGCCGCGCCCGCGCGTCAGCATCTTCCTCTCGGTTCTCGACGTGCATGTCCAGCGCAGCCCTGTCGGTGGAACGGTCAAAGAGGTCGTTCACCAGGCAGGCAAGTTCCTCTCCGCAGATCTCGCCGACGCCAGCGAGGTCAACGAGCGCAACAGCATGCTGATCGAAACCGCCGATGGTCACGACGTTGCGGTTGTCCAGATCGCGGGACTGCTCGCGCGCCGCATCGTCTGCTACGCCGGTGTCGGTGACGTCCTGCCGATCGGCGACACGTACGGACTGATCCGTTTCGGCTCACGCGTCGACACGTACTTCCCCGCCGGAACCACACTCCTGGTCGAGCCGGGACAACGCACGATCGGTGCTGAAACAGTTATCGCGCAACTGCCGTGAAGACGCCGAAGATGAAGTCAGCCGTGAAGAAGCCGGGAGCAGCCCAACCCGGCGCGAAGATGCCCAAACGCACCCAGGCGGTGCGGTTGCTGCCGTCCGTCATCACCATCCTGGCGCTGTGCGCCGGGCTGTCCGCCGTCAAATTCGCTCTCGACGGACAACCCGGTACCTCGCTCGCGATGATCGGCGCCGCTGCCGTCCTCGATTCACTCGACGGCCGCATCGCGCGACTGCTCGACGCCACCAGCAAGATCGGCGCCGAACTCGACTCACTGGCCGACTCCATCTCCTTCGGCGTCGCCCCGGCCCTGGTCCTGTACGTGACCTTGCTGGACGGCACCAGCATCGGCTGGATCATCGCGTTGATCTACGCGGTCAGCATCGTGTTGCGACTCGCACGTTTCAACACTCTGCTCGACGACGACGACGTCCCCGCGTACGCACGTGAGTACTTCGTCGGCGTTCCGGCTCCGGCCGGCGCACTCATCGCCCTCACTCCCCTGGCCGCGACGGCTCAGTGGGGTGACGGCTGGTGGTCTTCGCACTTCGTCGTCATCGTGTGGACGCTCTTCTCGGCTGCACTGATCGTCAGCCGCATCCCGACGCTGGCGATGAAGTCGGTATCCGTGCCGCCGCACATGGCGGCCGGCCTGCTCGTCCTGGTGACGTTGGCTGCAGCCGCACTCATCACCTACCCGTACATCCTGCTGATCGTTCTCATCGCGATCTACCTGGTGCACATCCCGTTTGCCGTGCACTCGAAGCGGTGGGTGGCAGCACGTCCCGAAACCTGGGACATCAAGCCTTCCGAACGCCGCGCGATCCGACGCCAACCCAACGTCGGTGGCCGCCGCTCGGCCGCTCGTCTCGGATTGCGGCGACCCCGCTAGTCCACGACGTACTCTCGAGAGGTGACTTCGCCGGAACTCGCCCTCACCGTTCGACTCAACACCTCTGCCGCCGACCTACGCCGCGGGGTCGTGCGCTTGCACCCCGAAGCGTTGGCGGCGTTGGGCATCCGCGAATGGGATGCCATCGCACTCATGGGAGCCCGCGGCACCGCGACCGTCGCGGGCCGTGCGCCCACCGGAACCCCGGCAGGCACAATCCTTCTCGACGACGTCACCATGTCGAACGTCGGCCTGACCGAGAACTCATCCGTCGTGGTCGGTCCGGTGACGGTGTACGGAGCGCGATCCGTCTCCGTCACCGGCTCGTCCATGGCGACAAATTCGATCAGCTCGACGGTTCTGCGACAAGCCCTTCTGGGCAAGGTCGTCAGCGTCGGCGACACGGTCTCGCTCCTCCCCCGCGATCTCGGTCCGGGTACGAGCACTTCCGAAGCCACCCAAGCGCTTTCCCGTACCTTCGGCGTCGCGTGGACATCCGAACTGCTCACCGTCACGGCCGTCGAACCTGCCGGTGGTCCGGTCAGCGTCCAGCCGAATTCGGCGGTCAACTGGGGTTCCGGCTCGGCGGGCACACTGACACCGAGTGCGCTTGTTTCCAGTCCGGCCGCCGTCGCGATCGAGCCTGCACCGTCGGTTCCGCTGGATCACCTCGTCGGCGCGCAAGCGCAGGCAGCCAAGCTGACCGAGTGGCTCGGCCTGGCACTCGACGAACCAGAACTGCTCCGTACGCTCGGCGCCTCCCCGCACCTCGGCGTCCTCATCACGGGCCCCGCCGGCGTGGGCAAAGCCACGTTGGCCCGCTCGGTCCTGTCCTCGCGCAAACTTGTCGAACTCGACGGCCCGGGAGTCGGTGCCACCGAGGCGAATACCCGCCTGCAGCGAATCGTCGACGCCGTTGCTGCCGTGCGCGGCGGTGGTGTACTGCTGATCAGTGACATCGACGCTCTGCTTCCGGCCACCGCGGAACCGGTGTCCGCACTGATCCTCGAACAATTGCGCAGCGCCGTCGCAACCCCGGGCGTGGCATTCGTCGCGACCTCCGCCCATCCGGAAACCGTCGACGCGCGCCTTCGCGGACAGGATCTCTGCGATCGAGAACTCGCACTTACCCTGCCGGACGGCGCAACTCGCAAGGCGTTGCTCGAACTCCTGCTCCGCCGAGTGCCCACCGGAACCCTCGAACTCGACGCCATCGCCTCGCGCGCACCCGGATTCGTGGTCGCCGACCTCGCGGCGCTCTGCCGTGAAGCTGCATTGCGAGCGGCTACGCGGGCGTCCAAATCCGGTGATTCTCCGGAGATCACGCAGGAAGATCTTGTCGGTGCCCTCGAAGTGATTCGGCCACTGTCTCGTTCGAGTACCGAAGAACTGTCGATCGGCAGCGTCACCCTCGACGACGTCGGCGACATGGTCGAAACCAAACAGGCCCTCACCGAGGCGGTGTTGTGGCCGCTGCAGCACCCCGACTCCTTCGCACGCCTCGGTGTCGACCCACCCCGCGGCGTGCTCCTCTACGGCCCTCCCGGCTGCGGTAAGACGTATCTCGTTCGTGCCCTTGCCAGCTCAGGTCACCTCAGCGTCCACGCCGTCAAAGGGGCTGAGCTGATGGACAAGTGGGTCGGCGCCTCCGAAAAGGCCGTACGCGAGTTGTTCCAGCGCGCACGCGATTCGGCGCCCTCGCTGATCTTCCTCGACGAGATCGACGCCCTTGCACCGCGTCGTGGTCAAAGCTCCGACTCCGGAGTGTCGGATCGCGTCGTAGCCGCGTTGTTGACCGAACTCGACGGCGTCGAACCGCTACGCGACGTCGTGGTGTTGGGCGCCACCAATCGACCGGATCTGATCGACCCGGCTCTCCTGCGCCCCGGCAGACTCGAACGTCTCGTATTCGTACCGCCGCCGGATGCGGAGGCTCGCAAAGCGATTCTGCGTGCTTCCGGCAAGTCGGTACCGCTCGCCGAAGATGTCGATTTGGACATTCTGGCCGTCGATCTCGAGGGATACTCGGCAGCAGACTGCTCGGCTCTCCTGCGTGAGGCTGCACTCGCCGCCATGCGTCGGAGCATGGACGCGGCCGACGTGACGGCCGCGGACGTGGCAACCGCCCGTGAGAAGGTACGTCCCTCACTCGATCCCGAGCAGGTGGCACACCTACAGGCGTACGCGGACAACCGATAAGGACTGACCATGGCTGCTGATCTGGTTCTGTACGGCGACATCGTGACCATGCACGAGGACTCACCACGCGCCCAGGCGCTCGCCGTGACGGGAGGCCGGATCACGGCCGTCGGCGCGCGCACGGACGTCGAGGAACTGGTGGGGCCGGATACCCGCGTCGTCGACGTCGGAGGTGCCACTGTTCTGCCGGGGTTCATCGAGCCACACGGTCACCCCCTGGAAGAAGCCATCGTGCTCGGGCCTGACGTCGTCGACATCCGGCCTGTCACGATCGCCGAGGCGGATGCCGTAGTTGCTGCCGTCGTCGACACTGTTCGTTCGCGAGGTGCTGCCGGCGCTTCTTTGAACGGTTGGGACCCGTTGCTGCAGAAGGGCCTACCCGATCCGACCATCGACTGGCTGGACTCCGTAGCGCCGGAGTACCCCCTCGTGATCATGCACAACTCGGGACACGTCGCGTATTTCAACACGGCGGCAGCAGTGCAGGCCGGCATCACCCGCGATACCCCCGATCCGATCGGCGGATCGTACGGCCACGACGCGACGGGCGCACTCGACGGATCCGCGTACGAAATGCCCGCGGTGTTTGCAGTCGCGGGCCACGCAGTCACCATCGGTGACGACTTCCCCGCACTGGTGGCGGCCGAATGCGCCCGGCTGAACGCCGCCGGAATCACCACCATCGCCGAATTGTCGTTCGACCCCAAGATGCGGCCCGCCCTGGCAGCGATAGCCGACGCCGGACTGCTCACCACCCGCCTGCGGCTCTACGAGATGTCCAACGAAGCGCGCACTACCGAGGCGTCACCGGGCGACGGAAACGACCTGGTGCGCCAGATCGGCATCAAGGTCTGGTCCGACGGTTCACCGTGGGTCGGTAACATCGCCACCAGCTTCCCGTATCTCGATACCGAAGCCACCCGCGCGCTCGGGATCGCCTGCACGCACGGGCACGCCAACTACACCGGCGAACAGATCCACGACATCAGTTCCGCCTACTTCGCCAAAGGGTGGCAGATGGCGTGCCACGCGCACGGCGACGACGCGATCACCATGGTTCTCGACGCGTGGGAGCAGCTTCTGAAGGAGCATCCGCGGCCCGATCACCGGTTGCGTCTCGAACACGTCGGCGCGATGCGTCCGGATCAGTTCGCCCGCGCAGCGGAACTGGGCGTCACGGTCAGCATCTTCATCGACCACTTGCACTACTGGGGTGACGTTCTGGTGGATGACCTGTTCGGCCCCGAATACGGATCCGTCTGGGCCGCAGCAGGTTCTGCACTCGCGGCCGGGCAACGGTTCACCTTCCACAACGACGGACCCGTCACCCCTGCCAATCCGCTACGGAATATGCAGGACGCCGTCACCAGGCTTTCGCCCAGCGGCCGCGTCGTGGCACCCCAGGAACGGATCCCCGTGGACGCCGCTGTTCGCGCCCATACGGTCAACGCCGCGTGGCAGCTGTTCAGCGAAGATCACATCGGGTCCATCTTCCCCGGCGCCTACGCGGATCTTGTTGTGCTGTCGGCGAATCCCCTCGACGTCGAGCCGACCAGGCTGGCCGACATCACGGTGCTCGCCACCATCCTGGAGGGCCGGACGGTGTACGGAGACCTGAGCGCGATCGGCTGATCTCGAACTCAAAGTAGTCCGTTTTGTCCCTGGCTCTCGAAAGTATGTTCGATTAAACTTTCGGTATGAACAGTCGGGAAGCATGGCAGCTGGATGGCGAGGACCTCAAGAGTGAGGTTCTGGATCTGGTGCGTGTCCGACACGAGTTGCAGTCGCGGATGGTGTTGCTGATCGTGGAAATTTTTTCCCGTGAGGTTCTCGGGGGGAAGGGTTTTCGGGCGATCGCGCAGTGGTTGCACGGGTCGACGAATCTGGAGATCGGCGAATGCAGCCTGCTGGTCGGGTTGGCGCGGTTGTTGATGCTCGAACCCGTTGTCGCGGATGCGTTTCACCGGGGCGATGTTGATGCGTTGAAGGCCCGTCAGGTGGCGTCGTTTTGTCAGCATCCGCCCAAGAACATGACGCCGGCGGATGTGGACAAGGCCCGCGGGATTCTGCTTGATCTGGCATCGAAGAACATTGCGGATTGTGATGCGGTGCGGGCAGCGATTCGGCGGATCGAGAAGCAGTACGGAAAACGCGAGGATGGCGTCCCGGTCGGCGAGGATTCCGAACGTAACGAGTTCTACGCCTCGAAAGGCCTGTACGGCAGAGTAACTGTGAAGGGCGACTTGGATGCGATCAACGGGGCCCGTCTGATCACGCTGCTGTCGAGCCTGTCCGCTCCGACACCGGAGAAGGACGGCGTGAAGGACACCCGCACTCCGGCATTACGTCGGGCCGATGGGTTCTGTGAACTGTTGCGCCGGTACGAGCGGGCGGGGTTGGGTCCGATCGAAGGCGGGGTGAAACCGCACATCACGGTAACGGCCAGCGCGAAAGACATGACGGATCTGCAAGCGTTGAAAGACCTCCTGCCGTCGACGGAGGAACTCGGGTTCGCGTGGACGGATTGGGTGGGCCCGATCAGTATCGATACCGCCCGGATGTTGGCGTGCGACTGCACCGTCACCCGGATCCTCCTGGACAAGAATGGTGTTCCGCTCGACTGCGGCAAGGAAGCGAGAACAGCAACGGTTCCGCAGCGGCGGGCTCTTGCGGTCCGGGATGGTGGGTGTGCGTTTCCGGGGTGTGGGACTCCGTCGGGGTGGTGCGATGCCCATCATATTGTTCACTGGAACGATGGTGGCCCAACAGATCTCGACAACCTGATCTTGTTGTGCGGTCACCACCATCGGACACTGCACCACACCGAATGGCGGGTCGAGATCGGCCCCGACCGAAAAACAGTGTTCTATCCACCGATGTCGATCGATCCATATCAACAGCCGATCGGCGGGAACAGCCCACCGACAGCAGCCTGAACGGGCACAAATTGAAAACGCGAGCACCGGGGCACGATCATGCCCCGGTGCTCATGCTGCGTTCCGTCATCTTCGCGGAGACGTACGGCCTACCAGCGGTTCCGAACCTCCTCGGCAAATCCGAGGAGATCTCGAACCACCACGGAGGTACCGTCGTCGAGGATTACTGTGCCGGAGAACTTTCCGAACACCTGATGCTGAATCGAACGCAGCACCCCGACATCGAAAGTCGCGGCACGGTCGATGATCGGCTGGAAAGTCATCTCGAAGCGACCATCGTTGCTCGAGAAGTTCCACGGCGCGCCGTCGTACGTTCCCTGCGGGATGCCGAAGTCGATCCTGTCCAGTTTGTGCGCCCGGCCGCCGACAAACACGATGTTCTCGCTGGCCGCCGTAGTGTCGCCGAAGCCGTAACCGATGTTGAATCCGAACCGCTCGCCGTTCACCAATCCGGATGCAGAACCCCAGTACCAGGTGTTGTCGTAAGTCCAGACTCCCCTGCCCCAATCGAGAACGCCGAACGAGTCTTCCGAGCGAAATGTGAAGTCGTCGCTCCCGATTCGCACAGTCCCGGCAGCGGGCAGGCAGTTGATCTTCTGGTTGTAGTAAAACGAACGGGACGCCTTCGGAAACGGTGTGGCGATCACCATCCGGTCATCGGCAGGACTCGCCAGGAACAGATCGGCATGAAGACCTCGTCCACCGTCGAAAGCCGGGTAGTCGACAATCAAGTGGCGCCCACCGTCCACATGGCGAAACTCGAAGCGAGCTTTACCTTTCGACACCACCACATCACCGTCGTCCGCGCTTTCGGGCAGACCGAGCCTTCCCATCGGGAACGGCAGCATCACGTTTTCGGTGATCTCGTGTGGTGTTCGGAAATCGAGCCAGGAGACTCCGAGCAAGCCCATGTACCCGTTGTCGGCGACGGTCAACGCGATGCCGTAATCCGCAGTGAGAACGCAGTAGTAGTCCCACTCCTTGATCCGGAACTTGGGAGCGGTGATCGCAGAGCGTCGATACTTGCGAATCTCCGATGGGGCCCAACCCGTCTCGACCAAATGTCCGCGATCGTCGAGAAGCGGGCCGGGCGACATCAGTGTCTGCATTCTTACTTCCAGCGTCCCAAGATCTCGTTCGCACGGTTGGCCAATGCCATCTGGAAGAACGGACCGAAGCTCACACGTGCCACTCCGAGCGGACCGAAACTTGCCGGATCGTCCTGGTCCGGGATTCCGATCGCATTGATCGGAAGTGGAAGTTCGGACGTCAGGCGGCGCTGGGTCGCGTCGTCATGCCGCCCGACGGGGTAAAGAACGTCGGCGCCGGCGTCGGCCGCCAGCTTGAGGCGTGCGATGGCGCGATCGACACGATCGGACTCGTCACCGACCTGCTTCACGAACAGGTCGGTGCGCGCGTTGACGACAACGTGAACTCCGGCTGCGTCGGCGGCCTGACGAAGCCCACCCACAAAGTCGGCGTGCTCCTGCGCCTCACGCAAGCGTCCGCCTTCACTGTGGACGGTGTCCTCGATGTTGAGTCCGACAGCGCCGGCATCGATCAACCCGTCGATGAGAACTGCCGGCTCGAGCCCGTAACCACCCTCGATGTCCACCGAGATCGGGGCGTCGACCGCACCGGTGATCTGCTTGATCCGGTGCAGAAGTTCGTCGAAGGTGATGCCCTCGTTGTCCGGCTTGCCGATGGAATCGGAAACCGGGTGGCTGCCCACCGTCAGGGCTGCAAAACCGGCAGCCACCGCAAGATTCGCCGACCACGCGTCCCAGACCGTCGGGAGAATGACCGGGTTACCTGGCTGGTGCAACGCCAATAGAGCAGTTGCCTTGTCGTTGATCGAAGTCATGCGGTGGCTCCTCGAGATCGTGGGGTGTACCTCTCACCTACCGACTCTAGTGAGCGACCGGGCAGCCTGTGCTCTTGTAATCGACCTGGAACTCCTTGATGCCGTTGATCCAACCCGAGCGCAGACGGCGCGGATCACCGATCTTGGTGATGTCCGGGACGTTGTCGGCGATGGCGTTGAACATCAAGTCGATCTCCATGCGAGCGAGGTTTGCACCGATGCAGAAGTGAGCGCCAGTTCCGCCGAAGCCCAAGTGCGGATTGGGGTTACGAGTGATGTCGAACGTCATCGGGTTCTCGAACACGTCCTCGTCGAAGTTCGCGGAGCTGTACAGCATCACCACGCGCTGCCCCTTCTTGATCGACACTCCTGCCAGCTCGGTGTCCTCGAGCGCGGTGCGCTGGAAGGCGGTGACGGGTGTCGCCCAACGGACGATCTCGTCGGCCGTCGTCTTGGGACGTTCCTTCTTGTACAGCTCCCACTGCTCGGGGTTGTCCAGGAACGCGATCATTCCGTGCGTGATGGCGTTGCGGGTGGTCTCGTTCCCTGCGACCGCCAGGATGAGCACGAAGAACCCGAACTCTTCCGGGCTCAAGGAGTCGCCGTCGATGTCGGCCTGGACCAGTGTGGTGACGATGTCATCTGCCGGGCAGGTACGACGCGCGTCTGCCATTTGGTACGCGTATCCGAGGACCTCGGTGGACGCGACTGCCGGATCACCCTGGTATTCCGGGTCGTCGTAGCCCATCATCTCGTTGGACCACTTGAACAGCTTGTCCCGATCGTCCTGCGGTACACCGATCAGATCCGCGATCGCCTGGAGCGGCAGCTCGCTGGCAACCTGCTTCACGAAGTCGCCCGGGCCTTCGCTCACAGCGGTGTCGACGATGCTGCGCGCACGACGATCCAATTCGTCGCGCATGCCGTTGATCGCGCGCGGCGTGAACAGCTTCGAAATCAGCTTGCGGAGCTTGGTGTGCTCCGGCGCATCCTTGTTGAGCAGAAGATGCCGGAGCATCTCGACGGCCTCACGTGGCATGTCGTCGGCGAAACGCGCGATCGCGGTGTTCTCCCAGCTCGAGAACACATCGCTGCGCTGGCTGACCTCTTTGACGTCAGCGTGACGCGAGACCACCCAGTAGCCCTCGTCCTGGAATCCACCAACGGTCGGCGGCTGCTCACACCACCACACGGGCGCGCTTCGACGCAGTTCGGCGAATTCCTCGAAAGGGATCCGCTCCCCGAGGACAGCAGGATCGGTGACGTCGAATCCGGCCGGTAGGTCAGGCGTGCGAGTTGTGTCCGAGATGGTCATGGCGTCCTCTGATCGGTCGATTGTGCGCTACACCACAGAGTAGCTTTCACTAACAGACTGTCAAGTGAAAGACGGAGAGTCTCGTGCAACTGACCCGTGAGAGCCCCCGCGGCACTAGGATCCCGGTAATGACAGATACCTCCGGCAGACTGACGCTGCGAGAGAAGCAGAAGCAGCGAACCCGCGCAGACCTCGTGGATGCCGCCGGCGCGCTCTTCACCGAACGCGGATACGCGGCTGTCACCGTCGAGGACATCGCCGGCCGGGTCGGTTGCAGCCGCGCCACCTTCTACCTGCACTTCCCCGGCAAGATCGACATACTCAAGGCCCTCGGCTCGAACACGGTCGTATCCAGCACGCTCGCGATATTCCAGGATCTCGACCACGTACTCGATTCCGGTTCGCGCGAAGAATTCGCCGGCTGGATCAACCGCGCTCTCGACTGGTGCCGCGATCACCACCACATGATGCGGGCGTGGGACGAGGCCATGGTCCTCGAACCCGAATTCCGAACACTGGCACGTGAAGGCATCTCCGCACTGCCCAACGCGATGCCGTCGTACCTGGCACGCTGGCCGCAGAGCCGACACGACGAGGCGAAACTCCGGGTCGAGCTCCTGCTGACACAGATCGAGCGCTTCTTCATTCGGTGGGCGGAACAGGGCGCGATCACCGCGGGTGCGGACGTCGCAGCAGACGTTCTCACCGACATCTGGTTTCCGGCACTCACGCCGCCCACGACCGATGTTGCGGCGCCGCGATAGGTTGGCCCGATGCCACTCGACCTTCGAGCGATCCTCACCACCGTCGCTGCACTCCTGTCCGGGATACTCGCGGCGCTGGCCCTGACCAATCCCGTTCTTCGCGACTGGGCCATCGTGGCCTCCCCGTCAGAAGTAGATCGCTGGATCAGCAGCGGACCGACTGCTGTCGGCCTCGGCGCCGTGATCGCCGTGCTTGCCTGCGCCATCTCACAGCGTCGCGGGTCCCGTCGGGCGGCGTGGATCGCGATCGCCGTCGGCGTCGCCGTCATCGCGATCGTTCGGGCAGTCGTACCCGAGGTTGCGTCACTGGACCTGCTGATCGCCTTGATCATCGTCAAAAGTGTTGCAGCCGGCACCATTCTGGGCTGCGTGGTTGCCGTCAGTTGGGACCGCACTGCCACCAAGAACGCGACACTCCTCGGCGTGCTCGCCACCTTCCTCGCGATCCGCACGTTCGCCGGTGGGACAGCCCGGATGACGACGTCTTCGGTGGGTGAGCCGTCGTGGTGGCTGATCGGCGCCACGGCCGCAGCAGCAATCGCCTGTGCAGTGACCGCGCAAGCCGGCTTCCGGATTCGCAAGCCGGACTCGGGTGAAATCCGCATCGCTCTCGTGGTGATCACCGCGCTGGCGATCGGGCATCGAGTGCTCGGCGCCGTGATCGACCGCCAGCAATACGCGTCCGAGGCGACCGCCTGGATCGTCATGGTTTTGGCGGCAGGCGCTGCGCTCGCCTTGACGTGGATCGCCGCTTACCGCCTCGGCGACGCCTCCGGTGCTGGTGGCAAGTTCCTCTGGGCGGCAACCGCACTGGCCGCTGCGTCGGCCCCGCTCTTCGTCGACATCGCGAAGGGTTCCGGCCACTGGGGAGACCTGAAGTCCCCTTGGGTACTGGTGCTTTTCGCGGCCCTTCTGGTCGCCGTCGGATTGAGGCTGCACAAGCAGGTGCCAAACTTCGTGCCCATCGCCGTTCTCGTTGCGGTTCCGCTGTCAGAACTACTGCCCTTCGACTCCGCGCACGGCGTCTGGTCAATCGCACTGAAGATCGCCGCGCTGGGCCTCGCCGCCGGTTTGCTGTTCGGTTCCCTTGCTCCCGGCAGCCTCGTCGACGCCACACTCGGACTCGCCATTCCCTTTGCCGCGATGACCTTCTCGTCGATCGCCATTCTCACCGATCAGCTCTCTTTCCCACCGATGATGACGTCGATATACATCCAAGGCCAGCTCGACATCGATGCGGTCTCTCCCCACGGCGACGGAGGATTATTCGGACGCGGCATCGGAATCACCGTCGACTACGTCACCGCTCAGACTGTCGGCACTGCAATCCTCTTCGCCCTGATCATCGGCTTCTGTGGTGCGGCGATCCTTCGACGATCCCACCCACCCGCCGAGGTATCGGAACCCACCGAGACCGCCTGATCGGGACAGACCGATGACCATCGACCTCCGGTCATGGACCGGCGCCCTCGCGGCCTTTCTCTCGGGAATCCTTGCCGCCGTGGCGCTGACGAACCCAGCGCGAATGAGATGGCCTGTTACCGAACCGCAGTCGAAGATCGACCAATGGATCAGCAGCCAATCCACCAGCGTCGTGGTGGGTGCCATCGTCGCCGTAGGGGCCTGCGCGTATCTCCAGCACCGCGGTTCTCGCAGGCGTGCGTGGGCGTTTGTGTACTCGGGCGTCGTCGTGTTGATTCTGATCAGATTCCTCGTCGCCGAAGAAGTCGGTCTTGATCTGCTGAGCGTTCTGGGTTTCGCCAAAACCATTGCAGCCGGACTCATCCTGGGCGGCGCTGTCGCCGCATCGTGGGACAGCCGCCTCGGACGCAACCTGCTGATCATTGGCGTGGTGTCGACGTGGTTGGCCGCGCAATCGTCCACCGGCGATTTGATACCCGTCAGCACGTCGTCCATCGGCGAACCTGCCTGGGCACTTCTGTTGCTGACCCTGATCTGCGCAGTGGCGTGCGCAGTGACAGACGACTCCGAATTGCGGATCAGCGAAAGCGAACCGGGCGTCGCCGCAGCCGCTCTGGCAGTTGTCACCGGCCTCGCTGTCACCCAACGGATTCTGAGTTCGGTCGTCGACCGGCAAGAGAACCCACCGACGTTTTCGGGTTGGCTGGTCATGGTCGCGTCCACCGTCGCCGTCCTCACCCTGACCTGGTTCTGTGTGAGGAGACTGGACACAACTTCAGGCAGTGGCGGATTCCTTTGGGTTGCAACCGCTGTTGGAGCCGCCGCCACGACGGTGTTCGCGGATCTGACCGACCGCTTCTTTCTCGACGGTGACCGAACCTCGCCGTTGGTGATCGCTGCCCTCGCGATCATCGCGGTCGTCTTCGGCTTGTCGCGTTCTCGACACCGGGATCGTACGATTGCAGGTCTGGCTCTGCTGGCTGCGATCCCGTTGTCGGAGTGGATCTTCGACGGCGAACACGAACTTGCTCTACTGCTCCGCATTGTCGCGCTGGGCGTCGGGTCGGGATTGCTGCTCGGATCCGTTCTGCCGTCGAATCCCGTCGCAGCGACGCTGGGGTTGACGATTCCTTTCACTGCCCTGGTCTTCATGTCGATCGGGCAGCACGAGATCGAGACAGTGTCGTCAACGTACGTCCGGCACGATCCGCCCTCGACGTACGTCGAGTACAACGCTGAATTGCGAGCCTACGTCGACGCGAGCGAGCCCGACGCAGCCTTCCGGGCCGAGGCCGCGACCATTGCCTACGCGTACGAGGCGCCGCCACGCTCCGCCGCCGCAGCCCCGTTGACACACCGTCACCGGACTGAGACCTCCTATTGCGGTGCAACTGGTACCGGATTGACTATTTTGGAGCAGTGCCCATCGCCCGCAGGACGCTGCTCGTCGCACTGAGTGGTGTGACGGCATTCGTCGTCACCGTCGTCGCTTTGGCACCGTTCGTGAACAGCCAGTCGACGTCGATTTCGACGGGCGACCGATTCTGGTCCATCTCGACCATCGGCGCCGGCGTCTTGGCTGTCGTCGCGGTCGGGACAGCCGCGATGATGGCCCGTTGCCGATTGCGGACCGCGGCCATGACGGTCTTCGGCGGGCTCCTCCTCGAACTGCCCGGGCTCTACGATCACAACTTCGAGGCACTCTCGCCCGTCGGTGCGGGAGTCGCTGTCGGCGCGGTGACGGTTGCTGCCGCTCCCCGGGTTCGAGCTGCCTCGGTCGCGGGAACGATTGTGGCTGTGCATGTCTCGGATTCACTCCTGGACGAAGACGCAATTCCTCGGCGGTACGCGGACTACATCGCCGACAACACCAACCAGTTTCAACCACCGGTGTTGGGGGCAACACTTCTCGCGCTCGCTTTGGCCGCCGCCTGCGTCGCCGCGTTCTGGTTCCACGATTTCGACAAGGACCACCCCAAGGAACGGATGGCCGTTCGGCCGGTGACTATCGCGGCGGTGCTCACTCTCTTCGGGGTCGCGGCAAATTGGTGGTTCGAGATCACCACCGTCACGGCGGCCGTGCCCCTTCTACTCGTCGCGCTCGTAATCACTGTGATCTGCGCGCGGGTGCTGGGCGACGGCGGTCGAATCCTGCTGATGTGTACCGCCGCCGTCGCAACTCTGGCGGCGGTGTCGGCGAACCGTCCCGCAACCGAAGCCATGGAATGGTCGAAAACCCCCGCCTCGACCGCCGTCGTGATCGGCGTCGTCATCGTCGCCGCGGCAGCAATCGGCGCGATCGCTCCCTCGCGGGTCGTCGGCTACGGATTGCTCCTGGCGGTGACGGTCGCCGGGATCGTCAGCTACGCCACGTCGCCGTCGCCGAAGATCGGTGACGTTCTCACGATCAGCGATCTTCTTGTCGCCTTCACCTCTGCGGTCGTCACGTACGCGATCGCCAGCGCGATGTACCGAGAGCCACCGCGGACCGGAGCGTCACGAGCCCTCGTCGGACTCGGTGTCATCTTCGGCCCGACGGCGCTGGCCCTGCTCGTCTATCCGCAGTTCGACTACGGATGGACGGCGTACACGCCGCTCGACGAGAACAAGCCGTTCAACGGCATCACGACGGTCGGCCCGTTCGAAATCTCGACCGACATCCTGATACTCGACGCCGTGGCACTGATCATCGTGGCCGTCTGCGCCTATGCAAGTCTGCGCTTGGGGCGAGTCAATCGATCCGGGCCTCCGCCGATCAGTCGATCAGATCCATCGACGCCAGGCGATGGAACACTTTGAGCGATCCCGGCGCCACCTCGTCCATCGCTGCGTACTCGGCGAGCGTGAAGTAGCGGAACTCGGCGATCTCGCTGGTCGGGCGCGGGTCTCCGGCCATCTCCGCCAGATAACAACTCATGTGCAGGCCCGTGTCCGCGGAATGTCCGAAAGCGTGAGCCTCGAAGACGTCGAGGAACGTGACCGTCCCGTCGACCAGATCGACGTCGAGTTCCTCCCGAATTTCGCGGTGCAGTGCCTGCTCGGGCGTCTCACCCGGGTCGATCTTTCCGCCGGCCATGTAGAACGCGGTCTTGCCCACGGACCGGGTCTGGATCAGCTTGCGGTCACGAATGTGCGCAAGGGCGGCGGTACGGATGATCGTGGTGGGAGTCGACGAATTCACGTCGTCCAACCTACGTGTATCAGCGAGTGCCGATGATGTCCGAATCGACTCGCTGCACATCGAAACTGCCACGCCCGGTAATATGTACGCAAAGACAACCTCTCCGACTAGGTGAATTGTCTCGTTAATCCGATAGGTTCGATTTTGTTCGGACACCCCGCCGCCCGCTGACAACACGACGGAGTGCCTTTTGCTCGCTATCTTGCTTGCCCATGCCGTTGCCGCCCTCTTGGCTCCGCTTGTGGTGCGCAGGTTAGGGCGAAACGGCTTCTTCCCCCTCGCGATAGTCCCCCTCGCCAGCCTCGGCTGGGTCATCGACAAATGGGGCACCGTCGAGACGCTGCACATCACCTGGGTTCCCGGCCTGTCGATGGACATCGACTTCAGATTCGACGCGCTTTCCGCCATCATGGCCGTGCTCGTCCTGGGCGTCGGCACGCTGATCCTGATCTACTGCGCCCGCTACTTCAACGACGACGAACCTCGACTCGGCATCTTCGCCGCCGAGATGGTCGCCTTCGCGGGTGCCATGTTCGGACTCGTGACCAGCGACAACATGCTGCTTCTCTACGTGTTCTGGGAACTGACGACCGTCTTGTCGTTCCTGCTCGTGGGTCACTACGCCGAACGCGCCACCAGTCGCCGCGCCGCGACCCAGGCACTGCTGGTCACCACCGCCGGTGGTCTGGCGATGTTGGTCGGCATGATCATCCTCGGCCAGGTCGGCGGCAGCTACAACCTGTCCGAACTGGTCGCGAACCCGCCGACGGGGTGGCTCCCGTCCGTCGCGATCGTCTTGATCCTGATCGGTGCGCTCTCCAAATCGGCAATCGTGCCCCTGCACTTCTGGCTGCCAGGTGCGATGGCCGCACCCACCCCTGTCAGCGGTTATCTTCACGCGGCAGCAATGGTCAAGGCCGGTATCTACCTCGTCGCGCGTCTGGCTCCCGGGTACGCCGATTCGCCGCCGTGGCGCATCACCATCATCAGTTTGGGTCTGCTGTCGATGATCCTCGCCGGTTGGCGAGCCATGCGCGCGTACGACCTCAAACTCGTCCTCGCCTTCGGAACCGTCAGCCAACTCGGCTTCATGATGGTCCTGGTCGGCATCGGCACGCGTGACGCCGCCCTGGCCGGCATGACGATGGTCGTGGCGCACGCAATGTTCAAGGCCGCACTCTTCATGGTCGTTGGCATCATCGATCACACCACCGGCACCCGTGACCTGCGCAAACTTGCTCACCTGGGTAAAGCGGCACCCGCTCTCGCGATCATCGCGAGCCTCGCTGCCGCCAGCATGGCCGGTCTACCACCGCTACTCGGATTCGTCGGCAAGGAAGCCGCACTCGAATCAGTTCTCGAAACCAACGCGCTCGGCCACTGGTCGTCTATCGCCGTCGTCACGGTGATCGTGTTGGGCTCGATCCTGACCGTCGGCTACAGCGTCCGGTTCATCTGGGGAGCCTTCGGACGCAAGACCTTGAGCAAGCCGAGTCCGGCTGTGAGCAAGATGCACAAGCCGGGTTGGCTGTTCCTGTTCGCGCCCGGCCTACTCGCGGTTCTCGGTCTGGCCGCCGGCATTCTCTCGCCCCAACTCGAGAAGCTGCTGACGCCGTACTCGACCACGCTGGCCCCCGGACCTCACGCCGACTACCACCTCGCGCTGTGGCATGGATTCAACACTCCGCTGCTGCTCACCTGCATCGTCATCGCCGGCGGCATCGCGCTCTACATCGCGCAGCGTCAGATCAGCCGCCTGCATTTCGAGCACCCGCCGCTCGGCAACGCCGACCGTATCTACGACGCGACCCTGCGCGGCATGGACACCATCTCGATGCGCCTGACCGGTGCCACTCAGCGTGGTTCGCTCCCCCGCACGCAGTCGACGATTCTTGCGACGCTGGTCGTGGTGCCACTGTTCCTGCTGATCATCGACACCGATGGCGGCGGAGTCGACCTTCGGATGTGGGATTCACCCATCCAGTTCACTATCGCGCTGATGATGATTTCGGCCGCCATCGCCGCGACGCTGATGCGCAACCGACTCGCCAGCGTCATCCTCGTCGGACTCACCGGCTACGGCTGTGGCGTGTTGTTCGCGCTGCACGGCGCACCCGACCTCGCGCTGACCCAGTTCCTCGTCGAAACCTTGACCCTCGTGATCTTCGTGCTGGTACTGCGGAAGTTCCCCGCAGAGGTCGACGAGAGCAAGGCAATCGGCTTCAAGTGGCCGCGTGCGGCACTCGCCGTCGCGGTCGGTATCACCGTCACCACCATCGCGGCCTTCGCGACCAATGCGAGAAACACTCGTCCGATCTACGAACTGCTTCCCGACGCGGCCTACGACCTGGGCAACGGCAAGAACGTCGTCAACGTCCTACTCGTCGACATTCGCGCATGGGACACGCTCGGTGAGATCTCGGTGCTGCTGGTCGCGGCAACCGGCGTCGCCAGCCTCGTGTTCCGCAACCGCCGCTTCGGCATCGCGCCGCGAGTCGCGGACGCCCCCTCCGTCATCGTCGACAAGGCAGCGGCCAACTCGGACACGACGTGGTTGCGCGGCGGAGACCTCATCGATCCTCGACACCGTTCGCTGGTTCTCGAGGTCACCACGAGGTTGATCTTCCCGACCATCATGGTGTTGTCGATCTACTTCTTCTTCTCCGGTCACAATGCCCCCGGCGGCGGTTTCGCCGGAGGCCTGACGGCCGGCCTCGCCCTCGTGCTGCGTTACCTCGCCGGTGGCCGCTACGAACTCGGTGAAGCCGTACCCATCGACGCGGGCAAGATTCTCGGCCTCGGTTTGGCGCTGGCCGCGGGCACCGCCCTGGTGTCGCTGTTCCTCGGCGCTCCGGCACTCTCGTCGGCTGTCTTCGAGTTCACGCTCCCGCTCATCGGCCACGTCAAACTGGTCACCGCACTGTTCTTCGACCTGGGCGTCTACCTCATCGTGGTCGGCCTGGTCCTGGATGTACTCCGAAGTCTCGGCGCCCGCCTCGACGCAGAAATCGAGGTGAAAGCACCATGAGCGCAAATATCGGAATGCTGATCCTGATCGGCGTCCTCACGTCGGCCGGTGTCTACCTGCTGATCGAACGAAGCATCACCCGGATGCTCCTCGGACTGCTCTTGTTCGGCAACGCCATCAACCTCTTGATCCTCACTGTTGGTGGATCGGACGGGAATCCGCCCATCGTCGGCCGAGATTCGGTCCACGAGGAGATAGCGGATCCGCTCGCCCAGGGCATGATCCTGACGGCCATCGTGATCACGATGGGTATCGCCGGCTTCGTTCTGGCACTGGCGTACCGGTCTTACAAGATCAACACCGCCGACGCCGTCGAGGACGATCCCGAGGACACCAAGATCCTCAAGCGTCGCCTGCCTGCCGACGCTCCCGACCACGACCGCTCCGACGACCCGGTCACCGGCGCCCCGAGCATCGGCGGTGACGCATTCGACAAGGACGGCAACCCTATTCCCCTCGAACAACTGGTCAACCTCGAGGACATC
This sequence comes from Rhodococcus sp. FW305-130, assembly GCF_058788335.1. Classification (NCBI taxonomy): domain Bacteria; kingdom Bacillati; phylum Actinomycetota; class Actinomycetes; order Mycobacteriales; family Nocardiaceae; genus Rhodococcus; species Rhodococcus sp. FW305-130. Next base: position 17,082 of record NZ_JBYTAP010000008.1, on the reverse strand, counting down.
GAATGCTACGACGACCTCCACGACGGCGACTTCGAGGACGAACCGGTACCCGACTGGGCCACCGACCTTGCTCGTAAGAAGGAATCCGAGAAGCGGCGCAAAGACGCTCGCCAGACCAAGATCGAGGGAGGTGGCGGCGCATGACCATCTCGGACAACCTGATGGGAGCCCTTGCGCCCCTGCCCGTCCTGATCCCGATGCTGGCCGCAGCTGCGACGCTGGTTGTCGGCCGACGTCCGCGTTTCCAGCGTGTCATCACACTGATCGCGCTCATCGGCGTCGTCGCGGTGTCTGGCTTGCTGCTCTACCTCGCCGACCGCGACGGTACGACGGCCGTTCAGGTCGGCGGCTGGGACTCCCCCATCGGCATCACACTCGTCGTCGACCGTCTCTCGGCGATGATGCTCGTGGTCTCGTCGGTGGTGTTGCTCGCCGTCATGATCTACGCGATCGGTCAGGGTATTCGCGACGGCAGCGAGGCCCAGCCGGTCTCGATCTTCCTGCCGACCTATCTCGCATTGACCGCCGGTATCTCGAACGCGTTCCTCGCCGGTGACCTCTTCAACCTGTACGTCGGATTCGAGGTTCTGCTCGCCGCGAGTTTCGTGCTCCTGACGCTCGGTGCCAGCGCCGACCGCGTTCGGGCCGGTGTCTCGTACGTGATGGTCTCGATGGTGTCTTCGCTGATCTTCCTGGCGGGCATCGCCTTCGCCTATGCGGCGACCGGCACCCTCAACATGGCCGACATGGCCCTGCGCTTCGACAACATTCCGCCGGGCACACGAACCGCCATCTTCGCTGTCCTGCTCGTGGCGTTCGGCATCAAGGCTGCGGTCTTCCCGCTGTCGGCGTGGCTACCGGACTCGTATCCGACCGCGCCCGCACCGATCACCGCCGTCTTCGCCGGGTTGCTCACCAAGGTCGGTGTGTACGCGATCATCCGCGCGCACTCGTTGCTGTTCCCGCAAGGAGAACTCGACAACGTACTGATGGTGTGCGGCCTGCTCACGATGGTGGTCGGCATCATGGGTGCCATCGCGCAGAGCGACATCAAACGTCTGCTCTCGTTCACACTGGTCAGCCATATCGGTTACATGATCTTCGGTATCGCACTGTCCACGACGTCCGGGCTGTCCGGCGCGATCTACTACGTCGCCCACCACATCATCGTGCAGACGACGCTCTTCCTCGTCGTGGGTCTGATCGAACGACAAGCCGGGTCGTCGTCGCTGCGCCGACTCGGCGGTCTGGCGGCGGCCAGCCCGATCCTCGCGATCGTCTTCCTGATCCCGGCACTGAATCTCGGTGGTATCCCGCCGTTCTCGGGCTTCATCGGCAAGGTCGCGCTCCTGCAGGCCGGTGCGGCCGACGCCAGCGCGCTGGCCTGGATCCTCGTCGCCGGCGGCACGATCACCAGCTTGCTGACGCTCTACGCGGTCGCCCGCGTGTGGACCAAGGCCTTCTGGCGAGCCCGCGCCGACGCGCCCGAAGGTGACCTCGCCGACGTCAGCCCGTCAGCACTGATCGACGAGTCCGAAGAGGACATCGCGTTCGTCGACCGCGAGGACGTCGGCAAGATCCCGGTCTTCATGCTGATTCCGACGGTCGGACTCGTCATCGTCGGCCTGGCACTGACGGTGTTCGCGGGCCGGATCATCGACATCAGCGACAGAGCGGCGAAGGATCTGCAAGACCGGTCCATCTACATCGACGCGGTTCTCGGCAACCACCGACCCGTGCCGGTCGACGAAGCTCCCGTCGCTGCAGACGACCCTGCTGTAGCTCCCAGTACCGACGCCCCGAACACCGAGGAGGCTCCGCGATGAAACGCGAACAGGTACTCCGCGTCGGGATCCTGCTGTGGCTGATGGTCGTATGGATCCTGTTGTGGGGCAACATCAGTTTCGGCAACATCTTCGGCGGACTCGCCGTCGGCCTGATCATCATGGTCCTGCTTCCCCTCCCCCGCGTACCGGTAGAGGGTCGGGTACATCTGCTGTCGATTCTGCGTCTGCTGTGGATGATCGTGTACTACGCGATCCAGTCGAGTATCCAGGTCGCGTGGCTGGCGATCCGTCCGTCGCCGCCGCCGGTCACCGGAGTTCTGCGGTACCAACTCGGGATCAAGTCCGACCTGGTTCTCACGCTGTGCATCGACGTACTGAACCTGATCCCGGGCACCATGGTTCTCGAGATCGACCAGAACCGGCGCATCGTCTACGTCCACGTGCTCGACGTCGGCTCGCAGAAAGCCGTCAGCGCGTTCTACCGCTCGGTGGAGGATCTCGAACGGTTGTTCATCGCGTCGTTCGAACGTGACTCGGACTGGCAACCCAGCCCGTGGCACCAGCGCGACTACGAATTCGATGCACCCCGGCAGGAGGACCAACCATGAACGGGTTCATCACCACCATCTTGATCATTTCCGGAGTGATTCTGCTGATCGCCGCTGTACTGACCACGTTCCGATTGCTCGACGGTCCGAGCTCACTCGACCGCCTCGTCGCTCTGGACACGATCATCGCGGTCTCGATGTGTGGACTCGCCGTCTGGGCCGCGTACAGCAAAGACACCACGATCGTTCCCGCGATCGTGGCGCTGGCACTGGTCGGCTTCATCGGTTCCGTGTCCGTCGCGCGCTTCCGGGTGAGTGACCAGTGATCGGCAACATCCTCGACACGATCGGGGCCATCTCCATCTTCCTCGGCGCGCTGCTCGCGCTGACCGCCGCGGTGGGAATCGTTCGCTTCCCCGACACCCTGCGTCGTATGCACGCGGCCACGAAACCTCAGGTGGTCGGACTGATCCTGGTGCTGATGGGCGCCGTGTTCCTGCTTCGTGGGAGCGTCGACATCTGGATGTTGGTCCTGGTGGGCATCTTCACGCTGCTGACCGCGCCCGTGATCGCGCACAGCGTCGGCCGAGTCGCCTACCGCGAACAGCGCGAAGAGGACGACCTCATGAAGATCAACGAGCTGGAAGACCCGGACTCTCTCCTGTAGCGGCATCCCACTCGCCGTCGCGCTCGCCCCACACCGCAAGTGCAGTGCCGGGGCGGGCGAAGAAGGTGGCGAAGTACGCGACCGACATGAGAACCAGGACAGCCATCAGCAGCGGCCCGAAGATCGCCGGGTACTCGGCCATCTGCACCGCAGCGAACCGGTACGAGAGCAACAACCCCGCGAGTAGTGCCGAGCCACCGATCAACAGACGCACTCGGAACCACCCCCAGCCTCGCTCCGGATCCCGTAGCGCCGCATCGAGGGTCAAGCACAGGACGGCACCGGCAATGAGGTCGACGCCGTAGTGGAATCCGAAGCCGAGCGTCGCGGTCAGGGTCGCAACGAGCCAGAACGATCCCAGGCTGCGAATCCACCACGGTCCGCTGCGCGAGTGGATGAACAATGCGACCGCCCACGCGGTGTGCAGGCTCGGCATGCAGTTTCGCGGTGCGGCGTCGTCGAACGGCAGCGACGACGGTGATGCGAAGTCGAAGTTGGGCACGATGTTCGGCCAGTAGTCACCGATCTGGAATCCGAACCCACGCGGACCGAAGGCGAACACCGGGCCGACCACCGGGAACAGGACGTAGAAGATCGGGCCGATCAGCCCGATGAGCAGGAACGTGCGCAGCAGGTGATGCGACGGCCATCCCTTACGTGCTTGGTAGAGGGCAACTACGATCACTGCGACGGGCAGTTCGACGTAGATCCAGTCGAGGGCTGCTGCACCGACGGGGCCCATGGCGTCGACGATCTGGCCCATCACCCACGACGGATTCCCGAGAGCCTGGTCGGCGAGGAACACGTACTCGTCCCACACGTCGGTGCCGACGAGAATGGTGATCTCCAGCCACGTCTCGGCAACCTTGGCGGCGATGATGAGCAACGCGCCGAGAGCGACGCCGTGCAGAACGCTGAGTCGACGCTCGCCGGACAACTTCCACACCGCGTACACCGCGATGGCCGTCAGCACCCAGGTGCCGCCGGTGCCCATAGTCAGCGGTCCACCCGAGAACCAGCGGATCGCGCCGACGACCACGTCGATGACAACGGCCGCGGATAACGCGTAGATGCGTTCTTTGTTGTTCAGTCCAACCAGCGCGAGAGCGAGACCCACCCAGGGCATGGTCGCCGAGCGAGGAACGAGGAAGTAGTCACCGAACAGGCTTTCCACCGGACCGAGATAGCCCTTGTACGACGCGAACGCCTGCACACCCAGCACCAGCACGGTCAATGCTGCTGTGCCGATCAGAAGGAGTCGATGAGAACTCGACCACGAACGATCCGACTGTCCGGGTACGCCCCCTCGTTGGGACCAACTGTCTATCAACACCGGACAATAGTAAACGCCGTGTGAACCGAATATGGACGCAGACTGGACAATCGGTCTGTATGCCCGTATTTCGACCCTACGAAACCATCGGCAACACGGAGTGCTCTAAGTACCCAACTCCGCGACCAATGCGTCGACTACCGCAACCAGATCGCCGCCCGTCGCTTCCGCGACACGGCGTTGACGCTGGTAGGAGGCACCGCGACGGGGAATGTCCGCCACCGACGCCAACTCGTCCGCGCAGCCGAGTGAGACCGCTATCGGCGCCAAGTCGTCGAGCAGGCGATCCAGATCGTCAGTGACGAGGCACTCGTTTGCGTCGGAGTCGAGGATGATCTCGGCGTCCAGTCCGTATCTCGCTGCGCGCCACTTGTTTTCCTTGACGTGCCACGGCTGCATGTTCGGCAGAGTCTCACCGGCACTCAGTCTGCGGTCCAGATCGACGATGAGGCAGTGGACCAGAGCAACGAGAGCACCCAGTTCAGCGCGTGTCGAGACGCCGTCGAACACCCGGACCTCGATGGTTCCCCACTTCGGCGCGGGACGGATGTCCCAGTGCATGCCGCCGATCTTGGTGATCACACCGGTCTTCATCTGGTCGTCGATGAACGACTCGTATTCGGCCCAGTTCTCGAACTGGTACGGAAGGCCGGCGGTTGGCAGCTGCTGGAACATCAACGCGCGATTGGACGCATAGCCGGTGTCCACACCGGCCCACATCGGCGAGGACGCCGACAGCGCCAACAGGTGCGGATAGCGCTGCAGCAGTGCGTTGATGATCGGGAAAACGCGATCCGCGGACGAGACACCCACGTGAACGTGCACGCCCCAGATCAGCATCTGCCGACCCCACCACTGCGTGCGTTCGATGAGTTCGTCGTAGTCGGGTGTCCGGGTGACCAGCTGCGTCGACCATTGCGCGAACGGGTGCGTGCCCGCGCTGATGAGATCGACGCCGAGCGGATTCGCAGCGCGGCGAAGCAGATCCAGTGACCTGTCGAGATCACTCATCGCCTCGCCGACCGTCGAGTGAATACCCGTGACGAGTTCGACGGTATTTCGCAGTAGTTCCTTGGTGATGTGCGGGGTTTCCGAGCCGGCAAGCTCTTCGACCGCCGAAAACACCTCGGCTGCTGTGTTGGAGAGATCTCTGGTCTTGCGATCGACCAGCGCGATCTCCCACTCCACGCCCAGCGTCGGGCGCGGCGAACCTGGAAATGGAACTACCACGCAGAGAATCCAATCACAGTGTCGGTAAAAACACCGTGCTGGCTACTGCGTGGTAGTCGCCGGAAGTGATGCAAAACTCAGGTGAGTTTGTCAGCTCTTGGTGATGACACCGCAAGCGACGCGTCCGCCGGCGTCACCGGTGTCGAGCGTCTGCTGATCCGGTGCCGGCGCGTAACGCGTCGGGATGTTGCCGAAGTTGTCCGCACCGGCATGGATCATGACGGATGTTCCACCGTTTGCGACCAGTTCGTCGACGGTGAACGCGTCGGTCGTGGTGACCAGCGTGGCGGTGCCGTCTTCGAGGACCTGAACCGAAGTGAGGTCACCGCTCGCCGGGTGGCCCGAGTGCCCCTCGGCCTGGAAGTGTCCGCCTGCCGAGAGGAAGTTACCCGGCTCTCCGCCGCTGGGAGCTACGGAATTGGTCTCGCACTTGGCGACCTGGTGAACGTGGAATCCGTGGAAGCCGGGGGTCAGGCCCTTGGCGTCGAGGGTGACCTTGACGTCGCTACCTTCCTGCGCGAACGTCACCGTTCCGACCTTGGCGCCGTCGGTGCCGTTCAGCGTTGCGGTGACAGTCTCGGCAGAAGCGCCGGCGTGAGCCGTCTCGGAACCGTGGCCGCCCGCGCTTTCGTGCGCGCTGGGATCGGCTGCACCGGTCCACACCGGAGGAGTCGTGCCGGGGACGCTGCTGGGCTCTTCGCTGTTACTGCAAGCGGTCAAGCCGAAAGCGGCAATCGCGACTACAGGGGCAACGACGCGCCAGGACATACGCCGGGTGCTGCTGGGGGCCATCGAACCGCTCCTTTGAGGTGGCGAGAAAGTGCTTCTGATCATAACGGCGCGTGTAGTAGCTGGAACCGACGGGTCAGTTCCACCTTCACGACCGGTCAGTTGGAGGTCACGATCACGATCACGCCAGGTGACGCGTTCGCGATGCCGGCGAATCGAGGTTCTGCGGTGACTCCGAGTTCAGCTGCGATCTTCTGCGCCGCTGCCTTCTCCGCCGCGGACGATCCGTAGTACACCGTCGTCGTACTGACGGTGCCCTCGCTGTAGTTACCCGTCTCCTCGACGTTCCAACCTGCAGCCGTCAATTCCTCGGCAGTGCCTGCTGCCAGACCGGAGACGGTGCTGTTGTTGAGAACTCGAACGCTGATATTCGACGTGTCGACGCCGCTCGCGGAGCTGGAAGTCGTGGTCGTCGAAGATCCCGAGGGACGCGACGTAGTGGTGGTATCGCCCGAAGCGGGTTGCGTCGTCGCTGCCGGCTTGGAAGTGGCAGGTGCCGGCGCGGGGGCGCTCGTCGTGGCAGACGCCGAGGATTCGGTCTGCTCTGCTGCGGTGTTCTCGTCGCCCGATCCACCGTCGCTCGATCCACCCAGTGAGGCTGCTCCGAGACCGATGAACACGATCGCCAACGCGATCAACACCATGGCGATTGCGCGAAGCGGAGGTCCGGACGGCTGCTCTTTCGGGGTACTCACGATGTCGACCTTATCGCCAGTGCGTGGACAGCCCGATCATATGTACGCGTGATTCAGGTGACCTCGAAGCCGAGGCGACGGGCGGCCCTGGCCTTCTGACGGCTGGCACGCAGACGACGCAGGCGCTTGACCAGCATGGGATCAGCCGCCAAGGATTCGGGGCGATCGACCAAGGCATTGAGAACCTGGTAGTAGCGGGTTGCCGACATGTCGAACAACTCCTTGATGGCTTCTTCCTTCGCACCGGCGTACTTCCACCACTGGCGCTCGAAGGAGAGGATGTCGTGCTCCCGGCGGGTGAGGCCGTCTTCGCCCACCTCGTGCATGCCTGCTGTATCTACTACCGAATCGTCGGCGCCAGTGCCTTCGGACTGGTTCCGACTACGCGCGGTTGCGCCGTCCATGTCACTCCTCGACTGCTGTGCTCGGCGTCAGCGAGACTCGTATGCCCGGTGTTCTTTTCCGACCGATATTCTCGCGGCCGTGAGTTTCCCGGTCCCCTGGCCCGAAGGTAACTCACAATTTCCCCCGCGGCCCACGTTCCGACCGAGCAACGAATTACATCGCTGTTCTTCAGCAACCATTGAACCATGATCGAGTGTGCGGGCCGTGATAACTGCGCGGGCGCGCCGCACTATCCTTGTCCGCATGGCTATCCTCCCCATCCGAATCGTCGGCGACCCGGTACTGCACAAGGCGACAGAGCCGGTCACTCAGTCTCCGGCCGAGATCGCCGAACTGATCGCAGACATGTACGAGACGATGGACGCCGCCAACGGCGTCGGTCTGGCGGCCAATCAGGTCGGCGTTTCACTCCGAGTCTTCGTCTACGACTGCCCCGGTGACGACCGCAGCAGCGAGCGTCGTCGCGGCGTCGTCGTGAACCCGGTACTCGAGACGTCCGAAATCCCCCAGACGATGCCCGACCCGGAAGAAGACTTCGAGGGTTGCCTTTCCGTTCCCGGCGAGCAGTTCCCGACGGGCCGCGCCGATTGGGCGAAGGTCACCGGCACCGACGCCGACGGCAACCCGATCGAGGTCGAGGGCACCGGATTCTTCGCACGGATGCTCCAGCACGAGACCGGGCATCTCGACGGTTTCCTCTACACGGACGTGCTGATCGGCCGCAACGCGCGCGCCGCCAAGAAGATCATCAAGCGTTCCGGTTGGGGCAAGCCCGGTCTGACCTGGACGCCGGGCACCGTCGACGATCCGTTCGGTCACGACGACGACGATTACGAAGACTGAGAATTCCGCTCTGAACGGCAACATTTCGATCGGTAGCCGGGTGGTTTTGCGATACAAGCTCCCACCCGGCTATTCGCATCCCATGACCGACGTCATCGGCATCCTCGAGGGCGCCGATCCCATCGCCGTCCGCAGCGGCGACGGTCGGCTGGTCCAGGTCTCCGCCGATCAGGTGATCGCACTCAAGACTCTCTCGGCCCGCCCGATTCGCATCGGCGAGATTCGAAACCTCGAAACGGCTGCTGCTGCGGCGTGGCCGGGGGTCGAGCAGGCGTGGATCGACGGTTGGTTGCTGCGCGCCGGTCACGGTTTCACCGGCCGCGCCAATTCAGCTTTGCCGCTCGGTGGTGCGGGGACGGTTGCCGGCTTCGACGCGAGCACCATCGAACGGATACGCCAGTGGTTCGGTGACCGCGGCCTGCCGACCCTGCTTCTCCTCCCCGATCGACTCGGCACCGCTCCGGACGGGTGGACCAGCGAGAAGGAAACCATCGTGATGGCCGCCGATCTGGGCAGTGTCACGCTGCCGCTCGGTCCTCCGGTCACCTCGTTCGCCGACCGCCCCGACCACAACTGGCTGTCGACGTACGACGCCCACGGAGATCCGGCGTACGTCGAGGCGGTCCTCACGGCTGTCGTGGGCAGTGCAACTTTCGGCGCGATCGGAAACACCGACACGACGCTTGCCATCGGGCGCGCTGCGCTCACCGAGGCGCCCGATGGCAAGCGCTGGGTAGGACTGACCGGCATTCACGTCGCCCCTGAACACCGTCGTCACGGAATCGGGTCGCTGATCTGCGGAGATCTACTCTCCTGGGGTCGTCAGAACGGTGCGACGCACGCGTACCTCCAGGTTTCGGCGGAGAACTCCGCGGCGATCGCGCTCTACGAGCGGCTCGGATTCGTCGAACACCACCGCTACCGATACGCCACCGATCCTGTCGGCGGCTGACGCTAGGCTTGCCCTCGTGCGCATCGCTACTTGGAACGTCAACTCCGTCCGTGCCCGTACCGACAGGATCATCGACTGGCTCGGTCGATCCGACGTCGACGTCCTGGCAATGCAGGAAACCAAGTGCAAGGACGAGCAGTTTCCGTACGAACGCTTCAAGGAAATCGGCTACGAGGTCGCCCACGTCGGGTTGAGCCAGTGGAACGGTGTCGCCATCGCTTCCCGCGTCGGCTTGGACGACGTGCAGATCGGATTCGAGGATCAGCCCGGGTTCGACAAGGATCCCGAAGCAGACCCGGTCCGCGAGGCACGTGCGATCGGTGCCACCTGCGGCGGTGTGCGGGTGTGGAGCCTGTACGTCCCCAACGGCCGTGAGCTGGAAGACCCGCATTACGCCTACAAGCTGGATTGGCTGGCGAAGCTGCGCGACGACGCGGAGGGCTGGCTCAAGCAGGATCCCGACGCGCAGATCGCACTGGTCGGTGACTGGAACGTCGCTCCCACGGACGACGACGTGTGGGATCCCGCTTTCTTCGAGGGCAAGACCCACACGTCGGAGCCGGAACGAGCTGCGTTCACTGCCTTCACCGAGTCCGGGTTCGCGGACGTCGTTCGCCCGTACACCCCCGGCCCCGGTGTGTACACGTACTGGGACTACACGCAGCTTCGCTTCCCGAAGAAGCAGGGCATGCGAATCGACTTCATCCTCGGCTCACCGGCATTCGCAGCGCGCGTCGAGGCGGCCGAGATCGATCGAAACGAGCGAAAAGGCAAGGGCGCCAGCGATCACGCTCCAGTGATCGTAAAGCTCGGGTGATCGTAAAGCTCGGAGCCTGATCGTCTGTTTGCAACCTCCGGCGGCTAGTCCTCGACGAGCAGTTCCAGATACTCGGGATGCTCGCCGAGGTACCGCTGAACATAGGTGCACACAGGCCGCACCGACCATTCACGTTCACGGGCGCAGTCCATCGCGAACTGCACGAGTACGGCTGCCAGTCCCTGCCCGCCGTACTCCTCCTTGACGACGGTATGCATGTACGCAACCACGTCGCCCGCTTCGGCTCCGCTCCCCGAAATCTCGTCCTCGTCGCGGTATCCGAGGATGCCGACCAACTCGTCGTCGGAGAGCAGTTCGAATCGTTCGTGCGACGGATTGTCCACGAGCGTGACTTCCGGTGAGGTTCCGGTTCTCGAGTTTTCGATGTCGTTCATTGCGGCGACCTCCACGGCACGATCTGCAACTGCGCGATCTGCGACTGCTGCGTTCGCACGCTCTCCATAACTGTGATCCATGCCACTCATAGAATCAGCTACCGACGACGCTGTCCCGGGTTCGACCAATTTTTGCACCGCGAACGACTCCACCGCAATCGCAGTGAAACGCTTTTTCGGGGTTGAGATAGAGTCGCCCGGTGCCGCTGTGACAGCGGGCACAAATTTCATACAACCACCACGGGGGCTCGCACCAGCGGGCTGAGAGGACGGCTAGGGCCGTCGACCGGATGAACCTGACCGGATAATGCCGGCGTAGGGAGCGCACCATGCAGGAGAAGTCTGTCCGTACGGCTGTTCACGCGACTGTCCACACCGCTGTGACAACCGGCCCGATCGAGGGCAGTAGCAAGCACTACGTCGAATCGGATTCTCTCCGGATCCCACTCCGACGCGTCACTCTCACCAATGGTGAGCATCTGGACCTGTACGACACGTCAGGTCCTTACACCGACACGGACGCCGACATCGACCTCGATGCAGGGCTCCCGACGACCAGGGACACCTGGGAACGCCCGGAAAGCAATCGGACGCAACTGGAATGCGCCCGAGACGGTGTGATCACCCCGGAGATGCGCTATTGCGCTGCACGCGAGGGCGTTTCAGCCGAACTGGTGCGTTCCGAGGTGGCTCGCGGGCGGGCGGTAATTCCCGCGAACCATCGCCACGGCGAGCTGGAGCCGATGATCATCGGCAAGAAGTTCGCCGTCAAGATCAACGCGAATATCGGGAACTCGGCCGTAACCTCCTCTGTTGCAGAGGAAGTCGAAAAGATGGTGTGGGCGATCCGCTGGGGCGCCGACACCATCATGGACCTGTCCACCGGCAAGGACATCCACCTGACCCGTGAATGGATTCTGCGCAACTCACCCGTACCGGTCGGCACCGTACCGATCTACCAGGCACTCGAGAAAGTCAACGGAGATCCCACTGCTCTGACATGGGAAATCTACCGCGACACGGTAATCGAGCAGTGCGAGCAGGGCGTCGACTACATGACCGTGCATGCCGGTGTACGAATCGGTTACATCGCTCTGACTGCTGGTCGCGTCACGGGAATCGTCTCGCGCGGCGGCGCGATCATGGCCGCGTGGTGCATGCACCACAGGCAGGAATCGTTCCTCTACACCCACTTCGACGAACTGTGCGAGATCTTGCGCCAATACGACGTCACGTTCTCCCTCGGTGACGGGCTTCGACCGGGATCGATCGCCGACGCCAACGACGCCGCCCAATTCGCGGAGCTTCGCACTCTGGGAGAACTCACGCAGATTGCGAAATCCGCAGGAGTCCAGGTCATGATCGAGGGCCCCGGACACGTTCCCATGGACAAGATCGAGGAAAACGTCCGCCTGGAAGAAGAGCTCTGCGACGAGGCACCGTTCTACACCCTCGGACCGCTCGCTACCGATATCGCGCCGGCGTACGACCACATCACCTCCGCCATCGGTGCGGCGATGATCGCACGGGCGGGAACGGCGATGCTCTGTTACGTCACACCCAAGGAACACCTCGGCCTGCCCAACCGAGACGACGTGAAAACCGGTGTGATCACCTACAAGATCGCTGCCCATGCAGCAGACCTGGCAAAAGGGCACCCGAATGCACAGGCCCGCGACGACGCACTGTCCAAGGCGCGCTTCGAATTTCGCTGGTTGGACCAGTTCGCTTTGTCACTCGACCCGGACACCGCCAGGGAGTTCCACGACGAGACACTACCGGCAGAGCCCGCCAAGACCGCACATTTCTGCTCGATGTGCGGGCCGAAGTTCTGCTCGATGCGGATCTCGGCGGACGTACGTCAGTACGCGGAAATCCTGGAAGCGGAAATCCCGGAAACCGAGTCCATCCGGACCGAGCTGCCGTTTCCCCAGGTCCGGTCGGTAGGCTCGTCGTCGTGAAGCTGCTGCCCCTGACCCCCGCCGGACAGACCCCGATTCGGGCATTGACCATCGCCGGAACCGACTCCGGCGGCGGAGCCGGCATTCAAGCCGATTCCCGCACGATGGCGATGTGCGGAGTACACGCCTGTGTGGCCGTCGCCGCTGTGACGGTCCAGAATTCGGTGGGCGTCAGCGGATTCCACGAGATTCCGCCGGAGATCGTCGCCGACCAGGTGCGCGTCGTGGTCTCGGACATCGGCGTCGGCGCAGCGAAGACGGGAATGCTGGCCTCGACGACGATCATCGAAGCGGTAGCCGCAGTTGCCGCCGAGGTGGGGATCGGCCGCGACCGGCCGATCCCGCTGGTGGTCGACCCCGTGTGCGCGTCGATGCACGGCGATCCGCTGTTGCACGAAGAAGCTCTCGACGCGGTCCGCAACACCTTGATTCCGGCTGCCACGGTGGTCACTCCGAACCTCGACGAGGTTCGGTTGATCACCGGCATCGAGGTCGTCGACGACAAGAGCGCCCGCCAAGCGGCAGAAGCATTGCATGCGCTCGGCGCTCAATGGTCCATCGTCAAGGGCGGCCACCTTCGTACTTCGGAGTTGTCCACCGATCTGTTGTTCGACGGCGACCGTTTCCTCGAATTCAGCAGTGCCCGGATCGACACCGGCAACGATCACGGCGGCGGAGACACGCTGGCCGCTGCGATCACTTGCGCTCTCGCACATGGCTATTCCGTTCCGGACGCGGTGGCGTTCGGCAAAGAGTGGGTGACCAAGTGTCTCGAGGCGTCGTACGACCTCGGCGCAGGACATGGTCCGGTGTCCCCGCTTTGGCGGCTCCAGTTCTAGTGCGCTAGTTCCGGCGTACGCGCCAGATTCCCAGGTCGACGGGAACTCCGTTGGGAGTGGTCGCGAAAAACCCTCGCCGCCATGGCCGGATCGTGAGATCGAGATCCTCCAGGGTGCCGGCTTCGAGTTCCTCGAGAGTTGTCGCCGACATCATGACGTTGCCGTCGCCGCCCAAGCCCATCATCCGGGCGGCGATGGTCACGTCGACGCCGAGCCAGTCGTCGCCGATCTGGCGCGGAGTACCCGTGTGGAGGCCGACGCGCATTCGTGGGGTGTATCCGTCGAGGTCGACTTCCGCGAGTGCGTCCTGCGCGGTGAACACCGCCTTCAAAGCCGCATCCGGGCGAATGAACACGGCCATCAGACCGTCGCCCATCCGTTTGACGACGTGTCCGCCGTTGTCGGTGATCGGGGTTTCCACGGCCTGCGCCACGGCACGCAGGAGCGTCAGCGTGGCGCCGTCACCGGCTTCGAGCGACCAGGTGGAGAAGCCAACCAGATCGGTGAAGACGATGGTCAGTTCTTGATCACCGCGGCCGCGGCCCATCTTTTCCAGCGCCGCCTGCCACACCTGCAGTGCTCCGAGGCTCACTTCGCGAGTGGCTGCCGGCTTCTGATCGAGCAATCTGTCAGCGACGCGAGCCACGGCACGAGCACCGCCAGGACCTGCCAGCGAGAGCGGGTCTCCGAATCCGGGATCACCGGGTAGTGCCCGCCTCAGCCGTCGTAGCGCGTCGATGAGCTGCTGCCGACGGTTCAGTTCTGCCGCAGAGTTCAAGACGACGTCGACGACGCCTCGAACCGAGGAGGAAGGAGCACCTGTCGTGTCGGTGCCCTCCGGGGACAGATCAGCCATAACTCAAGCGTAACTCAGAGTTACAGACAGTGTGCTGCCGCCGTTCTCGCACAGTGGCCTCCTGGTCGCTCGCACAGTCGATCATTCGGTCAGTCGATCATTCGGTCAGTCGATCATTCGGTTCTGGCCTGTGTCCGGGCATCGCCGACGGGAACGCCGTTCGGCCCGCTCAAATCCTGGGCATACGTCGCAACTCCGAAGGCTACTGCAGAAGCGTTGGCAGCGAGCGCTTCGCGATCGATGTTCGCGAGGTTGTCCTGGGCACTGTGGTAGTTCGGGTCGAAGGTCTCCTCCGCTTCGCCGCCCCACTTCTCGGCCTGAGCCGGCGTCTTGCGTTCGTCCGCGCCGCTGAACACTCCGCCCGCCGGGATTCCGATCTCGATGAACGGGCCGTAGTCGGAACGCCCGTCGAAGTCCGTTCCGTCCGCCGCAATCCCCCGATCGGCGAGAAAATCGACGAAGGTGCGCTCGATGCCTGCCGAACCCTCGGGCCCTGGCCCCTCCCCGACCGCATCCGAGTTGTCACCGTCGTAAGCCAGGTATCCGGCATTGGGCGAACCGAGCATGTCGAAATTCAGATACAGGGCGATGTCGGCCCGTTCCTGATCGCTCAGACCTTCCACGTAACGGGTGGAGCCGACCAATCCCACTTCTTCCGCTCCCCAGAAAGCGAAACGCACGGCATTCTCGATGCTCGGTGAGCTTCCCATCTGCAGCGCGGTTTCCAGCACGGCTGCGGTGCCGCTTCCGTTGTCGTTGATTCCGGGACCTTCCGGCACACTGTCCAGGTGGGCGCCCACGACAACCACGTTGTCGGTCGCGCCGGTCTTGGTCTGTGCAATCACGTTGCGCGACTTCGTCGTTTCCGTCGACGTGTCGAGAATCAGCGTGAGGTCTCCGGGCGCTACGGCAAGAGCCTCGCCCGACGCCTTGCTCACCCCGCCGGTCGGGATGCGGGCGTCTTCGGGTTCACCCAAGGTTGCCCCGCCCAGCATCGCGTCCTCGTTGTTGGCAACCAACAACGCTGCCGCGCCGCGGTCAGCGGCGATCTTCTGCTTGTCGCCGAACGGGCACACTCCGCGGGTGACCAGCACGATTGCACCGTTCACGTCGCGGCCGTCGTAGTCGGTGGCCTCGCAACCTGGTGTCTCGTCGGCGGGAATCACCACCAGGCGTGCCGTGATTCCGGTCGGTCCCGTGGAGGGGGAATATGTCAACGCCCGCACCGGAACATCGGAGCCGTCAGTAGCTTTCAGGGATTCGGTGCCGGGATCGAAGGAGCTGAAGTCGAATTCCGGGGTACTGACGTCGAAGCCCTTGTCTTCGAGCAGGTTTGCCACGTAGTCGACACTGGCGTCGTAGCCGGGGGTTCCGGCCGATCGATTGCCGTCGTTGTTACCGGCGATCTTCTCGAGTTGCTCCAGATGCCCGGTCACTGCGTCGACCGTGACGGTCTCGGAGAATGCCACCGGGTCTGCCGGGACGGCTGCTTCACTTCCCGACGACGAGCATCCACTCACCACGAGTGCTCCAGCCATTCCGACCACAACCACACCGAAGAGTCTCATCTTCGGAGGATATCGGCCGAAGCACAGGAAAGGGACCCAGTACGAATGGTTTTTCGTACTGGGTCCCTACTCTGCTGTCACTCCGCGTTCTCGGTAGGTCTCCCGACAACACCTACCGAGGGAGCGACAAGATCAGGCGTCGCGACGATTCACGATGACAATACTTGCTCCGAAAATCACCAGAACGAAGGCCGCGAAGTAGATCAGGCTGCCCCAGGGTCCCCAGTGGAAATCAAGGCTTCCGCCGCCAGGGCTGAGGAAGTGGTTTGCATTCGCGAACGGCAGGAACGGGGTGATCTTCTCGCCGACACTGCCGAACAGTCCGAACAGGCTCTCGATGAGCAGCGGCCAGAGCAGGAGCAACGCAATAGCGCCCGCAGACTGCCGGATGATCGATCCGACGCCGACAGCAAGAATCACGCAGAGGAAGGCGTACACCGGGATGCCGTAAATCGCACGCCAGTCATCGCCGGTCGACAGGGTCAGGCCCGTGCTGGCCTCGGTACCGGCCATGGCTTTGGCCACCGCATAGGACCCGAAAGCGAGGACAAACGTCAGCACCGCGCCGAAGGCACCGATGAGGCCGGCTTTGGCGATGAGAACCGAGGCACGGTTCGGAACTGCCTGGAACGTGGTGCGGATGGTCCCGAAGCGGTACTCACTGGTGACCGCGAGGGCCGCCATGATCATGAGAACCATGATTCCGAAACCCGAGATGCCGGCCGTGGCAACGGCGGTGTCGAGGTCCGGTGCTCCCTGGACATCGGAGGACGTCAGAGCCGACTTGGCAACCGCGCCCATGATGGCAGCGAAGCCGAGTGCGAGCACGACGATGATGACCGAGCACCAGAGCGGCGACTTGGTCGTGGTGATCTTGATACGTTCAGCACTGAGAACAGCCATTACAGTGCACCTCCCATAGCCTGCTGTGTGTTTGCCTGCTGCGTATTTGCATGGTGTGCACCAGCACCCGGATCGATACCGGACGCGTGGTACTGGACATCGTCTCCGGTCAACTTCATGAACGCATCCTCGAGCGAACCCTGCTGGGACGCCAACTCGTACAACACGATTCCCTGCGAACCAGCCAGACCGCCGATCACATCAGTCGTCGAATCCACGACCACCAACGCCGGCGCAACACCGGAACCGTCCTCACGCACCGTCAACCCCTGCGAGAGCAACACACTGCGCAACGCATCGAGCTGAGGACTGCGCACCCGCACCGTCGACTCCGACGAGCGATCCACGAACTCCGCCACCGTCGAATCCGAAATCAACCGACCCCGGCCGATCACCACCAACTGCTCCGCCGTCAATGCCATCTCCGAGAGAAGGTGACTCGACACCAGCACCGTGCGGCCCTCGGCCGCCAACCGCTGCATGAACTTACGAAT
>NZ_JBYTAP010000007.1:0-461772 GCF_058788335.1 Rhodococcus sp. FW305-130 | reverse complement strand
TTGCGTGAGCACGGTATTTCGGGTCGCGCGGCGGGTCAGGGTGCGATGCAGATTTCGCCGACGTTCGTCATGACCGATGATCAGGTCGCGGAGATGGCAGCAGGGATCCTCGCAGCCCTGGGCTAGGTACCTCGTTTTCCGTTGACAGACATCGTGTTACGGAATCATTAAGCCGAAGAAAATGTTTGGGCCCTTCGCGGCGCGGTCCTCATTTCGGTCGAAACTGTCTCCAGCACTGACGATGACCCCTGCCCGCGTCATCTGCCACCATTGTTGCCAATCTCGGTGGGTGGGTTCTGGCAGATTGTCATCACGTCCAAATCTGATTGCTGCATTAGCGTTTCACTCCAGACACGGTGTTTGTGAGCTGGGGCACAAAGCATTTCGAACACCTTCCTCCTTCGCGAAAGGTCTCGTCATGCCGATCTGGACGTTGCACGGAGACGGAAAGAACATCGGACCCGGTGAAGTGGTCGCTCCCGGCGAGCGACTCAGTTGGGGAAGAACCATCGGGTTGGGTGGCCAGCATGTCGTGTCGATGTTCGGCGCGACGTTCGTCTTCCCGATCATCATGGGGCTCAATCCTCAACTTGCCGTGATGATGTCGGGCTTTTGTACGCTCTTTTTCCTGCTGGTGGTCAAAGGACGCGTCCCCAGTTACCTCGGTACGTCGGCGGCCTTTGTCGGCGGCGTTGCCGCTATTCGTGCTCAGGGTGGAACGACGGCGGAAGTGACCGGTGCGATTCTGGTGTCGGGGTTGGTTCTGGGATTCGTCGGCATCGCCATCCACTTTCTCGGCGGTGGCGTCATCAGTAAAGCGCTACCGCCGGTGGTCACCGGCGCTGTGGTGATGCTGATCGGTTTCAACCTGGCGCCCGTTGTCGCGGGGTTGTACTGGCCGCAGGACCAATGGGTGGCACTGATCGTGATGGTTGCCCTGATCGTGATGAGCGTTGCGCTACGCGGCTTCCTGGGACGTATCGCCATTCTCGTCGCGCTGGTTTTCGGCTATATCTTCTCGTGGGTCCTCGACCGGGTCTCCGGTCCGATCACGTCCGCCGGCGGTAGTGGAGCACCCACCGAGCACTTTCGTGTCAACTGGGATTCGGTGCACTCGGCGTCGTGGTTCGGGTTGCCGCCGTTCTCGGACGAAGCCAACGGAATCGTCGGTATCCACGCTCCCTTGTTCAGCCTCACGTTCATCGTTCTGGTCCTTCCCGGTGTCATCGCACTGGTCGCGGAAAACGCCGGTCACGTCAAGGCCGTCGCCGAGATCACGGGCGACGATCTCGACCCGTACATCGGACGCGCAATTGCCGGTGACGGTTTTGCCACCGCCATCGCCAGCGCAGTAGGCGGCTCTCCCACGACGACACACGCCGAGAACATCGGTGTCATGGCGGCCACTCGGGTGTACTCGACCGCCGCGTACGTGATCGCGGGTGTCATCGCGATCCTGCTCGGCTTCTCCCCCAAGTTCGGGGCGGTCGTGGCGGCGACTCCCGGCGGCGTTCTCGGCGGAATTCTTGTGGTTCTGTTCGGCATGATCGGTCTGCTCGGCGCCAAGATCTGGAAAGAGAACGGTGTCGACTTCGGGAATCCGCTGAATCTGATGCCGATCGCCGCCGGTCTGATCATCGGTATCGGCGACACGGCTCTGAAGTTCAGTGACACGTTCTCACTCGGAGGCATCGCGCTCGGCACCATCGTCTTGATCGTGATGTACCACTTCTGCCAGTTCGTCGGGTCCAGGAACCCCGAACTGAACAGGCCGGAGCCCGGCAGGCGACCGGGCTCCACGACGGGTCCGGATACGTCAGATGACGAACGGGAAGAGCCCGTGGCGCAGCTCACGTGATGCCAAGTTGAATGTATGCCAGGTATGACCCGTGACCGTTGTCACATCTGCACAAAACGTGAAGTGACTCATAGAGGCAGGATTGAGTAATGAAACCGTCGCCGCTGACTTATCACCGACCGTCCTCGGTCGAGGACGCGTGCCGAATCCTCTCCGAGGTCTCTCACGAGGGGAAGGTGCTCGCCGGTGGGCAATCGCTTGTGCCGCTGCTGTCCATGCGCCTCGCCGCGCCCGCCCACATCGTCGACATCGGATCGATCCCGAACCTCGCTTCGGTGACCTCGTCCGAAGACGAAGGAGTGCGGTTCCAGGCCCTGGCCACGCACTCGGTGCTGGCGGCCGACGAAGGTGCTCGTCGAGTTCAGCCTCTACTGAACCGTGCTCTGCAGTTGGTAGCGCACCCCACGATCCGTAACCGCGGGACGAGCGTCGGTTCCATCGTCCATGCCGACCCGTCGGCGGAGATGCCGGCAGTCCTGACACTGCTCGGCGGCAGCGTGACCGTCCAGTCGGTGCGTGGCACCCGCGAGATCGCGTCGACGGATCTCTTTGCCGGTCCTCTCGAGTCGAGCCTGGAATCGGACGAGATCGCGGTGTCGGTGTCGGTGCCCGGCGCCGAACCCGGAGTGGGGACCGCCATCGACGAGATCGCGCGTCGTCACGGTGACTATGCACTGGTCGGCGTCGTCGCCCGGATTCGCGTGGTCGACAGTCTGGTGGCCGAAGCGCACATGACGTACGTGTCCGCCGGAGAGCTGGGGCAGGTCGTGGACTACACGGACGTGCTGGCGGGGGCGTCCGCGACGGATCAGCGAGACCCGCGATGGCGCACTCTCGGAGAATGCGCCCGCGCGCAGATAGATACCGAGGCAGACATTCACGGGACGGCGGCGTACCGCTCGCAGTTGGTGTCCGCGCTCACGGCGCGGGTCGGCTTCGCGGCGGCAACGGATGCTCTCAGTGAGAACGCAGTACTGGCAGGAAAGTGGTGACAATGTCCAAAAACGATCGCTCCATCGATGATCAACTTGCCGAGTTGGCAGCAGACACCGGTGAGCACCATGTGGCCGTGACGTTCACGCTCAACGAGGTGACGAGCACCGTCGTTCTTCCCTCCCGCACTTTGGCTTCGGATGCCATTCGTCACCACCTCCGTAAGACGGGCACGCACGTCGGTTGTGAACACGGCGTGTGTGGTGCGTGCACCGTGCTGCTCGACGGAAAGCCGGTTCGGTCCTGCCTCGTCCTCGCTGCCAGCCTTGAAGGTCGATCGATCACGACCGTCGAAGGCCTCGTCGAGCCGGACGGTACTTTGCATCCGGTTCAGCAGGCGTTCAAGGATTGTCACGGTTTGCAGTGCGGATTCTGCACACCGGGATTCGTGACGACCATCGCGGCGTTTCTCGAGGAGAACCCCAATCCCACACGTGAGGAAGCAACCGACGCGATCGCGGGAAACCTCTGCCGTTGTACGGGATACCAGAACATCAGGGCGTCGGTTCTGCGCGCAGCCGAGATCAAGCGTGAACGGGCCGGGCAGTTCCCGCTCGGAATCGACGACGCGTCCACTCGGGAGGCGTTGGATCGCAAGGTGCGGGGAACGACGAATCCCGTCGGAGGACGGGCGGGTAAGGCATGAGTACTCCGGTCAAACCAGCAAAGCGCAACGGGGCGAAGCACCCCGCTTCCGATCATTCGACGGCCGATCATTCGGTTGCCGACGACGGCAAGTTCTTCGGTAAACCGATTCCGCGCGAGGAAGATACGCGTCTGCTCAGCGGTCAGGGGCGATACCTCGACGATCTGGGCCACAACGCGCTGATCGCGGCATTCGTCAGGTCGCCGCACGCTCATGCGCGAATCATCGACATCGACATCGACCAGGCGCTGGAAGTGCCTGGTGTGCATGCCATCTACACCTACGAAGATCTCCTGGCCGACACGCCGGAAATGGCGGAGAACCTGCCACTGCTCATTCCGCATCCGGGAATCATCGCTCCGCGCAACGGGTATCCCCTCGCGAAGGACGAGGTGAAGCATGTCGGCGAAGCCATCGCCATGGTGGTCGCCGACAACCGGTACATCGCCGAGGACGCTTGCGCGAAGATCGACGTCACCTACGAGGCGCTGAAGCCTGTAGTGGGGATCGACGTCGCTCGCACCGCCGCCAACGCCGTCCACGCCGACGTTCCGGACAACGTCGCCGCTCACCTGCAGCACGGGTTCGGAGATCTGGATGCCGAACTGGCCGCCGCGCCGCACCGACTGACGCTGGATCTCGAAATCGAGCGTTCAGCTTCCATGCCGATGGAGGGCAAGGGTGTCTACGCGCGCTGGGACGGCGACGAGAACACCCTCACGTTCTGGACCTCCACCCAGACCTCCACGTCCGCCCGCGCCGCAATCGCCGCGCGATTGGGGATGGCGCTGAACAAGGTTCACTGCATCGCTCCTGACGTCGGCGGTGGATTCGGCGTCAAGATCGTTCACCCGTGGCCCGAAGAAGTGATGATCACGTGGGCCGCTCGACGCCTCGGCCAGGCCGGCATCTCCTGTGAGGTGAAGTGGGTCGAGGATCGCCGTGAGCACTTCATCTCGAGCGCGCACGAGCGTGGGCAGATCCAGAAGGTCGACATCGGATTCGATGACGAGGGTCGCCTGTTGGCGTTCGACTTCACGTTCTGGCACGACAACGGTGCCTACCTGCCGTACGGGATCATCGTCATGATCAACACCGCGACGCAGGTTCTCGGGCCGTACAAGCCGAAGTCGTTCCGGGTCAACGCCTATTCGCTGTACACCAACACGGTCATAGTGACCCCGTACCGAGGTGCCGGACGTCCGCAGGCCGTGTTCGCTATGGAGCGATCCATGGACGCCATCGCCAAGTACCTGAACAAGGACAAGATCGCGGTGCGGGAGGCGAACTTCATTCGCCCCGAGGACATGCCGTACGACTTCGGCCTGATGTTCCAGGACGGACGCCCGTTGATCTACGACACGGGCGACTACCAGGCGGGCATCGACAAGCTCAAGAAGCTCATCGACTGGGACGGATTTCCCGAGTACCAGAGGAAGGCTCGCGCCGAAGGGCGGTCGGTCGGAATCGGTATCGGTGCGTACGTCGAGGGAACCGGCCCGGGACCTTACGAGGGTGCCCACGTCGTGGTCGAGACGTCCGGAAAGGTCAAGGCGGCAACAGGCTTGACGACGCAAGGCCAAGGCCATCAGACCGCGTTCGCCCAGATCGTTGCGGACGATCTCGGAGTCAAGGTCTCCGACGTCGAGATCGTCACGGGTGATACCCGCCGGTTCGGTTATGCCGTAGGCACTTTCGCCTCGCGTGGGGCGGTCATGTCGGGTTCGGCCTTCCACGTCGCGGCGCAGATGGTCGCGGAGAAGGCGAAGAAGATCGCCTCCGGAATCTTGGATCTGCCGGAAACCGAACTGGAACTCCGGGAAGGCCACGTGTGCAAGATCGGCACCGAAGCCGGTGTGGAAGGTACGTCCGTACCGCTGAGTGTTGTTGCCGTGCTGTCGAACCCGCTACGATATGCGTTCGACCGTGAGTCGAAGCTGGCCACCGGTTTCGCCAAGACCGACACGGACATGTCGAAGCCGCCGATTCCCGAGGGTGAGCAGCCCGGTCTGGAAGCAACAGGCTACTACTCGCCGCCCAGTTCCACCTTCGCTTCGGGAGTGCACGCGGCGATCGTCGAAACCGATCCCGTGACAGCCGAGATCACGGTCCGTCGTTACGTCGTCATCCACGACTGCGGAAACGTGATCAACCCCCGCATCGTCGAAGGTCAGGTCATGGGCGCCGTCGCGCAAGGTATCGGCGGCGCACTCTACGAGCGGATCGTCTACGACGAGCACGGGCAGATGCTCAACGCGTCGTACATGGACTTCTTGATGCCGTTCGTCACCGAGATGCCGGATTCGCTCGAGATGGATCACACCGTCACGCCGTCAGGGCTCAACCCACTCGGAATGAAGGGTGCCGGTGAGGCCGGTGTGATCCCCACCAGCGCCGTCATCGCGGCCGCCATCGAGGACGCCGAAGGAATCTCGATCACGTCCATGCCCATTTCACCGTCCGAACTGTTCGAACTTCGACTCGCACATGCGGGTTCGTCATCAGAGGAGAATGCATGAGAATCGCCGGCACCGCGCAGCTGACGGCACCTCGCGAAGAGGTCTACGACAAGCTCCAGGACGGTCGTGTACTGGCCGCGACCATTCCCGGTGTGCAGTCGCTCGAGCAGCTCACGGACAATCACTACAAGCTCTCCATCATGGCCGGAGTTGCGTCGATCAAGGGCGTCTACGACGGCGAGGTTGTTCTGTCGCAACAGAATCGGCCCAATTCGTTTGTCATGACGGCTTCGGGGGCTGGTGCTCCCGGCACGGTGAAGGCGGACGTCACGGTCACCTTGACGGAGAACGAGGGTGGCACGCTGCTTTCGTATGACGCCGATGCCGTGGTCGGCGGGATGGTCGGCGGCGTCGGGCAGCGCATGATCACCGGTGTAGCCAAGAAGATGGCCGGGGTGTTCTTCAAGAGCATCGACGGCGTCATTGCCAACGGCATCCCCGAGAAGGTCACTGCCGCCGTGGCGGCGGCAATACCGACAGTGGCGGTCGAAGGCGCGCCGGTGGTTTCCGGAGCTGTTGCGGCACCGGCGGTTCTTCCGGTCGCTGCACCGACAGCGGGTGGCACAGATGCTCGCACGGTGATGGTCAGCGCCGTCGTCGGCGCAGCCATTGCTTTGTCAGGTGTTGCTATAGGCGGATTCCTGGCGCGTTCTGGTTGTCGCGAGTAGTTCACTCAGGTGTCAACAGCTGATTCACGATGAGGGAAACGCCCCGAACCGACCAGGTTCGGGGCGTTTTTCACGTCCGCGTAACCCATGGAGGCGCCGGCGAAGATCCGCTCGTGATCGTGCGCCGAACCTTGGTCCCCCGATTCGGCGAATTGTGACAAAGAATCCGCCCTTCCGAACCTGTGGAATAGCACTACACGTCAGGTACGAGCCACTCACCGGCTAGGCCACAACCGTCGATCGGTACCAGACGAGACGAGCCAAAGATCTCAGGAGGAAGCGTGGAACCCAGGAAGATTCGGGTCGGTATCGATACCGGCGGAACGTTCACCGACATCGTGGCAGTGGACGACGAAACCGGCGCCATCGTCACCACCAAGACCCCGTCCACCCCGGCGGATCCCGCCGAGGGCTTTCTCGCCGGTATCGAGAAAGTGCTCGCCAAGCTCGGCGAGAGCGGCGACTCGATCGGTGCGGTCAGCCACGGCACGACCGTTGCGACCAACAAGCTGCTCGAAGGCAAGGTCGAGAACCTCGGCTTCATCACCACCGAAGGCTACGAACACGTTCTCGAAATCGCTCGTCAGTCGGTGCCGGACGGCTACGGCAACTCGTACTTCTGGGTCAAGCCCGAACGCATCGTTCCCGCCGATCGTGTACGCACCGTCGGTGGACGGCTTTCCTTCGACGGCAGCGAGATTCGTCCGCTCGACGAAGAGAGCGTCCGCAGCGCAGCGCAGTTCTTCAAGGACCGCGGCATCCGGACCATCGGCGTCTGCCTCATGCACTCGTACGCCGATCCGACGCACGAGGAGCGCGTTCGCGACATCCTCTTCGAGGTCTTCCCCGATGCGACGGTGAGCATCTCGAGCCAGGTGCTTCGTGAGTACCGCGAATACGAGCGGTCCATCACCACTCTCGTCGACGCCGCGGTCAAGCCGAACATCCGAAACTACGTGAACAACATCGCGAATCGTCTGCGTGAGTTCTCGACCACCGACGGCGAACCCCGCGACATACCGTTCTACGTCATGAAGTCCAACGGCGGTGTCCTGTCAGCCAAAGAGGTTGTTCACCAGCCTATTACGACAGTCCTGTCGGGACCGGCTGCCGGAGCTCTCGGTGCTGCGCTGATCGCCGATGCGGCCGGCGTCGAGCAGGTGTTGACCTGTGACGGCGGCGGAACATCGACGGACGTCACCGTCGTGGTTTGCGGCGAGCCCGCGCTGACCACCGAAGGGCGAGTAGGCAACTACCCCTCGAAGATCCCGATGATCGACGTCGTGACCGTCGGCGCCGGAGGTGGCTCGATCGCGTGGATGACGCCGGAACGCACCCTCCGAGTCGGCCCTCAGTCGGCGGGCGCCGATCCCGGACCGTTGTGCTACGGCAAGGGCGGCAGCGAACCGACCATCACCGACGCGCACGTCCTGCTCGGGCGCATCCCACCCCATCTGCTCGGCGGCGAAATTCCCCTCGACACAGAACTGGCACGCAAGGGCCTCGAAGAGCTTGCAACACAGCTCAGTCTGGGCTTCGAGGAGTGTGCGGTCGGTGTCCTCGAGGTTTCGGCGTGGAACCAGGCCAACGCCCTGCGTCAGATCACGGTCAAGCGTGGCCTCGACGTTCGCGACTTCACCCTCGTGACGTTCGGCGGCTCCGGCTCCCTGCTCGCCTGCCGTCTCGTCGACATCCTGGGTCTGAAAGACGTTCTTGTCCCGCTCAATCCGGGTAACGTCTCCGCGTTCGGTCTGCTGACGGTCGATGTCCGCAACGACTACGTCCAGACGCATGTCAGTCGTCACGACCGGTTGAAGGCTGAAGACCTGCAGAGTCAGTTCGACGCGCTGGCCGGCGAAGCCGAGATCGCGCTCGCCGAAGAGGGTTTCGACGAGACGCAGCGCAAGTACTCCCGTACTGCGGATCTGCGTTACCTCGGTCAGGCCTTCGAGGTACGCGTCCCGGTGGCGGAAGGTACCGTCACGGCGCAGATCATGGACGACGCGGCCGAGGCGTTCCATCAGGCGCACCGCGAACTGTACGGCTACGACTTCCGGGGAGACCCGTCGCAGCACGTGGAATGGGTCAACCTGCGCGTGAGCGGCATCGGCCCGATCAAGCGTCCGACGCTCAAGGAGATCCCCGCCGGCACCGGCGCCGACAACGCCCGAACCGGTTCGCGGCAATCGTATTTCGACAGCTGGGTCGAAACTGCTACCTACGACCGCACGCTGCTCGGTGCGGGTGACGTCATCGAAGGACCGGCCGTGATCGAGGAGTTCAGCTCGACTGTCCCGATCCACCCCGGATTCTCGGCACGTATCGACACCTTCGGGAACATTCGTATCTCGAAGTCTTCCGACTCGAACGGAGTGAAGTGATGACCGCCATTCTCGATGCTGCTGCTGCCACCGCGGCCAAGCCGTACCGACTCACCGCTACCGACGGCGCGTCACCTGATCCGATCCTGGTCGAGATCGTCGCCGGTTACCTCGCCAGCGTGGAAATGGAAGTCGAGACCTCCATTTCGCGCACCTCGCGTTCGCCGATGATCCGTGACGCTCACGATTTCCGCGCGGGTATTCACGACCGGAACCTCCGCAAGCTCACGGGCCGTTCGTATTCCGCCCTGGTTCATCCGATCGCCCGGGACTTCCCACTCGAGACGATGAAGCCGGGAGACGTGTACTTCCACAACGACGTCTACCTGTCCGAAGGTGGCATCGGCCATCTCCCCGACCTCTGTGTCACGGTGCCTGTCTTCGCCCGCGTCACTCCCGATGCCGAGCCGAAGGTTGTTGCGTTCGTTCAGGCGTTCGGTCACCACGACGACATCGGCGGTTGCTGCCCCGGCTCCATGCCGTCCGGCGCCACCACGGTGTACGAAGAGGGACTGATGGTTCCGCCGATCAAACTGTGGGACCAGGGAGTTCCCAACGAGGCGGCGCTGCGCATCATGACGCGTAACTCCCGCATGCCGGACGCTCTCGCAGCTGACCTCGACGCCGAGTGCTCGGCGTGCCTGATGGGTGCGCGTCGACTCACCGAATTGTTCGAGCGCTACGGAGTCGACACCGTCGAGTCGTGCTTCGACGCGATGATGGACGCGACCACCGAGACGTACCGCCGCGAGATCCTCAGCAAGATCCCGGTCGGTGAGTACACGTGGGAGGACTACGCCGAGCACGACGGCGTCGACGAGCCGATGCTCCACATCCAGCGCATCACGCTCACGAAGACGCGGCCGGAGGACGAGGGCGGCGAGCGACTCATCCTGGACTTCAACGGAACCGGACCGCAGGCAAAGGGCCCGATCAACCACTGCGGTGACTACGCGGACGGAAACTTCCTCATCAAGTGGTTGGCCCCGATTCTGCGTAACCTCGCGGACACCCCGGAGCGCATGGCCGAACTGGATGTCAACGAGGGCGTCGTACCGCTGATCGAGATGAAGTTCCCCGAGAAGGGAACATTGATCACCCCGATCTTCCCTGCCCCCACCAACGCTCGCACGTTTGTCATCCTCCGTCTTCTCGGAGTGCTGGCCGGCGTCGTCGCCAAGGCTGTGGACGGCAACATGCCCGCCGATCAGGAGACCATCAGGTACACCGGCGTTTACGGTGAAGACTTCGAGGGTCACTCGTACCTCATGCGTGAGGTGCTCGGCGGCGGTTCGGGCGGACGCTATTACGCCGACGGTGAGGATACGATTCACGTCGTTCCCGATTCACGGAACCTGCCGACCGAATTCACCGAGAGCCGTTTCCCCTTCATCGTCGAGAAGCTCGGTCTGGCCATGGATTCCGGCGGAGCCGGACGCTACCGCGGCGGCCTGGGATACGAGAAGCACATCCGGATGCTCAAGGATGCGCACTTCATGTCCATTGCGGATCGTTCGATCCTCGCCTGCTGGGGAGTCAAGGGCGGCAAGGCCGGTCGGCCGTTCTCCGTGGTCCTGGATCCGGGTGGACCGAACGAGCGTGAGTTCGACGCGCTGACCGATGCCGAGCCGATCAAGGCCGGCGAGGTCGTACGGATTCGCACCACCGGTGGTGGCGGTTGGGGAGATCCACTGGAGCGCCCGATCGAAGAGGTCTTGCGAGACATTCAGTGGCGCAAGGTTTCCGTAGAGGGCGCACGCGACGACTACGGTGTTGTCATGATCGAGGGTGACGAGCCGTCCGTCGACGAGGCTGCTACCACGGAGCTACGGGATCAGTTGCGCTCGGAGCGCGGTGAGAACGAACCCTTCTTCGATCGGGGTCCGGGCTACGCGCAGCTTTCCGGTGGCGCCACCTCAGCGGTCTACGACTACGTCTAGGACGGAAAACTCTCATGGAGAACGGAATTGCTCGCGGCGCCGACATCGCGGTGATCGGTGCCGCGGGTAAGACCGGTGAGGCAGTCGTCGCTGCACTGCCGCCGAGCGTGACAGCTCGGCGACTGGTGCGAAAGGCGCGTGTCGACGGGGACTTCGAGGTAGAACTCGAAACGGGAAGAGGGCTGCGCAAGGCGCTCGCCGGGTGCCGAGGTGTGTACTTCATTGCCCCGAACGTCCATCCCGACGAGCCGGCACTGCTTCGCAATGCGCTGACGGCAGCGGCTTCGGCGGGGGTGGAGCACTTTGTCTATCACTCCGTGGCGTGGCCGTTCAGCCCGTCAATGCCGCATCACCTGGACAAAGCCAGGTGTGAGGACGAACTGCATCGTTCTCCCTTGAAATGGACTGTGCTGCAACCATGTGCGTACGCGCAGAATTTCGAAGCGGTACTCACGGGTCGGTCAGAGACCATCGTCGTGCCGTACAGCGCGGACACGAGGTTTTCGTTCGTGAGTCTGGCGGACGTGGCAGCTGTTGCCGCGGTCGTCCTGAGCGAGGGCCCGGGCGAGCATCACGGAGCGACGTACGAGGTGGGCGGCCCGCAAGCTCTGAGCGTCATGGAGGTGGCACAGATGGTGGAGAAGCAGACGTCACGTACCGTCGCGATAGAACAGATCAGCGTGGATCAATGGCGTGAACAGATCGGCAGCGGCCTGGACGTCAACGCGAGCTCACGATTGGCGGCGATGTTCGAGTTCTACAACCACCACGACTTCCTTGCGGGCAGTGCTGCCGTGGAACTGCTTCTGGGTCGCCGACCGATGGGCGTCGAGAGCCTGATGCGGTGAGGCTTGCTACGCAATGCCCCCTGCCGCCCAGACAACCAGTGGGGGCAGGGCGGCGAGGATCAGGCAGACCGTTCCGTTGAGCCACTTGTGTTCCACCGTGACGGCGGCGAACTCGCGCAGAATAGCGCTCGGCAGGTAGTACCGGGCGGTGTGGGAACCGACGACTTCTGCGTCCAGATCGAGGCTTCGGGCAAACGTTGCGGTTCGGAGTATGTGGAAGTTGCTGGTGACCAGAACCATTCGAGGCTTCGTGGTGTCGGCGCGGAGAAGGTCCCTGGTGTACTCGAGATTCTCGAGCGTGGTGGTCGAACGGTCCTCTAGCATCACGTTCTCGCGCGGGATCCCGTGATCGACGAGGTAGACGCACATTGCCTCAGCCTCGCTGACCACCTCGTCCGATCCCTTCCCGCCGCTGACGACCAACAGCGGGGAACGTCCTTCGCGGACCTCGGCGCGGAAGACGTCCGCGGCCTTGTCCAGACGGCTGGCCAGCAGGGGCGTCACGTCGGCACCCGAAAGCCCGGCGCCGTGCACCACTATCGCGTCCATCCCGGGCTGGTACTTCTGGCGTCCGTACACGTAGGAGTAGAGCAGAAAGCTCGTGAACAGAAACCCCAGGTACGACGCGACCAGGCTGAACGATCCGAGAACGACTGCGAGCCAATATCTCTGCGTCAGCAACGCTGATGCGAGCAGTACGTAGGGAACGAGCAGTCCGAGTCCGGCGACGAGGGAGAGCAGGTTCGCCACGCTGAATCCCTCGCGCCGCAGCATCGTGACCCCGTTGACGATCAGGAATCCTGCAAGCAGGAGCACCAGCAACGGCGAGAGCAGAGCGATCGTCGCGATGACGAACGACGGGATCTCGGTCCCCGGTGCACCCGACTGCAGCATCCACAGACCGGTGAAGATCACTCCGAGAAGTAGATAGACGCCGTTGCTCAGCCTCCGCCGATCCTGCCTGAACCGGTAGCCGCAGAATCCGAGCAGCGCGAGGCCGATGAGGAGAAGGATCACGGAGCCAGACTAGGCGAGGTGCCCACTACACGGGCGCCACCGTTTTGGACTGCTGGATTGCGGACAGCACCCTGGTACGGCACTCGATGAACAGTGGGTCCGCCTTGGTGGTCAGTTGATCTCGAGCTCCGGTCAACGGGACGTCGACGATGTCCTGCATCAATGCCGGCGTTCCGCCGAGTACGACCACTCGATCGGACAGGTACACCGATTCGTCGACGTCGTGGGTGACCAGGAGGACGGTGATACCAAGATCACGTTGAAGCGTCAGCAGCAGGTCTTCGAGTTCCGCGCGGGTCTGCGCATCGACCGACGCGAAGGGTTCGTCCATGAGGAGTACCTGCGGCCGATAGGCGAGAGCGCGAGCTATCGCTACTCTCTGCTGCATTCCGCCGGACAACTGCCAGGGGTAGGAACGCGCAGCACCACCTAGACCGACAACGGCGAGTGCATCGGTAACCCTCTCGTTCTGAACCTTCCGCGCCAGACCGTTGCCCCGCAGCGGCAGGCGAACGTTCTCGCCCACTCGAAGCCACGGCATCAGTGTGCGTCCGTAGTCCTGTGACACGAGAGCCAGAGTGGCCGGCGGTGCATCGATCGCGATCCCGGCGATGCGGACCTCACCGGTGGTCGGCTTCTGCAGACCGGCGATGCAACGAATCAGCGTGCTTTTGCCGATGCCGGAATGGCCGACGATGCAGACGATTTCTCCCGGTGCGACCGTAAGGTCGATCCCGCGGAGCACTTCGCGGCCGGTGGGGCCGCCGTAGGTCACCCCGAGGCCGTTCAGTTCGACTGCGGGTATCGATGCCGCAGGTTCTGTGGATGACATCAGTTTCCTTTCACTGCGAGAGCGTCGTGGGTCCGCGGCTGCCATCTGAGCAACCATCGTTCGATCACGCCGTATCCGAGGTTGAGCACGTATCCGATGATTCCCAACAGGAGAATTCCGGACCACATGTCCGCGATGGCGAATGTCTGTTGCGCGACGATCACGAAGTGGCCGATTCCTGCAGTGGAGACATACATTTCGCTGCCGACCATGATGACGACACCGATCGCGAGACTGGTACGGATACCGACCGTTATCTGTGGCATCGCTCCGGGGAGGAGTACCTGCGTCACCAGGAGGGGTGTACGGATCCGGTAGCTGCGCGCCACCAATCGGATACTCGGGTCGATGGAGCGAATGCCGTCGAGGGTGTTGAGGAGTATCGGCCAGACCGCACCGAAGGCGATGGCGGCAACGTTACCCGTCGAACCGGTTCCGAAAACGATGAAGAGGGCGGGCAATACGGCCAGCGCCGGAATGGCGCGGAAGAACTGGAGAAACGGATCGGCAATATCGGCAGCCAGCGGGAACAGTGCCAGCAGGAGACCGGCGCCGATGCCGACCACCAGTGCCACGGCGAGACCGAAGGCAAGGTTGGTCAAGCTCGGTACGACGTCGTGGGCGAATCCCGGACCGAACCAGTTGTCCACAAACGCTTTCCAGATACGCGACAGTGGCGGGAAGTAGGGCGACTTGCTCGACTCCGAACCGAGGTACCATACGACGACGATCAAGATCGGCAGCCACAACTCCCACGCGAGGAGTCGAAGTCCTGACATCATCTTCACGTCGTCATCCTCCTCGGGATGTAATGCCAAGCAAGTAAACGATTCTCGATCGCCATCACGGCGAAGGCGAGCAGCATTCCGAGTAGTCCGGCGACGATGATCAGTGCGAACATTCGATCGGGGACGGATTGGCTCAGCAGGATCTCCTTACCGAGTCCCGGCACGCCCGCGATCAATTCTGCACCGATGGTCAGCAGCAAGCTCAGTGTTGCCGAGATGCGAATCCCGGTGAAGATGTAGGGCATCGACGCCGGTGCGACGACGAGAGCGAGTCTGCGCCACAGCGGAAGTCGGAAGGAGCGTGCGGTCGCCAGCAGTTCCGGGTCGACGTTGCGCACACCGTGAATGGTCTGGAGCAGAATCGGCCACACACTTACTGCCACGATCAGCGCCACCGCCATCCGTTGCGTCGGGCCCATGATCAGCAGAAAGAGCGGAATGATTGCGAGCGGCGGAACGGTTCGGCAGAAGTCGACGACGAAACGGGAGGAGACCGTCAGGAACGGGTGCGCGGCGAGCAGCAGTCCTGCCGGGATTCCGATCACCAGGCACAGAGCCAATCCGATCGCCGTGGTGGTCACCGTTTGTCCCAGTGATGTCCACAACGATGACGTGCCGAGTTCGTTCACAAGGGCCACTGCCACGTCGCTGAACTTCGGAATACCTTTGACGTCCTCGCCGCCCAGCATTCCGAAGATCTGCCAGGCGGCTGCCAACGCGAAGAGCGTCAGCAGCCGACCGAGCAGAACCTGCCTGCGGCGAGTCTGCAGGGTTGTCAAGGCGGACAACTCAGTTGGCCGGTGTCAGCAGGGATTCGGCCTCGACCGAATCCGTCAGTACCCCGTACTTGACCAGCAGTTCGATCTCCGTGCCCAGAGCACCCGGTTCCACTACTGCGACGAACTGAGGATTCTTGCTGTTGGCCAGCATTTCGAGCGGAATCTTGGCTTGTGTCGAGAGTGCAGCCTTGACGGCGCCCGGATTCTGATTGGCGTAGTCGACGGATTTGGCAAGCGCCGTACGGAATTTGGCGAGTGAGTCCGGGTTCGCGTCGACAAACGATTCCGAAGCGACCAGCGAGGTCCCTGGCACACCGGGCGCGGCCAAGGGGAAGGGGTGGCCGAGGATCTTCAGCCCCGAGTCGGTTGCTTTGCTCAGGAACGGATCGATGAGGAATGCCGCATCGGCTCCGCCAGTGGAAACAAGGTCACCGAGGTTGGGCATGGGCGCCTGAATGAACGAGATCTTGTCCGCTGCTCCACCGGACTTCTCCACCGCAGCAGAGATGACTGCCTCGCTGACGGACTTCAATCCGCTGATCGCAACGGTTTTGCCTTCGAGGTCACGGAAGCCGCTGATGGAACTGTCTTTGGCGACGACGAGGCCGGACTGGTCGACGCCGTCACTCGCGGCAAAATTCGTGAGTCCTCCGACGATGGTGACGGGCATGTTCTGGCTGCGTGCCTGAATTGCGGCGGCGGCGGTCGTGGCTGCCATATCTGCATTTCCGCTGAGCAGCAACGGAATTTGAGCCGAGGAACTGGCGCCGCCCTCGACGAGTTGGATGTCGAGTCCTTCGTCGGTGAAGTATCCCTGCTCCATTCCGAGCCAGATCGGTGCGAAGTCTGCGATCGGCTGAGGTGCGATTCGAATCGTGGTGGTCTGGGTGCCCCCGTCGTCGGAGGCCGTGGCGTCGCTCGAGCAGCCGGTCAGTGCCAATGCTGCGGTCGCGACCGCAGCTAGGGCAACAACTCTGAACCGTGGTGTCGACCGAAGGGTATGTCCAACCGTCATGTCCGAAAGCCTCTCGCTGGGAAATATATGACTTCCTTGCCGGTAATCCGGTGGGAAGGTGAAGACGCTCAAAGAATTCCGTACGCCGGAACGATTGTTGTGACTATAGTAATTTCCAAGACGAATGCCAAGGGTTTTCCAAGAACACGAGATTTCGGATCGCCGGGTACATCCACGGCACCGGGAGGGGATCGGATGACGAAGGGTTCTGCGTCCGCCGTCGACAAAGCGCTGGATCTACTCGAGGCCATCGCGCGCTCGACCACGCCGATGAAGCTCAGCGAACTGGCAGAAGAAGTCGGGATGCTCCGCCCGACTGCGCACCGAGTGCTCGGAGAACTCGCGAACCGTGGTTGGGTCTTCCGCTACGACGGTCGCTATCTCCCCGGCCCGGCTGCACTGCAGGTTTCCCACGAAGCGGCAGCGCACTCGTTGGCGGCCTTGTGCGATCCGACCATGCGGGTGCTGTCCGAGAGCACGGACATGATGGTGAATCTGCAGGTTCTCGAGAGCGGCGGAACGCGGATCATCGCGGCGCTGCGTCCCGAGAGACTCAAGATGATCACTCGGATGCTCGGGGATCTACTTCCGCCGCACCGGTTCGCGGGTCCGCTCGCGTTGGTCGCGGCACTCGAGGACAACACCCGGGCGCCCTACCTGGCGATGGTGGAGAAGAGTGGCTATCCGCTGGAAGGCCCCACCGGCTTTCTCGCCGACATAGCCGAGACGCAGAAAACCGGATTCGCCGTTGTACACAAACGATCTCAGGACATCATCGGTTCGGTCTCGCGTGCAGTGTCTTCCCGCAAGGGATCTCCGCTCTGCGCGTTGACGGTGATCGGGTTCGATACCGACTTCGATGCGAAAACGACGCGAATGGTCGAAGAACACCTGCTGCGGGCCACCGATGAAGTGCAGCAACTCCTCACTGACCACACTTCGGGCAAGCGCCCGTCCGACACAGGAGAAGAAGGATGATTTCACGGACCGAGGGCTTCATCACCGTCGCAGACGGCGAACGGGTCTGGTACGAGACTGCCGGCGAAGGCCCGGATCTGATTCTCACGCACGGGCTCGGCGGCAACGCCGCGGTCTGGTACCAACAGGTACCGTACTTCGCTCAGCATTATCGGGTAATCAGCTGGGATCAGCGAGGATTCGGCCGGTCCACCAACGAAAAGGGCAACCACGGCCCGGTAGCGGCAGTCTCGGATCTGATCGAAATCATGAACCTGTTGGAGGTCGATCGAGCGCACGTGGTCGGCCAGTCGATGGGCGGTTGGGCCGCATTGGGGACCGCGATCGCTGTTCCGGAGCGGGTGGAGTCGGTAGTCCTGGCCTGCACGACCGGCGGCATTCCCGTCGGATTCGGTCCGGACGGCGCACCTCCCCTCACCGCGGTGCCCGTCACGGCGCGGCCACTGGGGGAACACCCCGCTGTGGGCGGACGGTTGCCGAGCTTGGACATGGCGAGGGCATACCTGTACCAAGCTCTCGGCACCTTCGGCCATCGCCCACCTGACACCGAGTTCTTCCGAATTCTCAAGGCCCACAACTACTCGCCGAGCGATCTTGCCGCGGTGACGGCGCCGGTTCTGCTGATCGCGGGTGAGCTGGACGATTTGATGACACCCGAGCGGATTCGCAGCGCCGCCGAGTTCCTGCCCCACGCCGAAGTGGTCGAACTTGCCGACCGCGGCCACTCCCCCTACTTCGAGGACCCACACGCGTGGAACGAGTTGGTGGCGCACTTCCTGGCCGATGTTCGTGCCCGCCCAGTGCGCTGAAACACCAACTCGTCACGCATATTCCAACTCCGAGGAGATCTAATGGATTCATCTCAGACCGTCGAGTTCATCCCACCCGCTTTCGATACGCCGTTCTCTACCGGAGTGCGCGTCGGAGACGTTCTGTATCTGTCGGGTCAGATCGGCATGCTCCCGGACGGGACTTTGGCCGACGGCTTCGAAGCGCAGGCTCGACAGACCATGGAGAACATCGTGGCTTCGCTGATCGCTTACGGTTCCGGCGTCGAAGCAATCTTCAAATGCACTGTCATGCTTGACGACATGTCTCGTTGGCAGGAGTTCAACAAGGTCTACCTCGAGTACTTCCCGGCGTCGAGACTGCCGGCCCGCAGTGCGTTCGGAACAGACGGACTGGCGCTGGGTGCGCACATGGAGGTCGAATGCATGGCGTACACACCGCGGGTCTGACTGCTCGCGGGCACTAGCCGTCCCAATCCACACGTTCAGCCAGGCGCAGCAATGTGCGTCGGCGCGTAGTGCTGGTTTCGCCGATGTGAGCGATCCGGCCGTAGATGTGGGCGCGGAAGTTCTCGATACCGTCCCGATTCTGTTCCTGCGCAGAAGTACTGGCGGCATTGTGCAGCAGGGCGCGCAAGCGATCGTAGTCGTCACGCGGATACGACGGTTGGTCGTTGATCACCAATCCGGTGAGGTGTTGGCGTCGATGAGGGCGCATCACCTTGGTCTTTCGTGGATGGATGGCAAACCCTTCGTCCCTGGCGATCTGCTCGACCGTCCAGAGGAGGGTTCCGACGTCGGCTACTTCAATTCCGGAGAACGCGAGGTCGTCGGCGTATCGGGTGTAGGTGAGCCAGTTCGCTTGTGCGAGTCCACTCAAGCGGATGTCGAGTTTGCGTGCGACGAGATTCGCCAGTGCAGGCGAAGTTGGCGCGCCTTGCGGAAGATGCGCGGTGCGTAGCTGTGATGCCTGTGCATACGGTAGTCCGCGCAGGGTATCGGCAGGTGTTGCAACAGTGCACAATCCGGTGAGAACTTCTGCCACTGCGGGTGGATAGCCGAGGGCGGTGAAGACGGCGTGGACGCGGCTGCCGCTGATCGAGGGGAAGAACTGCGCGAGGTCCACACCGATCACGATTTCCGACTGTGCGTGCGGCGCTGCAAAAGTCAGAGGGCTTCGACCACGGACAAATCCGTGTGCCGCGTCGTGCGGGGGCACCAGGTCGAGTATGCGGCGCAGAATCTTGCGCTGAATTTCGCGCAATCGAGGTTTCGGTACCTCGAGGAGGCGAGCGCCGGTCTTCTTGCTGATCTGCATGGGCCGGTAGTGGCGTAGCGGTAGGGGTTTCGTGCGGAGCCAATCCCCTCGGTCGGCAAACCACTCGAGTTCGGAGATCGTCAGATCCAGTGAACGAGCCAGGTCCACACTGGTGTTGTAGCGAGGAACGTCGAACTGCCACACCGAGGATTCATTGGTGTCCAGTGAGAGAGGAACAGGCCGCAGGCGAGGTAGTTCGCGAAGCAATCGGTACAGCGTTTGCGGTTCGAACGGTGGGGCGGGCATGAGGTCGAGAACGCGCACGGCCAGGAGCGTCGGGGAAACGCCGAAGACGGTTCCGAATGCCTCCTCGAGGCCGCTGAGGGTCCACGGAGCATCAGCAGCCGCAACGGCCAGACGACGCGCCAACTCGGGATCGAGCTCGAAGTCACGCATGATTCGACCCCGGGATGCGACGGGGCGGGGTGACCAAATCCTTTGTCCGGTGCGGCGGCAAGCACGCGGAGCGTGCCGAACGCCGGTGGACGCAGCATCCAATTCTTCTGGCCGACCCAGGGGTTACCCCTGAGACTGGTCGCGTGGACCAACTCTCACCCACGCGCCGCCGCATCCCTTCACAATGGCAGACCGTTCGGTATCTGTCACGTGTGAAGCGGATCTGTCAGGTGTGGGCCCTCAGATCGACGAACGATCCGAACCGACGAACTCGCTGATCCACGGCACGACTGCTTCGCGGACGGTGACCGCCTGCGGCAGTAGTCCGTTGCTCAGCAGGAGATCGGCCGCGCGCTGCTGCTCGTCGAGGAACTCGTCGGTGACCGGGTTGACACCGAAAGGACGTCCGCGCAGTGCAGCTTCCCAGGCATTGATGCTCGCGGACCCGCCACGCTTCTCGATGTCGTCGACGAAGATCTGCGCGGCTTCGCGGGGGTTGGCTTCGATCCAGGCGTCGGATTCCTGCAGGGCCTCGATGATCGCCTGGAGGGCCTCCGGGTTGGTATCCGCGAAATCGCGCCGGGTGAACCACAGTGAGGGGTGGCTGAAGAGTCCGTCGGTGGCGATCAGCGTGCGCAGTTCGTGGTTCGCTTCGATGTCGGTCAGCCCCGGGTACGCCCCTACCCAGGCATCGATGGTGCCGTCGACGAGGTCCGCTCCACCACCGCGCACGTCGGTGTCGACAGGGACGATGTCGGACCAGGTCAGCCCCGCCTGATCCAAGGCGAACAACAAAAGTGTGGTCTGCCATGATCCGTGCGCGATGCCGACGCGCTTGCCGCGCAGGTCCTCTACCGTGTTGATCTCGGACTCTGCCTTGACTACCAGGCGCCCGTTCTCCACGCGGGGGCCGGAGATTCCGATGTAGACGAGATCGCGGCCCTGAGCCAATCCGGTGACCGGCGGCGTGAATCCGGTTCCGATCACATCGTATCCGCCCTCCTCGAACAGCCAGTCCGAGTGCAGGGTCGGCAAGGCGTTTTCCGGGTTCACTGCAGGCTTGGCGGGAAGCTCACGCAGGTCCACCCACTCGACGTCCGGGAGACGACGTTCGAGGATTCCGGTGTGGCGCAAAACGAACAGTGAATTGTTGTGTGGGAAGTATCCGACGCGAACGGTCATGAGATCTACGCTTTCCTGTTCTGAATCAGTGATGGGGGTGGCTAGATGAGGCCGCGTCGACGCGCCTCGTCGGCGAGTCCGCTACGGCCCCACTGGACCGTGAGGTTGGACGGATCGAATTCGACCGAACCGCCGAGGGTTTCGGCGATCGCCTGGAACTGCGCGCCTTCCTCGAGGAGGACGACGAACTTCGCGAGGTCGAGCAACCCGCTGCGGCCGATGACGTTGACCCCGCCGTTGGCTTCGAAGATCGCCACCAGATCGGGATCGTGTTCGAGACGCTCGAGAATGAACTCGCCCGCAGAACGGGACCGATCGATGTGCGGCGGAATCTCTCGGGAGAGCGTCAGCCTCTGCGAAGCCGCATATCGGATGGGTAGCGTCCGGTGTGTCTGGGCCCAACCGCCGAGCCACGGAGTGTGGATGTGGACAACGCTGGTGATTTCCGGATGCTCACGGAACACTGACGCGTAGCCGGTGACAAAACCAGCCGATCCGTTGCCGGACAGCACCTCTCCATCGAACGTAGCGACAACCGGTGACACCGACGGATCGTCCGCCCACGGTCCCGGGTCGTTCAGGGCGACCGCGATTTCGGTGCCGGGTACGCGTTCGACGAAGTTCACGGTCCCGTTGGCTGCAACCGTTCCAGTCTTGCGGAAGACGTCGAATGCCTTGTCTGCTGCTTTGCGCGCTGCTTCGACGAATGCTGCGGTATCGGCGTCGAGTCGAGTTTCGGTGGTGGTCATCGAGTCTCCAGTCCAGAAGGTGTGATCGGGGTGCGCTGCAGGAGGGGAAGAACTTCTTCGCCGACGCGGTATGCCTCTTCGAGATGCGGGTTACCCGCGAGGATGAAGGCGTCGACGCCCAGTTCGCGCAGCTCGTCGAGTCTTTCGGCGACCTGTTCGTAGCTGCCGACCAGTCCGAACGCTGGTCCGCCGCGGATGAGGCTGAAGCCACACCACACGTTGGGCTGCACTTCCAGATCTCGGTAACCGGTGATGTGTTCGGGCACCCACCCCTTGATGCGGGCGGCGCCCACCGAATCACCCTGCGCTGCGCGGTCGGCGGCCCCCTTGTCGACGAAAGCCCAGCCTTTCTCGATCTCGGCCCACGCGGCTTCTTCGGTGTGCCGGGCAACGACGTCGATGCGTACGGCGAACTTCGGGGTGCGTCCCAGCTTGGCCGAGTTCTCCCGCACGCCGTCGATCTTGGCTCTCAGATCGGCGTACGGCTCCAGCCAGGAAAGGTAGTAATCGGAGTGCAGTCCGGCGGCGGCGACGGCTGCTGCCGAAGATCCGGAGAAGTACACCTCGGGAAACGGCTGGCCGGCAAGTCCGGGTGGCAGTGCAGCGCCGTGGGTTTGGAAGAAGCGACCGTCGAAGTCGAAAGGTTCGCCGTCCCACACACCCTTGAGGACATCGAGGAACTCGGATGTCCTGGTGTAGCGATCGTCGTGGTCGACTTTGTCGCCCCACCACAGCTGAGGCGCGCCGCCTCCACCACTGATGATGTTGTAAACCAGACGTCCGCCAGTTGCTCGCTGCAGACTCGCCGACATCCGCGCGGCCTGCACCGGGTGAAGGAACCCTGGTTGGAACGCGACCATGAAACGGTACGTGGTGGTCTCGGCGGCCAACGCTGCTGCGGTCGCCCACGGATCCTCGGTCATCGGGAAGGACGGCAGCAGTCCACCGAGGAAGCCGGCAGACTCGGAAGCCTTTGCCACTGCGGCCATGTGGTCGATGTAGCTGTATCCGTCCAACTCGCCGCCGCGGATCGCGGGAGCGATGTTGCCCGGCCCGTATCCACCGGCATCGCCGCGGTTGTAGCGACGCGGAGTACGCAGCGACGCGTGGTCGCCTTCCATCCCGATCCGCCAATAGAAATCGATGCTCATGCGGTGGCCTTCTCTTCTGTGGTGGCCTTCTCTTCCTTGCGGATCCGACCCTCGGGATCGACCAGGTGCAGGAGATGCTCGCCCGCCCGGTGCAGCTCTTCGATGTGTGGCCGACCGGACAGGACGAAACCGTCCACGCCGAGATCGCGATACGACGACAATCGCTGCGCCACTTCCTCGTAGCTTCCGACGAGGCCGATACTGTGCTCGTAGCCGATGCGGTCGAATCCGGACCACAGGATGCCGCCCCGGTCGATCTCGAGTGCAGCGGAATCGGATTCTCTCAGTTGCCGTTCGACGCGAGCCCAGGCTTCGTCGGCTGTCTCCCTCGCGATGATCGGGATGCGCAGGACCTTCTCGACGGTCCTGCCGAGTTCGGATGCTCGGTCGTCGAGGGTGGTGATCCGTGTCGACAACTCGCCACCGGAAAGGGTGAACTGATGGACATCGGCATGGTGGGCCGAGAGTTCCAGAGCTTCCGGTGAGTCTCCGGTCAGATGTACTCGGGGAAAACGGAGTCCCGACAAGATGCCTCGGAATCCGCCGCCGAGTACGTCGTAGTACTCGCCGTCGAAGTCGTAACCCGTGCCGCCGAATCCGCCGGGGAGAATCTTTTCCTCGTTCCACACACCGCGTGCGACGGTCAGGAACTCCGCGGCGCGCGCGTAGCGGTCGGCTCCTCGAACCGCGTCTCCGCGAGCAGCGGCGTCTTCGGGGTCCGTCTCTACCTTCACTCGCCATTCGAGACGACCTGCCGACAGGCGCTGAAGTGTCGCCGACATTTTGGCGGCGTAGACGGGGGTGCCGAAAGTGGGGTGAAACTCCACGACCACTCGCGAATGACGCGTCTGACGTAGGGCGGCGGCAGCAACGATCCAGGATTCTTCGCCATTCGGATCGTACGGTGCGACAACGCCGTCGACGCCCGACAGTTCGGCTGCGAGAACGATCTGTGCCAATTCGTCGAAGGGCCCGAAGTTTCCGGGGCGAACATCGGTCGCGACGGTAGTCGGTCGCTGTGGCCCGAAGCCGCCGCGACTGTTCAGTGCGGCCACGGCCCGGCGTCCGTCACCGCGCGAGGGCAGCTCCCAGTAGAC
The DNA here is from genome assembly GCF_058788335.1 of Rhodococcus sp. FW305-130. NCBI lineage: Bacteria > Bacillati > Actinomycetota > Actinomycetes > Mycobacteriales > Nocardiaceae > Rhodococcus > Rhodococcus sp. FW305-130. The sequence continues at coordinate 437,829 of NZ_JBYTAP010000007.1, read as the reverse complement.
GTCCGTCATTCTTCTGTGCCCTTCTGCGCGGCGACAAGTGCGCGTGCCTGTTCCAGTGGTTCGTGCGCCACCCAGGACTGCAGGTCGAAGTCGGCGGCAAGGAAGCCATGCGCATACAGGAATTGTTTCTGCATGCCGAGCAGGTCCACACGCTCGTCCGACAGGCTCAAATGCAGTCCGGTGTGGAAGTTCTCGCCGTAGGCTGCCACCACACCTTCGGGCCCGGACTGTGTTTCGGTCTGCAGCACGGCTCGGGCCTCGTCGATGTTGGCTGCGGCCCAGTCCGCTGCTCTCAGGCTCTCGGCGAGGAAACCGACGACGATGTCCGGGCGCTGTTCGAGTAGGTCGGCATGAACCGTGATCGGTCGTGGGGTGCCGTTGTTCACGCGATCACGGAGGGATGCAGTGGAATCGAGATCGACGGCCACGGCGAGGCCGTGTTCGCGGGCAACTTCCTGGGCGCGGGCGCCCTTGACGTAGATGGCATCGACGTCGCCGCGGAGCAGGGATTCGACACCCCACGTCGTGTTGCGGGTGGACGAGGCGGTGCGGACCTCGGGGGCTGCGGTCGTCGCAACCTCGACGAGGGTGACGTCGGCAAAACTCAACTCGCCCAGTCGAAGTGCGGAGGCGAAGCCGTGCAGGGCCATGGCGCGAGGAAAGCTCCTGGCCTGATCCGCAGCCCAGGCCGGGATTCCGATCCGAGCGCCGGCCAGAAGACCTGCTTCTCGGATGTCGGAGTCTCCGCGCACCAGGATCGCCTGGGCCTCGTCGATCCAGGTGAGCCCGATGAGCCGCGTCGGAGAACCACTGGCACGCGCGGCCAGTGCGGGGACGTTGCCGCCCTCGCGAATGAGTCCGGAGAGGTGGTGATCGAAATGGCGCACTGCCAATTCCGGTCCGGCATCTTGCAGTACGCCGAAACGCACTCCGGATTCGTTTGCCGTCCGGTCGAGCCAACCGAGACTGTTGGCGAGACCGCTGGCGGTGGGAACGGGGCAGCGGGTGTACCAGAGTGTGTCGATTGCGGAATCAGCGATCAATGTCATGACTGTCCTGTCCGTCGGGGAAGGTGCGGCCGACACCGAGTTCCTTCAGGAAACTCGCTCGGTAGCGCAAAGATTCGGGATCGTTCCGATCGCGGGGGCGTGGCAGGTCGATGTCGACGTCCACGGCAAACCCGCCCTTGTCGAGGATGAGCACGCGGTCGGCAAGTCGTACGGCTTCGTCGACGTCGTGCGTGACGAGTAGTACAGCCGGACGGTGGCGGGCGACCAGATCGCCTACCAAGTCTTGCATTTGGAGCCTGGTCAAAGCGTCGAGGGCCGCGAACGGTTCGTCGAGCAGTAATAGTTCAGGTTCGCGAACGAGAGCGCGAGCCAATGCGACGCGTTGGGCCTCGCCGCCGGAGAGGGTGGCCGGCCAGGCACGGTGCTTGTCCGCGAGGTTGACCTCGGAGAGTGCGTTGCGTGCATTGTCGGTCACCTGACGTGACCGCTTCTGTCCGACTGTGACATTAGCCAGAACTCGCTTCGACGGGATCAATCGCGGTTCCTGGTAGACGACCGTGCGGTCGCGCGGAACCAGCACCTCGCCGCTGTCCGGTGCTTCCAAACCGGAGAGCACTCGCAACAGGGTCGTCTTGCCGGTGCCGCTGGGGCCGAGGAGAACGACGAACTCTCCGCGTGTGATCTCGAGGTCGATGCCGCCCAGAACAGTCTTGTCACCGAACGACTTCCGCACTCCGGTGAGTGAGACTGCCACTGGTGATCCGGCTCGTCGTTCGGCCGCGGTGGTACCGGTCCGCTCACGCGTTGCCAACGGTGGTAGAGGTGCTTCGGAGGTAGGCAGCGAGCCGACGGTCGTGTTCGTCATCGCGCCACCGACAATCTCCGCCACGGCATGGAGTACCGCTCGATCAGCCTGACGACGGCGTCGAAGATGAGACCCAGCGCCGCGTACATGACGATGCACAGAACCATGTAATCGGTGCGGTTGTATTCCTGCGCCAGAGTGACCAGGTATCCGATCCCCTCACGTGTGCCGACCTGCTCGGCGGCGATCAATCCGGTGATGCTGAGCGACAGGCAGATTCGAAGCCCCATCAGAACACCGGGGAGGGCGGTCGGAAGAATCGCTCCGAACACCAGTCGCCAACCTGTCAGTCCGAAACCCTGTGCCGCTTCCACCATCTTGCGATCGACCCCGCGCACACCGAGGTAGGTGTACGCGTACATGGGGGCGACGGTCGCGACCGCGATCAGGACCACCTTGAAAGTTTCGTCGATACCGAACCAGGCGATGAACAGCGGAACGAGCGCGAGGAACGGGACCGCGCGATTGATCTGCATGGTCGAGTCGATCAGTTCTTCGCCGAGCGAGGAGAGACCGGAGAGAACCCCGAGCACCAATCCGACGATCACACCGACCGAAACACCGAGTGCAGCACGTTGAAGCGACGCGAGACCGAAGTCGACCAACTGACCCGACTGGTACAGCTCGGCGAATGCCGTCCACACCGCCGGAGGTCCGGCCAGGATCTCTTCGCGGATCAGTCCGGTAGCGGATCCGATCCACCATCCGGCAACCAGCAGCGCGGGCACGAGGAAGCGGAGGGGGATCGAGACCCACTTGGGCCTGCTGCGATTGCGCCGGTAGCGGGGCGTTTCGAGTTGCGGATGCTCCACTGACGGCGACGCCGTTCGTGCGGGCCGGGTCAGCGTCACCATCGGGTCACTTCCCCTCGGTGGTGGGCGCTGCCGCTGCCGAACCTGCCACAGCACCCTGGAGGTCGAAGATCACATCGCTGCCCTTGAGGGGCTGCTGGATCACCTTGTTCTCGGCGAACAGCGTGGAGATGGATTCGAGGTCGGTAGCGTCGGCTGCAGTCGGGTAGCGGAAGTTGGTGATCTGGCCGCCGAGGGTGATCGCGTCGTCGAGTCGCTGTCCGGAGAGTGCACGCGGACCGGTCTGTTCGAAGACGTTCTCGAAGGCTGCTGGGTCGGCCTGCTGCTTCGCGGTGAGTTCCTGGGTGACCTCGAGGAACTTCTGGACAACCTCGGGATGGGCTTCGAGTACTGCGGTGCGGCCGGCGATGATGGTGCTGTCCACGGAGTCGATGCTCGCCTCGGTTGCGATCTCGACCGCGCCCTTGGCCTTCGCCTCCTGATACGGAATCAGGAACGATGCCCACGCGTCGACCTGCCCGGTGGAGAACGCCGACGCCGCGTCAGCCTGTTGCAGCGGAACGCGTTCGACGGAATCGATCGGCACTCCGGCCTGTGTCAGGGCCTTGAGCGTGATGTACTCGCCCTTACCTGCAGGGTTGACGGCGATGCGCTTGCCGGCCAGATCTGCGACGGTCTTGATTCCGGATTCCGGAGTGGCGATGATGCCGGCCTGGTCCTTGTTGTACGGGTCGGACGTGGCGAAGATGCGGACACCCACGTCCTTGGACAGTGCGCCGACGACGGGACTGTATGCGCCGGTTTGGATGTCGAGTTCTCCGCTGTTGAACAGTTTGAGGTTGGAGCTGAATCCCGGTGTGGTCTTGACCCATTCGATCTTTGCGCCCAGCGGTGCCAGCGCCTCGTCGTAGGTTCCGTCACGCTTGCCGACGGCGATGGCACCGGAGTTTCCGGGATCGAAGACTTTGAGCGTGAAGTCGGCGCTGGAATTGCCTGCGGCGCTGTCGGAATCGGAAGACCCACACGCCACCGCCAACCCGGCCAGCGGGATCATGGCGAGCGCAGCGGCAGCTCGTGGCAGTCGGCGGAAGCGGGACATGTATGTGGCTCCTTCAGGCGTTGATTCGTCAGAACTGACGACGATGACGCTATTGGGTGCCTGTCCGTTTTACCCCCGTTTGTTTTCTGGAGATTGGAAATCTTGACAACATCGGAAGTCTGTTCATCTGGGCTTTTATGGACCGTCGTCTGGTTCCTTTCCACCTGATGGAAAGGATGGCCGGACTGCTGGGTCCGTGTTAGCGTCCGATTCTCAGGTCGATCAGGCCACAGCGAAAGGATCGTTCGTGACGGACGCACGCGGCGCGGGAGTTCAGACGGTAACCCGTGCCCTGACCATGCTCACATGTTTTCGCAGTGGCGAAGAACTGGGAGTCTCGGAAGTTGCGCGGCGACAAGAGCTTGCGGTCAGCACCACGCATCGATTGCTGCAGTCTCTCGTCGACGCGGGGTTCCTCGAGAAGGACGACGCAACCAGTCGGTATCGCATCGGCGCGGCGCTGGCGGCTTACGGACAGGTCTCCTACCGGCAGCATCGGATCTATCTGTCCGAGCCCTATTTGGAGCAATTGGCCGCGACGACAGGAGCATCCGCCTCCCTGGCAGTGCGAAGCGGAAGTGAGGTGGTGTTGCTCGGATTCAGTCGGTGGCGCGAGGCCGACGGGCACGTGCTCCAAGGTGTCCGCCTTCCCTTGCATGCGAGCGCACTGGGGAAGGCCTTTCTGGCTTGGTCCGATGTCGACGATTCCGAGCTCGCTGCGCTGCCACGTGAAGCGACCACTCAGCGTGCGATCACCGACGTTGCCGGTATCCGCCGGGAATTGGAACTGACTCGTGAGCGAGGATACGGATTCAACGACGAGGAGTTGACCCCGGATTACCGAACGATCGGAATTCCGATCATCGATGGATCCGGCACTGTGCGTTACGCTCTCGGGCTTCGTGGTCCGGTCGAGCTGATGATCGACGAACGGATTCCGTTCCTCGCCGACCTTGCCAAGGTGACTGCGCGACAGATCGGTGAAGTGCTTCTCTGAACTGGCGTGAAGCGCTTGTGGCAGATCCGGCCGAACGTGATTACCGTTGAAGTCGAGGGCGCGATCGCACAATGGCTACGCGACGTGACCGCGTCCTCGCGAGCGTGGAGACGAGTGATGACGACGATCGGTGTCGTTGCCCTGCTGCTGGGCGTCCTGTTGATCGTGGTCGAGGCGCATGCCCCAACCGCGGGGGTGCTCGGTGTGCTTGGAGCACTCATGATCGGTGCCGGCGTCTGGATGCTTTTCACATCCGACGGTATCGGCCAATTGATCGCGATCCCGGTGACGGCGGGAGTCGCGGTAGTCGGCCTGGGCGTGGTGGCGGTAGCGAGTCGAAAAGCGCTTACCGCGCGCCGCGCTCCCGTGCGTACGGGGACGGAATCTCTTGTCGGTTCCGACGCGACCGTTCGCAGTTGGACCGGCGCGCAGGGTCAGGTCGAGCTTGACGGCGGATTATGGAGTGCTCGAATGGAATTCGGGTACGACGACTCCGTGCCTGCCGTGGGCGAATTCGTCGTCGTAGAGCAGGTACGAGGCCTGACTCTGAAAGTGCGCCGTCGTGAACCGTGGGAGCTGCCGCTATGACCACCGTGCTTGTCATGTTGTCCGTGTTTGTCGTGCTGATTGCAGTCCTTGTGGGAATGTCGGTGAGAGTTCTGCGCGAGTACGAGCGCGCGGTGGTGTTCCGCCTCGGCCGATTGATCACCTTGAAAGGCCCAGGCCTGGTGATTCTGGTGCCGGCGATCGATCGCATGGAACGGGTCAGTCTGCGAACCGTCACGCTGAAAATACCGGTCCAAGAAGTGATTACCCGCGACAATGTTCCGGTGAAGGTCACCGCCGTCACCTACTTTCGGGTCGTCGACGCTGACCGTTCGATAGTCGAAGTCGAGGACTTTTTGGCCGCCACCTCACAGATCGCCCAGACCACACTGCGCTCCATCCTCGGTAAAGCTGAGCTGGACTCGCTGCTATCCGAACGTGAACGCCTCAACGAGGATCTGCAGAAAGTCATCGACCAGCAGACCGAACCGTGGGGCGTCAAGGTCACGACCGTCGAGATCAAGGACGTCGAGATTCCAGCCAACATGCAGCGCGCCATCGCCAGGCAAGCAGAGGCCGAACGTGAACGTCGAGCCAAGATCATCAACGCCGACGCCGAGTTTCAGGCTTCGGCCAAGCTCGCCGAGGCGGCCGAGGTGATCAGCCGCAATCCGACCACCCTGCAATTGCGATATCTGCAGACACTTCACGAGATCGGTAGCGAGAACAACTCCACCGTTGTCTTCCCCTTGCCGCTGGATCTTGTCCGGCCCTTCATGGGCGGCCAAACGGAGGTTTCCACAGCCACCCAAGAACATGCCCGTTCTGTCTGGAATGCGAAAGTTGTTGATTAGCAGCTAGTTTCATCTCGATATTCTCTTGTATTCGAAACTGTGTTCGAATATGATTGCTGCATGGACAGTCGGGATCCGTGGCAACTGGATGGCGAGGACCTCAAGAGTGAGGTTCTCGATCTGGTGCGCGCCCGGCACGAGTTGCAGTCGCGGATGGTGTTGCTGATTGTGGAGATGTTTTCCCGTGAGGTTCTCGGGGGGAAGGGTTTTCGGGCGATCGCGCAGTGGTTGCATGGTTCGACGAATTTGGAGATCGGTGAGTGCAGTCTGCTGGTCGGGTTGGCGCGGTTGTTGATGCTCGAACCTGTTGTCGCGGATGCGTTTCACCGGGGTGACGTTGATGCGTTGAAAGCCCGGCAGGTGGCGTCGTTTTGTCAGCATCCGCCGAAGAACATGACCCTGGCGGATGTGGACAAGGCCCGCGGGATCCTGCTCGGCCTGGCGGCGAAGAACATTGCCGATTGTGATGCAGTGCGGGCAGCGATTCGGCGGATCGAGAAGCAGTACGGCAAGCGTGAGGACGGCGTCCCGGTCGGGGAAGATTCCGAACGTAACGAGTTCTACGCCTCGAAAGGCTTGTACGGGCGGGTCACTGTGAAGGGTGATCTGGATGCGGTCAACGGGGCACGGTTGATCACGCTGCTGTCGAGCCTGTCCGCTCCGACACCGGAGAAGGACGGCGTGAAGGACACCCGCACGCCGGCATTACGACGGGCCGATGGGTTTTGCGAACTGTTGCGCCGGTACGAGCGAGCGGGGTTGGGTCCGATCGAGGGCGGCGTGAAACCACACATCACGGTCACCGCGTCCGCGAAAGACATGACGGACCTGCAAGCGTTGAAAGACCTGTTGCCGTCCACGGAGGAGTTGGGGTTCGCGTGGACGGATTGGGTGGGTCCGATCAGTATCGATACCGCACGGATGCTGGCGTGCGACTGCACCGTCACCCGAATTGTGTTGGATGAGAATGGTGTTCCGCTCGACTGCGGTAAGGAAGCGAGAACGGCGACGGTTCCGCAGCGGCGGGCGTTGGCGGTTCGTGATGGTGGGTGTGCGTTTCCGGGGTGTGGGACGCCGTCGGGGTGGTGCGATGCTCATCATATTGTTCACTGGGGTGATGGTGGCCCAACGGATCTCGACAATCTGATCTTGTTGTGCGGTCATCATCATCGGACACTGCACCATACGGAGTGGCGGGTGGAGATCGGTCCGGATCGGAAGACGGTGTTCTACCCGCCGATGTCGATCGATCCGTATCAGCAGCCGATCGGCGGGAACAGCCCGCCCACAGCAGCCTGAACGGGCGCAACTGAATACGTACACACCGGGGCATAGCCATGCCCCGGTGCGAGCTGCGTTTGTCGGAGTCGCGTGTGCGGTCAGAGCATCGTCGAGATATGGTCCGGAAGCGCGACACCGGAGTCGAGATCCTCGGACGGGATCGGTTCACCGAAGTGCGTAGCTGCGGGAACTACTCCAGCCCAAACGGTTTCGACACCAATGTCGGCGGCATCGTCGCCGGGGCCGCCGGTGCGAGCCTTGACGGAAGCCTCGTACAACGGCAGTGCAAGAACGATGGTTGCCGCCATTTCCTTGCGCGTGTGATCCCGAAGATGTTGGGAACGTCCGGGAAGCACCTGGTCGACGATCAGATTCAAAGCCTTCACTCGCTCGTCGCCGTCGGTCACGACTCGAGGTGATCCGATGATGACGCCGCTGCGGTAGTTCATCGAGTGGTGGAAGCCCGACCGCGCCAACACGAGCCCGTCGAGGATCGTGATGGTGATGCAGATTTCGCTGTCCGGAGCCAAGCTTCGCGAGGCCACCGAGCCGTGAACATAAATAGACCCGTCGCGGTCAGGGCCGTCGAGGTCGAACCCGTACGCGGTGGGAAACACCATGGGAACTCCGCCGACGTTCACGCCCATGTGGCACAGCTTCGCGGACTGCAAGACGTCGACGAGTGCCGCGCGTTCTGCGACGCCGTGGTGGCGGGCGCGCTTGTGCGTCGTACGTGCTGTCGGAGACAGCGGAATAGGTGCAGTGGGGGCAGGAGCAGGGGCAGCAAAGACAACGGAATCTGTCATGCAGACAATGCTGGTGGCAAAGTGGCTTCAAGTCATGGTCCAATCAGTGGAGACTTCGATAGGCCACTTCGATTTGCCACTTCCGGGAGGGTTCTGAATGTTTCTTCCTTCGGCGGTAGCCGTCGTCCTCGACCGGACAGATCGGCGGGCGCTCCCGATCCAGATTGCCGACCACCTCAGAGCTGATATCCGCAGTGGTAAGGCGGCAGTGGGACTGAGGTTACCCAGTTCCCGGAAGCTGGCGGCGGAGCTCGAGGTGGCGCGGGGCGTCGTGGAACGGGCGTATGAGCAGTTGATCGCCGAGGGGTGGCTTGTCGCTGTGCACGGCTCGGGCACCTTCGTTGCCGAGGCGCCCTCTCCCGCGGTCACTCCCACGACTACACCGAAGAAGACCGCCGACAAGATGTCACCCAGGGTGCAGCTCCGGCCGGGCGTGCCGTGGACGCCGCCGCGTGCATCGGCAGCGTGGCGGCGGGCGTGGCGTGACGTCGGGTCCAAACCGCCACCATTCGAGGATCCCGATCCTGCGGGTGACTACGAATTGCGTTCGGCACTATCGGAATTGCTGGCAAGAGCCCGCGGAATGTCGGTTGAACCCGAGAGAATCCTGATCACCTCAGGTGCCACGCATGGTCTCGGCCTCGCCCTGTCGGCTCTGCGTACCCGTGGTGCTGTTCTGGCGATGGAAGATCCCGGATACCGGTATGCGTCCTCGGCCGCAACAGCCTGTGGATGGTCGCTGCTCGACGTGCCCGTCGACGCTCATGGTCTCTGTGTCGACCAACTCGAAACGGCGTCGGAGGGCGTCCGCGGTGTGTATGTGACACCGTCCCATCAGTATCCGACGGGTGGGCTGCTTCCGGTAGGTCGGCGCAACCAGTTGATCGAGTTCGCACGCGCCCGCGACGTCGTCCTGTTCGAGGACGATTACGACTCCGAATTCCGTTACGACGTAGCGCCTTTGCCTGCGCTCGCCCAGTTGGCTCCTGATCGGGTGGTGTATCTCGGAACGGTTGCCAAAACGCTCGGCGCCGGAATTCGATTGGGCTGGTTGGTAGCTCCCCTCGACCTGGTCGACCGCATAGCATTACACCGCAAGCGAATCGGCGACTTCCCGTCGGTTCCGCTGCAGCAAGCACTCCTGTCCCTGCTCCGTGACGGCGAATGGGATCGAGCGGTACGTACCGCCCGGCGTAGGTACCGCGAGCGCGATCGGGCGGTCGAGGAAGCACTGTCATCGTTCGGTGAACTGCGCGGACTCGGCGCCGGCATGCACACGACGCTCATGCTCGACGCGGATCTGGCAGCCACCGTCGCTCGCGAGGCACTTGAACACGGCGTCGAAGTGCCCACCCTGGTCGAGTCCACCCGAACGCACGGAGACCCCGGTGGATTGGTCATCGGCTACGGGCGAGTGGAATCCGCGGACCTCGAATATGCGCTCGAGGTGATAGCCGAGTGCCTCGCACGTCACAGCGCGTGAAGTCTCGTTGATCGGGAGTGCGGCAACGGATGGGCGTGGTCCAGTTCTAGCGTCTGCTCGTGACGATCCGAAGCCAGACCTTTCCGCACCTGCTCGCACCAGGCACCATCGGCCCGATGACCGTGCCCAATCGCGTGGTTCTCCCTGCGATGGACATGAACCTGTGTGAAGACGGGGAAATCGAAAAGGGCGACATCGACCACTTCGTGGCTCGTGCGGCCGGTGGAACGGGTCTGATCATCACCGGTTGCTGCGCTGTTGCGTACCCGCTGGGCTGCACCAGCCGCAAGGAACCAGGGCTCTCGGAAGACCGGTTCATCCCCGGGCTCAAAGCGTTGGCCGACGCGGTGCACGACGCAGGCAGCAAGCTCTGTGTGCAGATGACACACCACGGCAAGGTGGCGCGCATCGATACCCTCGACGGCCGACCGCAGCTGGTCCCGTCCACACCGAAGCCGCCGGGTGACATGAGTGCGATGGCCGATTGCACGCCCGAAGAACTGGGCAAGATGGCTGCCATCAACGAGGGCAAGAGGGCGACCTACCACGAGGCCACCAAGGAAGATCTTGATTGGCTCGTCCGCATGTTCGCCGAGGCTGCCGGACGAGTGAAGGCGGCGGGCGGCGACGCCGTCGAGATTCACTGTGCCCACAACTACGTCCTCGGAGCGTTCCTGAGTCGGTACACGAATCAGCGCAGCGATGAGTACGGAGGTTCCATGGAGAACCGTGCACGCCTGGCTTGTGAGGTTATTCGGGCGGTCAAGGAGGAGGTCGGCGGTGCGCTTGCCGTCATCGTGCGTCTGGCCGGTCAAGAGTACGGCGAAACCGACGGGCTGACCGTCGACGAGGCTGCTGCGGCCGCCAAGATGTTCGAAGAGGCCGGCGCTGACGCCATTCACGTCACCGGTACCGCGCTGAATGCTTTTGCCAACTTCACCGACGGCCCCCTGCCCGACAAGGTCGGCTACTACACGGACAACGCAACGCGAATCAAGCAGGTGATATCGATCCCCGTGATCACGGTCGGACGTATGCTCCCCGAGGTCGGCGAGAAGATGATCGCGGAAGGTCGCACGGACTTCGCCGCGATGGGCCGCCAGCTCCTGGCCGATCCACAGTTGGTGAACAAACTCAAAGACGGTGCACCCGAGCGGGTTCGGCCTTGCATCAATTGCTACGTCTGCGTGCAGGAGAACTTCTGGGACGAGACCCCGCTGTGCGCGGTGAACCCTGCCCTGGGCAACGAAGCGCTGCTCCCCTTCGTTCGGACCAGCACTCCGAAACACGTTGTTGTGGTCGGAGCGGGCCCCGGTGGTCTCGAAACGGCTCGCGTGGCCGCTGAACGTGGGCACCGAGTCACGGTGTTGGACAAATCCGATCGCCTTGGCGGCACCCTGTGGTTCTCGAGCCTCACTACCCCGGACAACGGGCGTCTGCTCAGCTGGTTGAAAGTGGAAATCGAGCGTCTCGGTGTCGATGTTCGACTGAAGACCGAAGCCTCGGTTGCTTCGATCCGGGCACTGAACCCCGACGCCGCAGTCGTGGCCACCGGTGCAGTTCGTGAGCGGCCTAGTGTTCCGGGCGGCGACTTGCCGCACGTGCACACCGGTGATTCGTTGCGCGCGTTGATGACCGGAGCGGGAGACGTCTCACAGGTGCCGCCGTTCCTGCGGACGATGGCCAAGTTGGGCAAGCTGTCCGGTATCACCAAGAGCCCCGCGGCGATTCGAGCTGTGACCCGCAAGTTCCTGCCCATGGGTAAGGACGTTGTCGTGATCGGTGGTTCGCTTGTCGGACTCGAGCTTGCGGAGTTCCTGGCCGAGCGAGGTCGCAATGTGACGCTGATCGAAGAAGGCCAGCAGTTGGGTATTCCGATGGCGATGCCGCGCCGCTGGACGGCTGTGCGCCACGCCAAGCATGTCGGTGTGGACATTCACCGCAATTCTACGGTGCAGCGAATCACCAAGGAGCACGTCGAATTCCGTTCCGGTGACAAGACACTGACCGCTCCAGCCGACATGGTTGTCGTCGCATCGGGGGTGTCAGCGCAAGCGCCGCTGGCCGACGCTCTGATCGGCGTCGTCTCCGACGTGCACGTGGTCGGTGACGCGGTGAACGTCGACTACATCGAAGGTGCGATGCACACGGCGTGGAAAGTTGCGATGGATCTTTGACCCATCCCCTAGGTAGCGCTTTGTGCCGCAACGATGTCCGGCCACCATCGGGCCGCGACATCGGGGTGCGCGCGTAGTCGACTCTTGAGGGCGTTCGCCCCGTAGGAATCGTGGATCGGGTTGTTCGCGTCCACGGTGACGCCGGTGGCGCGCGCCGCCAGCTCGGGTGGTAGGTCGAACTCCGGGATCTGCGCTGCGTAGTTCGGGTTGAAGAAGAACGGCACCGAGATACGTTCGCCGTCGCCCTCGGGTGAAACTACCCGGTGCACAGTCGCTTTCAAGTAGCCGCCGGTAGCGACCTCGAGAAGTTCGCCGATGTTGACCACCAGCGCCCCGTCGATCGGCGGTGCGTCGATCCAATCGCCGTCGTGCTCGACCTGCAGACCGCCCTTGCCCGGTTCGACATAGAGCAGGGTCAGCACACCCGCGTCCTTGTGCCCGCCGACGCCCTGGGAGCCGGCACCTTTCGGGCGGCCCGGGTAACGCACCACCTTGATGAGGATCGACGGATCGTGAGCGAACGCGTCGTCGAAGATGTTCGCATCCTGGCCCAGGGCTACCGCCCATTCGCGTAAGAGGCTCAATGCGATCGAGGTGAGTGTGTCGTTCCACTCGGTGATGACGTCGCGGAGTTCGGGAAGGGCGTCGGGCCACTGGTTGGGGCCCTGCAGGATCTCCCAGGCCGGTGAGGTGTCGGTGCGCTCGGCTGCGGGCTGTTCGGCGCCGATGTCGATCTGCTCGCGCCAGTCCTGCTTGCCTTCGGTCAGTTCGCCGCCGAGCCTGGTGTACCCACGGAAGTGCGGGCTGCGGACGTTCTCGATCGCGAGCTTCTCGGCAGTCGGTAGCGCGAAGAACTCGCGGGCGACGGCGAGGAGGCGTCGCTGCAGTTCGTCGGGAATTCCGTGGCCGACCAGGTAGAAGAATCCGACCTCGTGGGTGGCCTCGCGGAGCTGAGTGCGGAACTGCTCGGCGGTGTCGGGATTCTGCGCAAGCGACAGATCGAGCACTGGCAGCGACGTAATCGACATGGGGTCCTCGATCCGTGTGATGGTTCTGATGTCCATCATTCCACGCTGATCGGCACCCGGACCCGCGCAGCGATTCGGCAGCCGCAGGCGTGATTACCCGCGCGGATGCGGAAACACCCTGCGGATAACAGAATCGGGGCCTTGCGCCGTTGGCGCAAGACCCCGAATCAGCGTGAACCTAAATCAGGCCTCGTCGGCCCGGCGTCTAGCTACGCCTCATCGGCTCCGATGATGAACGCTTCGAGCTCGATGCGAGCCTTGTCGTCGGCCATCTGGACCGGCGGGGACTTCATCAGGTAAGCGGAAGCCGGGTAAACCGGTCCACCGATGCCGCGGTCCTTGGCGATCTTGGCTGCGCGGACGGCGTCGATGATGATGCCGGCAGAGTTGGGCGAATCCCAGACCTCGAGCTTGTACTCCAGGTTCAGGGGAGCGTCACCGAAGGCGCGGCCTTCGAGGCGGACGTATGCCCACTTGCGGTCGTCGAGCCACTCCACGTAGTCCGAGGGACCGATGTGGACGTTGCGGTCGTGAACCTTGCCGGCAAGTGCGCCGGTCAGGTTGGACGTCACGGCCTGGGTCTTGGAAACCTTCTTGGACTCCAGGCGATCACGCTCGAGCATGTTCTTGAAGTCCATGTTTCCACCGACGTTGAGCTGGTAGGTGCGGTCCAGCACGACGCCGCGGTCTTCGAACAGCTTCGCCATCACGCGGTGGGTGATGGTGGCGCCGACCTGGCTCTTGATGTCGTCGCCGACGATCGGGACGCCGGCGTCCTTGAACTTGGCAGCCCACTCCGGGTCGGAAGCGATGAAGACGGGCAGGGCGTTGACGAATGCAACGCCTGCGTCGATCGCGCACTGTGCGTAGAATTTGTCAGCGTCATCGGAACCGACGGGCAGGTAGGAGACGAGGACGTCGACCTGAGCGTCCTTGAGTGCCTTGACGACGTCGACGGGCTCGGCGTCGGACAGCTCGATGGTCTCGGCGTAGTACTTGCCGATGCCGTCGAGGGTCGGGCCACGCTGAACGGGAACGTCCAGGGGCGGGACGTCGGCGATCTTGATGGTGTTGTTCTCGCTCGCGAGGATCGCCTCGGAGAGGTCGAAGCCGACCTTCTTGGCGTCGACGTCGAACGCAGCGACGAACTGCACGTCGCGGACGTGGTACTTACCGAACTTGACGTGCATGAGGCCGGGGACCGTCTGGGTCTCGTCGGCATCCTTGTAGTAGTGGACGCCCTGAACCAGGGACGAGGCGCAGTTACCCACGCCCACAATGGCTACGCGCACCGCGGTGCTGTTCTCACCCATGGTCGGGTTCTCCTTCTTTCCGGGATGTTCCTGTTGTCGATTGCTCGGCTGCGATCAATTCGTTGAGCCAACGCACTTCGCGTTCACTCGATTCGAGTCCGAGCTGATGGAGCTGACGGGTATAGCGGTCCAGCGATCCGCTGGCCCGACCGACGGCCTCGCGGAGCCCCTCACGGCGCTCCTCGACCTGGCGTCGCCTGCCTTCGAGGATCCGCATCCGCGCTTCTGCGGGGGTGCGGCTGAAGAAGGCGAGGTGAACGCCGAAACCGTCGTCGGTGTAGTTCTGCGGCCCGGTGTCGGCGACCAGTTCGGTGAACCGTTGCCGACCTTCCGGAGTGAGCTGGTAGACGCGACGCGCCCGACGCTTGAGCGTGCCGGTGGCAGTGTCGACGTCTTCCGAGATCAATCCGTCGGCTTGCATGCGCCGCAGTGCCGGGTACAGCGATCCGTACGAGAACGCGCGGAATGCGCCGAGCAGACCAGTGAGCCGCTTACGCAGCTCGTATCCGTGCATCGGTGACTCGAGGAGCAGCCCGAGGATTGCGAGTTCGAGCAACTGACAAACCTCCCGAGTCGTTGAACCTAACCGCTTGATGCGATAACCAACTATATCGCGCCGATATATAAAACCACACTGCGGCCCGATACGTGTACCAAGGTGTCACGGCTAGATCAGGGGGTGAACGGGTAGATCGACATGATTTCCCCGTCGAGGCCAGCGGTCAGGTACCCGCTTTCGTCGAGGTCGTTGCCGACGTGGATCTCGATGGTCGGCACGGTTTCGGTGCTTCCGACAGAGACGTACCGAGTGGTCGGATTTTGCACCGACGTTGTGGTTCCGGCGCCGTCGAGCAGGGCGATCACGATGCGAGGATCGAGCTGTGTGACGTCGATCTGTGTCACGCCGGGTTCGCGCGATCCTCCCGAAGTCGTGTCCTCGAGGTCGCCTCGGTAGTAACTGTCGAGGCTCTTGCGCTGCGCAGCAGGATCGGCGCGCGTTACGCGTGCATAAGTGGGATAGATGGTCATCTCGTCGACCAGTCCGCTGCCGTACTCCGTTTCGATGGCACGGAACATCGCCCCCAGGCCGTCGACGGTGTGCAACTGTGGCTCGGGGCTGGAGAAGATCGTGACGTCCGACGCCACATATTTGATTCCGAAGCCGATTGCCGACACCAGTGACAGAGCGATGATCGCAAGGGCGATCAAACGCGTGTCGAGCGAAGGTTCTTTCCGGAGAACAGGCAGAGACGCTTCGGTCTGCAGATCGGACGTCAAATCTTCGAGATCGCCGAGAGTGACAGCCACCGCGGCGAGTTCGGTCAATTCGTCGTGCTCGGTCGCCGTGAGTTGCCCGTCGGCGAAGGCGGAGTCCAGCACCGCGCAGGTAGCCTCGCGATCGGCATTGCGAGCGCGGGTGGTCCTGGTCAGATCGTTCGGCATGTCCGGGCCTATCGAGGAGTGAAGGGAGACAAGCGGATCGGGCGTCCGTCAGGCGTCAGGTCCATCCACCCGCTCGCGCCGAGGTTGTTGCTCACGTAGATGGAGACGCGTGGATCATCGCTCGACGAACTCATGCTGATGTGTGTGATCTCGGCGTCGGGGACGTTGAGATTTGCGGACACTCCTGCCAGATATCCGGCGAGTTTGTCGATGTCGACGGCAGCGAGGTCGAAGGTGGCAGTGCTGGCCGCTCGAGTCGACGTGCTGTCACGTGGTGTGAAACCGCCTCGAAAGTCGATGTCCTCCTCCAGATTCGGCGAGATAGCGGCGGCGCGAGTAACGCTTGCATAGCCGTCGTAGAAGTTGACGGAATCGATTATCGTCGTGCCGTACTTGGTGCTGTATTTTGTGATAAATTCCCCGATCCCGCTTGCGGTGACGGTGTTCAGTGTCGAACTCACAATGGGGGCAAGCGGTTCGACGTTTTCGTCTGCCGCCGGTGGAGGCGGTGGGGGTGAATCGTCGGCGGACAAGGTGAGGAACCCGATCAGGCCCGCGAAGACAACCGATGCGGCCGCGAGGTACCAGATCTTGTCGATACGACGAACTTTGGCAACTGCGTTGCGCAGCGTTGCTTTCTGCAGATCGCGGACCAGTAGATCGAGCTGGCCGAGGGTGGTCGCGGTCATGGCCGCAGCCGTCCGGTTCGCGTGCTCGTCGACCGTGATCTGGCCGTCGGACAGAGCCGTATCGAGAACGGCGCAGGTATCGGAACGGTCGACGTCGCGCGCACGGGTGCGCGTAGAGGTAGTAGTCGGGGACCCACTCACCGGCTCACCCTAGCTCCCGTACGGGTAGGAACGAGAGATCTCGCCCCACGGCGTGACCTCGATTCGTCCTTGGTGGCCGAGTCCGTTCTCCGCATAGATCGCGATCTCCGGGAGGCCGTAGTTCGCGTCCACGATCAAGTGCGTGATCGTGGCGTCCGAAACATTGACGTAGGCGCCGATGTTAACCATGTACGGCGCGAGCTTGTCGATCTGGATGGAACCGAGATCGAAGGTCGGCTGGCCCGTTCGCCGCGGAATGGATGTCACTTCCCGCTCGAAGCCGTCGCGAAAACTGATGGACTCGGTGAGGGCTGGAGCGTCGGGTACCGCCCGGCTCACCAGGGAGAAGTCGCCGTGGAAGCTGGCGTCATCGATGAACATGTCGCCGAACTCGTCGCGATACTTCTCGATAAATGCGCCGATACCCTCGGGAGTCAATGTGTCGATGTGTGCGATCAGGATCGGTTCGACGGTCGGCTCCGGCACCAGGGTGGTGGTCGGCAACGGTGGCGCGAGGGAAGTAGTGCTGGCATAACTGGCGGTGATGTCTTCCGAAGGCGTCAATGGTGAGCGACTCCAGGCCACCGCGGCGACCGCGCCGACGACGATCAGAGCAGCGCCACCGATGTACACGGCCTTGCGCGTCACCGACGTCCGAGGCGCCGTTGTGGTATCGATCTTCGGCACCTGCAGATCGTTGACCAGGCGCGCGAGCTCGAGCAGGGTTTTCGCGGACCTCGCCTTTTCGGTCCGTTCGAAGTAGTCCTCCGCGCTCAACTGCCCTTCGGCGTACGCGGCGTCCAACACATTGCACGTTTCGACGCGATCAAGATCACGAGCACGCGTCATCGGGGAACGGGAAGACTTCACAGGAAGTGATCGTAATGGCTGGTCGCCATGCGTCCGGACCGCAAAATGTGTTCATCGTGACCCTCCCGAACCGTCCGTGGCGGCACGGACGCACGTACGCTGGTCAGGTGCGGATACAGCGGCAAGTTGTGGACTACGCGCTCGCGCGTCGGTCTGTGCTGGCCGAAGTGTCTGCGGGTAGGACCGACGTCAAGCAAGTGTGTGACGCCGATCCGTACCTACTCAGAGCCGCGAAGTTCCACGGCCGGGGCAGCGACGTCGTCTGCCCCATTTGCCGCAAGGAACAGTTGACGCTCGTGTCCTGGGTGTTCGGCGACAAGCTCGGTCAGGTTTCGGGATCGGCCCGAACCTCGGACGAGCTCGCTCGGCTTGCGGAAACAGCAGAGGAGTTCACGGTGCACGTTGTAGAGGTGTGCCGTACCTGCAGTTGGAACCACTTGGTGCAGTCCTATGTGCTCGGCGCAGTACCTGCGCCGCCGCGACCGCGGCGAGCACGCCCACCAAGCCGGCGCACCGCCAGCGAGTAACGCCACACCCGAAGAAGGGCCCGATCGAAGTCTGCACGTGATCGGTCCGTGACCACTGGAGATTTGATTCGTGAGTTCCCCCAGCAACAACAACCCGGGAGGCAACAACCCGGGTGGCCGTCCCGTCGGTCCCAACCGTCCCGCCGGACCTCCTCAGGGTCGTCCGCCGCAGGGACGTCCGATGGGTCCACCACCGCAGGGTTCACCTCCGCAGGGACGCCCTCCGATGGGTCCGCCCCCTCAGGGTCGTCCGCAGCAAGGCCGTCCGATGGGACCCCCGCCTCAGGGTCGTCCGCCTCAGGGTCGACCTTCGGGCCCGCCTCCTCAGGGCCGCCCCGCCGGTCCCCCTCCTCAGGGTCGTCCGCCGCAAGGCCGACCTGCCGGCCCGTCGCCTCGAGATCGCGCCGCAGGCGCTCAGGCAAACGAACCGACCCAGCGCGTCGCGGCAGCAGCAGCGACCACCCGTACCAACGCGGGCACCCGCCCGCCGGTCGGACCTCCGCCGACGAAGCCGCCGACAGGTGGCTCCGGTGGCGGTGGCAACGACGGACAACCCCCGAAGGGAAGAAAGAGCACCGTGAAGAAGAAGTCCAAGTGGCGCACAGTTCGCCGCTCGGCCTACGTCTTGGTGGCGCTCGGTCTTGTTCTGCCCGTCCTTGCCTTCATGGCGGCGTACATCGTGCAGGACGTCCCCAAGCCAGGTGACCTCAAGACCAATCAGGTGGCGACGGTCTTCGCCGCCGACGGCACCACGGTGATCAGTACCGTCGTCCCGCCGGACGGCAACCGCGTCGAGGTTTCGCTCGATCAGGTACCGCTTCACGTTCGGAACGCCGTTCTGGCCGCAGAGGACCGCGATTTCTACTCGAACCCGGGCTTCTCGATCTCCGGTTTCGCACGCGCAGCCCGAGACAACGTCCTCGGTCGCGACAGTGCCGGTGGTGGCTCGACCATCACGCAGCAGTACGTGAAGAAGGCGCTCGTCGGCTCGGAGCGTTCGCTGACGCGAAAGATGAAAGAGCTCGTCATCTCCTCGAAGATGGCCAACGAGTGGTCCAAGGACGACATCCTCGCCGCGTATCTGAACACCATTTACTTCGGTCGCGGCGCATACGGCATCGGCGCAGCATCCAAGGCTTACTTCGGCAAGCCCGTCGACCAGCTGACCATCGAAGAAGGCGCCGTCCTGGCATCGTCGATTCAGCTTCCGTCGCTCCTCGATCCCGAGACCAACCCGACCGGCGCGAAGTCCCGTTGGGATTACGTGCTCGACGGCATGGTGTCCGCCGGCACGCTGGATCAGGCCGCGCGCACGCCGATGCAGTACCCCGCCTACATCCCGCTCGCCCAGGTCGACAACAGCAGCCAAGGCTCGACCGGACCCGAGGGCCTGATCAAGCGTCAGGTGCTCAAGGAGATCGGCGACGCCGGAATCAGCGAGCAGTTGCTCAACACCGAGGGCTTGCAGATCACCACGACCATCGACCCGCAGGCTCAGGCCGCAGCGGTCGAGGCAGCCCGTTCCAACATGGAGGGTGAGCCGGAGAACCTGCGCACCGCCGTTGTATCGGTCGACCCGAAGACCGGAGCCGTCAAGGCGTACTACGGCGGTGAGGACGGCGCGGGATACGACTTCGCGAATGCCGGACTTCAGACCGGTTCCTCGTTCAAGGTGTTCGGTCTCGCAGCCGCCCTGGATCAGGGAATCCCGCTCTCGCAGATGTACGACAGCTCGCCGCTGACCGTCAACGGCATCTCCATCGGCAACGTCGAAGGTGAAAGCTGCGGCACCTGCACCATCGCAGAGGCGCTCAAGCGTTCGCTGAACACCAGCTTCTACCGCCAGATGCTCAGCCTCGACGGCAACGGCCCGCAGGCAATCGCGGACATCGCACACCAAGCAGGCATCCCGAAGGACATCCCGGGCGTCGGCCCGTCGCTCACCGAGGCTGACGGTTCCGGTCCCAACAACGGCATCGTGCTCGGCCAGTACCAGGCCCGCGTGCTCGACATGGCGTCGTCGTACGCGACGCTCGCCGCATCCGGCACGTATCACGCACCACACTTCGTCCAGAAGGTCGTTGCCGCCGACGGCACCGTGCTGCTGGACCGCGGCGCACCCGCCGGTGAGGACCGCATCGACGCTGCCGTGGCGGACAACGTGACGGCTGCGATGCAGCCGATCGCGGCGTACTCGCGCGGTCACAACCTGGCCGGCGGACGTCTGTCGGCGTCGAAGACAGGTACCGCGCAGCTCGGTGACACCGGAGCCAACAAGGACGCATGGATGGTCGGCTACACGCCGTCACTCTCGACCGCGGTCTGGGTCGGAACTCCCGACGGTGAAGCGATCACCAACTCGGGCGGCGCGATGATCTACGGCTCGGGTCTGCCTTCGGACATCTGGAAGGACACGATGGACGGCGCCCTCGACGGCACCGACAACGAGAAGTTCCCGACGCCGGGCAAGATCAACGGCCAAGCCGGTGGTGTTCCGGAGTACACGGCACCTGCACCGCCCAAGACGTCGGCGCCGCCGACCACCGCACCGACGACGACGGAAACCACTCCGCCGCCCGTGGTGACGACGACGCAGG
The DNA here is from genome assembly GCF_058788335.1 of Rhodococcus sp. FW305-130. Taxonomy (NCBI): domain Bacteria; kingdom Bacillati; phylum Actinomycetota; class Actinomycetes; order Mycobacteriales; family Nocardiaceae; genus Rhodococcus; species Rhodococcus sp. FW305-130. Next base: position 417,291 of record NZ_JBYTAP010000007.1, on the reverse strand, counting down.
TCGAGGTTCTGCCAGGCATCACCATCCCGATTCCGGGCATCTCCCGGCCGACGACAACCACGCCGCAGGTACCAGGGGCAGGCGAGACCACCGAGGAAGAACCGGCAGGTGTGAGCCCCGGCCAGTAGTTGGAGGGTGGTCGGTTCGAAAGACGGTAACCTCGCGGAGTGGCCGCGAATGCTGATGATGCCGAACCGACCTCCCCAGCTCCGCTGGCCGAAGATCTTCGTTCGGCGGATTGGCGGGACGTTCCCAGTCGCAACGACGCGATGGTGTCTGCGCTGTCGGGAACCGTCGGCGGTCCGGTAGGTCGTCACGCACTGATCGGACGCACTCGCTTCTTCACACCGATGCGAGTGATCCTTCTGCTCGCCGTGGTGTTCTTGGCTTTCGGCTGGTTCGCGAAGGCCGGCTGTATTCAGCAGGCGCCGGTCGGCGAGAGCGGGCAGGTCGGCCTCGACTGGAGTGGCAGCCGTCAGTACGTGGCCATGTGTTACTCCGACACCGTTCCGCTGTACGGGGCCGAACGCCTCGATCAGGGAGCATTCCCGTACAAGACGTCGTGGGAAGAAGTACGCGGCGACGGTTCGATCCAGATGCGGTACATGGAGTATCCGGTCATCTCGGGGCTCTATCAGTACGGCGCAATGAAAGTCGCGAAGGCGTGGGATTCGATCACCTGGCTGCCGGGCGCGATTCAGGTGGCGCTCTATTTCAACGTCGTGGCGTTCGGATTGGCGTTGGCGTGGCTGGTCACCGTGTGGGCGAGCACCCTGCTGGCCGGACGACGAGTGTGGGACGGTGCGCTCATCGCGTGTTCCCCGTTGGTGATCGTGCACGTGTTCACGAACTTCGATCCTCTGGCGACGGCGTTCGCGGCCGGTGGATTGTTGGCGTGGGCACGCAAGCGGCCCGTGCTCGCGGGAATCCTGCTCGGCCTGGGCGGCGCCGCGAAGCTCTACCCGCTGCTCCTACTCGGACCGCTTTTTGTCCTGTGTCTGCGCGCGGGCAAGACGAGGGACTGGCTGGTGACCGCACTCAGCGCCGTCGCGGCATGGCTTGCGGTGAACCTGCCCATCGCCGCGCTGTACCCGCATGGTTGGTACGAGTTCTTCCGGCTCAACTCCGAGCGCGGGGCCGATCCCGATTCCCTCTACAACGTGATCGCGTCGTTCACGTCGTGGAAGGGCCTCGACGGTCCTCTCGCCCAGGGTGAGTCACCGTCGAATCTCAACGCCGTCTCTCTGCTTTTGTTCGTGGCCGTCTGCATCGGTGTCGGATACGTCGCCCTGACGGCGCAGCGTCGTCCGCGAGTTGCGCAGTTGTGCTTCCTGTTGGTGGCCGGCTTCCTGATCACCAACAAGGTGTGGAGCCCGCAGTATTCGTTGTGGCTGGTGCCGCTGGCCGTGTTGGCCTTGCCTCACCGCAGACTTCTGCTCGCGTGGATGACCATCGACGCCCTGGTCTGGGTTCCTCGAATGATGTATTACCTCGGGGTGTCCAACAAGGGGCTGCCCGAGCAGTGGTTCACCGGCACCGTCGTGATTCGCGACATCGCGGTACTCGTTCTGTGCGCGCTGGTGCTCCGGCAGATCTACCGGCCGTCGGAGGATCTCGTGCGGTACGGGTTCATCGACGATCCGGCGGGCGGTGTTCTCGATCAGGCTCCGGACAAACAACCTGCCTGGCTACCCGGTTGGTTGAAGCCGTCCAAAGCGAAGGAACCGGAAACCGTCGCGGTCTGAGGTCACCACTCGTCGAGGGTGGTGTACCCGTCCTGGACCGCGCGGGCGAACAACGCTGCCTTCGTGGGAGCCGGCCGCCCGACGTCGCTGTACTTCGTGCGTACCCGAGTGATGTGTGTGTTGACGGTGCAGACGCGTAGGCCGAGTGTCTCGGCGACCTCGGACTTGGAATCCGAACGAAGCCAGGCGAGAAGTACTTCGATCTCGCGGACGCTCAGCTTCGGCTGGTGCTTGCCGTGCTTGGGGTTGCCGACTCGGGACACGTTTGCCTCGATCTTCGGAGAAATGCCGATTGAAGACATGCGAGTAGCGCCTTTCGACGGAGGGAATGGGCGTCGACTGCCGTATTTGCAGAAGGGCTGCTGAGATGGGGCGCGACTGAGAACGAGTATTTCGATCGAGGCGACTCAGTGGAACGGGCGCAACTCTCTCGATACAGAGTCCATACAACGGACAAATCCCCTACCTGCTCCGATAGAGTGCGTCGCTATGAACTCGAAGGCGGAAGCCGGTAGGCACAATCAGGTCGTTCCGGGCCAGATCGAGTCGCGTGGACAGTTTGCTGAGGCGCTCACGGCGTTGCGGAAGGCAGCCGGACTGACGGTTCGCGAAGCGGTCGAGCGTTCGGGTGGTTTGCACGGAACCGTCAGCGGATGGTTTGCCGGCCAACACCTGCCGACGCCGGCGAGTACCCCGATGTTTTTTGCGCTCCTCGAGGCGTGCGGCGTCGACTCCGAGGATGAGCGGCAGCGCTGGATCGGTGCGGTGCAACGAGTGAGGCAGTTGACGGCCAGACGACGCGGCGACGCCACCGTTCCGTACCGAGGTCTCGAATCTTTCCGACAAGAGGACGCCGAGTGGTTCTTCGGTCGAGACGAACTCACTGCCAACTTGGCCGAACGGGTGGCGTCGGCGATACGAGGTGTCGGCCGCAGTCAGTTCATGGTGATCGGTGCTTCCGGATCGGGTAAGTCGTCGTTGCTGCGGGCCGGACTCGCCCCCAAGGTTGCCGAGGGCGATTCACGGTTCGACGGCTGGCGGGTGGAAATCCTGCAGCCGGGTACGGGAGGAATTCCGTCGTCGATTTCCGACGAACCAACCGTCTTGATCCTCGACCAGTTCGAGGAACTGTGGACGCAGTGCGACGGTGATCGGCGCGAGGAAATACTGCGGACTCTCGCGGAACTCGGTGAGAACACCATCGCCGTCATCGGAATGCGCGCCGACTTCTACGGTCTCGCGGCGGAGGAACCGCTTTTGGTGTCGCTGCTCGACGATTCGCCGATGGTGGTCGGGCCACTGACCGACGAACAATTGCGCGAGGTGATCGTCGAGCCTGCGGTCAAGGCCGGGATGACCGTGCAGAGCGAATTGGTTCAGGTTCTGGTCTCCGAGCTGACACCACGCGGCTCGCGTACGGCGAGCGACCCCGGAGCTTTGCCCTTGCTGTCACACGCACTGTTGGGGACCTGGCAACGGTCGACGCGTAAAACTCTGACCGTCTCGGATTACTACGCCACCGACGGGATTGCCGGAGCCGTCCAGCAAAGCGCGGAGGAAGTGTACGGCGAGCTCACAGAGCGGCAGCAGCAGTTGGCGCGCAGGATCTTCCTCCGATTGGTCAACGTCGACGAAGTGACGCAGACGCGTCGGCGTGCACCGCGCACCGAACTCTTCCTCGGTGACGACGTCGACGACGTGAACACCGTCATCGACCGGTTCGCCTTACGTCGCCTTCTCACCGTCGACGAAGAGACGGTCGAGGTTTCGCACGAGGTCTTACTGTCAGCGTGGAGTCGGCTTCGCGATTGGATCGACTCGGACCGCGCCGGCCTGGCGGTGCATCGCCGGTTCACGTACGCGGCGCAGGTGTGGGAAGACAGTGGACGCGACCCCGGTGCGCTGCTCGGACCCGCACGTCTTCACCTGACGGAAGAATGGCTGAACTCGGGTGAACTCGGTCTCCCACTGGAACCGAGTCGGACCCGCGCCGCCGACCTCAACGCCACCGAGCGGGAGTACCTCGCTGCGAGCATCGAGCATCGTGATCAGCAGGAATTTGCCGATCGCCGACGTACACGCGTTCTGCGACGGCTCGTGACTGCGTTGGCAGCTGCGTCGGTGATCGCTCTGGTGTTGGCGGTGGTTGCGACCGTCGCCGGTATCGGAGCGAACCGTCAACGTGTCCAAGCAGATACCGCGCGAGACGAGGCGATGTCGCGTCAGGTGGCCACCGAGTCGGTCAGGATGCGCGAGCGGGATCCGTCGCTGGCGTCGCAGCTTGCTCTGGCGGCATTTGCGGTCAACGAAACAACCGAAGCCCGCTCGGCGTTGCTGGATGCGTCGGGCGTTCATTCGGCTACTCGCATCATCGGACCGCCCGGCGCGATGAAGGCCCGGATAAACCCAGCCGGAACTGTTGTGGCGGTGGGTGGTTCGGATGGGAAGGTCAGACTTTATCCGATGGTGGACGGTGTGGCCTCAGCTGTTCCGCAGGCGGAGTTCCTCGGAGTCTCGGAGGGCACGGCCCTCTTTGCCGTCGCCTACAGCCCGGACGGACGGCTGCTTGCGACCGGTGGCGCCGGCGGCGCTGCGCTGTGGGACGTGGCGGATCCCGAGAATCCGGTCCGTGGAACACTTCCCGTCGACGGTGAACGCGTAGTGCAGGACATGGAGTTCAGTCCAGACGGAACCAAGCTGGTCGCCGGTACCTCGACGCCCGACGTCCTGCGATGGAACATCGACGTTTCCGCGAATGCCGTTGCTTTGCCTGCTCTTCCGCACCCAGCTGACGGCATCGTCACCGCGACGTTCAGTCCTGACGGACGTTTCCTCGTGGCGGGCGGGCGTCAATCGACACTTCGTGTGTGGGACGTCGCAAAGTGGGGTGAGGAATCGGCGCCGATCTTCGCGACCGAGCCGAACGGCACCACCGTCCATTACCTCGGCGTCGCCTTCAGCCCGGACGGACGCGAGCTTGCGGCGGGAACCACTGGCAGGGAGGTGGTTCGGTGGGACATGAGCGATCCGGCGCGCCCCACTCCCCTGCCAGCACTGACGGGATTTTCCAGCTACGTCAACGAACTCAACTACGGCAAAGACGGAACACGTCTTGCCGCAGGAAGTTCCGACAACTCCGTGCGCGTGTGGGACCCACGAACCGGGGCGTTGATCGAAACACTTCCGGACAGTGGGGCGGTGACCACCGTCGACTACAGCGACGACGGCCGCAACCTGGTCACCGGAGGACTCAACGGTGTGACTCGCGTGTGGGCTCTACCGGGTCCGGTCTGGGCGGGAGCTCGGGACACGATCTTCACCAGTCCCTTTGCCGCGGACGGCTCGCGTCTGGTGGCCGGCGTCGGTGCCAGGGGTGGCGCGATGTTGGCGTGGAACACCGAGGATCTCGATCGCCCCGCGGTGATGCCGGAGTTGAAACCGCAAGGGGCCGACTCTTTCAGCGGTGCATCGGCGGTGTCGGCAGACGGGAACCTGGCTGTGAGCGGCACCGGCGGCGGCGGTGCCTATCTTTGGGACCTGAGTGATCCGGCGTCGCCACGGATCTACAGCGAACCCGCGGTGTACGTGAAGGGCATCGTGGCGGTCGTCGCGTTGAATCCCGCCGGAGATCTGCTGGCGGTGTCCTCGCAGGACGACAACAGCATTGCGTTGGTCGACGTTTCCGATCCATCGGAACCGAAGCTGCTGTCGTCGACCGATGTCGGCTCCTACCCGCAGATGATGGCATTTCAACCGGGCGCCGACATCCTGGCGATCGCGAACGCCAAGAACGAGGTGGATCTGTGGGACGTGTCGAACGCAGCGTCGCCCCGGGTGGCGGCGACGGTGGGTGGATTCGAAAGTTACGCACTAGCAGTGTCTTTCAGCGCCGACGGGACGTTGTTGGCCGCTGGAAGTGCGGATCACAGGGTCGCCGTGTGGGACGTACGCACACCGTCGGCACCCGAGGAGCTCGCTCGTCTTCTCGGCCCCGAGGGCGCAATCTATTCGATCTCGTTCAACCGCGCCGGTGATCGGCTCGCTGCCGGTGTCGGTGACGGAACCGTCTGGCTCTGGGATATCGAGACTCCCTCGCGGTCAACACGATTTGCGACGCTGTCCGCCTACCCGGGTCGCGTCAACGACGCTCAGTTCGCCGGCGCGAGTGACATGATCGCGGGCAGCGGGTCGGACAAGACCGTTCGCTTGTGGGGAATCGACCCCGACAGCGTCGTTGATCGATTGTGCCGCACCGCAGGATCTCCCATCACGGAAGCCGAATGGGAGCGGTACCTGCCCGGTGTTCCCTATCAGGATCCGTGCGCCGGCTGACGTGGGTCAGTTCATCCAGAACTCGAGCGCCGCTTCCCGACCCAGCTCGCCTCCGCTGCCGGTGATCACCAGTCCGGCGGAGGTGAGCTTGTACGTCACGTCCTTGTTGGTGACGGTGAATCCGTTGCCAGTGGGCGTCGGATCGTCGAGTTCGATGGTGGCGCCGTCGCTCAGCCGTTGACCCTTGTAGTAGTAGCGGCCGACTCCCGTTTCGCAGATGACGATTCGTGATCCGGTCGTGACGGCGATGGCGACGGCAGGATTGGTGGAGTTGCAACTGGGGCCGCCGGAGATGAAACCCTGACGGTCGGTGCCAGAGACGGTCGGCGCCGGACCGATCGAGGTTGTGACGCGTGGTGGTGTCGTCGTTCTCGGCGCTGTGGTGGGTGCACTCGGTGCCCGAGTCGTGGTCGTGGAGTACGAGTACGGCGTCGTGTAGGTGAAACTCCGCGAACTCGCTTCATCGGCGGCGTTGCCGAAAGCGGCGGCAAGCAGGCCGAAGAATGCGATCCACACGATCACGGCCAGGATGCCGAGTGCGGTGAAGATGTAGCCGATGATCAGTCCGGCAAGGGCGAGTCCGTCGCCTTCCTCGCCGGTCCGTTTGATCTGGCCGCGAGCGATGTGCCCGAAGACGATCCCCAACGGCGCGATGAGGAACGCGAAGACGAGGGCGAGCACCGCGAGTGTGTTGGTCGGCCGCCTGCCGTACGGATCGGGCTGCCCGTACGGAGACGGTTGCCAATTCTGATTGCCCTGGTACCCGTACCCACCCTGATCGCTCATGAGGTGAATCTTGGCATGGACTTCGTCGAAGAGTGCAGGTGATGGCTAGTTTCGGGTACGTGTCTCGAGCTGAGGTGCGATGGTCGGCCAGTCGTCGTCGGTCATCGCGAACAGCGCTGTTGTACGCCAACTGCCATCGGCGCGGCGCCGGTGCTTGCGCAGCAGGCCCTCGAACTGAGCGCCGAGCTTTGCGATCGCTGCCCTGGACTGTTCGTTGAACTCGTCCGTGTGCCACTCGACGCGCACGGCCTCGAGCTGGTCGAAGGCGTGACGAAGCAGGAGCAGCTTCGATTCGGGATTGATCCCGGTTCCCTGAACCGATCGCGACAACCACGTGTATCCGATTGCAAGACTGCGGTTTACCGGGTCGATCTGGTACATGGACGTAGTGCCGACCACGGCGTTCGTGGCGATGTTCACTTGCGCGAAGGCGATCCGATTCGGGTCGTCGGTTGCTGCAGCGATGTACTTCCGTGCCTGTTCCCGATCGGTGATGGGCGATGCGGTCCAACGAAAGATCGCCGCGTCGTCGGCAGCAGCGAGCAGAGCGTCGGTGTGCGCGACGCCCAGGGGCTCGAGTCGGACACGATCACCGGTCAGCGTCGGTGATTCGAACCATGATGCAGTCATCAGGCGTGCTCCCGTGAGTGAGTCGGAAGGTTGTTGTCGGAGTTCGCAATCTGATCGGTCCCACCGGCCAGCGGATACCGCAACGGGACTCGCAGGAACAGGACGAAGAACACGGCGAGCAGGATGACGTGGCCCCACACACTCGCTTGGACGACGGCTTCGTACTTGCTCGGATCGAGATTCATGTCCAGTTGGTAGAAGTACCGGAAGATGCCGATACCCAACGCAGCGTCGGCGATCAGATAGGCGACGATCCAGAACCACCGGATCTTGAACAGTACGAGGAACGGCAGGATCCACAGTGTGTACTGCGGTGAATTGACCTTGTGCAGCAACACGAATCCGCACAACATCGCGGCGCTGACTGCAATCCACGGAAAGTAGCCGTCACGGACGTAGCGGCGCCAACCCAGATACATCGCGAGCGCGAACGAGACCAGGATCATGACCGGAGACAGGATGCTCACCAGTGCGTCGTAGTCGGCGTTGAGTTCGCGAACTCCGAAACCGTAGAACGGGCGCAAACCCCAGAACCACACCGAGTTGGTGGTGATGTCGGCGCTTCGCTTCTCCTGGAAGCTGAACGACGCGCGCCAGCCTTCGTACGAGATGAGGGCGAACGGCAGGTTGACGAGGACGACGGTGACGATCGCCGCGCCCGCCGTCATCAGCGCCCCACGAACGTCGTAGCGCTTGCCTTCGGTGCCGCGTAGGAGCACGTAGGCCATGAGCGGCAGCACGAACATTCCCGGGTACAGCTTCAAACAGAAACCGATCGCCAGGATGACGGCCGCCAGAACCGCGCGAGTTCGCAGTGGAATCCGCTCGAACGTCATCAGGAAGATCGCGCCGACGCTGGTGGCCACCACCGGGAGCTCCCAGTTGTGGAATGCGTACAGAACCAGGGGCGGAGTCGCCGACCACACGAGCGCGTACGCGCCGCTCATCTTGCCGAGCATCCACGCCGTGAGCAGTCCGAAAGGAGCCAGGATCAGTGCCGAGTGCAGAAGGAAATCGGTGTCGGTGTGTGAGCCGATACCGCCCAGCCACATCAGAATTCCGCTGAGCACCGGGTATTCGACAGTTCCGCCGGTCAGGAATCCTTCGGGCGTTATCCCTCCGGTGACAAAGGGGAACAGATGTTGATCGATTCCTCGTCCGAGCCAGAGCAACTGGATATCGGAGTAGCAGACGTCGATGTTCTTGTTGACGTCGAAGTTCAGGCTTCGGCCGTCGGGCGCGAACGGTGCACCGCCGCATCTGGCCTTGTTGAAATAGCCCAGCGCCATCGTCAGCCCGCACAATCCGACGACCAACGCCAGGATCGACGCCGGGGTCTTGCGGTCTGTTCGCATGATTCTCACCCTAGGGGGCGCAGTGGCTCGCGGGGTGATGCGTCTGCGCCACGCGTCGCGCATCGATCTGGTGGTCTTCCTGGAGGGCCGGGACGATTTCCCTGGTCAAGGCCCCTCGTGTAACCTACGAGGGTTGCTGACGCAACGACCCTCCTGCCACGGATAGTCCGTGGCCGTTTTCACTTAGTCCACAGGAGGTGATGAGGTCTTATGCGTCATTACGAATTGATGGTCATCCTTGACCCCAGCCTGGACGAGCGCACTGTCGCTCCTTCACTGGATACGTTCCTCAATGTTGTGCGCCAGCACGGCGGCACGATCGACAAGGTCGATGTCTGGGGTAAGCGTCGTCTCGCCTACGAGATCCTGAAGCATGCTGAAGGTATCTACGCGGTGATCGACATCAACGCCACTCCCGCCACCGTCGCTGAGCTCGATCGTCAGCTCGGTCTGAACGAGTCGGTTCTGCGCACGAAGGTTCTGCGCCACAACAAGTAATTACTGTCGGTAGCGAGCTCTACTCTCGCGCCCAACGGTCTTACATCAATGCAGGAGGAACCACATGGCTGGCGACACCATCATCACCGTCATCGGAAACCTGACGGCTGATCCTGAACTTCGTTTCACCCCGGCGGGTGCCGCGGTTGCAAACTTCACGGTTGCTTCCACGCCCCGCACCTTCGACCGTAATTCCAATGAATGGAAAGACGGCGATGCGCTGTTCATGCGTTGCAACATCTGGCGCGAAGCAGCCGAGAACGTCGCGGAGAGCTTGACCCGTGGTTCACGAGTAATCGTGAGCGGCCGGCTCAAGCAGCGTTCGTACGAAACTCGCGAGGGCGAAAAGCGAACTGTCGTCGAGCTCGAAGTCGATGAAATCGGTCCTTCACTGAAGTACGCCACGGCAAAGGTCAACAAGGCCAACCGTGGTGGCGGCGGTGGAGGCGGCAACTTCGGCGGTTCCTCCGGCGGATCGGGTGGCGGACGTCCGAGCGCTGCACCTTCGGGTGGAGACGATCCTTGGGGCAGTGCGCCTCAGGCTTCGGGCTCCTTCGGTGGTGCGGGCAGCGACGAACCGCCCTTCTGATCCGTACCTGATCAGGAACATCCAGAAAAGAGCAAAGACATGCCGAAGCCGCCCTTGCGCGACAAGGTTATGAAGAAGAAGGTCTGCACCTTCTGCAAAGAGAAGAACACGCAGATCAACTACAAGGACACGACGTTGCTTCGTAAGTACGTCAGCGATCGCGGAAAGATCCGTGCTCGCCGTGTCACCGGCAATTGCGTCCAGCACCAGCGCGACGTTGCCATTGCCGTCAAGAACTCACGTGAGGTAGCACTGCTGCCTTACGCCACCGTGGCTCGCTAAGGAAAGGGAGGAAAGAACATGAAGCTCATCCTCACCGCTGACGTGGACAACCTCGGTGCGCCTGGCGACACCGTGGAGGTCAAGGACGGCTACGGCCGTAACTACCTGCTCCCCCGCGGACTGGCAATCGTCGCCACCCGTGGCGCCGAGAAGCAGGTCGAGGGCATCCGTCGTGCACAGGAAGCGCGCGCTGTGCGCGGCCTGGATCACGCCAAGGAGCTCAAGGCAGCTATCGAGGGCCTCGAGTCCGTAACGCTGACGGTCAAGACCGCCGGTGGCTCGGGCAAGCTCTTCGGTTCGGTTACCGTCGCTGACGTCGCTGCTGCGATCAAGGCTGCCGGTGGACCGGTTGTCGACAAGCGCTCCATCGTGTTGCCGAAGGCTCACATCAAGAACACGGGCAAGCACGCCGTGGTCGTGAACCTGCACCCCGATGTGGTTGCCAAGTTCAACCTGAACGTCGTCGGCGCATAGTCGACTGTTCGTCTCGTCGGGCCCCGCACACTTCGGTGTGTGGGGCCCGACGTTTTGTTTCGGGGTGAGGTGTGCCGCCTGACAGCGTCCCGAATCGGACCTGGGGATAACTCTCACACTGTGATGTTCGACTTGGTGATCAGTGACGAATCGGGCGAGGCAACACGCCCGACACGCCGACGCGCCGACTGTGGAAAAACTATTTTCATCAACAGGCCTGTGAAATTGTGGATAGCCATCTACCTGGTCTTTTGTGGTTGCTAGGCAAAGTAGTCCCCAAATGCTCCACAGGCGGTGCACACCGTGGGGCGGGAGTTTCCACAAAGCATCCACAGGTTTATCCACAGTCCGGTTTGTATGCGGACCTACTAGTCCCTAACGTCATCTCGGCGTCTATCTACAGCCCGGCCGAATGCGGCTAGGGGATGTCGGTGGGGGCAGGTACAAATGATGAGGGCGCTGCGGTTTCTGGCAGTGTCGTCGAGTGTTTTACGGGAAGGTCTCGCTTGTGGCTGTTGTAGATGATCGAGGACCTTCCGACTTCTCGGGGCCGGACTACCCGGGCCCTCCCGAGGCCGAGCCCGACCAGGAGTTCGGACGCCAGCCACCTCAGGACATGACTGCCGAGCAGTCGGTGCTCGGCGGCATGCTGCTGAGCAAGGACGCCATCGCTGACGTCCTCGAGGTACTGCGTCCGGGTGACTTCTACCGGCCCGCCCACCAGTCCGTCTACGACGTGATCCTGGACCTCTACAGCCGTGGCGAGCCCGCCGACCCGGTGACGGTCTCCGCCGAGCTCGACCGTCGAGGTGAGCTCCGCCGTATCGGTGGTGCTGCCTACCTGGTGACGCTGACCCAGACAGTGCCCACAGCCGCCAACGCCGCCTTCTATGCCGAGATCGTGGCCGAGAAGTCCGTGCTGCGTCGTCTGGTCGACGCCGGTACTCGCATCGTCCAGTACGGCTACGCCGGCACCGAGGGCCAGGACGTGGCCGAGGTTGTCGACCGCGCGCAGGCCGAGATCTTCGAGGTCACCGAGCGTCGAACCACCGAGGACTTCGTACCCCTCACCGAGCTCCTCCAGCCCACGATGGACGAGATCGACTCCATCGCCAGCCGAGGCGGAATTTCCCTCGGTGTGCCCACCGGATTCAAGGATCTCGACGAGATCACCAACGGCCTTCACGCTGGTCAGATGATTATCGTCGCGGCTAGACCTGGTGTGGGCAAATCGACCCTTGGAATGGATTTTTTGCGTTCCTGCTCCATCACGCACGGCATGGCCAGCGTCATGTTCTCGTTGGAAATGAGCAAAACCGAGATCGTCATGCGTCTGCTGTCCGCAGAGGCAAAGATCAAGCTCGGCGACATGCGCTCCGGAAAGATGACCGACGACGACTGGACCAAGCTCGCGCGTCGCATGAGTGAGATCAGTGAGGCGCCGCTATTCATCGACGACTCCCCCAACCTCACTATGATGGAAATTCGCGCAAAAGCGCGGCGGCTCAAGCAGAAACACGACATTCGCCTGATCGTGATCGACTACCTCCAGCTGATGAGCTCAGGTAAAAAGGTCGAGTCCCGTCAGCAGGAAGTCTCCGAATTCTCCCGTAGCCTAAAGCTTTTGGCGAAGGAGCTCGAAGTTCCGGTTGTCGCGATCTGTCAGCTCAACCGTGGTCCCGAACAGCGAACCGACAAGCGTCCGCAGGTCGCCGACCTTCGTGAGTCCGGATCGCTCGAGCAGGACGCCGACATGGTGATTCTGCTGTACCGCCCCGACGCGACCGAGCGAGACGATCCCCGTGGCGGTGAAGCCGACCTGATTCTGGGTAAGCACCGTAACGGCCCAACCGCGACAATCACTGTGGCGCACCAGCTTCACCTGTCCAAGTTTGTGGACATGGCCCGTGGATAGTGGCTGCCGCCATCGCCTGGTGATGAGACAAAAATCGGACATCATGAGATTTTGAGACAAACACCTGCAGTTTTGTGAATTTGAGACAAATGCGGGCTGAGCCCACTCTCAGCTTTCTGAAGGTTGGAATTGCTGCGTGCCAGGACACTGTTTCCTGCACACAGCGACGCCTTGCGGGCAAATACGACCGCAAGACGTCGGTATCGTTGGGGGTTTAGGTTGGTCGGGGTGGTTCGTAGCTGGCTATCTGCCGGAGGCGATCGATGTTCGCCCGCACGAGGTGGTACAGCGAACTGCCAGTCGGTGTGAGTTGGCGTGGCCCGTGGCTGGTATCTCGTGTGAAAACGTCGGTTCCGAGTGCCTTGGCAAGGTAGGTGTATTCCCGGCGTATCTGGGTGGGTCGGACCCCGAACATCGCGGCAGCGTCGCCATCGAGCTTGCAGTGGGCGCTGTCGGCGAATCGGCAGAGTCGAAGTGCTGCAATCTTTTCGCCGGCGAGCGCCAGATGGACGAGTTCTTCGGGGTCGCCTGCAGCGGATGCTGCGAGTGTGAGTGAGAGGCTCGTTCGTCGGAGATCGCTGCGACCGATGTCGGGGAGGTAGCGTTCTTCGCGCCCGCGGTCCGCCCATGTATCAGTTTCAATTGTGAATTGTGGTGTATAACTTACTGGTTCACCGATTCGATGCTTCAGCAAAAGGCGTTGCGCGACTTCGCCGGACTTGTCTTGGAGGTCGACCGGCATCGTCAGGACGAACTTGCGGTAGCTGTAGGCTGCGGGGCCGTGGAGCAGAGCGGCTCCGTAGGTCACGAGCGGGTCGCTGCCGGTCAGGAGCTGCCAGATATAGCGTTGGATCTTCCATGTGAATGCGGTGGTCAGGTAGGTGTTTGCTGCTCGGGCGAGAAGTCTGGTGTGGTTACGTCCGATGTCGGATGGCGCGGGGAAGAGGTGGCGCCGCCTCCGGTAGTCGATCGGTGGCGGGTATGACAGTAGATGCGCATGCAGGTTTTGAAGGTAGTTGAATACTTCGGTTCCGTGTTCGTTGCTGATGAGATGGTTTAGTGCATAGCGGATTTCGTCGGCGTTGTAGTCAAGGCTGAATTCCAGGGCGAGTCGGTTGTAGTCTGGTTTGCGTCCCATCGAGGCGAGTGCGATCGGTGCGGTGAGCGGGAAGAGTCGTATGACTCGGTCGGGGAGTTCGGGAGCGTTGTCGCGTACCTGCCTCCAGATGCAGGAGGGAAGATTCATCGCGTCGATCGATCGTGTGGTGGCGTTAGTCAATGCCTTCGCGGAATGCTGTGGTCGGCGGCGTCCGAGCCGGTCGCTCAAGACGGTTCCGGTTTGTGGCGGTCGGCGCCAGCTGAGTAACCGTTCGAGGTGGACGGTGCAGGTGGCGTGGTTCCTTCGTCGTAGATGGTCGATGATGTGTGTGATTCGCGATGGTGACAACCACGTATCAAGTAAGTCTCTGCCGCTGGCAGCGGTGGTGAGGATGCCGATCGCCGCGGTTTGTGCGATGAGAAACTGTGGGGTTGTTACTTCGGATACTCCACTTCGGCCCATGGGTGTGCTGACGAAGTCCGACCGACTCAGTTTTTGAGTCCACGCTCCTGGGTCCGGGCTGTCGGGGATGGATCCGACGCCATCGACGTAGGTCATGGCGTTGAGAGCGTGCCGGGTCAGGAGCGAGGCGTCTGTGAGGATGCTTTCCGCGCTGAGGAACTCGTCGCCGGTGTATGCGCATGAAGCGCCGTTGGTGTGCAGGATTCTGGTGAGCCATGAGTGCGTTTCGTAAGCGGCCGAGTGGATTTCGATTGTGTGCGCCGTGTTCTGAGCCAGGATTTCGGTGGCACATCCGTGACTGCATCTTCTGAGGCGCCATGCGGATATGTGGGAGCCGGTAGTGCGTGGGTGGTGTGTGCGCGTGTCACGCGCTCTCGATCCGCACGCGGGACAGTTGTCTCTTAGCACTGTGTGGTGTTCCTCGCAGATGTTGATCCAGCGCAGGTGCCAAGGCAATTTCCAGCGGAGATCGTCGTCGATGAGACATATGGGGCAGTAACCGGTTCCGCGTACCTGAGACCATGGGCCGGTCGATGAATCACGCGTGACGTTCGCGAGCCCGACAGGCTTGTATCGACGTAGTGTCGCCTCGGCCAATCGGTCAGGGTCCACACCGGTGCACTCGGAGACGCGAAGGAGCGAGGGGTCGTCGACGGCCCTGGTGAGGGGTAGGGCTTTGTCCTTGTTGATGGTGTCGTCGTGGCCTGTAATGTCGCGTGGGCGGCACCCGTTGAGATCGGCGAGAAGTTCGATCCAAGAATCGAGTGACTCGTCGTGAAGAAGATCGGCTCGGATTGGAATCATTCGGTGGCCTTTCTCTTGGATTCGAAGATGAGGTCATTGACTGTGGGGCTCCGGCGGTGGGCAATTGCGGCGATAGTGGCGTCCTTGAGCAGCTCGAGGGACAGGCCTGTTCGGCCGCCGGACGCGTGAAAGAGGTTGGCGGCGAACGTCGCGTCACGGAGTTCGCTGCTGTCGAGTCCGTCGATGAGTTCAAGTCGGCCGATCAGTGCACCGATACGTCGATGCCAGGCTCGCATTTGAGTCTTGTCCGTGTCGACGAACGGCATCAGATCGCGACGATGCATTCGACCAGCGAGCTGCACTGCTGCGGAGTATTCGTCCTCTGAGCGATCCGTCCGTCTGAGGAGGGCGCTGTTTTCGAGTCCGGCTCCGACGAAGACGAAACTGACAGGAAGCGCGTCGACCGTCATTTTCAGGTTGTCGGTCAGATCACGAGCGGCACCCACGCGGCGAAGCATGTGCGCGTCGTCGACGACGATCATCCGAGTTCCGATGCTGGGCAGCACTGTTCGTAGCTGCCGGAGCATGTCGGCCCCCGTCGCCAGCCTGGTGTTCGGGACGCTGGCGAATGCGCCGATAGCCCGTAGGAGTGTCGGCCAGCTTGCGCCCGCATCGCTGACGAAAACTACCGGTATGTGTTCGGCTCGAATACCTTTTCCTGGATCGTGAGGATGTTTGAGTAGGTCGTCATGTATTCGGAGCATGGCGGCCGTGGTCGCCTGTGTTTTTCCGACGAGTGATGGCCCGTTGATCGCGACCCATCGACGGCCCGCATTCACCGAAGTGGCGTTGTGGTCGAGCAACTTGCGCATGTCGTTTTCGATCGTTTGGATGTCGGAAGTCTCGATGGGGCCGATCGATCTGATCCATCGGGCGAGTGTGATCCCATCACCGTCGATCCCGCACGGCGGCGCATCGGCAGAGTCTCGCCGCCGCAGTCGAGGCCAGTCTGCGCGGTTCTGTAGGACGGGTGGCTGATCTGCTATGAGGGAACGAATGGCAGATGTTGTCTGGATTGTCATGGGTCACCACACCTCGTCGGTATCGGCTGGCTCGAGATCCCAGATCGCGAAAGTGTCCACGTCGACTGGCGGTAGTGCCGGCATGCCGATGCCGCTTGTCTCAGTCGTTCCGGGGTTCGACTGCGGGACCGGAGCTGAGTTCGCGACACGGGCGCGGTCAAGGGACCAACGTTTGCGTTCGTGTTCGGCTAGTTCGTCAGCGAACTTACAGAAGGCAATTTCGGCGTTGTCTCGCTCTTCGCGGGTCAACCGATTGCGCCCGAGGAACTGCGAAAAGTCATCTGCGACAAGGTCACTGAACGGAGGAAATGTCGTACCGTCGTCGTGGATGGCGGTGAGGGTGTGCCAGCGCCCGTCGAAGTCGTCTCGAAAGAACATCCGAGACCTGTCGTAGCTGTCGTAAAAGAACCGGCGCTTGCGTCCAGGCCGAGCCAACGGCGAGATGGACCCTCTCCGAACCTCGTTGAGGATCGGTCCATCGTAGCGGAAGTCTCGATAGTGAACGCCGTCCGACGACACTGCAAGATCGGCACAGTCGAGGAAACCGAACACGTCATCGGGGTGGGGAGCTACGTGCAGATCACCACCCCGAATCAAGCATTGCTCATACCGCTGGGCGGGAGTCAAAAAGTGCCCCTTCTTGGTTGCTGACGGTAGTCCGCTGTGAGGAAGATGCGGATAGTAGGTCATCGCCCATTCCTTGCAGATCGATTGCACCGCAGACAATGTCAGAGTGGCATTGACATCATCGCCTCGGTTTTCGGGACCGTTGCCGGTGAAGCCATCGAGGTTCTGCTGCATGATGGCTAGTGACCGATTCACAGACTCGACGTAGGGCTTGTCCATGCCGCGTCGGGTTCGTGCCAGTTCGATCGTGCTACCCCACCGTGCAAGCGCATCGACGACACGGTAATTCTCGTACTCGCTGCCGTGATCGATAACCAGCACGCCGATACCCATCCCTGGATGGACGAGCGTTTCTCGGGGCACGCCCAGCGCAAGAGTGTGGGGGCGGGCAATTTCAGGTAGGACGAGCGGCGACATTACGTCGAAGAGCAGCATCCGCGTGTCTCGGCCCGATGGCTTCTCAGCCGTGACCCGTACCGTGACCAGTCGAGTTGCCACACACACGGCGACGCTGATCCATGGCCGTATTTCCTTTCCCGTGTCGGGGCATCTAATCCACACGTTGAGTTCGGTGGCATCAATTTCAATTCTCTCGCCGGGCATTGACGGTGCAGGCCTGCGATATCCGCGTTGAGCCCGGGCGTTGTTGGTGCGACGAGTCCGTGCTGTGCCCGCGAGAGTCAGTTCGGTGGACAGTATCCGGACGACAGCTTCGAGGCGGAAAGATGTGAGCAGTGGGTCGTTGATTCCCAGGTGGTCTAGCTCTCGCAGCACTCGCGTCTTCCTCGCTTGGAGACCCACCGTCGACTTGTGCCTCGCCAGATCCAATAACACTCGGTAGATTGTGTCCAATGTGCCCTCGCGGAGACCCAATCTCGGGTCGTCGGGGCGCGATTTGTCAGCGTGACGAGGAATGAGCGCGTGGATGCCGCCGCTCTCGAAATCCGAAACCATGCGATACAACTGAGCGCGTGAGTATCCACGGGTGCCTGCGAGATCTCGGGTCAGCGTCCGGAGTCTCGATGGCCGCGTGGTCAGTGCAGGGTTGTACCGAGGATCGCTGTCGGGGCCGACAACTCCTGACGGGTCCCCGTGGATCACAGTGCGTGCGTGTGCGGCTCGTTCGATCGTTTGCAACTTGACGTGCGTCGGTAGATCGTCGAGTAGGTCGCTGTCGCTGGTGTCGGTGATCCTCGGCTGATCGATCATGCAGAAGTCATTGAACATCCAAATAGCCTGCAGCAGAGCTGTTTCGATGTACTCGCCGGCATCATTTCGCAGAGTCGCAGTTGGTGGGGTCAGTGTCGCCGCGATCGAGATCACCGTACATAGCTGCCCGTCCACCTCGAAGCGGGTTCCCAGGCCGAACGTGTTGGTATTCATCGCCATGCCACCTCCGACGCCTGCGTGATGGGCCGGTCGAGATCGACGTCGAGATGGCACTGCGCGAGCGCCCGCAGAGCCCGTCCACGTCCTACCGGGCCGCCGCCGAACGCATCCGACACTGCACCAAGGCTTTTCGTTGACTGAATGTCGCTACCCGCCACCCACCAAGGCTCTTTCATGGCAGGCGCTTTCCACCGGAGCGCGCCGAGCAGGCGAAGATTCACAGTTCGCTGGCGCGGCATCGTCCCACATACGCGGTAGTCGATGCCGTGCGCCCGAAACGTTTCCGGAAGTAGCTCGGTCAGTATCACTCGGGCGTACGTGCCCATGTCGTCTTCGGCGCGCACGCTGACGATCTCTACACCACTGTCGCAGGACACTAGGAGGTCCGGTATTTGAAGGATGCACCGCTCCCCAACGGGCCAAGACAGCACACAGGCCTGGCTTTGATAGCGGTGCACGTCGGCTCGGCGGTCGAGTTCCATCATCCAGAGTTGCTCGAGCTTGGATTCGGCCCATACTACGGCTGGTAGGCCAGCAAAACGGGCAGTATGGATCATCAGGTTTGAGCGTGAATGCATATGTGACCCCAGCCGGCGCACCGGCATCACGGACTCGACATTCGTTCTCGTCAGGGTTGCTACCGGCGCGATGCGGGTGTCTGCGCCGTCCCACAAAATCACGCTGCATTCGGCGACGGCCTTGGCCCGGATTTGTGGATCGCGAAGTGCGTCGAGCGCATCCCGGCGGGGCAATGCGCGGCGGAGGTGCGCAGTGATCTGTTTGGGTGAGCGACGAACTCCTCGGCGCGCACTCACAGAAGTGCCTGGTACCAGCGGCGATCTCATCGTGGACCCCAGACTGGTAGCCCGGCACAGTGGTCGAGTACAGGTCGATCTGCCGCTTCAAGGAGTCGATCCGCAACGAATAGAACCTTGACAACGCCCGATGGGCAGGCTGAAATAGACATAACAAACCTCCAAGTCAACAAGGTGAGTTTGGGTGAGGCAGCGGCGACCACCGCTGTTGAGATTTGAGGAAAAGCCGGGTTGGCGCCCGGCTTTTTCCATGCCCAGAATGGCTAGGGACCGTCACGGCTTCGTCGCGAGCACTCGCATTCAAGAGCGTCAAGAGCCTCAGCAGTTACTGCACTGAGCGTGCGCTGGGACAGCCGTGCGCGCTCGTAGAGGCGTTGGGCAGTCTTAGCGGGCAGTCGGACCTCAACCCGCACGGTGTCGTCCGGCTCGAAGTTCCTCGTCGTGCGTCGCCCAAAATGAGCCGACGGAAGTTCTATCATCGAGTGCGCCATCCTTTCGCCGTGTTTCAATTTCTGGTCGGCGCACCTCCGATGTCACACAGAGTACCGGCTCGGCCCGGTACTCCACAATGGATTCGACCGTCGAATTAGGTGTGCAATATTTCGAAATATGTGGTGGAGCAGCGTGATTGCTGTCGGGCAAGCGTGTGTCACCGCCCCGATCAATGATCGGGTGGGGTCCTGTTCCGGTTCGGCTCCATGATTGGCTCTGGGCCGCGACTGACTTGACCGGATTGGAAGTTGACGCTCGTAGAAGGTAGGCCAAACGGGACGTCGCGGCTCACAATCTAGCGAAGTTTCTTGCTGCAATGGTGCCGGCGCACATACTCTGATTTGATCGCCGAGTACGCGATTGAGGAGGTGATCTGTGATGAGTGCACTCTCGACTGGCGCGCGGATCGAGAAGGCGAGGCTCGCTGCCCAAATCGCAAGCCGACGCGAACTGGCCGACAAAGCTGGTATCTCCCCGTCCACTCTCTCGCGCATCATCGCTGGCACCCAGCCGGCGAAGGCGAACGAGCTACTCGCTCTCGCGATGGCGCTCGGTTGTAACTTGGCCGAACTGGCAGGCATCGCCACGACGGCTGGACACCTCCAGTGCGGAGCTCGGCCGGACAGTGGCGCGAACTTTGAGGTGATGCGAGAGCAACTGCTCCAGTTCTTCGAACTCAACTCCTACCTGGACGAGCAGAGCATCAGCCTCCGCCAGTAAACACAGAGACAGACGTCAGCAATCACGGGCAGCGCCCTCGCTCGAGCTAACGCGACATCCGCCGCGTAGCTTCGAATGCTTCAAACCCTTTTTCTTGCATAGTGTTTCGCTCGTGACCTTGTAGTTCTTGTAGGGGATGCGGGCAGGCGCATTTGCTGGGGAAAGCTTGTGCGGCTTCCTTTCGTCTTCCGGTGGCTACGGCATTAGGGGGTGCAGCAACGGCATTGCGAGTGCAGCAATGAATCAGGTCTGAAGTCGATCAAGGTGCAGAACTTGCCGCAGTTTTCAGGCTCGGGGCTCTTCGAGCGTCGACCGCGGATCGAAGTCGGTGGACGCATGACTCAATCCGAGGCCATCACCAATTTCTTCTGAATCACCGAACTCGTCTGACCAAACAATCCGTCGGAGGTCAATCCGCAACGGATGAGGGTCTGGCCAGGTGCCGCTCCCTCGCCCAACTCCGCTGGGCGTCCGAGAAGTCTCTAGTGCCACACAATCCACCGCCGAGTGGACCTTGGGCCGCGCCTCTCCCCACATTCGACAGAGATCCGAGGAGAAGATCGGACCTGGCGGAGCAGTTCACCATCGCCGAGTTCACCGGAGGACCAGCAGCGCATGTCGAAGTCATCGAGATCGCGATCTTGGTGCCGGCTCTTGGCCTGGCAGACGAGCTGCTGTAGGCGAGGTTCGCTCTGTCTGCAGCATCCGAAACAACCGCGCTTCGTTGCCGGTGGTAGAGGAAGCCCGAAGCGATCATCATCTCTCGCAAAATCGCATGCCTTGGGAAAGGCGGTTTGTGATTCATCAGTACTGTGAGTCGCTTCATCCGGCCCCAAAACGATGCGCGGGTTCGGTGATGCTGACGCCGGATGACGCTCCGGCGCCGCCTACTGACTGTCGGCATCGCACAATATCCGAATGATGACAACAGATTCGCCGCATGGAGATTCGCGAGTAGACAGGCCGCCAGTTCTTGAGCCGCCACCTGGATCGCGCGGCACGCGGATCGGGTTCTTTGCAGGCACCGCGCTCGCTACGGTGAGTGCCGCCTTGTTTATAGTGTCGGGATTTGCGATCCTTTCCGGAGGTTCGGGGGTCGCGCAGCCCGTTGCGACAATCCTCGGTGGAGCTGGCGTTCTCGGGGCCGGTGTCCTCACTTTCCGATCCGCACACAACACTCGAATTAGTGCGGAGAGAACCGCCGCTGAACAACTCACACATGCGGCAACCGAACTTGAACACGCGAAAAGCGTCGCGGCAGACGAGAAAGCGAGACACGAGAAGCAATTTGAGGAGCAGCGACAACAAAGCGAGCTTAGTCGGGCGGAGCAAACGAAGACGGACGAGCGCAACCATCACCGAGAAGTGATACGAGACTTACGATCTCGATACACCACCTGCGCCGAACAACTCGCCCACGAATCCGCTGCTATCCGGCTCGCTGGCGTCTACGCCCTCGCATCCCTTGCCGACGACTGGCAGCAACAGAACGACCGCAATGAGAAACAAGTCGCCATCGACCTACTCCGCGCCTACCTTCGCACCCCCAACACTCACACTCCAGAACTGATCGCGGCCATGCTGCCAGATACGGGCGAGCTGGAAGTGCGCAAGACTATCCTCCTCGCGTTGCACAACCGCTCAGCTGAAGAGACCTCGGATCCGAAAAGCTGGAAAGGATTCGACTGCACCATTAGCCGTGCGGACCTATCCAACTTGAATCTGACCTCCTCAGACATTCCCGGAGCATTCCTTCGGAGTGTGAACCTATCCGGTGCGATTCTGACCGGTGCGAACCTGACGTCAGCGAACCTGGGTGGCGCAGATTTGGTATCCGCGGACTTGACTTGGGTAAATCTTTCTGGTGCGAAATTGTTTCACGCGGACTTGACGGGTGCGATCCTGGTTGACGCAGATTTGTCGAGCGCGAACCTGACCCGCGCGGATTTCTCCGGGGCTCATCTATCTGGTGCGAACCTGACTTCAGCGAACCTGACCTCGGCGAACTTGCTAGATGCCGTCATGTTCACTGTGAACCTGTCTGGTGCGAATCTGTCCAGTGGAAAGTTGTCCGGTGCGGACTTATCTGACGCGAATCTATCTGGAGCAAACTTGACCGGAGCGAAGTTATCCGGCGCAGATTTGGGGTCCGTGAACCTGACCGCAGCAACATTAGTTGACGCGGACTTAACGAACGCCGATCTCACCGAAGCGAACCTGACCAACGCGAACCTGCACGCTGCAAATCTCGCAGGTGCAAAGATTGAACGTGCAAACCTTAGCCACATTTACTGGAGTGCGCTCACAGTGTGGCCGGACGAATTCTCCCCGCCCGCGTCACGTGACCGCCCCTAGGCGGGGAAGGGGGTGTCTACGGTTCGCCTAGGCAGTGCCTCAATATCGGCCATTACCGAGCGATGATCCACGCGAGGGCAACAGCGTCACTTCTGGCCGATGGTTCCGGCTGAATTCCGTCATGGATGCCTCCATCCCCTCGTCCCCGGGAGCGCTTAGCGTTCTGGCGGCCGGGTTCATGAATCCCGGGAGTAGCAGTTTCTGGCGTAGCGGTGCACCGCGTGGCTGTCGGTGAACCGGACTGACAGTGATCTAACCTATTGCCTAGCGAGGCGCCGACACGAGAGGGCAGGAATAAATAGTGGACAAGTTTGACGAGGGGTTGCGCTGTCAAGATGTTCATGCTGGACTACGAAATGTCAATCCCAATTCGGGAGTCCTAGTTCCGCTCGCCGGGACCCAGATGATCGGAATGGCAGCCAGTGTGGCGGCACTCGTTCGCGGATTGGACGTTGTTAGTGACGCGCAAGCACTGCGAGCGGTCGCGGCCGAGCAATTGGATGTGAGTCCGTATGCTTTTGACAACGTCATAAGATCTCTCGCGGATCTGGAATTTATCCAGGGTGTCGTCTACGAATCTGATCGGGTTGTCCGATTCACTGAAACTGTCCCATTTTACGACGATTTGTACGGCCGCCTTGGGGAAGCGTGGCGTGAAAAGCAGCCGACGGACCTCGAAGAGCAAATGGTTATTGCTGTCGATCGACTGGCTGAATCTCCGGTCCCGGTGGAGGAACTTGCAAGCCGGGCGGGTCTGGACTCCACGGACCTCCCGAGATTAATTGAAATCGGAGCACAATCCCAGTTAATCAAGACCATCGAAGTCTCGGGCGGGTTAGTCGCATACTCGCCATTCTTTGGGTTTGAGAATCCAGCTCTACTGGCAGAGTTGATACGGGATCACGGACCAGCGCAAATAGCGGACGCATTCGCGGCCGTCGTTGGTGAGCAAGGTCTGCCTGTCGAGTCGGCGAACAAAGTTCTCATAGACGCAGTTGGAAGGGGTCTGATACTCGCGCCTGCCGTTGAGTTGCCCGGAGGAACCTTGCAACCCTTTGCTACCCTCCCTTACAGCCTGGACTCAACGCTACTGAGGTCGAGGAAGCCAGTCTTGGAGAAGGCTCTCGCTGTGGTCGCTTGCCTCCGCTGTGGGCAGCATTTTGGCGGCTACAATAATTTGTCGGCCGCTGGTTTGATTAATGTCATTGACAAACTACTCGACCCAAATCGTGGATATCTTAATCCGCGAGGGGAGCATGAACGTCAATATCGCCTGATGCACCGCAGTGGCCTCATTGCCTTTGGGCCCGACTTAAGGCATGGGGGTACATGGGTGACACCGCGTTTCATCGACACCACTGATAATAGGGAAGCGCTCGGAATTGCGAGAGACTTGCTGTCTCAGGGTCAGCAAATTGAGGGTCGTGGCGGCGGGGACGAAGCTCGTAAGATATTGGAACTCGGCGCGCCGTACACTGCGCCGATGCAGACCCTCAATCGAATGAAGAACAAGCCTAACATTGATGATAAGTCCTGGCAGGCGGTTATCGATAAAGCGTTGGGGAGAGGCGCACGGTGAGTGAACTCGATTTGGGGCTCAAAGTCGCGGCACGCCGGTTGTTGTGGCGCATGGGATACACAACGCGTATCGATGTTCAACTCCGGAGCGTGGGCGGAGTTGCGACTGCTTCGGCTGGGAGCCCTCGTCGGTCGGCTGGGGCGGAGTCGTTTACAGATCTTGATGTGCTTGGCCTTACGATATCTGGTGGCTACCGAGTTGAAAGTGCCATCGTAGACTGTAAAACCACTGCCAAGGGATCTACCGGCCGAATGTTCTGGGTTCGTGGAGTCGCGGATCTATTCGCTGCCGACGCAGCGTATATGTTGCGCGAGACCGACGTGTCACACGCAGCGAGACAGCTCGCGAATCGACTCCACATAACAGCATTGAATAGCAAGGAGCTAGCTCAGGCGGAAGCATTTCATCCAAGCGACCTTCCGCTGAATTCCGGGCCAGTGTCTTGGCTGTTTGATCGCGATAAGACCCAAAAAGTTCTCCACGCATTTAGTGGTCTGGATGGACGGCTGAGAGAGCTGCGTGACTATCGAGAGTTTGATTATTGGGTGGGAGAAGAATACCGAAGTCTCACGCAGATTGTGGAGCAGCTTCGCTTGTCCAGTCGATTGCTCTCGCCGAGAAATCCTCACCATGTATCCCTAGTGATCGATTTCGCCTGGTTGTATACCGTCAGCCTCACGCACGCAATCGAAAACATCCGAAAGGCGTATATAAGCGATCTGGACCTCGGGTTGTCACAATACATCTTAGGTGGCCCGAACGGTTTTTCCGAGAAAAAAGAGCTGTCAAAGATGCTCGCGCATCTGAGCCAGAACGGTGCAATTCCGCAGGATGTTTATGTTGATCCGCTTCCTTCGTATCACTCCCGTTTGCTGGAGCTCACTGCACGTCTGCAGCGTCGACCGGCTCATATACTTTCCGCGTTGCGGTTGCTCGAAGTGGGAGCCTTCACCGCTGCGCTCAAGGAAAAGATTTCAGCGCCTACTGACACGGGTGCACTCTACGATGAAGTTGGGGCAAAGTTGGCGGCCGATGTGGTCAATTTTCTCGTGACTACCTCGGACCTTGATTCGGGATTCACTGCGCGTGCACGCTCTATTCTGCTGGGAGAGGAATTCGTCGATCCTGAGAGCGTGAAGTCGAGGTAGTGATCGTGTTCGGGGGATTCGCCCGGACCGTCCCTCAACGTGACTGTAGGCGGTCGACACTTCTATACATTTCAGTCATGCCTCGGCCGACTCGACGGTCTGTAATTGACTTCGCGTCAGGGTCGCTAGGAGGGACGCGTGGGCGTTGACTAGGCCGGGTCGGCCTGCACTGGTCGGTCGCCAACAGGCCACAAACCGTCGGGGCAGCGAGCGCAACGTCGGGACCGTGTCGAGCATCAATCTACCGTTCTGCGAAACGCCAACTCGGGATCACCAAGGCGGACGCCGCGTGTGAGTGAAGGGCTTGATGCAGAGCCCTGGTTGTTCAACGCTCGGTTCTGGCTCTCTCGGAATCGGCTCGGGCGCCGTCGCTACGAACGGCGGTGAGCAGTTCGTCAAGGGTAGTAAAGACGGTTTCGGGGCGCCCGAGCGTTCGCTGGGCGTCTCGGAGTTGCGTGCCGGTGTGAGCCTCGGCGCACACGTACTGCGCGTAGCCGGCGGCGCTGGATAGGTGAAAAATGTCGACCAAGTCGTTCCGCTTCCACTTGCCCATGTGGTCGATAAACCGGCGGATAAAGAGTTCGGACATTAATCCGACCATGGGGGAATTCGCGAATAATCGCGCCAACTCAGCGTCGCTGAACATTGGGAAGTCTGTCGAGTTCGCCAGTCGGCGGTATGCGGCGGTGTAGTAGCCGATGTTTTCGTTCCAGTAGCGACGTCTAGCGAGTCGGCGACGTTGCTCCTTGGGTAGATGCTCTGCGTGGATTTGCGCCGTGATGGCTGCGTGATGGGTTACCCATTTAGTGATCGGGTTCTTCGGTATCCGCTCGGGGTCCACGAGCGCATCCAGGATGACGCTCGGCATGGTCAACATTGTCATTAACTTGTCCAGGTCTGGGGTCTCGTCGGTGATACTTAGGGAGGAGTCGCTGCCGAAGAGCGCACCGGGTTCTGTGACGATGGGATGTAGTACGGGTGCACTCTCTATACTGCCCAAACGCCTTCGCATGGACCGGTCGACTTCGTGCTTCCACAGATCGAGCGGGTTCCGAATCTGCCACCCGCTGGCCAGACGGGCCATCGCAATGCCGATCTCGTAGCGTCGGTCGCCATGTAACCCGGCGGTCTCGATCAGGTGTCCAGTTGAGAGGGGCAGGACGATGCCCCCATCGTTGGCGAGGTCGATGAGCTCCTGAGCTGCACGTCGCTCGCTGAGGTCCTTCACGCGAGCCGGTTCGTGCAGGACGTCGGCGACGGTTCGCCACCGGTTTTGGTCAAGGTAAACGGCCGGTCGGCCGTTGAGAGGCGGTGGGGATGCTGGATTGAACCCTTCGGTGAGGATGAGGTCGTGCCTGGTCGTGGTCGTATAGATCCACCACTTCTCCCAGTCGAAGGTCGACCCCTCGACTTGGGAGTTGATCGGCCTGTACCTGGCTTCGAGTTCGCTATCGAGGACCTGCCCGTCTTGGTAAACGACACGGACGGATCCGTTCTGGTAGTCGACATGCCAATACTTGAACATGTCAGCTGATATGGCCGTTGGTTCATCCATGGGGGCAGGTTAGCCGCGGGGACGAATGCAACTTGCACACCTGATCGGCTGAAGGTGTTCGTACGCCATCGGCGAATCCCTATCAGGCACACCAGCTAGTGTGCGATCCAGAATTAGTAGACAGCAGACAGGGCAAATTCACCGCACCCCGACGATGCCGTCGCATCCAAGTCCAGGCGCCCAAGCTGCTGCATTACGGTTCGGCGATATCAGACGATCCGAGCGTTGGTGATCTGAACCAACGGCGTGAGCGGATCTGGCGCGTTGCAATAGGCATCGAATTCAGAGAAGAAGGTGTCAGCGTCAATGGCCGCCTCGGCGGTGACAACGCCGCGATCGGTGACCGCGCCCCGGGCTATCAGTTGCAGGCCGATCGCGGCGGGAATCGAGGTTGAGCCTGCCATGCCACCACGCGGGAACCGAGTGAGCTGTGCACCGACCGCGTGGAGTTGGCCGTCCTTGATGCCCTTGGCCCACGTCCACAGGCCTGGGCCGTGCGGGTCCCTCGGATCGGCGAGTGCCGTCCGTGATTCATCAAGTGTTGCTTCGATCTCCGCTGCGGCGGCGATGTGGGTGAGTGCACGATTGTCGACTCGTTCCATGATCGAATCGACGCGGTCGAAGAACCACGGGTGCCCCGTCATCACGTTGAGGCTCGACTGGAGCGTCGTGTAAGTCCGGCGGAGCGTCACGGCCTCGGGGTGACCCAAAGTGCGTGCAGAGACTAGCCCGTAGCCGGGGTATTCGAGTTCGATGACTTCACGCGGGGTCACGTCCTGCAGCTTGCCGTCCCGGGTCACACGAATCGAGCCGGATGCTTGGATGACAAAGTGGACAGTCGCCGCGTTGGGGCGGTCAGGTGTGATTGAGATGGGCGCGATGGTCTGGATCGGCCACCCGGTGACGATCTCGGTCACCTCGTCGAGGTAGGTGACGGCCCGGGCGGCTAGCAGGTTTGACACCCCAGGGCTCGCACCCATCCCGATGAGAGCTGTGACGCCCGCTTCACGTGCGGCCGAGTCGAGTTCGAATGCTTCGAGGGTGGGCTCCCAGTCATCCATGATGTCAACGAAGTGACAGCCGGCTGTGATAGCGGCGGTGAGGATAATCTTGCCGAACCTGGTGAACGGACCGAGGGTACTCAGTACCCCCCACGCGCCGTCGAGGATCACAGACAGATCGGCGGACAGTGCGTCGACTCGGTCGGCACGAACGTGCTCACCGGCCGCGTCTGCGACAGCCTTCGCTTGGTCCACATCGAGATCTGCAACAACGATCTCGGTGAACTCGGGCATAGATGCCAGAGTCTCCACGGCTTTGGCGCCCATGGCACCGGCGCCCCCGAACACGACGATCTTCATAAAAACCTCTTCTGACTAGGTGTGGGCCGGCGAAGACACCTCCCTTAATGAAGGTTAATTAAGGGAGGTGTTTCCGTCAACAGCCGGAACAGGGGTCAGCTGACACCGACGATTCGCTCGACGAGGCCGACAACCCGATCCGCGAACTGTTCCTCGTTCATCTCTCCGTCGTACTCGAACCAGTTCGCGGAGTCCTCGCCAATACTCACGATCGCGCGGGTTGCAAACGTCGGACTGTCGGTCGTGAACACACCGAGGGTCACCCCCTCGCGAACGGTGTCACGCAAGGCGTTGAAGGTCTGGTTCTCCAAGGCACGGAATTCACTGCGAGACTCTTCGGACAGAACGGACATCAGATGTCCGGGTGCGTAGAGATTGGAGTATGCTTCCGCATCCGCCACTTGGCGCAGCTGACTGAGCACGTAGGCCCGTACGAGCGCCGCCAAGCGCTCGCGCGGCGTCGTCGCGGATTGTTGCGCGGCCAGAATCGTTCGAGTGAATCGTCGAAGGCTCCGGTCGATCACGGCGTGCAAGAGGACGGCCTTCGACTCGAAGTGCCAATACAAGGCTGGCGCAGAGACTCCGACGGCTGCGGCGATCTGTTTGAGCGACGCCGCTTCATATCCACGCTCGCTGAACAATCGCGCCGCCGCATCGAGAACGCGCTCGCGAGTGTCCTCGCTCTCGAGAGCAACCACGGCCGTCTTGGGCTCCTTGGGCATGGAGTGAGTCCTCTCTGAAACTTTGAACAACTGCTTGACGTCAGCTGATGTGACATGGCTTACTGTAGGCCACCGTTGAATTGAATGAACGTTAAGTCAATCAATGTTCCTTGAATTGAGCAACTAGAGGAGACCACTTATGAGCGCCATCGAGGTAAAAGAAGTGAGCGTTCGCTATAGCACGGTGGACGCCCTCGACGCCGTCGATCTTCGAGTGGAGACTGGCGAGTTTCTGACCGTGCTGGGCCCGAGCGGCTCAGGCAAGTCGACTTTGCTAGGCGTCATATCAGGACTCACGACCCCGACATTCGGGGAAATTCGAATCAACGGTGCCGACGTCACCCACACGCCGAGTCACCGCCGGAACATGGGACTCGTATTCCAGAACTATGCGCTCTTCCCGACGATGACTGTCGCCCAGAACGTCGCATTCGGACTCAAGGTCCGCAAGACTCCGCGGAGCGAAATCGGGTCCAAGGTTGCAGATGCCCTCGCCATGGTGCGTTTGGGATCGCTCGGTCAACGTCCCATCGGGGCACTTTCGGGGGGCCAGCAGCAGAGGGTGGCACTCGCCCGCGCCCTTGTGATCCGGCCGACGGTGCTGCTGCTTGACGAACCGCTCGGTGCCCTCGACCGCAAACTACGACAAGAGGTCCAAGTTGAGTTGCGTGATTTGCAACGCGAACTGGGCATCACCACCGTCATGGTCACGCATGACCAAGAGGAAGCGCTCACGCTCTCTGATCGCATCGCCATCGTCAACGACGGATCGATCGAACAGATCGGAAGTCCCGACGACCTCTATCGCCGACCTAGGACACCGTTCGTTGCGAGTTTCCTCGGTACCTCCAACCAGGTCGAGGGGCGTATCGAGCGCCACGGACCGGATTGGGCAGTCGTCTCCGGTGGCCTGAGGATGCCGTGCCGCGAGCCGGCAGAAATTTTGTCGGCAGAAGGTTCCATCGACAGGGTCGCGACGCTACGTCCGGAATCGATCAGCGTTTCGACACGTGACGAAGGCGCAATGGTTCGTGCATCTGTCCGGGACGCCATCTACCTCGGAGGCGCGATCAGATATCACTTGGACCTCGAGACGGGCCACGAGTGGATCGCGGTTTCGCACGACGCGTCTTCCGTCATCGATCGAGGTGCCCTCGTGCACCTTTCATGGTCCCCCGAATCGGTTTGGCTTATGGAGCCCACCACCTTCGACGGTCGGTCCGGACCCGTCGAACTCGTCACTGAAGGAGAAAAGGTATGAAGTTCAGGCTCATCACCTTGGTAGCAGTTTCTGCAATGGCACTGTCCGCCTGTAGTTCCAGTGGCGGGTCCGGCGGCACCCCCGATGCGATTCGCATGGTTGAGACCGGCGGCGCCAGTGGCGAATCGATCAAGGTCGCCTACGGCAACCCATTCACCGAAGCCACCGGCGTCAAGCTCGTTCAGGAGACTCCTCCCGACATGGGGAAGCTCGAGGCCATGGTCAAGTCGGGCAATGTCACCGCCGACCTCTACGAACTGGGTGGCTCGGCCGTCCAACTCGCTGTCGACTCGGACCTCATCCAGAAGCTTGATTGGGAAGCCATCGATCCCGAACCGATGAATGAAGCAGCGAAGACGCCGTACGGGCTGGGCTATCAGACTTTTGCCCTCTATATGGGTTCGCTTAAGGACACCAAACCGATCACGACGTGGCAAGAGTTCTGGGACACCTCCGCAGTGCCCGGCAAGCGAGCGATCCCGGCCTATGCCCGATATGCGCTTCCGATCGCTTTGCTCGCTGACGGAGTGAAGCCTCAAGATCTCTACCCCATCGACATCGATCGAGCGTTCAAGAGCCTCGAGAAAATCGCCGATGACCTGATCCTGTGGGATGCGGCTTCCCAAACGCCACAACTGCTTGAGTCGAAGGAAGCGGTGTACGTCGCGACGTGGGACAACGTCTATCCCAAAGACGGTTTCTATACGAGCTTCGATAACGCGGTGCGTGACCAGAGCTTTATCGTGATCCCCAAGGGTGCGAAAAACGTCGAGTACGCCAACAAGTTGCTCCACGAGATGAGCAAAGTCGAGAACCAGGTCAAGGCGGCCGGAATAATTCCTCTTGCTGGACCCAGCCCGGAACTACTCGATCACCTCAGTGCGGACGTCATCGAGTCGATGCCCGCCAATCCCAGCAACGAAGCCACCCAGGCAACCTACGACTACGCGTGGTGGGCCGAGAACGGCGACGCCGTCAACGAGCGCTGGGAGCAGTTCAAGCTCGAGAGTCTCGGATGAACGACGTCCTGACGTCGTCCCCTCCTGCCGCTGGGCCGGGCTGGACGGCCCGCGCCCGACGAACGAGACCGGCCGCCCGCGATTGGCAGCGAATTGCCCTCGTGGCGGCCGCCCTGATCGTGCTGTTCATGGGTTTCGTCCTGCCTCTTGCCTTGTTGGCTCCCCAGAGCCTGAATGACGGTGACGGCTTCTCGCCGGCCGCATACGCGAAGTTCTTCACCCATCACCTCTACCTCGACATCATCGTGAGCACGGCGAAGATCGCTGGTTGGACCGCTGTACTGTCCGTTCTCGTCGGCTACCCGTACGCCCTGTGGGTGAACAGGCTCGGCCCCCGAATGCGCGTCATCGCCGTCATCGCGGTAGTGCTCCCGTTCTGGGTGAGCATTCTTGTGCGGACCTACAGTTGGACCATCGTGCTCGGCAAGCAAGGCCTGGTCAACGAGGCCTTGGCGAAGATCGGTCTCATCGACCAGCCGCTCGAGTTGCTCTACACGGACACCGGCGTGCTCATCGGCACGGTGAACATCCTCGCGCCGTTCTTCATCCTTCCGATGATCGCTACCATGCGCGCGATCGACAATCGGCTCGTGCTCGCGGCGCGTAGCCTCGGCGCCACGCCCTTCCAGGCTTTCTGGCGCGTGTATTTCCCGATGACTGTTCCGACCCTCGTCTCATCGGCGTTCCTCGTCTTCGTCCTTGGTTTCGGTTTCTACGTGACCCCAGCCATCCTTGGCGGCGGCCGTGTCCAGATGCTTGCCACTCTTCTGGCCTATCTGGTCAACACGTCACCGGACTGGGCTCTGGCCGCGGCGATCTCGGTGCTGCTGCTCGCCACCACCGCACTCGTCGGCATCGTTTCGAAGCTCGTGAGGAAGGACTCCTGATGATCTCACGGTTTGCGCTCTCACTCTGGTCGCTCCTGGTCATGGTGTGGCTGGTAGCACCCGTCCTCATCGTCGTGCCGATGTCGTTCTCGGCCGGTTCGGGCGTCGGTTTCCCGCCGGAGGGGTTTTCCTTGCAGTGGTACGACCGACTGCTGTCGGATCCGATGTGGCTCGAAGCGTTGCAGACATCACTCGTCGTCGCGTTGTGCACCAGCTGCATCGCCGTAGTGGCCGGCACCCTGGCGTCGTACGCCATCGCACGATGGCCAGGGCGGCTCAGCACGTTATTGCGAGCCGCCTCGATGGGTCCGATGGTCGTACCCACGATCGTCCTGAGCGTTGCCATCTACCTCGTGTGGGCCAAGGTCGGACTCATAGGGACAGTCCCCGGCCTCATTATCGCGCACACAACGCTTGCGCTGCCGTTCGTCGTCCTTGTCATGGTCAACGCAGTGTCTTCATTCGACGTGCGCATCGAGCAAGCAGCCTCGAGTCTCGGTGCGAGGCAACGGATCATCCTGACGCGGGTGGTACTGCCGGCCATCGCCCCACACGCATTCGTCGCATGGCTCTTCGCCTTCATCGTCAGTTTCGACGAAGTCGTGATCTCCTCTTTCATCGCCGGAACCCACATCACCGTTCCGGTGAAGATGTTCTCCACATTGCGCAACCAGATTGACCCAACTATCACGGCGATCTCGACGATCCTCATCGCCGTCACGCTGCTCGTCGGTGTCGTTGCCGCAGTGCTCCTGCGCCGCAGACTCGCCTCCGTCGTCGGAACGATTCACTGACGCCACCATCACCACTATTCCCTGACACACCACATCACCCCTGGAGTACAGAGTTCCGTGAAATTCAACCTGTCGACGATTCTGTCGGAATCAGCTCGTATCTCACCCGAAGCGTCATACCTCGTCACCGACGCGGCAACCCACACCTACGCCGAAATAGACGCTTGGGCAGACCGCGCGGCGGGGGTCCTGGCATCGCGAGGCATCGGGATTGGCACACGAGTCGCGCTTCGCTTGCCCAACATCCCAGCCTTCTTCCCCTACTACTTCGCCTTGCTGCGACGAGGTGCAGTGATCGTGCCGATGAACCCGCTCCTCAGCGATCGGGAAGTCGCAACGATCGTCCACGACGCGACGGTCTCGCATCTCATCGTGCTCGGCGAGGACGAGGTGGACACACCGGCGGGGATCCAACGGTGGAACCTCGAAGAGTTGATGGCTACGGAAACCCAGGTCGGACCCCTCGTCGATATCGCTCAGACTGACGGAGACGACACAGCGCTCATCATCTTCACGAGTGGAACAACAGGAAGACCCAAGGGCGCTGAACTCACGCACCTGCAATTGTTCCTCACTGTGCTCCTCGAAGGCGACACCTATGGGATCACCTCTGACGACGTGCTGCTGGGGGCCCTACCGCTGTTCCACATCTACGGACTTTCAGGCGTCCTTCACTCCGCGACCTCGCGAGCTCAGACGATCTACCTGATGAACGGGTTCTCGACCCAGACCGTCTACGACGCAATCGAGAGTCACGGCGTCAGCGTCATACTCGGCGTGCCCACGATGTATCACGCACTCATAGCCGCAGACGACGGCACCCGAGACCTGTCCAGCGTCCGGATCGCTGTCAGCGGTGGCGCGCCGATGCCGATGGAGATGGTTCGAGACCTCGAACGGACTTTCCCGAACGTGACGTACCTCGAAGGATACGGCCTGACCGAGACCTGTAGCGCGGGCACAGTCAACGGGGGCCCGTTCCCGTATCGCGAAGGATCCATCGGCCGGCCGTTGTGGGGTATGCAGATGCGCGTCGTCGACCTCGACGGCCACGAGTTGCCGCCGGGCCCGGACCACACCGGAGAACTCGTCCTGAGGGGCCACGGCATCATGAAGGGCTACCTCGACCGCCCTGACCAAACCTCCGAGGCCCTACGCGAAGGATGGTTGTACAGCGGCGATATCGCGTGGATCGATAGGGATGGCTACGCCTATCTCGTCGGCCGACTCAAGGAACTCATCATCCGCGGCGGCTACAACGTCTACCCCCGCGAAATCGAGGAGGTGCTCCACGCCCACCCCGGCGTCAGCGCCGCCGCGGTCGTGGGCCGGCCGGACGCCCACCACGGTGAAGAAATCGTTGCATTCGTCGTTCCGACGGACGCCAACGTCGACGTCCACGACGTCATCGAATTCGTGCGCCAGAACCTGGCGCACTACAAATGCCCACGAGAGGTGATCATGATCGACTCCCTACCACAGGGCTCCACAGGAAAGATCGACAAATCGGTGCTCAGAGCCACCGTGATCGCAAAAGACACAGTGGGAGACAACGCATGAGCGCCCGCGTCCTCGTCGTCGGTGGTGTCGGCCAGATCGGTCGCCACGTCGTCCGCCTGCTTGCCACGTTGCCCGAAGTGAAAACCGTGATCATAGGCGACATTGCCGCTGAGAGAGCTGAACTGCTGGCGAGCGAACTCGGAGAACGAGGCGAAGCCCGTGCCTTCGACGCGACCGACCGCGTCCAACTCGACCAGGCACTCTCCGACGTCGACCTGGTTGTCAATACGATGGGCCCCTTCGACCGGTTCGGCCTGCCGATTCTTACGGCCGCTATCGAGAACGGCCGCAACTACGTCGATGTCTGCGATGACTGGCAAGCGACCGAATCGTTCTTGGCGCTCGACGAGAAGGCACGTGCCGCGAACGTGACAGCCGTCATCGGTTTCGGTCTGAGCCCAGGGATCACCAACATGCTCGCCATCCGTGCAGCGCGCGGATTCTCGAACATTGACCGGATGCTCACCGGGTGGTCACTTACAGCCGTCACAACCGAGCACGAGGAGATCTTCGACGCAGGCAGGGTCGGATCCGCTGCGACCTACCACTGGATCGAACAAGTCACCGGAACCATCCGGGTCTGGCGCGACGGTGGGCTGGCTGACGTCACTCCCCTCGACGTCATCGAGGTCGACTACCCCGATCGAGGCAAACAACGGGTCTACGCACTCGGCCACCCTGAGCCGATCACGTTGCCCACCCGGATCGGCATGGTTAGCGAGTCGCTCAACGTGATGTCCGGGCCACAGTTCGTCTTCGATCAACTCGTCGAGACCGCAGCAAGAGTCGACTCTGGAGAGTTCAGCGTTGACGAGGCCGTTGCGGCGATGTCAACCAACAAGCGTCACGCAGACGGGACCACACCGCCGGACAAGTTCCCGAAGGTCTGGGCCCACGTCACGGGAATTCGCGACGGAAAGCAAACGACAGTGGCCGCCCATCTGCTGTCCTTGCCGCCTCACCGCATGGGAGGAAACACCGGATATCCGGCCGCTCTGACAGCCGCAGCCCTTTTGCGCGGAGACGTGCAGACTGCCGGGGTTCTGGCACCCGAAGACATTGGGACACCTGAGGCGTTCTTCGAGTCGCTGCGTGCCGTGAGCACCGACCCGGGGGCTTCACTCGACGAATTCCTGATCGTGACCGAGGTAGTCGAGGGTTGATTCTCTCGCGCAGAATGGCGGGGAAAGGTCCCATTCGACGCGAACCATCTCAACATCGTTGTCAGCGAAGAAGGTTGATGTGGGACTGCGCGCGCTCTGCGATGTAGTGCGGCTCATCGAAGCAAACAGCAGACGGATATCTGAGAACGCGTCTCTGTCCGGTGGACCCTTCA
Organism: Rhodococcus sp. FW305-130; assembly: GCF_058788335.1. Taxonomy (NCBI): domain Bacteria; kingdom Bacillati; phylum Actinomycetota; class Actinomycetes; order Mycobacteriales; family Nocardiaceae; genus Rhodococcus; species Rhodococcus sp. FW305-130. The sequence continues at coordinate 381,678 of NZ_JBYTAP010000007.1, read as the reverse complement.
CCTCATCAACCGATCAACACCCGCCCACTTGACTGATTCACGAGCGAACACTCACGCTGTGGGCGAGCGATGGTGCGGCCATCGAGCATGGTCGCACCATCATTGTCGATCGACTTACACGGTGGGCGAATACTTTCAACGAATCGCCAACTTTGTCGCACGATTCGTCGCCGCTGCGTTCCCGGAAGGACGCCGGAACTCGGTCGTTTACCCAAAAATGCCTCGACAACTGCAACACTGTTGGGGGCCGTCTATCGATCCCAAACTTGAAATTTCGACGGTGCAGTACGCGCGAGAGTAGTGCACGGCGCTCATGACGTCGAGTCGCGGTAGCTTCGATGCAGATCCCCCGCCAGTCGGGGGCAGAGTTCGCTGCCGAGCCCTCGTCCACGGACCCGCAAGCGCCTAGTCGGTCGACGCCTGAAGGCCCATACTATGATGCCTCCGAAGGACTTTGAGACAGTCGCACGGGTCCGCTGGATGTAGTTAGATCACGCAGGCACCCGGCCTCTTGCCCTTGTTCCACTACATCCTCAGCGAGCAAAATTGCTCTGACTCGGGTTTGCCCGGGTTCGTGTCCGTCGGGGCACCGAACCACAACGCACCAACATCTTCGCGACCCACGGTCGATCATTGCGTCCCGATATCTACGCACACGCCCGAGTTACGCACCACACTGTCGGACCGCACATTCGAATGTTCCTGCGCCTCAATCGGCCTCAATTTCGGACGGTCCTCTGGCGAACCTTTCGAGGGCTAACAGGCCGTCGGAGGCAGAACAATACGACCTGAACCGGACCGCAGCGCTTTCTCCACCGGTTTGGGGTGACAAACAGATACGACTCCGGCTCTTCAGCTACCAGGAACAGGCGAGCAACGCGCTTGTAGCTCACCCATCAGCCGTACGATCGGGATGCGGCAATCTCGAACTGCGGAGACAGACTGTCTCCCACCGACAACCATCGACCTCTCCCGACAAACGCTCGCCCAAACACTTGCCAGTGATTCGGAGGAATGATCCTCCACGTATATATCGAGTGTCAGCTCCCCGACGCCCGAAAGAGTTGTCGAAGGGCCTGTGGGACGTACACCGCCGTGCGAAATCGGACTCAATGTAGAAACCCCACTATCAAGATCATGCTTCGTTCGCCGACGAACACCTAAGCGCTGGAACCCATTTGGCACTGCCTGTCGACGTCTGGAAGTCAAGGGGTCGCACCGACCATCCGAAGAGCCAATTCTACGTAGCGTGCCGCAAGTGCGTCGGGCTCCGAATAGGTGTTGGACGGGAACCATCGACTGACGTCGACCCCAAGCGAGGTGATAGCGAGTGCGGCTGCCTCCACGTCGACTGTCTGAAAGTCACCTGACGCGTCACCAGCCTCGATAACTCGGGTGAACACCCTCGATGTCGACCGCCTGATGTCCGCGATGACATTGAAATGCTCGTTCGAGAGCGAACGCAGTTCGTATTGCACGACTCGCGCGAGCGCGCGATTGTCTGCGTGCCACTTCACATAGGCGGCGACGATGGCGGCCAATCTGATCACCGGTGATGCGGCGGGCTGATCAGCCTGCTCAACGGCGATGAGCGCTGCATCGTGTCCTTCCAGACTGATGGCAAACAGTAGAGACTCTTTGGTCTTGTAATGGGGATAGACAGCCCCGGCACTGAGATCCAGATTCGCGGCAATCTCGCGAGTGGTTGTCGCACCGTACCCCTTAGCTGCGAATACCTCGATTGCCGCCGCGCGTATACGTGCGGCGGCCTTTGATGTACCCACCTCACTGACGCAATGGTGCGTGGGCGTACTCATCGCCGGGTTTCCTCTCGATCGGCTGGGCCTTGACAGGTATCCGTCTACAAGGTCAGTATATGCAAGTGCATAGAAAATATGCATCTGCATATTTTTCTTTCGCACGTGACCCACCGCCCTCGCAGATGTAACACGAGCAGGCCGCTCCAGAACCCCAGATTAGCCTCGGGGCAACCTCAAAGTCCGGTACGCCGGAGGCGGACTGAGCATCCATCGGTGTCGAGCATCTGAACCAGGAGAAGGAAACATCAATGGGCAACATCACTTACGACTTCACCGGCAAATCGGTCATCGTCACCGGCGCAGCCCGCGGCATCGGCCAGGCACTGGCACGCCACTTCGCCGAAGCCAAAGCCACCGTCTTCATGGTGGACTTCGACAAGGCCGAACTCGACAAGGCCGCCCGTGACGTCGGCGCCATCGGTATCCCCGCCGACGTCAGTAACACCGACGACGTCGAACGGGTCGTCTCCACCGTGATCGACGAGACCGGCCGAATCGACATCCTCGTCAACAACGCGGGCATCCTGCGCGACAAGGTGCTGTGGAAGCTGACCGACGACGACTGGAATCAGGTCCTGAACGTCCACGCCGGCGGGACATTTCGCTTCACGAGGGCATGTGTACCGCACTTCCGGAAGCAGGAGTTTGGGCGCGTCGTCAACATCACCTCGTACACCGGACTGCACGGCAACCGGGGCCAAGCGAACTATGCCACCGCGAAGGCCGGGATCATCGGATTCACCAAGACCGCTGCGAAGGAACTGGCGGCGTTCGGTGTCACTGTCAACGCCATCTCGCCGAACGCCGCCACGCGGATGACCGCATCGATTCCCGCGGACAAGATCGCCGAACTCACCGGACCGATCTCACGGTTCGCAGACCCTTCCGAGATGGCCGATGCCATCTGCTTCCTGGCTTCCGAGGAAGCCGGCTACATCACTGGCGTCGTCCTTCCGGTCGACGGCGGGGTCTCCATGTGACACCACTTTCCGAACGGATGAACCCATGACCGATGTACTCTCCCGGCGCGACATCGACTTCCTGCTCTACGAATGGCTCGATGTCACCTCGCTGACCTCCCGCACACGCTTCGCCGAACATTCGAAGGATACTTTCGATGCGGTGCTCGACCTCAGCGCGAACATCGCGCACAAGCATTTCGCCACGCACAACAAGAAGGCCGACGCTCAGGAGCCGACCCTGCGCTCCGACGGCACCATCGACATGATCGGCGAGGTCAAAACCGCCCTCGCCGCCTACGCTGCGTCGGGGCTGATGGCGGGGCAATTCGACGAGAGCGTCGGAGGTATGCAACTACCCGCCACTGTGGCGCGGGCGGCGATGGCCTGGTTCCAGGCCGCCAATGCAGGCACCGCCGCATATCCGTTCCTGACCATTGCCAACGCCAACCTGATCGCGGCTTACGGCACCGAACAGCAGATCGACGACTACCTTCGCCCGATGCTCGAGGGCCGGTACTTCGGCACGATGTGCCTCTCCGAACCCCAGGCTGGGTCGTCGCTGGCGGACATCACCACCCGGGCGATCCCGCAGGAGGACGGCAGCTACAAGTTGACCGGCACGAAGATGTGGATCTCGGGAGGTGACCACGAACTCACCGAGAACATCGTGCACCTGGTGCTGGCAAAGACCCCGGGCGGCGGCCCCGGAGTCAAAGGCATCTCGTTGTTCATCGTCCCGAAATTTCTTCCCGGCGTAGACGGCAGTGTCGGTGAACGCAACGACGTCACGCTGATGGGCCTCAACCACAAGATGGGTAACCGCGGCACCACCAACACGCTGCTGGCATTTGGCGATGGAACACATTCCCCGGCAGGACAATCCGGCGCTGTGGGATTCCTCGTGGGGCAGGAACACCGGGGTCTGTCGTATATGTTTCATATGATGAACGAGGCCAGGATCGGTGTCGGTTTCCTCGCCACCTCACTCGGTTATGTCGGCTATCTGAAATCGCTCGAGTACGCGAAGGTACGAACCCAGGGACGCCCGCTCGGAGCCAAGAACCCGTCTTCTTCGCCGGTTCCGATCATCGACCACGCCGATGTCCGCCGCATGCTGCTCGCACAGAAGTCCTACGTCGAAGGCGCTCTGGCCCTTGGTCTCTACTGCTCCAGGTTGGTTGACGAGCACGAAACCGTCGAAGATGCAGCAACCGCTGACGAAGCAAGTTTGCTCCTCGACATCCTGACCCCGATCGCGAAGAGTTGGCCATCACAATGGTGCCTCGAAGCCAACAGCCTCGCCATTCAAGTCCACGGCGGATTCGGCTACACCCGCGACTACGACGTCGAACAGCATTACCGCGACAACCGCTTGAACCCGATTCACGAAGGTACCCATGGCATTCAAGGACTAGACCTGCTGAGTCGTAAGGTCACCATGCGCGACGGTGCCGGCTTGGTCCTGCTCGGATCAAAGGTTGCCTCGACCATCGAACGCAGCAGGCTTCTCGGGGGCGAGACAGCGAGTTACGCGGACGAACTCGATTCGGCGTGGAACCGTATGGTCGAGGTGACGACGATCTTGCGCTCGACGGATGACGCGGCGATATCGTTGGCGAACTCGTCGGTGTATCTGGAGGTATTCGGACACACAGTGATTGCATGGATGTGGCTCGAACAGCTCACCGCGGTCGTCGGCAAGGACGGCGACTTCTACGACGGAAAGCGCCATGCCGCCCGCTATTTCTATCGTCATGAGCTACCGAAAGTCGCACCGCAATTGGATCTGTTGGCGCGCCTTGATCGGACCACTCTCGACATGAACCCCAGCTGGTTCTGAGTCGGATGAGGCATTGCACATGAGCTCTCGACGAGTTCCTCATCGCCTCGAATCATCACAGGGCAAAGAAACCGAAACCCATGGAAGGGGTCGCAAGTCTGGATGGCCACCGTCCCGACGGCCTCCTCATATCACTGTGCGTTCCGCCACAACCGAGCTAGTCACCCGAAAACATCTGTCCACCAACCCGAAGCACATCAAATCGTACGTACCAGATATACAGGAGAGATCATGACCCGTGCGGCAATTGTGTCCACAGCACGTACCCCCATCGGCAAAGCCTACCGAGGAGCGTTCAACAACACCCAAGGTCAAGAACTCGCAGCACATGCGATCAAACACGCACTGAGTACCGCTGGCCTCGACCCCTCCGACATCGAAGATGTAATCCTCGGTTGCGCGCTTCCCGAAGGCTCGACCGGCTTCAACATAGCCAGGCAGGCGGCACTCCGCGCCGGCCTCCCGGTAGCTGTCCCCGGAATGACCGTAGATCGGCAGTGCTCCTCCGGACTTATGGCTGTCGCAATCGCCGCAAAACAGGTTCTGGTAGACGGCATGCGGGCCACCATTGGCGGTGGCGTCGAGTCGATTTCGCTCGTTCAAAATGCGCATGTCAACAAATATCGCGCACGCGACGCCTGGCTCGAAGCGAATGCTCCCGGGATTTACATGCCCATGCTTCACACAGCCGAGATTGTAGCAACGCGATACGGCGTAAGCCGGGATCGCCAGGACCAGATGGCATTTGAGTCTCACCGCCGTGCCGCACAAGCACAAAACAACGGAATCTACGACGCGGAGATCGCTCCGATCACCGTTGTCAAGATCGAAGTCGACAAGGTCACCGGTGAGCAGCGAGAAATCGAGGTCACTCTCACGCGAGACGAAGGGGTGCGCCCGTCGACCACTCTCGACGGGCTTACCGGACTCAAAACCGTCCTGAAGCCTGGTGAAGTCGTGGATGCTCCTACTGTCACCGCAGGCAACGCCTCTCAACTATCCGACGGCGCATCCATGAACGTCATAGTCGACGAACACTTCGCCAAAGCCAATGGCCTTACCCCTCTTGGGTATTACCGCGGGATTGCAGTCACTGGCTGTGCCCCGAACGAAATGGGTATCGGCCCAATCGCGGCGATACCGAAGCTGCTCAAGCAACACGGCCTGACGGTGGACGACATCGGTGTCTGGGAACTCAATGAAGCGTTCGCCGCCCAAGCCGCCTACTGCGGCGACACAATCGGCATCGATCCGACAAAATGCAATGTGAATGGTGGCGCAATTGCCCTCGGCCATCCTTACGGAATGACCGGTGCGCGCGCAGTTGGCCATGCACTACTCGAAGCGCAGCGCCGCGGCGAACAATTCGCAGTCGTATCCATGTGTGTCGGTGGCGGTATGGGGGCCGCAGGACTTTTCGAAACAGCCTAACTGGCAACCTCATCCACGGTTGCCCTCGACGAGCAAAACATCAGGCTGGACGTCGCACCATACCGGCTAGCGCCGTCACGCTCAGTCGGAAAGGGCGATTCAAGTGATGGTTCCCGCCGCAGCGAGAACGGTTGGGTGCGGGTGATCGCGCGACAGGGCGATCACCCGCATACGAGATCGAACCGAGACTGTTCCAGGGATGGAATTCATGCCTCTGCTAGATTCTTGCGCGCAACTCGGAGCGCCGCCTGTCTACCCAATATTCGTTTGCGTCGAACTGGCAGACCCTTGTCCTGCCCTGACAGTTCGCGAGATGTACGGCCACCTGTCCGCGGCGATAGACTGAGACAGTCCACCTAAATACAAGCGGCCCGGGCGATCCCAGCTCGACCCTTCTTGGATTCTGCAGATTGCAGCGATGCATCAGCATTTTTCGGATTGGTACCGTCACCCAGACAGCCGAAACACCGACTGTGGCGGCGGATGACCACTTTTCGAATGCCCGGCCACGGTTGTCGCACCCAGGTAACCATCGCTGCTCTACCGCGTAATCGTCAGGTCTCAGCAGTGAGCGTCGCTCAACTCGTCACTCTGGGCGACCCTCAATCTCACCAATCACTCAGCGAGGACAGACAAGGTGCGTGCGACACACACTGGCTTCTCTTCGCCCTCTCTCTCAACGACGAACTTGACAGTTGCACGCAAACCGTGTTGACCCCATTCCACATGCTCGAGTGAGGCAATCGCTCGTACTCGTGAACCCACCGGCACGGGTGAGGGAAACCGAACAGATTCCGACCCGTAATTGAGCGCCATCGACAGACCCTCGACAGTGAAGATCTCCGACTCAAACCGTGGGATCAGGGAAAGGGTCAGGTATCCGTGAGCGACAGTCGTACCGAACGGGCCCTCGGCGGATCTTTCACGGTCTGTGTGGATCCACTGGTGGTCATCCGTCGCTTCAGCAAATTGATCGACACGCGCCTGCGTGATCGTCAACCATTCACTCGTTCCGAGCTCCTCACCGACCGCTGCTGCAAATTCACCAAGATTGCCAAAATTTCTCATGAGTCTCGCTCTCCAATTTCACACTTCGTCGTATCAAATTTCGCCGCTACTTCACTCCCGCGGGTACAAATTCACAGCCGCACGTAGCCCGGCTCGGCCATCTCGACGACAAGCAGTTCATCAACATTGGGCCTGATCGGATCTGTCAGGCTGCCGAGATGCGCGAAAAAGGTCCGAGGGTCGACAGCTTGCTCAGGTGCTGAGACCCCCTTGGCGTCGATCTGTCCCAGCGCGAGCATCTTGGCCCCGACCGCGAGGGGATATCCAGTCATTCCCCCCATTACGTAGGGCGGCCATGCTGTCAGGTAGGCCACAGCCGCCCGCCGCTCAGAACCGGTGAGTCCCTCCACATACGCCCATACTCGTGGGAACGGGTCTTTGGGCGTGAGCGACGGGTCTGCGGGTCGTTCAGCGCTCGCGACCAACTTCGCTGCCTCGAATAGGTCGATCTCTTCGCGGTCATAGGATCTCGCGATTTCCGCCACGTGTTCGAAGAGCCAATCGGGGCCTGACATCACATTGCTTGATTCGATGAGGTGAGGAAAAACCCGAGGAAGGGTAATCGGCTCTGGATGTCCGCAAGAAACAACTGTCTGTTTACCTAGACTGGGAAAGTTGACAATTCCACGCTCCAGTGGCGCCACATCGGTCAGCTCTCCGTTGCGCCAACTCCGAACCGTGCCACTGCACTGAAGCATCCAATGCTGCATCGCAGCCGATCCCGCCCCCGGCATGTCATACGCGGCTTCGGGCACGACCCCACTACTGGCTAGCTTCCACCCAGTAAGCGCAGTGTCGACGATGTCGAGTCGTTTGCCGGCTTCTACAGCAAGCAAGTTGGTGATACCGGGGCTCATTCCAAGCCCGATCACTGCCGTCAAATTGCGATCGGCGGCAAGCCCGTCAAGCTCGAATGCTTCAACGGTGGCCTCCCAGTCGTCGTCGATATCGAGGTAGTTGCACCCCATCTCTAGTGCGGTCTCGAGGATGAGACGTCCGAATCGAGCGAAGGGACCCATCGTATTGAGTACGACATCAACATCACGGAATACGCGTTCGAGATCGTCCCGATCCGTAGCGTTCGCCTGGACCGCAAATGCCTTGGGACCAACTTCGCGTGCGAGTTTCGATGCCCGATCTATATCAAGATCAGCGATGTCAATTCGTTCAATCTCGTCGTAAGTGGCAAGCGCACGGACTGTGTGCCGGCCCATCTGTCCTGCACCTCCGATCACGACCACTCGCAGAGTGCGATCTAGACACTGGGACATTTTCAGCAAACCTCCATTGATTGGCAAGGGCTCGAAAGAGAATTCGATCTCTACGGTTCTGCATTCGCGCAGTGTGCGGCCACGAATGCACGCTCATGCGCGGACCGCGGTAACACTGGGCGGGTTGTGGCTGTACAGCACCCGTCATAGAAGGCTCGGGCGAGATCCGCGGTCGCCGACTGACGGCTCCGCCCCGCAGTCGCAGCGCAACAAACCTGCACCACCCCATGAACCGATCACCGTGCTGCACACCATCGCCCGTTGGCACAACCTCCGTCGTCCACCAGCGAGACGTAGTCCGATTATATATCACACGTGCAAGTTAAATCTAGTATGAAGTGGAATGCCTCAAAGCACTGGCGGTGACTGATGACCCGAGCCCGGACCCCGCGCGTCACCGCCGCCCACTAGGGTTTTCTAAGTCGAACGTTCGAAAATATTTGCCATGAGGGGTGGATGGTGCCGAAAATTGTGGATCACGACGAGCGCCGAAAGGAGATCGCTGATGCGGTACTCGATCTCATCGCCCGCGTGGGGATCGACGGCGTGACTTTGCGTGAGGTCGCCCGCGTCTCGGGGTGGTCGACGGGCATACTAAGCCACTACGGGGGCAGCAGAGATGAATTGCTACTACTCGCACTCCGCCGGGCCGCCGAGCTTGCAGGGGAGAGTTTTCGAAAAGCTTCGCAAGATACGTCACTTTCGGATCTCGACAAGATTACTGAGATCATCTATGAATCTCTACCTGTGGGCCATTCGCGCTTAGCGCTTCAACGAATATTCCTATTTTACTACGCGCGGGCCGCAACGACGACTGACGATCTATTCTCAGCTGAAATGCGCCGGTATCTTGAAAACTGGCGTCGAGTCATTGCGCGATGCGTTGACCGAATCACGGAATCGGGTGGTTTACCACCTGGGGCCGACTCGGCTCGAATAGCGGCGGACATTGCAGCTATCGCAGACGGATCGAGCCTGCATGCCATTCTAGACCCGATATTGATGGACCGCCTGACCGAGGATCGATCGATCCCGCATTCGTGGGTAACAGCAGTATTGCAGGCAGCGGGCTACGACGACACACCACACTTTCATATGCCAGAATGAAATAGACATTCGCTGAGATGTCTTCTCTACGGCTGGCAGCCGCGGTACCCGATATGAAGACTCTTCGATCAGGGAAATATCCCTCAAAATAAGAAGAATTTCCAAATTTCAACTTTGATACCAACACAGCGCCGCCGCCAGCCAATATTGCCCCGACAACGGCCTCACCAGGCAGACTGGACCTCATCGCACGGAACAGTTCAAGTAATGCCGCGAGGCGTCTCGTCCGGGGCTGTCGGCTCCATCGACAGGTGCGCGGCACGACTCTGGCAAGCGAAAGCAGTCGCCCATCAGCGGCGACCCCAACGAACGAGTTCACTAACTCTGACAGCTTCCGCCACCAACATTAGATCTCACTGCAAGAATACCTAGTGGTAGCTCCCGTCTATACCTGAACCCAACTTTCAGACCTTCGACATAGAGCGGGCCAGTACTGAAATGCCCTTCTTGCTCTTCACTGTCGAAAATTCCCAAAAAACTCGCAAGCATCCACCAGATGCCCGTGCACCTCACACTCCCAGACATGCGCGGCCGATCATTGTGAGATTCACCCTTCGATTGTTTCATCCAACCACCGCCGACGCCAAATGACATGCCGGATTTTTCACCTTCTTCCATTGTCCAGCACTGCGCAACGACCATCTGGAAAAATTCTTTACGCCGTCCCGATCACCGAGCGGGAATGCTCTGGTCAAGCAACGCGCACGCTATTCTCACTTTTCAACAACGCATTTGGCACCTGCATACCGACCGTCCTCGAATGCCACTAGGAAAATTGGGCAACTGATCAGAACTGCACCCACGCTCACCAACGACTCATCCGCAACTCGATGGCACCCTCGCTGGGAGCTCCGCTTGGCAGCAACGACGTTGTGAACCTCTTCATCGTCTGCGATCGGGGTGATCGATTTCATGAACAACGCCCGACTCTTCTTCGCCGCACACGGAATCACCCGGATCGAACGGATGATCACGGACGACGGATCATGCTACCGGGCAACAGATTTCACAGCTTCGCTCGGAACCTCTCGACACCAACGGATCAGGCCGTACACCCCGAAACACAATGGGAAAGTAGAACGGTACAACCGCATCCTCGCCGAAGAACTGTTGTACTCCCGTGAGTACACCAGCGAGCAGCAACGCCGCATCGCCGTCGAGGTGTGGAATATTCACTGCAACTACCATCGACCGCATTCAGCACGCGGAGGACGACCGCCCGCCTCTTACGGCCGGCACCGCGTCACCAACGACCGTTCCTCGTACACCTATAGCTCACATAGCTCACACAATTGGCTAGATTGGTCTGATGACGTCTGTACTGCCTGATCGCGGCGCTGGACCTGACATGTTCGCGCCGCGATCGCCGGCGGCCGGGGCGTACGGCATTCTCGGCCTGTGCGCCGAAGAACTCCGCGCACGTGGACTGGCGTACTCGGCTGCCGCGGTCACCTACCGAGACCCGTCGACCGGACGGCATCGGGCCCTGGCGAGTTCCGGATACGACGCCAGGGTGCTCGAGGTCCTGCTCGACGACTTCGTCACTGACCGCGATTTCTCCATTGTTCGCGAGGCCTCAGGTGTGCCGGTTTTCTGGCAGGACGTGCCACGATTCGAGCAGACCGAGATGGTCACCGACGTTCTGCGGCCGTCCGGGTACGCCGAGGGCGCGTCGGTCGCATTGGGGTTCTCAGGCCGTGAGGTGACCGGATTACTGCACATGAGCTTCGCGGATTCCGGCGTCGTCGATCGCGTACGGGAGGTGGTGGCGGCGTCCAGCGCAGCCTGCTCGCGCGTCGTGGGAGACCAGGTGGCGCTCGATCGTGTCCATCTGAGCCCACGGGAGATTCAAGTACTGCAATTGGTGGCCAAGGGTGCGGGCAATGTCGAGATCGCTGAGGAGCTGTTCGTCAGCCGTCGCACCGTCGCCACCCACCTCGAGAACATCTTCGTCAAGACCGGAACCAATTCACGGGTTCAGGCAGCGGTGCGCGCCGCCAAGTGGGGTCTGATCGAGTCCTGAGTGACGCTGTGCGAGGGGAGCCCTACTATCACCCATTTTTGCCTCCCCCATTCTGTTCACAACTTGCGTTTCACGTTTGCGGCCGGGCTGTTGCGGCGGTTGCGTTGTTCCTGGCTTCGGTGTACGCCAAACGGGTGACGCCGTCGATCGCGGAATGCAGGTAGATGTAACCGAGGCGAGGCTGCTTCGATCGCGCCTCGCGTCGCCTCGATCGCTTGGCCTGCTCGGACCCGCGACCGTGAACGCGCCATCCGCCGCCGTCGGGGATCTTCCCAACTTTCTTGATGTCGACGTCACCATCTGGCCGGATCGTTTCGCGCTGATGACTTGCGGTTTTCGGTTGTTTTCGCCTTTCGGATCGATGAACCGGCGACGATTCAAGCCGAGGCCCAACAGGATTTTCGTGACCGGCCGGCGACCAAGGACGATGCCGTCGGTGCGGAGCTCGAACGTGATTCGTGAGGCCGACCATTTCCGGGTCCGTCGCATGGATTTGATCCCGGCCACGACCTCCGCGGCTGTGGCGGTCGGGTGGTGGTTGGGCGAGCTGGATCGGTCCTGTAATCCCAGTTCGCCGTAATTGCGATACCGATTGACCAGGTGGAAGCGCATTGGCGGGAGATACCCATTTCGGCCGCCACGTGCGCGATCGGACGAGTTCGGCACCGCTCGACGAGGCGTCGTTCTTTCCTCGTCAGTCAGCGGAGCATCACGATGTGGCACAGGGCTGGTCCCTTTGCTCGTGATGGTCTGTTTCGCAACTCCCATCCTGCCGCGAAGGGCCAGCCCGTCTACTTCATTCCCGCGTCAGCAACGCCCATACCGACAACAGCTAGGCCATTGCCAGTGAATCGGCCGGCTTCTTGTCCGCCCACGGACGTGCCGCTTCGAAGTTCGCGGCAGCCCGCAGGACCACTGCGTCCTGGCGGTGACGTGCGGCGATCTGCAGCCCCACCGGTCGACCGTCGGCGGTGAATCCAGCGGGCACGGTGATCGCCGGATTGTTGAGCATGTTGTACGGGTAGGTGAAGAGCCAATCGAGCAACTGCTCACGCAACGACGCACCTTCGAGCCACGACGGCGCGAACTGACTGAGCGGGAACGTGGCCGAAGCCAAGGTCGGCGAGACCAACACGTCGTAGTCGTTCATGAACGTCGTCCACGTGTCCCACATGACGCCGCGGAATGCGTCGGCCCGCCCGACGTCGACACCGGTGAGCCGCTCGGCCTCGTGCATGATCTCGATCAGGTTGTCGTCGACCTCGCCGCGCTGGTTCTCCCAGTCGAGCAAGTCGTATTCGGAAGCGAAACCCGGAACCCAGATGCCGTTCCACATCGACTCCGACGGATTTCCCCACTGCGGGGTCGCCTCGGTGATCCGGGCACCCAATTCCTCGAATGCCGACAACGCGTCGAGACACACCGCCAGCACCTCCGGATCAACATGGCCGAGACCGAGATTCGTCGACCACGCCACGCGAAGCCCCTTCACGTCGCCCTTCGCCGCTTCGACGTACGAGGTCTCCGCACGCTCGATCGAGAGCGGATCCGCATTGTCCGGCCCGGCCATGATGTCGAGCATCAGCGCGTTGTCGGCAACAGTCCGGGTGATCGGACCGTGATACGCCCAGTTGTAGAAGCGCCCGGCCAGGATGGTCTGCGGGATGACGCCGGTGGTCGGCTTCAACCCGACGACCCCGCAGAGCGCCGACGGGATACGCACCGATCCCGCACCGTCACTGCCCTCGGCAAGTGGCCCGAGGCCTGCAGCCACAGCAGCCGACGCACCGCCACTGGACCCGCCCGCGCTGTTGCCGAGCTTCCACGGGTTGTGCGTCGGCCCGTACAGGTGGTTGTCCGTGCCACCGTAGTAACCACTTTCGGGAGTATTCGTCTTTCCCAGGAACAGTCCGCCGGCGCCACGCAGCCTGTCCACGACGACGGCATTTCCCGTCGCGATGTTGTCGGCCGCCTGCTTCATCCCGAACGTGGTCGGCAGCCCGTCCACTGCCGTCAGATCTTTGATCGTGAACGGCACGCCGTGCAGCGGGCCGAGCTTCTCGCCCGATTCCTGCTGCCGTGAGAGTTCGGCCGCATCGCGCGTCACCTGCTCGCGATCGAACTGGACTATCGCGTTGATCGACGGATTGACGGCGTCGACGCGCTGGATCATCGCTTCGGCAATCTCGTTGGGCGAGAGACTGTTCGACGCGACCGACGCCGCCATCTCGGTAGCGGAGAGCCAATGCAGATTCTGTTCGGTCATGGGATTTCCTTCGCCGGAGGGGTAATGCTCTCAGGCTAGGAAGCGCCAAACTCGGCCACCATCGGTCATGTGACCGATACCACGCATCGGACCTGGTTTCAGTCCTCCCCCGCGGCAGGCGTTCAGCACCAAAGCGGCAAATCGTCGAGATGGCCGCACGTAGATTAGATGCGGAAGTCTGCGGCAACGATTCAACCCCTGCTCATGTAGCAACCTGGCTCGGCTGTTCGCCTCACTGAACGCTCCTCATATACTCGCGAATCGCACCGGGCTGAACAGCACACTCACCCGACGCCTGCCATCGCCGACAACGCAACCTCATGCCCGGCATCGAGGCGCTCCAGGACCAGGAATGCATCGTTGGTCCGGCGCGTCAATGTCGACACACTCGCCCATGTTGGACATGTTCGACGCAGCCAGTACCGAGGTAAGGGTGCGGGAAATGGGCCGCTGCGCCACGGGCACTGCCGCCGGGGCGCAGCGAACGACTCCCGAAAATAGGACACGCGCAAAGTCGTAGTGACTGAACCGATTGTGATCGCTGATCGAGACCGAATCGGCTCATCCCTCAGCCCCTGCGACACGCATGAGGCCGAGCGAAATTGGCCCTTCGATGAATACCCGGCTAACCATACAACTCATTGCCCTGCAGCGAAATTCGCGATGGAGCAACGGCCCGTACCCCAGGTTTCGGATGGATCGTTCGAAACCTGGGGCTTTGGTGTGGAGTGTTCTGGCCTGTCCAGCCAAAGGGATGGACTGTTAGCTGAGGGCCCCGGTTCCTGCGAAGGCTGCGAAGCCGGCGACGGCTCCGATTCCGGCGAGCACAGCGCCTGCTGTTCCTGCGATCATAGCCACGATGTTGAGCGTCTGCATATCGGACTCTGATGAACCCATTTCAATCTCCTTTTCATAGTGTGAGCAGAACCGCGAAGCGCGGGATCTGCTTTCTCACGCGTGACAGAGCCGCGTGAGACGTGGTGGTGAGTTGACCCATACGTGGTCGCACGGGCCGACCAGGTCGTGCTGGTTCGTTTGATATCTTGTTCAGCCACTCAGACAGTTGATCGGGATTTCCTGGCACGGCGCTGGCGAGTTGCGCAGTGACGCAATCAGGTTGGATCAGGTATGGCGGATTTCGGTCCCCACGGTGTTTGTTGTTCCCACGCATGGGCGAGTTGGAGCAATTGGAGATCCCCCGCACGCGGGCGGGCCAGGATTTGTAGTCCCATAGGCAGCCCGTCTGCGTTGAATCCTGCAGGGATGCTGATCGCGGGTGCGCCGATGAGAGTAGCGATCGTTGTCGTTTCCATCCATCGGTGATAACTCGACATCGAGACCCCATCGACTGTTGCCGGCCAGTGCGTTTCGACTGGGAAGGGAAAGACCTGTGCCGTGGGTAGCGCGATGTAATCGAAGGTGTCGAAGAGTTCGAGGAATGCGCGGTACATGGCGGTGCGTTTGAGGGACATGTTCCATATGTCCAATCCTGAAATCGGGCCTTGGCCGGTCGGGCCGTGCAGGAGACCGTCGATTTCGAAGCGGGCCTCGGTTTTGAGCGCTGCCGCCATCTCAGGGACCTGGTACAGGTCTGCAATTTCGGCTCCGATGTGCCAGTGGCGAAAGGTCAGCCACAGGGGCCACAGGTCGTCACTGCCGTTGAAGCCCGTCGACTTCGGTAGCGCTGATACGGATTCGACGGAGACGCCGAGGGCGTCCATGTTTGCCAGTGCTGTTTCGCACATCTCAATGACGCCGGGCTCGGTGGGCAAATAGCCGCCGAGGTCGCCCATCCAGGCCAGCCTCACATCGGTAAAATCTCGATCGAGGTTATCGGCCAAGGATTGCCCCTGTGGCCTGAGCAGTGACAACGGAGCCCGAGGATCGTATCCGGACATCGTGTCATAAAGCAGGGCAAGGTCTTTCGCCGTGCGAGCCATCGGCCCTTCGACTGCGCCGTGGCTGGTGAACGCGTTTGCGGCCGCGATGGGAACTGCACCAAAAGAAGGACGAAGACCGAAAAGATTGTTCCACCCGGCCGGATTGCGCAGTGATCCCATGAAGTCGCTGCCGTCGGCGACGGGGACCAGGCGTGCAGCGAGGGCAGCGGCGGCTCCGCCGCTGCTGCCACCAGCGGTTCGGGTGAGATCGTAGGGATTGCGGGTAGTGCCGAAAACCGAGTTGTACGTGTGCGAGCCGAGACCGAACTCGGGAATATTCGTCTTGCCGATGATGACCGCCCCCGCGCTGCGGATGCGGGCGATGGAAACCGAATCCTCGGTGGCGGGTTCGGTGTCGAAGGGCGGCCGAAAGAACCCGTAAGTCGTCTTGAGTCCCTTCGCATCGGCAGCATCCTTGACTGCGTGCGGAAAGCCGTGCATCCACCCCTGGTAGTTGCCGGCCTCGAGTAGCGCGTCCTTCTCCGCTGCTTCGAGGAGCAATTCCTCGTGTGGGCGGAGATTGACGATCGCGTTGACATGCGGGTTGAGGCGATCGATCCGATCGAGGTAAGCCGCCATCACCTCGACACATGTGACGTGGCGGTCGCGAATGGCCAGCGAGAGGCTGACCGCATCGAGTTGTGTGATCTCGTCCGCGGCGAGAGATCCGGAACTGTGCGGGAGCCCCCCGGAGGACGATGGAAACTCGATCGATCCTTCGGCGTCAGCGGGGGTGGTTGCGGCTGCGGTCATCGCCAGGGTGGCAGAGACGGTTGCCGCGAGCCCGAGAAAACTGCGGCGCCCCAATGTAAGAGAATTCGGTGAGCCGTCTGCTTCGGTCAAGTGCGTCATTATTTCCTTCATGATGTGGGTTCTGTGCCAGCGGATTCCTTGGCTGGATCACCGGCAAGAAGCACCTGCTGCGGAGAGGATCCGTCATGAGAAGTGGGCGTATGCACCGGCCTGAGGGTTTCAGATTCGGGTCCTTCACCTAACTGTGCGTAAATCCTCGGCTTGTATGTGCGCAGCCATAGCCCGTAACCCATCCCAAGCAACGCGACAGCGAAGAGAGCCCACGGAATCACGTTGACCACCCACGAATCCATCTGCGTGAGGATGCTGAAGTTGCCGATGGTGAGGGCCACCACGACAGAAAACACAATGAGAGCCAGAGCAGGCGCAACAATGTAGATGAGCTTCTCGCGATTCTTGATGAAGTAGAGCATGATCGCCAGCGCAGCAAGAACCTGGAGCAGCAGAATCCCTAGGGTGCCCAATCCGGTCATTGTCGTTCCGAACCCGTAGTAAGGATCGGCTCCTATGAGCGCGAAAATGATGATTACGACGACATTGATACCGGTCTGGACAAGGCTTGCGCGTGACGGCGTGCCCTGCGTGCGGTGAGGGACACCGATCCAGCGAGGGAGCAACCCCTCCCGCCCAGCGTTGAACATGTAGCGACTCGATGCATTGTGGAGTGCAAGTAGTGAGGCGAGCAAGCTCGTCAACAGAACTACCTGCATGACGGCTGTGAGCGATTCCGAGGCGAACTCCGAACTCAGAACGAAGTACATGTCGCCTGCGTTATCCGCACCGAAGCTGCGAATCTCGTCGGTGCCGACTGCTCCGACGGTGATCCAGGTGGTCAGGAAGTAGAACACCGTGATGATGCCGACAGACGTATATGTGGCGCGTGGGATGGATTTTCGAGGGTTCTTCGCCTCCTCCCGGTACAGGGCAGTCGACTCGAAGCCGATGAAACACTGAAAGGCGAACATCGCGGCCAGGCCGAATGTTCCCAAGTTCAGTGACGGATCAGGGGCGAAAATTTCCAGCGGGAATGCGTCCCACCCCTTGTGGACAACCATCGCGAGATCGAGGACGATCAGCGCGCCGACTTCCAGAACCAGCAAAACTGTGAGAACGCGTGCCGCCAAATCCACCTGGCGATAGCCGAACAGCGCAATGATGATGGCACCGGCGAGAGCGTAGACAACCCACGGCACGGAAACTCCGAGCACGCCTCCGATGATGAGGTCACCGAAGTAGCCGAGTCCCGCAACGATCGTCAAAGCGGTTGCGTTGTAGGCGATTATCGCCAGATAGGACGCGCCTACTGCAGGTATGCGGCCAAGGCCTTTGGCTACGTAAACGTAAAAGGCCCCCGCCGTCGAGATGCGCCGGCTCATCGCACTGTATCCGATCGAGAAGAGCAGCAGCGTTGCACCCGCGATGAGGTACGCCACCGGTGTAGCAGGCCCGCCCGCGAGTGCGAACGCCATCGGGATGATTCCGAGCACTGCCCCCATAGGCGCTGCGGCTGCAACGACCATCACTACGATCTTCGAGGCTGAGAGGCCTCCGGCCAGCTGACGATTCGAGTCTGCAGAGGGTGTCATGGACAAGCTTTCTGTTGAAATGCATCAGTGATACAGGTCACTGGTTCATGCAGCGTAATTTTAGTCACCCGAACATGTCAACTGACCAAGTCGGATCAACGGAAATTGTTGCGCCCAAGAGACTCGAATGAGTTTCCAAGCGGTTACGTTCGCGTTAGCTGCACTCGTCGCGCGCACCGACGACCTTGGCGGTCGGGCCACGCGAAAAGGCCACTCCACAGCATGTGGAGTGGCACGGGTTTCGCCGAGACTGGCGGAGGAGAGCCGAGTTAGCTTGTGCGCGAAGGTTCGTCGACAAGCGCGGCGAGCTGTTTGGCCGCGAGGGCCAGAATTGCCCGGGTCTGCTCAGTGTTGCGATCCGCCAACCAGGAAAGGATCGCGCCGTCGATCAAGACCGTGAACAACCGCGCCACAGTTTCGGTCGGCACCGCCCAGCGAAAGTCGAACCGCTCTGCAAGATCACCCAACAGGGCGTTGATCGCTTCGTAGTACTGGTCGTACTGCCAATGGGCAAGTTCGGCCAGTCCGGGATCGCGTAACACCGTCGTCGTCAATTCGTACAATACGAGCTGGCGATCAGGTCGCTCGAGAGCGGACCTGAGTAGATAATCAAAGGCTTGAGCGAGCGAAGACTCCAGGTCGGCCGCGGTAGTTTTCGGCGCCGGCGAACCCATCTCGACAACGACCGAGCGTGCCAGTTGCCGTAGCAAATCCTCTTTCGTGTGGAAACAATAGTGGAAGACGCTCTGGGGAACACCAGCTTCGGTACAGATCGCGCGTGTAGTCGCTGCCGATATGCCATCGCGTGCCATCACCCGAAATGCAGCCTCGACCAGATCTTGGCGTCGCTGCGTTGCCGGTATCCGAGCCATTGCGCCTCCAAAGTTCGAGCAGAAACCAATGTCCATTCCTCATAGGAGCTGATCCAGCTGTCCTATTATCTGCCGCTACGACAAGGTTAACGTCATCGCTCGTCCTGACCAAGTCAGACGACCAGGTTCGAACTCGACGACTCGCGAAACAGTTGGGAAAATGCCAGTGGAGGGGCACTGCCGTGAACAAGCGATACCCCTCCCCCACATTTTCGGTAATTTTGTTGTCAATTAATTGAGCCTGGCCTTGTTAGGCGTAGACCTTCCGTTGATGGACTTGTCCCAGCTCTCGATGTAGGGCGTGCCTGTCGCGCGCAGACACGCATAGTGCGTTTCGCAATATCCGAGCCGCACTGCGTGCGTCGAACAGTTTTCTTCGGAATTGCAGAAGTGAGCAAGTAACCTGTTCACCCCGACCCGGGAAAAGAAATAGAATTGTTCTCCCGCGACAATACCGCCGAATCCTCGCGGAGAAACTGAAAGGCAACCGTCGCCTTATCGAAAAACATAGGGTCGCCTTCACCGAAGGTCGCCACACGGATCACTCTTGCGGTCGCGTTTGCCCTCAGAGCAAAGCTCGGCGAGCTGAATCTGCAAAAAAATTTTGATGCCTCGGATATGCCGCGGCCAATTTATCTACGATTTGACGATCGCAGTCGAGATGGTGCACGAGGGTCCACATCTGGTCCACGAAGCGGGACAACGTCGTTCCGTATTGTTCGAATACCATTTCCTCTGGAACCCCGCCATAGGGCGCCCAGCTCAACGCTAGATTGAGAAGCGACATGGCTTCTGCTGGGCGATAACGCACAAGCTGGTCAGATATTTCGGCCACGATCTTCTGATGCCTTTCCTCATGATAGCGCCGCGAGAGTTCATCGAATATTGCTTTTGCCAGCCGAGAAGGGTCATTTCCCGACGAGTACGAAGTCCGATTGGTAGTCATGTGTTTTCAGCCAGTCTCCTGTGAGTTCGAGGTTTGAGAATTCGTCGGTAAAAGCTGCACTCGAACAGCCCGCCGAACTTGACGCACTGGTCGCGAACTTGCATGTCAAAACGAATGATGCTGCGATACAAGGCGAATCGGGCGGACCTGGACACCTACGTTCGACTGTTGACCCCACCGACAGGTTCCGGGGTGTTGCCTAGACGCACCATAATGACAGAAATCAGGATTTCATTTTTGTCGCGGCATGACTAGGTTGTTCAGAATTTCGGAATCTCCCACTGAAGCCGTTCGATTCTCGCAAGAGCGCGGAGGAAACCCACCCTGACCCGAAGCGTCTACGACGCCGAATTCCTCCAACGAACGAACTCGCCGATATGTCACAGCTCCGAACAGGTCAGATTTCTTGCGTTTGGGAATTTTCCTCTTGATCTATTGCGAGGACGGTCGCGCGGTCGAGGTGCCGCAGTCCTGCGCTTGCCAACGACGACGCGAGATCCCCCACGAGAACTGCGTTGGCGCCGGAAACGAGTGCTTGCCGCGCGCCGTGCACTCCCACTCCGACCAGCATCGAACCGAGTAACTCGATACTGCGGTCCGAAGGAGCAGTCAGTGAGCGCCGGGAGAAATATGCCCGCATCTTCTCGGCAATACGAGCCGAGATACTATCGGTCAGCCTGTCACGGACTGTCGTATTGGGTCCGGACGTGGCGTCGTCGAACAAAAGGCCAAACCCCGCAGGGTGCGCCGCCGCGTATTCGAACAACGCGAGCATATCGGCGTGGACCTGCCCGTCGATGTTGAGGTCAATGGCCGACTCGTAGGCGGCGAACAGCCATTTCTGCAACATCTTAGATTCACGCTCAAGGCAGGCTTGATAGAGATCCACCTTGTTGCCGAAGTGGGCATACAAAGTCGGCTTCGAGACGTCGGCACGTTCCGCGATTTTCTCCATCGCCGCCGCATGGAAGCCGACTTCGTGGAAGACCTCACACGCCGCGTCGAGAAGTAAGTTGTCGGAAGGCCTGTTGCCCTGACTGCGACGGGGACGTGAGCTAGTGCGAAGTCGTACACCTTCGGAATCCACCTGTTTCACTTTACCCAGCGCCTCCGAACGCCCTTGACCAGGCCACGGTGACAGCGCTCCCGGTAGAGGGCAGCAGCGCACCATCCGCCATCCTGGACCCTGATGTACCCCGGAGGGGCCGTGTCGGACACGAAGACTGCATCCCATCGAAACGCGTTCTGACAGCAGGAAAGGTAGGCGAGTCAAGCGCTCACGCAGGCCGCGTCACGTCGCAGCGTCCGTCAGAATGTTGATCTCAGTGCCAGTGTTGCGGACTCCTGAAACACGACAGCGATGTCAAAAGACGGATTCGTCGAGATCCATAAGTTCCAGATCCAGATCGTTGACGGTCTGTGCGACACCGTTGAGTAGGGGTAACATGCTCTTGGCGAAGAAAGACGCGGCGGCGACTTTGCCGAGATAGAACGGTCGATCCTGTTCCCTGCAATCGCCGGCAAGTGCAGCGATGGCTACCTCTGCTGCCACCAACAAACGCCAGCCGATGATCAAGTCGCCGAAGGCGAGTAGGAAACGCACCGAACCAAGTCCGACTTTGTGTAGTTCGCGGGGTTCGTCTTGCGCACTCAACAGGTACTGGGTCATTTTCGCGGTCATCGCCTCGATGTCGGTCAATGCGGCGCCGAGCAGAGCGCGCTCGCGTCCGAGTTCGTCTGTCCCTTCGAGGCTCTTCTCTGCGGTCTTGCGGACTTCGTTGAGCACGTGCCCAAGTCCTACACCTCGGTCCCGGGCAATCTTGCGGAAGAAAAAGTCTTGCGCCTGAATGGCAGTAGTACCTTCGTACAGCGAGTCGATTTTGGCATCGCGAACGTATTGCTCGATCGGGTAGTCCTGGAGGAAGCCTGAGCCTCCGAAGCACTGCAGAGTTTCCGTCAGGTACTGGTATGCCCGCTCGGATCCCACGCCCTTCACCACTGGTAGCAACAGATCGTTGACACGGAAGGCAACGTCGTCGTCGATCCCGCTGACGTTGTGCGCCGATACCGGATCTTGGTGTGCGGCGGTGTACAGGTACACCGCCCGTAACCCTTCCGCGTAGCACTTTTGTGCCATCAGGGAGCGTCGCACATCGGGATGATGAGTGATCGTCACCTTGGGTGGGTTTCTTTCAGCACTCCGGCTCAGATCGGAACCTTGCACCCGAGTCTTTGCGTATTCCAACGCATTCAGATAGCCCGAGGACAGTGTCGCGATAGCCTTGGTGCCGACCATCATGCGCGCTTCTTCGATCACCTTGAACATCTGCGCTATACCCGCGTGGTTGTCCCCAACCAACCAACCTTTGGCAGGAGAGTCTGCACCGAACGTCAACTCGCAGGTGGCCGACGCCTTCAATCCCATCTTGCGCTCAACATTGGTGACATAGACACCGTTTCGCTCCATCGACTCGCCGGTTACAGGGTCGAGAACGAACTTGGGTACCAGAAACAAACTCAGTCCCTTGGTGCCTCCACCAGCGCCTTCCGGCCTGGCGAGAACAAAGTGAAGGATGTTGTCGAACAGGTCATCCGAGTCCCCGGAGGTGATGAACCGTTTGACTCCTTCCAGGTGCCACGTTCCGTCCGGTTGCGCGACCGCCTTGGTGCGACCGGCGCCGACGTCCGATCCCGCGTCTGGTTCGGTAAGCACCATGGTTGCTCCCCAGTTCCGGTCAATCGCCAGGGTGGCCCAATGTCGTTGCTGTTCGGTTCCCAGTTCGTAGAGGATGCCCGCCATGAAGGGGCCGGTGAGGTACATATGGGCGGCGGGATTGGCACCCAGGCTGAACTCGTTGATCGCCCAGGCCAACATCGCCGGGGCGGGTACTCCCCCGATTCCTTCGGGTAGGCCGACTCGGAACCAGCCCGCTTTTTGCCATTCTCGAAGGGACTGTTTGATCGACTCAGGCAACAGCACTGAGTGGCTTTGCACGTCGAAAGTGGGGGGGTTCCGGTCGGCATCGGAGTAAGAAGCGGCCAAGGGGCCTTCGGCGAGTCGCGCCGCCTCTTCGAGCATCGATCGCACTGATTGCTCGTCGAGGTCTCCGAATGCGCCGGACTCAAGAATCGATCCGAGTCCGAGGACATCGAACAGAGTGAATTCAAGATCTCGAACATTGCTTTTGTAGTGGCCCATGTTTGTCCCTTCAAAGGCGGCAATTACCAGGAGTTGATTGAGAAAGTCGAACCGATGTCGAAGCCGAGGGGTCTCTCAGCGCGGCACGGAGCAGACACCGCATGTTTGACTAGAAAGTAAAACTAACACAGTTTTCCTCACGGGTAAATCTTCCTCGACGAAGTCGTCGGTCGCAGTAGCAATCCTTAGGACAACACACAGCTCTCGAATCAAAAGCCGGCCAGACACTCAGTCCCGTCCACAGGTTTCCCGGTGTCTGCGCATTCAACGACTTCCAGTCTGCGACAAAGCGTGACCTCAACCGCACGAGTTTCAAGGTGCTGTCGATCGAGGGAGCCTCACATGCCGCAACGGCGAGAGCGAACGGCCGGCGCGGGTGTCGTAGGAGTCGAAGACCACCGGTTCGAGTAAGTCGCATGGGAGGTGCGCCCACGGTGAATATCACTTCTGGGCAACGGATTTTTCCACGGCACCGCTGGTCGCGGCGACACTTTGTCTGCATGTTCTTCCGCGGTATCGACACGAGCACCTCCTCGTTTGCCTCCTGACCACCAAGATTGAGACGAGAATCGACACTGTCTGACAGTTGACGCTTTCCATCGTCTAGTCGATGGTTGGCGGGCTCCGAATGTTGCTTTACTCCTCAGTCGTTCGATGGTGGCGCACGCGGCAGGCAGTCAAGGGTGACGTGTTGTCGGCGGCCAACTCTTGCGCCGAAGAAACCGGCGAATGCACCGACAAATGACCAGCCTTCCGTGAATTCGTGAGGGCTGTCGGGAATTTGCGCAATTCCGTTCGTCCTGACCGCAAGTCGTGGGACCGATTCGATCGGCCCGTTATCCTGTCTTGGGCTACGCGCCACAGCTGCGAGGGACAAAGATCTGGTGGCAATTTCAGCATCAAATGGTCGTTCCGGCCACGCAATCATCAAACTTGCACCCTGCCAATCCGATTGACGCTATCAGGCTCGCCGAGGAGCCAAACATGCCCGGCTGCACGTCGAGTGATTTCATTTCATTTTGACGAGATCGGCAGGGCGCCTCAAATTTCCAAAAGGATAGGGGCTATGCGCGCAAACCCGAGAATCAGCGTTGCGACGGCATGTAAGTCGACACATACGCGCGCAGTGCGCGTTTGATTTCGTCGAAAACGAGTTCACTCCCGTTGGTTTCTTCTTCAAATCCATAGCGGAGGAGACGGTCAGCTAACTCCACGCTAAATCGAGACACATACCTTGGTATGTCGAGGGGATAGCCCACTGCACGTTCCAGGACGGAACGAGTTCGATCCGCGATCGCGGAGTTGCCCATACGGTCAGCGGCGACTACGGAAACGTCGAGGTGGCCGGAGAACCACAACGCGCGAAACCCGATCCTGACTCGAAACCAATTGACGTAGGCGTCGACCATTGCATCGACAGCATCCTCCCACGTCGCAAAGGTCCTGTCGTCGAGTTGATCCATCACCCAAGCAGCTTCCTCCACATAGCGCATTCCGAGCGCGCTGAGAACAGCGTCACGATCGCTGAAGTATGCGTAAAAAGTTGGAGGTGCCACCCCAGCGTGCTGAGTGATCACCCGAACACTCAGATCGTCGATCGGCATCTTTTCGAGCAATTCCGCAGCGGCATCAAGGATTTGAGAAACTTTGATCTGGCTGCGTCTTTGTTTCGGAATGCGCCGATTAGGCACTACCTGCGAATCTGAGACCGGGGCGTCCACCTCGACCTACCAACCGCAGGGCAGGTAGGGCGCGTAGACATTACCGCCAGTTCTTCGTGACACATCGGCCCTTCCCACAAAATTTCCGGCTTGTCGCTCGAATCGTAGCAAGGCAGTCGGAGGACTTCAATGAAAATCAGTGTCTGATTCGGATTTAGAAGATGTGAGTCGGGTTACCAAACACGGCGGGGTTCTGACCAGCGGATCTGCGGCCAATCCATCTGAGGACCCCAGCCGAGGTTCCTGTGCGTTCCCATCCGATTCAGCTGACATCACCGCGCCGGATCACCGAATTCTGGTGGCCGTTGAGTTCAGGTGGTCGCAAGTCACATGTAATTGTGAGATGCAGATGACTACCGGGGGTCGAGGGAGGTTGGGGCCGCGCTAGTCGCCGGATTCGACACACGCTGACGGAGTCGTAAATGTTCGATTCAGCAATACGCCCGCCGGCCATCTGGGCAGTCCAATGAAACGGACAGAGGGATAGCTGCCCGGCCGTCGGGCGCCATGGCACAACCAGAGCCTCGATTTCGAAGAGCAATCTACGCCAACAGTGCTGCAACGCCAGCGATTCCGCCGATTACTGCCACCCCCGCGGAAAGCAGACTGGCGATTGCTCCGATTTGCTCAAACTTGGTTCCGGATGAATCCATATCAAAACTCCTTGCTCGCGGATTGGTCGATTCGCAGACACATCCGAACGATTTGATTTGCAACAATGCAAACGCACACTCAAGGCTGCGCCGTACAGCATCCGACATGGTTCGTGACTACATGCAGAGGCGCTTCCGTCCGGCCGCCTGGTTCGCCCGGTGAGGCCCACAACGACCCTGAAAAGTGACGAGCCACGGAATCCCAGCGATACAGCAAGTACTATTTCCTCTGCCGTGCAGGGAAATTGGCTTGAATCGGGGTCCGAGTTGTCCGGAAACCGGGGCATTTGCAAGTGGTGGGCCCCGTCTGGACGCCGCCAGGCCCTGCACCACCGCGCCCAATCAGCGACGAGTTCGTCGCATTGTGGAAACCAGCACGGTCGCGAGTTCACAGTCTGACAAATGCGAACTGAAACACGCCTTCATTGGTTGAGAGTTCTCGACAACGGTTCTAGGCGAGCATGTAATGCCCCTTTCGCGAGTCATCGTTCCTTGTGCATGAACGGGCGACAGGCTTGAAGCACTGTGGCACGGCTGACCTGTTGGACGTCGCGTCGTCCAAATGTCAGTATCTCGTGCGGATTCCGGAGAACAGGTCCCGGATCAGGTGTGCAGCCTGCTCACGGGCCAGCGCTGGGTCGGGTGCGTGAGCGACTGCGAGGGATACTTCGGTGATCGCACCGTAGATAGCGGCCGTTGCGAGGGTGTCTGGATGCGATTCGATCAGTCCCGAGGTGCGAAGGGTCGAGATGGAGTCGAGCACCAGACCCCTCAGGTATTGCTCGTCGAGTTCCCGCCAGCGCTCCCATCCGAGCGCCGCAGGGCCCTGCAGCAGAACGATTTCTCGGTAGTTCTTCTCGGAACATACATCCAGGAAGGCGTCGACGGCAGCAAGTTGCCGCTCCCAAACCTCGGTGCGAGAGCCGATCGCGTCGGAGATCTTCTGTGATGCTGCGGCTTCCTGTTCCTCGAAGACTGCTTCGAAGAGGCCTCGTTTGCCACCGTCGAAGTGGTGGTACAAAGCGCCTCGGGTCAGTCCGGCGGTTCGAACCACTTGCTCCGCCGACACGGATGTGTACCCGCTGGAGACGAATAGTTCGAGTCCGGCGTCGAGGAGAGCCCGGCGAGTGCTCTGGCTGTATTCATCTCGGCGACTGGCAGCTGTTGACATACCCTATGTATATCACATACAACTTGTATGTCGGATACATAAGGTATGGAAGCGAGTTGGCCATGGAACGAGAATTTGTCGACGTAGTCGTGATCGGCGCCGGGGTTGCGGGTCTTGTGGCGGCCCGTGATCTGACCCGAGAGGGACTCGACGTCGTTGTACTCGAAGCCCGAGATCGAGTTGGTGGGCGAGTCCTGAACGACGTCCTTCCCGACGGATCGCCAATTGAGATCGGCGGTCAATGGATCGGCCCCGGCCAGGACAGGGTCTTGGCTTTGATCGGTGAACTAGGACTTTCGCTACACCCCACACGAAACGGCGGTAAACACATCGCGGAGCTCGGCGGCCGCACCTACCCCGGCCGCACTCCGCGCCTCAATCCAATAGTCCTGGCGGACATCGCGCTCGGACAATGGAGGGTGGGCAACGCCTCTCGGAGAATCGTCAACGGTTATCCGTGGCTCAGTCGTGATGCCGAAGAGCTGGACCAGATGACTTTCGACGCCTGGCTCGAGAAGCACTTCCATACCAAGGACGGGCGCGCCCTCATGCGCCTGATCACCCAGGCGGTCTTCTCCGCTGAACCCAGGGAACTCTCTGCGCTGTGGGTACTGGCATACATCGAGGCCGCCGGCGGTCTCGACGCACTCATCAACACGCGAGGTGGTGCGCAGCAGGATCGCGTTGTCGGCGGAACGCAGGAAATCCCGCTGGGGCTTGCCGCGGGACTCGGTGACCGAGTCAGACTCGGAAGTGCGGTGACTGAGATCGAGTGGAGCACAGATGGCGCGCGTGTGCAGACTGCCGGCGGTGGGGTACTCGAGGCCCGTCGAGTAATCGTTGCCGTTCCGCCGCCACTGGCCGCCGAGATCAATTATGTCCCTGAACTTCCCGCTGACCGCGCGAAACTGTTGGCGAACATGCCGATGGGACGGGTGATCAAATACAACATCGTCTACCGTGAACCCTTCTGGCGCAGCGCAGGACTCAGCGGTCAAGTCACCAGTGCGAACAGACCTTTCGGAGTGGTGTACGACAACACACTGCCGGGCGGCGGCCATGGGGTGTTGGTGGGTTTCCTGGAAGGAGCGGCGGCAGACGACGCGCTACAGCTCGATGCCGACGAGCGTCGTGCCCGTGTCTTGGGCGATCTGAGCTCGTACTTCGGGCCACAGGCGTTGGAACCGATCGATTTCATCGAGCAGGATTGGGTTTCGGAGCACTATTCGCGTGGTGGATACGGCGGATATACCCGGCCCGGGACTCTGACGTCGGTGGGTTCGTCGCTGCGTCAACCTGTCGGACCCATTCACTGGGCCGGCGCTGAAACCGCCACCCGCTGGACCGGATACATCGATGGGGCGGTGGAATCGGGGGTGCGCGCCGCCCGAGAGGCGTCAGGCATCGAGCGCCGAGCGCAGAAAGACAGCTGACGCACGCCGGATCGAGGTCAGTTTTGCGTGCTCACGCTGGATGGGTCCCGAGGTCGCAGGGCCGCGTCAGCTCGCACTCACGCGGTCCTGACGCGTAACCAAGCAAGGTGGCGGCCTCGCGGCTGCAGACTCGCCACGGTCTCGCCGGAAGCACCTGTGCGTCATCTCTCAAGAACCGGCGTCAAACAGGGACACACATCCTTGACCGTTGTGTGAGCGCGCTGCTCTAATAACCCTATTCCGTATCCGACTCGCATTCTGATTCCAGGTCCAGCGGGTCCAACTCAGAGCTGGGAGCTTGGCGTGGGTAGATCGGTGATCAGGATCGGACAGTTGGAGATGAAGCGCGGTTGGTCTTCCACCGGCGAGATCGACACATGGATTCTCACGCGGTCCGCACGGCCACCGAACCCGGCAAGTTCAGCGAACTTGTGAGCGCCGATGACCGCTGGAGAAAATTTTTCGCCGCACTCGACAACCTCCACTCCGAATCCGACTGCATCACAACCCCACTCGTTCATATTGATCACACAGGCGGACCCTCATGAGCAATCCACTTAACAACATCACCGACCACTGGGCAGGTACCAGATGAAGACCGAAATACCCGAGGTGGCCGAGTCCATCGAAGTCCGGAACCCAGCTGACGGCATTCTGGTCGGACATGTGCCGAACGATGCGCCCGACACCGTCGCCGCAAAAGTCCGCGCCCTACGGCACGCACAGCCGGCTTGGGAGGCGCTCGGCCCCAAGGGACGCAAGCGGTGGTTACTGAAACTGCAGGACTGGGTGCTCGACAACGCCGAGCGCATCAACGATGTGCTGCAGTCCGAGACCGGCAAGTCTCGCGCGGATGCCGGTTTCGAGCCGGTCGTTACCGCCGACTTGATCAACTACTGGTCCGGCAACGCCGCCAAGTTTCTCGCCGACAAGCACCCGAGACCACACGGCCCACTGGGAATGCTGAAGAAACTCGAAACCGTATACCGGCCGTATCCGGTAGTAGGTGTGGTCACGCCGTGGAACTTTCCGTTCCTCATGCCGGCTTTCGATGTGATCCCCGCCCTGGCTGCAGGAGCGGCTGTGCTACTCAAACCCTCGGAAGTGACGCCCCTGTCCGCAATCGAATTTGCCCGAGGGTGGGCCGAGATCGGTGCTCCGCCGGTTCTGGCAGTGGCCACCGGCTACGGGGCCACCGGGGCCGCCCTGGTCGACAACGTCGACTACGTTCAGTTCACCGGTTCCACGGGCACAGGCCGGATTGTCGCCCAGAAATGCGCTGGTCGACTCATTCCGTACAGCCTCGAACTCGGCGGCAAGGACCCGGCAATTGTGCTCGCCGATGCTGACATCGATCGCGCAGCCAATGGCATCGCCTGGGGCGGATTGTTCAACGCCGGCCAAGTGTGCGTCTCGATCGAACGGGTATATGTCGAAGAACCGGTATACGACGAGTTCCTCGCCAAACTCGCGAAGAACGTCAACGAACTGCGGTTGGGTGAAGATGATCGCGGCTACCACTTCGATGTCGGCGCACTCGCAACCCAGAGCCAGCGCGATCTCGTGCAGCGCCACGTGGACGAGGCAATCGCGGCCGGAGCGAGAGCGGTAACCGGCGGCGCTCCCACTGGTGTCGGTACCTTCTTCCAACCAACAGTGCTTGCCGACGTCGAGCAATCGATGTCGTGTATACGCGAGGAAACTTTCGGGCCGACGCTGCCGGTGATCAAAGTGCGTGACGAACAGGAAGCCATTGAGCTGGCCAATGATTCGCGATACGGCTTGTCGGCGACCATATGGACTGGAAGTAACAAGCGTGGGCGCAGGATCGCTCGTCAACTCGACTCCGGCGCAGTCAATATCAATGATGCGTACGCCAACGTGTTCAACTTCGCCTTGCCTATGGGCGGCTGGAAAGAATCAGGAGTCGGTGCTCGCTGGGGAGGCCAGAGCGGAATCCTGAAATACTGCCGCCAACAGGCCATCACCACGCCGCGAATTCCGTTACAGGACAGAGAGCTGAACTGGTACCCGTACACGCCTTCGAGAGTCAAACTCGCGCTCGGTCTCATGCGGGCTGCAGCAGCTAAGGGCCGACGCCGATTCGGCCTCGATCACCGATAGCGATTCAGTCAGCACTGTCTGACCGACTATCGGGAATCAGCTCTGTTGCAACAGGAGTCGCCTCGAATCTCGATATCACTGAAAGCATCTACAGCTGGCGAAATCAACTACTCATCGATTCCGGCCAGAAGCCGGGAGTGCACTGGCCATTGCACGTGTTCCATCGAGGTGCGCGAGTCAGCGGCACTTTTCACATGACGGCACTAAAAGCTCGAGGTGATGGCAGGGAAGTCGCATTTTCGCACACCGGTTTGTCGCCCCATGGAGAGCTCCGGCTTCGACTGAGACATGGTTCAAAAATGTTGTTCTGTCGGAATTTCGAGCGCTTGTCGGCCTGCGATGCTGTCGTACACGTGAGGTCTCCGATATTGGGGTTAGCAACCAAGCAACCTTGAACATCGGCGCTCGCCGCCAGGGGTAACTCTGTATCGGGGGTGGAGCTGGCCGTCACCAGGTTGGCGCAGTTTGCGCCGTTTCGACGCCCGTCCATGCGCGCCCCGGGCGGGACCACCTTGGCTAGAGATGCCGACACGATATGGCCGCAACAGACGATATGCTTACTGCTTCTGCGCTGACAACGCTCGTGTGCGGGTCACCGCGGGAGCGATCGGGTGAGACGTCAGTGTGGACTCGACAATTGAGCGGGCTCTTGAGCGCGCGCCCGGCATGATGGCGGCGAAGCGAGGGGTCCGTTTCCCGAGGAAAACAGCCGCGCGCTCTTGAAGAGGCATAGGCACACCATGCCGTCCACGGGTACCGTTGCCCAATGTCTGAGGAGCGCCCCGCGGAGCGCGAAAATCGGTCCCGCGAGTCTGACCCATTCGTCGAAGCCTTCGAGCGTGCTCTCACCCCCGCGTTGGTAGCCGATCTAGCAGGGACGCAGGCGCGGGTGATCCGCGCCAATGGCGCGTTGCGTCGACTGGCGGATCGTCCTGTCGTTGCAGAGGTACCGGTAGCCGACATTATCGAGGGATTCGTGTGCGACGGTGAATCGGGGGCCATTGTCGATGCCGTCGTAGTCAGGCCGACGGGCCAACGGATCGCAGTGACACTGCGGACGGACGTCCTGCCATTTCCCGGCGGGTCTGCATTGGTACAGCTCAGTCCGCACGGCGGCGCCGACCTGCACGCCGAACGCGCACTGTGGGAAAGCGAGCAGCGTCTGGAAGCGATTGCCGATGCTGTTGACGCGTTGATCTACCTCAAGGGCATAGACGGACGTTACTTGTTGATCAACAGCTTCTTCGAGCGAGAGCATGGGGTCCGCCGCGAAGACGTGACGGGTCTGACCGACGTAGACATTTTCGGCGAAGAACTTGGCCGCACCTACTCCTACAACGATCGTCGGGTGTGGGAGGCAGGGCACAGTATGCAATTCGAAGAGCTGCTACCGGATGGAGAAATCTATTTGTCGACCAAGTTCCCATTGCGTCGCAAGAATGGCGAACTCTACGCGGTTGGTGGGATCTCCACCGATATCACGGTCCGGAGCCGGGCAGAGCGCGCGATCCGCGCCGCAAAGGATGAGGCGGAACGCGCAAACCTGGCCATGAGCGAGTTTCTCTCCAGGATGAGTCATGAGCTTCGCACACCGCTGAACTCCATCTTGGGTTTCGGCCAGCTCTTGCAACTCGAATTGGCCGGCGACGTAGAGGTGAGCGAGAAGGCCGACCGGATTGTCCAGGCCGGTCGGCACTTGCTCAAACTTATCAACGAAGTCCTCGACATTTCTCGGATCGAGGATCACGGGCAAGACCTCTCGATCGAGCCGGTCGGTGCGGTCGAGGCATTCCAGGAGGCACTTGTCCTGGTGCGGCCACTCGCCCAGGCCCGGCACATCGAACTCGCGCGAGATTTCCACGACGGCTTGCATACAGTGGTGCTTGCAAACCCACAGCGACTCACCCAGGTCCTGCTCAACATACTGAGTAACGCCGTCAAATATAACCGTGAATGTGGGATGGTGACCGCCTCGTTCAGCGGCCCCTTGGATGGACGGATTAAGTTTCTGGTCACGGATACTGGACCTGGCCTCGCCCCTGCCGATCTCGAACGGATCTTCACACCGTTTGAGCGGCTCGATGCTGACGGCACTGGGGTAGAGGGCACCGGCCTGGGACTGACTCTCTCCAGGAGCATCGCGACAGCGATGGGCGGAACCGTCGGTGTCGAAAGGACGAAGAAGGGGCGCGGTAGCGTCTTCTACGTCGAACTTCCCGCAATCGAGGATTCCCTGGCCGGCGACATGCCCACCCAAACTTCCGCCGACAGCGACGCAGTCCAACTGCACTCAGTCTTGCGTAATGTTCGGGCGTTGTATATCGAGGACGACCCCGCCAACATCGAACTCGTGCAACAAGTTCTACGACGACGCGCCCTCGCCGATCTGGTTTGCGTTCCAACAGGTGGGGCGGGGATCGAGTTTGCCCGGCAAAGCCGCCCCGACGTTATCCTGCTCGACATGCACCTGCCCGACATGGAGGGTGAGCAAGTACTCGCGGAGCTCAAGTCCGACGATCGGACACGACGTATCCCCGTCATCGTGGTTTCCGCCGACGCCCTGCCCGCCCGAATCGACCGGCTACTCGACGCCGGAGCCACTGCCTACCTCACCAAACCGATCGACGTGTACAACCTCGTCGAGACTGTGCGGGCGGCCGTCGACGGGGTGATCTCGTGAGCGGACGTACGCGCGTTCTAGTCGCAGACGACCATCCTGTCTATCTGGATGGGTTGGCGCGATTGTTCGAGCAGCACCCTTCCATCGAGTTAGTCGGGGTCGCCAATGACGGTGCCCACGCACTAAAAGATCTGCGCCGCACCGTCCCCGACGTCGCAGTGCTCGATCTTCGTCTACCCGGCCTCGATGGGATCGCGATTATCGAGGCACTCGAGCGCGACGGCATGCCGACACGAGGCATCATCATCTCGGCGTTCGAGGACAGCGCCACCGTTTACCGTGCGATTGCCGCTGGCGCCCGCGCCTACCTGCTCAAGGTGGTTTCCGGGGAGACAGTCTGCGATACCGTGCTCGCCGTAGCTGGCGGCGCCACTGTGATCCCGCCAGATTTACAGACAGGATTCGCCGAGGAACTCCGCCGCCGGCACGCCGAGCCAGAGGGGGCCAAGCTGACGGCCCGCGAACTCGACGTTCTACGGCTCGCTGCGGACGGCCTGTCTATCAAGGATATCGCCGCTGAGCTTTTTGTCGGAGTCACGACGGTCAAAACGCACCTACAGCATGTGTACGACAAGCTCGGAGTCAGCGACCGGGGAGCCGCGGTCGCCGCCGGGATGCGTCGAGGCCTGTTGACCTGAGGATGGGATCGGATCTCCTCCTTTTAGTCGGCGTCTCTCCTCCAGCCATCCGGCCCATCGAATGATGTGCCGCGGGCACTTCACCCGTCATTGTTGACACGTACCTGATCAGTGTTCCAGATCACAATGAACCTGATCTGCCGAGTCTCCTTTCCGATAGCGTGGTCCGCCTCTCCGTCGGTACGTGCGAGTCTCGTCCACCTCTGAAGGAGTTGCGTGTGTCGATCACGGTAGGCCAGCATTCCCCGCCATTGATGAATAGAAAATCCCTGAACTCCATCTGGTACAGCATCGTCAGCGCAATGTTCTTCATCTATCTCGGCGCGGCGCTCGCCCTCGCCTACGGGACGATGAATGCCCTAATAGGACTGGCGCTCACTATCGTCGTCTACGGTGTTATCAACCGCGTCATTGCCGAGCACGCTCTACGGAACAACGTGTCGGTCGCAGAATTCTCACGAAGTATCCTCGGGCGCAGCGGAGCCTCTATTGCGTCGCTGATCCTCGGTGTTACCGCGCTGTACTACGCGGTGTTCGAGGGATCAATTGTCGCGTTCGCATTCCAAGCGGAGTTCGGTGGACCATTGCCCCTGTGGTCCGCCATCGTCGTGGCCTACTCGACGCCCCTCGTGGTCGGTCGGGTCCGGGAGTTCCTGGACCGCATTAATGGAATTCTGCTCCCGATTTACTGGGGCGGATTGCTGCTGGCCGTCGTATGGGCGGGCTTCAAGTACGGCACCGATTCGGAATGGATAACACACAGCGTGCCCGCGTTGCCCGTCGCATCCGGTGGCCCAGGGTGGCTCGCCGCCTTCGCTGCCTATATCGGCGTGTGGGTACTCATGATGTATACGATGGACTTTGCCGCGATGGGCCGTTCCGAGGACATTCGATTCCATAAGCGATACACCTTCGGATATCTCTTCTACGCCTTGGCATTCGGAGTCAACGCAGTCGTGGGAATCTTTCTCACTTTCACCATTCCTGGCATCGCGGCCACCGAAACAGGTGTTGCTACCGGACTCGTTCAAATGCTCGGAGTCGTCGGACTGCTCATCATTTTCGTCTCACAGACCCGTATCAATACGGCCAACTATCACCTGGCGATCACGAACTTACAGTCGATCGGAAAACGGGTTCTCGGAATCTCTGCTCCGATGTGGGTGTGGGCGATCGTCACCGGAGCGGCGATCTACCTCATGATGTTGCTACCTGTCGTCCAATATCTGCTGGTAGCACTATCGTGGCAGGCTGTCCTTATCACCGGTTGGGTCGGCATAGCGTTGACCCACATCATGATGACACGCCGACACGGCGAGAGTGCGGATCCCGCCCATACCCCCGAGTCGCGGTTCGCCCGGTTCTATCCCCCCGGAATCGTTGCCTGGACAGTGTCTACCGCCGCGGGCCTGGTGATCTTGCAGTCAGGGATCGGTTGGGGACCAGGTATCGGCGCCCTCGTCACACCGATTCTCGCGGCGACCATCTACGGCTCGATGCGCACTTTCGCCAGTAACCGCAGTGCGTTACTACCAGCCCTCGCCAATTAGTTAAACCCAAACCCAAACAACGTTCGCCTCGCCAAAGGAAGTTTCGAGATGCCCTACCAAATCTCCGCAGACACCGGAGGAACATTCATCGATGTCGTCATTAACGACGAACGCGGCAGAAAAACCATAGGAAAAGCACTGACAACGCACGACCGCGTTTCCCGTGGACTCTCACAGGCTATCGCCGCGGCAGCGAGCGAGATCGGCACCGATCTGTCGGGAGTGCTTTCAAACGCGAATCTTTTCATTTACGGCACGACCCGTGCGACCAACGCAATCGTTACTCGAAATGTTGCGAAGACAGCACTTCTGGCCACAGAAGGCTTCACCGACATACTCGTACTGAAGGAAGGTGGGAAGCTCGACGGCCACGACTTCAGCCACAACTATCCCGACCCGTACATTCCTCGGCGCCGCACCTTCGGCGTACCCGAACGTATCAGCTCTGAAGCTGAGGTGACGACGCCGTTGGACGAGGCGGCGGTCCGCACAATTCTGCAGCGACTTGGCGACGAGGGGTACGAGGCGATTGCCGTATCGCTGCTCTGGTCGATCGTAAACCCGGAACATGAACGTCGCATCGGGCTACTCATCGAAGATGAGTTGCCGGGCATCCCCTACACCCTGTCCCATCAACTCGCACCGATCATTCGTGAGTACCGCCGTACCTCGGCGACCGCGATCGACGCATCGCTCAAACCACTCATGCAAGGCCACTTCCGGGAGCTCCGAGACGATCTCGCAAATCTTGGCTATCAGGGCCAGCTACTCGTCTCGACGAGCATGGGTGGAGTGATGGGGATCGACGAGGTCATCGAGTCGCCGATCCATACTGCCAAGTCAGGACCGGCAATGGCGCCCATCGCGGGAGTTAACTATTCCCTCAGCGAGGGACTCGGTGGCGACATGGTCGTATGCGATACCGGCGGAACAACATTCGATGTCGGCGTGAGTCGAGACGGGCAACTGGTGTACTCCCGAGACACCTGGCTGGGCGGAATATGGGAAGGGGACCTTCTCGGGATTTCCTCCGTCGACATCCGCTCCATCGGCGCGGGCGGCGGGTCAATTGCGTGGGTCGATGACGGCGGCCTACTCCACGTGGGTCCGCAATCGGCAGGCTCTGAACCAGGACCGGCCTGCTACGGGCGCGGAGGAGTCGACGCCACTGTCTCCGATGCCGCGACTGTGCTCGGCTACTTCAACCCCGACAACTTCCTGGGCGGCCGTATGCAACTCGACCGCACTTCTGCTGAGAAAGCAGTGGACCGCCTCGCTGCGCAACTTGGCATCGGGCGGTACGAAACCGCCTGGGGCATTCTCTCACTCGCCAGCGATTCGATGGTCAAGGCCGTGCACGAGGTCACCACGGCCCAAGGGCTGAACCCAGCAGAGAGCACGATCGTTGCAGGCGGCGGCGCCGCAGGAATCAACATCATGCAAATCGCCTCCGAACTCGGCGCCCGCAACATCGTCCTACCCCGACTCGCGTCCGCGCTGTCAGCCACCGGAATGCACTTCGCCGACATCGTCAAGGAAGAGGCGAAGGCGTTCATCACGTCCACCAACCGCTTCGATACCCATTCGGTCAATCGGACCCTCGAAGAACTCGACCGTCGACTCAACGAATTCCTCGAACGCGCCGGTCTCCGAGGTCGGTTATCCTCCATCGACTACTTCGCCGAGGCTCGATACCAGGGCCAGGTGTGGGATGTAGACGCGCCCCTACCCTTCGCTCGATTCACATCCGGGGACGAAGATGTCGCGCGCTTCGTCGAGGAATTTCACCAAGCTCACGAACGTATTTTCGCGATTCGCGATGCCGGTTCAGCGGTCGAAGTCATCAATTGGAAAGCCCGACTGACCGTTGAAATTCCCTCCACCCGAGACCATGCCGCTCTCGTTCATGAGGCGACGAGCACCCCCGGTCAACGGTCGTGTTACTTCGGCGGGACAGAACCGATACCAACGGCGATCTACCGACCTGAGCATTTCGATATCGGCACCACTATTCAGGGCCCCGCAATCATCGAAGAGCCCACTACCACCCTTGTAGTTTTCCCGGGGATGAGCGCACAGATCAGCCCCAGCCGCAATTACATCCTGCACACAGACGGAGCGCACTGATGACCTCCACACCCACCACCACGTTTGATGCGGTCCTTACCGCTGTCCTGGCAAACCGCCTAGACAGCGTCGTACGGGAAATGACCAACACATTGCTCCGATCGGCCCGATCAGCAGTGATCAACAGTGCGCGCGACTTCTCGTGCGCCATAACAACTGCTGACGACCAACTGCTCGCTTGTGCAGAGGGGCTTCCTGTCCACATTTTCGGCTCGCAACTGCAGACAGCAGCACTGCGCGAACGCCATCCCGATCTCAAAGAAGGCGATGCCTACCTCGACAACAATCCGTACAA
This sequence comes from Rhodococcus sp. FW305-130, assembly GCF_058788335.1. Lineage (NCBI taxonomy): Bacteria > Bacillati > Actinomycetota > Actinomycetes > Mycobacteriales > Nocardiaceae > Rhodococcus > Rhodococcus sp. FW305-130. The sequence goes on along the minus strand of NZ_JBYTAP010000007.1, from coordinate 344,142 downwards.
AGGTGGATCCCACGCCGCTGACCACACGATCCTCGTGCCCGTGTTCTTCGAAGGCGAACATCTCTTCACCGCGATCGCAAAAGCGCATCAAGCGGACATCGGGAACTCCCTGGCAACGACCTACCATGCCGAAGCTAGGGACGTCTACGAGGAAGGCGCACTCATATTCCCCACCGTCCAGGTGCAACGCGACTACGCCGACAACGACGACATCCTCCAAATATGCGCCTCGCGCATCCGAGTACCCGCGCAATGGTATGGCGACTATCTGGCGGCCGTGGGATCGGCCCGCACCGCCGAGCGGCGACTCAAGCAACTCTGCGCGAAGTACGGAGTGGAGACAATCAAAGCTTTCATCTCCGACTGGCTCGACTACTCCGAGCAGCGGATGGCCAACGAAATCGCCAAACTCCCCCGCCGGACACTGACGAACACCGGACGCCACGACGCATTCGATCCCTACCTTCCCGAGGGGCTCGAGATCCGGTCCACGATCACCATCGACCCGGACCAGGGACTCATCGAGGTCGATCTCCGCGACAACGCCGACAACCTGAACTGCGGGCTCAACATGACCGAGGCTACAACGATGGCGGCAGTCTTTGCCGGGTTGTTCAACGCCATCGGCGGAGAAGTCCCAAAGAATTCGGGCGCCTTCCGCAGAGTGAAAGTACTTCTGAAACACGGTGCGGCCGTCGGTATACCGAAGTTTCCGCACAGCTGCTCCCTGGCGACTACCAACCTCACCGATCGTCTCATCAACATGATCGGCAGCTCGTTCGCTCAGCTGGGCGCCCCTTTCGGTGTATCGGAGGCGGCTGTAGGGATGGGGCCAGCTATGGCTACCTTGTCGGGCAAAGACTCTCGCTACGACAACGAACCATTCGTGAACCAGATCATCGTGTCCGCCAACGGCGGCCCTGCCAGCGCCCGAGCAGATGGATGGGTCACCTTCGGCCTGCCTGTGGTCAGCGGACTGATGTATCGGGACTCCATCGAAATTGACGAAGTGAAGATGCCGATCCAGTACCGCCACATGTTGATTCGGCAAGACAGCGGAGGCGCCGGCGAGTTCAGAGGGGGGCCGAGTCTAGAGGTCAGTTACGCGGCAAAGGACACTCCGGTGACGGTGATCTTCCCGTGCGACGGCCAGGAAACCTCACCGAAGGGGGTTCTCGGTGGCCACGACGGACAGCGTGCCGAAGCGTGGATCGAGAACGCTGACGGCACCGAATCACCGCTACCTGCCAATGCCGCGTTCGAGCTCGAGCCCGGGCAGGCCGTGCGCGGTGTGGATAGTTCAGCCGGAGGTTACGGACGCCCATTCGACCGCTGTCAGGACGCCGTGTTACATGATGTCATCGAAGGCTGGGTCAGCATCAACGTCGCACGCACCACCTATGGAGTGGCAATCGTACGTACCGAAACGGGACTGGCGGTTGATAGCGCCGATACCTCAGCGCTACGTGGAGCGTGATCTGCTCCACCTCACGGTCCTCAAATTTATGTCTTTGACGACGATCGTTCGGAATACGGGTTCTATGCCAGCAGAATGCGATTGGCGCGGGGAGATGGGTTGTGAACCGTCCGGAATCGTAGGTTCGCGTGCGCTTTCGCAGGCGAACTACTGACGGCTTTGTCTGACCAGATCTCTCCCATCAATGGTGCTGCCCGCGGCAACAAAGTGTGCATAAATGTTTGTCTACCAATGCATTTATGCGCGAGGAAGCAACCAAGCACGTCTCGTACGCCGACTTAATTCTCACTCTGAACGACCGAGAGGAATCATGCGTTTCGAGGGTAGTCCCCCCAAAAAAGTGATCCGGCAAACCTGTTCCGCACCGAACTGGGCTCGCTGTATACAAGTTCTGCGATACTTCACTGCATTCGCTGCGCACCGAGTCTGACGGCGCCCTATCCCCGCTCGTCCAGCTTTCCACCACACAGGCGGCCCTTTATGAGCAATCCACTCAACAGCATCACCGACCACGTCGAACACTGGGCGTCCCACACCCCCAACGCGATCGCCGTGTCCTCATTCGACACCGAAATCAGCTATGCAGAACTCCTCTCACTCATCGACACCACCGCCGCACGCCTATCCGCTGCCGGTGTCCGGCCGGGAGATCGGGTCGTACTCTCAGGCAACAACACCCCTGCCTGGGTAGTAGCCTTCCTCGCGGCGCTACGTATGCGCGCGGTGATCGTGCCCTTGAACTCGCGCCTAGGGTCCGAACAACTCCGCCCACTGATCGAGCTCGTCGAACCCCGCATCGTCCTCGTCGACGACACTCAATTCGCGGTACTCACCACCGCACAGATAACCGAATCGGGAACTCGGATACACGCACTGGGTTCAGGTGACGTCACCGACGCATTCGCTGGGATGCCCTGCGATCACCGTTGGAACGCCCCCAGCTCAGCAGACCGTGACACCCTCGCCCTGCTGAGCTTTACCTCGGGAACCACCGGAGACCCCAAAGCGGCTTCGATATCTCACGGCTCCTTGGTCGATTCGGCGAGTGTGTACGTGCCGTGGATGCCGTTCCGCGAGCGCGCGGTCTCGACCATCCTAGTTCCGTTATTCCACAACACCGGCTATGTCGACCAACTCGGATTCATGCTGGTCATCGGCGGTCAGGTCGATCTCGTGCCTCGGTTCCGCACCACTACCGCCATCGATGCCATGACCCGGCGGCCTCCCTCCCACCTGGCCTCCGTCCCGAGTATCTACCGCATGCTCATGCTCACCGAACACGCTGACGTAATTCTTGGCTCCTGCCGGCACGCCATCGTCGGGGGCGCTGGAATGCCGCCAGCGTGGAGCGCCGAGTTCTTCGAACGCTGGCCAGAACTGAACCTTTTTCACGCCTACGGACTCACCGAGTTCACCTCGGCTACTCACCTGCTACCCGCCGAAGAAATCAGAGACCACGGTGACACGGTCGGCTACCCAGTTGCCGGTGTGCACTGCTCCATCCGTGACCCAGAAGGCAACGAAGTCCCCGGGGGCGCCGCCGGCGAGGTGTGGGTCAGCGGGCCGATGCGGATGCTCGAATACTGGAAGCGGCCCGACGCCACTAAAGACGCGTTCAGCGGGCACTGGCTGCGCACCGGCGACATCGGAGCCATCGACGCGGACGGGCGACTGCGAATCCTTGGCCGGATCAATCAAGTCATCAACCGCGGCGGCGAAAAGATACTGCCCACGCAACTTGAGTATCTTCTCGCGCAAAACACCGCGATCGCCGAGGTGGCGGTCGTGGGCCTTCCCGACCCTGTAATGGGGGAACGTATCGTCGCCGGTGTCGTCCTGCGTGGCGGGCACACACTCGACGAGACCGATGCCAGGGGACAACTACAAGGTCGTGTTCCCGACTACGCCATCCCTGAAAAATTCATCGCCTTACATGAACTCCCCTACAACGCTAGTGGCAAGATCGACCGCAAACACGCAACACAACTTATCGCACAACAAGACGCAGCCGGATCGGTACGAGTTCGTTGACGCCGGATATCTTGCCTGCTTTACTTGCGATGGGTCGGAGTGGAAACCACCATTTATGTTGCGCAGGTAAGCATCTCGCGGGGTGCGAAGACGCGGTAGCTAGCGGCGAGGAAGACGATAGTCTTCCGAGGGCGCCTGCCCGTCGTAGCCGGATCGCATTGGGACGTAAGCCAGCGCTACATCTGCAGCCCGCAATCGGTAGCGCGGCTACAGCATCAAAAGCGACGCTGTGTTGTGGGCCAATATTTCTGTGGCACAGCCATGAGTGCATCTCGCCAGGCGCCATGGCGACATCCGAGAACTGGTTGTGCGTGGATGATGGGTTCGTGTGTCACGTGCTCTCAATCCGCTTGAGCTCAGCTACACCCCAAGACTGAGGAGACGGCCCGCTGTGGGTGTGGATGTGCTGCAGCAGTTTCCAGCCGGGACCTGTGAAGTCAATCTGGCCACCGGTTAGAGTATGTCTCCGCTGCTTCGCATCGAGGCGCCGGGCGGGTTACGCGATCATTGGGAGTAGAGTCAGTAGACCCACTCCCCTGTGAAAGTTCCCGGAAAATGCGCATGTAGGATTTTAAATCCGTCGCGAGCAGTAAGGTTCGGCGGCGATCAGAATGAGTTTCGTCCACTGCTAATGTCCTCGCATGACGAACGTCACCGCAAATCGGTTCAGCGCCGCCGGTTCCGCCCTCGGCTATCTCGCTCAGGTTGAGTATGGATTGTTGTTGATGCTTCGCCGGATGGATACTGACGTATCGCTTGCGATGTCGATGGAAACCGTCGACGATATCGTTTTTGATGGTTCCGACGTCGGGACACCTCGCGAGTTGTGGCAGACGAAACACCATGTAGGTCGACGCGGCTCGCTTGGCGACGCCAGCCCAGATGTGTGGAAGACCATCCATAACTGGATCGAGACATCGGACGGTGCCGAATGTGTCATTTTCTCCACAGCAACTTCACCGGCAGATTCGGCTGCCTCCTTACTCGCTCCTGGTCGTAATGCGGACGCGGTTCGTCAAGCACAGGAGAAACTGGAAGCAGTAGCGAAGGCCTGCGGTAATGAAGCATCAAAAGATTATTACGAAGAATTTTTGAAACTTACGGTCAAAGCGCGATATGAACTTCTCAGTCGCGTCACGGTGATAGATCAAGCAGCGGCAGCAGTTGATATCACTGCCCAACTGATGTTGGCGGTTCGCAAGACGGTGCCAAAAAACCGCCGCACACCACTGGTCGAGCGACTGCGAGGTTGGTGGCATGGCCGAGCAATGACACATCTGACTCTCGTTGCTGATCAGCACAGCGACACGATTGAAATCGAAGAAATCGAAGAGCAATTGCATCACATCGCACAAGCATTGCGAGATGATAATCTCCCGCTCGATTTCGGTGACATGGAAATGCCGAGTGTGGGTGAAGTAGCGGAAGACGATCGAGTCTTTGTCGCTCAACTCAAGCTGATAATGCTCCATAATGAACGAATCCGAATGGCAGTCCTCGACCACAATCGCGCCTTCTTGCAAAGATCTCGATGGCAGCGCGAAAAGTTGCTCGCCGTGACTGAACTTGCAGATTACGACCGGCGCTTGGTCGAAGAGTGGCGCCGACTCTTCATACCCGCAGAGGAGCCGGGCGACACCGAGGCGGTAGACGTCGAAGAACGCAGACGAGCAGCCCTGGGACTCTTCATTGCATTAGGAGACCGACCGCTACCTGAGATACGCAGAGAATTGCGCTCCGGATACATCCCCATCGGGTCCATGCACATCCTGGCGGACCGCCTGACAATTGGCTGGCACCCCGATTGGGTGACCCTCCTTCGCGAACGTGTCGCCGAGGCGCGTGAGACAGCGTGATGCAACCCCCACAGAACACCCGCCCGGACGATGAAGCCGCTGCTCTCTTTAACCCCGCGTTCTGCGGCGCGCTGGTCAATCGCGCCTGTGCGGCCTTCGTTGACAAAACAGATGCACCGCTGCCATTGACTTATGCCTACATCATCCTGCCTGCGTCTCTCCACAAACAGACACGAGAGAATCTTCCGAAAACCGTAGCTACATCAATGTGGGCCTGGATTCGAGAGAACCCGCTGCTCTTCGTTGACATCGCTGAACGCGTAACAGACTTCAAGGAATTGACGTCAGAGGCGATCCTGTTTGGTGTCCGTCACGGCGTGCTAAGGAGCGATGATTTCGGCCTTCTGCCCTCACGGCTAAAGCGGCGTCCTCAGTCGCTTCGCCCAACCGAGGATTGGGAATCATGTATGAATACAGCCGTCTTCCTTGGAAAGTGGTTCGCCACCTCCGACAGTGACGAAGCCACCACACTAGCCAGATGGGGATTTCGACCATGATGCAGCTTGACGCCCTCGTTCTTTACAACCGATCCGGCGAAGAAAGAGTGATCCGCTTTAATCCCGGGAAGCTGAACATCATCAGCGGGGAATCGGGAACCGGAAAAACGAGCATCATCAACATTCTCCGATTTTTGCTCGGCGGCGACAGCCCGCACGCAGCCATCGGGCCTATTTCGAAAACCGTGCATTGGTACGGACTCCTCGCGCACGTGAACGAAACATCATTTTACATCGCCCGACCTGCACCAAATCATGGCTCCACCACATCGCTTGCCGTACTCCTCGTCGGGGAAGACTCGATCCCCGACATGTCTACGTTGTCAGTCAACGCGAACGCAGCCGACGTGATCGAATACATCGGAGGACTAATCGGTATTGGGGATAATCTGAATGTCCCGGCGGACGGCCAAACCAGACTTCCTCTCGCGGCGAATCTCAGGCATTCCCTGTACTACTGCTTTCAAGGGCAGGGTGAGATCGCGAACCCAGACATCCTCTTCCACCACCAAAATCGCGACTTCCAGAAACAGGCGATCCGAGACTCATTGCCGTACTTTCTAGGCGCGCAAGGCCTCGACGCGATGCGTAAACGCGAAGAACTCACTGCTCTGCGTCGAGACATACGGTCCAGGAGTATCAAGATCGGAACGGCAAGGGCAGCACTAACCCTCGGAGTCGGGCGGGCTGCAGGTCTGATATCAGAAGCGCGATCCTGCGGACTGCTCGACGTCACAGACGCACCAACTGCATCCGACGAAGCAATGGACCTTCTCAGGCGCATCCTGATCTCTCCGTCATCCACTGAAGTGGACTTCGGTGAATTTGACGAGACCGAACAACTTGTTCGACGAAAACGCGATCTTCGCAACCAGATTCGTGAACTCAACGACAATCTCCGCGGCCTCGACAATTTTGCCAACGTCGGTAGAGATTACAACCAAGAACTGAATGAACACCGGGTAAGGCTCGCGTCGATCGGGTTGATACCCGACAGAGAAGTAGAGAATCCCTCGTGCCCGCTTTGCCGAAACTCCATCGCCGCAATCCCAGAGCACGACGCAATCGCTCGCAACCTGGGCAGAGTAGAACACCGCCTGGAACTCGCTCAACGCGACCAGCCACGGATCGAGCAGGCGCGGAGCGGGCTGATTGCACAACGGGAGAAGCTGCGAGCGGACCTTTCGGACGCCGATGAGGCGCTTGACTCCCTGGCCCGAACCGACGAAGCGCGCCTCGCCGAACGCGGTGAGTGGGAACAACAGAGCTTTGTGAAGGGAAAGATCTCCCAGTATCTCGCAACCGCAAACGTCGACGGCGATGACACCATTGACCTCATGGAGCGGGAGCTGACCGAACTCCAACGGTGGGCCGAAGACCTCGCCGATGAACTCGACCCCGAAACGCTTCGATCTACTGTCGCCTCATTACTGGCCGCAGTTGCACGCAACATGACCTCTATGGCGCAGACGCTACAACTCGAACATTCGCAACACGGAGTCCGCATTGATCCTCAACGTCTCACTGTCGTCGCCGATACACCTCAAGGTCCCGCATACATGGATGCTGGCGAAATCGGCAGTGGAATGAGTTGGGTCGGCTACCACCTGGTCGCGTACCTCGCCCTGCACGATTTCTTCATTACGAACCGCCGACCAGTCCCGGGATTCATCGTCATCGATCAGCCCAGTCAAGCATTCTTCCCGCGTGACCGGGAAACCGGTGGTGACCTCAGCGAACTGACCGACACAGACCGTGACAACACTCGGATGCTGTACAAGCTCATGTATGACGCCGTGCAAGCGCAAGGAGGCCGACTGCAAATCATCGCTTTTGATCACGCGGATTTCACCGACGACTGGTTCCACGACTCTGTCGTTGAGACCTGGCGTTCGGGCGAAGCGCTTATCCCACGAACGTGGATCAATGCGGAGCGCAACATCGATTAAGTGGCCGATTGCGGCGGACGCAGGATGCCACGCCAATTGTCGCGGGTTCGAAGCGTTTGGACCGCAACCCCCTCTTAGAATCGGGGTGTCGTACTCTTTCTGCGAACGATGATGTCGCAGAAAGGTTCCTATGCGTCGGTGCTTCATTGTCAACGGAGGTCGGCGAGAGACAAAGCTGGGTACCGGTGGGCCCTGGCCAGTTTGTTGGTTGCGGCCGAAGTCGATCGAAGGATCCGGTCCGTCGAGGTGGCCGATTGGTCCGCGAAGGGTGTGTGCACCCTGGTCTCACAGGAAAACCGCTGATTGTCAATGGATTCGGGAGGAATGCAGAAATATTCTCGATCCGGCAATGACTCAGTTCGATTGCTGGCGAGACGATTTCATCGGAAAAATACAGCGTTCCGGTGATGATGGCACCGCGAAGCTCAATGTTCTTCACTGGCCCATCCGAGTATCCATGCCGGATCAGTCGCGCCAGAATTTCGCCGCGGATCATTCGCTCGGGTGACGTCCACTCAGCGATTTCGAGTGCGGGCGGCTTGATCGTGCGAAATGTCCGTCCAGCGATTTCGAAGTTGTGCAGCTTGGATTCGTACGGAATGGGGTCGCAGATCGTCGACGTCCGCACTGCATGGAGAAGTTTCCGTTCGGCTGGCAATAGATTTTCGGTGTCGAGGACGGGGCCCGCGCCATACCCCGGATCCTCGTATACCGGCGAAGGCACCGGGTCGTCCTCTGATCTAAGGCCTTCCGTTTCCAACACCTTTGCGTCTTCTTCCGTCGGGTACCCGGCAGCGCGGCTACAGCATAAAAGCGACGCTTCAGGGTGTCATACCGACGAACGATTCGGGTGCGGTCTCTCGCCGGCGCACGATTATGCGAAGTCGACAAGCTCCTTTGAACTGGACCTGCGGCATGCCTCGGGTAGGTCGAGGTCTGCTCGAATGGCACCGGCCCACGGTATCTGGTTGAACGGGGTCAGTCGCGGCGTGACGGTGAATCCCGTCTGGAGCCGAACGCCGTTGGCGTCAATTAGGGAGTGAAATGTACGGAAGGCTTGCCTAGCTAGGTTTGTCTCAACTTCAGTATCGGAGCTTGTCTCATCGGGTCTGTTCCGCAGGTGTCTGTCTCAACTTCGGGCGATGGCGGCAGTGGCTGCCGCCATCGCCTGAAGGTGGGACGGATTTCAGATCTTGTGAGATCCTGCTACAAGCACCAATTCGATTCCACTAGTGCAAAATTCGGTTTTTCTACAGGTGGGGTAGTGCTGCGGTGAGGAAGACGATGCCGAAGGCGACACCGGCAATGCCGGTGAGGATTCCGACGATACCGGCGCTGCTGTCCCCCGGATCGTGTCCGGGGGTGTCGGGTCGGCGAGCAGCCAGTGCGGTTCCGATGGCGGCGGCACCGAGGAGGATGCCGAGGCCGAACATCCAGAACGTCAGGATCGAGAGGGCACCGAGCATCAACGCCATGTCGCTGTATTCGTCGCTGTTGATCGGGCGGTGGTGATCCCACCAATCGGGCGAGGTGTGCGGGCGGGATTCGGTGTTGCCTGTGTTGTCGGATTGCTCGTGCGGGGGGGAAGGTTGATGCAGTCATGACGGCTAAAGGGTTCTCGTGCTGATTCTTTCGTGTGGTGGATGGGCCGATCGGCCATACGGGTGCAGAGGGGATCGAACGGCGGTGGGGATCGAACGGGCGGTGGGGTGAGCCCCGAGCACGCATCGCGTGTCTTCGAAACTCACCCCACCGTGGAACGCTTGTCCGGGCCAGCAGGATCAGGCTTCGACCTGGACCTGCGTTGTCGCTTCGATGGTTTCGGTACGTGAGGGCGGTCCGGAGGAGACCTCGATCCGCCGCGGTTTCGCCTTCTCCGCGATCGGCAAGGTCACCGTCAACACACCGTTGTCGTACGAGGCGACGATCTGTTCGGCGTCGATGTCGTCGCTGATGGACAGTTGTCGTCTGTATGTTCCAGCGAAACGCTCACTCGCCAGCCAGCTCACACCCTCTTCGGAGAGGGCGGTGCGGTGCGCGGTCAACGTCAGAGTCGAGCCGTCGATGTGAACGTCCACCGAGCCGGGATCGACGCCGGGAAGATCGGCGTGCAGGACGTACTGGTCCTCGACCTTGTAGAGGTCCATTGGCATGAACCGTGGACTGCGTCCGTTGCCGGTTCCCGCGGCGAGGACGGACTTGGTGATCGCATCGATGTCGGTGAAAGGATCGAAACGAAGCACAGCAACACACCTCCCATGTCGTGAAACGAAAGGTCCCCGCCACTGTGGCGGTCGACCGAACTCACTGTGCGAGAACATGATAACCACATGAATTAGCACTCTGCAACTGAGAGTGCCAGACTTTTTTTAAGGAGTGTCTCGGTCGCGAACAAGGCGGCATCGGAGCAGGAACAACGGCGGTTGCCAACCCCATATGGTTGGGGCGAAACGGGAATTGCCGGTGGCCAGATGCTGTCAGCTGCCGGTCGAGTTCGTGCGGGCTTACGACTGCCGCTGCGCCCAGCAAGTTCGAGGTTCGCGTACAACGGCGATTGCTTCAAACCCGTATTCTTGCAATGTGTTTCGATTCCAAAACTGCCGCGTCTCGTAGATTTCGAGCAGACAGGCGCGTTCTTCCACGGTGAGTTTGCGCTGACAGCCCTAAACTGCGGAAACGGCGGGGGTGGCTGACTTTGATGCGTGGTCAGCCACCGCCCCGTTTTACCCGGAACCTGTCGTGATGAACGCGTATCGCCGATTTCGGGGGTGCTTTGTAGTTGTGTTCGGGGCGGTCTGGCCCTGCTCGGTTCTTCTGGACACGAAGCAATGCAGAGGCTGTTTTCTCTCGCCCTCCTCAGGCGGATACGAAGGTCAGTTAATTCCGACGACTTCCTGGGCGATCGCCGCAAGTCTTGCCTGTGCAGCGGATACGACGCCATGTCGGTTCTTGTGCGCTTCCTCGTACGCAACGATGTCTCGCACCTGTGCGGCGTCGGTCAGTTCCTTGACCGCGGAGACGGCCTGGGCGACGTTGAGTTCGTCGAAGTCTTCGATGGGAAGTTCAGCGGGGTCGAGTAACCCACTCGACTTCCGTACCGAACGGAAGACATCCGCGGCACCGTCAGCACCTTCTCGGCGAGTGACTTTCTCAGCCGTGGCGATGGCCGCATCCCTACTGGCCGACAGTGTTTTCACAGTCACGTCACCGGCATATGCGCCCCAGCTGATCAGCTCACCCAATACCGGCGGCGACGTGCGAACAGCGTCGATGGCACGGTCGAGACTGCGGGTGGACCAGGAGACCGGAACGTTGACCAGTCGAATGGCTGCTCCGGTGGCCGCTTGGAACGGAGTGCGACGCAAAGCTGCCGGCCCCCCGAGTGCCTCCTCGGCAAGGACGGTGGTCAGCCAGTCCACAGTCGCGGAGTGTGCAGTGATGAGGCGGTCGGCCAACGCCGCGACGGTCTGATCGTCGCCGGCAGTGGCCAGGGCCTTGAGGTAGCGGGAGCGGTCGAGGAGTTGATGTTCGAGCGCAAGGTCTCCCAGTACAGCTTCGTCGAAGGGCTGGGCCTGTTCGACCATCGCTTTCACGCCTGCTGTCGCTCGTCCGAGGAACGGACCGACCGATTCCGGAACGCCACCCAGATCGCGAATCGTGGACTCGATGGAACTGGCCCTTTCTCGACCGTTCTCTGCGTTTTCCGTGAGTTCGCGTCGAACCGCTTCGGTTCTGGCTTGAGCGACGCGTGTTTCGGCGACCTGGATCTCGGCATGTGTCAGACCGAGGATGATGCGCAGCTGGTTGATCAAGGCGGACGTGGTTTCGGAGTTGCTCATATCGGGGGCGTCCCTTCGTCGGTGCGTGCTTTACATGATGTTCAGCTTGTGCTCGACGAGTGCTCCGCGGACCGCGGAGCCACCGCCGATACGCGGGCTACCCCGACCTACCTCCTAGTAACCACCGCAACTTCGCTGCGGATGTCGAACCGCATCGACGAGTAATTGGGCCAAGGGTGGCGGGGGCCGATTTCATGGTGGGGCGGCCTGATCCGTCCGCGAGGCTCTCGCAGTCCCTGTACCACCGCGCGTGTAGGTCGTTGGATACCGCGGACCAACATTCCGGATTCGCCGTGCGGCGGACGGGGTACCTCTAATGCGTCGTGACCCCGCAACTGATATGTCGACGAAACAGGCTGCCGAGCAACCCGTTCGAGTGTCGGCAGGTTGCCTGAAGCGACGACCGGTCGGTGTCGATGCAGAGAGTGGGATACCAGTGAACGTGGAAAGTTCCGGGCACGTTGATGCCGGCCAAGAGGGTACGACTGGATCCGAAACAAGTCCCGACACCGCTGACGGGGCGAAAGAACTCGCGGACGAGATGGACAAAAGATACGAGCCTGGATCAAGAGAGACGGTCACGGTGCCCGGGACCGGCGGCACAGTCGCCGGGACAGCTTTCGCCGACCACGTCACGGAGATGTCGGACGAGAAGGTCGAAAACCTCGACGAACAGTTCTCGGAATTCCAGACTCGTGCTGACGACAAGCATCATGAGGACTGACCCGGGGTCCATGCTCCGGTGTGCCAGATGGAATCGTGCGGAAACCCGACAGTCCAGGCGTCGCCGAATGCGGCGTTGATCAGATTGCCCGCCTTGATCTGGCTCGCGACGACCGTCTCGTGGTGATCGAGAATGACTCCGACGTAACCGTCTCCCGATACCGGAGTCGACGCCGAGGCAGATCCTGCGCCGGCAACCGCCACAGCTCCAGCAGCCGCTGGGATGGCCAGAGCGGCAACGATCTTGAGTGCACGTGTCATCGAAAGGGCCTTTCTTCGTTCGGATCTAGTCAGGGGCCGAATCCGGTGTCTCGAAACCAAAATAGGTGGAGGGGGCGTGCCAGTGAACGCCATTTGGCAAATAGTCGGCAACCCTATGGGTTTACTTGGGGGTCAGATCACATCGGTGGGATTGATTCGCCGCGGTCGTGGTGCCGGTTTTCGGTCGATCGGGTGTAGGACGTTGAGTCCGTGTGGGCGTCTTCCGACGGCTTTCGGAGATACGTAGTGCGGCAGCCAGATTCGACAACAGTTCAAGTGAGGTCGCCGAGAGTCCGTTCGCGGCCCGGAGCAACTGTCTCAGTTCCGGGTCGGCGAGATGAGCGACTATCTCCGCGTCCTCGTCGTGAATGCGCGCGCGATCGCCGGACCAGGGGATGGTGAAGAAATAGCCGGGAGGGACATCGAAGTAGTCGGCCAACGCTGACACCACCTCATCCGATGGGCTCGAGCGGACGCCGTGTCGAAGCTGTGAGAGATACGGTGTCGAGATTCGGTAGCCCCGTGCGAGAAGGCCGTTAGCCACAGCGGTGTTCGTCAGGCGCCGATCGGAGCCGGAGAAAAGCTCGTTCAACCGGAGTTGAAAGACGTTCTCGTCCGTCGCACGGCCTACCATCACCGCTACCTCAATTCTCTCGTTCCTATCCTGTGCTTGCCGAAGCGGTGCAGGCTTAGCAGATGAGCCAGTGGCCACTGGTGGAGGTCAACGACACGACCTTGCCGATCGAGGTCTCCGGAGCGTCATCCAGATGTCCGCGTACGGTCGCTGTGGCTGTCGATCCTTGGAGGGTGACGTACTCGACTGCATCGAGTGTGATTGCCGGCAACACCTTTCCAGTGGTCGTGGTTGATACCTGCTTCTCGGCGCAGACGGTGGCAGCAGCGCTCTCGGTCGAGCCGGTACGGAGTGCATCGAGGTGAGATCGGATCACCGTGGTGATCTGCTCGGAGTCGGTGGGCATCTTCGACGACTGCCTGCCTTCGGTAGTGGGGCCTGCTGAACTGATCGTGCATCCCGAGAGCAGCAGTGCTGCAACGACTCCGCCGAAGAGGATCGATTTCACCGATCGCCGGCGGTAGTGGTTTATGGGTGGATTCACCGAAACTCCTTCGTTCGTGAACATGTTGCGCCCGGAAAGTCATCCAGCCGTCGGTCAGAAGACAAACGCGGCGGACAGCAGAGCAAGGCTGAGGACCGCGGTGGCATTGGCGGCGCGAACAAAGACGTACCGCTCCGCGTCCTCGGCGCCGAGACACAGCGCGGTCAGTTGCAAGGCCAGCGACAACATCCCGGTACCGAGCGCGCCGAGGGCGAACAATTGTCGTGCATCCATCAGCGGTATCCAATCCCGTTGCGGTCCAACGGCACAACGAGCCGGTCACATACGCGACCGTGAACTCGGTGAGAGTTGCCCGCACCAGCAGCCGAACTCCTGAGCCGAGGATGTAGTCGAGAGGCCGCAGGGGGGAGATTTCAGCATCTGGTGAGGACTCCCCGGCAAAATGCGACACAAAACGTCGCTACTTCAGGTGGTTGGGCCGAATCGCAATCCGCGGAGCAGTCGGCGGTAGGAGAAGCGGTCGTCCCAAATGCGAAGCAGGCCGTTTGCGAATGTGTAGTGGCCGTCTACGTCGAGGTGCATGGCAAACCATCCGATGCGGATGATCTCTCTTCGCCGGGAGGACACGGTGTTGTGGTCGGTGGTCATCGTGAGCACTTCCACGACCTCGTACCTGGTGATCAGGCGAGAGACGATCGTGAGCGCCCGTTCGACGCGTTTGCTTCCACGCACGCTGGGCAGGCCGGTGTTGCGCCATTCGATGTCGGGATCGACGAGTGCGCGCACGGCATCGGCGTCCATTTCCTCCAGTGCGATCAGCAGGTCCACCACCCGCGATGTCAGTTGATCGTCGTTCAACAGGTACTCCGGTCGTCTGGAATTGTGTTTTCTCATCGGTGGATTCATGTGGTGACCGTCAGGCAGGGACTGTTGCTCCGCGAAACGCACAGGAGCATCTTGCCGGCGGCGCGCTCGGCTGGGCTCAACGAATTGTCACGATGATCGACGTCGCCGTCGCTGACGTGGACCATGCAGGTGCCGCAGAAGCCCTGACGACATGAATAGGGGGCTTTCGGGTTCACACGCAGGACCGCGTCCAGTGCGGTCTGGTCGGCGGCGACATCGATGACCTGACCGGTGCGAGCCAGTTGGATGCGGAAGGGTCGTCCATCGACGACCGGTGCGGCGGAGAAGCGTTCGGCGTGCACTTCCACACCGGGCTCGTTGCGCACACAAGCTGTGATCAGGTCCATCATCGGGACCGGACCGCAACAGTAGATCGCGTCGCCGCTGCGGACATTCGGCGGGAGAAGATCGTTCGCTGCGGGTAGGCCGTATTCGTCGTCGGTGCGGATGGTGACCCGATCACCAAACGACGACAATTCCTCGAGGAACGGTAGTGTGCGGCGCTCGCGACCGACGTACATCAGCGACCAATCCAGGCCCATGCGCTCCGCCTCGCGGACCATCGGCAGTATCGGTGTGATGCCGATGCCACCCGCCACGAAGTGAACGCGCTTCGCGCGCTCGATTCGCCCGGGTTCGACGAACCCGAACGCGTTGCGTGGACCGCGAACGCCGACGACGGTACCGACTGGCAACTCGTCGTGCACCTCGTTCGATCCGCCGCCACCATCAGGAATCCGGCGTACCGCGATCCGGTAGCAGCGTCGATCGGCGGGATCGCCGCACAGCGAGTACTGACGTATCCGTCCCGAGGGCAGGTACAGGTCGAGGTGTGCCCCGGGATACCACCGTTCGAGGTCGCTGCCGCCAGGTGCTCGCAGTTCGAGACTGACCACATCGTTGTCGGTGGCCACCGTCGTGCGCTCCGACACCGTGAGCGTTGTCTTGTACTCGTCGATCCGGTTTTCCGGTGGCTCGTCGCGATGAATCAAGACCGCCACCTTTACCTGCGTGGAGACCAGGACATCCAGAATGCGCAGAATCGAGTCGCGGCGCTTGCCGCGGCGTAGGTCGACCGGGATCTTGCGGGGGGCCGGCCACCGCTGCGTGAGTTCGGGCGCGTTGGGTGTCATGTGTTGACCCGCTTGGCCGCTGGCGATTGCGCGACGTAGGCGAGGGCCTGGGCGGTGGACCCCACACTGTCGGGGTGAAATCCCGGCACGAACGTCGACACACCGCTCCAGAACCATTTCGATACACCAGGCACCAGTCCGCGGCGTCCGGCGCGGACGAATTCCAGTAGCAATCGCGGATAACCGATGTTCGGCGTGTTGGGGTCGTTGCGGCTCAGATACATCGCAGCACGGAGCAACCACCCCAAAAAGATTGGCCACGTGATGATCATGGAGATACAGCGGCGAAAGTAGCCGACTCCGAAGTACGTGGCGACCTCGTGTGCCACGGCACGATGCTCGACCTCTTCGGCCCCATGCCACCGATAGAGGTCAAGCATCTGCGGATCCGCGCCGAATTTCTCCAAGTCCGCGTTCAACGCCCAGTCGCCCACGAACGCGAACATATGCTCCGAAGACGCGCAGATCCCGAGACGCTCGATCAGACGCTGCCGGATGGCCTGCGGATCGGAGTCGTCACCGATGCCCAAAGTTCTACGGAAGAAATACTGCATCTGGCGGTTGAACGGGGCCGGGTCGATCCCGTGCCGTGTGAACACCTGATTCATGACCTCGTCATGCGCCTCTGCGTGCAGCAATTCTTGGCCCATGAAACCGAGCATGTCCTCGCGAAGCTTCTCGTCGTGCACGTCCGGGAGAGCCTGCTCGAAGGCCTGGATCATCATCCGTTCGCCCTCCGGGATGACGAGGTTCATCGAGCCGAGGAGGTATGAGGCGATCGGCTCGTTCGGCAACCACACCAAAGGCGCTTTCTCCCAGTCGAAATCGACTCGCCGCGGACGGATCGCTACCCGGCCGGGCGGTGCGATCGGACGCTGTGTCAGTCCACTCGTAATTCGCATGACCACTCCTCACTCATAAGTACGCCGCAGTACTTATGAATGAGCATGGCGATCTACCCGTGGCTTGTCAACACCGGACTACGAAGGGTCGGACGAGAGATCCAGTACCCGTTCAAGGAAGGACATGATCGGCGCATGAAGATTCATGTACGAATTCGACCCGTCAACCACCTGGCGGTAGAACAACTCGTTGCAACCGCCGATCGCCGCGAGAAACACTTCACGCCCCGGGGCTTCTGAAGACTTGGACGAGTAGCCGACGAGCAATGCATCGGCGAGCAGTTCCACGTACTCGTTGCGCTTCGCCACCCCTGCCGGGCCGGCCACAGGTAGGTCCACCACCCAGGCTCGCACGAACTCCGGTTCGGACGAACACGTCTCGAGATACTTTTCGATTACAGCCGAAAGCTGTTCGTGTAGAGACAAATTGGCGGTCGAGCTTTGTGTCGAGGTGATGTTGGAGACGATCACCTCGATGCCTGCGTCGATCGCCGCGATCAAGCACGCTTCTTTGCTCTCGAACTGCTTGTAGAAAGCTTGACGAGACACCCTGGCACGCCCGACGACATCGGCGATCGTGGTCGAGGCGATCCCCTTCTCCGCAGTCGACGAGATCACCGCACGCAGAATGCGATCACGTTGCGCGTCTTGGACCTCGCCCACAGCCAGTCGGCCGCGGCCACGCGGCAATCCGGGGAGGTCACGATCGAACGATCCGGCCAGCCTGCGCATACTGCATCATAACCTGCCTGGCGCCATCGGTTCTCTCGTTGAGCCGTCGACGTGGCCTGACGGAGAACCGGTTCAGGCAACGTCGACGGTCCAAGGAGGCGGTCGAGCGCCGCCGGGAGTGATCATTCTCGTAGTGGCACGCGCCGTTATCAGCAGCCATTCGATTTTGTATGAACTGCATGGTTCGGAGAGACGCTCTGCTGCTGATCGGTGGTCGGCGAGGTAGTCAGTTTTGTTGTCGGAGAACAGGTTCTCTCTCGTGATTTTCGCTGAGATGCGCCTCGAGGAGCTCGGTGAGGTGCTTGCCGACGCGGTCGAGAGGCCTGGTGGAGCGTGTTGCGACGGACATGATGACGGCGCCTTCGATTGCTGCGATCGTCATTGTCGAGAGGGATTGCGCGAGGGCATCATCCAGGTTTGCAGCTCGAAAATTGTTGGCTAGCATCGATTCCCACTCTTCAAATGCCATTTTTGCCGCGTCGACTGCGCCGGGTATTTCATTGCCGCCGAACGTGGCAGCGGCGATCGGGCATCCGGCGGTGTAGTCGCTGGATACGATCATCGACTTCCAGTAGTCGATGAATGCCTGCAATGCCTCCAGGGGAGGGGCGGAACAGAGTTGCTCGATCATCGCGCTGATCCACGATCCGGCGGCTCTGGCAGAGGCTTCGATCAACTGATTCTTGCCTTGTGGAAAGTGTGTGTAGATCGATTGACGTGCGGTTCCGCTGCGGTCGAGTAGTTCGGTCACGGCCACGCCAGAGACTCCCCTGCTTTGGATGAGTTCGACTGTGGTGCGAATGAGGCGTTCTCGCGGAGCGGTAACCAATGTGCTCCCCTTCATCATCGATCTGTCTAGGCATCGAATCTATCAGCCGCGCGTCCTCTGTGTTCGCCGGTGGAAGTGCTCATCATTGCCATAGACCGTTTGTTCTACTACCCTACTTATCTGTTACTTGAAGTCATATCTACTGAGTTATAGGCCTCCTGTTTGCCCTGGAAGGGACACACCTGCCATGACGACCACCGAACCGAGATTTTCCGACGTGCCTGACGACGAAACGTACGAGGACATGCTCAATCGACTCTCGGATGCTTCTGTGCACCGGAGCTTCAGTCCGTATACCGACATCGATTGGGAGGCACCGGAATTTCAGGTCGTGGACAACGACCCACGATGGATTCTTCCCGAGGTAGAACTGCTGGGAACACATTCTTGGTACCTCGCGCGTACCCGGGAGCAGCAGATTGCCATAGGGCAGTATCGGCAAGCGAACATCGCCAAGGTGGGTCTGCAGTTCGAGCAGGTGCTCATTCGTGGTTTCATGCAGTACGTTTCCATGCTGCCTAACCGGTCGGCGGAATTCCGGTATGCCACTCACGAGGTCATCGAAGAGTGCAACCACACACTCATGTTCCAGGAACTGGTGAATCGGTCGGGCGTCGACGTACCGGGATTCGGCCCGGTTCTGCGACGCGTCATGCCGTTCCTCGGGCTTGCGGCTTGGCCGTTTCCGTCGATTTTCTTCATGGGGGTGCTGGCTGGGGAAGAGCCCATTGATCACATCCAGAAGAGCTATCTTCGCAGTGAAAGCAACTATCACCCCATTATTCGCGGAGTGATGCGCATTCACGTCGCCGAAGAGGCGCGACACATCTCGTTTGCGAACGAGTTCCTACGGCAGCATGTGCATCAGAACGGCCCAGTGGGTAAGTTCCTTCTCTCCCTGGCCTTTCCGGTCATCATGCGGGTCCTGTGCGACGTGATCGCCGTTCCACCGAAGTCGTTCTTCGAAACCTTCGAGATCCCGAAGTCGGTGAAGAAGGAGCTGTTCTGGGAGTCCCCTGCATCACGTAAGGCGTTGAGCGGGTACTTCGGCGATGTCCGATTACTCGCGGACGAACTCGGATTGATGAACCGGGTCTCGAGAATCCTGTGGAAGGCTCTCAAGATCGACGGGAAATCTTCACGCTTCAGGAGCGAACCCGATCGGGCGTCTACAGCTGATTTCGATAATGCTCATGCGTAATTCCGCATTGAACAGCGACCGCAAGTCGAACACTCCGGCGCCGGTGGGGCGCTCAGCCGAATCGACCCAAGGCACGCGATGGTGATGTCGAAGCTCGCCAAGTGGCAGCTGGTCGCACTCGTCGTGGTTGCACTCCTGGGTTTGATCTACGTCGGAGCGAAATACGTACGGCTGGACAATCTTCTGGGATTCGGCCAATACACGGTCAAAACCGAACTGGCGACGTCCGGTGGCATCTTCACCAACGCCGAAGTGACCTATCGCGGTGTACCCGTCGGACGCGTCGGCGACATGTCGCTCACGTCCGACGGAATCGAAGTCGACCTGTTGATCGACAGCAGTGCTCCACAGATTCCGGCATCCGTGCGAGCCGTGGTTGCCAATCGCTCAGCCATCGGTGAGCAGTACGTCGACCTTCAGCCCGATACCGACCAGGGCCCGTTCCTCGAAGACGGCTCGGTGATCGCCGTGGGCGAGACCACCACGCCGATCCCCATCGAGAACGTCTTGACCAGCGCCAACGGTCTGGTGCACTCCGTTCCGGTCGACGCACTCCACACCGTCGCGAAGGAACTCGGCGCGGCATTCAACGGCAAGGGCGAAGATCTGCAGGTACTTGCCGACTCGCTGTCGGGGATTTCCCAGTCGGGCCTCGACACCCTTCCCCAGACCCTCGGACTGATCCGTGACAGCCAGACGGTACTCACGACGCAATCCGATCAATCGTCGGCGATCAAGCAGTTCAGCACCGACCTCGACGCACTGGCTGCGCAATTGCGCACCAGCGACCCCGACATCCGACGCGTGATCGACAACGGCATACCGGCCAGCGAACAGGTCGGGGCTCTCGTCCGTGACGAGGGTCCGAGTCTGACGACAGACCTGAGCGACCTTGCTTCCACAGCACGAACATTGGCGCCACGAACCATTGCACTGCAACCCCTTCTGATCTTCATGCCCGGCCTCGCCGCCGGAATACCGTCCGCCATTGAGGCAGACGGACCGTCTCAACGTCAGGGACTTGTCCTCGAGACCAATGCGCCGTTCCCCTGCACGGTCGGATACGAAGGGACTATGGCGATCCTCGACGAGATGAAGCGCAAAGACCCGAACTTCGACGACACTCAGCAGGACTTCCCGGTCAACGTCGCGGCCAGCTGCCTGGCGCCGCAAGGCAGTGAAACGGGGGTTCGGAGCGCCAACCGCGTCGTATTCGCGGACCCGAATACCCCCCAGCCTTGGGACGACAAGCCCAAGGTGGACCCGGACAAGCTCAACCTGAACCCTATTGCCACACAACTGGCACCATCGTTCGGTGCGACACCGAAGTGAGATGATCACCAGCTTCGGGAGGCGACAAGGGTGAAGTGGGCCGGCCAGACGCTCATCCAGGGCCTCAACTCTCGGTGGACTGCCTCGCACTCGATGCCGGACAACCCGAAACGGCAATCCTGGGATACGCCAAACGGTCAACACGGGATCGCCAAAGCGAATGCGAGAAACTCCTACCGAAACTAGGGCGACGCCCACGCTCTCAACATGCTTCGCCAGTGCTCCAAGCTTGAGATTATCCGATAGGTGCATGATCCCGTCCGGGTTCACCGCATCGTCTAGCAGCGCGCGCCAGAACGTCAGTACGAGTGGAAAGAGCTGTGCGTGCGTCAACTCACCCGTTGGTGACATTGAAGCGACGCGATACGTGCGATGGAATTCGAACAGAGCGTCGAGGCATTTTTGGGCGGGCGTCCGGCTTCGTATTAGTCCAAGAGCGGTTCAAGTACACGTACTCCCGACGTATGTGGCTGGAGCGGGCCGCTCGCTAAGGGCAGAGAGCTGGCCTGCTGCTTCACATAGTGAGGGCAAGCGAATCGGTCGTATCTAGGGCGCGCGGCGCATCATCCCCTCCGTATTCGCCCTCCTGAACCAACGGACGTCGCGGTTGCTCCGACGCGATCGTTGTGGGAGTGGTCAGCGAACTGCTTCCGGTAGGTGGAAGGTGCGGTCGCAAACGCGGATGTGAAGTTCTGTCGAAAGGTCACCGTGCTTCCGAACCCACACGCCAGCGCAATTGCGTCAATGCTCCAACCGGTCGTCTCCAGGAGAACTCGCGCCTCGCTCAGTCGTTGCTGGAGAATCCAGCGTGCCGGAGTGGTTCCCGTGACAAGACGGAACTGCCGTATGAAGTTTCGTCGACTCATCCGCGCCTGACCTGCGAGGCGGTCGACAGACAGCGGCTCGTCCAGGCGTCCGAGCGCCCATTCCAGCACGTCTGCAACAGCTGTGTCGCCCGCAGGTTCCGCAAGCGGTCTCTCGATGTACTGGGCCTGACCACCCTCTCGATGCGGCGCGACGACCAGGTTTCTCGCCACGCGGGTGGCAACTGCGGATCCGAGGTGCTTGCGCACAAGGTGCAGACAAGCATCGACCGACGACACCGTCCCCGCGGACGTCATCACGTCGCCGTGGTCGATATAGAGCACCGACTCGTCCAAGCGGATACTTGGATGGTTTTTGGCGAGCGCGGGCATCATCTCCCAGTGCGTGACGGCCGAGCGACCATGGAGGAGTCCGGCGTCGGCGACGGCAAAAGCGCCGAGACACAACCCCACGATCGGGGTGCCGCGAGCGTGCGCCCGGCACAGCTTGGCTCGCAATGACTCGCTGATCGGTGAAAGTGGTAGCGGCCAGGAAGGGATGATCACGATGTCGGCCCAATCGAGTGTCCGCGGTCCCGCCACATCGCCGACCGAGTATCCCTCGACGGTCCGAATCGCGCCCGCGCGATCGGACCACAACCTGGTTTCCCAGTCAGGTGCGAGCCCGAGCCTGCCCACCTCACCGAACACCATCAACGGCGCTGCGAGATGAAACATCGTGATGCTGTCGAACGCATAGACGGCGATTCGCATTTGGTCTCTTCCACATCATGGCGCAAAGTCATCGAAAGTATGCACCCGTGCCACTCACGGATGCATAGACTCCTACCGAACAATGGAAGACGACCGTCAGGATCGCCGATACGAAACCGAACCCGACCGACCTTCCAGGAGTGATGAAAGTGCCTACACCTCGCCGTGCCCTTATCGTCGTCGACGTACAGCGGGAATACTTCGACGGTCCGCTGCAGATCCAGTACCCGCCGCGTGAGGAGTCATTGGCCAACATCCTCAGCGCCGTCAAGGTCGCTCGCGCGAATGACCTTCCCGTCGTCGTCGTGCAACATCGGATGCCCGAGGGCGCCCCGGTCTTTGTCGAAGGTACGCCCGGATGGTCACTTCACCCAGCGCTCGAGGATCACATCGATCCGGAAACCAAGCGCATCCACAAGCAGTACGCGAGCGTCTTCGCCGGCACCGATACAGCCGATTGGCTGCACGCGAAAGACATCGACACCATCACGATCGTCGGGTACATGACCAACAATTGCGACCTCGGCACCGCCGTGGAAGCGGAAGCTCTCGGGTTCGCCGCCGAGATTTTGTCAGATGCCAGCGGTGCGATCCATCTGGCCAACGAAGCAGGTCAGGTATCGGCGCAGTCCCTGCACGAGACCCTCATGATTCTTTTGCATTCGAACTTCGCTGCCGTCGCAACAACAAGCGCATGGGTCGACGCCGTAGATTCCGGAACGAGTTTGCCCAAGAGCAATCTTGTCGTCTCAGCCATCCAAGGACGCGAGGCGACCCTCAGTTGATGCAATGCTGCAGGCCCGCAATAGATTCGGGACGCCTTAATCCCTGCCGGTGCAGACCGAACTCTCATCGACACCTTGGATGCCGCGAAACTTGAAGGACGATAGGTCCTTTGAACGCGGATGTCGGCGCCGGCGGGCCGTGAGCTACTTCTTCGGGGCGCCGGATAGGCAGAAGCTCGAAACATTCGTCTCGTCGGCTCCGCCCTGCGCTTTCCTCGTCCCGACGTCAATGATCGTCGGGATGCACCCGAAACGATCGAGCGCGATGACAAGCCGCGAGGCGATCCGGAAGAGCTCACCGTCACCGCACGACGCATCGAGGACGAATTATCGGCGGCATGCGGGTCGGCCAACGCAACGGCAGCGATCATGCGCGAAGAACTGGCCGACGGTAGCGCTCAGCGGGTTCGGGACGTAGTCAGGCGCTGACAGGATCCAGGAGGCCGGCAAGCCGTCCGGCAATCAGTGCTTCGGACTCTGCGACAATACGTTCCACCAATTCACCCACTGTGGGGATGTCGTGAATCAATCCTTGCACAGTCCCCGCCGTCCAGATGCCAGCCTCCGGGTCGCCGCTGTCGAACACCGCTCGGCCCCGCGCACCGGCAACAAGATGTCGAACGTCTTCGAATTTGCCACCACTGGAAAGAATTTCGACAACTTCTTGGCTGATGCTGTTGCGTGCTACGCGAGCGGTATTGCGCAGTGACCTGAAAATCAGCTCGGTGTCCACCTCGGAGGCAGCAACTATCGCCTCTTTGATGTTGCGGTGAATCGGAGACTCCTCGGTACACATGAACCGAGTGCCCATGTTGATGCCGTCGGCGCCAAGCGCCAGGGCGGCCACTAATCCCCGCGCATCGGCAAATCCACCGGACGCGATCATGGGAATGCTGATCCGCTCTGCTGCTGCAGCGAATAGAACGAGACCAGGTACGTCGTCTTCCCCTGGATGCCCGGCGCATTCGAACCCGTCGATGCTGATGCCGTCGACGCCGAGGGCCTGGGCTTTGACCGCGTGGCGGACGCTGGTGCACTTGTGGAGAACCTTGATGCCGGCAGCGTGAAAGTGCGGCAGATGGGGTGCGGGAGAAGATCCGGCTGTCTCGACGACTTTCACTCCGCAGTCGATGATCACGTTGCGATACTCATCGTAGGGCGGGGGCGTGATCGTGGGGAGGATTGTGAGATTGACTCCGAACGGTTGGTCGGTGAGCTCGCGCGTTCGGGATATTTCTCGGGCAAGATCGTCAGGTGTCGGCTGTGTCAGAGCAGTGAGCATGCCGAGCGCGCCGGCGTTTGCAACTGCCGCTACGAGTTCTGCTCTCCCCACCCACTGCATGCCGCCCTGGACGATGGGGTGACGAACTCCGAACGTCTCGGTAAATGCGGTTGTCAGCACTGGACATCTCCTCGATGATGCATGGATATCGATTTGTCAGTTACGGTGTTGCCAAGCCATTTTCGGCTAGAGCAGCGCATTCAGCCCATCGACGACGCCCACTCGTTCAAGGACGGGACCTGTGAGGGATCAGTTCGTGCCATCGGAGGTTCGGCGCGATAGGGCATGGCAGGCGTCAAATATTGCTCGCCACGTTCGTTGGTGCCGGGGATGAAGGTACGGTTCGCAATCACATCGTCGGCGCAGATTACCTGGTCGTAGTCACGCACAAGCGCGGCAACCACTCCGGCTGCAGTGAGATGCTCTACCGCTTCCGCGGCGCTACGGTGGCACAGCTGCTTCTCGATCGTGGCGACGAGGACTGCACGGTTTTCCACGCGCAGTGTGTTGGTAGAGAACCGCGGGTCGTCGGCCAACTCTGGTAAGTCGATCGCCTTGCACAGTTCGATCCAGGCTCGCGGTTGGTAGCCGCTGATCACCAGCTCACCATCGACGGCACGAAAGACGTCTGCGGCAGGTGCGACGCTAGGTTGTCCGTTCCCTTTGCGGCTCATAGCCTTTCCAGACACTTGCCACTCGATCCAGTTGGCGGTCTGCAAGTGGATTGCGACGTCGAGCAGGGAAACTCGGACGGAGGAGCCCTTGCCGGTGCGATCGCGCCGCAGTAGCGCTGCCAGTACCGCTTGGGCGACGACGTAGCTCGTTGCATGATCTATGACCGGTGCGCCCACACGCTGTGGCGGGCCATCCGCCTCACCCGTCACCGACATCAGTCCGCTCTCTGCTTGCGCAGCGATGTCGAGCCCGGCGCGGGTGGCGGACGGGCCCTCCGCCCCGTACCCGCTCACCGAGACGGCGATGATTTCCGGTCGCAGGCGTTGGAGTTCGGCAGAGGAGAATCCCAATCGATCGAGGGTTCCCGGGCGAAGATTGTGCAGCAAGATGTCGCTCGATGCGATCAGATCCCGAGCTCGCTGCAGATCGGCGGAGTCTTTGAGGTCGAGGCAGATTGAACGCTTTCCACGGTTGTACCCGTAGAAGATGCCGCGCGCGTAGTCGGCGTCGATTTGTCGGGCCGGTTCACCACCTGGAGGCTCGAGCTTGATGACCTCGGCGCCGAGATCGGACAACTGCTGCCCGGCGCTGGGTATTGCGATCAGTTGACCGATCTCCACTACTCGGACACCTGCCAACGGCAGGTCTACTTGGTCGGTCATCGAATGATCTCCACATGAGGCGAAGTGACATCCTCAGCGGGCTCCAGGCAGCGCGCCAACAAGATGCCTTCGGTGTGGTTGCAGGGGTTCAGTCGGTTTCTGTCGCCTTCTACTCCCCCGATTCGGATCGTCACGGTTCCATCGTCATTGCGCTCGAAGTGTGCGTCGTTGAGGTTGACGGTGTGGTCGCGGTACTCGAAGGACTCGAACCAGTGGTTGTACAGCATCACCCCGAAGTAGGTGCAGTCCGGGAGAGTGAATGTAATATCCACGGCAGTAGCGTCTTTCAGTGACCACCAGCCGGCAATGTATTGGTTGGAGCTGGTGCCGTAGAAGTCTCCCCACCCTCGTTGCTCCGAGGTCACGCGAATCTCGTTGGGAGACTGACTGAGTGTTTCGATGAGCTGAAGACTGCGTCGAAGGCTCACGTCCATGCCACGAGCAAGTTTCGTGAGGCGCTGGGCCAGCCACGCCGTGTCGAGATCGGGGCGTGCACCAGGCGGCGGACCGAGGCGCTCGATGTGGAGAACGGGATCGATCTCCGCGTTACGCGTCTTGTGATACACACGCACTACTACGTCGAAGCAGCGCTCATCCAGCCGAATGCCGCTGCGCCCCTCCAGCTCTTGTGCGACGAAGATCTCGAAGTTGCCGTCCGCGTCACACACCTTGTCGTCGATGACGATGTTGTCGGCGACCCGGTCGGTCCCAGACGCACCGACGCGATTGGCGAGGACGGCGACGTACGGCACTGTGCCACGGTTACCGTGAATACGGTATGTCTCGTTGGGGTCGATCATCGCAGTCCAGTAGTCGACGTCGATGCCGTCTCCCCAGAACTTTCGCATCGGTGACATCAGAGTGAAGAGTTCAGGTCGGAGCACGTCTTGGCGTTCGATATTCATCTCGGCGAGGTATCCGAACAGGCGAAGTGCGTGCCGTACGCCTTCGGCGCTGTCCAGCGGCGATCCTGTGGCGGCAGCTGTCGAACCGAATGTCGCAAGGCTGTCGGTGACTGCGGACCAAGCCTCGGTGAGCTGCCGGCGATCGTGCTGGGACTCGGATTGTGTTGACTGGTCAGCGAGTTGTGTCATCGTTTCTTCTCTTTCGTAATAGACGAACTGGATTGTGTATGGGGCGTTGGTCAGCAGAGGGGGTCGAAAGGGACGTCTGCGTCGGACTTGCCCGAGGTCTGGTTGTTCACCCATGCGACGTTCTGGGTCCATCGGTGGGCTGAAATCTCGACCGGCCAGAGGGTCTTCTGCGAAGCCCACACCTGGTTGGCTTTGTCAGCAGGAACATTCATTCGCTCGGTGAGAAGTTGAGCTCCTGCTTGCTCGTTCGCGGGATCGGCTATCCACCCTGCTGCGGCCTCGAGCGCCGCACAAACGGGGGCAGCAGCATCGGATTCAGCGAATGTGGCTGTCGTGACGAGCACTGTGCCCAGGCCGTATGAACTCACGCCGTCAGAGGCCACCGGGTCTACTTCTGTAATCGCCGTCATCGGTATTCCTTGAGCATCGAATACGGCCTGGCTGGCAGCGGTGAGAACGGCGGCATCTATGTCGCCCTTTCGTGCGAGTGGTATCTGACTCGCGGTGGGTGCCGCTGCGATGAATTGCACCGTGGAGGCGTCGATGTTTCTCTCTCCGAGAAGCTGATTGACGAATTGCTCGGCTGCGCCGCCACGTGACGGTATGGCGATCCGCTTGCCGGGCAAATCCTCGATGGTGGTGATGCCGCTGTCTTTCGTCACGGCGATGGCAAGATCGATCGACCCGTACGGGGACAGTGGCCGCAGACTCTGCCCTTGCTCTATGGCCGGAACGACGGTTCCGGGTGCACCGACCGCGAGATCGGTTGTACCGCCGATGAGACCGCTGATGAGTTCGGGCCCGTTCTTTCCGTCGATGAGCTCGACGTGGAGGCCTTCCTTGTCGAACATTCCTTGTTGGACGGCGACGTAGACAGGTAGGGACAAAGCGCTCGCAGGGTAGACCCCGATGGCGACGCTGCCGTCGTTCGGACGCCCTCCCCCTCCACACGCGGAAAGCAGTAGGGCCGCAGCAATGACTGTGCCGACAAAAGGTCGAAGTTTCATGGGATTCCTGTTCCTTGATGGCTGGGCGCATCAGTAATCAAGCTGAGTTGGCTGGGCACATCAGTAATCAAGCTGAGTTGGCTGGGCACATCAGTGGTCGAGCTGACCACGCAGCCGGTTGAAGATTTCGATGTATCGAGGTTCGGCGGTGAGGGTTTCGAGTTCGCGGGGGCGCTCGATGTCAATGCTGACGTCGTCGATCACCCGGCCGGCCCCGAGCAGCAGAACGCGGTCGGAGAGACAGATGGCTTCGCCGAGGTCGTGGGTTACGAAGATGACCGTCCGGCCTACCTGGGATTGCCAAAGCTCGAGGAATTCTCGCTGTACTTCGACTCGGGTCTGCGCATCGAGGGCGGCAAACGGTTCGTCCATCAACAAGATGTCCGGATCCAGAGCCCACGTTCGGGCCAACGCGACACGCTGGCGCATCCCTTGGGAGAGTTGCCAAGTCCACAGCCGTGACGCCTCGGCCATTTGAACGGCCGCAAGCCAGCGCGCGGATTGAGTTCGTCTCTCCGCCTTGGGTACTCCCCTCAATTCGAGACCGTACTCCACGTTCTTCTGCGCTGTTCGCCACGGGAACAGCGCATCTCGGGCCATCATGAAGCCCATCCGAGAACGAGCGTCGAATGGCGTTGTGCCGAGGACCTCGGTCTTCCCTTCTGTTGCGTCCACCAATCCAGCGAGCGCGTTGAGCAGGGTGGTCTTGCCGCAACCACTCCTGCCGACCAGGCTCACGAACTGTCCGCGAGGGATTGTGAGGTCGAGATTATCGACCACAGTTTTCGCCGACCCGTCGGGCGAGGGGAAGGATATCGTCAGTCCGTCGAGTTGGACTGCGGGTGTAATCACGTTGGTATCCATGATGATTCCTGTCATCGTCGAGCCGGGGGCTGCCACCGAAGGAGGTAGCGCTCGGCGAAGTTCATGGCCTGGTTGAGGACGACTGCGACGATTGCGAGAAGTATGAGGATCGCGTAGACCGCTTCCATCCGGAACTGGGCCGAGTAGATCGACACAAGCTGACCCAGTCCGTCCCGTGACGAGATCAGTTCAGAACCCACGACGCCAAGCAGTGAATAGATCAGCCCCAACCGAAGACCGGCAAAAATGCCAGGTGTCGCGACGGGGAGGAGAATGTGCCAGAACACCTGTGTCTTACTGGCATTCAGGACAGTGGAAAGTCGGAGCCATTCGTCGTCCACTGACTTCACACCGGCTCGTGCACTCGAGCAGACGATGAAGAATACGAGTGTGAACGCGAGAGCGACCTTCGCCGTCATCGTGATCCCGAAGATGACGATAAGCAGAGGTGCCAGCGCAAGACGTGGCATGGCATTCGCCGCATCCAGAAACGGACTCATGATGCGTTCGAGGGTCGGAAGCAGTCCGAGGGAGAGCCCTACCGCCACCCCGACTGCGCTTGCGAGGATCCACGCGATCACGACGGCAGTCATCGTGGCACGCAAGTTCGTCGAAATCTCCCCCGACTGCACTGCTGCGGTGAAGTAGTTCCAGGCTTCGCCTGGCGTTTTGGCCAGAACTGGCTCGATCCAACCTTGCGATGCGACGAGCTGCCACGCTCCGAGTAGGACCAGAAGCAGTGCGGCCTGGGCCAGTCGTACCCCGATGGTGCGTCGTGTACCGGATCGACGCTGTCGAGCGGGCTTCGGCTCAGAGCGTGCCCGCCTCGCGGAACGGGGTGACGTAGCGCCGGATGGCGCACTGGCGGTGATGGTTTCGGTCATTTCGGCGCCTTCTCCGTAGTGCTCACAGGCGGCGATAGGTGCTCGACAAAAGCAGACGGGTGCGTCTGGCCGAAGCTCCCCGGGTTGTTGCTCACTGCGTTCATATGTGAAGCAGATCACGGGATCCTTCTTCCCGTCTACGCCACATTCGAGAGGTATGCCATAGGGTTTACCTATGGCTGACGGGCGCAGAATCGGGCGCGCACGCGGACTTCCACGAGAAGGGAATCCCAATGGACCGGCGTCATCTGGAATACTTTCTCGCCCTTGCTGATCGGGGCAGCATTTCCGCTGCTGCTCGCGGACTGGGGGTCAGCCAGCCGACAATCTCGGAGGCTCTCGCCAGAATGGAGAAAGAGTGCGGCCTGACGCTCGTCCGCCGTGGCTCGCGGGGAGTCACCCTGACCGACGCTGGACGCGATCTCACAGGTCCGGCGGCCCAAGTACTTCGGGCATACCGGGATTTGGATCACGCTTTGCATCCATTGAACGTCGTGCAGCGGGGTCGGCTGACGGTCGTATGTCCGCGAACATTGGCGCGTGATCCGGCGGCCACGGCCCTCGGTGCGTTCAAAAGCAAGTTTCCCAATGTTGCGGTGACGATGCTCAGCAACGACACCGACGGAATCGGAACGGTGGTCGCCTCGGGTCAGGCTGATATCGGCCTCGGGGTGGACGAGGTGTTCGACGAGGGTGTTGAACGTATCCTTCTCGGCCGGCAACGAATCGTTGCGCTGGTGCCCGCCGCACGAAGTGAAGGCGAGGGGGTAGCGGCGTTGACGGATCTGTTGCGAATCGGATTGATCACCAGCCCGCGTGACGATGTCACTCGGCGACTGTTGGCGGAACGCCTGGGCGAAGGCGCTGTGGACGGGGCGGTGGTTGCGGAGACTATCTCTGTGGCTTCGATGATCCCACTTGTACGCGCGGGAGTCGGCGTCGCCTTCCTTCCCGAATCTGTCGCCGATACAGTCGGAGAAGGTGTGGTGCTGTGTCGTACTCGGCCCCCGCTCACTCGTGATATCTGGATGTTCCACGGTTCGACGCCATCGCCTGCGGCACAAGCGTTTATCGAGACGACCAGCCGATTACGTGACGAAGGTGGAATGGGGAACGCCGGATGAGCAACTTCGGAGAGTCCGCAACCCCGCGAATCGATCCGCGGCAGCTACAAGACTTCCTCGCGGTCGTCGAACACGGCAGTATCACGGCAGCAGCGGCAAACCAGTTCACAGGAACATCGAGCGTCTCTCAATCAATTGCGCGACTCGAAAGACGCGTCGGAGGACGACTTTTCAATCGGGGCCGGGCCGGCGCGACGCTGACTGCGCGCGGACGGAATCTCATTGATCCAGCACGCGAAGCGCTGGCCGCGCTCGACCGATTAGTGGTCGAGCGCGAGTTCTTACTGTCAGCAGTCCCCCACCTCAGTGTTGCCACGACAGCGAGCCTTGCGGACGATCCCACAGCGGTGCTGCTCGGAGCGCTGCGCACGGAGGTGCCGAACCTGAGAATCACCATCTCGGTTCCGCCGGGGTCATCTGTGGCCGATGCGATTCACCCGGTCATGGCCGGCACCGCTGACGTGGCAATAATGGAGTCGCCGCCCACCGGCGTTCCCGGGACTCGAATGGTGCGCCTTCCGGACCACAAGTTGCGCCTTGTCTGCCCGCCCGGCACCCCGCCACCGGTGGGCGGGGTATTCATCGGCGAGGACCTCATGCGCATCGGCTTGGTCGTCGCACCGCGGTTTGAAACTTCCGATGTCTATCGCCATCTGCGGTCGATCGAACCGCGAATCGACCACGCCTTCGTGATGAGGTCACAGCATCGCGATGCCTTCGCGGATTTCGCATACGAAGGGATCGGTGCTGTCATTCTCGAACTCTCCAGTGCTGAGCGAGCATCCGAACGGGGCTGCACTGTGGGTGAGATACTCGAACTGCCGCCACGGAAGATCGCAGCCGTGGCAAGGGACGGCCAGAACACGCAGGTCGTCGAACATTTTCTACGGCTGTGTGCCGAGCAATCGGCGCGGAAGCTGTAGGCGGAGTCGATCTCTCTGGGACTTTGCGTATTTGCGGCGGCTGCTCATACGCCGAGAACGATTATTTTGTCTACAGACACAACACTTCTGGGATAGTCCGTTTCCTCGAACAAAGCCGACGGGTCACCCTGCCGTAAATATGTAATACGCGTCACTCCGGATCAACTTCGAAAGGTTGACCTTCATGCGAAAGTCTCTGAAATATTTCGCGAATGCTGCAGCGACGGTTGCGTTGTGCGCGACACTCGGACTCGCTGGTCCGGCCGGACCGGCCGCCGCCGATACGCCCGGTATTCCGAGCGTCGGGCACGACTGGGCGAGTGCAGGGCCGTACACGCCGAATGTCTCGATCGGGCTGGTGCACACTCTGTACTACCCGCGCCAGCTCGGCGCGCGCGGCGAGAAGCACCCTGTTGTGATCTGGGGGAACGGGACCGGTGTGCTCCCAGGTGCGTACACCTCCTTGTTGCGCCACTACGCCAGCCACGGATTCATCGTGGTCGCCGCCAATACCCCGGCAAGTAACTTCGCCATCACCATGCGGTCGGGAATCGACCTCATCGCGGACAAGGCGGCCAGCCCGTCGAGCGTCTTCTTCGGCAAAGTCGACCTGGAACACATTGGTGCGGTGGGGCACTCGCAGGGCGGGTCTGCGGCGATCAATGCTGCGATCGACGACCGCGTCGACACTGCCGTCGCGATCCAGCCAGGCCCGCTCAATGATGTCGACCTCATCGACGAGCCGGTTCTCTATCTGGCCGGCCAGGCCGACGCAATCGTTTGGCCGGCGATCGTGCGGGCGATGTACGAGGACGCCGACCACGTACCGGCCGAGTATCTGGAACTGCGCGGCGCCACGCACTTCGGTACGGCGATCAACGGCGGCGATATGCGCGGGCCGAGCACGGCGTGGCTGCGGTACTGGCTACTCGACGATCCGAACGCCCGCACCGAGTTCTTCGGAGCGAGCTGCGGATACTGCACTGACACCCAGCAGTTCTCCGACTTCGACCGCAACGATCTGGCCATGCAGATCCCGGGGTGACGGTCAGATCCGGAGTTGTCGAAGACGAACGGCCTGTCCGTTCAGATCGGCGGAATTGAGAAGCTCAAATGACGACGTAGCCATACATCCGTTCGCCCTGAGCCACAGCTCTGGTCGCTAGTTCGGCGAAGGCGGTCAGGAACGGCACTGAGTCCTCCGACGGTTTACTCGTCTCGTCGATCGCCCAGGCCGCCGCAGTGGCGGCGACACCTTCAGCGTTCAATTCCGCTAGGGCATCGCGTAATTCGTCGGTAACCGTGAGCACGAGGGTGTCGCCGTCGTCGCTCATTGCGACGAGTTTCCCGCAGCGTGGACCCTTGGCGACCTCGTTGTAGGGGCGAGCGGTGAGGGCTGCTTCCAGTCGGCCGAGCGCGACAACTGGATCGACGCCTTTCGCCTGCAGAACTGGAGTCCCATCCGCAGCCAACTGAATCCGCGGGCGAGAGGCATCGTTCGCCTCGATCACCGCTGGTTCCAAGTCGACGAGTCCCTCGAGGGCGGAGGTGGCGTGCTCATCCGTGCGCGCGGTGAAGTAGTCGGTGATCGCAGACATGGCGCGATCATCCCACACACGATGCATCCCCACGTCCCGGAGTCCTTCCGCGACTTGACTGATCACCGTCAGGCGGAACAGGTGTGTGCTTCCTCGATCGCTTTCGCGAAAGCGCGGAGTCGTGGGCTTTCGAGATCGGTACGCCACACGAGGCCCAAAGCAGATTCGGGTAATCCGTTGATCGGTACGAATGTGATGTCCGAGCGCTGGCTGTATGTAGCGGTTGCCGCGCACAGGATGAGGCCGACCTGACTGAATGCGACCTGCGACAGGCCTTCCTGAACGGTGCTCGCCCCACCCTGCGTGGGAATCGTGGCTCCGCCCGGCGTCGTGCTCGGGGAATTCACACGCTGCCAATAGTCGGGGGCGGGGCCGGTGATGGGTACGAGACAGATCTGCGCCAACTGCTCGGCGTCGATCACGTCCAGTTCACTGAACGGGTGATGGACTGAGACGGCCAGCGTCTGGGGCTGTCGAGAAAAGACGAGCCCGGTTGTCAGTTCGGGCTCATCTACGGGGAGAAGTGCCACTGCCGCATCGATTCGCCCGGCGAGTACATCACTGAACGGATCACCCAGGGGTAATTCTTTGATGGTCACGCAAGTTTGCGGATGTTGTATCTCGAAACGAGAGACAGCAGCCGCGATCGAATCGTAAATTGCTCCTTGGAAACCCACCCGAAGCGGCGTCGGCATGTTGCGTGCTCTTGACTGAGCGTCCTCGATTACTCCGACAAGCGCACGATGCGCGGGAGCCAACGACGCAAGAAACTCGGCACCGAATTCAGTCAGGTGTACGCGGCGACTGGTGCGCGCCACCAGGCTGGTGCCGATACGACGCTCCAACCCGCTGATCAGCTGACTGACTCGGCCCTGGGAGATGAACAGTCGTTCGCCGGTGCGACCGAAGTGCAGTTCTTCAGCGAGAACGAGGAAACACTCGATCTCACGCATCGGAGGCTCCGACATTTTCACTCCGACCCTCGACTCATTCGACCACTCCATCATGGCTCATCGATGAATTGAGCTAATGGTTGGATGAGCGAATCGCCGTTGATACTTGGGCGTGCGGGAGCTTCTCTGGTTACATGCCACATTCCGCGCCCGGGCAGAACAGCCCCGCGCCCACGTCCTCAACCCACGCACACACCATCGAGAACCACTGGGCTGCGGTCGCCCTGATCGCAGCGTCCACCTTCATCGTTGTCGCGGCAGAGATGATGCCGGTCGGGCTACTCACCCCGATCGGTGCTGACCTGGTGGAAAGCGAAGGGACCATCGGGCTCTCACTGGCCATTACCGGATTGGTGGCAGCGGCAACTGCCCCGTTCGTGCCCATCGTGACCCGGCGCTTCGATCGTCGGTCGACGCTTATCGTTCTGATGCTTGTAGTCGCAGCGGCGAACGCCCTCACGGCTCTCGCACCAAGCTTCGCTGTTCTCGCTGGTGCTCGCGTCCTACTCGGTGTGAGCATGGGCGGAGTCTGGGCACTCGCCGCTAGCCTGGCACCCAAATTGGTGGGTTCCAGATCCGTCGGGTTGGCGACCACGATCATCTTCAGCGGAATCGCGGTTGCCTCAGTTCTCGGTGTCCCTGCGGGGACGTATATCGGAGCAGCGGCCGGGTGGAGCGTGGCATTCTGGACTCTCAGCTGCGCCGCGACGCTGATCGCGCTCGCCATGTTCGCTGTCCTACCCGTGATGCCAGCTGATCAAGCCTTGTCGCTCGGC
Source organism: Rhodococcus sp. FW305-130 (assembly GCF_058788335.1). Classification (NCBI taxonomy): domain Bacteria; kingdom Bacillati; phylum Actinomycetota; class Actinomycetes; order Mycobacteriales; family Nocardiaceae; genus Rhodococcus; species Rhodococcus sp. FW305-130. Next base: position 309,191 of record NZ_JBYTAP010000007.1, on the reverse strand, counting down.
AGTCTCGTGGTGGCTTTTCGGAACCCGGGAGTCCGGGTCGGAATCGCGATTACCGCGCTCATCGTCATCGCTCATTTCGCGGCGTACACCTATGTGCGTCCGGGGCTGGAGTTCTTCGCAGGATTGCACCCTGCGCAGATCGGCACGATGCTCTTGATCTACGGGGTTCTGGGCGTTGTCGGCAACTTCATAGCCGGGCCATCTGCCACCAAGTCTCCGAAGACTGTGGTCGTCATCCTCAGCGCGGGAGTGGCGATCACCCTTGCCCTGTTCCCGATCTCGGCTACTACCTTGATCACAGCTGCTCTGTTCATGGCGGCTTGGGGCCTCTTCTACGGTGGTGTATCGGTGAGTACTCAAACATGGATCGCACAAGCAGCCCCCGTTCACCGAGAGGCCGCTGCGGCTCTGTGGGTTGCAGTCTTCAATGCAAGCATCGCCCTCGGCGCGTTCGCGGGTGGACGCATTCATGACCACTCCGGTTCCGAAACGGTCTTCTGGATAGCCGCGGGAATCGCCACTCTCGCAATGCTGCTCGCCACATTCCGCAATCCCGTCGTGGCAAAGCACGAACTGACAACCTAGCCGCCTACACGAAACCTTCATAGAGGCAGGACAACAGATATGCGCCAGACACCCGTTTCGACATTCATGGATGTGACCGAGATGCTCGAACGCTACCGGGACAAATCGCTGTCTCCGGTGGAAGTGCTCGAGTTCACCATCGAACGTATCGAGGCGCTCAACCCGACCTTGAATGCAGTGGGACACACTTTCTTCGATACTGCACGGGCACAAGCGAAGTCAGCGGAACGCCACTACGCCCGCGGCTCGGATGTCAGCCTTCCGCTCGCCGGTGTTCCCGTTGTGGTGAAAGAGGATGAACCGGTACAAGGCCAACCGTGGACTCAAGGGTCCAAGGTCTATGAGGACTTGATCGCCACCCACACTTCGACTTTCGTGCAGCGGATCGTCGACGCCGGTGCCATCGTCCACGCGCGATCGACGGCCCCGGAATTCTCCTCGGCCGCGTTCACACAGTCCGAGTTGTGGGGCGTCACTCGCAATCCGTGGAACACGAAATACTCCTCCGGCGGGTCTTCCGGTGGATCAGCAGTCGCACTTGCCACCGGTATGACGCACTTGGCTACCGGTTCCGATGTCGCAGGATCGATCCGAACTCCGTCGTCTCTCAACGGAATTGTCGGGTTCAAGCCACCGCACGGCCGTGTCCCCGTCGATCCGCCCTTCAATCTCGATCGCTACTGCCACGGCGGTCCGATGGCTCGCACCGTAAGTGATTGCCTCACACTGCAGTCGGTCATCGCGGGACCGACCTCCACTGACATTGCCTCGCATGTACCGGCATCACCGCTGCCCGGCCTCGATACGCATTCGTTGACAGGAATGCGTATCGCCGTGATCCCCGCGTTGGGTGACTGGCCGGTTGATCCGGACGTCGCCGCCAACACCGCCAAGTTGGTGGACACCCTCACTGCGCTGGGCGCACGCGCGGAGATCATCGAAGTCGACCTGTCACGCGCTGCAATCATGCGTGCGGCCGCCATTCACTACGATCACGTGTTCGGTGCATCGATCTCCGCCGAAGCGTCCGCGCACCCCGACAAGGTCACGGAGTACGCGAAGGAATTCGCGCGATGGGCACGCCGCACCCGTGGTGACGCGACTTTCCTCGACGGACTCGCGATCGAAGCCGAACTGTATTCCTCGATCGGATCCCTGTTCGACACCTATGACGCGTTGATCACTCCGGCAGTGGTGACCGATGGCTTTCTTGCCGGCGACGACTACGTCGGGCACGGAATCAATGTGGCTGGAACAGAATTGGGATTCTATCTCGAGGCCGTACCGGCCATCACCTTCAACATCCTGAGCAACTGCCCGGTGCTGACAATCCCCACCGGTTTCGCTCGGAACGGAATCCCTACCGGTACACAGATAGTTACGCGGCCGTACGACGACCACACGGCCTTTGCCATAGGGCTCGTCCTCGAGGAGGTTCTGCCGTATCCGAATGAGCATCCGAACCCTCGGACGTAGACGGACCTCCGACGGCAGCGGCCCGTCTACGTGCCGACAATGCGTATTGCCGCTGTGCCGACCGCCGTAGCTGCGGTTGCGCAAGAAACCGCGAATGCCGTTGATCGAGAAAGTCTTACGCATCCACTCCGCAATGTTCGGTCCCGTATGAATGCAGCGCACGCCGTCCCGAGCAAGGTGAAGGTGGCCAGGAGAGGGACGATCGCAGATGCCTCCCATCCTTCCTTCGCGGCCTGGTGGATGAACAGAGCGGCGATGGATGTAGATGCCAAAGCAGTTCGCCGCCAGGACAATGCCGTGCGTTCCAGTTGAAGTCCGCGATCGCGAGCTGTGACGCCGTTCATGGCAGAGCCACCGACAGCATCGCGATAACAGCGATCATCCCACTGGCGCAAGCGATTGCTGGCATCAGTGCGGACTTCGGCAGCGGCTTGTCTTGCCGCATAGCGCGTTGCACACGGCGCCAACGGGTATATGCGCCGGTTGCGAGCACTGTCGCCATCGACAGACATGCAATCGAGATTGCGGTCCTGGCCGGTGACGGTGCAATCAGTTGATCGATCGCCACGCCACCTGCCAGAAGGCCGAATGCAGTCCTGATCCACGCAAGAAAAGTTCGCTCGTTCGCCAGAGTGAATCGATAGTCAGGCTCGTTCTCATCAGCTCTGTCCGGATCCACCAACGATCTCCTTCGAGTGAACAGGAGGTCTTTGAAGTCGCGGTATGACCGAGTTGTTGTCTCGTCGATCGAAACTGATCGCCGGCTCACGTGAGTGCGTCGAAGTACGCGAGCATCGCCATCTCTCTCAGCGGCATCGGCAAGGCGTCGAGCACGAGGTGAGTCTTCGTCGACGGCTTCCCGTCCTCGAAGCTCTCCATCACGATGGGCACGATGTCGGCGAAGGTCGTGTCCGCCGGAAGGGCGTGAATCTCGGCGAGGCGCTCCGCCGGAATCAAGGGATCACGAAGGCGCGCTGCGTCCAAGGCCTCTCGCATGACCTCGATGAACTCGGCCATGTAACTACCGTGCTGTTTCGCGATCGTGAAATGGATGCTCGGAGGAACGCCGGGCTGCGTCAACTGCGGCTGCATGGTCCAGTTCCGCTTCGCGAGTTCGTCGATCCAGAGGAAGAAGTCGACGCCCTCGTCCGCGTCTGGATCGGTGGTGATTGCAGCGAGTGTGGATTCGGGCTTCCCCATGATTCGCAGCCCGGGTATCGCGGCGACCCCCGCTTCCAGTTCCCGGCGAATCCGCAGACCCTCCTCGACGAGATGCATGTAGCCGTCGTCACCGATGTGTTTGACGATCGACCATGCTGCGGCGAGCAACCCGCCTGGTTTCGAACTCATCACCGTGGAGTTGACGATCGGGTAGCCAGTCCAATTCGCGTGTGCGAAGAACTGCGGAAGACGCAGTTCGCGAGTGCGATACAGAACGAGCGAGCATCCCTTGTTCGTGTACCCGTACTTCTGCAGGTCGACGGTGATCGAGCTGACGCCGGGAACTCTGAAGTCCCACAGCGGAATTTCGCATCCTTGGCGTTCAGCGAACGGAAGAACCCAACCGCCGATGCAGGCATCGACGTTCAGGCGAATCCCCTGTTCCAGGCAGAACTCACCGATCTCTTCGATCGGATCGATCACGCCCTGGCCGTACTGGGGGGCCGACAGAACCACGAAGATCGTGTTCTCGTCGACGGCCGCTTTGATTGCAGCGGCGTCGGCCTTGTACGTCTCCGGATCCACCGTCGTGGTTCGAGCTTCGACGCCGAGGTAGTGCGCTGCCTTCCACCATGCCGCATGGGCCGAGATCGGAAGCACCATGTTCGGCCGCGTGATGTGCTTCGCCCCGTCTCGGGCAGCCTTCGTGGCCATCATGATGCTTTCGCTGCCACCCATGGTCCAGCTGCCGGTGGCGTCGTTGGGCGCGTGCAGCATGTCGTTCGCGGCGCGGACCAACTCCTTCTCCAACGCATAAACACTCGGAAACGTCGACGAGTAAAGGGGATTCACATGGATGTACATTCCGAAGGCGTCCGTTGCGACCTTCTCGACGGTGTCGAGACCAGTGTTGTACATGTTGACCATGCCCGGGCGATCTGCGTACGGATCATCCATTCGATGCCGTTCGGCTAGCTCCGCCAGTACCTGGTCGATCGGCACACCGTTTTCCAACACGTCTTGACTCCTCTTGTGTGTCAACTTGATTGGTTCGTCGGCGATGTCAGGCCGAACTGATCGAAGTGGATCGTCAGCGCACCGGCGAACAATCGAACCGATACGTGAGAACCTTTCACATATGGTGAACGTGACACTCTGTCATGTCAAGCGGTGAAGGCCGTATATTCTCGTATCCATGACGGAGACTGCACGATGACGCCCGACGCCGTTCCCTCCCGTCGCCTCCCGGAACAGCAGCGCAGCAAGGTGCGCGTCGAGGCCATCTTGGACTGTGCGGCAGAGCTCATCGCGCGCGACGGAATCGACGCCATGACCATGAGTGAACTGGCATCGGCAGCAGACCTTCGGCTCCCGTCGATTTACCGGTACTTTCCGGGAAAGACCGCCATCGTGCAGACGCTGCTCGAGCGATACGAAACTCTGGTGCGTGCCAGGCTCATCGAATCGATTGCTCCCGCCGGGACGGTGCAAGACGCTCGCGAAGTCATCAGTTCCGTGGTCCGCGGTTACTGGCAGATCTTCCGCGACGACACCACGTACGCGGCGGTGTGGTCAGCCGCCGTCGCAAACCCCGATCTCGCTCGGATCGATGTGGAGAACACGCGTCAGACAAGTGCTCTCATCGCTGACGTGATCCGGGGTGTCGTGCCGGAGTCCATGCAGTATGACGTCGATCAGCTTGTCTTCACCTGCAATCACATCGCCGGTTCGACCGTCCGGTTCGCGACCCTCCTCGATCCCGACGAAGCTGAACGCATCGTCGACATGCTGGTCGGTCACATACTGCCGACTGCGCTCGGTTTGTCCGGCACCGCAAAGAGTTGATCGTCCTGCTTTCCAAGGGCTTTCGAAGAGCGCAACATTCAGCTCGAGGGGGAAGGTTCCACACTGCGACGGGCCGGTTCACCGGGGCTGATCGGTACCGCTCCCACGCGGTACCCTCGCTCGTCGAGTAGATGACCGTTGAGCTTCATCGTCCACAGCGAGATCGCGCGATCTGCGATCGAGAGCCCGGGTAGTGCTTCGCACAACCGACCTTCGAGCCGTTGCGCGTCGTCCACGGACCGTGCCCACGCGACAATCAGCAAGTTGTCGCGACCAGTGACCCCCGTGCACCGGCGGACCTCGGGCATAGCCGAGATCGTCAGTGCAGCATGGCCGATCTGAGACGGTGAAACCTGGGCCCAGAGGATGACGGTCACTTGGCTTCCGGAGAGGGGGCGGGCCACTTCGCAGCGGGGTCGTGCCATTCCAGCGGCAAAGAGGCGCCGTGAGCGTCGTCGAATCGTGTCGATGCTGGCGCCACATTCCTCGGCCAACTCGGTGTACGACGCGCGTCCGTCCACCGACAGTGCAACCATGATGCGTCGGTCCATGTCTGTCGGCCGAAATGCGCCGTGGTGATCGACCGTGATGCGCGTTGCGGCCAGAGCATCTGCCTGACTCGAACTCAGCGCACGCAACCTCCACCGACTACCGCCGGTGTAGATCGTCCCGGCGAGCTGGATGCGGCTCGATACGACGCCGGCAATGGCACCCAACTCCTCGGTGACCCACTGCGACAGGACGCTCAAATCCGTCACCATCACCGTGACCAGCAGATCTCGTGCGCCCGTCACGTGTTCGATGCCGGTCACCATCCGCTGCTCACTGAGCGCGTGCGCCACGGCTTGCACGCTGCCGTTGACGCAGTCGATTTCCACGAAGGCAAGGTTTCCCAGACCGGAGGCGGCCAGGATCGGGCCAGGATTGCACCCTATCCACGCTGCACCGCGGTCGACCAGACGGATCCATCGACGCGACAGCGTCACCGGGTCGAGCTCGAGAGCTTTCCCGATCTGCGCCCAACTTGCCCTCGGGTTGATCTGCAAAGCGTGAACCATTGCCTGGTCCGCCGCGTCGAGCATGTCGAATTCCTTCATTGATTCATCACTCATGCGAAATTCCTGCGAATTCTCGATCATTCCTAAGGGAAGCTTCATCATAGCTATCTAGATCGTTACCTACGACACACCGTGCCGGGCTGCAAGAACTGCAGATCGCACCTGCGTCTGTCTCCGGAACTTCGCGAGTCTTCCCCTGCCAATGAAAGGCCAAATTCTGTGAACCTGAAAGATGACGCAGACGAGATGCAGGGCGACCTCGTCGCGCTGCGGCACAAGTTACACCGTGAGCCGGAGATCGGTCTCGAGCTGCCACGAACCCAGGAGCGGGTGCTCGAAGCGCTGCAGGGTCTCCCACTCGAGATCTCCACCGGAACTTCGAGTACCTCGGTTACAGCCGTTCTGCGAGGTGCAGCAAGGGATTCAGGCGATACGACGACGGTGCTGCTGCGAGCCGACATGGACGCGCTTCCGGTCGACGAGCGCACCGGGGTGGATTTCGCCTCCACGAACGGAGCCATGCACGCGTGTGGACACGACTTGCACACAACCGCATTGGTCGGCGCGGCAAGGCTGCTCTCACATCACCGCGATCACTTGGCTGGTGACGTCGTGTTCATGTTCCAACCCGGTGAAGAGGGCTGGGGTGGGGCCAAGAACATGATCGACGAGGGCGTGTTGGATGCATCAGGTAGCCGTGCCGACTACGCGTACGGACTGCACGTCATGGCCAACGGGATCCCGGCCGGACTCTTCGTGAGTAGGCCGGGGCCGATCATGTCGGCGTCGCACACGCTCGACGTGACGGTGCGGGGCGCGGGCGGTCACGGTTCGTCGCCGCACCGCGCGAAGGACCCGATCACGGCTGCGGCGCAGATGATCACGTCGCTGCAGGTCATCGTGACAAGGGATTTCGACGCATTCGATCCGGTTGTCATCACCGTGGGTGTCGTGGATGCGGGCACGGCAAACAACGTGATCCCCGATTCCGCACATTTCGGTGCCACCGTCCGTCACTGGTCGGCTGAGAACGAGGAACAACTCGGCGCAGTGATTCGCCGTGGACTGGAGGGCATTGCCGCCGCGCACGGCGTAGAGGTGGACATCGACTTCCGTGCCCAGTTCCCCTTGACCGTCAACAATGCGGAGGAAGTTGCGTTCAGTGAGGGCGTGATCCGCGAATTGCTCGGCGAGGAGCATTACCTGGAATCACCAAGGCCGACAAGTAGTTCCGAGGACTTCTCCTATGTCTTGGACAGAGTCCCGGGAGCGTTCATCGGGCTCGGAGCTGCAATGCCGGGCTGCGATCCGGTCGCTGCTCCGACAAACCATTCGCCGCGTGCACAGTTCTTCGAGGGTGTGCTCGGGGATGCGGCCGCGGTCTATTCGGCACTGGCCGTCGAAAAGTTGGCCGTCACCGCTGGAGGTACACGATGAGCGATCACCACAAAGAAACCACACCGCCCTCGTCGAGGAAGAAGAACCTCAAGGTTCTGTTCGGAATCGGCACCGGCAACGCGATGGAGTGGTTCGACTGGAACATCTACGCGCTTTTCGCGGTGTTCTTCGCGCCACAGTTCTTTTCCAGCGGAAGCCCGATGTCCGATCTGCTGAAGACTTTTGGAGTCTTCGCTGTCGGGTTCGTCGCTCGTCCTTTCGGCGGAGTGCTCTTCGGATTGATCGCGGATCGCCGTGGCCGACAGTTTTCGATGACGGTGGCAGTCGGGCTCGCCGCAGTGGGGAGTCTGATCATCGGACTGACCCCAACGCACGAGACGATCGGGGCCTGGGCTGCCGTCGTGTTGGTGACGTGTCGAATGATCCAGGGTCTTGCTCATGGCGGAGAGTTGCCTTCGGCCAATACGTATATCTCGGAGATGGCGCCTCGAGAGAAGCGTGGCTTGTGGGCCAGCTTGATCTACTTCTCCGGAACCATCGGCATCATCTGCGGCGCAGTTCTGGCGGCGGTCCTCTCGGGAATCCTCACCGACGCCCAAATGAGCAGTTACGGTTGGCGAATTCCGTTTGTGCTCGGCGGTGTCTTCGGACTGTTCGCGCTGTACTTGCGATCACGGTTGCAGGAAACAGAGATCTTCGAATCATCTGCCAAATCACAGAAGTCGGAATCGCAGCAGGCCAAGCCCTCGCTGTGGTCGCAGATCCGTGAACACCGTCGCCTGCTGGTGCGAGTCGCCGCCATGACGGTTGGATCGACGGTCAACTATTACGTGTGGGCCGTGGCAACTCCGGCGTATGCCATCAGTGTCCACGGCGTGGATCCATCGGGTGCAATGTGGGCGGGAGCCGCCGCCAATGTGGTGTTCATCATCATGCTGCCTGTTTGGGGAACCGTCTCGGATCGCATCGGCCGGCGCCCGGTTCTGATCTTCTCGGGAATCATGATGATCACCTTGCTGTTTCCGCTCACCTCCATCATTCGGGGGCAGGCGTGGCAGTTGTTCGTGGCGATGGCAATTGCCCTGGTATTCATGGCCGGCACCGTGTCCATCGGTCCTGCTGTGTTCTCCGAGATGTTCCCGACTCGCATGCGTGCGGTGGGAATCGGATTGCCGACTTCCCTTGCCGTCGCAATTTTCGGTGGCACGACGCCGTATCTCCAGGCTTTCTTCGCCGACAAGGGAATTCCCGGCGTCTTCAACTGGTACGCCATTGTTCTGATGGCAATCTCGGTCGCCACCGTGATCTTCTTCCTGCCCGAGTCGAAAGGTAAGGACCTCACTGCTGCTGGAGAAGTTTCCGAATCCCTCTCTCCTTCCAGTGTTTAGCTCACAGATACGGAGCAGATCTCCCATCGCCCGAGAGGATTTGGCAGTGCCGGCAGAAGCAGCAGTGACACCGAATTATCAAGGACCGCTGGCAGGTACAGTCGTCGTGGATCTGAGCAGGGCGCTGGCCGGTCCGCATGCGGCCATGATGCTCGGGGATCTTGGAGCGCGCGTCGTCAAGGTCGAAACACCTGACGGTGGAGACGACACGCGTGGGTGGGGTCCACCTTTTGTCGACCCCGCCCAAGGTGAACGTGAATCGACGTACTTCCTGTCGGCAAACCGAAACAAGGAATCAATCGCCTTGGATCTGAAGTCCGAGAACGGTTGTCGAACTCTCACAGCCCTGATCGCACGCGCCGACGTTCTGATCGAGAATTTTCGCACCGGCGTGATGGACCGCCTGGGATTCCCGATGGAAAGGTTAGCGGAGATCAACCCCGGACTGGTCGTGCTGTCGATCAGCGGATTCGGACATGACGGTCCTGAAGGCGGTCGCGCCGGGTACGACCAGATCGCCCAAGGCGAAGCCGGATTGATGTCTCTGACCGGTTCGTCACCCGATGACCCACAACGTGTCGGCGTTCCTATCGCCGATCTCCTTGCGGGAGTGCACGGAGCGTTCGGAATTCTTGCAGCACTTCGAGAGAGGGAGGTGACGGGCAGGGGACAAGTTGTCCGAACCTCCCTGCTGGCGAGTGTTGTCGGGGTGCATGCTTTTCAGGGGACGAGATGGACCGTCGCAGGGGAGATCGGCGAGGCTCAGGGCAATCATCATCCGTCGATCTGTCCGTACGGACTATTTCCGACGGCAGACGGTGCCGTACAGATCGCAGTCGGCAGTGAAGGTCTGTGGAAACGTTTCTGCGCGGGATTCTGGATCGACCCGGATACACACGGTATGGCGACCAACCCGGAACGGGTCGAGAACCGTAAGAAGGTCAACGAATTGGTCGAAGCGGTCTTCGGGGCCTACGGGACCGAAGAACTGTTGACGAAGCTGGAGGCCATCGGCGTTCCGGCAGGAAAAGTCCGAAACCTGCGTGAGGTCTACGAGTGGGAACAGACCCGCTCGCAGGGACTCCTCGTCGACGTCGATCATCGAACGCTCGGGAGGCTGACCATCCCGGGGCCACCGTTGCGGTTCTTCGATCCTGACGGAAGTGAGGTCACCCGAACCGCACATCGACCGCCTCCTGTGCTCGGTGCGGATGGCGAAGAAATCATGAAATGGCTAGGAGAGCAAGGCAATGAATCGTCTGACGGCACACGAGTTGATCGATCTCACGTTTGATCCTGACTCGTGGGAGTCGTGGGATTCGAGTGTCCGTCAGAGCATGGCGCGTGGTGCGTACACAGACGAACTGGCCGCGGCGCGCGAGCGGACCGGACTGGACGAGTCCGTGATGACCGGGTCCGCAACGGTACGTGGACGCCGAGTCGCGGTACTGATTTGTGAGTTCGGATTTCTGGCGGGGTCGATCGGTGTAGCGGCAGGCGGACGCCTCGTCGATGCCATCGAGCGGGCGACGAGAGAAGCACTACCCCTTGTCGCCCTGCCGGTTTCCGGTGGAACACGGATGCAGGAGGGAACGACGGCGTTCCTTCAGATGGTCAGGATCACCGCCGCTGTCACCGCGCACAAGGAAGCCCACCTTCCCTACTTGGTATATCTCCGAAATCCCACCACAGGTGGAGTTTTCGCTTCCTGGGGCTCGCTCGGTCACGTGACGATCGCGGAGCCCGGGGCGCTCATCGGGTTCCTCGGTCCCAGGGTGTACAAAACTTTGTACGGCGTCGCGTTTCCACCTGGGGTCCAGACGGCCGAGAACCTCCACGCGCACGGGCTAGTGGATGCAGTGTGCTCTCCTGACAAGCTCGCGGAGACACTGGACGTGCTATTGCGGGTTTTGACCTCGCGCCCGACACTTGACGAGCGCGGACTGGCGCTTCCGAATGTCAGTGACCCCGCGACACCCGCCTGGGAAACGGTCCTTGCGTCCCGCCGTTCCGGACGGCCGGGCGTCCGCGAGCTACTTGGCCATTCAGCTTCAGACATGGTGCTCCTGAATGGAACCGGGCAAAGCCAACAGAGCCCCGCTCTGATTCTTGCGTTGGTCCGCTTCGGGGACATCTCGTGCGTTCTGCTCGGGCAGGATCGCCGTGCCCAGACCGGACAACAGTCGTTCGGCCCGGCATCACTGCGTCAGGCGCGCCGGGGAATCAACCTTGCTCGAGAGCTTGACCTGCCGCTCGTGACAGTCATCGACACGCCCGGCGCGAATCTGTCGAAAGAAGCTGAGGAAGGCGGACTTTCGAACCAAATTGCGGAGTGCCTGGCAGAACTCCTGGCGCTGAGGACGCCGACGGTATCGCTGCTCCTCGGCCAGGGGGCGGGTGGAGGCGCACTGGCGCTGTTGCCGGCGGACCGCATTCTCGCCGCTCAGCACAGTTGGTTGTCCCCGCTACCGCCGGAAGGTGCAAGCGCGATCATCTACCGCGACATCGTCCATGCGCGGGAGATGGTCTCGGCGCAGAACATTCGATCAACAGATCTACTGGCAGGCGGCATTGTGCATGCGGTGATACCCGAGTACCCCGATGCCGCCGACGAACCTGACCAATTCTGTGAACGCGTCGGCCAGACATTACGTGCCGCGCTGGTCTCCTCTCTGAGAGAGACGTCCGAACAGCGCCTGAGTGGACGGCTGACGCACTTCAGTCGCATCGGGGAATCCCCTGTGGCGGTACCGATGTAAACCGGCCCGCGCTCCAATTCACCGAACTACTGATCAGCACCGACTCGAGGAGCATCACTTGAAGTCTTCACAGCCCACTTTGCCCGTTGGAAACGAGATCGTTCGACTCGACGCATCCGATTTGTCGGCGGCAATTCATGATCGGCAAGTGTCATGCGAGGAGGTGATGAATGCCTATCTCGACCGGATCGAGTCCGTGAACCCTTCGGTCAACGCGATTGTCAGTCTTCGCCCACGACAGGAATTGGTGCAGGAGGCACAAGAGCACGACAAGCTCCTGGCCGATGGCCAGGATATGGGATGGATGCACGGGTTCCCTCATGCGGTCAAGGACACTGCCGATGTGGCGGGATTCAAGACGACTCGCGGGTTCTTTCGGGGTGAGTTCGACATCCCTGCAGCGCAAAGTGATTCGATTCACGTTGCTCGAATACGGGACGCGGGAGCGATCTTCGTCGGCAAGACCAACGTTCCGGAATTCGGTCTGGGCTCACACACCTACAACGAGATCTTCGGTGCAACCGGCAACGCCTACGACCCGAGCCGATCGGCGGGCGGAAGTAGCGGTGGTGCTGCCGTCGCAGTGGCTCTCCACATGGTTCCGGTAGCGGACGGCAGTGATTTCATGGGATCACTTCGAAATCCAGCCGCTTGGAACAACATTCTCGGACTTCGTCCATCCTTCGGCCGCGTACCCGCGAAGGGGCCGGATGTGTTCGTGCAACAGGCGGGGGTTCCCGGACCGATGGCGCGCACCGCTACAGATCTCTCGATGTTGTTGCAAACGATGTCGGGATACGATCCGCGCACTCCGTTGTCCATCGACTCGGACGGAGGCCTGGCGTCGACGTTGGAGCGAGATTTCTCCCGCGCACGGGCAGTGTGGATGGGTGACCTCGGTGGGTATCTCCCCATGGAGTCGGGAGTGCTCGATCTCTGTGAATCGTCACTGCAGATCTTCGAAGCGCTTGGAATCGAGATGGATTCACAACATGGTCTGCCGAAAGCGGGTGGGTTCAACGGAAATGAGGATCTCTGGCCGCTGTGGCTGACGTTCCGGCACTGGCTCGCCGGCTCTCAGCTGTACCCCCTCTACTACAACGCGGTCACGCGGGCGGCGCTCAAGCCCGAAGCTCGATACGAGGTGGAGGGCCTGGTCGATGGAACGGATGGGCGTCCGCCCATCGGGGCGCTGGACGTTTACGAGGCTTCGGTGAAGCGCACCGCGATGTACAACGCGTTCCTGACTCTCTTCGATACGTACGACTTCATCGTGCTACCGAGTGTTCAGGTGTTTCCGTTCGACATCGAAATGGACTGGCCCACATCGATCGACGGCAGGGCCATGTCGTCGTACCACCGGTGGATGGAGGTTGCAACAATCGCAACGCTTCTCGGCGTGCCGGCCATCAGCCTGCCTGCAGGATTCAATTCTGAGGGGCTGCCAATGGGTATACAGGTTCTGGCTCGCAGTCATGCCGATCTGGACCTGTTGCAACTCGCGCACGGCTTAGGCAGCGTTGACACTCGCTCTGGTGAAGGGTTGACCAGAATGTAGTTAGGTGCCATATTAGTTGCATGGCAGTGGACGGAACCGATCACGACTCACCCACGTTGGATCAGGCGCGGCGGCAGTTGGAGCATTACGGCCTCGGGTCCGATCCGCAGGCGGTGCTGGTTGCGGTGCGGCTGATCTCGGCGGGCGCGCGGCTCGGTCGAGCAACCGAGGTTCACTTCGCGAGGTATGGACTGTCGACCGGCCGTTACCGACTGCTTGCGGATCTGGAAGACCATGACGGGGAGAAATCTCCCTCGCGACTGGCCGCTGATCTCGGCGTCTCGCGAGCCACGGTGACCGGGCTGGTCGACGGCCTCGAGCAGGAGGGTTTGGTCGCTCGGCGTCCGTCCGCCGAGGACGGGCGTGGTGCGGTGGTCGTCCTGACTGCTCGCGGCGCTCAGCGTTTACGTGACATGGCGCCCGAACACTTTGCTCGTCTCGAGGAAATGGTCGACGAGCTCACTGTCGACGAGCGTGCGGTTTTTCTGGACCTGCTCTCGCGGGTCGTTCGCGGTATCGGTGCGCTGACTGCGGAGTAGTCGGCTGGGATTCCAAGCCGTCGCGTAGCGATTCGAATCGTCGTCAATTCTCGACAGAGGCTTCTCTCTCCATGCCCAAATAGTTAGCCACCTAATTATAAACGGAAAGTTGGTCTCCTTCATGTCCGGACACACCCCGCCGATCCGTCGCGAAAACAAAAGGGAGATAACCGATTCCAATCGACTCGACCCGGTTGCCGATCGTCGCGCCGCACGATCATTCACCCTGTGGAGAGAGGTGCTGGTCGCCTACCTTGCCCCTGCGCTGATGGCGGGTGCGGGCGGAGTCGCATCCGGCCAATCGGGCCTCACGATGGCGGCATTTACGTCCATTGCGGGCACGTCGGCAGTGGTGGCGTTGCTGATCGGCTCCTGGCTGCAGCGTCGCGGGAGGTCACGGCCGTGGACCACGGCTCTGCCTCGCGTCATGGTGGCGGCAATTCTTGCCGTCGGAGCCGCTGCAATTGCTGGCCTCGTCGGGTGGTTCGCCTCCCGTTGGCTACCAGCTCACACGAGCGTGGTCGACACTGCTCGGCTTGCTCGCCTGCAACTCGATCTACCGATATCTGCCGCTGTGGCTGCCGTCATCGTCAGCTGGCGATGGCGCCGTCAGAATCCCTGACAGACAACATATGTCAACGATCCCCGGCTTCGCGGGGAAGACCGAAAGGAACACGATGATCGTCATCATGGGAGCGTCCGGAACCACAGGCGGCGCGTTGCTACGCAGTCTCGCATCCTCGGGTGTGCCGAGCCGAGCGCTGTCCCGCGACCCGGACAGGCTGAGCGCCCACCTCGGCGATTTGGCCGACGGTTTGGTCGAAGTAGTGCCGGCCGATGCCGCCGAGCCAACTTCGCTACGGACGGCTTTCAAAGGGGCCGAACAGCTTTTCCTCGCCATGGCCAACGGACTCGAACAGGTCGAGCTCGAAACGCGTGTGATCGACATAGCCGCCGAGAGCGGCGTCGAACACATCGTCAAGATCTCCGACCCCGCCGCCGCGGCCGACTCCCCCATCGCTCTCTCCCGCGGCCACCACGCCGTCGGTGAACACCTGCGCGCATCCGGGATCCGCCACACTCTGCTCCGCCCCTATGCGTTCATGCAGAATCTGTTGCTCCTGGCTCCGGCGGTGGCTGCGCAAGGGGTGATTCTGGGCGCGATGCGGGACGCGCCGTGCAACTGGATCGACTGCCGAGATATCGGTGACGTCGCCGCGGCCGTGCTCACACGCGCCGACCTCGCCGGCGGTACCTACGTCCTGACGGGTAGCGAGGCAGTCGGCTACGGCGGCATCGCCGATTCTCTGACCCGCATGCTCGATCGCCCCGTCCAATACATCGACCTGCCACCGCACGAACTGCGGCAAAACCTCGTCGATCATGCCCACATGCCTCCGTGGCTGGCCGAGCACATTCTGGAGATCCAGCAACTTGCCGTCTCGCGCCCGGAGTCACCCACCGACACGGTGGCACGTGTCCTGGGGCGTGAGCCACGAAGCCTGGATGCGTTC
The DNA here is from genome assembly GCF_058788335.1 of Rhodococcus sp. FW305-130. Lineage (NCBI taxonomy): Bacteria > Bacillati > Actinomycetota > Actinomycetes > Mycobacteriales > Nocardiaceae > Rhodococcus > Rhodococcus sp. FW305-130. Next base: position 293,910 of record NZ_JBYTAP010000007.1, on the reverse strand, counting down.
CTGCGTGAGCATCTGGACCGTTTCCGCTGATTCACGCTGCGAGAGCAGTGCCGCCAGAAGTCACGCGGTTGATCGACGAGCCCACCGAATCCTGATCGGACCTCGTACGGATTCCGGGTCGACGACTTCGCCGCCCTGCGTGATCTGTACTTCGCCGTGGGCCACCATGTGGCGGGCAGCCTCTCGGACGGGTTCCATCAGCGGACGCCAATTGTCGGGTGCCGCTGCGCGGGCCACGTCGGAGGGGCAGATGCTCGACTCGGCCGATCGGGCACTGAGTAGTTCGCGGATCTTCGCCGCCAGTTCTTTCTCTTCCACCGTATGACCTCAGTTTCCGGTCGTGACCGTAGGCCTTCGACAGAGTATGAACCTTCGGTTCGGCGAGTTGTGGCGAAGGAATGGTGCACATCGATAATTATTGACGGCGTGGAGAATTCGAGTGCAACGCGCCGCGACGTAGTCCGAAAGTCGTATTCGGCCAGATCCCAGGAGTACACGGACCTCTTCGGCTCGATGGATTCGACGCACGTATCTGATCGGGACCTGGTGACCAGCTGGGCCGCCACTTTGACCGGCCCCGTACTCGACGCCGGGTGCGGGCCGGGGCAGTGGACAGACTTCCTGGCCCAGAGCGGGCTGGCTGTGAGCGGGATCGATCTCGTGCCCGAGTTCGTCGAACGAGCCCGCACCCGATACCCGGATCTTTCCTTCGAGGTCGGGGGCTTCGAGGCATTGGACGCGAAAACGAATTCACTGGGCGGCGTGCTGTCCTGGTACTCGCTCATTCACCATCACCCGCAAGATATCGAGGCGCCGCTCGCTGAATTCGCGCGCGTGATCCGCCCAGGTGGTGGGTTGCTGGTGGGCTTCTTCGAAGGCGCAACCGTAGAGCCTTTTGATCATGCCGCGACGACTGGTTATCGATGGCCGGTGACCGAACTTGCCGAGGTGCTGGTCACAGCGGGTTTCGACGTGATCGAGACCCATACCCGGACGGGGAGCGGCTACAGGCCGCACGGCGCAATCACTGCCAGCCGGCGCGGCGTCGAATAGCGGATCGAGACAGCGGATCGAGACTGGGCGAGCAATTCTCTTTCATTCATTTCGTGTGAGTGGTGTGCTGGATGAGTCACTCCCCCGTTTTTTCAGCACTGGATCATCCACAGTTGAAAGAAGGCGCCATGACCACGATCCATCTTCACAAGACGACTACTGCGACGCCCGAACAGGTCCTTGCCGGCCTGACCGACTTCGGCCCGGGCCGTGAGGAAATCTTCGGCCGCAGTGCGGACAGCTACCTGAAAGTGCACCAACAAGGACCCCACGATGCTGATGTCACCGAGGGCTCCAGTGGTATCTGGGAGCGCCTGCACTACGACTGGACCGACCCGCACCGCGTCGTGATGACAACCACCGACTCCAACCTGTGGGGCGGGGCGTCGAGCCATACCTACACGCTGACCCGGCAGCCGACGGGCCTGACCGATGTCGATGCCGTCGTGGTCCGGGACGGCAAGAACCTCAAGGGAAAGCTCCTGGCGTCGGTACTCGGACTCGTCGGCACCCAAGTGCTGGGAAAGTCGTTCACGAAGTCCATCGATGCCATCGAAGCTCGCAACGGTGGCGCGAGCGGCGGCAACCCACAGTGACAAGAACCTGACGGACTGTCAGAGCGCTTCGAGGGCTTCCGTCATCTTCTTCACCGTCTCTGGTGCCACTTTGGCTTCGAATCCCGCCTTCAGGAGAGGCGACGCAATCTTGGCGGCACCGTTGAACTCGACGTTCGCGTGATATTCGATCTCGGTCGAGTTCGGACCCACCGAAGTCAAGGTGATGTCGTCGGTACTGGTGGCAGTCTTGTTCTTTCCTTCGAGAACAACGTGATTCAGCTCGTCGGTCACCAGCGTGTACGTCAGTTCCGTGGTGACGCCGAATAGCTTGGACACGTTGTGCCACTGAGTTCCGACGCCGACAGGACCGTCGGAGATCTGTGTGCAGCTCTCGGTGCCCGGATCCCACGTCGGCGCATTGGCGAAGTCGCGGAGAAACGCCGCAGCCTTTTCGATCGGTGCCTCGGCGGTGAATTTGCGGGTGACGTCAACCATGCGGTGGGCCTTTCGGTTCATTTTTCGGCGGTAGTGCCGCGGTGAGAGTTCGTTCCGACGCCCGGGCTACCCAAACTCGACAAACGGTAACCACCTTCAGAAGACTGCGCGGTCCAGTGGACGCGGAAGCGGATCGAGTGCGCCGGTCTCGCGCAGGCGCTCGTACGCCCGAACGACCCCATCGACGGCCCCGATCTGTAGCAACACGCCGCCCGGTAACGCGGCAACGCCTGCTGCGAGGTCACCCGGGATCGCGTCAGCGCGAGCGGACGAGAGGTAGCCGACTCGGCCGATCACGGGATCACCGACGCGATAGTCGGACTCGTCTTCGAGAGCGTCGAGGACGTTGTCGTCGGTGACGTCTCCGAAATCCGGTTCCCACACCGCGGCGAGCATCCGAAGTAGTTCTGTCTCAGGAACTTCGGCGGCGTCCGGCGCGCTGACGGCAATAATCATCGACTGAAGGACGATTTCAGGTTCGCCGCCCGCCAACCCGGAGAGCTCGAGCCCCCATTCGGGCCCTCCACTGGATGCGAGCCTCAATCCGATTCCCAGACGATCCGACCAGTCTTCGGCGGCCTGCGCGTTCTCGAGGACCTGCGCCAACTGGTCGACGGTCACGGCAGTAGCAGGTCCAGCGGAATGGATCTGTTGCCACGACCCGCCGACCACCTCGGGCAACAGGAATTCGACTTGCTCCAACGTCCGACGCCACCGGGAGGCCACGGCCTGCACCGATTCCGGCCGTCGTCCCCAGAAAACTCGAATAGCGCGTCGTGTCATCGAGTCCTCCGGTAAGGATCGTCCATGGGTAGCCATATCCCGTCTTCGTGGATTTCGAGATCAGTGACGCCGCGGGTGAGAGCGTCGACGGCCGCGAGAACTGCAGGGCGCGTTTCGTTCTCACGGCACAGGAGTGACCACGTCCAGATCGCCGCGGGGTCGATCACCGGACGTGCAGTGAGATCGCTTGGCAGCGTGATGGTCTGCCCTTTGGGCGAGTTGACGACCGGACGGCCGACGGCACGGACGTGATCGAAGAATGCCGGACCGGTGATACCACCGTCGTTGATGCGCAGGATCTGTGCGCCGGTATCGCGAGCGAATTCTTCGGCGTAGACGTTCCACGAATACCAGGAGGTGGTGTCGTCGTCGACGAGTACGACGACGTCGCGTGCCCGCACCGGTGTGGTGTCCTCTCCGGTGGAGACCGCGTACAGCCGATCCGCACCGAGCAGTCTTGCGCTCAGAGCATGTTGGGCGACATCGGTTTTCCGCACCCAGGCGATCGCCAGGTCGAGGCTGCCGTCCGCTACTCGCGCGGCCTGCGCGTGCGAAGGCACCACCCAGGCGTCGACGTGCAGTTGTGCGACCCCTGAAGTGCGCGCGATCAGCTCTGTGGGGAGCCAATTGACGTAGCCGATCCGGACGGGCTCTGCTCCGGACAGACGCTCCGCGCGTCGACGCAGATTCTCGGCTCTCTCGAGTAGCGCGCGGACGTCGGGGAGCAGCGCCGAGCCGGCCGGCGTCAGAGCGACGGAACGGCGGTCGCGGACGAACAGCTTGACGCCGAGGTCGCGCTCGAGTGCCATGATCTGCTGCGACAATGACGGCCCGGCTATCAGTAGCCGCGCCGCGGCTCGGCCGAAGTGCAGTTCCTCGGCGACGACCTCGAAATATCTCAGCTGACGCAGCTCCACGATCATTCATGCTACGTGCGGTGGGAGGTTGTGCCTATCAGTCAGGAGCAAAGCGGTCGTGGCGGTCCGGCGCGGCCGGGGCACACGATAAGACCATGACCACAGTCCACAACGGCGTCTCCCCGCGAGCGCACGCTGTCCAAGCTGCCGCTGCGCTGGCGGCGAGCATGGGAATCGGTCGATTCGTCTACACACCGATCCTGCCGTTGATGCACACGCAGGCCGGTCTGTCCGCCTCGCTCGGCGCCACCCTGGCGACGGCCAACTACGTCGGGTACCTCATCGGCGCGCTCGCGGGAATCCTCATTCCCGGCGTGGTGCGCTCGGCAGCGGTGATGCGTACGTCGTTGGTGGTCCTCATCGCGACTTTGGCGCTCATGCCCACTACCCACGACGGATCCATCTGGTTCGCCCTGCGGCTCGTCGCAGGCATTGCCAGTGCCCTCGTCTTCATGATCGCCGTCAGCGCTTTGCACGCGCACCTTCGGGGGCAGTCCCAATTTCTGGCCGGATGGGGATTCGGCGGAGTTGGGTTGGGTATCGCCCTGTCCGGGGTCCTCGTGTTGGTCGTCCGCTTCATCGGTACCTGGAGTACAGCCTGGCTGGCATCTGCGGCCCTTGCGGTGGTGTGTGCGGTCGCAGCCTGGGGATTGACGCCGGAACCGCGTCCGACCATCACACCGGACGCGCCGGGAACTCCCAGTTCCCAACGCGGGTTCACTGCCTTGTTCATCAGTTATTTCCTGGAAGGCATCGGCTACATCATCGCGGGCACGTTCCTTGTTGCCGCAATCGATCTCGCCGCTCCAGAATGGGTCGGCAGCGGCGCTTGGATAGTGGTCGGCCTGGCCGCATTTCCCTCGTGCGCCCTGTGGGCTTGGCTCAGCCTGCGTTGGTCGAGGCCGACTCTGCTTCTCGTTGCCCTGTTGATTCAGGCGGTGGGCATAGCGCTTCCTGCTGTGATCGGAGGCGTCGGCCCCGCACTGATTTCAGCTTTCCTGTTCGGTGTCACCTTCCTTGGTATCGGGTCAATTGTGTTGGCAATCGGCGCGCACCTGCAGTTCCCACGCGCCGTGGCGTTGCTGACCGCTGGATACAGCGTCGGTCAGATTCTCGGCCCACTCGTTGTCACTCCGTTGCTGCGAGACGGGTATCGCGACGCTCTGCTGTTGGGTGCGGCCGTCGTTCTGGGCGCAGCAGTGGCCGCCGCGGTTTTGCGGTTCCGATTCCCTTCCGATCTCGATGCGGACCCTCGGACGGCCACCTCGACTGAGGAGGTAGTTTTTTGATGTCAGATGACGAAACCGCCGGAGCACTACCCGACGTAGGACTGGAGATGTTCGAATGAGCGCACTCACAACCGATCTCGACCTGAAGGTCCCTGTCATCGCAGCGCCCATGGCCGGCGGCGCTTCCACACCGGCACTTGTTGCTGCTGCCTCTCGCGCAGGCGGTCTCGGCTTCCTCGCCGCCGGGTACAAGACGCCTCAGGCTCTGTCCGACCAGATCGACGCCCTGCGCGCCGAGGGAGTGTCGTTCGGTGTCAACGTCTTTGCGCCCAACCCGGTGCCTGTCGACGTCGATGCCTACCGTGCCTATGCCAGGGCGATCCAGGTCGATGCGGATCGCTACGGCATCACACTGGATGACGGTGAGCCGGTCGAAGACGACGACTACTTCGAGGACAAGATCGATCTGCTCCTGGCCAGCCCGGTTCCGGTGGTCAGCTTCACCTTCGGCTTTCCCACACCCGGCGTCATCAAGGCGCTGCGCGCTGCCGGTTCACTTGTCGTCCTCACTGTGACTTCGGAGGCAGAGGCGCTCCTTGCCGTCGACGCCGGTGCCGATCTGCTTGTCGTGCAATCGTCGGCTGCCGGCGGCCACTCCGGAACGCTCACTCCCCTGCAGGTTCCGGCAGAAACACCGATCACCGAATTGATCGCACAAATCCGTCACCGCACGTCGGTTCCGTTGTTGGCGGCCGGTGGACTGGCGACCTCCGCCGACGTCGCTGCTGCCTTACGTGCCGGAGCGGACGCGGCAGTGGTCGGTACCGTACTGCTGCGCACCGAGGAGAGTGGTGCCTCGGCTCCGCACAAGGCAGCTCTGGCCGACACGTCCCGCGGGAACACGTTCGTCACAAGAGCTTTCACGGGACGTCCTGCACGAGCACTTCGGAACGAGTTCATCGATCGCTACGACGCACAAGCGCCCATCGGGTATCCGGCCATCCATCACCTGACCAACCCGATGCGCAAAGCCGCTGTTGCGCAGGCAGATCCCGAGCGAATGCACCTGTGGGCCGGCACTGGCTATCGCCACGCGACGGAGGAACCAGCCGGGGTAGTGCTTTTGCGATTGGCTAACCTGTGACGACGCGGACACCGGAAGCCGCATTGCCCGAGGTAGTGACATACGACGGGTTGCCCGGGTCCGCCGGTGGTGCACACTCGCTTCGAGTCAAGCGTCCCGATGTTGCATTTCAGCGGCTGCAGACATTCCTGGAATCCTGCACCGAACCAGTGTCTTTGCCGTCGTGGACGTTCGAGATCTACCAGAGTGGGCCATCCGAGCCGACCGCGCAGTTGTCATCGTTCGCTACCGAACTCTTCGGTGGGCCCCGCTACAAAGCGCAAACCCATACCGAATGGAACGTCCCACCTGGTTCTGTCAACGAAGCGCTCGATGCCCTCGTTGGTTGCGATGCTGTTACAACCCACGGACGTTCTGTGGCGGCACTGACCTGCAGCGCGCCCGTACGCCTGATCGACCCCAACACGCGCGCGCCGTACCCCGACATCACCCCCGACGCGTTCGGCCGTTTTGCCGTAGATGGATACGGCCGGATTCTCGGCGAGTCAGGCATACGCGCAACCCTCGGCAACGCGACATCCTCACTGTCCCTGTGGCTCAACCTGCCTGCAGACGAACGGTTGTCGTCCGGTGCTCGTCACCTACAAGACCATCTCCCGTTCCGGCTGTCCGCGAAACACTGGCGTCTCTGGCGGCCGAACCGGAGCGGAGACTCGTATCGTTCCAACAAGATTCCGTCGCCGGTTCACGACCACGTTTGAATCACGCAGCAAGCATTTTCATCTCGGGCAGAGTTCGCCGATCTCGGAGACAATGCGATCAGCGCTGCGAACCACCCATACCGCGCGTCCGCCACGCAATGTCGGCATCAAGAGTCGGTCCTTCTCGATGGGCCAGTGCACAAAGGGAAATCCGCCGGCCAGCTCGTCCTGAACTTCGCCGGCGATCAGGGGACTGGTTCCTGCACTCTTGCCCTTTGGCCGTGGTCCAGCGTCGAGCGCGAGGTGGCACTGACCGTCATCGAGCAACGAGACCGTCCACACGCAGTTCTGCATGTACGTATCAGGGCTGCTTTCACTATGGCACGTTGTCAGAATGCGTCTTCCTCGAGTTCCATGATCTCGTTGTCGAGGGAACCCAGGATTTCTTTCGTCGACGCCAGGATAGGCAGGATGTTCTTGGCGAAGTACGACGCGATGACCACCTTGCCCCGATAGAACGACCGGTCCTTTGCCGACGCGTCACGGTCCAAGGCTGCCAACGCGACTTCCGCTTGCACCAACAGGCGCCATCCGATGAGCAGGTCGCCTACCGCGTACAGAAAGCGCACCGAGCCGAGGCCTATCTTGTACAACTCGGAGGGTTGGTCCTGGGAAGCCATCAGATACCCGGTGAGCGTCCCGGCCATCTCCTGCACGTCGGTCAAGGCGGTCTCGAGTAGGACTCGCTCGGCCTTGAGTCGACCGTTCCCGGCCTCACTGTCGATGAACTCTCGTATGCGACCGGCTACGTGAGCGAGTGCAACGCCGCGGTCGCGTGCGATCTTTCGAAAGAAGAAGTCCTGCGCCTGGATCGCCGTGGTGCCCTCGTACAGGGTGTCGATCTTGGCATCGCGGATGTACTGCTCGATGGGGTAGTCCTGAAGATAACCGGAGCCGCCCAGGGTCTGCAGGCTCTCGGTGAGCAGTTCGTAGGCCTTCTCGGAGCCGACGCCCTTGACGATCGGCAGCAGCAGATCGTTGACCCGCGCCGCCAATTCGGCATCCGCACCCGAAACCAACTCGGCGACATCGGCATTCTGGTGTGCAGCGGTGTAGAGGTAGACCGCTCGGAGGCCTTCGGCGTAGGCCTTCTGCATCGCCAGGCTGCGTCGGACGTCGGGGTGGTGCGTAATGGCCACACGGGGCGCGGTCTTGTTTGTCAGCTCGGTGAGGTCTGCGCCTTGAATTCGTTCTTTTGCGTACTCGAGGGCGTTGAGATAGCCGGTGGACAGTGTTCCGGTAGCCTTGGTGCCCACCATCATTCGAGCATTCTCGATGACCTGGAACATCTGGGCGATACCGTTGTGGACATCACCCACGAGCCAGCCGACGGCAGGAACGTCCGTCGCTCCGAAGGTGAGCTCGCAAGTTGGGGAAGACTTGAGGCCCATCTTGTGCTCGACGCCGGTGACGTACACACCGTTGCGCTCTCCCAGTTCAAGTGTGTCCGAGTTGAAATGGGACTTCGGAACGTAGAACAGGCTCAAACCTTTGGTTCCTGGACCGGCTCCCTCGGGCCGGGCAAGCACCAAGTGGAAGAGGTTCTCGGCCGTGTCTCCGACGTCACCGCCGGAGATGAACCGCTTGACGCCCTCGATGTGCCACGTGCCGTCGTCCTGCGCGATTGCCTTTGTTCGGCCTGCGCCTACATCGGATCCGGCGTCTGGTTCGGTGAGCACCATCGTTCCGGCCCATCCGCGCTCGAATCCTTCTTTGGCCCAGTGTTTTTGCTGTTCGTTTCCGATGGTGTAGAGCACGCTCGCCATCAGTGGACCCATGTTGAAAAAGCTTGCGGATCCGTTTGCCGCGACCAACATTTCGCCGATCGCCCAGACCAACGGCGCCGGAGCAGGAACACCACCCATGCCTTCTGGTAGGCCGAGTCGCGACCAACCGGCCTCGTTCACCGCCTCGACCGTCTTGCGTAGAGGTTCCGGGACCACAACTGCGTGATTGGGTGCGTCGAATTCGACAGGGTTCCGATCCGCGTCGGCGAAGGACGCGGCGACCGGGCCTTCTGCCAGTCTCGCTACTTCCGCAAGAATGTTGCGCACAGTGTCGGTGTCGAGGTCCCCGTATGCGCCGGCATCCAACAGTTCGCCGATCCCGAGCACCTCGAACAGATTGAACTCGATATCACGCACGTTGCTTTTGTAGTGACCCATTGTTCTCCGACCTTGGTTCGTCAGCAATACGATTCGTCAGCAGATACGGCTCGTCAGCAGTACACAAGAAAGCCTGCCCCACAAGGAATTCAGTACGCAACCGTAGGTAGAGACGAGTGTCGTTGCTACAAAGTAGCGCCAAGCCGCTCTCATTGAAACATTCACTCGTACAATCGGTTTCCGCTGGTGGGGGTGCATATCAGTTGTGTAGCATCCTTTTGAATCAAAGCAGCTGCGCACCAATCGAAGTGCCCATCCTCACCTTCGGTGTCAAACGCATTCGCTGTGATCAGTGAACATGCTGCTCGGTAAACCAAGAGCGCCTCTCGTTGGTAGCCGAGACGTTCCTCGATCGGCGTGTAGAGCCCAGTTCTGTCTCGTGAGCCTTTGGTATCGGTCAGAGGGTGAGTAGCACTTTGGTGGCGCGCCGCTCGTCCATCGCCTGGTAGCCGGCGGCGGCGTCCTCCAACGGGAGAGTGAGGTCGAAGACGATGCCCGGGTCGATCTGGTCGGTCATGATGAGCTCGATCAGTTCGGGTAGGAATCGCCTGACCGGCGCGGGACCGCCGAGCAGGCTCACCGTCGCGAAGAACAGGTTCATGCCGTCGAGTTCGACGCCGTGGGATACCCCGACGTAGCCGACATGTCCGCCGGGGCGGGTAGCTCCGATAGCCTGCATCATCGATTCTTGGGTGCCTACGGCTTCGACGGTCGAGTGGGCGCCGTAGCCGCCGGTGAGTTCCTTGATCTTCGCGATGCCCGCGTCGCCCCGCTCTTCGACGATGTCGGTGGCGCCGAATTGCGTGGCGAGTGCCTGCCGGTCGGCGTGACGTGACATAGCGATGATCCGCTCGGCGCCGAGTTGTCTGGCAGCGAGGATCGCCAGGAGTCCGACTGCGCCGTCGCCGACGACGGCGACTGTTTTGCCAGGTCCGGCTTCCGCAGCTACGGCGGCGAACCAACCGGTGCCGAGTACGTCGGAGGCTGCAAGGAGGCTGCGAGCCTGCCGCTCGGTCGGCTCTCCGTGGACAGGGACGAGGGTGCCGTCCGCGAGCGGGATGCGAGCGTATTCGGATTGGGTGCCGACCGAGCCCATCATGACCTGGTGGATACAGCGAGACTGAAAGCCGGCCTCGCAGATTTCGCAGGTGTTGTCCGACGCGACGAACGAGCCCACGACGAAGTCCCCAACTTCGATGTCGTTGACCTCGGGGCCGACCTGTTCGACGACGCCCACGTATTCGTGTCCCATCGGCGTCGGGCCATTCAGCTCTTCGATGCCGCGATACGGCCAGAGGTCGGAACCGCAGACGCAGGTGGCTGTAACGCGAATGATCGCGTCGGTCGGTTCGACGATCACCGGCGCTTCGATCTCTTCGACCCGGACATCGCCGGGGGCATGCATGACGACAGCGCGCATGACGTGGCTCCTCACCATCGGTTTCTTCGTGTCACTTCAACCTGATCACGATTCGGCGGCGTGCGGGAGTCCCGCGCGATAGTGGTACTGCGAGGGACTCCCTCGCTACCGGTCACTGACTTACGCTCGATGGCATGGACGATCGAGCGCAAGTACGCGAATTCCTGACCTCGCGGCGCGCCCGAGTCACGCCCGAACAAGTTGGACTGCCGGCCGGATCGAACCGCCGCGTGGAAGGTCTGCGTCGAAGTGAAGTGGCAACCCTCGCTGGCGTGAGCGTCGAGTACTACACGAGGCTAGAGCGCGGAGCGATCAGCGGCGCATCGCCCGGAGTGCTCGACAGTATCGCGAAGGCCCTACGACTCGACGACGCCGAGCGCGCCCACCTTTTTGATCTCGCGCACGCGGCAAGCCCGGTAGCCAGGCCCCCGCGTCGGCGAAATGCGAAGGGCTGGAAGCCCCATCAGAGCCTGCAGTGGGCGCTCGACGCAGTCACCGCGGGACCCGCTTTCGTGCGGAACGGTCGCATGGATCTTCTCGCGGTCAACCCACTCGCGCGTGCGTTCTACAAGGACCTCTACGACATGCCGGGGCAGCCCCCGAACATCGCGCGCTTCACGTTCCTCGACGAAAGGGCTTTCGAGTTTTATCCGGACTGGAACGCGTTTGCCGAGGTGACCGTCTCGATTCTGCGAACCGAGGCTGGGCGAGATCCTCACAACAAGGAATTGCACGATCTGATCGGTGAACTCAGCACTCGGAGTGAGGAATTCCGGCGTCGGTGGGGCGCGCACGACGTCCGCCATCACGGCACCGGATTCAAGACATTTCACCACTCCGCCGTTGGGGAGCTGACGCTTGCCTTCGAAGGTTTGGAGATGGCCGCCGAGCCGGGGTTGACGCTCACGATCTACACCGCAGAGCCGGGATCGCCGTCCGCGGAACGGATGCAGCTACTCGCATCGTTGGCAGCCAGTGAGAATGCGGACTCTGCGCCTCACGTGTCGGAGCGGTCGCTGACGGACGGCTGACGAACTGCGCGACGGTTGATCGGGTCGTCAGTTGACCACTTCGACGGCGGTGCGCTTCGTGCGTTCCTTGCGCAACAGGATCATCAGCGGCAGAAAGTAGAGAGCGGCAACGCCGGTGCCTACCAACACCGGCCCAGTGGCACCGAGACTCGAGGCCAACGCGAACCCGGCGATCCAGGAGCCGACCGCCGTGCCCAGATTGAACGACGAGGTGCTGAGAGCAGAAGCCATCGTCGGCGCCTGATCGGCATAACGCACAGCCATCCCGATCAGGATGGGATTGGTCGACATGCCGAATAGTCCCAGCATGACTACGAGAATCACCGTCACGATCACGTTGTGCGAGAAGAGGCAGAGCGCCCCGAGTACGAGAAACGTCATCGCTGCCGAGACGAACAAGACCCCGTACTGATGCTTCGCACCGAGTCGACCGCCGAGATTGGAGCCGACGAACGCACCGAGTCCGTAGCCGACAAGCACCAGTGGCACTGCCGACGCAGCAAGTCCCGTGTTCTCGGTCAACAGCGGAGAGATGAAGCTGTACGCCGCCAGCGACGACCCGCACACGACGGCACAACCGGACAGAACGAGCCAGATGCGTCCGTCCCGTAGGCTCGCGATCTCCGCTCGCCAGGACGGCACCGCACCGGAGTCGGTGTCGGCGGGTACCAATCGGTGGACGACGGCCGCGGCAACGAGTGCGAGGGCGGCGAGGGCCCAGAAAGGACCACGCCACCCGATGCTCTGACCGGCCAGAGCGCCGAGCGGAACACCGATGACGTTCGCGAGCATGCCTCCGCCCAAGACGATGCCGAGCGCGCGCGAGGAAGACGCCGGGCCGGCCGCTTTTGCTCCGACCACTGCGGCGACTGCCCAGAAGGCGCCCGTCGCCACGGCTGTGAGGAAGCGGGCGCCGAGAATGAGTCCGAAGTTGGACGAGAGCGCGACGATGACGTGTCCGATCGCGAAAACAATCAGAGCCGAGCTCAAGGTCACGCGTCGGGGAACCCTGAGTGTCAAGATCGCCATCGCCGGCGTGCCGACGATCATTCCGATCGCGAAGACGGTGATCATCAGGCCGACGTTCGCGATCGACGTACCGAGGTCACCCGCGATCTCGGGAAGAATGCCGGCGACGACGAATTCGGTTGTACCCATCAAGAAAACTCCGACGGCCAGCACGTAGATCACGAGCGGCAGGCGGCCGGTTTCTTCGACGGTCGGGGCGGAAATCATGAGGTGGTCAGTTCTCTTTCTGTTGACGACGCGCATGTCGTGGCGCACCCGTCCAGGGCATCACGCCCATCGCCTGCGAGGGAGTCCCGGTCGTTGGGGGTACTCGAAGGGACTCCCGGTGTGGCCGATTGCGCGCTACCGTCGGCGCAAAGACTGCCTGAACCCGGGAGACGCGCCCATGACACGACGACAGATCCGAGGACTGGGCGCGGCCGTGCTCGTCTCGGCCTTCCTGACGGCCTGCGGTAGCGAGGATCCTGAAGGGCCCCGTCCGCAGGCAAGCACGACAACACGATCGGCGCCCGCCGCGGCCTTCGGTGAACCCGAGACCGTCGCCGACGGCTTGGACGCGCCCTGGTCGATCGCATTCCACGGCGACACACCACTTGTCAGTGAGCGCGACAGCGCGCGAATCCTCGAACTCGACGCCGGCGGAAACAGCCGCGAGGTGGGAGTCGTCGACGGCGTCAGCCCCAGAGGTGAGGGCGGTTTACTAGGGATCGCAGTACGTGAAAACCGCCTGTACGCGTACTTCACCGCGAACGGGGAGAACCGGATCGAACGCTTCGACATCATCGGTGCTCCGGGGGAATTCGCGCTCGGGCCGGCCGAGACGATTCTCGACGGGCTCGCTTCGGCCAACTACCACAACGGTGGTCGCATCGCGTTCGGCCCGGACGGGATGCTGTACGTGACCGTCGGTGATGCCGGTAGTCGAGACAGGGCTCAGGACCTCGACTCGATGTCCGGGAAAATCCTTCGAATGACTCCGGATGGCGATGTGCCGCTAGATAATCCATTTCCGAACTCGTTTGTCTACAGCTACGGCCACCGCAACTCCCAGGGCATTGCCTGGACCGAGGACGGCGCGATGTACGCCAGCGAGTTCGGGCAGGACACCTGGGACGAGCTCAACAAGATCGAAGCAGGCGGAAACTACGGGTGGCCCGAGGTCGAAGGGATTGCGGGTGAAGACGGATTCATCGACCCGCTCCAACAATGGTCACCTGACGATGCCAGCCCCAGCGGAATCGCCACCCACGACGGCACGATCTACATCGCCAATCTTCGTGGTGAGCGACTCCGCACGGTGCCCTTGACCGATCCCGCGACCGCCGACGAGCAATTCGTCGACGAATACGGGCGCCTCCGTGATGTTGTAGTCGCACCGGACGGGTCGCGGTGGATACTGACGAACAACACCGACGGACGCGGCGACCCCAACCCCGGTGATGACCGCATCATTCGCGTGCCGTTGCGCTGATGTCGATTTCCGGCGAACGCAGTACTTCCAGCCCGAGGATCCTCGCCGAAGCCGGTGATTCACTAATATCGTTACGACAGATGACGCGGGTACGGATCGGAGAGACAGCATGGGGACTTGGGGTTCAGGACCTTTCGACAACGACGTAGCGGGCGACCTGCTCAGCGCGGTACAGGCGGGTGACTACGATATCGACGATTACGCACGCCACCCCGACGACGGCTACCTCGATGCCGATGATGCTCAAACAGCTATTGCCGTCGCCGAGATCCTTGCGGTTGCGCACGGGGTTGCTCCGGCGCCTGTGCAGCTGGCCGAGATTGATGCCGCCGGGTACGCCGGAACCTTGAGTCCGGAGCAGAAGGCATGGGTCCTCACCGCACTCGCGCGTGCCGTCGCAGACAGCGACACGTCGGAGTTGTACGAGTTGTGGGAAGAAAACGGTCCGGAAGACCTCGCGGCTTGGCGGGCACCGATCCTGGGCAGATTGGCGAGTCTCAAAACGGTGGGATGAGTGTCACTCGTCAACAGTCCCTTGGTTACTCGGAGTTCGAAGACGACAGACTCCCCTTGACATACCGGGTGGTGTCGTCGGCGAGGATCTCAGCCAGCCCACGTTCGATGCCGTCCAGGGCCTGCGCGGCGACATCGGCCGGAGCGATCTTCTGTTCGGCCGGTACACCCGCAGCCATGTCGGTATCCATGTATGCAACGTGCAGTGCCGAGACGGCGATTCCCCGCGGCGCCAGTTCTTCTCGAACGGCGTCGGTCATCGCCCACGCCGCTGCCTTCGATGACGCGTAAGACCCGAGCGCAGCCGGATGGAACCAGGACAGCACCGAAAGAACGTTGAGTACTGTTCCGCCTCCGTTGTTTTCGACGACCGGAGTAAACGCCCGGGTCACGGCAAGCGGGCCGTAGAAATTGACGTCCATCTCGCGGCGAACGTCATCGATGTCGCCTCCGATCAAGGGTGCCGAGGTAGAGATTCCGGCGTTGTTGATCACCAAGGTCACATCCGATGCGATTTGCGCTGCGGCGGTGATCGATTCGGCGTCCGTCACGTCCAACCTCAGGGGGATGACGCCGGGCAGATCGACAGTTTCCGGATTGCGGGCAGCCGCGTACACCTTCGCGCCGCGCTCGACGAGCCCTGCCGCCAGATGGCGGCCGAGTCCGCGATTGGCTCCGGTGACGACCGCAACCGTCTTGTTCAGGTCCATGATTCTCCCAGGGTTGTGACTGTCGGTGACATTTAGATTATGAATCAAATCTAAGTGTGGGCTAGGATAGATGTCAAGTGAAATCCAAACTGGAAGGCGTTGTGATGGGCCGCGTATCGCAGCAACAAGCGGAAGAGAACCGTCGGCGCGTCGTGGAAACCGCAGCTCGTCTGTTCCGAGAGAAGGGCACTCACCTCAGCGTCGCCGACTTGATGAAGGCGTCGGGGCTGACCCACGGTGGTTTCTACAAGCAGTTCGCGTCCAAGGACGCGCTCATCGACGAAGCGACCACCCATGCCTTCGCTGAACTGGCGCAGCTGCACGCAGCAGGTCTCGAAAGGCACGCTGGCCAGCGTGACGAGGCTCGACAAGCCCTGATCGACAACTACCTCTCCGTGGAGCATCGCGACAATCCGGCAGACGGATGTCCCGCTGCTGCACTCGCCGCCGACATGGCACGCGAGCCGGCAGACAGTGAGGCCCGTCGGGTGTATGTCGAGGGGGTCGGTGATTTTGCCAAGGCGCTCGCGGATGAGGAGCATGACGGGCTGGTGCGTCTCTCGACCATGATCGGCGCTCTGGTCCTCTCGCGAGCCACCAAGGGATCGTCCCTCTCCGAGGAAGTCCTTGTCGCTGCTCGTGAAGAGCTCACCGGGTAGTCCAGGATGATCCGCGTACGGCCCGCTGACCCGGCCATGCATACTGACTGAGGTCTCTGTCAGCGATACCTTCGATTGCTTCGAGATCTGCAACGTCACTACCCGATGGCCGCAGGGAGAAGCGAGAGATGTTCACACCCACAGAATTTGGCAAAGTCTCGGTGCTGGTACCAGAGAACGGTGGGACCGTCCCCTTCGGAAACACCGTGGTCGTGCACGGATCCGAACGCACGCTGGTGATCGACCCGTCCCTCTCCCTCGACCGAGATCCCGTGGGCGCAGACCTCGTCTTCATCAGTCACGGCCACGAGGACCACGTTGCCGGTCTCCGGCATTTTCAAGCACCGACGTACGCGCACAACCTCGACGCACCGTCGGTCGCCTCCCTTGACACGATGCTCACAAATTACGGCCTCCGCCCCGAGGAGAGAGCTGAGGTCGAACATTCAATAGCAGCGCAGTACGGCATTCCCCCGACGCACGATGACGTTTCCGGGATCGCCGACGGCCACGTCTTCGACCTCGGAGACCGCACGGCGACGGTCATTCACCTACCTGGTCACACTCCCGGACATTGTGGCCTCCTCATCGAGCCCGACGGCTTCTTCTATGTCGCCGACATCGATCTCACCTCCTTCGGCCCGATGTACGGCGACCTGGGCAGTAGCGTCGACGACTTCCTCGCCTCCATCGACCGCGCCGCGGGCATCGACGCTCGGTGGTACGGCACCTTCCATCAAAAGGGCGTCGTCGAAGGCAGCGACGAGTTCCGTCGCCGGCTGACCGCCTACCGCGACAAACTGCTCAGCCGCGAAGAAAGACTCGTCCAATTTCTCGGTGACCCAAGGCAGTTGGAAGACATCGTCGCGCATCGCCTCGTCTACCGTCCGCACGTCACCGCGCCGTACGTCGATGCAGTCGAACGACGAACTGCGCAGCTGCACCTTCAGCGGCTCGTTGCGGCCGGTGCCGTTGTCACGCTCGAGGGCAACGTATTTCGGCGTGCATGAATGTGTCGTGTCATCCATTGGATGTGAACAGAGCGGGCAGAAGGGTGCAATTGTGGCGAGGGTAGTTGTTGTCGGCGCGAGCCGGGGACTTGGTCGTGCATTGATCGAGGGCCTGAGGAGCGATGGTCACGACGTTGTCGGTATTTCTCGTCGGCGCCCTGACGGGTTCGACGTCTCCGAGTGGATCGAAGCAGACCTGACCGACCCTGTTACGGCAGCGAACTCGATCGACCAGGAGCTTGTCGGAGGTGTAGACACCCTGATTTGCAACGTCGGAATCTGGGAAGGGGACGCCTTCACTTCCGATTATGCGTTCACAGATCAATCCGACGTCGAAATGCTGGAAATGATCAACGCCAACATCACCGGCACGATCCTTTTGTCGAAGCGCCTGATCCCACGGATGATCGGGCGTCCTCGGCCTCGGATTTTCTTGACCGGTTCTACCTCGGGGCTCCCGCGAAGCGGTAGGCCGGAAGTTGCGTTCGGCGCATCGAAGTCCGCGATCAACGGCATTGCCGACGCGTTGAGAGAGGGCTACCGGAAGGACCGACTCGCAGTGACGGTCCTTCACCTCGGATATCTCAACACGGAAGATGGACTCGATGTGCCCCGAGACATCGCTGCTGCCCGCGGAGATGGGTCTCTGGTTCCCGTGCACGACGTCGTGGATACCGTGCGCTCCATCTCGAATCTGTCGTCTTCGTCATCGGTTCGAGAAGTGGTCCTTACTGCCATCGACGACACACGATTCTGAACGACATCTACCGCTTCGGTCTGTGAATCCGATTGCCGAACAGATGTATTCAGAGAATATTGCCCTCGATGAAGATGAAGGCTCCCGCCAGGTACACCAGGGTGAGCCCCGTCAGGAGCCACGCCATGTACGGCCGGATGTAGAGGCGCCGCAGACGGTGCAATCGCAGGGAGGCTCGCAAGAACGCGCCTACGGAGCCGAGTAGCAGCATGAGGCTCGGGACGAAGACGGCCAGTCGGCGATCTTTCTGTGAGCACAGCAAGGTGTCGGTACCGAAGCATTCGCCCCGCCGGGAGCCCAACCAGACGATCGCGACAACCAGTGCCGCGGTAGCCAGAACGACGGACAGGCCGTACGTCAGGGTTCGCCTGTTGATCTTTCGCTCTCGGCGCTGAATTACATCTGGTGTGTCAGAACTGTCGGTC
This sequence comes from Rhodococcus sp. FW305-130, assembly GCF_058788335.1. NCBI lineage: Bacteria > Bacillati > Actinomycetota > Actinomycetes > Mycobacteriales > Nocardiaceae > Rhodococcus > Rhodococcus sp. FW305-130. The sequence goes on along the minus strand of NZ_JBYTAP010000007.1, from coordinate 275,841 downwards.
ATCACACCCCCTTTCGAACATCGCACCTTACTTCGTGGATCGACGGCGGGAGAGGGCGTACAGCACTACTCCGACCGCCAAGAGTAATGATGCGCGCAACCACGTTGCGGCGCTCTGCTGGGTGAGCAACGCAACGCACGTACCGAGGGCGAGGATCGGAAAGATGATCGGTGTCCGGAAATGACTGTGTTGCACTGCGTCACGACGCAGAACCAGGACCGCGATGTTGGTGCTGATGAATACGAAAAGCAGCAGGAGTACCACCGTCTCTGCCAGGGCTGACAACGATCCGGTGACGCAGAGAGCCATGGCAACGGCTGTGGTTGCGATGATTGCCACCCAGGGGGTCCGGCGCCGCGGCAGCACGCGCGCGAATGCGCTGGGAAGCAACCCTTCCGACGCCATTCCGTACGTCAGCCTGCTTGCCATGATCATTGTCAGCAGTGCGCCGTTGGCGACGGCTACCAGAGCGATCAGGCTGAACAGGCGAGGCGGAACACCGACGTCGGCGGCTGACACCACTGCCAGTAAGGGGCCGGAGGACGCGGCGAGCTCGTCGGCGGGCAGCACCACCGAAACAGCCAGGCCGACAAGGACATAGGCGGCGCCCGCCGTCAACAGGGCTCCGAACAGTGCGCGTGGGTAGACCTTGCTCACGTTCTTCACTTCTTCGGCGACGTTCGCCGAGGTTTCGAAGCCGACGAACGAGTAGTATGCGAGGAGCGCCGCTGCCAACACGGCGAGTGCAGGCGATCGACTGTCGTCGAACTCCACGACACGGCTCAAGGTTCCGTCGCCGTGCCCGAGAACTACGCAGGCGAGGACGACAACCATGACGAGGCCGGTGACCTCCACGACTGTCATGACGACATTTGCGCGCATCGACTCCTTGATGCCTCTGGCATTGAGAAGCCCCACCAGGAGGAGGAAGACGAGCGCGGCCGGAACGGTCGGGACGTCAATGAAGGCTTTGAGATAGTCGCCGGAGAATGCGAGCGCGAGTCCTGCTGCACTCGTGACACCGGCCGCCAGCATCGAGAAGCCGACGAGGAATGAGATCAGCGGCTTCCGATACGCCCGTTGGGCGAATACTGCTGCACCGCCCGCCCGCGGATATTTGGTGACCAGTTCGGCATACGACGTTGCTGTCAGCAATGCCATGACGAGCGCTACGAGCAGTGGTACCCAGACGGCTCCACCAACTTCACCGGCGATGACGCCCACCAATGCGTAGATACCGGCGCCCAGGACGTCTCCGAGGATGAACACGAAAAGGAGTGGGCCGGTTATAGCCCGAGTGAGAACGTTCTTACTGCCGCCTTCATCTCCGCCTGCGGTTTCGTCCAGTTCTCGGCACCCGCGGCGCGTCGCATTTGCAAGGTTCGTCCTGTCTTCATGGTGACGTGCCGCCACCTCAGGAGCAGACATGTACCCATTGGTCGAAGTTTCAAACACGGGTCGGACGTGGATGCGTCGGCGCGTGCCGTCCCGTGCTTTCCTTGTAGGTGACTTGCATTGGGTGAACAACAGAAGTAGTGGCTGGAGGACGACGTGGACGAAACGACGGTTGCCGCGGTGATGGACGAGTTGCGTGCGCTCGAGGATCCGAAGGTGCGCGCAGTGAACGAGAAGCACGGTGACGATCACGGTGTGAACCTGACAAAACTGCGGGCAGTCGCGAAGCGACTGAAGACTCAGCAGGAACTTGCACAACAACTTTGGGCGACGGGCGATACCGCAGCGAGGCTGCTTGCCCTCTTGATCTGTCGTCCGAAGGCGTTCGAGCGTGACGAGTTGGACGTCATGTTGCGTGAGGCTCGTACTCCCAAGGTGCATGACTGGCTCGTCAACTACGTGGTGAAGAAGAACCCGCACGCGGAGGATTTGCGGGTGGCCTGGACCGCCGACTCCGATCCCGTGGTTGCGAGCGCCGGTTGGGCTCTGACTACCGAGCGCGTAGCGAAGAAGCCGGAGGGCCTTGATCTTTCAGGATTGCTCGACGTCATCGAGGCGGAGATGAAGGATGCCCCTGATCGCCTGCAATGGGTGATGAACCACTGCTTGGCCCAGATCGGGATCGAACATGCCGAGTACCGGGCCCGTGCAATCGACATCGGTGAACGTCTGCGGGTGCTCGAGGACTACCCGACTCCCCCGAACTGCACCTCGCCGTTTGCGCCGATCTGGATCTCGGAGATGGTGCGTCGACAGAGCGAGAAGTAGGTCAGCTAGCGCGACGTTCGAAACTGCGTCCGGTATCGCTGTGGACTGGTGCCGACCAGGTCTCGGAAGCGTTCGCGGAACGTGGTGACGGCATTGAATCCGACTTGTCCCGCAACACGTTCGATGGAGTGGTCGGTGGTCTCGAGCAGAAATTGCGCTTGACGGAGCCGCGCGTGATGGAGCCACTGCAACGGTGTCGTACCGATTTGTTCCTGGAAGCGGCGGTTGAGCGTGCGGGTGCTCATCGTTGCCTTGGCTGCGACTGTCGTGATGTCGAGTTGCTCCCCGAGGTTCTCTTCCATCCAGTTCAGTAGCGGCCGAAGGGTTGTCCCGCTGGGTACGGGAGGTTCGTGGACGATGAATTGTGCTTGCCCTCCGGCACGTTCGAGCGGCATCACGCTCAGCCGCGCCGTGTCGGCGGCGACCGCGGACCCGTAGTCCTGACGGACCATGTACAGACACAGGTCGAGTGCGGCCGCGGCGCCGGCGGAAGTCAGGACGTGCCCGTTGTCTACGTAGAGAACAGCGGCATCGACGTCGATGGCCGGGTGCCGGCGGGCCAACTCCGACGCAGCCGCCCAGTGCGTCGTCGCGCGAAGTCCGTCGAGCAAGCCTGTGTCGGCGAGTGTGAATGCACCGACGCACAGTGAGGCGATGCGCGTGCCGCGATCCGCGGCAGTTCTGAGGGCGTCGATGATCTCGGGGTCGATCGGCACGTCGAGATCGGCGGTGCCCGGGATGATGATCGTGCTTGCCTGGGCGAGGCGTGAGAGTCCGTGCGGTACTCGCATCGTGAACGTTCCGGTCTCCACCTCCTCGGTGAGCGCGCACACGGAGGTCCGGTACGCCGGTGCACCCGAGGGGAGCCTGCATCGTCCGAAGACTTCGAGGGGTGCCGCCAGGTCCATCGGCACCACCCCGGGCAACGCGAGAACTGCAACGTCATGCATGTCTGAAACGTAGCGTATGTGGCACGAGATTCGGTGATCTCGTGTCTTGAAATATCCTCTCAACTGGTATTTCACAGAATGTGTGGGGTTGGCTGAAAGCCGTCGAAGGTTGGCTTTCAGCCGTCGCCATAGAGGTCAACTTCCTCCTACTGTCGTGGGAACAGCGACGTGCACAGGAGCGCGTCGCACAAAATCGGAGGTTGCAGTGCACGCGCAGATCGTGTTGTTCGACGGATTCGATCCCATGGATGTCGTGGGCCCGTACGAGGTGCTTTACGCCGGGGGTCTCGCCAGCGGTGGGGCGTTGAGCGTCGAACTCGTCAGCGCGGAGGGGCCTCGGACCGTCGTGAGCGGGAGTGGTGAACTCGCTATGACCGCCACTGCAACCCTCGATGTCGAACACGCGGATCTGATCGTCGTTCCCGGAGCATCGGGTCTCTTCGAACCCAATGCGGACCAGCCGGGTTCCAGCTTGCCGGAAAGACTCGCGGCCACAACGGAAACCGAACTGCCTGTCATGGTGCGCCGTGCACTCGACGATCCTGGTGTTCTCGTTGCGACCGTCTGTGGAGGATCATTGGCGCTGGCGATGGCGGGGCTTCTCGAAGGGCGTCGCGCCGTGACGCACCATCTTGCCGTGGACGCATTGGCGGCCGGCGGTGTAATTCCGATCCAGGCGCGAATCGTCGACGACGGTGACCTGATCACCGCCGGTGGTGTGACATCCGGTCTCGACCTGGGCCTGTATCTGCTGGAACGATGCCTCGGGCCCCGGATAAGTCTCGAGGTCGAAGCGCTCTTCGACTACGAGCGTCGTGGAACGGTGTGGTCGGCCAAGGGTGCCGAGCCTGTAATCACCTTCGCCCCGGACGCCGCGTGAATACGCTTGTGCGTACCGAAACGCGAGAAATCCCATGACCGGAATCCTGCTGTCCCTCCATGTGATTGCGGCCATTCTTGCCATCGGCCCCGTCGCTGTGGCGGCGAGTATGTTCCCGGTTGCGAGCCGCGCCGCGCTCGCCGATCCGGACAGCGCCAGTGTTGCGACGACGGGCATGCTGCATCGCATCGTTCGGGTGTATGCCACGATCGGCATTGTCGTTCCGATGCTCGGTGTCGCCACCGCCGTCAATCTCGGAGTGCTCGGTGACGTGTGGATCCTCACCTCGATCGCACTCACCGTCGTTGCCGCCGTGATACTCACCGCGGTCGTGCTTCCCGCCCAACGGCTGACAATGGCGGCGATCGAAGGAACCGGGTCCGTTGTGGATGTCGCAACGCGGCTCACCCGTCGGCTGGGCACTGCGACGGGAATCTTCAATCTGCTCTGGGTCGTTGTCGTCGTGCTGATGATCTTTCGGCCAGGATCGACAACCGGCGTGTGATCCGAGGCGACATTTCACGTGTCGGAGGCAGTGACGCTTGACCTTGACACAGTGACAAGGGTTCCACTGGTCGGTGAAGGAGGTGGTTGTCGTGAACACAACCAACCACGGTGGGCAGAATGCCCACCTCGTCGACGCCGTGGCCGCAGCCGATCCCTCGGTTCGACTGCGCGCCGCGCTTGCGGTCGGCACACGCCCGGATCCTCAGTTGACGGATGCCCTGATCGATCGGTGCGCCGTCGAGCCGGACTTCTTCGTCCGCGACATGCTGACCTGGGCGTTGTGCCGCTTGCCGGCTGAAATCACGGTGCCGAGGCTGATCCGTGAGCTCGGGTCCGATGGCTCGCAAGCCCGCAGTCAGGCGCTCCACACTTTGTCCAAGATCGGCGATCCGATCGCGTGGCCCGAGGTCTCTGCGCTGGTACACGACCAGGACGACGAGGTTGCGCGCAGTGCGTGGCGCGCGGCTGTGGCTCTCGTGCCGGCGGGAGACGAGGGCGCACTCGCGGCCGATCTGGCCACAGAACTCGGTCGGGGTGAACTGCAGATGCAGCTCAGTCTGAGCCGCGCCCTGACCGGGCTCGGCGAGGCTGTGCTCCCGGTGCTCGACGCGGCCGGTACGAGCCCGAATCCGCGTGTCCGAGCGCATGCTGATGCTACAAAGCAACTCTGGCACGACCCCGACGGTGGGTTCGCTCTCTCACACGAGTTGGCGAAGCGCGTCGCGGCAATCGGCCCGGACGCGTAGGAAGGGGAGACGGATGTTGATCGGCGAGGTGTCGCGGCGTTGTGGTGTCAGCACACGGATGCTGCGTCACTACGACACTTTGGGGCTGGTGAAGCCGACGGGCCGCACGTCCGGTGGCTACCGCGAGTACTCCGCTGACGACATCCGTCGCCTCTTCCACGTCGAGAGCTTGAGGACATTGGGGCTCTCGTTGAACGAGACCAAGCGTGCACTGGACGAACCAGACTTTGCACCGGCCGATTTGGTGGGTGAACTCATGCAACACACTCGGCAACGGATCGCGGCGGAGGAGGAATTGCTGACCAAACTCGAAAGGGTCGACGCCACCGCCCCTTCGGAGTGGGACGACGTCCTGCGCATGGTCTCGCTGTTGCGTGCACTCGAATCCGAGTTCGCCGCCCACCGTCAGCAAGCGATCCTGTCGCAGGACGCGAATGCGGCATTGCCGGTCGACGCACTCGTCGAGGCCATCCTGTCGGAGAGGGATGCCAACGTGGCGGGAGCATTGCAGTGGGCGTTGGCGAGGACCGAAGGTGCGGGCCTTGCAGGTCTGACGAAGGGGCTCGAATCGGAGGACGTCGAGGTTCGACGCCGCGCGACGTCGGCCATATCCGGGATCAACACCGAGGAAGCAACTCGGTCTCTGAAGCGAGCTCTCGATGATTCGGACGCGATAGTCCGCGCCGACGCCGCTCTCGCCCTCGGATCTCGCGGAGAGGCTGTCTCGATGCCAGCACTCCTCGAGATGGTCGCTGACGGGCGCCGCGACGTCGAGGCAGGCGAGGTGCTCGGTCTTCTCGCGGAGCACTCACCTACAAGCGGTGAGGTCGTCGATGCCGTGCAGGCAAGGCTCGACGGCACTGACGACGCCCCGACGAGGTTGCGAATTACGCAGGCGCTCGCCGAGATTCCTGGCGCTGCAGCACGCGAAGCGCTCGCCCGGATCACCCACGACGACGACAAGACGGTCGCGTCCACGGCAGCAGCGATTCTCGAGATGCGCGATCGAGGACGACGTCGGCGCGAACGACCGCGTATCGGGGACTGAAAGCCGAGATCCAAGGCGCGTCTGACAGCGGCAGGGTCAGGCGGTCAACGCTGCAACGACTTCGCCGCGGCGTTGCCCTTCACTCCTGCAAAGAGCAGGACAAGGAGCACCGCAAGAAACACGACTGTTGAGGTGACAGCCGACACCACAGATCCGAAACCTGTCACGACGCCGATGGCGACCTGCATGCACAGTCCCGCTACGGCAGTCCACATCGTCCGGCGCAGAAGCGGCTGCGCACTCTGATGTGCCAACTGCCACGCCTCTGGACTCGCGATGGTCGCCTTCGTCCGTATGCCGACAACGGGATTCGGTTCATCACCGACGAGTCGCGGCATGAGCCCAGCAACGAACGCGAGGATAAGCGTCGAGGACGTCAGTGAGACCGTCAGACCCAGTAAGTCAGGCGATTCCATCCGTCCAGCCCCCAATCGGCAGACTCCGACGCAGCGGACATTCCAGTCTGGGGTGCCGCCGGGACACCCCGACTGTAAGCCAACGAATGCATGTGCAGCTATTCGGGTGACGCATTTTCACGCTTTGTCGGATGGACTGTGAGACTCGATCTCGGACTGACTTTCAGACCGGCCTAGTGCGGATCACCCACGCAGAAATGGTTTCCCACCGGATCCGCGAGAACGTCCCAGGATGATCCACCTGCCTCATGGTGCTCGAGATCGAAGTCAAGAATATTGCGGAGCATCGGGAGTCGGATCTAGACGTAGGCGCTACAACGGCGGATGCGAAGGCCGGCCACGAGGACGCTATTGCGGACTTTGCGGAGCCTTTTTTCGTGGACGAAACGATGAACGACCTGGACGAGATACTCGACTCCCAAGACACCGCTGCGGAGTTCCCAGCCCCCCGCGACGCCGAAGAAGCACAGGCCGACACGGATGCCGACATAGACGACCTCATGGCCTTCATCGCCCGGTCGAATCTCGCGAAGAACGTGAAAGATACAGCAGTCCGCAAGCTCACAAACCCGAACCTCACGTGGGAGACCATCGCTTTGGAATCGAAGCCACCTATCGCGACATCGACCGCATGGCGCCGGTACGAGAAGTTCGATACCGCAGCCCGCGAAGCAGGATTCACGAGCCCGCCACTGCCCGACCTTCGGTCCGCCGAGAACATCGCTGACCGCGAACTCATCACAGTCTGAACAAGTCTCACCAACCGAGGTGGCCCCGACAGTGCTGTACCACCGTCAGGGCCGATGACCACAGAAAGCACCTGTGACCATGAACGATCATAACGACCTCGCAGACGGCATCGACCACGGCAAAACCGGCCGACCACCTATGCAGCCACGAGCGAAAATCACCCGAGAAGCGATCCTCGAAGTTTCTGCCACCCTGTTCAGCCGAACCGGTTACGCGGGCACCAGCATCAACGACATCCTGGCGATCTCCGAGACCACCAAAGGCGCGATGTACTTCCACTTCTCGAAGAAGGAATCCATCGCGAGCGAGATGCTCCGCCGTTGGTCCGACGCAGTCTCCGAGACAGTCGAGAAAGCCGCCGCAACCGGCCAACCCGCAGACCGGCAAGTGCTGATGATCTACCGCGAAACTCGCCCGCCGCGCCGAAACCGAGGCGATCATCCGAGCTGGACTCATCCTGTCCGTCGACAAGTCGCTCAGTGATGCGTGTGCCACCTACGAATCGTGGACCGACGCGATCACACCGATCGTCATAGACGCAATTCGTTCCGGTGCCCTTGACTGCGCGGAAAGCATTGAAACTCATCGAACCGTCGGAGGGCTGGTGGGTGCTGAATTCGACTACCGCTGTCTTTGTGAAAGCAATCGTTTTCGTCCACTACAAAGCCACCACCACAACAACCACAACAACCACAACCATCGCAGCAGCAAGGTCGGTGCTAAGCGGCTACGGATGGCGAAGATTCTCATCGGTTAGTTATGCAGCTCACTACTAACCTCAATCTTTCACCAGCAGCACCTAGATACGCATCCCGGACATGACCGGTCGACCCGTGTGCAGTCAGGATCCTGCCGGATTCCACTTTCCGGGGGTCGTGTTCTTTCCGTTCGTACCGACAGGATTCGCCAGGCTCTACGTCGGCGCCGGCAACGCCTCCAGCCTGGTCAAATGCTCGGCTGACCTGCCCATTTGGGATCTGCACGATGTGAATGTGTGACCATTCCTTACAGGAATGCGTACCAGTTTTCGGCGACGGGATTATAACGACGGGATTGGTCCGGATTCAGGGTGCAGTTCGCCGTGTATATCCACCCGGCATTGTGTACGACGCTCTGCTCGAGGTCGGCGAAAAACACGCAGCCCTCTTTGATATACACGTGAAATTCTAGTTCGTTAATCACGGTTCTTTGGCCGGCATATGGCGTCGGGTTCTGTTGTATTGAGTGTGCGACCGCCTCCATCCCGCCCCGGGCCCGGTCGAAGGCGCCTTCCCTCGGGGTCGGCACCAGCACAAACACCAAAGCCGTCGTCGCCACAACCATCGGGGCAAGTCCAGTTCTCCACAACAACCGCTGCTCACGTTTCCAGTAACCGTAGGACCGGAAGATCCAGAGCGTGCCAACAACGGCCAAACCTAGGAGAGCTGATCCCACCGTCGCCGGTTCGAGGAGGAGAACCGCTGGCCGGGGGTATCTCCACCAGTCGTAGCGCACCCCAGCAAGCACGGCGAGGAACGGGACTGCGGCGAACGCGAACCCAAGTCCAGGTGTACCTGGTCTGAGACTCTCGTTGCCACGATGACCGCTCACCCTTGTCTCCTTTGTCGTCCCAGACCGGAACGATTCCGTCCTGCTCAAGCTCTAACTGAGGGCAACGAGATCGTCCCCCAGCAATATTGGTCCGATTTCGGCTGCGGTCATGATTCGTCGGTTGTCAGAGTAGTCGCCGGCATTCGGTAATGATTTTCCCGAAGTACTGTCGTCAGATCGCAGTCCGACAGCCCAATCGGTGATGTGTTGTACTGATCTTCAGCTACGAGCTGGAGCATCGTGTGAGAGGCCCGCAAATCGTCCGTTTGCCGATGGTCAAAACGCACACCCAAACCCGCAGAAACGAACTGAGCGCGTGCTGGCTGATGGGGTTGAAGTTTGTCATCCCTCGGTGCCTCAACCGAGGGCTGAAGTTTCGTAAGCCGGTAGCGTTTGTGATCTAGCCTCGTGTTCGGTCGCATCGTCGTGGGGCATATCGAGGGGGTGTCGAACGCGTGGATTCAGCACGGGGTCGAAGGACGAAACTCGCTGCGGCGGGGCTGATTATCGCTGTAGCGGCTGCTGGTGCTATCGGAGTATCGAAGTTCATCACGGCCAACTCACCCTCTGTGGTCGTCGAGGAGAACAGCAGTTCAGGGCAACGTGAACAACGCAATCCGGCATGTGAACCCCTCCTCTCGGATTCCGAAGCAGCTACATCGCCCGACACTGCCAACACATCGACACGATTGACGAAGATAGTGCAGACCGCTGCGGATCTCCTGCGAGTTAATGGAGCGGCTTGGGGTCCCCAAGTCGCCGTCGGCAGTGAGCTGTCTATTGAGGAAGCGTTCGAGCATGCCGGTTCGGTTCCGGGAGATGCGATGGTCGCAGAAATGGAATGGTTACGTCAGGCGCAACGAGACGGACTCTACGATGGCGCCGATCAGTCGCTCGATTCACTTGTGCGCCATATCGATTCGACCACGATCTCGGATCTCGACCTCGTTGATCATCTGGGACCGAATTGGCAGGCGGTAATCGATGTCATCGGAACTGTCGCGGCGAATGGGTTTGACGAATACGTGAGCATGGTGCGCGCATCACCTGCGATGAGAGCAACCGATGCGCTCGACATTCGGTCTGCGTTGCGGGGGAAGGCGGTAGCCCTCGGATTCGAGGCGGAATGGGACGGCGCGCAGGAGGTAGTCGCTTTTTACTTTCAGCAATGCACTTTGGCCGCGTTGGCGCAGCGAGAGGTGAACTCCTCTGTCGAGGAGTACGTACGTGATTGGGATCTGGCGGAGGCGGTGGCGCGTGACGCGGTAGCCGCTGCCTTCGCCGCAGATTTTTCGAGCGACGAGAGCGGTGAACAGGTCGAGATATTGGCACGAGGTCTTCAGATCGTTCAGGTCCCGAGCGAATTCGATCCTGATTATTTACTGACCAGATCGGTGGATCCGTATGAAAACCTGCACCCAGAGGAAGCCGAGCTTCTCAAATTAGAGGATCCATTGATCGAGGGTGAGTGAGCCCTGGCCCCCGCCGCCCTGAAGGGGTGGTGCGGCGAGCCTGAAGGCAGCTGTCGGCGTAGCGCAGCGGTCCGTGGACTCCGCGTCGGAACGCCGCTCTTCCCGTCGAGGCTTGAACTGTCCGTTTGTCGACGGTCAAAACGCACACCCAAACCTGTAGGAAGCCGCTCAGCGCGTTTCGGTCGGTTCTCGCCCATCGGCGGATTATCTGACTTCGTGTGCATTCCCGACCTGGCAAACTCACTGAAATGAGATTCTCGGTGGGTGCCACGACGGCCTGGACGGTCCTGATGTTGGCAGGGACCCTGGTGGCCTGTTCGTCAGACGAAAACAAAGTCGAATCGTCTGACAGTCGGTACATCCAGTCGGGTTCGGTGCAAACCCCTGATGGACAGCTGATGATCGCCGGGCCGATCTCGTCATGGGTGGAGGGACCTACGGGGATGCCACAACTTCCGTATGCAATCTTTTCTGCCGATGACGCGCGTATCGGTGCATCTGCTGATGACGGCGTTGTCATCATCCATACTGGAAATCAGTACGGACCCCGCGTGGAGGTCACCGTCAGTTCGGTGCAATCGCAACCTGTCGACGAAGAGGGTTGGGAAGAATCGTTCGATCTCGAGTTTTCGACGGTCGACGGTCCGATGTACTTGTATGACATGGAATCGTTCTCGTATGCAAGTGGTTTCGAGCGGCCGATCACCTTCGACGGGTCGGGTGAGTACGGTATGCGGGTTTCTACCAGAGGGCGGCTAGCGAATCGAAACGAAGCGAGTTCGGCGCTTCCAGAAACTTATTTGCTTCAAGTGTGGAAGTCGGCGGAGCCTGAGTAGGCGATTTCCTCACTGAGTCGGTACAGATCTCGTCCTGTTTAGCGATGGTCAAAACGCACACCCAAACCCGCAGAAACGAACTGAGAACGTTTCGGTCGTAGAGGTCGACGAATCCGGACTGGGTAGTCAATCAGTGTGCAGAATTCGCGATGTTACTGATCAGGTTGGCTGGTTTGGCGCTGCAGGGTCATCACGCCTGCAGCGAAGAGACATCCCGCACTGATCATTCCCACCATGGAGTAGAGGTCTCGATACATGAGGACGATCAAGAAATAGCGAAATTGTGCAAATCCGCTGAGAATGAATAGGGTCCCGGCCGCCATCACATACCGCTCAGATCGGTCCCGGAGTTGGCCAACCACGATGGAAGCGATCACAACCATCGCGAGCGGCAGACAATACCATCGCGCCGCGAAATCGAGCGGTGCTTCGTGGGCTCCCCGAGACGGTATTGCCGCGATGATTCCTGTCAGAAGCCCGATCACACCGAAGATGGCCGGTCGCACATGCCGTCCCTTCGTTGCGGTAGGGCTGAGGGGTTACTCATTCGCGCCCTTGAGGGTGAGCGATGTCCTCATGTGTGGCCGCGGGTAGTAGGCGGATGCTGCGCCGAAGGAAATGGCTGAGATCGTCAACGCAGGCCAGGTGATACTCCACCCATCGGCCCCTGCGACGGAGAGCGCAGCAGTGACGATCACCGCAACCACCACAGCCGTCGCCGTTGCAAATGCGAGCCGCCACGTCATCGGCGCCGCGGCGCGGACGTTTCGCTCGCCGACCGCGAGGACGCCCTTCCCCGTCAGGATTGCTGCCATTCCCAACAGCGCGCCGGCAGGAAGCGAGCACAACGACCCGAGGCAGATCGCGGTGAGAACACTGCTGAACTCGCTGGAATCTGCGAAGAGAAGCGCGAAGTAACCTCCGAATACGGCTCCCACGATCAGCGGCCACGCCATCGCTCGACTCTGCCAGGAAACATCCGAACGAGTCATACCGCGACAATACCGATCAGGTGGCAACACCACTTCGAATAACCGGACAGTCATCCCTCGTGCCAAATAATTCGGTGAAAAACCTGCCAAATAATTCAGGGAGTCACACGACCGAGCCTCTCGATGTGAGTCCGGCAGTGTCCGAGAAACGAACGAATGAGAGACGTCCCGAAGTAGCGCATAACTATACGAACATCGGAGCCACACTTGTCCGCGATGCAATCGGCAGCCCTGAAATCGAACCAGTCGGCGGTCTTCGCGGTAGACGAGCTTCGCTGGTACCGTCGATGTCATGACTCTGCAGAAAGGCGCGTGAGCGCCCACCTCGGGCGCAGGTTCCTGCGCCCCCGATACGTCTTCTTCACCGCGGCTCACCTGTGGGTGGTCGACGAGCGTCAACCCGTTGCGGCACTGATTGATCCGCACACAGAATCGTTGGCGCGGCTGGTGGCGTGGACTGATCTTCCTCCGGCCCCTCCGGGATTCGGCCCAGTACAGATCGCGGCCGACGAGTCCGGGTTGTGGATACAGAATCACCGCGACGGTCCCTTGGTTCACGTCGGTATCGACGGCATCGATCGGTCCGAATACACCGAAGGGCACCATCTGATCGCCGCGGGACGCGGCGGCGCCTGGTGCATGACGCCTCCACGCAGGCACAACGACATCGCACCCTCGCCGGACATTCCGCCACGGACGCTGCGGCGGAAACCGACGCTGCTGGTGAGCAAGCCGGGTGGTGGGATGCGTCGTGTCGAAGTGGATACCGCGGCGATGGTGTCGGCCGAGTTCGACGAATCCTCGCTCTATCTCGGTGTCGAACACGATCCGTGGGAACGGGTGCCGCGCGTGGACAGCGCCGGAGGAAAGCGGCCCGGGTTCGAGTTGCGTTACAGCTCATCGGTATTGCAGATACCTCTGCATGACCCGGCCCCGCTGCGCATCGACCGCAACACCTACCTCTGCGCGGAAGATCGGCAGGTCGGGTACACCAGCGAGTACGCCGATAAGTACTACAACGAAAACCACTACCGCAAACGCGCGTTCGATGGCAACGTGCGCTGGTACTGGGGCAAAGACCCCATTGCGCGTGGCGCCACCACCGTGCGGGCCTACCGTGGTGAGGATTCGTCGCCGGTGACGACCTTGCTGCTGCCTGGGATGGATGTCGCGCACGGGGTGGCCGGGGCCGGGCGGTTGTGGTTGGTCGCGAGGACCGCTACCCGTCCTGCCGTCGGTCGGTCGGTACTTTCCGCCGGGGTCGATGGCGGGATCCATTCGCTGATCACCGGCGGCATCGACATCACCGATCGGTGCTGGCCTGTCGGGCCTGAGCCACTCGACCATCACGGGTACGTGCAGTACTGCCTCCGCAGTCTTGACCGAATGCGGTTTTCGGACAAAGTCGATCAGGTGAGCGCCGCGTACGTCGGACATTGGCCGAGCGGCCGGATCCATGTCCGATTCCGGCATCGTGATTACCCGGGACTGGTGTTGACAGCTCGCCTGAATCTGTACGACGAGCAAGGTGTTCGACTCGACAATCTCCTGTCCTACGCCTCGGCAGAGTTGGGGGAACAAGCTGACACCCGCGCATACCCGCCGGCGTCGGAAGCGATCGAGGGAGTCCTGCATGTCTGAGCTGAGCGGCGGAGGCGATCGGGCCGGAAAGCTCACCGAAACCAGTGGGAGGCGCGCTGACCTAGGCCGCAGACGACCGATACCCGAATGCATAACGGAGGCAGTGATGACCGAATGGGTGCAGATGTTGGTGACCATGGCCGACGGACCTCGGCAACCGGTCCACGGGGTAGTGGTCCCGTACCGCAACTCCGACGAACCGTTTCACTACTACTACGGCAGCTACGGTGAAGAACCTGTGTTTCTTCCCGTTCGCCTCCCCGGCGTGCATCTGTATCGGTGGGGACCCCAGTCGAGGATCGAATCACTCGACGGACAGGTGATGTTCGTCAGCGACGGCACCACCGCCTGGGACTTCACCGCCGACCCAGACCATCCGCGCTGCACCGAACTCCACCAGGTGCACTCGCCCGTCGCGGGCCGATACCTTGCGATCACCCAGCGCGTTGAGCATTGGGTCGGCAACCATCACTCACGCCCGACAGGGCCGGTGACAGACGTCGAGTTCCTCGGCCGTCGATGCTGGTCGGTGGATCTCGCCCCACGCGAAAGCCGGAATCTGCCGAAGTCGTCGCTGCGGCTTGTCGTCGACGCCGAAACCGGTGCGGTACTTGCCCAACACTCCGGCAATGGTGTCGACGGCGCCTCATACTCCGACCTCACCGTGGGGGAGCGCCTCGACCCCTCCCTGTTCACCTGGGACGGTCCGGTCATCACCGACGCCGAATCCAGGACCCTCGCCGGTCGCGGCGGGGCACCAGTAACACCGGCGCAGGAGTCGATGAGCTGGTTTCACGAGGAGATCACCGCCGAACCCATCACGGTGCCCGTGCTGACGGACCTGACCCCACGCTTCGTCCACTCGATCGAACCCGAAACCGGCACATTCGCAGCCGAACTCGGTGAAAAAGCGGGATGGATCGCCCGGAGGCCCCGATCGAACCAGCCGTGGAAAACCAAGACTTACGAGTATCAGATCGCTTGGTCTACAGAAGATTTCGACTGGATCTGCCAGATTCACCGCGGAACACTCGACACTGCCGGAATCGAGTCCCTACAGCACCAACTACACCCCGGGCAGCCGGTTGTCGGCACGCCTGAACTTGTCTTCGCCGGTACCGACGGATACTGAGATCAGAGGTGTCCGGGGGCCGATGATGCTTGCGAAGTTGATAGAAGCACTCGACATGGTGACAGGGGAGCGACTCTACCGACTCTCAGAAAGGCAGCCACATGACTGAAACAGCCGCTCCCACACGCTTTGTCGCGATACCCCACACCGAAGAACACGACGGATGCGAGAACGAGTGCTTCACCCACTACGTCCAGGACAACGGAGGCCGCTACTGCCTGCGAGGACCGATGGTCCAGTCGGACGCGGAATGGCTCGCAAACAAGATGAACACACAGTTGGACTAGCCAACCAAAAAGGCCCGCACCGGATTCGGTGCGGGGCTCACTGCTGCACTCCTACGCCGGCGCAGGACGCTCCGGCATCTTCATCATGATCAGTTCCGCGCCGTTCTTGTACCGGTAAGCCCACCGACCATCCGAAGTCAGCACCGTGCCGGCCTGGCCCTCGTCCGGGGAGGGCTCCACTCGCGAGCGAAGCAGCAAGATCTAGAAGCTCATTACCAATCGATATCGGTACCAAGGTCCACCGAGATTCTCAACGGTGAGATCGCCCTCGCGGCCGGCAGGGATATGGCTGGGAGAATAGACCCAACCCGACTCATCGGTGAAACCTCGCCTTGCGTCGGTGAAATACACTTCGCCCGTGGGCATCTCGTATACGCGATCTACTTCGAAGCGGCCGATACGCTGCATGTCGAGCGTTTCGGAGTCCGGGGTTGCGAGTAGTTGCTGGGCGATGTTCTCGAATTGCGGACGATCGTTGTCGAACTGTGGGGCGCTGGCAAGTGCCACGATCACCCCAAGTGTCGTCGTCAGCGGCCAAGCGAGCATCCACCATGCCCCACGGCGATACCGTCGTAGGACGGCGATCGTGGAGATTACCCAGATACACCCGGTCGCCAGAAGAAGCAGTCCCGCCGCCGCAGTCGTGAAGTACCAGTCGCTTCCCCGCGGCCACCAATGACCCCGCGCCAGCACCAGCAGGACTAATGCTGTGAGAGTCACAGCCATGACAACGATCCATGAAAAGGTCCGTGACTTGCACGTATCCGCTGTTCTGGCCGCTTCGTCCATAGCGCCAACCTACTGCTTGCCGGCAATGACTCCGAACCCCTGAGACATCGGGGTTGCGTGGATGACAGCGGTCGGATCCTTCTGATCAGGGGTATTTCGGTCTAAGCGGACGGCTACCGTGGGTGAATTTCATTGAGGAGAGCGACTCCGAGGAGGAAAGCGCGGGACCTACCGCGCGTGAGGGTCAATGGCACCGGTGCACCCGCTGGGGCAGTCCACAAACCCTTCTCTGGTAGCGACGGGTGTCGGGTACGGATCGGCATAGAATTCGAGCACCGTGATCGTGAGGGGTTGGCCGCATCGGGTGCAGTTGCGGCCGGGTTCGGTCACGACGACAGGGACGGTGCTCATGGTTTTCAGGGTAGGAGATTGTGTGAACATCGCATCCCGGTTCCGCGCACCCGTCGCCGGCGTGGGACGAACTCGGCCGATCGGGTTCGACTCGCGGCAACACAGCCCCGCTACGTGCTGATTGTCGCTGCAGCCGATAGTCGTCTCTCCTGTTGAACAATGGGCAGGTGGGGCGCAGTATTTACAGATGAAGACCGAAGAGGAAGAAAGACTCATCGCTCATGCGGTGAGTAGGTTGTCTGCGAAGTATCCCTCGATCTCGGCAGATGTCGTGGCGGACGCAGTTGCATCTGCTCATGCTCATTTCGACGGACATCGGGTGCGTGACTTCGTTCCTCTGCTCGTCGAGCGCATGCCGGGGGAAAAGCTTTCCTCGCTGGTCCCGTCGTAGCGAAGGTGTCAGCCGCAGAAGAGTCCGATATTGCGCAGGCGAGAGTGTTTCTCGCCCTGCTCAATTCGGAGATCGACGAACTGTCCGAGCGTACCGAATCCACACTGAGACTGGTGCGGGGAACGCGTCCGATCGGATCGGCTCAGGCATCGGCAGCGCGCACCGACGCGGCTGCCCTGCGTAAGGACCTTCACCGAGTTCCTCGTCTGGTCGAGCAATTGATCCTTCGCTTTCCTGCCGCCAACTGTCCGGCCGATCATTCCTCTGCAGCCGATGGACTTCCGTTGCAACATTGATCAGGCTCCGCCCGCGGTCGAGTGGCTATCCTGAGTCGCCCTCCACTTCGCGGGCAGGAATCTACGGGGACGGTGAGCTGCGGGGATGGATCGGCAACCAGCATCAAGTACGGCCGCTGCTGTGGTCGACTGCGCCGTCTACGTCGACGGGATGCGACTCCCCGGCACTCACACGCCGGAGAGTGCGTTGGGTGAGGTTCGGCGTCGGGCTTCGGGGTTCGTGTGGCTCGGGCTGTTCGACCCCACCTTCGAGCAGATGGCGGCCGTCGCACAGGTATACGGCCTGCACGAATTGGTCGCCGAGGACTCGGTGCACGCGCATCAACGCCCCAAACTCGAACAGTACGACGAGGTGACCGTGTTGGTGATGCGCACGGCCCACTACCTTTCACCGACCTCGATCGGCACCGCCGACGACATCGTCGAAACCGGTGAGATCCTCGCTGCTGTCGGGTCGGATTTCATCGTCACCGTCCGGCACGGTGCTCACACCGCGTTGGCGGGCGTGCGCGCCGAACTCGAAGGATCGCCGGAACACATGCGAATGGGACCGTGGGCTGTCCTACACGCGGTGATCGACCGGATCGTCGACGGATACCTCGTCGTCGTCGGGTCCGTCGCCGTCGACATCGACACCCTGGAAGTGGAACTGCTCAGCCCCGATCGTCACACCCCTATCGAGCAGATCTATCTCGTCAAACGCGAAGTGCTCGAATTGCGGCGTTCGGTCAACCCTCTCGCGGCGGCGCTGTCCACGCTCGCTGCCGCCACTGCGTTGCCGGAGCCGATTCCGAAGGACGTACACAGGCATCTGCGCGACGTCGCCGAACACCACGCCGCGGTGGCGGAGCGGATCGTCGAATTCGACGATGTCATCAGCTCTCTCGTCGCCGCGACCCTCGCCCGGGTCAATCTCCAACAGAACACCGATCTGCGCAAGATCACCGCCTGGGCGTCGTTGGCGGCGTTCGTGACTGCGTTCGCCGGGATCGGACCGATGGTCCAGTCGGACGCGGAATGGCTCGCAAACAAGATGAACACGCAGTTGGGCTAACCAACAGGCAAGGCCGGCACCGACGGACTGCGCGCTTACGTCACCAACAGCGGTAACGCCACAGTCTCGGTGATCACCATCGAAATAGCTCCCACGCTGACAGGCGCCCCGTCCGCCGGCGTCGTCGGCCAGCCCTACACTCATGCCTTCACTGTCACCGGACAACCGGCCCCCACCGTGACCGCAGGCGGTGCATTGCCCGCCGGTCTGACACTCACCGAAACCGGGGTGCTGTCCGGAACACCCACTGAGACCGGTCTTTCGCAGTCACTTTCACCGCCTCCAACGGCATCGGTACCCCTGCCACCCTCGACGCAACCATCACCATCACCGCAGCTCCTGAACCCCTGCGACAGGTTCACTCGGGTCGCTCGGAAATTTCGGCTCCTGATCAGCTAAGTCCCACCTGAAACAGATAGTGGCCGCGCACCCCATTTTCCGGGGTGAGCGGCCACCTTTTCGTATTCGGCCGGGTAGATCAGTGGCGGGACGCAATGTCGTCGCTGATCCACTCCTCCAAGCCTCCGGGGTCATCGACTACTTCCGGAGCCTTGAACGAGCACTTCACATCAGTGCAACGTTTGTATCCGGCTCGCTCCGCAAGGCCACGTAACGTCAGCCAAAGCCACTGCACATGGAATGCCGAGAGTTCCGATCCCGGTTCGTCGAGGGTGTAGGCGCTTTGGTGCGAAACCATCAGCGCGGTCAACTCCTCGACCGCGACAGGATGGCGGTACCAGCACGGCGGAATCACCGCATCCGATCCGGTCACCGAGTAGCGCCGGCGGAACCAGCTCACCCATGCGATGAGTTCGGCCCACAACTCCGCAGCCTGTTCTCCATCGAGGTCTTTCCACCGGTACACCCGCGTAGGTAGGTGGTCTTCGAGCCCTTCACCGTCGAATTCGCTGAACTCGTCGTTCATTGCTCGCGCTCCCCATCCGTAGCTTTCGCAGGAACCTTTTCCGATGCCGACGCAAAACTCTGGGCCTGCGCCGGAACACCTCCTGACAGAGCAAGATGAAGTGTATTCCTCACTCGCGCTGCAGAATCGGTCCGACCGCCACGTGGCAAGCGATGGTGATCAACGGATAGGGTTCTTACGTGGTGGATCAACGGCGACAGAGTTTGAGACGCAGGTACCTGAGCCTCGGCCTCGGCGAACTGGCTGCCGCGGCCGTATTTGCCGCTGTGGCGGTCGGTGTCGTGATGCCCCGGCTCGAAGGTTCGCGAGACTCCGCGGCGTTGTGGTCGGCGCTGGCCCCACTGCTCGTGATCCTCGTGCAAGCAGGTGTCTATTGGCTGCTTGCGCGGGGCTGGGTCGAGTTGGAGCCGATGCCGGCCCGCCTCGCAGCGCTTTACCGCGTGTTTCGGGTCCTCGATGTTCTCTTGTTGGCGATAGCTCTTCTCGGCGTTGTCATCTGGTTACCAGATCACTCCGGCGCGGCGGTGGCGGTGTGGGCTTTCGGCGTCGTCGAGTACGTCAATTACTTCGTGGCTCGTCTCGCCTATCCGCTGCGGCGGTGGCCTTTCGAGGTCGGCAAGTGGCGGAGACCCCAACTTGTGCGCGACCTGAACTCGGCACGCTGACACCGGCAACCAAGTTGTCCTTGCTGTAGCGGCAAAATTTGATGCGGGATCGGAGTGAGTTCGGAAGGATCGGTTCTGCCCATCCAGGAATGAAGCCTCTTCATCGTTCTTCGCCGAGGAAGGAGAACCACCATGGCAACGTCGCGTCGCAGCCGCCGAGATGCCCCACCACCCCGGACAGGGAATAGCGAGGCAGCCACACTACGAGCGTTTCTCGACTACCTCCGTGATTCGATTGCCGCCAAGGTCGAAGGTGCTCCGGAACCTCAGGTGCGCACCACACTTGTTCCGTCGGGAACAACCTTGCTCGGACTGGTCAATCATCTGACCTTTGTCGAACGATCGATGTTCCTTGCAGAAAACGTGACGGATTGGAAAGCGACGTCTCAGCCGTCATCGGAAGACAGCGTGGACGATGTCGTCAGTCGTTATCGCGAGACGGTCGAGAGCGCCAACACAGTTCTCGACGGATGCACAGATATTGCCGCGCCCATCCCGCGACCGGGGGCGAAACGACCCGCTCCCAGTGTCCGCTGGGCGCTCGTGCACATGATCGAAGAGACCGGACGCCATGCCGGGCACGCTGACATCCTCCGCGAATTGATCGACGGTTCGACCGGACGCTGACGCTGCAACTTGTTCGCCGATGCTTCCGCGCTTTCATCGAGGCGAATGTCCACGGCTGATCTCTGGGCCCACGAGTACAGCGTCGACAGTTCCGTCGGGAGTCGTTACTTCCCAGGGTAGTTCGGTGGCGGTCGAGGGAATGAGCCCGTCGATCCATTTGGCCACGACACCGACGACCACTTTCTCGAGTTCCACACGTGACCACTTTCGCGGTCGATGCGGAACCGGCGGTTCCCAGCCCTCCTCGCCCCAGATCACGCCGAATAGCTCTCTCTCGTCACCGATCTGCTGATTCAGACTGAATGCGTCGGGACCCTCGTATCGTGCCCAGACGCCGAATGTTCCCTCGCCGTCTTGGTCGAGCGAGACGTCGATGACGATCCCTTCGGTGCGCGGGGTTGCCGCGTTGTGGATCGCAGCCAGTCGATCGCTCACTACCCCCGACGCGGTATCGAGGACAGATCTCAATTCGTCACGGTATTCGGTAGGTTCCACGAGCTCAGCCTATCGAAGGTATCACCCTGCAGGTCTTGCATCGATGAAGCTGGTTTCTTGAATTCGTCTGTAGCGGAGAAGTTTCTACTCTGAGCGTCAGAGATGTCGTGCGACGAACTTTGCCAGCTTTTCGAGTGCCGTGTCGGTGGGCTCTCTCGGCCGAAATGGCAAGTCCCGCCCCCGTCCGGAGACGGGAGCGGGACTCGGGTATCAGCGAACTCGGCAGCGCGTCAGACAGCTTCTTTTGTCGCCTGCGCTGCGAGGGTGAGCGCGATGTCGACGATCATGTCCTCTTGACCACCCACCAGACGGCGGCGGCCGGCTTCGAGAAGCAGTGTGCGAACGTCGATTCCGTAGCGCTCCGAAGCGGCCTCGGCGTGGCGCAGGAAGCTCGAGTACACGCCTGCATAGCCGAGCGTGAGGGTCTCGCGATCGACGCGAACTGGCCGATCCTGCAGCGGACGGACGATGTCGTCGGCGGCATCCTGCAAGGCGAACAGGTCGCAGCCGTGCTCCCACTCCTCGATGTTCGCGACGGCGATGAAGGCTTCGAGGGGGCAGTTACCGGCTCCGGCACCGTGACCTGCAAGCGAAGCATCGACGCGGGTGACGCCGTTCTGCACTGCGACAACGGAGTTGGCAACCGAGAGCGAGAGGTTCTCATGCGCGTGGATACCGATTTCGGTGCCCTCGTCGAGGATGTCGCGGTATGCGCGAACACGATCCGCGACGTCGTTCATCACCAGACGTCCACCCGAGTCGGTGACGTAGACGCAGTGCGCGCCGTACGACTCCATCAGTTTGGCCTGCTTCGCCAGTTCTTCGGCCGGCGCCATGTGGCTCATCATCAGGAAGCCAGAGACGTCCATGCCGATCTCGCGGGCGGTTTCGATGTGCTGCGCGGAGACGTCGGCCTCGGTACAGTGCGTGGCAACGCGAACCGAGCGAACACCGAGGTCGTAAGCGTGCTTGAGTTCACTGATCGTGCCGACACCCGGAAGCAGCAGCGTGGTGAGACGAGCGTGCTCGAGTACCTCGGCCGCTGCTTCGATCCATTCCCAGTCGGTGTTCGAGCCGGGGCCGTAGTTGAGCGAGCCGCCGGCGAGGCCGTCACCGTGTGCAACTTCGATCGCGTCGACGCCGGCAGCATCGAGAGCTGTGACGATCCGCTTGACGTCGGTGGGCGAAATACGGTGGCGGACAGCGTGCATGCCGTCGCGAAGGGTGACGTCCTGGACGAAGATCTTGCGGTTGCTCACTTGGTTGCTTCCTTCTGCTGGGCGATGCGCTCCGCGATCTGCATTCCGGCGGACGTCATGATGTCGAGATTGCCGGCGTACGCAGGCAGGTAGTGTGCAGCACCCTCGACCTCGAGGAACACCGACACCTGATGGGTGGGGCGATTGCCGTCGACGAGCAACGTCTCGACGGGCTGGTCGGCCGGGATCTCGGTGATCTGGACTTCCTGCTTGAGGCGGTAGCCCGGAACATAGGCGGAGACGTCGCCGACCATCTTCTCGATGGACTGACGGATCTCCTCGTGAACAGCCGGGTCCGGGGCGTCGACGAGGCAGAACACCGTGTCGCGCATGATGAGCGGCGGCTCGGCGGGGTTGAGGATGATGATGGCCTTGCCGCGGCGGGCGCCGCCGACTGCCACGATCGCCTCGGATGTGGTCTCGGTGAACTCGTCGATGTTGGCGCGCGTTCCGGGACCGGCGGACTTCGAGGCGATGGACGCCACGATCTCCGCATACGCCACCGGGACGACCCGAGAAACAGCCGCAACCATCGGGATCGTGGCCTGGCCACCACACGTCACCATGTTGACGTTGGGTGCGTCCAGGTGCTCGTCCGCGTTGACGGCCGGCACGACGTACGGGCCGATGGCGGCAGGCGTCAGGTCGATCATGCGCTTGCCGAGGGGAGCCAGCCGCGCGTTGTTGGCGACGTGAGCCTTTGCCGAGGTGGCGTCGAAGACGATCTCGATCTGGTCGAAGTTCGGCAGACCGATCAAACCCTCGACACCTTCAGCCGTGATCGGCACGTTCAGACGCGCTGCGCGGGCGAGGCCGTCCGACGCTGGGTCGATGCCGACCATCGCGCCCATCTCCAGGTAGTCGGAGTTGCGCAGCACCTTGATCATCAGATCCGTGCCGATGTTGCCCGATCCGATGATCGCGACCTTGACCTTGCTCATGCGTTGTCCTCTTCGCTGGAAAAACTGGTGGTGACGGAACCGAACCCGGAGACGGTCACGGTGACTTCGTTGCCTGCGGTGACCGGTGCCATGGGGCCGAGTGCGCCGGACAGGATCACCTGGCCTGCCGTCAGCGGCTGCCCCAACTCGCGTGCCGTGCGGGCGAGCCAGACGACTGCTTCGATCGGATCGCCCAGGCAAGCGGTTCCGACGCCGGTGGACACCTCGGTGCCGTCGACGGACATCGACATGACGACGCCGGCGGGTTCCACCTCGTCGAGGGTGCGGCGTTCGGTTCCCAGGACGTACACGCCCGAGGACGCATTGTCGGCGACGGTGTCACCGAATTTGATGTCCCACGACGCGATGCGGCTGTCACAGATCTCGATCGCTGCGACGGCGTAGTCGATCGCCTCGCGCACCTGCGCACTGTCCAGCGGTCCGTCCACGAGGTCGGCACCGAGCACGAAGGCAACTTCCGCTTCGACCTTGGGCTGGATCAAACGACTCATGGGGATGGTGCCGCCGGCAGGGAACTCCATGTCGGCGTACAGAACGCCGAGGTCGGGCTGGTCGACGCCCAGCTGTTGCTGGACTGCCACCGAGGTCAGGCCGATCTTGCGGCCTACGACGACGGCACCCGCCTGCCGACGGATTTCATCGACGCGGCGCTGGACAGCGTAGGCAGCGACGAGATCGTCGGCGCCGATCAGATCGCGCACCGGTGCGCAGGGAGTACCGCTCGCGATGGCGGCTGCGAGGCGGTCAGCAGCAGCTGAGATGTCCGTCTCGCTCGCTGTACTGGTATTCGTGGGCTGGCTCATGGCCATTACTTTCGCCGTGGCGCCGAGATTGCGCCAGGGAACTGTCTCACTCAGCGATACGCTGGGCAGGTGACTGGCGGCGCAAACCTCGACACCGTGCTCGGCAAGGCGGTGACGATCCTGCGTGCCTTCCGGGCTGACGACCACGTGTTGCCTCTCGCCACCCTGGTCCAACGGACCGGACTGCACAAGGCAACGGTGCACCGCCTGGCCAACGAACTGGTCGCGAACCGGCTACTGGACCGTATCGACGGTGGCTACCGGCTCAGCGGCGGCCTCTTCGAACTCGGCATGCTCGCCTCCCTCGAACGCAGCCTCCTGGAAATGGCGATGCCGTTCCTCCAAGACTTGTACGAGCGGACCCACGAGACAGTCCACCTGGGGGTCCGCGACGGCCACGACGTCGTATACGTCGCGAAAATCGGCGGACACCGGCAAGCCAACTCGCCGTCCCGGACCGGTGGCCGGATACCGCTGTATTGCACCGCAATCGGCAAGGCGCTCCTGGCATTCTCCGACAACGAATTTCGTCGCGAGGTGCTGTCGGAACCGATGACCAGACGCACCCCGCACACGATCGTTGCGCCCGGCATTCTCAATACCCAACTGAACCGAGTGGTCGAGACCGGTATTGCGTTCGAGCGCGAGGAATCAGCGCCGGGTCTCGCGTGCGTTGCGGCGCCGGTATTCGGGACCAACGACAAACCCGTCGCCGCCATCAGTGTCACCGGTCCCACCAGTCGCTTCGTTCCCGAGAGCCAAGTGCCTTACGTTCGCGCCGCTGCCGAAGGCCTACACAGCACCATCGCTCGCCGCGAACGACTGCGGTGATCCGGCCGTCCCGGCCTGGACGAGCCCGGTCAATGCGTGCGGCAAAGGCCCCTCGTGTAAGACGCCGAGACGTTGGGTTGCGCGGGTGAGGGCGACATAGAGTTCCGACGCGCCGCGTGGGCCGTCGGCGATGATTCGCTCCGGTTCCACGACGAGCACGGCATCGAACTCCAGCCCCTTCGTTTCTGAAACAGGCACAGCGCCCGGCACGTCCGCAGGTCCGATGACGATGCTCGTACCTTCGCGCCCGGCCTCGTCCTGATTGAATTCGTCGATGGCGGAGGCTAGTTCGTCGGCGAATATTTGTCTGGACCACGGCGCGATCCCGCAGGCGCGGACGGACTCGGGTGGCTGCACGTCCGGCGCGAACTCGGCGAGCAGGGCGGCGGCGACGCTCATGATCTCGGCAGGGGTGCGGTAGTTCACCGACAGGGATCGGTAGATCCAGCGGCCGGGGACGTACGGCTCCATCATCGTCGCCCACGAGCGGGCACCTGCGGGTGAACGTCGTTGCGCGAGATCGCCTACCACCGTGAAAGACCGGTCTGGGCAACGGCGCATCAGGACTCGCCAGTCCATCTCGGACAGCTCTTGGGCCTCGTCGACCACTATATGCCGGTACGTCCAGTCTCGGTCAGCGGCAGCACGTTCGGCGAGTTCCCGGGTATCGCGTTCGACGAAACGATCCGCCAGGTCCTCGGCGTACAGCATGTCCTGGGCGAGAAGGTGATCCTCGTCGTCCATCAGATCCTCGCGGCTGATCATCATGTCCAGCACGCCCGCTGCATACGCGGCTTCGTCGCGGCGTTCACGTTCGGCACTCTGGTCGACGGGCTTGTCCCGGCCGAGCATGTCCACCAACTCGTCGAGTAACGGAACGTCCGAGACGGTCCAGGCATCACCGTCCTGGCGAAGCAGCTTCTCGTCCGCGCCTGCCGCGCGTAGTCGCGCGGGAGAAGTAAACAGCTGTGTCAGTAGCTCTTTCGGAGTCAGGATCGGCCAGAGCGTGTCGAGCGCCGCGGTAAATGCGCTGTTTTCCACCAGCTCTGCGGTCAGGTCCGTCCGCACTTGCTCCCAGGCTTCACGGTCACTGCGTGTCAACCACCCCTTGCCGATCCGCGCTATCGCCCGTTCGGTCAGCGCCCAGGTGAGGATTTCGGTGAACACAGTGCGTGCGTCGTTGTGGGGGAGTCCGCTCGAACGGGCTTCTTCTCGGGCCCACTCCGCGGTTTCGGCGTCGATCCGCACCGTGACGTCCGCCAATTCGATCAACAGTGGGTTCTCGGGCAATCGCTGATGATCGGCAATCGCTGCGCCGAGAACGTCCAGGATCTTCAACGAACCTTTGAGCCCAGCGGCCTCCGGAGTGTCCTCGGCGGTGACGCGTAGACCGGGAACGAGATCACCGGTGGTCATGAACACCACGTCGGACTCTCCCAGCGAGGGCAGTACGCGGCCGATGTGGTTCAGGAACGCCGGGTTCGGCCCGACCACGAGAACGCCGTGACGTTCCATCCGCTCTCGTTGGGTGTAGAGCAGGTAGGCGACGCGGTGCAAGGCGACGACGGTTTTCCCGGTACCTGGGCCACCTTCGATCACCAGCACCCCGGGGTGTTCGAGTCGGACGATGTCGTCCTGTTCGGCCTGGATGGTTGCCACGATGTCCCGCATTCCCTCACCGCGGGGTGCGTTGACTGCCGCGAGCAGGGCGGAATCGCTGTGCGTGTCGTGTTCTACGCCGTCGGGGCGCCCGAGTACCTCGTCGGTGAAATCGACCACGCGTCGACTCCGGGTGCGGAACTGACGGCGTCGACGCATGTTCTCCGGGTTGGCAGCGGTGGCAACGTAGAACGCGCGAGACGCCGGCGCCCGCCAATCGAGAAGCGCCGGTTCGTAGTCGTTGTCCGCATCGAGAAGGCCGATCCGGCCGATGTAGGAGGTCTCGCCCGAAAGCGAGTCCAACCGGCCGAAGCACAGTCCGTTGTCGGCTACGTCCAGCCTTTTCACCTCTTTGGCAAGTGCGCGCACCTCGGCGTCGCGTTCCATGAGTGCTTCGCCATTTCCGCGCAGAGCGGTGTTGTACCTGCCTTTGACTCGGGCGCGCTCCGCATCGAGGCGTGCGTAGAGCCCCTCCACATAGTTCCGCTCGGAACGCAGTTCTTCTTCGTATCCCTGGGTTGGCACGTGCCCTCACTTCCGCTGGCTGTTCCGATCCCGTAGTCGGTCGTGCGGGATCGGAAGAGCCATTCTGCGGCACTACCCGGGCCTTGCCGCAAGGCCCCCAGTGGGATATATATTGATAGTGGAAGGGAGTGTTGATCCTCCCTCACAGTTCCTGTAACAGATCCCCCAGACTGACGTACGGCTCCCAGCCTGGTCGATGTTTGGACCCTGAACGCCACGGGTACAAATCTAGTGGCCGGTGTTCCAAAATCGGTTGCCCTCATGAACTTACGTGGATCGAGGGATTGTGAAGGCGATACTGGCAACGGCCGCAAGCATCCTTCTGGTGGTTGCCTTGGCCGTTGCCATCTTGCTTTTCCTTTCCGGATCTCCGCGCGAAAGCACCTCACACGAGCTTGCCGATACGGTGCACACGATCGGCGGAAAGCCGACCACCTGCAGCGAGTTGTTCGGCGAAACGTGCAGCTTCGCTTTGCAGTCGGACTACAACCAGTGGGGACAAGACCTCGACAGTTTCGTCAATGCGGGAACTCTCGGTCCCTTCGCCCGCAGCATCGGCTTCGTGGCGGAGGCAAAGCTGAGCTTGCAAGCATGCGAGGTCAGCGCCGCAGCTGGTCGGACGATTCTCGATTTCTACACTCTCGCCGAGATCGACCATCCTGCGGCAACCACCACCGATCTCTTCCCCTTCTGGAACGAGTCCCGCCAATTCCTCTGCCCGGTAAACAGTTTCTGAGAACGGTTGATCGCTACTTGAGCCCGGACTGAACAAACGCGTCGCGCACGTAGCGCTGAAGGAATAGATAGATCAGGAAGATCGGCAGGCACGCGAGTCCGGACGCCGCCATGATGGCACCCCAGTTGTTCCCCTCGGCACCGAGGAAGCTACGGATTCCGATCTGCAGCACGGAATTCGACTGACGCATGATCAGCGCGGGCCAAAGGTACTCGTTCCAGGCCGAGATGAACAGCATGATGCCGAGCGCTGCGAGAGCGGGCTTCATGTTGGGCAGCACAACCTTCCACAGCGTTGCCCACGAGTTCTGGCCGTCGATCTGGCTGGCGTCCAGCAACTCCCGTGGGAATGCCTCCATGTGCTGACGCATCAGCAAGACTCCGAAAGCCGAGCACAAGTTCGGGATCACGATGCCTGCAACGGTGTTGAGCAAGCCCATCTGGGAAATGAGAAGGTAGTTGGGGATCATCGTGACCTGAAACGGAACCAACCACGACCCGACGAAGAGCAGAAACAACGCTTGTTTGCCGAAGAAGTTCCACCGCGCGAACCCGTAGGCGGCGAGGATGGCGACGAACAGTTGGCTGACCGACATGGCCAACGCCATGGTGAAGGTGTTCACCATCATCGACGCCATCGGGATCGTGTTCCACACGTAGCGGAAGTTCTCGAGGCTGAAGGGCGAGGGGAGGGGGTTCGCCGACAGAGAATCGTCAGGGCGACGAAAGGCCGTGGCGAACAGCCAGTAGATCGGGAAAATGCTGAACACGGTCACGGCCGCGAGGACAACATGTCCGAGCACTCGCCGTGTTCGAGATCGGGACCGGACGGGTCCGTCATTGTTCTTGCTCCGGGTGTCGAGGTGTTCCACCGCCGAAGTCGCACCGGAACCATGCGTATGGCTGGGTGCATCGACCAGAACAAATGCCATGTCAGTTCCTAATTGTCGTAGAAGCTCAGTCGGTCCGACAGGCGGACGAAGATGACGGCGATGATTCCGAAGCCGACGAAGAAGAGAGTGCCTGCGGCAGCTGAAAGTCCGGCATCGAAGTTCTGGAAACCGAACTGGTACAACAGGTAATAGATGTTCGTGGACGCACCGCTCGGCCCACCCTGGGTGAGAATGTCGATCACAGGGTACGCCCACTGCGCACCCAGCAGAATCGTCATGAGGGCGAGGAAGACCAGTGTCGGGGACAGCAATGGCAGTGTTATCTTTCGGGTGATCGTCGCCTCGGATGCACCGTCGAGCGATGCTGCCGAAGCGTAGTCCGGATTGATGCCGGCCAGCCCAGCCGAGATGACCAGGACTCCGAACCCGAGCATTTGCCAGCCGACGATCACGACCACACCGAGGAGCGCGAACTTCGGATCACGAAAGATGTTGCCCATCTCTATTCCCCACGTCGCGGCCACCCGTGGGATGGCGCCGCCGTCGGGGTTGAAGAGCCAGCGCCACACGGCACTGCCGGCGATCGGCGTCACGAGAAAGGGCACAAAGATGAGAGCTTGATAGATGGTCTTGGAACGTCCGGAGATCCGCTTGGACACCATTGCGATGACGATGGGCAGCAACAGCGAGAACAGCATGAAAGCGAGTGTGTAGACCACGGTGTTCCGTAGTGCCTGGTGCAGCTCGGGCAATGAGAGCACCCGAGTGTAATTGTCCAGCCCTACAGCTACTTTGGGAGTAGTTGGTACCATGTTCCACTTGTAGAAGGAAAGATTGACAGTCTCGCCGAGCGGTTTGTAGATCCAGACGATCAACAGCACCACTGCAGGCAACAGGTACAGGTACGGCACCAAGGTTCGGGGCATCCACCCGGAACGGGCCGGGCGCGCCGCTACGGCACGCTCCGGCCCGCCGGTACTTGGAACTTCGACAAACATATTCGAGACTCAATTCACCAGTGCAGTAGCGGAATTGGAAGCATCGCTGGCGGGGGCCAGTTTGGCTATAGCCTCTGCGAGGTACTCGGCGCTCATTTCGTACACAGTGGCAGACTCCTCGACCGGAACTACCGTGTGCAGAACGCGATCTCGGAAGACATGGACCATGTTGAACGCCTGAGCGCCGTCGCGGCCGCGCATGCTGCCCTTGTCCGTGAGAAGGTCCTGTGTGTAGCAGGTGGCAGAGGCAACCGAGACGGGAATTCCGGCGAACGTGCAGGTGGTCGAGTAGTGCAGGTGCCCACCGAGAATGCCGCGGACATCCGTTCCTTCGAGCACCGTGGCCAGTTTGTTCTGTTCCTTGAGTTCTACCAAAGTGAGCACGTCCAGAACCGACGGGACTGGCGGATGGTGCAGTGCCAGAAGAGTGCCGTGTGGAGCCGGTACGGCAAGGACCTCTTCGAGCCAAGCGAGCTGTTCGTCGGTGATCAGGCCGTGATGGCTTCCGGGAACAGTGCTGTCCAACACGATGATCCGGAGGCCGTTCACGTCGACCACGGAGTCGACGGACTCCTGCGTCGGAGCGGAATCCAGCAGCCCGCTTCTGAACGCCGGGCGTGCGTCGTGATTTCCCATGACCCAAATCACCTTTGCGCCAAGCCGTTCAGCCGCCGGGTCGACGATTCGGCGCAGTCGGACGTACGCCTCGGGCTCTCCCACGTCGGCCAGATCGCCGGTGAAGACAATAGCCTCGGGGCGCTGGCCGGCCCGCTCCAGTCGCTCGAAGATGCGTGCCAAGTTGGCATCGCTGTCCACGGAATCGTGGAGAAGATCTCCGTCGGTGACAAAGTGCGTGTCGCTGAGGTGCAGGATGTAGTGATCGGGTTCGCCGTACTGGGACATGAAATTCTCCTTCAAGTGTGTGTCAGTTGACCAGTGCAAGATGTAGGCGGTCGAGTTCTTCGGAGCTCAATCCGTGGGCAAGAAGGTATTCGGAGGCACTTCCGTACGAGTCGTCGATGGATTGCAGGCTTGCCCGCATGAGCGCAGCCGGGCTTGCTCCGACGAGCTGGGCGAGGTTCTCCCCGTCGCCGATGCCGTATTCGCGCATCTTGACGGCCATGGCCGATGCCCACTCGCCGGCCAACATGACCTCCGAGAGCGAATAGTCTGCGACGATGTCGCGGTAGTCAACGCCGACCGCTGCAAGAGCGAGAGCAACGACGAGGCCGGTACGGTCTTTGCCTGCCGTGCAGTGCACGAGTACTGCGCTGTCGTCGGACTCCGCGATGGCGCGCACCGCGCGAACCAGCCGGACTCCGCATTGGTCGATGACCTTCGCGTAGATCGCTGCGAGGTCCAAACTTGTTTCTCGAGAGTTTATTTCGCTCTCGAAGATGGGAAGGTGGAATTGCTGGAGGTCCAGCCCTCCGAGAGCGTTCGGTGCTGTGTCCAACTCTTCCTGTTCGCGCAGGTCGATGACGAAGGCCAGCCCGCGCGCTCGGAGAATCTCGCGGTCAGCTTGATCGAGTCGATGAAGAGCGTCCGCACGAAAGAGCTTGTTCCACTTGGTGCTGAGGCCGTCGCGGGTAGCGTATCCGCCCACGTCGCGAAAGTTGTAGGTACCGTTCAGATCGAGCCGACGATTGGCCCGCTGAACCGGAAGAGCTGTAGTCATAGTTTGTTCCCGATTCGGAAGTGATGTTCGCTGGAATTGGAATGGACCGTGTCAGCCGATCAAGTCCTGAGCCCGTTGCTGCGCGGCTTGCATGGTCGACTTCGGGTCCTTGTCGTAGAACACGGATTCCTCGATGGCTTGCGCGAGAATGTCGTCGACCTGGACATAGCTGTTACCGGGGTACGACTGCCACGGCTGAAGCGAGTCGAGTTGCTTGAGGTTGGGCGCCAGTAGCGGATTGCTGTCGGCCCATGGCTTGAGTGCAGCGGGATCCTGTGTCAGTGAAGAGCGGAGAGGCAGGTATCCGATCTTGGTGGAGATCTGTGTGTATGCGTGATCGCTGGTCATGAATTTGATCAGTTCCCAAGCAGCGCGAGCCTTTGCCGGGTCTTGCGAGAAGACGGAGAGGACCGAACCTGAGTTGGTGGGAACCGCTGCCTGCCCGTCGAAGGCAGGTAGCGCGGTAGCGCGCAGATCCCAACCAGCCTTGGCCGCAGAACTGACAAACATGCCTTGCAGCGCAGACGTGTTGAGATCGATCGCGATGTCGCCCTTTGCGAAGGATTCGTACTGTGTTGCCGAATCAGCGTTCACCAAGACTCCGTCCTCGTAGAGTCCGCGAAGCATGGTGACCGCCGAAACCGAGGCAGGCTCGCCGAATTCGATGGTCTTGCGATCTTCGGACAGCACACCCCCACCGGCCGATTTGAAGAGTGCCTGCATACACCAGCTGCCACCCTTGACGGAACAGCTCACTCCCAGCGACGGCTTTCCTGTCTTGGCGGTCACTGCCTTGGCGGCAGCGGCAACCTTGTCCCAGGTGGAGAGATCGGTGTCTGCCGGGAGCCCGGCCTCGGTCAGCGCAGTGGAGTTGTAGAACAATGTCGGGGTGGAGAACACATACGGAACGCCGTAGGTTTCCCCATTCCAGTCGCCGAGTGTTGCAGCTCTGGGGTGGAAGGGATGGTCGCCGCCGAAGTTTTCCTGGACTGCGTCCTTGCCGACCAGTTCGTCGAGATTTCTTGCTTTCAGTGCGGTGACGGCGAAATCAAGTGTGTCGAAGGTCAATTGAGCGACATCGGGTGGCGAACCGGCGAGCATCTGTGTTTGCACGCTGCTCGCGGTGCCGGAACCGGCCGCACCACCGCTCTGCGGCGGCTGAGCTTTGACGTGAATGTTCGGGTGGGCGGCCTCGAAGTCGGAGATGAGACCGGTGATGGTGTCTGTCCACAAACCTGCCTGGGCAAGGTTGTAGGACTCGAAGACGATGTCGACCTGCTGATTCGGGTCGAGTTCCGGTACCTGCACTGCGGAATCGGAGCCGCCGGTGGTGGCACCTCCCGTGGCGCATCCGGCAAGGGCGAAGGATGCCGCCAAAGCTGTGGCGATCTTCCATCGTGTTTTGCGCATGACAATTCTCCTGGTGGTGAAATGCAGTGTCAGAGGACGAGTTGAAGGTTCAGCTGAGAACGGATGAGTCGAGATCCAATGTTGCTGGTATGTCCAGCCATTCGAGTCTTCGTCCGCTGGATCGGTCGAAGAGATGAAGATGACGCAGTTCGGCGGACAGCACCGCGGGTTGACCCTCGTGAAGTGCGATCGGTCGCGGAGCGCGCACGCAGATCGTGGTCGACCCGACCATGCAGTAGGCCACCTGCTCGCTTCCGAGATTCTCGACCGAAGTGACGTCGACGGTGATACGCGCACCGGTCTCGGAATCCGCACCCGGATGTATCGGTGTGAGGTGTTCGGGACGAATGCCGAGCACGACGTCGCGGGAATCGGACTCCCCTGGCCAGAGTGAGGCTTCGATTCCTTCTGCCGACACCCTCACTCGCCCGTCAATCGAGAACGCCCTCGCATCAACAAGATTCATGGCGGGACTGCCCAGGAATCCTGCGACGAACACCGATGCCGGACGATCGTAGACATCCTCAGGGGTGCCGAGTTGCTCGAGCCTGCCGTGGTTGAGCAGTGCGATACGCGTCGCCATTGTCATCGCCTCGACCTGGTCGTGGGTGACGTAGACGAAGGTGGCGCCCAATCGTCGGTGGAGGTCGGTGAGCTCACGACGGGTAGCCGTTCTGAGCTTCGCGTCGAGATTCGACAGAGGTTCGTCCATCAAGAACGCCTTGGGATTTCGAACGATCGCGCGTCCCACTGCCACTCGCTGGCGCTGGCCACCCGACAATTCCTTCGGCTTGCGTTCCAGCAGATGTGCGATCTCGAGCTGCTGTGCTACCTCCTCGACACGCGCTACTGCGGAGGCTTTGTCGATCTTCTTCACCTTCAGGGGGAATCCGAGGTTCTTGGCCACGGAGAGGTGTGGGTAGAGCGCATAGTTCTGGAACACCATGGCGACGTCGCGTCGACGCGCGGGAGCGGTGGTGATGTCTTCGTCGTCGAGCAATATCCGGCCGCTGGTCGGTTCCAGCAGGCCGGCGAGCATTCTCAGCAGTGTCGTCTTGCCGCAGCCGCTGGGGCCGAGGAGGACCAGGAAATCGCCGTCACGAACATCGATGTCGATGTTGTCGACTGCGGTGACATCTGCGAACTTCCGACTCAGATTCTCTATTCGAATCCTGCCCATTGGCTTCTCCCGATGAAATGACGTTACCCAATCGCATCGAATTGGGGATTTTCGTTACATCGGAAGTTAGCCAGTCGAAGATGAACGGTGATCGAACGCCGTCGTAAATGTCCGTAATTCTCAGGGCAACTATTCGGGCCGGAACGTATGGATGATCCGAATTTCAGCTAGTGGAAACGTGATTGAGGATTCCGATCACATGCTCGAGAGTCTGGGCGGCAGCTTCCGCCGACCCGCCGCGTCGTTCACTGACGGCGATCTGCAGGCCGATCAGAAAGGTCAGCTGGATGACGGTCGCCGAAGCTCCGTGCGCGCCCCACGGCCCGGTTCCGCCACCGAGAACCAGGCCCATGTCGGCCAGTTCCACCAGTGGGGACCGTGCGTATCCGGTCACGCCGATGACGATAGCGCCGGCTTCTTTCGCGGCGTGGGCGGGCTGGAGGGTCAACGAGTTGAGTCCACTGTCACTGATCGCGAGACAGACGTCTCGCGAGGTGAGGTGGCGAGCTGTCAGTTGCTGCATCACCGCATCGGTGGGTGCTTCCGCGGTCCGTCCGTTCAGGATGAACCGAACAGCCACTGCAGATGCAGATGGCCCGGATACCCCGTTTCCCACGACGAGCACGCGGTCGGCGTCGGCGATGGCCTCTACCGCCTGGTCGAAAGCCTCGCGATCCAGTGGTGTGAGTGCTCCGCCGAGATCGGCAGCCACTTCGCCGAATACCGCTTGCATCAGCCCGATGCTGTCCTTGGTGTGCGAAGCATCCTGCACGCGGGATTCGGATGCGCCGAGGTCTCTGAGCAGGAGCATGCGCAGATGCTGAAAGCCCTTGAATCCGAGATTCTGACACGCTCGAATAACCGTTGCTGTCGACGTAGACGCGTGCTCGGCCACATCTGCCGCCGACCACCAGGCGAACTCTTTGGGCCGGGCTATGCAGATGTCGGCGACGCGTCGCTCGCTCGGGGCCAGGTTGGGCGCAAGCGCGCGAATCGTGGACAGCGTCCCGCCCACGGGGGGATCGGTCTGTAACTGGCTCATGTGCACTGAATAACACACGAGAGTGAACGGCACCCCCCTCGGCGGTCGCTACCCGTACGCGTTGTGGCGTGTCGGTGCACGGATGTTTATGCGAATTTCGACGGGGTAGGGCCTTCTGTGTGGGAGTCCTGCCTGTGTGGGAACCCTGAGCGAGAATCCGAAACGTATTGGAGGGTCAACGTGCCAGATGACAAGAGCGGTCCCAGCGAGGGAATCAAAGGCGTAGTAGAGGACGTCAAGGGTAAGGCCAAGGAAGCCGTTGGTGCGGTTTCCGGAAACGACAGTTTGACCCGAGAGGGCCGCGCCCAGCAGGACAAGGCCGAAAGCCAGCGAGAAGTCGCGAAGAAAGAGGCGGAAGCCGAGAAGGCTCGCGCCGAAGCGGCCGCAGACGAAGCGCGACAGAAGTCCGAGCAATAGCCCTGACGCACTCGTCACCCTCGGCCTGGGATTGATCCCAGCCCGAGGGTGAGTCGTGGCTCCGCGTTCAGTTTGAAATCTCTACTTACTTAGGGCGTAACAAGATTCGTGCGCCCAGCATGACGATCAAGAGGAGCTGTTCGATGCCTTCATCTCAGTCCGTCCCAGGTGCACCGGCCCCGAAAGCGCCGGACCTGAAAGAACCGGTCAAGCCTCGACAGCCGTTGCCGCCCAAGGACGACCAGCGGCAGCCGGAGGTGCGTACCGTCGCGGGTGCCGAAGAGAAGGTGAAGGGAAATGGACGTGGCCAGCGGGGGGAGTACCTCACCACCGCCACCGGTACACGGCTTTACGAGACTGACCACTCACTGACCGCCGGCGAGCGGGGCCCGACTCTTCTGCAGGATCACCATCTGCGTGAGAAGATCACACACTTCGATCACGAGCGAATTCCGGAGCGTGTCGTCCACGCCCGCGGGGCGGCCGCGCACGGCACGTTCCTGGCGAATGGCGCAGCCGAAAACATCTGTAAAGCCTCGTTGTTCGCTTCAGGTGCCAGAACCCCGGTATTCGTACGCTTCTCGACAGTTCTGGGTTCACGCGGTTCGGCGGATACCGTCCGAGACACACGCGGCTTCGCCACCAAGTTCTACACCGACGAAGGTGTATTCGATTTGGTGGGCAACAACATCCCGGTGTTCTTCATCCAGGACGGAATCAAGTTCCCAGACATCATCCATGCCGCGAAACCCCACCCGGACCGGGAGATTCCGCAGGCGCAGAGCGCGCACGACACGTTCTGGGATTTCGTGTCGCTGCACACCGAGGCCACGGCGCACACATTGTGGAACATGTCCGATCGAGGCATCCCGCGCTCCTATCGCATGATGGAGGGCTTCGGCATTCACACGTTCAGGCTCGTGAATGCCGACGGCGAGACGAATCTGGTGAAATTCCACTGGAAGCCGGCCGCCGGAGTGCATTCACTCGTGTGGGAGGAAGCGCAGATCGCCGGCGGTGTGGATCCGGATTTCCATCGACGCGATCTTGCCGACGCCATCGAGGCGGGCGCATATCCGTCCTGGGATCTGGGCGTGCAGGTGTTCCCTGATACCGAAGACGAAATGTTCGAAGGCATAGATCTATTGGATCCCACCAAGATCGTGCCCGAAGAACTAGCGCCGGTTCAGGTCATCGGAACGATGACACTCGACGCCAATCCGACGAACTTTTTCGCCGAGACCGAGCAGGTTGCATTCCATCCGGGCCACTTGGTTCCGGGCGTCGACATCACCAACGATCGTCTCCTGCAGGCGCGTTTGTTCTCGTACCTCGACACCCAGATCACGCGACTCGGTGGCCCCAACTTCGACCAGATTCCGATCAACCGTCCTCACGCGCCTGTCAACGACATGCTTCGCGACGGCTTCCATCAGGACGGCGTGCATACCGGAGTCGCTCCGTACCATCCCAATTCGTTGGACGGTGGGTGCCCGTTCATGGCCTCGGCGGACAGCGCGGCCTATATCGAGGTGCCTGAGGAAGTTTCAGGGCGAAAGGGGAGGCAGGCGCCGGCATCGTTCGACGATCACTTCTCGCAAGCTCGACTCTTCTATCGCAGTCTCTCCCCTGTCGAACAGGAGCACGTTGCGCAGGCGTATACCTTCGAATTGGGCAAGTGCTACGAGGAGAACATCAAGACCCGGAATCTGGGAATCTTGGCGAACATCGACGCGGGTCTCGTGTCGATTGTCGCAGGGGGGCTCGGCCTTCCGGTTCCCGAACCGACGGAGCCGTTGAGTGATCCGGAGCTCAGCCCTGCACTGTCCCAGGTTGGCGCGGAATGGCCCGTCGACGGAAGGATCATCGCGCTACTGGTCGACGAGAACTCCGATCTCGACACCGTGGTCGCCATTCGAGACAAGATCTTCGACGCCGGCATGGTGCCGCTGATCCTCGGCCCGCACGGCGGAACCATCGGGGACGGTGACGACGCGGTGACGGTGCAGCGAACGTACCTCACGGCTCGTTCGATCGAATTCGATGCAATCCTGCTGAGCGGCGACGTTTCTCGGATCGGCGAGGGCAAGTTGGATCCACGGGTGGAGACACTGCTGAACGAAATGTATCGTCACAGCAAGGCAATTGGTGGTTGGGGTGAGAGCATGAGTGCGCTGGCTGCCGCCGGTATCGACGAGTCTGCATTGGGAGTCGTCGTCGATGCTGACGCGGAAGGAGCCCTCGCCTCACTAGCTCAGCTTCTGAAGACACACCGCGTGTGGGGGCGTTTCGAGGTGCCGCCTACACCGTCGGAGTGAAGACACGAGTGAAGGGACGAAACAGTGGCTCGCAAGGACTCACAACCTCAACTCAAGGATCAAGAACTCTACGAAGAGCTACGTGAGAAGGGTGATTCCAAGGAGAAGGCGGCTCGAATCTCCAATGCGGCCGCCAATCGAGGGCGGTCGACTGTCACCAAGTCCGGCGGACAATCTTCGCCGTACGAGGAGTGGACGGTCGACGATCTGAAGAAACGCGCCAAGGAACTCGATCTGCACGGGTACTCGAAACTGAACAAGGGTGAGCTGATCGAGAAACTCCGCGATCACTGAGCCGGATTCTGCTCGAGTTGTATTCTGCTTGTGCAGAATACAACTCGAGCGTTCGGTTCAGTGCCCTTCTTGATCGAAGAGTTCCTGACCTTCCAGTCGCTTGACCCGACGGTGTTCCATCAAGATGGCCCCTGTTCCGACGACGAAGGACACGACGCACACCGCGCCGGCGATGACTGCCCATCCGCGAAATCCGTAACCTGCTGCCACCAAAGTCAATCCGAGTGTTGCCAGACCCAGCCCGATCAGCAGGTATCCGGGATAGTTGCGCCCGTCGCTGATTGCCTCCCCGACGTGCGATCGATTGGTGTGTTCGTCATCTACCGGTGAACTCCCGCTCATGTTGGTCACGGCGCACTCCATCCTTCGCTCATGAAGACTTGCGATTCTTCGCTCGTCGTCGGTTCACAGGGCAACTACCCGATCGATGGGTGAATGAAACAGATGGAGTAGTGCCGAAGTGCGGAGAAAGCCGTACGCTCGAAGTATCGGGTGTGGAGGAAAACCGGTGCGAGGAAGGCCTATGAATGGGAAGCCGACTCCTGACCTATTCTCGGTAGGTACACCGACTCTCGGTGTCGAGGAGGAGTTTTTGCTCTGCGATCCGCAGACTGGGCGTCCCAGTCTGCGCAACTCCGAGGTTGCTGCTGCCGGGCGAGAACTCGGTATCTCGTTGCAACTCGAACTCACACGTTGTCAGGTGGAGACTTCCACTTCGATCGGCAGCCACATTCGTGACCTTCGTGACCAACTCTGTGAGTCTCGTGCCCTCACCGCCGATGCCGCTGCCCGCGTGGGATGTCAACTCATCGCTGTCGGAACGCCTTTCTACGATCCACCGGTCGACGAGATCACGCAGAAGTCGCGGTACCAACGGATGGCCGGTCAATTCGGTGCAATCACCGAAGGTGTGATGTGCGGTTGCCACATTCACGTGGGTGTCGAAGATCGAGAACGATCGGTCCAGATCATCAATCATCTGCGTCCATGGTTACCAACTTTGTTGGCATTGACGGCGAACTCCCCGATCAGCGAGGGGCGCGATACCGGTTATGCGAGTTGGCGTTACGTTCTGTTCGGCAGATGGCCCAGTTCGGGTCCGCCACCCTTCTTCGAGTCCGTGGGGCACTACGAAGATGCCGTTGCAGCGATGCTGGAGACGGGGGTCATTCTCGATCCGCACATGGTCTATTGGGACGTGCGCATGTCGGATCACCTTCCCACCGTGGAGATTCGGATCAGCGACGTGCCCGCCACCGTGGAGGAGACGATGACTCTGGCCACACTGGTGCAGGCACTCGTCGGCACCGCATCCGCTGCGATCACCAAAGGTGAGGTTGCGCCTGCCGTCGATCAGGAGCTACTCCGCGCGGCTTGCTGGCGTGCAGCACGCGACGGACTCGACGGCAGGTCGCTGGACGTGGAATCCGTGCGCTTGCTGACTGCACACCAGGCGGTTCGGCGATTGGTGGATCATGTCGAACCTGCTCTGACCGCATTCGGAGAGTTCGAGCAGGTCACGGCTTCCTTGGACAAGGTCTTCAGCAACGGAAACGGGGCGATCGTGCAGCGCCGGCAACTCGCACGCCGGTCACGGGTGGCCGATGTGATCGACGAGTGCGCCCGACGCACTTTCGAAGGGTGCAGTTCACAAGGTGGCAGTGAGCTGTAGGGCACGGTTGGAATTGGCATTCCAAGACTTCCAATTTCTTATCGAGGTCACCGATCGGACAGCAGGAGGAGCAACATATGAATGGCGATCCACGACCCGAGCTTCCGTCGGACAAGGATCTCGACGATATGTGCAGGCAGTTGGCTGCAGCAGTAGAGGAACACGGTCTGTCGGTGGCGACGGCGGAATCGTTGACCGCCGGGAACATCGCCGCACATCTAGGAAAGGCGCCGAACGCCGGTTCCTGGTTTTGTGGCGGGATCGTCGCATATACCCGAGCGGTCAAGCATTCCGTTCTTCATGTTCCTGACGGCCCAGTCGTCTGCGAGGACGCTGCTCGGGTCATGGCACACAGCACTGCCACACTGTTCGGCGCGACGTTGGCACTGGCGGTCACCGGCGAAGCCGGTCCGGATACCCAGGAGAACGTCCCACCGGGAACTGTGTGGTTCGGAGTCGTCGATCATGGGACCGCTGAAACAGAGAAGCAGGTTTTCTCAGGTGACCCCGAAGCTGTCCTGGGGGCGACCGTCGAGCATGCGATCGGTCTACTTTTGCGTCACGCGTCCGGTCGTCGCACACCAAGTTCGATAGGCGTGGTGTAGTCGAGAATTCAACTGTTCGAACGATTCTTGTGATGTCCCTTGTGTTTCGCAGGAGCCTGAGCAGTAGGAATCAGACGGCCGTCGGCCGTGTATTTCTCGACTACAAGGTGCTTGCTGACGCCTCGATTGGCATCCACGGCGCACGCGATTGCTTGCTTGTCGGAGTCGAAAGGTTCCTCGGTCGAGGAGCCGTCGGGCATCGTGATCTTGTACCGATCCATACATCGACTATTGCGGGTAGATCCGCCTCCGACAACCTTTGCTCACGGAAATGTCGGCCAGGAGAACAGAAGGTCAGCGGGTCCAGTAATCTTCGGGCCTTCGACCTGAACGGAATCCGTAGTGTTCGAGCATCGCTGTCGCTTCCGGGAAGTTCGCCGCCAGAGCCTCGGGCACATGGGCATCGCTTCCGAATGTCACCGCTTTGCCTCCCTCTTCGCTCCACCAACCACAGTCGACGGGTGTTCATCTCGAGCGCCCGACCGCTTTCGGCGATAGCGCGCATCGCATTTCGGAATCCGTCCTCGAATCGGCGGGGATCGAAAGGTCCGGCGATTTCGGTCGGCCATGCACGCACGGCATAGTCGATATGGGTGAACACCTCGAAGGTCTGAGAGCCAGCCACCATACGCGGGATCTCTTCGAGGTAAGCCCACATCACTTCGTCGGCGCCCCACTTTCGAAACAGGGTGTTCGGTTCACTCCGATCGTCGCCGACTTCGAGCGTGTGCAAGGACCCCAATACCCGGTCGATCACACCGAGATCAAGGAGGTGCGACGCCTGCGCTTCGTGCAGGTGCGGTTGTCCGAACTCGACTCCGGTGAGAATCCGCAATTCAGGAAAACGGTGTCGACATCGTTCGATGCTGTCGAGATAGCCGTCGAGGTCGAGGATGGGTGCGCGGACGTAGCCGTCGGTGCTCAGCAGGTGATGTTGATGGGGCATCAGATCTGCGGCGGTTGTGCGCCACCGAGCATCGAAGTCGAGATGCTCGGTGAACACCAACGCGGGCAATCCGATTGCTTCGGCACGTGCGCAAGTCTGTTGCATTCGCCCGGAAGCGTCGGACTGTGGCCCGCCGGTATCCCACGACCACTCGCTGTGAACATGACTGTCCGCGGGTAGTTGCATGTTCAGTTCGTATCAGAGCGCGGAAGTTCTGGTGTGATTACAGTTCGGACTGGCGTACGAAGTCGCTCTGTGCGTGGGTGCCCCAAATTTCGGAGGACTGAGTCTCGGGTTCGCTGTCCAGCTTTCGAACTTCGTGAATGAATTCCACTCCGTTCAGTTCGTCGGACGGAACCGACAGAAGCTTGCATGTGGTGCTGACGAAGAATCGCTGGACATCTTCCAACTCGAGACGCCCACCGGGCCGGTACCAGTGCGCAACCCCGGTGCACATCTCCAGTATCGCGAGTCGGCTCAATGCCAGATCTTCGATGTCGAAGGCGCCCACGCGTTGTCCGCGTTCGAGGATCTGTCCGAAAAGAAGCTCGTACTCGTCGCGCAGCGTCTGCAACTCGATGCGGTTGTCTCCGGTCAATCCGCGCATCTCGTACTCGGCGACGCGGGCAGTCAGTTGGTTGACAGCGGTAATGCCGACGTGCGACGACACCAGGCCGGCGAGCTGGACCACGGGATCGGCGCTGCGGCGCATCGCCCGCTCTCCCGACTGTGTCAGCTCGTCGAGGCACGACCGAATGATCGAGGCCAACAGTGACTCTTTGCTGCCGACGTAGTGATAGAGCGTTGCCGAGTTGATGCCGGCTTCTGCTCCGAGTTCACGAATGCCGGTAGCGGCGAACCCTTTCGTCGCGAACAGCGTGACTGCCGCCCGTTGAACGCGCCCCAGGTCCATGATCCTCATTTCGGTTGGTTGCCCAATCATGCTAGCATCGCCGCCGAAATCGACTGACCGTCAATCAATTGATTGATAGCTGCCTGTGTACTGGCAAATTACATATCTATTCATCAATCGATCGATTGAAAAATGCTTGACTGTGCGTTGGGTCACTGCATAGTGTTCTTGTCGAGCCTCCCCTCGGTGCGCGAGCTAACAGGGCACTCCATACAAGGAGCAATGACATGAACGACGCGAATCCTCCATCTCCCGCAACTGTCGACAGGCCTGCCCTGCGGCGTGTAGCCGGATCAGTTCTGGTCGGCACCACGATCGAGTGGTACGACTTTCAGATCTACGGCGCCTCCGCCGCTTTGGTCTTTGCGCCGCTGTTCTTTTCGGGCGCAGATCCCGCGCTGGCGACGATTCTCTCCTTCGCTACCTTTGCGGTCGGCTTTCTGGCGCGGCCACTCGGCGGTGTTGTGATGGGCCACTTCGGTGACCGCATCGGACGCAAGAAGGTCTTGGTGCTTGCACTTCTCTTGATGGGAGCTGCAACATTCCTGGTCGGCGTCCTTCCGACGTCTTCCCAGATCGGTGTGTGGGCCCCGATTCTTCTCGTTGTGTTGAGGCTGATTCAAGGATTCGGCGTCGGCGGCGAGTGGGGCGGTGCAGTTTTGACTGCTGTGGAGTACGCACCCAAGAATCGCCGCGGCTTCTACGGCAGCATGCCGCAGGTGGGTGTGCCCGCCGGCCTTCTGCTGGCGACGGCCGTCATGTTCGGCACCAAGGCGCTCACCGGAGACCAATTCCTGGTGTGGGGATGGCGAATTCCGTTCCTGCTGAGTATCGCTTTGGTTGCAGTGGGGCTGTACATTCGCACGGCGTTGGAAGAGACTCCGGCATTCGCTCGCGTGAAGCAGCAGAACACCGCGGTCAAGATCCCGATGGTCGACGCGTTCAAGAACTATCCTCGCCAGATCATTCTTGCCGCAGGTTCGATGATCAGCACCGGCGCCTACTTCTACATCCTCAACACCTACAGCCTGACGTACGCCGATCAATTCGATCTGCTGTCCGGAAACCTCATGCTCGGCGCGGTCATGGTGTCCGCGCTCGTTGCCGTCATCTTCATTCCGATCTTTGGTCAACTGTCCGAAAAGTTCGGCCGACGCCGGATCCTGATGGTCGGGATCACCGGCATGGGTCTGTGGGTCTTCGTTGCATTCGCCGCGATAGATACCGGCAACTTCTGGATCACCACCGGCGCATTGGCGGTCGGCGCCTTCATGCTCAGCATCTCGTACGGGCCGCAGGCGACGTTCATCGCCGAATTGTTCGACGCCAGGGTGCGCTACAGCGCGGCCTCGATCGCTTTCCAGATCGGTGTGCTCTTGGGTGGAGCAATCGCGCCGATGGTCGCGGCCATGTTGGTTCGCGCGACAGGTGGATCGTTCGCGGTGGCTGTGTATATCGCTGCCCTGTCGGTTATTTCGCTGATCAGCGTCTACTTCGTCCGTGACACCGACCTCGACGAAGGAAGCCGCGACATGTACATCGATGACAACGGGGCCTATCTACCGCCGGTCGATCAACGCTCAACGGTTGTCAACTAGTAGAGGAAACTTCAATGATCACAAAGAGTTTCGAAGAGATCTCTGTCGGAGACATTGCGGTAACGGACCCGCGGGTCGTCACCGAAGACTATGTGCGAAGTTTCGCCGACCTCACCTGGGATCGCCATCCTCTTCACCTCGACCCCGACTACGCGCAGCAGACGCGCTTCGGTCGCCAGATCGCCCACGGCGCACTCATGCTGTCCACCTTGCTCGGCCTGGTGGAGTTGGATCCCCGTTACCTCCAGTGCTTTTACGGACTTGATCACGTCAGGTTCCACCGGCCGACCTACCTCGGCGACTCGGTGCATGCGGTGTCGGAAGTGCTGTCGGTGCGCCCTCGCTCGGACGGTGAGACCGCGATCGTGACGTCGAAAGGCTCACTCGTCAACCAAGACGGAGACCTTGTTTTCTCCGGCGAATTCTCTTTCCTGGTAGGCGAGACCCATTCTCTCGACCTCGAAGTGGGTGCTCGGTGAGTTCTCGGCCGCATATGTCATGGTGGCAGGATCTCGAAGCGGAAAACTTCGAATGGACTGTGCCAGAGCAATTCAACATCGCGCACGCCTGTGTCGATGTGCAGAATCCCGATGATCTAGCCCTCGTCGTAGACACCGGTGGACACTGGAGTCGGTACACCTTCGGTGAAGTCGCCACGACAAGCCGTAAGTTCGCAACCGTGCTTGCGGATCTCGGCCTTGTCTCAGGGGATCGCGTCGGTGTGATGGTCCCACAGGGGATCGAGGTTCTCGCGAC
The DNA here is from genome assembly GCF_058788335.1 of Rhodococcus sp. FW305-130. NCBI lineage: Bacteria > Bacillati > Actinomycetota > Actinomycetes > Mycobacteriales > Nocardiaceae > Rhodococcus > Rhodococcus sp. FW305-130. Next base: position 231,284 of record NZ_JBYTAP010000007.1, on the reverse strand, counting down.
ACATCTGGGCGCCTTCCGATCCGGAATGGTCACCGTTCCGCTATCGGTCAAGTTCGGGTCGGATGCGGTCGTTCATCGAATGCGTGACTCGGGAGCGAAAGTGCTTGTGGTCGACAAGGACTGTTACGAACGAGTTGCCGACGGAATCGGTGAGATACCCGGCATCGAAGCCGTCATCGTTGTCGGAAAGACGGATCAGCCCTCCGATTCGACCCCCGTTCGACTTCTCGATTTCCACAGCCTCGTCGACAGTGCCGCAGAAAGCGCGGAATTGGCGGCGACGGGCCCCGATTCACACGCCATCATCATCTATACCTCGGGAACGACGGGGAATCCGAAAGGCGCCCTCCACGGGCATCGAATTCTCTTGGCGCACATGCCCGGTATGCGGACGGCATTCGACAATGCGCCGCAGCGGGGAGATGTCTTCTGGACGCCGGCAGACTGGGCCTGGATCGGCGGTCTGTTCGACGTTCTGTTTCCAGCCCTTGCGTTGGGGTGCCCCGTTGTTGCGACGCCCGACAAATTCACACCGGCGCGTGCGGTCGAGATTCTGAGCCGTCACAAAGTAACGGGTGCCTTCATTCCTCCGACTGCGCTCAAGCAGATGCGGAGTATCGGCGTCGACGGCACCGCTGCGCGTGGTATTCGGCTGCGAGCATTGGGAACTGGTGGTGAAGCCCTCGGTGACGCATTGCAGGCGTGGGTTGCAAACACACTCGGCGTAGCTGTCAACGAGTTCTACGGGCAGACGGAAATGAATCTGACCATCGGCACTTCGCGTTCGAAGTGGACGCCCGTGAGCGGCTCGATGGGTCGCGCTTTTCCGGGCTTCGACGTCACCCTCCTCGATCCGCTCGGCGAGCCGGTAGCGGTGGGGCAGGTAGGCGAGATCTGTGTGAAGGCAGGCAACCCCGGACAGTTCCTCGGCTATTGGAACCAACCGTCGAAGACTGATGAAAAGGTCTACGACGGGTGGATTCATACCGGTGATCTGGGTCGGACCGATGAAGCGGGGAACTTCTGGTACCAGGGGCGTGCCGATGACGTCATTTCGTCCGCGGGGTACCGGATCGGCCCCGGCGAGATCGAAGAGTGCCTGCTCTCGCACGACGAGGTAGCTATGGCCGGCGTCATCGGTGTTCCGGATCCGTTGCGCGGGGAAGCCGTTCACGCTTTTGTCGTTCTGTCCGAAGGAACGAACTCTTCGGAAGAGCTTCGCCAGGAGTTGCAGACCCACGTGAAATGCCGCCTTGCTTTCTACCAGTACCCCAGGCAGATCACCTTCATCGACAGCTTGCCGCTCACCACCACGGGCAAGATCCTACGACGGGAACTCCGAACATTGGCCACTGACGCGAACGGCCTTGGCTAGCAGACGCCTACATGTTGGGTAGGACCACGACGAAGAACCAACCGCTCAGGGCAAGACCGATGACGCCGGTGAAGAGGCCGACTATTGCATCCCACGGCAGCTGGCGGGCATTCGAGAGCAGATGCCCGCCAGACTTCTTCGGGCGACGTCGGAGCGCAAAGATTCCTGTTGTAATCGCGCCCGCACCCAGAAGGATGCCGAAGCCGAAAGCCCAGAACAGGAGTACTGACAGCGCGCCGAGCATCTCCGACCTCTCACTCCAGCGTGCGACGCGCTGTGTTTCGGTCGGGGGAGGCCATTTGTGAGAAGGCGACAGAGCTGCACCGAAACGGCGGGTGTGATGACGAATTGACTGGTCGCTGAGAAACATTGTCCACCACGCCTGGAGTTGAGTCGATGTGCCGCCGGTATCTACTCGTCTACCCCTTCTCCGTGGATATATGCCGCTGAAGTCGGGGCTAGCTGGTTGCGTCGCGCAGCGGAATCTCGATCAGAAGCTCACTGGAACCCCGTACCTCTCGGTCGATTGATTCTCATAGGCGTGCAACAGCTCTCGCGGTTTCGAATTGCAGGAATGTCATTCGATGTGAACAAGACCTTCCAGGGCGTCGAGGACCCGGTCCAGCCCGAATTTCCACGCTGCCTCGGGGCTGTACGGGGTGTTCTTGGCTTCGCCGGCCGCTCCTCCGACTCGCTGCGCCAGCGGGAAGTTGTCGCCGAGATAGGCAGCCAGACGCTGGTTCCAGGACGACCACACCTCGGCCATGTCGGCCGCTCGGGGGTCGGGGCGCCGTGCTTGCGCCGAGGACCGTGCGAAGTCGGCGACAAACGTCAGCGCGGAATCCCGCTCGATGTCGCTCAGCCCGGTGCCGTCGAACGCATGTAGTTCGTGGTCGTACTTCGCGATAGTTCCCGGACCCAACGCGGAGCGCTGATCGGTGATGTCCAGGAGCCACCAGTGCTCCGAGTAGAGGGCAAGTTCCTCCTCGGCTACCCGGCGCACGCGCTTGCGCCACGTCATGTTCCCGTACGACAGGCGCGGACTGTTGCTGCGCACGGTGTCGACCATGAGCACCAGGAGATCGTCACGGGACCCGACGTGGGTGTACACCGCCATGCCCGAGATTCCGAGCTCGGCGGCCAATCGGCGCACCGTCACCGCGTCCAGCCCTTCCACGTCCGCGAGGGCGAGAGCGACGTCGACCGCCTGTGAGGTGGTGACCTTCGCGCGAGGGCCGCGGGCTCCACCCTTCGGTGCGAGGGGGTGATCGCGCCACAGTAGGTCGATCAGTTCGCGTGCCATCAGCCGTCTCCAGAAATCGGGAATACCTTAACAGTGGTATACCTTATACGGTGCATACTGTATGCACTGCACAAGGTTTATGATCATGGAGGCCACGATGAAAATCACCAGCACTGCTCTGTCCTTGAACGTTGCCGACACGGACGCGTCGGCCCACTTCGCGAAAACCCATTTCGGCTTCACCGAGGCCATGTCCGACGATGGATTCGTTTCTCTGAATCATCCGGATGCCGGGGTCAACGTGGTCTTCCTGCGCACCGGTCTCGGTACGTTCAAGCCGGACTTCGTCGCAGGTTCGGCCGGGCAAGGCATGCTCATCGCATTCGTGGTCGATGACATCGACGCCGAGTTCGCCCGCATCGCTGCCGAAGGTGCCTCCGTCGTCACAGAGCCGGAGACCGAACCGTGGGGCGAGCGCTACTGCCAGTTCGTCGATCCCAACGGCATTGTGTGGCAGCTCGTTCAGTGGGTGTGAAGAACCCGAGCGCTCGGCTCGGCGGCGCGCGGCACAGAACGTAACCAGAGGGCGCGTTCGACGGACTGAGCTTGGAAGCGCTGCGGTGAGATCCCGTGCGCAGTGCGAAACGCTCGGCTGAATGCGGGCAGGTGCGCGTAACCCAGGTTCCTCGACACCGTTCCGGGTGCAACCCCGAGTTGGAGTTGGGTGCGTGCCTGGGTCATCCGTGAAAGCGATCGCCATTGCGGATACGTAGTGCCGGTCTCGATACGGAACTCCCGGCGCAGCCTGGCCGCGTCGGTACCGAACTCTTGCGCCCACTCGTCCAGAGTGCGAGGGTCAGCCGGTCGGGCGGAGATTGTCGCTGCCAGTCGTGTGGCAATCGAATCGGCGGCAGACCCGTTCGAAACCGATTGTGCGAGAGGGCCGGTGGCGATGATGTCGAATGCTGCGGCGCTGTCGTGGCCACGCGGGCGCAAGGGTGTGTAGGCGGCGACGAAAGTGTGCAGCAATGCCAATTCGTCATCGGGGGAGAACTGCACGGTCTCGAGGGCGTCGGCAGATACGGTCGATCCGTTCGAGGAGCGGAAGCCGAGCGGCAGAAGCAGTGAACCCGTCGGAACCGTAACGGTATTGAGGACGCCTGCAGGCAGAATCATGGCCTCGCCGGTGCGCAGTCGTTGCCGTCGACGGCGATTCCGGCCTTGACGACATCCTTGGCCATTCGTGCGCGCTCGGTGTTCGCGACGCGGGCGGACGCACTCGACCACGCGGCCGGCAGCAAGTCTCGGGGGAACGTGAAGAGCGTGCGGCGCATAGCCAATTGCTTCACGAGACTGCGTTGGACGTACAACGCGTTGTCGACGTCGGCGGCGTCCAATGACCGAACCCTCGCCCAGCAAGACAGATAGACCGTCGCTGACTCGGTGGCGTGCAGTACCGTCATCGCCCGCGTGGCAGCTTCCGGATAATCGACGCGGAACGAAGGCGCCAGCGCATGACGTACTCCTATGCGTGCACGGCGTTCGTCGTCGGAGACATGGCGCATCAGGCCATCGTGCCACAGGCCAAGTGCGTCGTATCGGCTAGTTGCGCGAGAGTTCGATTGCGCCAGTAGTCGTCGTGTTGGAGATGTGTGATGGCCCCGGGCGTGGTCGCGAAGTTCGCAAACCCTGTGGCTTCGACGGGGATCTGCAGCCAGGCGGAGACGACGAATGTGTGTGCAAATCCGTGTGTTACGACGATGTGATCGTGATCGAGTTCGGTCATCAGTTCGCGAATGCACTCACCGACCCTTGATGCGATGTCGCGGCGGGTTTCGGCACCGGCAACGGGGCCACGGTGATCGAGGCGGTTGTCGTCAGGAGCCGGAACCTGCCGCTGGGTCAGCCACGAGTTCGGGCGCCCTTCGGCTTCTCCGAAGCTGATTTCGCGCAATCGAGAGTCTGTTGTCGCCGGAACATTAAGTGTCCGGGCGATGATCGCGGATGTCTCGGCGCACCGTTCGAGGTCGGAAGAGGTGATGCGGATCGGGCGCGAAGTTCCTGTCCGTCGACGTTTCAACTCTTCGGCGATCAATTCTGCATCGCGCCTGCCTGCGGGCGTGAGAACCGAATTGTGCCAACCTCCGACGATGTCCTGTGCTGTGTGTTCGGCATGAGGATGAGTGACGACGTAAAGATCCTGCACGAGACCCCTTTTTGTTTACCCGACCGTTTCGGGCAACAGTATTCCAGGATTGAGGATTCCACGCGGATCCCAGGACGATTTGATCAGCTTCATGGCGGCGATGTCGGTTTCCGTGCGCCCCAGCGCTATCCACGGTGACTTCGCGCGACCGATCCCGTGCTCGGCGCTGATACTTCCGTGATGGGCGGAGACGAGTTCGAAGACCGTATCGGTCAGTTCGTGGGCGATGCTCGGTTCGGCGTCAAGAAGATTCACATGGATATTCCCGTCGGCGAAGTGTCCGAACAACATTGGACGCACATGGACGAATCGTTCGGTGAGTACTTCGCGGAGGCTCTCGATGAACATGCCCATCACGGACAAGGGGACGGAGATGTCGAGTTTGACCACCGGAGTCGTCGATGAAGCGCTGATGCTTTCGGTATGGCTTTCTCGCAGAGTCCACAGTTTTCGAGCGGGGCCAGGCTCGACTGTCGCGTCCTCGATGAGATCGGCAGAGGCGGAGAGAACTTCGAGGAGTGACTCTTCCGTCTCGCGCGGCGATGACACCTCGATCAGGGTGTACATCGGTGACGGTGTTCCGAACGGGCGACGGGCATCGGTGTGTGCGCAGACGAGGGAGATGCCGTCGTCGGTCATGATTTCGGCGGCTTCGACGGTCAACCCGCTCTGGCGCACTCGATTACACAGCTGCAGCGCTTGATCGACGTCGCGCACACCCGCGAGCACGACCTGGGTGTCGGTCGCCGGGGTGACCAACTTCATCAGGACCTTGGTGACAATCGCGAGCGTTCCCTCACTGCCCGCAAGAAGCCCTGGGATGTCGTATCCGACATTGTCTTTGACGAGTGGAGTCCATCTACTCAGTACCGAACCATCGGCAAGTACTGCCTCGATCCCGAGTATCTGTGCCCGTGTATTTCCGTATCGGACCATTCGGGTACCGCCGGCGTTGGTTGCGACGATGCCGCCGAGGGTCGCGGATTCCTTTGATGCCAAATCGATTCCGAATCGGAGGCCGTGTGCGGAGGCCGCCAGGTCGGCGCGAGCGACGGTCACGCCCGCACCGGCCGCGATTGTCCGGCCGATGGGGTCGACGGTCTCGATCGAATCCAAGCGCCTGGTGCTCAGCACCACTGATCCAGCCGACGGTATTCCGCCACCGACCAGTCCGGTATTTCCACCTTGTGGGGTGATGGGAATCCCGGCCTCGAAGCAGGTCGTGACGACGGCGGACACTTCGGCGGTGTCGGCCGGACGGACCACAGCTATTGCGTCACCGATCCAACGTCCCGTCCAGTCGCGTGTGTAACCCTCGATCAGCTCTGGATCGGTGAGGACGTGCGCTTCGCCGACGATCTCTGCGAGGGCGTCGAGGAACCTCGCGTCCGTTGCAGGTTCGCGTGCTTCGACGAGTGTTCGGGGGCTCATGTTCAACCTTGTGATCGTTCGGGGGACAGTTTTTCGGGAGGCGAGCGGTGGAACAACCTGCACTCGATCCTCCGACCTCAGGTGATGCGCTGTCCAAGACCAAGTAGTGACACCACCATCTGTTCTTCTTATAATCGCCGTATGAACCTGCAGCGCGCACGCTATCTGATTGCTCTGTCGGATCACGGCAGCTTCACTCGCGCCGCCGCGAACGTCCACGTGGCGCAATCTGCACTCAGTCAGCAGATCAAGGTTCTCGAGCGCGAACTCGGAGTTCCTCTGGTGGACCGCCGAGGTCCGCAGTTCACTTTCACCGACGCGGGGCGGGTAGCGGTACGAGAGGCACGCTTCTTGCTCGGGTGCGCAGACCGGGCGGTCGAACGAATTCGATTGGCTGCACGCGGTGTGGACGGGGAACTGCGCATCGCGTACACCCGGTCGTGGGCGGGTGGCGCCGTCGGGGATCTGGTCAGCACTTATCGCAAGCTCTATCCAGGCGTCGAAGTTGTCGTGCACCGGGGCACTTCGGCGCAGACTGTCGACCTCGTCCGAACCGGAGCCGTCGACATCGCGGTTGTGCGACCGCCGCTCGATGACGACGATCGTGAACTTCCCCTGATCGTCCTCGACACCGAACCTATCCTGGTCGCCGTTCCCGTGGATCATCCGTTCGGGGATCGAACGACACTCGAACTCGGAGATCTGGTGGACATCCCCGTCGTATTCTGGCCCGAGGCGAATGCGCCCGGGATGTATTCGCGTACGCTCGAACAACTTTGGCCCGACAGCACTCCCAATATCGTTCGATTCGAGGCTGACGACGAGCAGGTTTTGCACGCCGTCTCGGACGGGGTGGGAATTGCGCCGATCCCGCAGGGGCGGGCCCGGATGCTCCGAATCCCGGGTATTCATCTGTGTGAGATCGCCGGTATGCAGCCGACTCTCGAAGTTGCCGTGACCTACCGTCCGGACAACCCGAATCCCGCGCTTGCACCCTTCGTTGCGCTCGCCGAACGCGAAAGATCGTCAACCACTGTGTAGCACAAGTGATGCGCGGTGGGCCCTATCCGCCATCGAGGACCAGCATCATGGCCGTTGCGCGTGCCCGGTTCTCGATGGTGTCGACGTGGAATCCGACGTGCTGGGACAGCTTCGCCAATCGGTGCGCAACGCTGCTGTGATGAAGATGCATGGAATCGGCTGCGGCCCTCAATGTTCCGGATTGCAGGTATGCCCTCAAGGTTTCGAGTAGTTCTAATCCCTGTTTGGTATCGCCGATCTCTTCGGCAAGAACCAGATCCGGTATTCGCGAGTGATCGATGTGTGATCCCGGTGCCAGGAGGTTGAGGGCGCCGAGATCGTCGGCGTTCACGATCGGTGTTGTTGCTGACGCCTGTGCACGAGCGAATCGTGCAGTGGTGAGTATTGTATTCACTTCGGAAGCGGAAGCAGCCAAAGATATTCCGGCGCGAATGGATGACGACAGTGCTGACTCGGACAGCTCGGGTGTCGGTGCGAACGAACCCGCCACGAGATTCAGATACTCGCCATCAGCTTCTATCCCAACGGCTTTGCCAGGTGTGCAATCTTGCGAAATAACAAGGTGTGCAGTGCCGCCGGCCGTGTCTGAGACTGCCTTGATTGCCATGACGCGGACTGGGGTTTGGGGTTCGATACCGAGACCGGCGCAGGAGGTGAGCACCGCGAGTTCATCCATCGGGAACAACAGATTTCGAGTGTGCTCGGCTTCGGTAGGCAAGCGTCGGGGTTGCAGGATTATCGCTGCGGTCAGGGCCATTCGGTCGACGAGCATTTCGTCGAGCGGCAAGTGCGCACCAGGACGCTCGATCCATACCTTCCCGAGAACCTCGTCGTCTACAGCGATGTCCCTGGCCATGCTCGGAGGGAACTGGGGTTCGGGTGACCATCGGCCGCGTGGGTCACATCGGCGCAAATTCTTCTTGCTTCTACCGTGTTCCACGATCTCGATACCTACAACGCAGTCCGCCAACTGCGCGCTCGCGCGAAGCAGAGATGCGGTGTCGGAGCCGTGCCGCACGAGCGTGTCGAAGTAATCGATGACACGTACCAGGCCTGCCGAGTCTGCATCGAGCTCGGCAAGCCGGTACATCAGTCCTTGCATCTCGCAACGCTACGAGACAGGCGACAGCGAACGCAACCCTCTCCGGAGCGCAGTGAGGGCTTCGGCGGCACTTCTTTCGCTGACTGCTGCGGTCGCCACTAGTGCCGACCCGTGAAAGGTTCCGGGGAAGGAGTGCAATTCGACGCTGACTCCCGCATGCAGCAGTCGAAGGGCGTATTCGATTCCTTCGTCGCGAAGAGGGTCGAGTTCCATGGTGGACAGGTAGGTCGGCGGCAGACCGGTGAGGTCGGTCGCCCGGGACGGCGCAGCGTAAATGGAGACGTCAGGATCTTCGGGTCCTGAATACGACTCGCCGAGGTAGTACTTCCACGACAGGATGGCGTTGGGGCGGTGCCACAACGGTGTGTCGACGAAGTTCGTCATCGAGACAGTCGCCAGACGGTCGTCGAGTTCAGGAATTTCGAGGAATTGGAATGCCACGGGCACAACGCCCTCGTCGCGGGCTTTGAGGACAGTGCCTGCGGCCAATCCGCCGCCTGCACTCTGCCCGCCCACTGCGATGCGGCTGGGATCGACCCCCAGTTCCTCGGCATGGGCGTGGATGTAGACGAGTGCGGCGTAGCAGTCGTTGACGGGGCCGGGAAAGGAGGTTTCGGGGGCGAGGCGGTACTCCACGTTTGCAACGGCGAATCCGAGTTCGCGCGCTACCTCGACACAAAATGGATCGCTGGACTCAGCGGTGCCGATTGCAAATCCGCCGCCGTGGATCCAGAGCAGAACGGGGACAGGGCCGGCGGTGTTGTCCGGGGTGAAGAAACGAATCGTGACTTCCGGATCGCCGTCCAGGCCAGGAGCGGACAGTTCACGAAGCGAGACTCCGTCGAATGGCAGGTCGGCCAACATGGCGCCGATCAGAGCGTTGTAGGTGGCCCGCGCGTTGGGGAGGTCAGCGAAGTCCACCTTCGGGAGCATGGTGAGTGCTGCGGCGAGTTCGGGGTCGAGAGTGGGGAATGTTGTCATGCACTCATCATCGAGCCTGAATGTGGCCTACGTCACCAGTGGTTTGTAGGAAATCGGAGAGCCTTCTTCCGACGCCCGTCGGATCTCCCTAGGATGACGCCGGTGGACAGAGTACATCTCGGGGTGGGTTCGAGCGATTCGGAAGCTGGGTCCAGGATTGGTGGACGCCCGCCGCAGGTTTTCGCTGGTCAGCCGATTTTGCAGACGCATGAGTATCTCTTGACGCTCGAGGCGCACACGGCTCCGTGGCTCGGTGCGCGAGAGCTTTCCGTCTTCATCCGTCGGGGATTCTCCATCGGCGACGATGACCTCGAATACCCGGACATCGGGTTCAGGGCAGTCCTGCACCCGCCGTCATCACGAGGTACGGAATCCGCCGGCACTCACGAGGGCCTGGGGAGCGCGGCGTTGATCAATCTTCCCGCAGACGACGAAGTGATGCCGTTGGTGTTGATCGCGCCGCAACCGGTACTCATACAAAATGAACCGTCCTACGCCGATGCCGTCGAGGCGGACGGGCATCGCTTCCTGTTCCAGATCAATGAAGAGGGATGGCCGGTGGTTGCCGAGCCGCAACCCGAGTTCGTCGAGGAATACCTGTTTGGCTACGGCTCGGTGTATTTCTACGGGAGCGCTGACGCGGCCGGGCTCGCCGATGAAGTCGTGCCAGGATTTCTCGATTTCTGAGCTGCCAGACGACCCTTCTGCCGATACCGTGGGCAACGTATTCGACCGGCGGATTTGTCCTTCGAAAATTAGTTTCGGAAGTTTGTCGATCGGCGTCTTTGCCGTTCGACGTGTAGGCAGAGGGACCGAATGAGCGGTCCACAAACGAAGGAGATTCTCATGAAGTACATGCTGATCATGCGTTCCACCGACGAAGCCATCGAAGCATCCAAGGACATGGACTTCGACGAGATCATCGCCGCGATGGGGCAATACAACGAATCCTTGATCAAGGCCGGTGTCTTGCTGGCAGGTGAGGGATTGGCGATGGAGGAGGGATTCATCGTCGATTTCGAGTCCGATCCGCCGCTGGTCTCCGACGGCCCGTACGGCGAGACGAAGGAGTTGTTCTCGGGATTCTGGATCATTCAGACGTCGACCAAAGACGAAGCCTTGGAATGGGCGAAGCGCTGCCCGCTCGGGCCGGGAAGCAAGCTCGAGGTGCGCCGCGTGAGCGAGATGTCGGACTTCGATCAGGACAACGAGTACATCCAGAAGGAAGCCGGCTGGCGCGAAGAGCTCGGTACCGATCGTCCGGTCGCAGGCTGAACCATGACCGACGAGGCGGTGCGAGAAGAAACGAGAAAGGCTGTCGACGCGGTCTGGCGAATCGAATCCGCGAAGATCGTCGCCACGTTGACTCGCACCGTCGGAGATCTTGATCTCGCCGAAGACCTGGCAGCGCAGGCTCTGCTCGAAGCTGTTGAGCAGTGGCCTGCCACCGGCGTTCCCCGAAATCCCGCTGCCTGGCTGACGTCCGTTGCGACGCGTCGAGCAATCGACGGGTGGCGACGACGTGAGAGGCTGGACGAGCGCTACGCCCACTTTGCGCGTGAACTCGAGAACGACGCTTCGCATTTCGACGACGTCAGCTGGGATCCGGATCGGATCGACGACGACGTCCTCCGGCTGATGTTCATCGCCTGTCACCCGGTGTTGAATCGAAAAGCGCAGGTGGCCTTGACTCTTCGGGTTGTGGGCGGGTTGACCACCGAAGAGATTGCGAAGGCATTCCTGACGCCGACCGCGACAGTTCAGCAGCGGATAGTGCGTGCGAAGAAGGCGTTGACCGCTTCGAAAGCGGTTTTCGAAGTTCCAGGACGAGAAGAGTTTTCGAGCAGGTTGAGCGCCGTCCTCGGAGTCCTGTATCTGGTGTTCAACGAAGGTTATGCAGCCAGCTCGGGGGACGAGTGGATGCGGGCGGACCTCAGTGCTGAAGCTCTGCGGCTCGCGCGAATACTCGCCGAATTGGTCCCCGGGGAATCCGAGGTACACGGCCTTGTCGCGTTGATGGAGCTGACAGCCTCGAGATTCGGCGCTCGGACAACCTCGACAGGTGAGCCCATCCTGCTGGCGGACCAGGACCGGACTAGGTGGGACCGCCTACAGATCTCGCGTGGGCTTGCGGCGCTGGAACGAGCTGACGCCGTCGGGCGTGGACGTGGCCCGTACGGTTTGCAGGCAGCGGTAGCCGAATGTCATGCGCGAGCAGCAACTTTCGATGACACCGATTGGAAGAAGATAGTCATCCTCTACGAGGCGTTGGCGCAACTGGCCCCATCGCCCGTGGTCGACCTCAATCATGCGGCGGCGGTATCCATGGCATACGGTCCTGGCCCTGCGCTCGAATTCGTCGACAAGCTTGTCGCTTCAGGTGAATTGGCCGACTACCACCTGCTTCCCAGTGTTCGGGGGGAGTTGCTCAGTCAGCTCGGCCGATCCGAGGAGGCTAGAACCGAACTCCTCGAAGCAGCGAGGCTGGCCGGGAACGAGCGTGAGCGTGCAGTATTGGTCGCGAAAGCAGATGCGCTGCTGTCGGATCAGTAGTCACACGATTGGTAGTCAGGGCTGAGTCGGATCATCGTTCGGCACCATGGGCGGCATCCCGACCCCGTAAGGATCGAGCATGTCCGATACACGTCGACCCCACCGTTCATGCGCGGACTGACGGGTCATTCCGGCAGCGCGGCCGATGGTTGCCCATGTTGCGCCGAATCTTCGCAGGCTCATGACGCTTGCCGTCGAATCGATGCCTGCGGCGAGCTGGATCCGGAAACTTGCCAACTGCCAAGCCATCTGACGCTGCGCCGGGATGTCGGTGTCCTGTTCTGCCTCCCATTCGGGGCTACCAGGTAATGGATCCGTTCCGACAATCTTGTCCGCCTGCGCGCCGGCCTCGGCGATTCCGGCGTTGACCGTCGAAGTTGCGGCGGTCTCGATCTTTGCGGTCAGGGCGGTCTCGATCAGATCTTGCATAAGAAATTCCCCATTCGTCAGGTTTAGCTTGACAGTTTCAATCGAATGTTGTCAAGAGGTACCTGACTGATTCCATTTGATTAATGCACGATCTATTTGTGTACTATCTAAATGGCCTTCGGTTCTGTTGGCCGACGTCGAAGGGGTTGCTGGTGAAGATCGTGGTTCTGTCATTCCTGATGGCGCTGACCTTGATGACCGTCGGGATCATCGCGGCGCGCAACTGCAGCACTCGACCTGCCGTGACCGGGGCAGTTACTGCGGCGTCGACGGTTCTTGCTGCCGCCTGGACACTTTTTGCCGTGGCCTTCGTACTGGCCTGATCGCACTTCGGCGTGAGCGCGCCAGCGTCGGCGACTGAACTGCGCAGCAGGTCAGGTACGTTTTGTCTGCAGCGCGATGCCGCATACCCTGGCAGGCGTGGCAATTGCTGAAACAGACAGGAACTATGGAGGAAGGTCGGTCGCGGCACGCAAGGCCGAGCGCCGTTCCCTCTTCTTGAATGCTGCTCTCAGTGTGTTTGCCGACAAGGGGTATGCCGGAAGTTCGGTGGCGGATATCTGTGCGTCCGCGAGTTTGGCCAGAAGGCAGTTCTACGACGAGTTCGGTAGCCGCGAGGATCTACTCCTGGCGCTGTATGACCAGATTCAACTCGACGCCAGAATTGCAATGGTCGACGCACTCGACGCGGAGCCTTCGGTCAATCTGCGGGACAAGGCAGCAACGGCCATGGCTGCCTTCGTCGAGTCGGTCGGAAGTGACCCGCGACGTGCACACGTTGCCTTCATCGACGTCGTGGGTGTCAGTCCTCGAGTGGAAAAGCATCGTGTGGACCAACGTTCGGTTTGGGCAACATTTTTCGAGTCGATCATCAAAGGGATTGTGGGCGACGATTACGAACCGCCGGGTGGTTACCGGTGGGCGTCCACTGCCTTCATCGGTGCGCTTACCGCGCTGGTGCACCAGTGGAGCACTACGGAGCCTCGTCCCCCTGTGTCGGTACTGGTGGATCTGATGACGGTGCTCCTGAACGCGTTGATTGACGACGCGCCCCTTCGTGCCGGCGAATAGGTCACGAACACCGGGGATTGTAATCCAGCCCACAACGCTCTACTCTCGTCCTCAATATGTTAGACACTCGCATCTAACTTGTGCGCCCGTGATGAGAACTGCGGCAACACAAGGCAATCTGTGCTTTTTCGGGGAGGAATTGGTATGGGACGACGCTGGACAACTGACCGACAACGCGGGGGCTTCGCGATTGCCGTGATTGCAGTAATCGGGCAGATCGCACTTTCGGCACCTGCCTCAGCGGCACCGGACGGAGGTGTTCCTACCCAAGTTCAGGTCCAGCCTGCCCTGCCGCCTGCGGTTGCGCCGCTATTGCCTGCGCTGGACCAGGCCTTTTATGAACCGCCCGCCGGGGTCGTCGAATCCAAGGAGCCGGGTGAGATCATTGCCGCGCGTACAGTGAATCTCGGTACTCTCAATCTGATTCCGACCAATGTTGATGCGTGGCAGATCTCCTATCGTTCCAATAACGCTGCGGGTGAGGCGATTCCGGCTGTCACCACAGTGATCAAGCCTCGCGGCGACACTCGCGACGGCGGGCCGCGTCCGCTGCTGTCCTTTCAGATGGCCGAAGACTCGCTCGGAAGTTACTGCGCACCTTCGTATGTCATGCAGCAGGGCGCATTGCCGTGGCTGGTGACGGGCGCTGCCACTGGTGGGGCGCAGTTCCTCGAAGTGCAAGCGGCGCTGGCGCAGGGCTGGGCACTATCGGTGCCCGATCATCAGGGGCCGAATTCTTCTTTCGCGTCCGGCCCGGTAGCCGCGCGGATCACGCTCGACGGTATTCGTGCGGCCGAGAACTTCGAACCCATGGATCTGCAAGGTCGGTCGACTCGAGTAGGGCTGCTCGGGTACTCGGGCGGGTCGATTCCTACTGGTCACGCGGCTGAAATACGGCGCACCTATGCCCCGGAACTGAATGTCGTCGGAGTCGCCGAAGGCGGTGTTGCAGCCGATCTCGGTGCTTTGCTCGACAATGCCAACAACGCTCTAGGGGCCGGGATCGTCGCTGCCGGTGTCATCGGAGTGAGCCGAGAAGATTCTGAACTCGCAGGCTTCATAGATCAGCACATAAGCCCCGCCGGCCGAGCGCTTTTCGCTGCCAAAGACAACCTGTGCATGCTCTGGACGTCGGCTGCTGTGCCCTTCCTCAACATCAAAGGTTTCCTCGATGTACCGGGAGATCCCGTCCAACATCCCACGGTGAGAGCCGCGCTCTCTCGAGCTGCCATGGGTAAGTCCGTTCCTGACGTGCCGATGTACATCTACCAGTCGAATCCCGACTGGTTGGTGCCTGTGGGCCCGGTGAACAAACTTGTCGATACCTATTGCCAAGATCCTTCTGCGAGTGTCGTTTACACCAGAGACCACTTCAGTGAGCATGTCAGCATGGAAGTCGTCGCATTGCCGAGTGCTCTGCTGTGGCTTCGTGATCGGTTCGCCGGCGTCCCGGCCCAACAGGGGTGCAGCACCTTCGATGCTGGATCGATGGCGCTTGATCAGAGAACGTGGCCGGTCTGGGAAGACGCAGTGGGCGAACTTGTCGCAGGCCTGTTCGGCAAGCCGATCGGAAACTAGCGGGGGACGTGATGTTGTGGTGAGGAATTCTCCCAGGGGCAAGGTGTTGCACTGACTGGACGTTGTTTCACTGATCGGGCCTTGACAATGGAGTCTTGTCACAACTGGCTTCTTGTCACAATTGGGTTCCTGTCACCGACGAAAGGTTGCGCGATGACAAAGCTGTTGTTTGCAGTCACTTCTGCAGATCACTGGACGCTGAACGACGGGACAGCCCACCCAACTGGATACTGGGCGGAAGAACTGGTCGAGGCGCATCGCGTTTTCGTCGAGGCAGGCTACGACATCGTGATCGCGACGCCAGGCGGTAAAGCCCCCGTTGTGGATGAGGGAAGCCTGGCGCCCGAGGTCAACGGCGGGCAAGAAGGCGCTGATCGTATGCGCAAGTACATCGCCGATCTGCAGCCAGCGCTGGATTCGCCGGAGATTCTGGAAAACGCCGATGCTGCCGACTACGACGTGGTCTTTGTGCCAGGTGGACATGGACCGATGGAAGATCTTGCGGTGTCGGCATCCTTCGGTGAGCTTCTGGTGAAGTTCTTGGACGCCGACAAGGTGGTTTCGGCGGTCTGTCACGCACCGGCGGCACTTCTGCCCGCCCAGAGATCCGATGGAAGCTGGCTGTTCGACGGCTATCAGTTGACGGCGTTCACCAATGAAGAGGAGACGCAGGCTGGTCTGGCGGACAAGGCTCCGTGGCTGCTCGAAACTCGGCTACGCGAGTTGGGCGGCAAATTCTCGAAGGCTGACGCCTGGTCGCCTTATGTCGTGGTGGACCGGAAGCTCTACACCGGCCAGAATCCGGCTTCGTCGAAGCCGCTCGCCGAGCGGATCGTCGCCGACTTGGGCTGAACGATCACCGGCTAGGCCTGAGCACGGCTTTCGGCACCGCATCGAGGACTCCTTCGATGCGGTGCTGGGCCGTGTTCTGTTGTGCCCGAGGAGTACTACCTCAGGTTTTGAAGGTGGTGTTCGCCGGCCGCGGGTGCTGCTGCGGGTCGATCGAGGTCGGCGGGATGAACCAGGGTTTGTTGTCGGCGCCGATGCGGATTTCCCATTTCCCGACGAATCCGGTTTTCCGGTGCATCAACCGATGATGTGAACGGCACAGCAGGACAAGGTTGTTCATCACCGTGGGGCCACCGTTGGCCCAGTGCCGGATATGGTGTGCATCCGTCCAGGCGGGCACGCATGTGCAGCCGGGGAATGCGCAGCCTTTGTCTCTCGCGATCAGCGCCACTCGCTGCTCCGCGGTGACCAACCGTTTCCCGGGTCTCGCATCCAACGGTGCGCCGTGGCTGTCGAGCAGAACGGTCGAGAGGAAGCAGTCGCAGCCGAGGAGTCTGGTCTGCGATACGGACAGTGGTCCGATCCACGGCATGTGCCCGACATCGATATCCGACACAGCCACTCCACCACCATCGGGCGAGGGTGCGGCGGCGCAATCGCGGTGCTCCGCCAGATCGCGGGCGTTGATGTGGACGTTCACGTGCGGGCGTTGGCCCCCATCGGTGCCAGTTTTGGCGCAGTCCAGATACCGGCGGATCAGTTCGGTGAACCCGTCCGCCGTGCGTTTCGCTGCCGACCGGGCGTCCGGGGTTCCGTCGGGTGCCGGGGTGGGCATCGTCAGATTCGACAGGGCGGAGAGCAGCATTTCACCGGTGAGAGCATCGAAATCTCCGCGCACCACCACCCGACCATTCAGCGTCGACGCGACCCGGAGCTCGTTGAGGTCGATGTCTTCGGCGGGCGGAATCTCATCGGATTCGAACACTCGCTCCAAGGTCGCGATGACGTTGCGGACCTTCGTGGTCGTGGCCTCGACACCGGAAGCGGCAGCCAGCAGCAAGTCGATACAGCGAGGGAGCGCCTCCTCCGGCATCCCCTTCGGTGGTGACTCGCAGAACGCCACGATCAACACCGCGTGCTCGAACGAGCAGTCCCCGCCATCGAACCGGGCAGCCACCGCGGGAAACGGCCGTAGTGCAGCACCGAGGGCGGCGATCTTCTTCCCGTCCCGGATTTGCAGCATCGTGTTGGCCGCCAACCACGCACCCACTCCGCGGCTGGCGATCACCTGATCATCGGGACGCATCGACAACTCGTCCACCACCGCCACACGCACAGCCTCGAGACGAAGAATCTCCGCGCTCGCCGACACCGCAGCAGCACGCAACTCAGAAGCAGACAACTGCCACAGGCGTCCACGCAACGCCACCGCAGAACCCGACACCACATCCGACAACAGAACACTCATTGAATCCCCCGATCCCCAACAATACTCGAACATCAGTTCGAGTCAAGAGGTTATGTGAGGCCGCGAATGAGTGGAGTGGGGTCTGCGACTACGAACAGATGACCGCCCCCGCTGACCTCTTCGAAGCGAGAGTGGGGGATCATCGAGTGGGCCCAGCGGGCAACTTCGATGGGTACGTTCCTGTCGTCGGTTCCGTGCAGGAAAACCGTTGGTACCGAGATGGATTGAAACAACCCTGGCATCTCGCGGCGGTACCGAGCCAAATCGACAACCCCTGCGGATCCGCCCTGTGCGATCCCTTCGGATGAATCCAATTGGAGAGCAGGGCGATGCGACTCGTCGGTCATGACGGCCTGATCGGCGGCCGGCCAGATCGAGACGGAGTCGCTGCGCAACTTGGAGAACACTCCGGTTCCCGCAAGCATTGCACCAGCCATGCGGGGAGCCCAGTTGGCGGCAAAGTACAGCGCGGATACCAGTTTTATCCTGCGCCGCAAAGTATCTCGTGGGGCTCCGGGAATCATGGCGCACGCCAGCACCAATTTCGAGACTCGTTCGGGTACGGCCGCAGCGACTGCGAGCGCGTAACCGCCGCCTCCGGAGAAACCCATCAGTGTGGCCGAGTCCAACTCGAGATGATCGATCAGAGTGACGTAGTCGTCGTCCCAGGAATGAAATCCCTTGTCCGTGTGTGGATCTGTGCGACCGAAGCCGGGGCGATCGGGGACGATCAGCCGTAGACCCGCCGTCGCAGCCGCGTTGTCGAGCGAGAGCCCCTCGTATCGGCTGCCAGGTGATCCATGAACCACGACTACCGGCCGGCCAGTCGGATCGCCGTACTCGCAGAACGCGATACGGCGCCCCGAGGTGCCACGAATTTCGGTTGTCGTCACGCTACTTGTCATGTTGTGCTTCCTCGCTGCGCGATCGACGCCACGCCATCCAGAATGAGCGTGACTCCGAATTCGAACCTTCGGGCGGGATCGTGATGAAGCGCGAACACCGATGCCTCGCGTCGATCGGCGGGTGCACTGTCGAAAGCTCCGCGTCCCAATTGAATTGCGACGTGTCCGGTCACGAAATCATGCACGGCGCCGTACGCGTAAGTGGCCTGTTCGTCATCGAGGCCGGCCTGCGAAAGCGCTCGCACGACTCGGTGGGCGGTATCGTCGGCGCCGGGTGCTTCCAGTGATGCCTGCCGATGGGCTTCCAGAACGAGAGGATGCCTCATCAGAAGGTCATGTAAACCGTAGGCGAACGTGCGGGCAACCCCGCGCCAGTCGGTCGGCCAGTCGATCGACGAGACGGCTTCTCCCACGAGGGTGGAAATCAGGTCTCGCCTCAACGCGTCGATGCCGCCGGTAGTGCGGTGGACGGACATCGGCGATATGCCCAGTCGCTCGGCGAGCACTCGAAATGAGACCGCGTCCAGGCCGTCCGTATCGGCGATCTCGGCCGCAGCATCGAGTATCTGTCTGTGACTCAATGCTTTTGGTCGACCGGCCCTTGCAGAGCCGGCGGATTCGGATACCATGCTGACAACAATAGCGATACGCGTATCGAAATTACAAGTGTCGATTGACCTACAAGGAGTGCTGCCCGATGACTGATCTCCATCAATTGTCCGCTGTCGAACTCGCCGGTGTGATCGCCGCGAAGCAGGTCTCGATCCCCGAGGTGGCCCGGTACTTCGTCGATCGTGCGACCACTTCCGATGACGTGGGTGCATTCACGACGATCGCCGGGGAACATGCGATCGAACTCGCCGAGCAGGCCCAGCGAAGGTTGGACGCGCGGGACGCCGGACCGCTTCCGCGCCTGTTCGGCGTCCCGACGGCTATCAAGGACCTCGACGCGACTCGCGGCATCCGCACGACCTTCGGATCGGCGCTCTTTCGGGACTTCGTGCCGGACGCCGATGACGAGATCGTCGAGGCGATCCGAGAAGGTGGTCTGATCGACATCGGCAAGACGACGGTGCCCGAGTTCGGGGCAGCGTGTTACACCGAGCCGGAAGTTGCTCCGCCCGCGCGCAGTCCGTTCGATCACACACGAAGTGCTGCTGGTAGCAGTGGTGGCGCCGCGGCCGCCGTCGGCGCTGGTCTGGTGCCGTTTGCTCAGGGAAGTGACACCGCCGGGTCGTTGCGTTCACCGGCAAGTACGTGCGGAGTCGTGGGCCTCAAGCCGAGTCGCGGTCTGATCACGATGGGGGTGGCCGGTCACGACAACTTCGGTTTTGCGAGCAAGGGGCCGATCGCCCGAACGGTTCGCGATACCGCTGCACTGCTGGATGTTCTGGCGACGCGACCTGGCGCCGGGACGATTCACCCGCCCCGGCCGAAGTCGTTCGAAGAGTTTGTCGTCCAGGCAGAAGGATCGCACTCTCGCCCCCTGACCGTCGCCCTCGCTCATGGCTCGGTATCCGGTGGCACGGTGGACCCACGAGTCTCCGAGGCGGTATCGAGGGTGGGCGTCGTTCTCGAGAGCCTGGGACACAACGTGTTCGAACGTCCTCAGGCCCGAGACGACGCCTTCGTCGATGCCTTCACCACGATGTTCTCGTCCTTGGCCGGCACCAAGCCCATTCCAGAAGAGTACGAACACCTTCTCCGTCCGATAGTGCAGCACTTACGTGTTCGAGCGAACGAAGTGCCGTCGGGCGATCTGGCCGCGGCAATCGGAGTTGTTCAGGCATGGGCGCGGCGGTGGAGCCTGGATTACGCCGACGCCGATCTTGTTGTCACCCCGACGGTGACAACACCGCCGTTGGCAGTCGGTGAGCTACGTAATGACGAAGACCCCGCGACCGAACTGATCGACATGGTCGCTTTCACGGGAAACACCATCGTCGCCAACGCAACTGGATTTCCGTCGATCAGCTTGCCACTCGGTTGGACGGAAGACGGTGTTCCACTCGGCGTGATGATCTCGGCGAAATGGGGTTGCGACGCAGAATTGCTCTCTGCCGCTGCAACGCTGGAGAACGCGATGCCGTGGAAGGATCGATACCGATTCGACCGCGCAACCGTGCTCTAACCCGGGAGCGACGTCCGCCCGCCGGCCGATGCAAACCCCAACCACGTGTGGCGGTTACCCCACCAACACCACCCGACTTTCGGGGCGTTGCGGTTGTCTTTGCCGTCCCGGCCGGTTCCGTTGCTGATCCACACAGCCGGGGTTCTGGTGTCGAAAGTTCCGTCAGGCTTACGCAATCGGGAGCCGATGGTCATGAAGCACTTTCCGCGTTCGAGGACGTCGGGGCGCTGCAACAGCCAGTGAATGCCTTCGGTGAGGGTCAGCGGCGTACGGTCGGCATCAACGATCGCGGGAAGTGCTTCGTCCGGGCTCCAATTGGCCAGGTGATCCCCGCGGTCGACTTCACCGAGCAGATACATCGCGGCGTCTGGCAATGCGGCCGGCTCGGTAGGAGCGAACAGATCGACGTCGGCCATGTCGACGACAACGAAGCCCCTCCTGTTCTTGTGCTCGAGCAGGGGAGTCAAAATGGAAGCTGGAGCGAGTTTTTCGTGCACGGTAAGCAGTCCCACCTCACCTTGTCCGGCTGCGGCGGCTGCCCTGACGTCGCCGGCAGAAAGCCCGGCCATCTCGTGTACCCCGAGTTCGATCAATCGTTCGGCCTGCTGATCGATGGGCGGGAGGTCGAAGTGCATACCTGCGATCCTACCGATCGTGAGCAGGCCGATCGGTGGGATCGGCGGTGAGGGAAGTCGGCCACGAGACGCCCAACGCGCGCATGATGAACGGGACGGTGGTCGCCACGACAGTGTCCACTCGGTCGCCGGCCATGAGCATCGGGCGACGGCTTTCCACGCAGGCGAGGATGAGTTGCGCGGACGCGGCAGCATCGGAATCGACAAAGACGCCGGCGTCGACACCTTCCTGGACGAGCTGTTCTACCAGAACCGACAGCGGGACAATATGTTCGAGGAAGCTTTCGCGATCCTGCGCGGACAGCAATTCGACCAACGCGATTCCCGTGAATCGCTGCAGTGAGAACTCGACGAGCGTCAGTTTGACGAGGATTTCGATTCGGTCGACAGGATTCTCGCGATCCGCGAGTTCACGCTCGGCCAGGAGCAGGAATCTGTCCATCTCGCGGGTGGACCAGGCAAGCAGTAACGCAGATTTGTCGGGGAAGTAGTTGTACACCGCTGTCCGTGAGACACCGGCTGCCTGGGCCACAGTCTGCAGCTTCACGTTTTGCCAGCCCTGCTCGTGAAGTTCGCGAATGAACGCGTCCAACATGGCTTCTCGGGTCGCGATCTTGTGTTCTGCGGTTGTCGCGCCACCGGTCAGCTTCGGCATGGTCGATCCTCCTGTGTCTGATTCATGGTCACGGGGAGGTCGAACAGATCCGCAACAAGGCGTGGATCACCCTGCCACATCGAGACGGGTACAAGCATCATCTGCTGCGCGATCGAGCGTACGGATCGGCAGACTTCCTGCGCTTCGGCGGCGGTGAGCGTCGTGCGTTTGCGCAATCGCTCCATCTCCGCGGCAGTCAGATCGGTGATCCATTCTTCGGCCGCAAGCGAGAGGGGTGAATCCGGTGTCACGGCCGATCCAACTCGGCACTGGAGAACCTCGAAGTCATCACGGACAGCATGATGACGGCGACGACCGAAACGGCGTGTGCCGCCGCCAGCCAGAGCGACTCGGGTGCATGTTTGTGGAGGGTCGGCGCCATCAGCATGGCCATGAGGAGGGCGAGACCCGACAACATCGCGGGGCCGTTGGGTCGGCCGACAAGCAGGCTGACCAGGAGAACGAGCGCGACAACGCTGCAGGCCACGTCTACAGGCGGGTACGTGGTCGGGACGATTCCGTGGACGGTGTCGGTTAGGTTCAGCCCGATCGACACCAATTGTGCGAGGCCTGTCGCGCCGGCCAGCCAGGCCGTCCACCGCAGTCCGTGAAGACCGGCTTTCCGCACCACGGTCAGACGCTCCTCCGAAGATCCCCATGCTGCGGACGTCGGTGTTGTCACGGGCCTTCTCCTTTTTATGACGAGGTGTCGTCATAAAGTATCAGCGCTGGAAAAGTGGGTTTCCGAGGGTAGGTAATTGGCTAGTCCTGAGGAGACAGACACGGCAATATCAACAGTTGAATATCCGACGAGGCGAACTGCGGGAGGTGGCTCGATGACGACCCCTGTCCGCACGGATCGGCCCTCGTCGAAACAGAGTTGGTTGGCGCGCGCGGCATTTGCTGCGCTGGTTCTTGCCGTCGTGGTGCTCCTGATTTTCGCCGGACTGAAAACCTTGACCATGCTGATCCTGGGGATCGGTGGGGTGGTCGTGTGCGTCGTAGCGGTGTACTGGTTTCTGACCACCCGCGGATTCCTCCGCTGGATCTCGTTGGCTGTGGCGGTTCTGACGCCGATCGTGGTGCTCGCCTTCCTGATCCGAGAACGCCTCTTGTGGGTGGTGCTGCTCTCGATCGGATTGTTCGTCATAGCCGGTATCTGCGCCCGCGCCGCTTTGGAGGGGGAGGAGAAGGAACTGCCGGTGGTCGAGCGACCGGCGCCGCCGCCCGCCAAACCGTTCTTCGTGATGAATCCGAACTCCGGCGGTGGCAAGGTCGAGAAGTTCGACTTGAAACGCAAGGCCGAGGAACGGGGGGCCACGGTCGCACTACTCGAGGGGCCGGAGAAGATCGACGTGACGGCCTTGGCCAGGCAGGCGGTCGCGGACGGCGCCGACCTACTCGGTGTTGCCGGTGGCGACGGAACTCAGGCGTTGGTTGCCGCTGTCGCGGCCGAACACGACCTGCCCTTCCTGGTCGTCAGCGCCGGGACGCGCAATCACTTCGCCGCGGATCTGGGTCTCGACCTCGACGATCCGTCACGGTGCCTCGACGCGCTTGTCGACGGCGTCGAGGTGACGGTGGATCTGGGTAATGTCGGCGGTCGAACCTTCGTCAACAACGCATCGTTCGGGGCATACGCCGAAGTTGTCCAGAGTCCGGAGTACCGCGACGCCAAGACCAGCACATTCCTGCAGAAACTCCCGGATCTGCTCGCCGGACGCGCCGGAGCGGTGCTGACCGCGCGCTCCCCGAGCGTGTCCGCGGTGGGTCCACAGGCGGTTCTGGTCAGCAACGGACCGTACGAGATGAACGACCTGGCGGGGCTCGGTCATCGCCCGCGATTGGACCGGGGCACTCTCGGGATCGTGGCGATCTCCGTCGGCAGCGCCCGTCAGGCCGTCGGGTTACTCCATCGGGCGCATCAACGAGGCCTGGCTCAGGGCACCGGATTCGAGGTGATCATCGACGCCGACACCGACGAGATTCCGGTCGGCGTCGACGGTGAGGCTCTGGTGATGCCGACTCCCGTCAGGTGCACGGTCAGCCCGCAGGCACTGAGAGTCAGAGTCCCCCGAGACCGTCCGGGCGTCCGTAAGCCCAGGCATGCCTGGGATCTGGTCCGATTGCGAGAGTTGGCTAAGTTCACGAAATCCGGCGCATGACCTGGCGATAGCCTTGCATGACTGCCAGCAGAGTGAATCCGGCAAACATGTCCGATTTGCACCGGATGCTGGCAGCATTGAGGGCCGGTACGGATCCTCGAGGAGCAATCGAATGACGATCACACCCAGCGAAGCGCCGGTAGTCGAGACAACGTACGGGCCGGTTCGTGGATCCACGGAAGGTGCGGTATCGAGTTGGAAGGGGATCCGCTACGCGGCACCTCCGGTCGGGTCGTTGCGTTTCCGCGCACCCGTTCCGCCACAGCCGTGGACCGAGATTCAAGACGCAACAGAATTCGGTCCGTGTGAACCGCAAAGTCGACTTGCGATGATCCCGCTCGGTGAGAACGTTCCGATGGATGAAGACTGCCTGTTTCTCAACGTATGGGCGCCGGGCCCCGTCGGCTCTGATGCGCCGGGTAAACCGGTCATGGTCTGGATTCACGGCGGTGCGTACTTTCGCGGAGCATCCAGCCAACCACTTTTCGACGCAACCACATTGGCTGAGAACGGTGACGTTGTCGTCGTCTCGATCAACTACCGCATCGGTGTGTTCGGCTTCGTCGATTTCTCGTCCTTCAACTCGGAAGAACACACCTTCGAGCCCAATGTCGCTCTCCGCGACATGATTGCAGCGCTGCAATGGGTTCAAGGCAACATCGCGGCCTTCGGTGGTGATCCGAATCGGGTGACGTTGTTCGGCGAGTCGGCAGGTGGCGGCGCTGTGACGACGCTGATGACCGTGCCGTCCGCCCGTGGCCTGTTTCATCGCGCTATCGCCGAGAGTTCCCCCGCCACTTCGGTGTACGGGAGTGAACGTGGCGAGATCGTCGCGAAGCTCTTCCTCGAGATCTTCAGCGGCGGGGGCGATCTGGGTCTATTGCGGTCCACGTCTGCCGAAGACTTGATCGGGCCGTCAGACGAACTGTTTGCTCGCGTCCCTCAGGAGACGCCCGGCACTTTGGCGTTCGCGCCGATCGTCGACGGTGATCTGCTCCCTGATTACCCGGTGCGCTCGTTCCGTCACGGCAACGCACACCCGATTCCGCTGATCATCGGAACCAACAAAGACGAATCTTCGCTCTTCCGGATGATGAAATCGCCGTTGATGCCGATCGATCCCGTCGTGATCACGTCGATGTTCGCGGAGATCGCCGACGAGCACCCTGGGCTCGAGCTACCCGATCATTCGCAGATCGAAGGCGCGTATTCGGGGCTGTCCAAGCTGGGCGCTGGTCTCGGGCTGACCCGTGACTTCGGATTTCGTTTGCCCACGCTGTGGATTGCCGAGGCGCACAGCAAGATTGCACCGACCTGGTTGTACCGATTCGACTACGCGCCGCCGATGCTCAAGGCGCTGAAAATTGGTGCGACCCACGGGACCGAACTTGCCTACGTCTTCGGCAACATCAATCACGGAGCGCGGGACATCACCTACAAATTGGGTGGGCTGAGCGCGGCGCGTCACGTGTCAGAGCGCATGCAGGCGAGGTGGCTGGATTTCGCCAGAGCTGCAGGTGATTACGGCACCGGGGCCGATCGTGAACTGGGTGCGGACCCGGGATGGCCAACTTACGACACCGACACACGCTCGACACTGTTGATCGACAAGCACGATGCCGTCGTCGCTGATCTGGATTGCGAAATCCGGGAGGCGTGGGGCGACACGGTGATTGCATTCACCTGATGGTTCCGGTCTACTGCAGTGTGGCGAGATAGTGCGAGACGGGTCCCGCTGTGAGCATTCCGCTTCCGGCGCCGGCAATTTCGGCGGCGGCAGGTAAGAGCGCCGCTCGAGCACGCTCCTTGACTCGACTGTCGCCGACTGCAGTGGCCGCCGCGGCAGTCAAGCACCACAGTGCCTCGGAGAGTAGGTCTTTGGGCGGGTCCGGCAATGCCTCGACGGCCTTCGCAGCTTCGTTCGCCTGCCCCTGTGCGATGAGCAGGTGTGGTCGGGCCCAGGGTTCGTACGGGCCCCACTGCGTAGCCGGGTCGAAAATTGCCGGCAGTCCCCGCCACACACGGAGGGCGAGAATTGCGAGAGGGAGTATGCCGTCCTCGAGACCCGGCATGCCGGAACCGGAAAGGTTCACCGCCGCAGCTTCGTACAGCTTCTCGCAGTGCGCCGCTTCTGCGCCGGTAGTGGCCGTTCGCATAGCGCGAAACCAGGTGGTGAACACCGCTGCCAACGGCCGTTCGTGACGTCCGGCCAATCGATCAACTGTCTCGGCGTGTAGCTCGGCTGCGTCGAATTGCCCCAGTGCGCTGAGGGCTTGCATACGGATGAGATGTCCGAGAATCTCGAAGGTGGACAGTCCGTGTCGAGCGGAGAGGTCGACCAGTTCACGGCCGATGCCGTCGCGCTCGGAGGCCAGACCGGTAGTCCAGAACGTCTGCATGAACAATCCGTTCAGAGCGAAAGCCAGGAGACCTGGATCGTCGAGAGAACGACTGATCTGCACTGCAGCGCGGGCACATTCGAGCCCACGATGACCGGACAGTCCGCGCGATTCGAGTGCAATTGTCGCCAACAGTCTGGCCCGAGCGGGTTCGTTGCCGACCGGAAGTCGATCGAGGGTGCGCTGAGCGGCCGCGACGATCTGTGCAGCCTGCCGAGGGTCGTCGGATCGTGTCCAGATTCCGGGCACGTCGTAGTTGCCGATGATCCGTGCGGTGAGTTCGACATCGTCCAATTGTTCAGCGGCACCGATGATTGTCAGTCGTTGGTTTCGGGCAGTCTCGAGTCCGCTTCCGCCCGTAACTGCCAAACTTCGGAGGAGGCCGACGGTTGACTCCAATCTCGATTTCGATCCTGCCGCTACGGTCCGGTCGTACGCTGCCGAAACCTGAGTGAAGATCTGTTCTGCCGCTACAGGATCCAGGTGGTTTTCGCGGCGGAGAATGTCGGACTCGAGGTCGGTCAGTCGTGGCCCGGGGTCGATGCCCAACTCTTCGGCGAGTAGCTCGCGTGCGCGACGTAGGACTGCCAGAGCATCGCCTTGACGGTTGGACCGGTACAGCGCGAGAGCGAGTAGTCGCCAACCATCTTCGCGCCAAGGGTGTTCCGTGACGTGGGCGTCCAGATCGGGAATCGCTTCGGCAGTTCGCCCGAGATCGAGTTGCGCGGATGCGAAGCGCTCGACGGCAGTCAGACGCAGTTCCTCGAGGCGTGACCGCTCCGATCGAGCCCACGGTTCTTCGGCGAACTCCGCGTAGGCCGGCCCTCTCCACAGTTGGAGCGCGGTTCGGAGCAGTTCGAGTGATTGCGCCGGCGTCGAATCGGCGGCTTCACGTACCAGTCTTTCGAATTCCCAAGCGTCGACCGCGTCGGGTGCAGCGCGAAAGGCGTAGCCAGGCCCTTCGGTGACAATGACTTTCGGCTTCGTTCGCGGGGCACGATCCGGTTCGAGTGCGCGCCTCAGTGCGGAAACGAACGTACGTATTGCACTGGTCGCCCCGGCCGGAGGATCGACCCAGAAGTCGTCGACAATCACGTCCACCGGAACAACACGTCCTCGGGCAATGAGCAGACGAGCGAGAACCGCTCGGTGTCGCGGGCCCTTCAGATCGATCAACCCTGACGAATCGTTCCACGCGACCACGGGTCCGAGAACTCCGAAAAATGTGTGGTCTCGCATTTCCCCACGTTATCGCGCTCATCGAATGCTCATCGACCACGGCGAGGCTGATTGGCATCACCCCAACTATTGCCATCACCCCGACGAACGAGAGCGACCGATGACGATCACCATTCCAGGCTTCGACTATCAGCAGATTTCCACAACAGACGGGGTGCGGCTCAACGTCGCGGTCGGCGGAAGCGGAACACCACTCGTCCTTCTTCACGGTTTCCCCCAGACGCACCTCATGTGGCGTCACGTCGCCACTGCGTTGGCGTCGGATCACACCGTCATCTGCCCGGATCTCCGCGGATACGGAGCCAGCGACAAACCGGTCGAGGAAAACCCGGACACCTACTCCAAACGAACAATGGCTGCCGACATCGTCGAGGTGGCCAGGAAATTGGGACACGAGAAGTTTGCCCTCGTCGGCCACGATCGTGGCGCACTGGTTGCCGTCAGAGCGGGGCTGGATCATCCGAATGTGATCACGCAACTCGGCTCGCTGGACGTGCTCCCCACCCTGGATATGTGGGACATCCTGCATGGATCGAATGCTGCTGTGGCGTTCCATCTCTATCTCATGGCTCAGCCACCTGGTCTTCCCGAGCAGATGATCAGCGCCAGCGCCGACGCGTTCTTCGAGTACTTTCTCGACGTGTGGACGCAGAACCGCGAAGCGATTCCGGTAGACGTGCGGGCGGAATACCTGCGCGCCTCACGGGAGGCGGTGCCGTCGATCGTTGCCGATTACCGGGCGTCGGCAGGCATCGACATCGAACACGATCGGGTCGATCGGGAGGCGGGCAACCAACTGCACATGCCGGTCACGGTCATTCAGCAGGACTGGGGTTCGATGCTCGGTTACGACGCCGAGGCCCTGTGGAAAGCGTGGGCGCCAGATCTCGAGCACCGCACGCTGTCCGCAGGTCACTTCATGGCAGAAGAGGCGCCTGCCGAAGTGGTCGAGGCGATCCGCACTCTGCTGAAAAGGTAGTTCTAGCGCTTGACCCCGGCCGCCAAGTCGTCGACCAGGACCTTGGCGGTCAAGGCGTATCCCGCGGCCTTGTAGTAGTCGAACGGAATCACGCGACCGGCCTGTGCGGCGGGCAGGCGCTGCCACGTCGGCGAGGTGTACACGCTGCCGGAGGCGCTGCGATCCAAGGCGAAGATGACGTCAGCTTCTTCGAGACGGTTGAACTGCTCCGACCCGAGCATCACGCGAAGGTCGGGGCCTTCACGGAGCACCTCGAACCCGAGGTCCTCGGCGACGGCGGTGCGGAAATCGTTCTGGAACCACGCGATCTGATCCTCGGCGGCGGCGACGAAGGCAACCTTCTTGCCGGCCATCAGCGGTTCGACGGTCGGGCGGACCTGAGCTACATGGGCGTCGTACTCGGCGAGTACTTCTTCGGCGCGATCGCTGCGCCCGATGCCGGTGAGGAAGTCCGACATGACTTTGCGCCACTCCGGGGTGAAGTCCTTGCCGACGGGCAGGACCGGTGCAATCTGCTGCATCCGGTCGTTGCCGTACGACCCGGTGTCCCACCAGCCGGCGCTGAGGACGAGAAGGTCTGCGCCGAGGGTCGAGATGTATTCGAAGTTGGGATCCGAAGCACCTTCGGCGAAAATCTCGACACCGGTGGCATCCGGGACCTCGCGGCGCAGGTGTTCGGCGGCGCCGGTCGGGTAGGCGGTCACCGGGTATCCGGCGAGGATCGACAATTCGAGGCCGTCGCGTGGATCGAGGGCAACGACGTTCTGGGGGTCCGTCGGAATGATCAGCTTCTCGTCGCCGCGTGTGAACTCGAAGGTCTCCGCGTTATCGGGCGTCGAACTCTCCGTGCTGCTGCAGGCGGCGAGAAACGCGGCCGCAGCGACGCCCGCGCCGACGCCGAAGAAACCGCGCCGCGTCAGGTTGTCCACGATCGCCCAGTAGTCGCGATCGGTCGTGGAGGGAGAAAGAAGTCGAGTCATGTTTGTTAGGTTAGCCTTAGGGGCTGCCTTCGGGAATGGCGAAACAGCTCCCATGAGCGCCAAGAAATACGGCGAACACGCCAGCGCGCAGAGTGTTGTCGGCGTCACCGGCCCGCCTGAATCACAACCCACTTTCGACCTTTGACGTGCATGACGTCACAACCGGCCGCCTCCTCGATCGCGATTTGGCCCTGATGGCGCCGACTATGCTGGGTGCACCAGCAGTACGATTTCGGAGGTTGCAATGCAGATCACCAGCGTCGGCCACGCAGGATTTCACATCCAGACCGAGGCCGGATCCATCCTGTGTGATCCATGGGTGACCCCGACGTATTTCGCGTCTTGGGTGCCGTTCCCCGACAACACCGAGTTGGACTGGGACGCGCTGGGCAATTGCGACTACCTCTACGTCTCGCACCTGCACAAGGACCACTTCGATCCGAAGAACCTGATCGCGCACGTCAACAAGGACGCCACCGTCCTGCTCCCCGATTACCCGGTGCCGGACCTCAAGCGTGAGCTCGAGAAGCTCGGCTTCCACAAGTTCTTCGAGACGGAAGACTCCGTCAAGCACACAGTCAGCGGTCCCAAGGGCGATCTCGACATCATGATCATCGCTTTGCGCGCTCCCGCGGACGGTCCGATCGGTGACTCAGGCCTGGTCGTCTCGGACGGGGAGACCACCTGTTTCAACATGAACGACGCCAGGCCCGTCGACCTCGACCCGCTGACCGACGCCTTCGGGAAGGTCGACATCCATCTGCTGCAGTACTCGGGCGCGATCTGGTACCCGATGGTCTACGACATCCCGAAGGGCACCAAGCGCAACTTCGGCAAGCAGAAGCGTCAGCGCGGCATGGACCGCTGCCGCAACTACATCTCGCAGGTCGACGCTGCCTGGGTTGTCCCGTCGGCCGGCCCGCCGGTCTTCCTCGACGACGACCTGCGTTACCTCAACGACGATCACGGCGACGAGGGAAACATCTTCCCCGACCAGATCACGTTCCTCGAGCAGATGCGCATCAACGGCAACGATCGTGGTCTGCTGATGATTCCCGGCTCGACCGTCGAACTTCGGGGAAGCGAGAAGGTTGCCCTGACGCATCCCATCCCGGACGCGGACGTCGACAAGATCTTCTCGAACAAGGCCGAGTACATCGAGAAGATGGCGCAGAAGATGGCACCGGTCATCGCCGCGCAGAAGGCTACGTGGGCTCCGGCCGAAGGCGAGCCGCTGCTCGACGGTCTGAAGGCCAAGTTCGAGCCGATCATGGCGCAGTCCGATCTGATCTGCGACGGTATCGGCTACCCCGTCGGACTCGTGATGGGAGAGGAGACGGTCGTCCTCGACTTCCCGAAGCGGATCGTTCGCGAGCCCATCGACGGAGAAGGTAAGTACCGCTACGGCTTCCGCATTGCTCCCGAACTGGTTCGCACCGTTCTGCGTGACGACGAGCCAGACTGGGTCAACACCATTTTCCTGTCGACACGCTTCACGGCGTGGCGCATCGGTGGGTACAACGAGTTCCTCTACACGTTTTTCAAGTGCCTCACCGACGAACGCATCGCATACGCCGACGGCTGGTTCGCCGAGGCGCACGACGACAGCGCGTCTATCGAGTTGGGTGGCTACGAGATTCAGCGTCGTTGCCCCCACCTCAAGGCTGACCTGTCGAAGTTCGGTGTCGTCGACGGCACCAACCTCACCTGCGATCTGCACGGCTGGCAGTGGGATCTCGAGACCGGCCGCTGCAAGACGTCCAAGGGCCACGAGCTGCGCACCAGCAAGCTGAGCTGAACCGAGCTCGTCGGGTGACGGGATACAGCAGGTCGCTGATCGGCCTGGCGACAGCGCTCGCCGGGTTGGCCGGTTACGTCGACGCGCTCGGATTCATCACGCTCGGTGGGCCTTTCGTTTCGTTCATGAGCGGCAACATGACGCAGGCGAGCGTCGCATTTGCCGACGGGGTGTGGTCGACCGCGCGGGTGGCAGGCGGCATCATCGTGCTCTTCCTCCTGGGAATCGCGCTGGGAACCGTCGTCACCCACTTCACGGAGCGGTACTCCGTCCGGACGCGCAAGGTCACAGTGCTTGCGGTTGTGGCTGGACTGCTGGCCATCGGTTCGGTGATGAGCAGCCTCGACGTCACCCCAGGCGCGATCTCGGCGATGGCCCTGGCGATGGGAGCCGTCAACTCGGTGTTCCAGCGCGACGGTGAGGTGACGATCGGTGTCACGTACATGACCGGTGCGCTGGTCAAGATGGGCCAGCGTCTCACCGGAGCCTTTCTGGGCGGCCCGAAGTGGGCGTGGCTGCAGCACTTCGGGATGTGCGCGGGGTTGATCGCGGGCGCGGTAGTCGGTGCGCTCGTTCATCGGTGGATCGGCCTTCACGCTCTGTGGCCTGCTTCGGCATTCACGGTTCTTCTGATCGCCGTCGCGTGGCGGGTCTCGCCCCCGGCGCCGGCACAGGTGTAAAAAGAGCGGGGTACACAAGCCGGAGTGCGGGGGAACTGTGGATGCTCTGATCATCGTTGTGCTGGGACTACTCGGAATCGTCGCCGCCTCGACGCTGGGGGCGCGGATCGGAGTCGCGGCGCCGCTGATTCTGGTGATGGCCGGGATCGTTGTCAGCCTCCTCCCCTTTGTCCCAGCAGTGGACATCGATCCGGAATGGATTCTCGCGGGTGTGCTTCCGCCGCTGCTGTACTCAGCTTCGGTCTCGATGCCGTCGATGGAGTTTCGGCGTGAATTCGGTGCTATCGGTGGGCTCTCAGTTCTCCTCGTGGTGGTGAGTGCGCTTGTTCTCGGTGTGTTCTTCTCCTGGGTGATACCAGGGCTCGGCATCTGGTGGGGCATTGCACTCGGCGCGATCGTGAGCCCGACGGATGCCGTCGCGACGTCCATCGTCAAGAAACTCCCGGTCTCGCCGCGGGTGGTGTCGATCCTCGAAGGTGAAAGCCTGCTCAACGACGCCACCGCTCTGGTCCTGTTGCGTACTGCCATCGCCGGAGCGGCCGCGTCGGTATCGCTGTGGAGTGTGTTGGGCAAGTTCGCTTTTGCCGTCGTCGTGGCCGCGGTCATCGGTGTTGTCGTCGGCAAGGTCAACCTGATGGTTCGTGCCCGTGTCACCGACTCGACGGTCAACACGGTCATCTCGTTCACGGTGCCGTTTCTGGCCGCGATCCCCGCCGAAGAGTTGGGTGCATCGGGGTTGGTTGCTGCCGTCGTGGCCGGGCTCGTCACCGGCTACGACGCTCCTCGGAAGCTCTCGCCGCGTCATCGGTTGTCGGACTCCCAGAACTGGCGCACAGTCGAACTGGTCCTCGAAGGTGCGATCTTCCTGGTGATGGGCCTCGAACTCTCGTCGATAGTCGACGATGTCCGGGTCGACCACGAGGGAATACCCACCGCAGTCTTCGTCGCTGCGGGTGCGCTGTTCCTCACGATCTTGGTTCGGGCTCTGTACGTCGCGCCCCTACTGCGAGCACTCCAGGCGAGGGCAAACTTTCGCGAACGCATGAAACCCAGACTCTCCGACATCGCGAATCGTCTCGACAACCCAGAGGATTACCCACCGGACGAAGGGCGGCGTAGTAGGCGCCGGGCGCCTTCGGCGAATCAGATGGAACGGTTCAAGATTCGGGTGCGTCGGACGGTTGCCGATATCGACTACTACCTAGCCGCACCGTTGGGATGGCGTGAAGGGACGATCGTCATCTGGGCCGGTATGCGCGGAGCGGTCACTCTGGCTGCCGCGCAGACTCTTCCGGAAGACACTCCGAGTCGATCGCTTCTGATCTTGGTGGCGTTCCTGGTCGCAGCCGGCTCGTTGATCCTTCAGGGTGGGACGTTGAAGCGCGTCGTAGTGGCGGTCGGTCCGGCAGCGCAGGACCTCACTGATTCCGAACTCGACGAACATCGACGTTTGCTCGCTCTACTCGAGGATGCTTCCGCGAGTTTCGTTCCACCCGAGGGGCAGTCGAAGAAGAAGACTCGGCTCGACGTGATCGACGCGCAGCGTCAAGCGCTACTCGACGCGCGGGACGACGGCCTGTTCGACGCACGGATGCTCGGATCGGCACTGGCCGCGCTGGATGCCGATCAGATCAGCCTCGAACTCAAGGGCGGTCCGGACGGTTGATCACGTGCACAGTCTCTTTCGAGCAGACGTCATCATCGCCCGCGTGATCACGCCGTGCAGTACCTGAACTGGTGCGAAGTAGATTCGGCCCGCGCGGTTCTTCAGCTCCACGGCAGTGACGACGTGCAGGAGACCGGCGTCGTTGTCGGCCTGAACCGAGGCGACGAATCGTAGGTGTTTCTCGTCCGCTTCGATGAGGGCTTCGCCGTCGGCGATCTTGTCGACGGCAAAGGTGTCCGGGCGTCCCTTGGCGATGCCGAGCAGTCCGACTACCCGCTCCCTGAGCCAGAACATCGCGAGGACTGGTGCGGGGACATTCCTGACGTCGAAGACTGCCTGCGCCCACTCCTCGGATGTATGGGTCGGAACAGACGGGATGGTGATCGTGGTGGCTTCAGCCCAGTCCGGTGCAGGCATTGCCTTGAATGCGAGTGTCATTTCATCCTCCGTACGGTGCCGTATGGAACTTACCCATACGGTACCGTACGGAGGTGACGAATGCCCGCGCCCGACTCTCCCGCGATCAATGGATCGATGCTGCTTTCGAGGCTCTGACCAGCCACGGGCCAGGTGCCGTCGCTGTGGAGAAGGTGGCACGCACGCTGGGATCGACCAAGGGTTCATTCTATTGGCACTTTGCGAACCGTGACGAATTGCTGCAGGCTGCGCTCGATCGATGGGAAGTTCTGGCAACCGAGCGACTGATCTCTTCCGTCGAGGCCTCCGGCGAACCGGCAGAGGTGAGGTTGCGTCGCCTGGTCGACGCGGTCACAACCGGACTGGCCGGTCGCCGTGCGGAGTTGGAACTGCTTGCCGGGATCGACCATCCTGTGGTTTCGGCGGCGGTTCGACGTGTCACCGAGCGTCGAGTCGCCTACATCGTGACGTTGTTGGTCGATCTGGGGATGGACAGGCAGAAAGCGGAACATCGTGGCGTACTTGCCTATTCGATGTACCTGGGGCAGATGCAATTGGTGCACAGTGCGCCAGATGTGGTTCCTGGCAGCGGTGCGGACGCTCACGCGCTCGCCGACGAGTTCGTGAGCATGGTTCTGGCCGGGTAAGTCCGCCATCGAATGCAGCGTGATCTGCGCATCACCCTGCGCTTTCAGGTGAGGGACCACACATTGCGCGTAACCCATAGTTACAGATACTTTGAGGTCAGCTGAAGTGGGGTGCCGGATATGTCGGCATTTCCCGGAGGCGCAAAACCGTTTCACGACAGGAAGAAAGGTGACTCACCATGAGCGTTGTGCTTATTTCGTTGCTGGTCGCCGCTGGACTCACCGTGCTGGCCACCAGTGACGGTGCCGGTCTGGACTTCGGGAGTCGGCAGCTGAACCGCCAGTTGAAGACCCGCACGCACCGGTAACCCCGGAAATCGGCCGGCTCCACGCGACACTTCGCGGAGCCGGCCTTTTGCGTTGTCCGGTCAGTTCACCCCGAGATCTGTCAGCCAGGCCAGCGTGCTGCGGGCAGTGATACCCAAGGCAGCAGTAGAACCCGTCGCGGAGTTGAACGCGACGCTGTCGGCAGATTCGAGTCCCGTGTAGAGCTGGGAAACCCCGGCTGCTGCACCCGCTCCGATGATCGGCGCAATCGATGCACCGAAGGCATCGGGTGTCACGGCTTCGAAAGTTACCGCGCGCGAGAAGTGTTCGGCGAATGCCTCGGCCAATTCGATACCGGTGATCGCCGGAATCTGTCCGATGTCGACCGCGTCCGGTGCTATGTCGAGAGTCAGGGCCGCGACGGCTGCATCAGCGACGTCGAGATGTGAACTCCATGCGACCGCGAGATCGGCACGCAGTGGGTAACGCAGGACGCCTTCGTCTTTCACTCCCGACAGCACAGTGGGCAGAAGAAGATTCTCGAGGAACAAACGTGGGGTCAGAACGGTCACCGCGATGCCTTCGGCGCGAAGTCCGTCGACGAGCTCGGAGAGAACGGGTGTGTTGGGACCGGCAAGCGGCGAAGTAGCGTCGCCGATCACCGTGCCGCTGGTAGAGATCACGAACCGCGAAGGGCGTGCCGCTCTCGCTGCTGCCAGAACGTTGTGGGCATAACCAGCTAGCGTCTCGGTGTCGCCGGCGAGTGGCAGGTGAAAGAACACCCCGTCCGCCCCGCGATAAGCGTCGGCGAGAGAGTCGACTGACGCATTGTCCGCGACGACGGTGTTCGCACCCTCGAACGTCTGGTCAGGGTTACGGGTAATTGCTCGGACTTCGGCCCCTGCCGATCCGGCGAGAGCCGCGACCAATCCTGCGAGAACGGGAGAGCCCTGTGCGCCGGTGGCGCCATGCACTGTGTAAGTCATGACGCCTATAGTTCACATCGGGAACCAGTTACTGCAAGTGAACTAATGGGGAATCGATGAGTGAATCAGGTCACGTGCTTCCGGAGTGCGGCGTCGCGCGCTTCCTGCTGGTCCTGGACGGGCCGTGGGCAACGCTGATCGTTCGTGAGCTCACGCACGGCCCCATGCGCTTCACGGAACTACGACGCGCTTTGCCCGGCATCAGTCCAAGGACACTGTCGGCCAGGCTCAAACGTTTCGAGGAGTTCGACCTGGTGACCCGGACTGCCTACGCCGAGGTGCCGCCGCGAGTGGAGTACGAACTCACCGCGACGGGGATGGAACTGCGCTCCGTGCTCGAAGCGATGGTCGAGTGGGCGGATCTGGCACTCCCCGTTTCCTGACGTGCCCTCAGTGCGGGTCCGAAAGTCCAACTCGCAGAGCGCCACAGGCCTCGAACATCGCGTCTTGTCCGGTGTGGCCGACGCCGGTGGTGTTGACGAAGGCATGGATCAAACCGCTGTGGCGCCTCAGTGCGACCGGGACTCCGGCCTCTCGCAGCCGGTTCGCATACGCTTCGCCCTCGTCGCGTAGTGGGTCGAAACCGGCGACCGCAACGTACGCGGGCGGTAGGCCGGCCAGGTCCGGAGTGAGCAGCGGTGAGACTCGCGGGTCGAGAGCCGAAGTGCCGCCCGACAGGTAATGGGCTGCATACCAGTCGAGTTGGGCGTCGGTGAGAAAGAAGTCGGTGCCGAACATCTTGTGCGACGGGCGCTTCGACGAAAGGTCCACCCAGGGAAAGAAGAGCAGTTGAAATGCGGGTTTGACGTCGTCTTCGGTCGTGGACTGCGCGACGACGGCAGCCAGGTTCCCGCCGGCGCTGTCTCCGCCCACTGCAATGGATTTCGGATCGGCGCCCAGTTCCGCGGCATGTTCGACGCAGTACCGGAATGCGGCGACGGCGTCGTCGATCCCGGCGGGAAAGGGGAACTCCGGTGCCAGCCGGTAGTCCACCGACAGCACACTGACTTCGCCGTGGCGGGCCAGGAAGCGGCACACACTGTCGCCGCTCTCGAGGCTGCCGAGGACGAACCCGCCGCCGTGGAAGTACACCAAAAGTGGAGCGGGCGTAAAGACCCCGGCCGGGCGATACAGCCGAGCGGAAATCGCGTGGTCTCCGGCCGGGATCTCGAGGTCGCGAACCGTTTCGATGTCGATGGGCGTACCGCCGAACAGTCGCGATTCGGCGTCGATCTGAGCTCGTCCCTCTTCGACCGGAAGATGCTCGAAGCTCGTACCTTCCACTGCCGAGAGCAATCGCAGTGCAAGCTGGATCTCGGGGTGCAGAGTCTGTCCGTCGATCTCCTTCGGCTTGCCACCGAGAATGCGCTGCGCGCCGGTCGGTAAGGCGCCAACGACATCGAGCACCACCCGCGCAACACGATCTTGGACAGACATCTTCTCCGTGGACATACTCGCCTTCCGTCGGCTGATCACCCGTCGCTTGTACGTTACGAAAGAACTGGACAAATATCCAGGAACTTCGACGCTCGCGATCAGCTTGCCGGCGTCACCGTGACTGTGACGGGGCCCGCGTCGTCCGCGGTTTCCACTGTGAGAAGACGGCTTTGGGGGTTCCAGTTCACGATGTCGGCGCCTGCGACGTCGACGCCGCCGGGAAAGCCGCTCTCGGGTAAGTAGATCTCGGTCGGTGCCGTCACCGCGGGGTTCGGGGTGAACGTCAGCTGAAGGCGGTCGACGGTCGAGGACCATTCGGTGGGTGTGCCAGCGACGGCGCGCGGATACGGCTTGTTCAGGGTGTCGACGAGGAGTGTCTGTGTTCCGTCCGGCAGGTACGGGCCCCAAGGCCCGGGATCACTGGACCAGTAGGAGACGCCCGCGCCGAGTTCTCGGGCGGTCGTGTAGACGCGGTCGATGTAGTCGGTTGCGCCGGGCAGTGTTGTGTCGAGCCCGAATTCGCCGAGAATGACCGGGACGCCGCCGAGTACGTTTCCGGCTATGTGTTCGACGCTGTCGCGCCAGGTGTCGATGGTCGCGTCGGTGAGTGTGCGTGAGAGGCCGGAGTATCCGTCACCGAGGTCGAGGGGCAGTGGGTACAGGTGTGGGCAGTAGGCGATTCGCTGTTCGCCGGCTCGTGGGTCGTTGATCTTCGTCAGTCCGCTGGGGACACCTTGGTTGACGCCGACGGCCTGCGGGGCCACGCACACCCAGCTGTCCTGATCGACTTCCCTGATGGCGTTGGTGGTTCGCTGATACAGGGCAGCGAGGGGCCCACCTTCGAATGCGGGGCCTTGGAGGGAACCGCCCCACGGCTCGTTCATCAGGTCGTAGGCCACGACGGTGTCATTGCCTGCAAAACGTTCGGCCACCGCCTGCCATGCGTTCGCGTAGTGCTCGACCAGTTCGGGGTGTTGGCCGGTGGTGTTCCAGAAGTTGTCGAATGCGCGCATCACGCCGGGTTGGATGTAGTACAGCTCCCAGCGGTCTTGAGGGCTGACCGGAAGGCCGTCCATGTATGTCGCCCAGGCCGGTGCGCCGTTGCCGATGTTGCCTGCGCCGTTGCCGCTGTTGCCCTCTGGTGTGATCGCGCCGGAATAGACGTCTTGATGCATGTCGAGCATGACCTTGTAGCCGCGCTCGGCATACCAGCTGACCCGGTCCTCGACGCGGTCGAGATACTCCTGGTCGTACTGTCCTGGTTCCGGTTCGACCGAACGCCAGGAGATCAGGAACCGCACGAAATTTGTTCCCATGTCTGCATGTTCGCGTTCGAGGTCGGCTTCGGTGAACTTCGGCATGCCGTCGGGTGCGCTTTTTGCGCTCGACGCCGTGTTGAACCCTCGCAGGATCAAGGAGCGGCCGGCGTCGTCGGTCAGGTACGACGGCGACATCGAAGTGCCACCGGCGCTCCCCGACGTGGGCAGGCTACCTTCGGCAGCGGCGATTCCGCCGCCCAGTATCAGTGAGCCCGCGACTATCAATGCTGAGAGTGGGATACGGCGCACGGAAACTCCTCCTGGATGTGTGGATGGATTGACTTGTCCGACTGAGGATTCAGATCTGGTCTTGATCACTCGGTGTCGATTCACGTCGGTTGGCTTACGCTGGTACGCCCGTTTTCGATGTGTCCGACGAGCACGCGCTTGAATTCAGGATCTTCGTCGACCGTCACGGTGGCCTGATACCAGCCGTCCGCCGACGCCACCGCCCACCGGCCGCGTGCGCCGGCAGCGAGCTTCCGTCGGTCCCCGTCGACGTCGACGGAGAGTGCACGACTTCCGGAATTGTTCGCGGTCAGTACAAGCGCGCACGACCCTGCGTCGATGGTTGTCGAGACGTCGAGCGAGGCTGCCGCACTGTCTGTAGCTCCACTGAACTCGCGCCTGAAACCATTGGGACCCAACAGGGTCAGGCTGTAGATGCGATCACTGAGCGCAACGGTGTCATCGACCTCGCCCAGGAGGTCGTAATGCCGTGGCTCGTCGAACTCACCTGCGTACGGGTACAAGGCCAGGTGAGTTGATGCGGCACCGGCATTGACCAGATGGACCGTCAACGAGCCGGTTTCCGGGTTCACCGTCGTGTAGGCGTCGGGCTGATAGGGAAGGGCCCGTGCTGGTCGAGTGCCGCTTTCCTGCAGGGGCATTCTCTGTTCGGTGGGTGGGGTCGGTGTCCACCGCGGTTCCAGAGGCGGAGTGGGCTGCGGGCGCGCCAAAGTCGGTCGGCTACGCGGGTTGACGAAGTCGAACGCTGACGTCAGGTCGCCACTCACCGTGCGTCGCCACGGGTCGATTTCCGGCTGCGTGATTCCGAACCGCTTCTCCAGGAATTGCGTGACGGACGTGTGGTCGAACACTTGTGAACAAACGAAACCGCCAACAGTCCACGGCGAGATGATCGTCATCGGCACCCTCGGGCCGAGGCCGAGCGGCTGATTGCCGACCCATTCGGTTTCGACCGAGCGCGGTGGTCGAGGTGGCGGTACATGGTCGAAGTACCCGTCGTTCTCGTCGAAGTTGACGATCACGGCCGTCTTCGCCCACAGATCGGGATCGGAGGCGACGGCGTCGAGCACTTGATATAGCAGTGTTGCGCTCGCCGCAGGTGACGATCCCGATGGGTGCTCCGAATCCATTTCGGACGGAACGAGATAACTGACTTGTGGCAGTCGGCCCGACTCGACGTCCTTCCTGAACTCGGCGGCCAGTGTGCCGGGCCGGGATCGGTACAGTGCGCGATCGTAGAGTTGGCGATCGGCAGGCGACAGTTGGTCTGCAGCATTCTCGAGGGCCAGTACCGCTGCGTCCTGGACCGGCGCCGGCATCGACGGCAGGGCGAGATAGAACCCGGCCAAGGTCTGCAGTTCGTAGGGGAGCAGGCTTGGCCGACCAAGCAGCCCTGCCGCCACTTTCTTGAAGGCAGTGAAGTATTCGAGGTTGTTGTCTCCGAAGTTGTCCCACTCTTGGTAGGTCTTCCAGGAAATGCCGGCGGACTGCAACCGCTCGGGAACCGTCGTCCATCCGTAGCCGGCGTGCCAGGGGTTGTAGGCCGCATTGGTTACAGCTCTTCCCTCGGGGCCGGGCGGATCCGAAGGCAGGACCGATTCGGTCGGATTCGGCGAAAGTGGCTCGTATCCGGTGTATCCAGAGACCCAATAGTTCCGGTTGGGGCTCGTCGACGTCGGAACGGAGCAGTGGTAGGCGTCGCAGATTGTGAACGAGTCCGCCAGTTCGTAATGAAAGGGAATGTCTTGCCGGTCGTAGTACGCCATCGTCGTACCGGTTTTTGCCGCAATCCAACCGTCGTGCCAGCCGTCGGCGAGTGCGGCATGTCCGCCCGCCCAGCTGTGATCCAGCCCGGTGACGTTCTGGGTGTCCATGCGTTGTGCTGCAGCGGAATCGCGGATGGGGAAGGGGAGCACAGGACCGGTAGGTCCGGGTTGTTCGAAGACGCTTTGGCCGCTGCGTAGACGCAACGCATTCGGATCCCCGAAGCCGCGGACACCCCTCAGAGCGCCGTAGTAGTGGTCGAAAGATCTGTTCTCCTGCATGACGAGGACAACATGCTCGATCGAATCGAGCCCGCCGGAGTTTGCGGGTGTCGCCAGTGCACGTTGAAGCGACGGCGGCAGAAGGGAAGCGGCGGCGACTGCAGTCGCACCGACCCCGGCGGCGAGAAACGACCGTCGAGAAAAGGAATTCCTGGACACTTGTGCTCCATCGATCAATCAATCAGTGCTATGACTACGGCCGCGACATGCTGTTGCCGCTGCTCCGAATCGGTGCAGCGGCAACAGTGTCGAGAGAAATGCGATCAGGAACCGAAGAGACCGCCCAGCGAACCGAGGCTGCCCGAGCCGCCGTTTCCGCCATCATCAGGCGCAGCAGAAACCTTTACGACGGATTCGTCCGACGCAGACTGCGTGAATCCGCTTCGCCCGGCGTATGCCGCCTTGATCGGATGATCGCCCGTCGATGCGAAAGTGTGCGTCAGTCGCGCCACACCATCGACTCCGACGACAACGGGTTGTCCGATGGGTTGGTCACCGTCGAAGAACTGAACCGAACCCCCGCCCGGATTAGGACTGACCGTTGCGGAAAGTTCTGCCGCGACATTCTGCTTGGCC
Source organism: Rhodococcus sp. FW305-130 (assembly GCF_058788335.1). NCBI lineage: Bacteria > Bacillati > Actinomycetota > Actinomycetes > Mycobacteriales > Nocardiaceae > Rhodococcus > Rhodococcus sp. FW305-130. The sequence continues at coordinate 189,842 of NZ_JBYTAP010000007.1, read as the reverse complement.
GTCGCGGGAGCTGCCAGTGAGGTCGAGGTGGTGACATCGGACGGCGCGGGATCAGACACGGTGACCGTTTGGGCCGATGCCATCGACGGCATGAATCCTGTTGCGCCGGAGTAGTAGGCCGACACTGCGTGAGATCCAGCCGAGGTGAATGCGTGTTCCAGAGTGGCTTTTCCGTCAGCGCCCACCGGGATCGGGGCACCGATATTTGCAGCGCCATCCTTGAACTGGAGAGTGCCACCAGTGGGGGTCGGCGTGACCTGCGCCCTCAGCGACACCGATACGCCCGTCTTTGCATCGGTAGGAACGTTCACGGCAGTGTCGGTCTGCTTGACGACAGGTGCGGCAGTCACCGTGACCATCGTCTCTGTCGAGTTGGAACTCTGGAATCCGTTGACTCCCTGGAACGTTGCGGAGACCCGCGCGGTTCCGGCGGTGAAGAAGGTATGCGGTAGCCGGGCAGTGCCGTCGGCACCGGGCGTGACAGGTGTACCGACGTCAGCGCCGTCCACCCTGAACTGCACGTTTCCGTTGACCGGAGCCGGATCCACCTTTGCGACAAGCTCTGTCGGTGTGCTGGCTTGGATCGAGTCGGGCATCTGGATTGTGGTGGTTGTCGGTTGGCTGACGTAGATGGTGGTCAGGGCCTGCCCACCGGCGTTGAGGCCGGAGTTCCTGTTGTCCCGCGGGGAGCAGTTGTAGCGCTCCCAGTAGTTGACTGTGAAGACATCCTTCTCGCGCTGGACGAATGTGAGCGCATTTCGGTCGTCGTCGTAGTTGGCGGAGCCGGGATCGGAAACTCGCAGCGAAGGCTTGATCTCGCTACCAGCCGCACCGGCTTTGACTGTGACGTCGACTGCGGGGAGTCGGAACTTGGTGTTGGCACCGACGATGATGCCGTCACTCGATCGAACCGCGGAGGACGGACCGTTTCCGATGGTCCGATTCGATCCGGAGATGCGCAGGTGCGTACCGGATGCCGATGGATTACCGCCGTCGTCGATCTGTGTGACTGTTGGAGTGGCACTGTCGGATCCGAGGCCGTACGCACTGTCCGCCACAAGCTGGGAACTCACGAATTCGACGCCCGACGGGATGTCGAAGTCGTACTTGATCCGGGCCCAATGCACGACTCCACGGCTGGCATGGCCGCCGCCGTTTGCCTTCATCTCGTTCGGCTGCACGCGGTAGGTGACGGTCTCACCTGGTGCCGCGGTGGTCGGTGCGGTGATGGTGACCCCCGAGCCGAGCGTCTCGTTGAACGTGATCGGGCTTGCCGCACCGTCCATCTCGCGCACATGGCATGCAGTTGTGAATGCCACGCTCTTGGTCTCGGGGGCAGCAGCGGCGGTCCCGCCGCCGGCGATCGCGAACAATCCGCCGGCCAGTACCGAGACGGTTGCAATCGCAGAGCCGCGTAACAGTTTCGAGTTCATCGACGAATCCTGGTTTCTGCTCACAGTTTTCACGACCCGAATCCGGGGGTACCAAGGCTGCCGAGGCTACCGGTGCCAGGCTCGGGCTCGGACGGTTCGACCACGTTGATCGTCACGGCGCCCGATATCGACTCCATGAAGCCGGCAGATCCCGTGTAGTACGCCGTGATGTTGTGGTCGCCCGCTGTTGTCATCGTGCGGTTGGCCTTCGCGACGCCGTTGACGACGGCCACCGGAGCGCCGAGGTCTACCCCTCCGTCACGGAACTGCACTGTTCCTCCCGACGGCCAAGGAGTGACCGTTGCCGTCAGTTCCACGGAGTCACCGACGACAGCTTTACCGGGTGCGTCGATTCGCGTCTGTGTCTGAGCGAGGCTGGAGTCGACATTGATCACGGCGAGCGGCTGGCCGCCTGCGTTCAATCCGGCCGAACGATTGTCGCGTGGTGAGCAATTGGTGGTCAGCCAGTATTTGACGCCACCGAGCAGTGTCTCCTGTTGCAGGAAGGTCAGGTAGTTGGCGGCACTGTCGTAGGAACCGGAGTTGGTGTCGGAAACGCGGAGCATGGGCTTGATCTGGGTTCCCACAGCCCCTGACGTGACGGTGACGTCGACTGCCGGGAGCTGGAACGTCTTTCCTCCACCGACCTCGATTCCGCCGCCGCCGTTGTCGTCGGTGTTGGGTCCGTTGCCCGCCGTGATGTTGTTGCCGGAGATACGAAGATGCGTCCCATTCGGATCGGGTGAACCGGCATCGTTCACCCGCGTGATCGTCGGGGCGACCCCACCCAGATTCGAGCTGGTGCCGGCCACGATCTGCGCCCCCACGTAGGAGGTGCCTGCAGGGATGTCGAAATCGAACTTGAGACGCGTCCAGTTCACGACGGACCTGAGGTCGTAGCCGTCATTGGGGACCGTCATCGGCTTGGGGGCGAGTCGGTAGGTGAATGTCGAGTTCGGCGGAACCACGGTCGGGGCACTGATCGTGACGCCGGAATCACGCGTCTCGTTGTGTGTGATCGGACCGGGGAACTGCCACCCGTGACACGATGCCGTGAACGGAAGGTTCACATCAGCGGCGGATGAAACTCCCGCTCCGCCGACGACCAGGGCAACGCATCCGGTCAAGGATGCGGCCACCCCTACTCCTCGGCGCATCAACGTCGACACCATTCACATTCTCCTTGAGTAGCGCTCGAAACGATCGAGCTCTCGGCTTGAAGCCGGGTCCGGGAACCGGCCTCGAGCTGACAGAGAAGCGAATACGTCTTCGTCGTTTGCTCACCACCAGCTCAAACCCTGGAGAGGAGTAGAACACAGAGCGAGCCGCGAGATATGCGATTCGGACAAATTGTTGGACAAACGTCCAACCGGCGAAATTTCTCCACTTCACTGACCGCTCTGCACTGCTTTGACGTGGCGTGAAGTGGGCCCGGTAAACGGTCAGGCGATCGCGCGGCGCATCAGTTCTGCCGTCTCCTTGTTGAATGCGACCAGTGTGACCGTCTCGACCTCGGTCTTCGCCGCGCGAATCGCTGAAACGGCCTGTCGGACCGCATCTTCCTTCGGCCAGCCGTAGACCCCTGCCGAGATCAACGGAAAGGCGACGGTTCGTGCGCCGATCGAGTCGGCAACGGCGAGACTGCGGGTGTACGCCGACCGAAGCAATCCGGATCGGTCCTCGGAGCGCGAATACCTCGGGCCGACGGTGTGAATCACGGCCTTGGCGTGGAGCTTTCTCGCGGTGGTGGCCACGGCCGCACCCACCGGGAGACCGTCGGGAAGGCTGGTGTTGCGCAATACCTCGCAGGCCTTCAGGATCTCCGGTCCTCCGGCCCGGTGGATCGCGCCGTCGACACCGCCACCGCCGAGGAGTCTGGAGTTGGCCGCGTTGACGATGGCGTCGACGGTCAGCGTCGTGATGTCACCTTCGACGACGGTAATAGCGGGCATGGATCCTCCTGTGTACCCGACGGCTGTGTTTCCGACGGCTGTGTTTCCGACTGCCGTGTTCCAGAGTTCACGCTTCGGGCGAGCCCACGGCATAGCCGAGCGTACGTCGTAGGGGTCACGTCCGATCAACATCGAGTATCGCGCCGCAACCGACGGTGTGCGACTGTGCGCCTGAACGCAATGAAGGAGTACGCGCTTTCCCTCGGCCCGCAACGCCTGGACGGTGCGCGCTGCGTCGTCGAGAACGAACTCGAGGTTGGCGTTGGAATCGTGACCGTCATCGACCAACCAGAACTCGACGTGATCGGAGCTGACCCGCCGTGTTCCCATGCGGCACAGGCTGACCACGGCGTCGTAGTCTGCAGTGGACACCGCATCGACGCCGCCGAGCGTGACGCCGTCGTCATGCGGATGTGTGGTCAGGTGGTGGGTTCCGTGGAATCTCGAGTAATCGAGTTCTGCGGTCGACGGCCATCCGTTCTTGTCGTCGGTACCGCCGCGAGCAGTCTTGATCGCCAGGCGAACCAGATCGGAGGAACGGTATCCCGGCCAGCCCTGCATGATTCGGCGCCAGCGGGCGGGAACAGCCGACGCTCCCCAACGGGCGCCGAGAAGGCCACCCGCGATAGCCGCAGTCGTGTCGGTGTCCCCGCCGGCTCGTACGGCTGCTTCCAATGCGTACTGGAGGTGGCGAGCGTCGGCATTGTCCGTGGAAGTGATGGCCCACCAAGCAGTCTGAAGTGCATGCACCACCCAACCGTTCTTGGAGAAGTCCTGCGGGTTCCCGGTTTCGGCCTGATCGAGCAGCGGGCCCCAGTATTCGGCTACCTCCTGATCGGCAACGGAGAGGAAGCCTCGAACGCCGTCGAAGTTGCCGGCGACAACGGCATGGCGGATGGCATGGGTCCACAACTCACACGCCTGTCCGGCACGCGGGTCGTCATGCGTGAGTGAACTGATCCGGTGCGCGGCCGCCATGGCACCTTCTGCATCGTCCAAGTAGGAGAGGGCGACGGGAGCAGTCCGCATGAGCGAGCCGTTGCCGGCCTTGCGGCCGCTGATCGCCCGCGCACGATCCGTCATCGCCGCTGCGCTTTCGGAGCGGGCAGACAACACTGCTCGTGTCTGGTTGCCGATGTCCGCGGGCTTCGAGTCGTACCACCGGATGAACTGTGCTGCAATGGCATCGAGACCGTCAGAGCTTCCGATGTCGATTCCGGTAGCGGCCACCTCGGCGATCGCAACTGCCATCGAGGTGTCGTCGGTCCATTCTCCCGGCGCCCAGTCGAACGGGCCGCCACCGATCATGTCGATCGTGACCTCGGCCTTCGGGTAGGTGAATTCGTAGCCGGCGCCGAGTGCGTCTCCTGCTGCGGTGCCGAGCAGAACGCCGGCCGCTCGATCGGACTGCTGTGCGGTGAGTTTCATAGCCACCTCTTCGGTTCGCGATGATCGTTTGATCAACTTTGCGCTAACCATAGATCATGTTTGAGATAACATGCAAGGGTGAATAAATGGACAGACACGAGCGGCAAGGGATTGACGGACTATCCGCGTCCGTCTGTGGCAGTGGACGTCGCGGTGCTGACGTACAGCGGTGGATCTCTGAAAGTTCTGGTGGTTCGGCACCGTCTCGGTGCGCTGGCGCTACCGGGAACTTTTCTGCACGAACGCGAATTGCTCACGGCCGCAGCCGATCGTGCCCTGTCGGTCAAGGCCGAGTTGGCCCAGACGAGCTTTCACCAGTTGGCGATCTTCGACCGACCGGACCGCGACGACCGTGGATGGGTTTTGTCGGTCGCACACACAGCTTGCCTACCGGAATCGGCGCTGCCCGATTCGGCGCTTCTCGTCGATGTGTACGACGACGAGGCAGTGAGCGGACTCGCGTTCGATCACGCCGACATGGTGCGACTCGCGGTCACGGACCTACGCGCGAGGTACGCGTCGTACGTGGATCCGGACGGATTGTCGGGCGGGACGTTCACCGTCGCCGAACTTCGGAGACTGTACGAGGTGATCTTCGATCGTCCGTTCCAGAAGGACAGCTTCCGCCGACAGGTGTTCGACGCGCTCGAAAGTACCGGCGAGATGAGCAGACCAGGTAACGGCCGACCCGCCGAGACGTACCGGAGGCGGGGTGACGGCGCACTGGCTGCGCAGGCAATGGCATTTTTGACCGGATGAAGTGAAACGAATTCTTGCAGTTCTGCTGACCTGACGCGCTGAGCTGGGTAATGTCCGATTGATGGGTGCAGTTTCGAATGAAGCCGAGTCCAAGATTCCGACTGTCGTGTGGGGTACCGGCAACGTCGGGCGTGCATCGATTCGCGCTGTGACAGCCAATCCGGTCCTCGAACTTGTCGGCGTCATCGTTGCCAACCCCGCAAAGGTCGGGCGAGACGCCGGTGACCTCGCCGATCTGGGAGTGCACCTGGGCGTCGCGGCTACCGACGACGCCGATGCCGTGCTCGCAGCGTCCCCCGGCGCGGTGGTCTACGCGGCGTCCGGCGACATCCGGCCCGATGACGCGGTTGCCGACATCACGCGGGCGCTGGCCGCCGGAGCTGTAGTGGTCACGCCGTCGGTATATGCGCTGTACGACCCGAAATCTGCGCCTCCCGAACTTCGTGATCCCGTCGAAGCTGCAGCCAAGACGGGCGGCGGCGCTCTGTTCGTCTCCGGTATCGACCCAGGCTGGGGCAACGACATCCTGCCGATTCTCGTCAGCGGGCTCGCGGGGACAATCGACCAGATCCGGTGTCAGGAAATCTTCGACTACACGACCTACGAACAGCCGGATTCTGTCCGCTACCTGATCGGGATGGGTCAGCCGATGGACTACGAACCTCCGATGGTCGCGCCCAGTGTTCCCACCATGGTCTGGGGCGGGCAGATTCGGCTCATCGCCCGAGCGCTCGGGGTGGAACTCGACGAGATCCGCGAGACCTTGCTGCGCCGCCCGCTCGAGGAAACCGTGTCGACCGAACATATGGGGGAGTTCGCGGCCGGCACCCAAGGCGCACTGCGATTCGAGGTTCAGGGAATCGTCGGCGGGGAACCCCTGATCGTGATCGAACACGTCACGCGTATTCATCCGTCCTGTGCCCGCGACTGGCCGCTCCCGCCCGACGGAGGCGACGGCGCGCACAAGGTGATCGTCGAAGGGCGACCACGAATCGAGATCAACGTCGAAGCCACCGATGAAGGTGGAAACCGCGCGGCCGGTGGAAATGCCACGGCCGTAGGACGTCTCGTCAACGCAATTCCGTGGCTACGTCAGGCTGAACCCGGCCTATACGACGCGCTGGACGTTCCGCTCACACCCGGCGTCGGCAAGCTCGGTGCCCGAAACTCGGAGGTACTCACATGAATATCGACATACCCGAAGGTAAGAACCCGATCGGCTACGTGTGGGGAGAGATGGTCCCCGGCATCGGGCCCGCGGCCGCCGGGTTCTCCCAAAAGGTTTACACGGACGGCACTCTCGGACTCCGCGAGTTCGAGGCGGCCAGGCTTCGGATCGCTCAGATCAACGGGTGCATCTTCTGTCAGGACTGGCGCACCGAGCGTGACGGCGAGACTGTGGAGTCGACTTTCGATCAGGCTGTCACCGACTGGCGCACCACAGATGCGTTCGACGTCAGGACGCGCCTCGCTGCCGAATACGCCGAGAGATACGCCCTCGACCACCACGGGCTCGACGACGAGTTCTGGGAACGCATGACAGCTCACTACTCCCAGCGAGAAATCGTCGAATTGAGCATGTGCCTCGGATCGTGGTTGGCTTTCGGCCGGCTCAACCACGTCCTCGGCCTCGATACTCAATGCGTGTTGCCCGGCAACTGAACCTAGTTGCCCAGCGTCGTCAGATCCGGGTAGTTCGAGACCTCCCAGCCGCCGTCGACGACCAGACTGGTTCCGGTGATGTACGAGGCGTCGTCGCTGGCGAGATAGAGGCAGGGGCCCGCGATCTCCTCGGGAGTTGCCGCTCGGGACATGGGGATTCGGCTGAGAAACATGTCGCGGGCGGGTTCGTAGTTCATGACCGGCGCGACCAGTGGCGTGTCGACCAGGCCGGGTAGAACGGCATTGACCCGGATCCCCGACGCAGCGAGTTCGATCGCGGCATTCTTGCTGAACATCTCGACCCCGGCTTTGCCGGTCGCGTACGCGCTCCCGTAGGGGCTCGGGACGTGCGCGTTCAATGAGGACACGTTGACTATCGCACCACCGCGACCGTGCTCTCGGATATGCCGCGCTTCATGTTTGGTGCAGAGGAAGACACCCTTCTGTACCAGGTCGATGGTGAAGTCCCAGTCGGCCTCGTCGAGGTCGACGATCTGCCCCACCCTCGACGCCCCGGCAACGTTGAAAGCCAGATCGATACCGCCGAATTCCGCAGCCGCAGCGGCAATAGCCTCGGCAACATCGGATTCCTTGGTGACGTCAGCGGGAACGGCGAGGAAAGACGCGCCGTGCTGGGAGGCTATCTCCTTCAAACCCTCTGCATCGATGTCTATTCCGGCTACCTGTGCGCCTTCGCCGATAAGTCGTAGTGCGATGGCTGCACCGATACCTGATGCTGCGCCGGTGACAACCGCGGTTTTGCCGGCAAATCTGGACGTGTTAATGGGCACCTGCTTTCAAGAACTTTCCGGTTCGGCGGTTGCCGAGAACGGGTGCTGCTTCTCCGTCGCCGAAGACGTACTCGCCGCCGACGAACACTGCGGTGACGGTCTGATCGTTGCGATTGACCATGCGGGAGAGGTTGTCGTACTCCGCGACCGGACTTTCGGCGTACGTCTCGAGTGAATCGTCGAGATGGGCGGGATCGATCACAACCAGATCGGCGCGGTCACCTAATCGAAGGTGCCCGGCATCGACGTCGTACCACTCGGCGAGTTCGCCGGTGAGGCGATGCACCGCTGCCTCGACGGTCATGAAGGGACGGCCGACCTTTTGGGCATCGTAGACACGTCGTAGTAGTCGTAAGCCGAAGTTGTAGAACGCCATGTTGCGCAAATGCGCTCCGGCGTCGGAGAACCCGAGTTGGACGCCGTTGTCCTGGGCGAACTTGTCCAGAATCTCCGGCCGGTGGTTCGAGATGGTTGTGCGCCAACGCACTTTCGTGCCGTGTTCGAGGACCAGATCCAGGAATGCATCGACAGGGTGGAGGCCGCCTCGTTCGACGCCGACCTGCCCGAAGCTCTTGCCGACAAGGGATTCATCGGGGCAGGAAACGATTTCGGCGTCGAAGAAGTCGCGGTGCCAGACTTTGACGCCGAATTTTTGATCGTAGTCCTTGCGGAACTGTCGACGGTACTTCTCACTCTGCATCAGGACGTTGCGTTCCATCTCGTCGGTCAGATGCAGTGCTGCAGCGCCGGATCCGAACTCCTCGAAGACAACCAGGTCGATGCCGTCGGCATATACCTCGAAGGGAACTGGCAGGTGCTGCCAGCGCAGGTCGCCGCCGAGTCGATTGACCAAGTGTGCCAGTGGGCCGAGGATCACCACGGCCAACTTGTTGGACTTGATGTCGGCCGCCGAAAGCATGCTCGTCTTGAGTCGCTTACGCCAGATACCCGCGCTGGAGAACGCCATAGCTCCGGTACTCATCGGGTTGGAGAGGTCAGGTCCGGCCTGAAATACCCGTCCTCGGCGGCGCAGGATCGCATTGAGTCGGCGTCGTTCTTTCGTGGTTGCATACGTCGACGGCAGCGTGCGTGAGCGGCAGGTCTCACCGTCGAGTTTGTCGAACAACAATTGCTGACTGGACATCCCGACGAATCCTGCGTCGAGAGCTTCGGTCAACTGTGCTTCCATCGACGCGAGTTCGGTGTCGGTGGGGTGCACGTCCTTCCTGGTAGCACGATCCAGTCCCATCTCGGCGGCTCGCATGTCGGAGTGTCCGATGAAGGCTGCAACATTGGGACCTAGCGGAAGCGCCTCGAGCGCAGCAACATACTCTCTCGCGGAGTTCCAGGTCTTGGCCCGCGTGAGTGCTTCGACGACGTGCTTGCGTGGAATAGCTTCGACGCGGCCGAAAAGGTCGCCGGCGTCCGACGGGCTGGCGTGAATGGTGGACAGGGAACACGATCCGACAAAGATCGACGTGACCCCGTGTCTGAGAGATTCGCTCAGCGCCGGGCCTTCGAGGATCTCGACGTCGTAGTGAGTGTGGATGTCCACGATGCCCGGGATCACCCACTTGCGCCGCGCGTCGATGACACGGGGACAGTCGGTTTCGTCGAGTGGATCGAGGGAGATGGCAGTGACCAGCCCGCCGCTGATACCCAGATTGCGGACAGCTGGTTTCGCCCCGGTGCCGTCGAACCACAGACCGTTGTTGATCACGGCGTCGTAGGTCATGAGATAGCCACCTTTGCGCGTATCGTCTTCCCGGTTGCATTGCGAGGCAGAGGAGTTGTGCTCAGTTTCCACTTCACCGGCACCTTGAAGTAGGCCAGTCGTTCGGCGACATAGTCGCGTAGTTCTTCTTCGGTCGCCGCTCGCTCGCTGCGAAGAACGACAACGGCCGCCACTTCTTGACCGAGGTCTGCCGAATCAATGCCGATCACAGCGCATTCGAGTACCGCGGGATGCTCGTCGATAGTCTGCTCGATTTCGAGAGGGTAGACGTTCTCGCCGCCGCGCAGGATCAGATCGGACCGGCGGCCCGTCAGGCGGAGTCGGCCGTCTTCGAGAACTCCGAAGTCGCCGGTTCGGAGCCATCGGTCGGGACCGATGGCGGCAGCAGTTGCAGTCTCGTCGTTCCAGTATCCCGACATCACATACGGACTGCGAGCGCAGATTTCGCCCTCCTCGCCGTCGGGAACCGCAACACCGAATGGATCACGGACCTCCACACTCACACCGATGATGGGCCGTCCGAGAGTTCCGGGGAACGCGGCGAGTTCTGGTGGCGTGGCAACCGAAATGCCGGTGGAGGATTCGGTGAGCCCGTAACTGTCGACCAAGGTGTGCTGCGCAAAAGGCAGTCGTGCGCGCAGGCGGTCCTGCAAGGCCGGAGATGACGGCGCAGACGCGAGTGCAAAGGCGCTCAGTGAGGTCAGGTCGTACTTCTCGAGACTGCCATGTTCGAGGAGACGGGTTGCCATGGTGGGGACCACCGCCCAGTTGGTGACCTTCTCGCGTTCGACAAGGGAAAGGACTTCGTCGACGTCGAAGGCGCCCTGATGGATGACCACCGCTCCGCCCGTTGCGAGTCGTGGGATCGCCAGGTTATGCAGGCTTGCAATGTGAAACAGCGGCGCGGTCAGCAGATACCGCAAGTCACTGGGTCGGCCGTCACTGGGTCGGCCGGTGAACGCCGCAGCGAGGCGATCGCTGTAGCGGTGGTAGTCGATGACGGCCAACACGTTTCGATGAGTGTGAACGGCTCCCTTGGGGCGGCCGCTGGTTCCGCTCGTGTAAAGAATGACGGCCGGATCGTCCTCGTCGACGGACGTGCGGGGCAGTGCCGAACCCGAATACTTCTCCATCAAGGCCGGTAGATCTTCTTCCATCGTGAGCACGGGAACATCGGTGTTCACTTCGGAAAGAACTTGTGCGCGTTTGGCGTCGGCGATCACCACGGTGGGAGTGGTGTGATCGATGCCGTACTGCACTTCACGGGCCACCCACCACGAGTTGAACCCGACGGCGATGGCGCCAAGCGACTGAGCCGCCCAGAAGGTCATCACCCATTCCGGCGTATTGGCGGCGAGGATGCCCACCCGATCGCCCTTGCGGACGCCATACCGCTCGCGCAGCGCCGTGGCCAATGCTGCTACGGCCTCGCCGTGCTCGAGGTAGCTGAAGCGTCGGGCCTTGGTCACCAGGTAGTCGCGTGATCCATAATCGAAGGATGAGGCGAGCACGTCGCCGAGTGCCTTGTCACGGTTCTTCATGACGGGCATCGAGCTGCCGAGTACATCCTCGACTTGCATCTCGAAAGGACCACCGGGGCCGGTCAGCCCGGCCATGACGGACGCGATGAATGCTTGTGTATCAGCGGAAGTAGTCACGTGAAGTGCCTTTCGAAGATTAGGGTACGAGCACTGCGCGTCCGGTGACCTTGCCGTGTTCGAGACGGTCGAGTGCGTCGCGGGCATCAGCGAGGTCGAAGCGGGCTACTTCTACCGTTACCAGACCGGCCTGTGCCAGGGCGATGGAATCGACGAGGTCGTTTCTGTTGCCGCCATAGGACTTCCGGACCGATGCGCCCCACGGCCAGCCAGGTCCGCCGGCAGCTTCGGCAGTGATTCCGGGGTTTCCACCTCCGAGACCCACCATGCGATACGCGCCGTTCGGCGCAACCGCTTGAACGGACATCTGTGCAGTTGCGTCGATACCGACGAAGTCGAAGATGACTTCTGCGCCTCTGGCCGACGTGAGGTCGAGGATGTGCTGCGCGGTGTCCGGTCCCGATTCGAGCGTGATGTCGGCGCCGCAACGTTTGGCGAGATCGAGTTGATCCTGTCCGACATCGACGGCGATGATGCGCACGGCACTGGTTGCGCGAAGTATCTGTACTGCAACGTGACCGAGTCCGCCGACGCCGATCACGACGGCGGTGGCACCGGGCTGGAGATGTTCGCGTGCGCCGCGAATGGCGTGGTAGCTCGTCAGTGCTGCATCGGCGAGCGGTGCGGCCTGCAGGAAGTCGAGGTCTCCGATGGGTACGAATGAGCGAGCCGGGATCTTGACGTACTCGGCCATTCCGCCTTCGGGACCGAGCCCGGGGCAGGGCGGCATCGCGGTGCGTCCAGCGGCGAGGCACATGTTCTCGTTGCCGCTCATGCATTCTCGGCACTGTCCACAGGACCAGCACAGGTAGACGACGCCACGCTCTCCGACGGAACGGCCGTCGACGCCACTCCCGACGGCTTCGATCGTTCCGGCAATTTCGTGGCCGATGGTCAGCGGTTCTTCGCGCATCTTGTACGGAAAGTGCAGGAGATGCAGATCGGAGTGGCAGATTCCCGCTGCGCCCACCCGAATCAGCAGTTCCGATGGACTGATCTCGGGGATCGGCACGTCGTTGATCTCGAGGAGACCAGGCCCCATGAGCTGAGCTGCCTTCATGAACTGACCTCGCTGATCTCGGAGTTGTACGCAGCGCTCAGATAGGCGTTGCTGCGGTCGGACCCGATCAGACCGGGTGCCATCTTGTTCATGACGTAGGCGAAAGTCATCCGACGGTCCAAATCGTTGACCAGCATCGAGCCGCCGATACCGGCCCACCAGCAGGCGCGTCCGTCGGGAACCAGGGGTGCGGTATCCGGGTGCGGCAGTCCGTATCCGATGCCGAACTTGAGCGGAGTCATGATCCCGAGGTCGATACCGTCGGCTTGGATCTCGAAGATCAGGTCGATGGTGCTCTGCGAGAGCAGCTTCTGGCCGTCGAGCACACCACCGTTCGAGATCACGGATTGGATCCGAGCGATAGAACGTGCGTTGCCGTGGCCGTTGACTGCGCCGATCTCGGCCTCCCGCCAGGGCGCGGTGTTGACCTCGGGGTAGTCGAGCAGTGGGCAGGTCAGGGTCTTGATGAAGATGCTGTCCTGGTCGAGCGTGGACAGGTCGAACTCCAACGCGGGCGGCGGAACCATGGTGGCTATTCGACCGAAATGCTCTCCGGACGTGCCGATGTGGAAGTCGGCTCCCAGTGGACCGGCAAGCTCTTCGGCAAAGAACCTGCCGAGGGTCCGACCGTCGATGCGACGAATGACCTCACCGACGAGATGGCCGTAGTTGATCGCGTGATAGCCCGACGCCGTACCTGGGGCCCACCAAGGCTTCTGGGTAGCGAGGCGAGCGGTGGACGTCTCGAGGTCGTAGATGTCCGTCAGTTCGATCGGGCGCTCCCAACCGGAGACGCCAGACGTATGCGACAGGAGGTGGCGAACTTCGATGTCCTCCTTGCCGTTTACCGCAAATTCGGGCCAGTAGTGAGCAACCTTCTGGTACACGTCCAATTGGCCGCGTTCGACCAGCAGGAGCGCACACAGAGCCGTCATGGTCTTGGTGATGGAGAAGGTGTTGACGATGGTGTCCGGACCCCAAGGAGTGGTACGGGATTCGTCGGCGTATCCGCCCCAGATGTCTACTACGGCTTCTCCGTCGACGGTGATGGCGATGGAGCCACCCAACTCCTCACCGGATTCGAGTTGCGCCTCGAAGGCGGTGCGGACGGCTTCGAACTCGTTGTTGCAGTGACCGTTCACCGTGCTCATGCGCGATCCGCCTTCTCGAGTTCGTGTGCTGCTGCACGCGCCGCAACAGGTAGTTTGTTCCCCGAGGCCGCGGCACGCTTGGTGCCCTTGGCAATTTCCTTGTTCATGTTGCGGACGTACGGGTCGAACTCGAGCTGAATGGTGTGGCGCGGTGACTTGTAATAGGGGGCGAGGAAGTACTCCTCGTCGGCCTTGGTGATCTCCTGCATCTCGTTCGCGGACGGCAGTTGGTATTTCCCGGTCAGGTAGGCGGCAACGAGCTTGCTCTGCTGCTCGGCGAAGTTGACGAGCGTCGGCATGGGCTGAGCCAGTCCCATGAAGAAGAGGTTGTCGATTCCGGGCTTCATCATGCGTTTGAAGAGTGGGAAACGGTTGTCTTTGTCCGGCAGCAGGTTCGGGTCGTCGAAGAAGGGGAAGCTGATGTTGTAGCCGGTGGCGCAGACGACCACGTCGACGTCCTCGGCGGTGCCGTCGGCGAAATGAACCTGCTTTCCGTCGAGTTTGGTGATCGCCGGCCTGAAGGTGATGTCGCCGGACCCGGCGCGTCCCAAGAACTCGCCACTGGCTGACGGATGTGCCTCGAAGGGGCGGTGGTCCGGCTTGGGTAGTCCGTAGCCCTCCATGGTTCCCAGGTTCTTGCCGAGGAATCGACGACTCAGGAACAGGCGCAGCCCCCGAGGCATCCAGGGCGGGGTGATCAGTTTGTCTCCCGGCACGCCGCCCAGGTATTTCGGCAACACCCACACGCCGCGGCGCGCCGAGACGATGAGCTTGTCGGCGAGGTATCTCTGCCCCAGTTCGGAAGCAATGTCCAAGCCTGAGTTCCCCATTCCGACCACGACAACTTTCTTGCCGCGCATGTCGATCGGATCGAACGGGTCGTTGTAGCTGTGGCTGTGCATGAGGACGCCGTCGAACTCACCCGGGTAATCCGGGATATTGGGATCCCAGTGGTGACCATTGCAGACCATCAGGACGTCGTAGGTACGGACTTCGCCGTCCGAGCGCGTGACGGTCCACAGTCCGTTTGCATCACGCTCTGCAGCAACAACACTGGTGTTGAAGATGATCGACTCACGCAGGCCGAAATGCTCGACGTAGTCCTTGAAGTACTGGAAGAGTTCGGAATGGTGGGGGAAATCGGGAAGGTCGGCAGAGACCGGGAAGTCCTCGAATGCCAAGCGCCACTTCGACGTGTCGATATGCAGGCTCTGGTAGCAGGCCGACATTCCGTTGGGGTTCTTGTAGTACCAGTTTCCGCCGACCTCGTCGGACGCTTCGTAGCAGTCGAAGGGTATTCCGAATTCCTTCATTCGCTTGGCCGTCGTGATTCCGGTAGGCCCGGCGCCGATGATGCAGACGCTCGGCAAGGGGGAGGGGCTCATTCGCCATCGCTTTCTGTTCTGTCTCGGGCGTGCGCGAAGAAGAATCGAAGCCCGAGAAGTGACTTGAGTCATAGTGCGCCATTCGCTGACGATGTGTCAATGAATGACGCAATGTTTTTTGATGACGGTGAGTCGGTGATTTGCCAGGAAGTCGAAATGCGAGCAAGGTGGGCGACGTGAGCACGACTACCGATGGCCCGAAGAACAGGCGGGGAACACTTCGCGACGAGCAGAAACGCGCGACGCGGGCCAAACTCGTGGACGCCGCACGCACTCTGTTCGAGGAACGGGGATACGCGGCTGTCACGGTCGACGACATCTCCTCGGTCGTCGGATGCAGTAGAGCCACGTTCTACGTGCATTTCGCCAGCAAGGTGGAGATGCTCAAGACGATCGGCGCGGCCGGGATGGCGGCGAGTGCGTTCGCTTTCTACATCGATCTCGATCGGGTCCTCGACACGAACTCTCGCGTGGAGTTCACCGCATGGCTGGAACGTGCCTTCGACTGGTTCGACGAGAACAAGCGCCTGCTGCCGGCGTGGGACGAGGCCGTGGCACTCGAACCGGAGTTCCGCGAGACAGCGCGAGACGGTATGACCGAACTACCGAATGCCATGCCCAAGTATCTGGGTCGGTGGCCGGTGGAACAGCATGACGAGGCGAGGTTGCGCGTCGAATTGCTCGTGAGCCAGCTGGAGCGATTCTTCACTCGCTGGGCCGTGCAGGGGACGATCGATGTGACTCGGATGCAGGCGGCCGAGGTTCTGACCGACATCTGGTTCCCGGCCCTGTCGCCGGAATCCAGGGGCGGCGACGAGCGGTAGGGGCTAGCTCGGATCGATCTCCACGCTGATCGCACCGATGAGGAGTTCTCTTGCTCGTTCGATGGAAATCGAGCCGCTCAGCCAGCGTTCACTCAGGCCTTCGACCAGTGCAGTGAGTCGTTCGGCGGCGTCGGCCGGGCTTGCCTTCGGATCAGCGAGGCCGACGTCCTGAGCTTGCCGGATCAAGGATTCGACGTCGTCTGCCCATTTCTGCGTTGTGGTACGTAGTGATTCGCGTAGCTCGTCTGCGAAGACGGCGCTTGCCCGAAGTTCGCCCCATGCAATGCTGTTTTCGCGAATCTTCGGCGAGTTCTGAAACTCCAGCAGGAGCATCTGGTCGAGCTGCGCGCGCGGGTCTGTTTCCGTGAAGGCATCCTCGGTGTACAGCGCGGCGCGATCGTTGATGTGATCGAGGGCCCGGCGCAGCACACCGGCGCGGTTCTGGAAGTGGTAGTAGATCAGCGCGGTCGACACCCCCGCCTCGGCGGCGAGCGTTTCCACCCTCAGCCCGCGCACGCCGTGCTGGGCGATGACGCGGACTGCCGCTTCCAAGATTTCCGTTTGACGGTTCGACACGAGTCCGAATTCTACGAGGGTGGTCGGGACGGGCTTCTAGTCCGCAGGTTCCTGCTGGGTGGTGCAGTGAATGCCGCCACCACCGGCGGCAATGGCGTCGATGTTGATCTGCACGACGCGACGGTCGGGGAAGAGGCGCTCCAATTCACTTCTGGCAGCCTGGTCGGCCTCGGGATCACCGAATTCAGGGGCGATGACTGCTCCGTTGCACACGTAAAAGTTGATGTATCCGGCTGCGAAATCATCTGATTCGAACTGCGGCCTGATCGAAACAGGTGCCTCGAGAACAACCACTTCCAGCTTCCGCCCCTGGGCGTCGGTCGCGTTCTCGAGAATCTCGAGGTGGCGTGCGGTCACGTCGTGGTCGAAGGACTCCGGATCCGTGTCGAGGCCTGCGACCACGACGCCTGGTCGCGCGAAGCGGGCGTAGAAGTCCGTGTGGCCGTCCGTGATGTCCTTGCCCGCGATTCCCGGTAGCCAGATGATCTTGTCGAGGCCGAGCAGGGGACCGAGTTCGGCTTCGACGTCCGACTTCGACCATCCCGGGTTGCGGTTGTTGTTGAGGACGCAGCTTTCGGTGATGATGGCTGTTCCTTCGCCGTCGACCTCGATGCCGCCGCCTTCGAGGATCAGGTCGGTAGGCAATGATTCGACTCCCGCGCGGGCGGCGACAAACGCTGCGACTTGGCCGTCCTGATCAAAATCCTGCTTCTCGCCCCAACCGTTGAAGTTGAAATCGATACCCGCTTTGGTCCCGTTGCCTTTCACGAATACGGGGCCGGTGTCGCGCATCCAGAGGTCGTCGAGAGGGGCGGCGATCAGTTCGACCGATGGGCCGACGAGGGTTCGTGCCAAGTCCAGTTCCTCGGAACGGACAAGCATCGAGACGGGCTCGAACTGCGCGATAGTCTGCGCGATCGTCGCGAGGTTGCGCTGGACCTCGGGCAGGAGGGCGGCTCCCCAGATCGCTTCACTGGCGCCGAACGCCATCCAGGTGCGCTTGTGCGGATCGCCCTCTTCCGGCATCACCCACTCGCGAAGATCGTCGCTGCCATTGCTCCCGCCCGAGGCTGAGTCGGAATCGCCGCAACCTGCCAGGAAGAGGCCACTGAGCGCGGCTGCGCCTGCCTGTATGAACCGACGTCTGTGCATTGCGGTGACTCCTTCTGCTTCTCGCGGGCTCGTGTGGTCTTCGAGAACTCTGTTCATCGCGCGCGAGTGGGGCAACATCCAGCTACTGTTCGATCACACCAGGTGCGTCTGGCGCTCACTTGCTTGCACAGAGACTAGCTCCTGACTGAAAATTTAGTCAAGAAAGTAGTGATCATGAACGATGACATTCGGGATACCCGCCAGCCGATGGTGACTTCGCTTGGCATCATCTTGGGGTTCTTATTGAACTTTTTGGCTCAGTGGGCAATTCGCGACGACGGCAAAGCGCCAGTGGAAACCACGACGGACTGGGTCATCGTGGTCACACTGTTCACAGCCGTCGCTCTGATGCTCATAGTTCTCTTCCGAACGCTGAGTAGCTCGTATGAAGTGGAGCATGCTCGCAAGAGGTACCGCAGTATTCTGCGTCTCTACTTGTTTGCCATCTCGCTGGTTTTTGCCGGAATGGCTGCCGCACTGTTCGTGTAGTGGGAACTGAAGGAATTATCCGACGGAAGGTCACGAGTCGATGAGTCCTTCGACCGTTCCTCGCCATCCGCGGCGCTGGTAGTCCCGGGGCGACATGCCGTGAGCCGCGATGAAGACCTTGGTGAATCCGGACGCGTGCGCGTAGCCGAGTCGACGGGCAGCCTCCCCGGCCGCGAGGCCCTCCTCGAGATAAGCGCGGGCGAGGGTCATCCGCAACTGACCGCGCCAGCGCGGGAAGCTCTGGCCGGTGGCCGCTACGAAGTCTTTGAGGAGCAAGTCCTCGTCGACGCCGAGCCGAGCGCTCCAATCCGGCAGCGTGCGCGAATCGGCGGGGTTCTTCCGGAGTGCGGCAAGGATCGTTTCGACTGGATCGGCCTGATCGCCGCTGGGTAGGGGTGCTGCCGCGGCACTTCGAATCAGCCTCGCGATCCGGGCGGGGTCGTGGATCTCGGGGCGCAGGTGGGTGTAATTCGCGACCACCGTGTGCAGCAGATACGCCTGCGCTTCGCGCGCGAAGTGCAGCACACGTGGGGGCGGTGCGGTGACGGGAGAGGCACCCGGCTGGGATCCGAGGGGAAGTAACAAAGAGCCTTCGGCGATCTCGACGCTGTTGCGCACTCCAGCGGGAAGCCACATCGCGTCACCCCGTCTCAGATTCCAGGTTCGGTCGCCGAAAGTGACCCGGGCGGAGCCTCGGTAGATCCAGACAACGACGTGAAAGTCGTTGACCCGTGCCCACGTTCCACTTGCGGGGATCGTCGGGGGTGCTGGTGCCGATCCTGACCGGGCGCCTTCTTCGGACAACAATGCAACGCCCTGTGCCAGGGTCTCGTCTTCACGGGGCGGCGTCGGGCGCCGGTTGGCGCGTGCGTAGTCGGTGGGTGTCATGCCGGTGTGTTCTCGGAAGGCGCGGGTGAAGCCCGCGGGTGTCGCGAATCCGACCTGGCTACCCGTCCAGCCGATTTCGCGGCCGGCGGCCAGATATGAGGTCGCTGCCGCGATCCGGGCCGAAGTACGCCAGCGCACGAATGACAATCCCGTTTCCTCGGTGAATCGGCGCTGCAGGGTGCGGACACCGATCTTGAGTTGCTGGGCGAACCGGGAAAGTTCGGTGTCGTCGGATGGTGTCCGCAGCAGCGTGCGTGCGATCTCGAGGGTTTCGGCCGAGCGTGGCAAGCGCGGTGGGGAGTATGACGGGGAGTTGTCGTCCACGTCGGAGTGAACACCCGCGACAAGCTCGATCAGTCCGGCTCCCGCTGCCGTCTCACCCCGAAGAAATCCCAAGTTGTGCGCGAATTGGTGGACGAGCCAGTCCTCCCAGTCTGCTGGGATCTCGAAGTCGATGACCCGGTTCAACGCGGGCGGCAGGTCGGCCGCGGGCAGTGGGATGGGAAATGCGACCGCGCCCGGATCGACCCGGATGCTGTACGCGATTCCCGCCGGTACCCAGATTGCCGCCCCCGCAGTCACACTGCGGGTACGGCCGCTGATCTGCAATTCTGCGCGCCCGGTATGTACCCAGAACAGCAGTGGCTCGCGTTCATTCGCGGTCGAGGCGAGCCGAGCAGCGGGGATCTCGGGGACTTCGCCTGCGGGGAACACCAGCCGTGGTCCCACGATGCCCTCCCGACGTCGATGCATTCTCTTCCAGCCGACCGATGAGTGTAAGAAGTCGGCACGCACGGATAACCCTAACTGATTAGGGCAGGCTAGCTTTATTTATTGGCCCTCCCGTCGTGATCGAACGTGGGCCGGACCCCCGTCTGTGCGCTTCCGAGGAGACTTTCCGTGCCCCGAAACACCCGTCCGACAACGGCGTACCCCGTTACCTTGCGTGAACTCGAGGTACATCGGGTGACAGAGGTGACGCCGGGCATGCGGAGAGTGACGCTCACCGGAGCCCAACTCGACACCTTCACCAACGCCGACGGAATTGCCGAACCCGCCTTCGCGAGTACGGGCTTCGACGACGACATCCGGTTGCTGTTCACCTACCCCGGCGAATCCGACCCGGTCCTGCCGGTAATGGTCGACGGCAGTGTGACTTTCGCTGCGGGGCGCCGTCCGCTTGCCCGCGCATACACCGTGCGCCGCTACGATCCGCAAACAAGGGAACTCGACGTCGATTTCGTCGTTCACGGCGACGGAGTGGCTACCACCTGGGCGCGGGACGCCAGCCCGGGCGACCGAATGCACATCGCGGGCCCCTCTGTATCGCAGGGACTCCCGGAAGATCACGAGTATCTGCTGGCCGTCGGTGACGAGACCGCGTTGCCGGCGATCGCACGTCTGCTCGAGGAATTGCCCGCCGATGCCAGGGGGCATGTGTTCGTCGAAATTGCGGACTCGGCTCACATCCAATCGGTGCGCGAGTTGTCCGGGGTGAGTGTCACGTGGTTGCCACGCGAGGGGGCCGAGCCCGGCGCTACTACTTTGTTGCTCGACGCGGTCAGTGCTGCCGAATGGCCTGACGGACGCGTATTCGCTTGGCTTGCAGGCGAACAGGCGACGGTTCGCTCGCTTCGGCGTCATTTGATTCGTGATCGAGGAATTGCGAAGACCGACATCGATTTCACCGGCTACTGGAAACGCGGCGGGGCCGTGCGCGCAGATTCCTGACCTGGCTCCATCGCTCACCCAACACCCTTCACCTCAGCAACACCGAAAGTGCTCGATAACACCGAAAGGCAGAAATGACAGTCCTGCGCACCAGACGATCACGGATCACCGGACTGATCGGGGCCGCGCTCGCCGCAGCGCTACTCGTAACCGGGTGCTCGGCCTCGGCCGAAGACTCGAAAACGGCATCCTCTCCCGGTTCGGAGGGGAACGCCCTGCCCGCTGCGGAAGGAACGACTACCTACCCGCTGACCCTGGAATCGCCATACGGTACAAGTATTCTCGAGAAGCGACCGGAGCGGATCGCCGCCATCGTGCCCAATGCCGTCGACACGGAAATGCTCCTCGCGCTCGGCGTCAAACCCGTGCTCTCCTCGTCGATGGTGAAGGAATCGGCTTCCCAGTCGTACTTGTTGCCTTACGACGCAGAGGATCTCGACACTTTCGAGTTCGCGATGGGCGGAACACTTCCCGTCGAAGCCATCGCCGCGAGCGAACCGGACCTCATCGTCGCCGTCGGCTGGGCTGACGGCCTGGGTGGTTTGTCCATGGGCGACTACTACGAGCGTTTGTCCTCCATCGCACCGGTTGTGACGAGCCCCGACACGAAGTCGCGGATGCTCGTGCCGTGGAAGGAGTCGATCCGTGTTCTGGGCGAGACCCTCGATCTCTCGAATGCGGCTGAAAAGGTTGTGGCAGAGCATGATCAGTACTTCGCCAAAGTGCGTGAGGAGAACCCGCAACTCGCGGGTCTGACTGCGACTTGGGCGATCTTCTACGGCACCGGCAATGGGCTGCAGTATCTTTCAGCGCCAGGTTCGGCGCCGGCAACATTCCTGGGTGAGCTTGGTTTCGGCGAGAATCCGCGTGCGAAGGAGTTCGTCACTCAGAGCACGGTCGGAGAGGAACTTCTCGAGAACATCGATGCGGATTTCCTGCTGATCGGTCGCAGTGCCGCCGGCAGCGAAGAGGATTTCGACAAGCTGACCGGCGGGAAGCTCTTCCAAGCTCTCGGCGCTGTGTCCTCCGGTCATTGGGTTAGCCTGCCTCCTCGCACCGCCGACGGCGGGGATGTTCTGTGGGCAATCACGAGCGGTGGCCCGATCGGAACGACGTGGGCGGCTGAACATATCGTGCCGCTCATCAGCGCGAAGCTGTAGGCGTACAACTGGAGAACGGAAAGCACTCACCCGTCGCCACATGATTGTGTGGCGACGGGTTGTTCGTACAGCAGGTGTCCCGGGTTGGGGTCACCGATGGAACGAAAAAAGCCGCGCAACCTGGGGTGATCGGTCCGGCGGTAAAGGTGTGCGATCTCGTTCGCCGTCCGGGCTGCATTGGATCCGCTCTGTTATAGCGCTCGGTGGGGTGCGGTGTGCCCAGTCGGAGTGCGGTGGCGCGGTGTGCGACGATCCGCGGGTGGGAGAACAGGCGGATCGTCTTGCTCGTGGCGAGTGGTATCTCGATGATGACGAGCTGCGGGAACGGCGGCTTGAGTGTTGGCGTCGACTCGACTCGTTCAATGGGGCTGCGGCGGACGACGACGCTGTCCGCTCACGGGCTCTCGCCAGCCTTTTTGGTGAGGTAGGTGACGGAGCTTTGGTGGTGCCGCGGTTCCAATGCAGCTACGGACACAACATTCGGCTCGGAGCCAACGCATTCGTCAACGCGAACGGGTTCTTCATGGATGATGCGCTGATCACGATCGGCGCGGACGTGAGGATCGGGCCTGGAGCCCAGCTGATGACAGCGTTGCACCCTGTCGATGATCATCGACGGCGCCGCGAGGGATGGGAGCGAGCCGCTCCGATCGTCATCGGCGAGAACACGTGGCTCGGTGCCTCCGTCACCGTCGGTGCAGGAGTTTCGATCGGTCATAACGCCGTGATCGGTGCCGGAAAGTGTGGTGTTGCATGACATTCCCGATCACGTCGTTGCTGCTGGATCGCCTGCAAGGGTTGTCCGTCGTACACCTACCGAAGTAGAAGGACTGCAACGCGAGCACTAGGGCTTGCGATGTCAGAGCGTGATCGTGCGGGTGGGCTCCCAGATGGCGGGGTCGCGGTGGGTGACGACGAAGACGGTAGCCGCCACTTCCCGCACGGCGCCGGCGATGCGGCGCTCGGTGCCCTCGTCGAGAGCCGAAGTAGCCTCGTCGAGCACCAGGACGGGAGCGTCTTTGAGGAAGGCACGAGCGATCGCCACCCGCTGACGTTCGCCACCGGAGAGAGCGGATCCTTGGTGACCGATGTCCTGATGAATGCCGAGCGTCGAGCGGTCGAGAACGGCGCCGAGGGCAGCGCGCCTGGCGGCTTCCTCGATCTGGGTTTCGGTAGCGCCCGGTCTTCCCAGTCCGATGTTCTCGCCGAGCGTGCCCGAGAACACGAGTGGATCTTGTGGCACGTAGCCGATGTGAGCAGCCAGGTCGTCGTATGGCAAGTCGCGCAATGAAACTCCGCCGAGAGTGACGCTGCCTTCGTCCGGGTCGTCGAAGCGCATGAGCAGCCCGAGAAGGGTGCTCTTCCCCGTACCTGAGCGCCCTGCGACGAGAACACGCTCACCGGCGGGGATCTCCGCGTTGATGCCGCGCAGAACCGGAGCGTGGTCCACTCCGACGACCTTGATGTCAGTTCCAACAGGGCGCGCGGCGTCCTGGCGCGAGGGCTCGGGTAGTGCGGGAGCCGAAGTCGCGGCGCGGTAATCGCGAACCGTTGCGCGCAGTTCATTGACTCCGATTCCGGCCAGAGCGAGTTCGTCGAGCGGGGCAGCGGCGCGGGCGGTGAGGATGACGAGCGCCAGAGCGGCTGCGGGATCGTCGAATCCGGTGGCGGCGAGGAAGATCACTGCGCCTGCCAGCGGCACAATGGTGGCGATCGCCGAGATGAATGTCGCTGGTGCCGCGGCGAGATTGGTCCGTGCAAGCGCGGTTTCCTGATCCCGCCAACTTCGCTCGATACGTTCGACGGAACGTGTGGGACCGGCTGCCGTGCGCAGTAATTCGAGATGATCGGTGAGCTCGAGAGTCGACTGCGTTGCTGCGAGTTCGGCCTCATGCCGGCGAGCGTCCGCTCGGCTGAGAGCGCGTTGGGCGAGCGTCTGAGCCGCGAGGGACACGGCGAGCAGTCCGCCGACCATCAGCATGACGCCTAGCCCCGCGACGACCGCGACTCCAGGAAGCAGGAGCAGCGGTATCAGCGGCGTAACGAGGAAGGTCTGAAGTTGGTGCGCGGGAACGCTCATCAGTGACGGGATTCCGCGCCCGGCGACGGTGGCGAGCAGCGCCCGGTTGTCGTCGGTGAACCACGACAGCTTGGTGCGGGCGAAGGCGTCGCCGAGCGCATCGTAGAGATCGCCGACGAGTCGAGCCCCGGTGAAGTAACCACCCCGCGAGACCAGGACGGTCACGAAGAGAGCGATTGCGGCCGTGGCCAGCACGAGAACCGGCGACCGGTGATCAGCGATCGAGAGGGCGAGGGTGGTGTACGCGATCGCCTCGAGGACAGCAACGGATACCCAACCGAATCCGATGGTGATCAAGCGGCGACGGGCTGCATTGGCGCTGTTCATTATTCGGCTCCAGTCAGGGCGGCATTACGCGAGGCGGCGTTGTGCGAGTTGGGACTGTCGAGGTCGAGTCGATCGTCGGCGTCGTCTGCAAGAGCAGGGTCGTGGGTGACGATCACGATCGTCTTCCCTTCAGCGTGCGCGAAGTGGCGCAGTTCCTTCAGCAGTTCGGCCGCTGTCCGATCGTCGAGCGCACTGGTCGGCTCGTCGAGCAGCAGTACTGCTGCGGGCGAGAGGAATACCCGAGCGAGCCCGACTCGCTGACGTTCTCCGCCGGAGAGTGAAGTGGCGTCGGTGTCGAGGCTGATGTCGATCTGTGCCCGGCGTAGTGCGGCGGTGTATTCCGCGTCCGTTGCATCGGGGGCGGCCAGTGCGATGTTCTCGCGCACCGTGGCCGGCAACACGTCTGCGCCCTGGGGGGAGTGCAGAATGGACTGTGGCCGCAGGTTCTCGTCGATCGTGACGACGCTCTGGCCCGCGTAGCGGACGGTACCGAGTTCCGGGATCTCGAAGCCGGCCAGTGCTTTCAGGAGCGTCGACTTGCCCGCTCCACTCGGTCCCGTGATCGCAGTGATCGCGGCTGGGCGGAATGCATGCGTGACGCCGTCGACGACTCTGCGGTCCGCGATCATGACAGTCAGGTCGACGATCTCCAGGCGGTCGGAGGGACTCGACGCCGGAACGGTGAGTGCTTCGCCGGCAGGGAGGGTGGGTTCGTCCAGGGCAGCGGCGAGCCGGACTGCCGCAGCGCGTCCAGCCTCGACGTAGTCGAGGCCGTGCCCGAGCCGCAGGGCCGGTGTCACGATTGCGAGGCTGAAGAGAATAGTGGCGGCCAACGTCGTTGCATCCCAGCGATATCCGACGGCATAGGCGATCGCGAACGTCGCCGTCGCCTGCATGAGGGCAACCGCGACGGCCGCGGGGGTAGCCACGAGTCGAACGCGCTCCTGCATTCCCCGGGTGAACCGTGCTGTCGATTCTGCATAGTCGGCGGCAGCGCCGGTCTGCGCGCCGTAGATCCGGCAGACGTGGATACCGCGGGCATAGTCGTCCACGGCGGTCACGATGTCGCCCATGACATCCGCACTTTCGGCGCTGTGCCGAGCGGCCATTCGGGGGATCACGAACAAGTAGAACAGTGCTGCCACGATGCCGGGAGCGAGAGCGAAAAGCGCTACGGGGCCGGCTGAGGCAACCAGTACCGCGATCGTGACCGCCGGGACCACGATCAGTGTCGCGAACTCGGCCGGTAGGTGCGAAGTCATATGGTGCAGCGCCGAGATGTCGTCCGAAACGAGCCTCCTCAGTGCGTCTCCGCTGTAGCGGGACAGCGTGCTTGCGGGCAGTCGAACGAGATGAGCTGCGAGCTGGCGCCTGAGCCTGGCCTCGAAGAGCGACTCGGCGTGATGCGAGAGCCACGACGACGTGGCCGCGAGCGTTACCCCGGTGAGCCACAGCCCACATGCCCACCCGGCCCAAGTCATCGACGGTTCACCGATGAGTTGCACGACGCTCCAGAGCGCACCGAGCGTCGCGACCCCTGACGCTGCCGCCGCGAGCACCCCGGCGGCCAATGCAGGCAGCGCCGGGCGCAAAGCCGGGACCAGCGACGGTTCGACGAGAGGGCGGGGCATGGATAACTCCTTGAATCAGCGTCCGGGTGCAGACACGACAAATGACCGAAACCCAAGGCTAGGCTTCGGTCGTCACATCCAGTTATCGCGATGCGCCGATTTCTTACACCCGAATGGGTCGTACTTCGGTCTTCAGGATGCGGCCGAAATGGAACTCATGACGTCTTCCCATACGCTCATGACCGCGGATTCGGTTGGGCCAGTCTGAGTGAACACGGCTACGCACTTGCGGCGGAAGTCGTACACCTCGACAGACGTCGTCAAACCGTGCACTCCGTGGGTGCGGGTCAGCCAACACTCCGAGACGCCGTTCAGATCGATCATCGTTCGGCAGGTGTCCGAGGCTACAGTCAATGTCCCGCCGAACATGGCTGCGGCGTCGAGATCACCGCGGTGGATCTGCAGGCAGCCGTTGCCGGCGACGACACTCGTGACGGGCAGTTGGTGGTAGGACAGGTGCTCCATCCCGGCAGCCATGAGGTGAGGATCGACTCGCCGGTAGCCGAGGGCACCCAAAGCGACCAAGCCGCTACGACGTTCGGTGCCGCTGTCCGCGAGGATGAAGTCGAGCTGTGTCAGCTGATCGGCCTCGGCCCAAAAGGCGGGAGTATTCGATGTCTGGACGGGAGTGCTTGATTCCCTCGCAGTGTTGGGCGCAGTTCGCATCGCTTCGAAGGCGAGACGATCCGAGTTCGGGGTCAAATATGTTGTGTGTGAACTCGATCCGTGGGTATCGAACATCCGAAGCGTCGGGGGCAGGTGCTGTTCTGCGTCAGTGGTCACCACCGAACCGAGGGTGGAAGGGTTCAAACGTAGAGAGACGAGTCCGGGCGTGCAGACCAGCGGATCGCCGGGAACTGTTGGAACGGCGTACTTGCCCGAGTCGTTGACAGCCACCGGACCTGCAACGGTGATTGCTACGGCGTCGTCCAAGAGTGGCAGCATTTTGCCGACTACCTCAGGTGCGGTGTCGATCAGTCCGCCGCGGAATCCTGGACGCGCAAGTAGTGCGTCCAGGTCCGACATACGCGCCAAAGCTGCGCAACGGCATTCGCCACGGTGCGGGCACATCTCAGTAGACATCCCGTAGATACCGCTTCGATCGTTTGAGGTTGTTGACGTAATCCTCGGCGGCGTCCGCATCCAACCCACCGTGCTCGGCGACCACCTCGTGCAACGCGTCGTCGACGTCCTTTGCCATCCGGGTCGCGTCGCCGCAGACGTACACGTGCGCACCGTTTTCGAGCCAGTCGAACAAGTCTCGGCCATGCTCGCGCATACGAGTCTGGACGTAGACCTTCTCGGACTGATCACGCGAGAATGCCAGATCGAGACGCGTCAGGACACCGTCACGGGTCAGACCGTTCAACTCGTCCTCGTAGATGAAGTCACTCGACTGATGCTGATCGCCGAAGAAAAGCCAATTCTGCCCCGACGCGTTGCGTGCGCGACGCTCGTGCAGGAAAGCACGGAAGGGTGCGATACCGGTGCCGGGTCCGATCATCACGACGGGAGCAGTGTCATCGGCAGGTAGGCGGAACGAATTGTTCTTGGAGACAAAAACTCCGACCCGATCTCCCTCGCCGACGCGGTCCGCCATGTACGTCGAGCAGACGCCGCCGCGGTCCCGCTCGCCCGAGCGGTAGCGCACACTCGCTACCGTCAGATGCACGGTGCCGTCGTGGGCCAGCGGGCTGGAGGAGATCGAATAGACCCGATGTTGCAGCGGGCGCAGAAGTGCAAGCAGATCTTCGGGATTCAATCGAATGCTGTTGTCCAACTGCAGGAGATCGAGAACGTCCTTGCCCCACAGCCACGCATCGAGCGCTTCCCGATCTTCCGTGTCGAGAATGTGCTGCAGTTCGGCGTCGCCGCTGCGTCGGGCGATGTCTTCGATCAAATCGCGCGAGGGAATCGAGATCTCGTAGTCGCTGGTCAACACCTGGTCCAACGGTGCGGACGAGCCGTCTTTCGCGGTGACGACGTAGTCACTGCTCGCACCGAGCTGAAGGATGATCGCCTCGACCAGAGCGGGGTCGTTGATCGGGCGGATGCCCAATCCATCTCCGGCCTCGTAGTCCAGACCGTCCTCGCCGAGCGCAAAGGTGAAGTGGCGGACTTCCTTGGCGGAGTCCTCGCCGGACAACAGTCGGTTGGCGAGGACGGTTGCAGGATAAGGGTTCTTGCGAGTCCACTGGGACTTGGTCTTCGTCGGAGTGGACGCAACCGGCGAGGCAGCGGCCCCCGCATCACCGTCGACACCGGCTACCGCAGCGACCGCCCGAACGATCCACTCGGCCGCCGGATCCTCGTAGTCGACGTCGCAATCGGTGCGGTCGACAACCCGGGACCCGCCGAGTGCTTCGAATCGGGCGTCGATGTTCTTTCCCGACTGGCAGAACCCGTCGTAGCTGGTGTCACCGAGTGCGAGTACTCCGAAGTAGAGACCCTCCAGCCTGGGCGCACTCTCGGATTCGACTGCATCCCAGAACAGCTGCGCGTTGTCAGGCATCTCGCCCTCGCCGTAGGTGGAGGTGATGACGAGCACCCGGCGCATGGCGGAAAGTGCATTGATATCCACGGTGTCCAGACCCGCGACAAGTGGTTCGAGACCGTGGGCACGAGCAGCTGCGGCCGCGTCTTCGGCCACGGACTCCGCGTTGCCGGTCTGGCTTCCGTAGAGGATGTGCACTGCCGCGCCGGCAGTTCTCTCCACTGTCGCTGTTGCAGCACCGGTTTGACCGGGCATGACAGTTCGTGAGTGTAGACCGGCCAGGAATCCGGAAAGCCACGCGCGCTGGTCGCCGGTGAACGGTGCGTATTCGGGGATGAACGGGATTTCCATTTTGAAGCTCACCTACGTTCGGGGGAGGAGGTCAGGACACAAGGTCGGGGATCGTGCGCGAAGCGAACAGTTCGTCGAAGTTCGGCAGCGATCCGAGCTTGTCCCGATTCTTGTTGTCTTGAAACAGAATCCACCCGTACGTCGCCGGGCTGTCCATGGCCAACACGTTGCGCAGGCTCAGCGCCTGCTTGTAGTCGTCGACGCGCTTGGCTGCAATCAGCGCAGCCAGCTGTTCGTCGTAGTAGCCGGCCAGAATCTCTTTCGAGTACTTGACCAAGTGCTGGACGAGGGCGAAGTCCTCGGTCAGTACCAGGTTTCGGGCCGCCTTCTGCACTGCTGGATCGTCGGGCCCGGACGCACCCGGCGTGCGGGCGGCGGCGAGTTGTTGTGCGAAGTGAAGCACGGTGTACGCACTGAGCAGCGCATACATCGTCGCGGTATCGGTCTCGCCGTAGGCGGGGACTGCTCCGTTCAGCGCGGGGCGCCCATCGCGCACTGCGAGTTTGAACGTGCGGACCTGACGTGCTGCGATGGCGGACGCCAATTCTTCGAGAAGCTCTTTGTGCGACTTCGCAGCCAGGATTGCATCGCTGTCCTGGTAAAGCATCAATGCCTTGGGCATGGCGTAGACGAACGAGTGCTGTTCGACTTCCCAGTTCTCGAGCAGTCGGGTTCCGAGTGCGGATCCCGTTGCTTCCACATGCAGTTCGAGCAGGAGTTGTACCGCGTGGTTGTGGACGGCGGCCAGAGGATCGGTCGCAGCGGTGATCGAACCCAGCAGTACGGAATCGGTGCTTGCTCGCAGTGCCAGTTCGCCGCGAGGGTCGTACTGGTAGAAGAACCCGCCGCTCATGCCGTTGCCGACACCCTTGCCGAACTCGCCGAGATTCACGACAGCACCGTTGGTCATGTACTCGCCGGCGAAGTCGCCGACACCTTCGACGACAGCACTGGCGCCGGAGTTGCGAACGGCAAAGCGATCGCCTGCTTCACCTTCGACGAACACTCGTCCGCCGGTGGCGCCGAAGAGCGCGAAGTTGCCGATCAACACGTTTCCGCCGGCGTCACTGGAGCCGCCGCCTGGGCTGCGCACGGCAATCACACCGCCGCTCATGCTCTTTCCGACACCGTCGTTACATGTCCCGGTGTGTTCCAGGTGCATGCCGTCGTTGCAGAATGCGCCGAACGAGAGGCCCGCAGATCCGGTCGTCAGGACGCGAACGCTGCCCGGAGCCAGATATCGTCGCCCACGCTCGTCAGTCAGTACCCCCGGAGCGAGAAGGCCGGCCGCTCCGTAGTTGAGTTCGCGTTCGAGGTCGATCGCCAACTGCCCACCGACGCTCTTGTTCCGGTTACCCAGGTGTAGTGCACCTTCGGCGAATTCAGGTCCGGACACGGCGACCGAGGCCTCGCCACGGTTGAAGAGCACCGTGCGAACCTCGTCCATGATCTTCTCGTCGAGCGCGTACTCACGCTCGAGGTACACGGGATTGTCGACGGTGATGTCCGGGGCGGACTCGAACATCGCGTCCAGTTTCAGATTGCCGACGATGGACGGGTGATCGAGCAGATGCAGGAGATCAGTTCGACCCCGCGCTTCCTGAAGGGATCGCATTCCCAGATTCGCGAGCAGTTCCCGAGTTTCGTGAGCGATGTTGAGAAGGTACTGCGCCATGGCGCGGGGATCGCCGTCGAACAGTTCCGGGTTGGTGGTCAGACCGGCCGGACACTTGATGTTGCAGTTCTTGGCCATGACGCAGCCCATCATCATCAGCGCAGACGTACCGAACTCGAAGCTGTCTGCGCCCAGTAGCGCGGAAGTGATGATGTCGCTGCCGGTCTGATGCGCGCCCGAGCATCGCAGAACGACTTTCTGGCGAAGGCCGTTGGCACACAAAGCTTGATGGACCTCTGCGATACCGACCTCTGCCGCACGGCCCGCGTACTTGAGGCTGGTCACCGAAGCGGCGCCGGTGCCACCGGTGTTTCCGGCGACGTTGATGACGTCGGCGCCGGCCTTGGCGACACCGACGGCGATGGTGCCGATTCCTTCCGAGGACACCAACTTCACGATCACCCGGATGCGCGCTGCCTTGCAGTCGTGGATGAGCTGAGCGAGGTCCTCGATGGAGTAGGTGTCGTGGTGCGGCGGCGGCGATACCAGTTCGACGCCGGGCGTTCCGCCGCGGGCAGCAGCAATGTCGACGGTGACCTTGGCGGCCGGAAGCTGCCCGCCCTCACCGGGTTTTGCGCCCTGGCCGAGTTTGATCTCGATCTCTTCGAGCATCGGGTCGGCGAGGTATCCCGCCCAGATTCCGAAGCGTCCGGATGCAAACTGCTTGATGCGCGACGCACGAATCGTGTTGTAGCGCGAAAGGTGTTCGCCGCCTTCGCCGCTGTTGGACATCGCGCCGACCATGTTCGTGCCGTGTGCGACGGCTTCGTGCGCCGGAGCGTTCAGTGCGCCATGACTCATGGCACCCGACGCCAACTTCGGGGTGATGTCGCTGGCGCTCTGTACCGCGGAGAGAGGAACACCTGCCGGTGCGACCCTCAGCTTGGACAGGAACTCTGCCCCGATGCCGGTTGCCCTCAGCGCAAGATCCGGTGTGATGGCTTCAATGGTGATATCGGCGGCAAAGGTGGCGCAGAGAGCGTCGCCGAGCGCTTTTGCTCGCGCGCTGTCACCGGCCAGTGGACCGTCCAGGCTAAGCGTGTACCGGTCGTCTGCGGCGGATTCACACTGGACTCCGCGCATCACGATCGTTGTGTTGCCGTGCACCGAGAATCGGCTGATCTGCTCGGCGAACTCGGCTGTCGTGACCGCAAACGTGACGTCGCCGGGAACAGAGATGACGTCACGCAACGCTGCGGGCCGACGCGATCGTTCCGCGGCCATAACGGTAGAAAAGTCCCGGTACCCCGCGGTGATGTCGAAGTCGTCGATCTGTTCGGTGGTCAACCGGTCGAAACTCGTTGCCCGGTAGGCCCCGGCATCGAGGCGGAATGCGTCGTCGAGTCGCCCGAGCGGAAGCAAGCGAAGAGCGTCGAATTGTTCGGTGCCGGAGGGACTGTCGAACGCGATCTTCTCTTCGGTGAGCTCGACGTACTTGCGGACTGCGGTGGTACCGAACGAATGCCCTGCGCCGTCTGCGCGCTCCTTGAACAGGCCGAGCAGTGGCAGGTCCTTTTCACCCTCGACTTCGCTTGCACGCTCGTGCCACTGCTTCGAGGTCACCGCGACGGTGTCGAAACCGACGCCGCCCACCGGTGACTTCATGTTGGGGAACCACTGGCGCAGAACAGGGTCGGACGTATCGAGGAAGTTGGGTTCGAAGAACTCTCCGCCGATGTAGCTCTCGACAGTGCACAGGCCGACGCGTCCCATCGTCTTCATGAGGGATTTCTCGGCAGCCTTCGCGAAACGTCTGAACGCGGCATCCGGATCAGCGGCGAACTTCTCCTCGGCTCGTAACTGAACGGAGAGCGGGTAGACGGCGGAAGCGCCGAATCCGAGTGCAGCCGCAACGTGGTGGGAGGACTCGATCTGGCCACTCTCCACGATGAGAGAGACACGCAATCGCAGGCCTGCGTCGATGAGGCGTTGGTTCAGTGCTCCGACGACCATGATCGCGGGAAGCGTTGCGCGCTCATGAGATACGTGCCGGTCGGTCAGGACTGCGATCCCGCCCTGTTCTGCTGCGAAGGCGACAACGGCGTCGCCGAGCGCGGTCATCGCGTCAACCATCGCCTGCGCGTCACCCGCGGCGGGGTAGAGCATTTCGAATCGGCGATGCGGGGTGTGCTTCTGTTCGCGGATCTTGAGCATGTCCAGATGCCCGAGGATCGGCGACGAAATGACGATCTGCTTGCCCTGTCCGGCTGTCATCTTCGCGCCCAACGCGACCCGGAGGGTCATGCCGTCCGCTTCCCGGATGCTGTCCAGCGGAGGGTTGGTGACCTGGGCGAATCGCTGCGAGAAGTAGCGTGCCACACCGCCTTCACGATCGGAAAACGCGTTGATGGCGTTGCCGTAACCCATGGCCGATACCTTCTCGGCTCCGTGCGTGAGCATCGGATCCATCAGGAATTTGAAGCTCTCCTGATCCAGGGAGTACGCCATGTAGCGTTGATGAACCTCGAACGTTCCGTTGTAGCGCGTCGGTGAGCTGACCTTCTCCGCAGGTACAGCGGGGATGTCTTCGATCAGGATTCGTGACTGCTCCAGCAGAGACCGGTAGTCACGCTGTGCGGCGATCTTTTCCAGAGCTTCACGGGCAGTGTAGGTATGGCGATCGCGATGATCGAAGTACAGCATTCCGCCGGCCTCGACGCGTCCACGGTGAATCACCGTCTCGGGTGCGAACGCGATCTGTCCGGCTTCGGAGAATGCGCACACGTATTCGTGTGTCTCGATCGTGCGAAGTGGACGCAGGCCGAGGCGGTCCAGGCGGGCGCCGATGATGGTGCCGTCGCCGAACACCAGCGCTGCCGGTCCGTCGTTCTTCTCCTCGTACAGCGAGAAGTACTCGAACATCGCACGCACTGCGGGGGAGAGGGTGGTGTCGTTTTCCCAGGCAGGGGGCATCATCGAGACCACAGCTGTCACCAAATCGACGCTGTCCTCGATGACGCGTGCTTCCAGAGTCTGATCGAGCCGGCAGCTGTCGGACTGACCGGGCGGACGGACGATCGCACGTCGTTTTGCGCTCGCCACCGCAGCTTCGGAGAGCCGATTCTTCTTGTCCGTGTTCAGTTCTCCGTTGTGAGCCATGAACCGGAACGGCTGCGCCATCGTGGGATGCGGGTCCGTGTTGGTCGAGAATCGCGTGTGGAAGTACATCGTGTGGACAGCGTGATCGGGGTCGACCAGGTCGCGGAAGTACGGGATCACTTCGTCGGAGTTCAAGCGGCCCTTGAGAACCTGAGTCCTCGCGCTGAGGGACAGTGGGTACAAACCGCGTAGTGCAGGCGTGTTGTACGCGATTGCCTCGATGGCGAGCAGGGCCTCGTGCACGAGGCGATCGACTACCGCAGGCTCGGGACGCGGAGTGGGGACCTCGAAAATCCACTGCCTGACCGGAAGTTGATGCGCGATCGCGGCCGGCCGAATCGCCGAGTTGTCGACCGGGACGTCGCGCACTGCGAGAGTGGTGAAACCGCGATCGAGAAGTTCACGTTCGACCAGGGCGGCAGCGCGTGCATGCTGGGCGTCGTCGTCCGGAAGGAAGAAGTTGCCGACGCAGAAGCGTCCGGCGCGAAGGTCGGGGCGCCCGGTTACCTTGCGGAAGAACCGGAGGGAGAGGTCCACCGAGACGCCGCCGCCGTCGCCGACGCCCTCGGAGGACATACCGCCGCGGTGCGGAACCGAGCAGAGCGCTTCGCTGCCCTTGATCAGGACATCGTGGGTCTGCACGCCGTCCTTGCGCGTGATGAACCCGACCCCGCAACTGCTCTTGTCATCTGCGGGGTCGTACAAACCGACGATGGACGTGCTCACTGCAGCAACCTTCTCCCTGTCCTGGTTGCCCGGAGATTGATCGACCGGGCAGATACGACGGCATGGTTTCCGTCAGGGCAGGGCGTCGCTGCTTCGATGAAGCGGCACCCGAATGGGATCAGACTACTGAGTAGAGGCTTACCTTAGTCAAGTTTGCTGGGTGTGACTTGGATCCGAGCAGGTCAGAGGGTTGCTTTGTAGGCAAGTGTGTAGGCGATCTTGCCCGGCTTGTCGTCTGTGTACGGCTTCGACAGCTTTCCGAACTCGCCCTTTGACTCCGCTTTGCCGTCGTTCCAGGCCGGCAGGACTCCGAGATCGGTAGCCGTGAACCCGCTGTCGACGACGGCATCGCCCGCCAACGCGGTCTGTGCTTTGGTCACCGACTTCACGGTGGCCAGGTAGCTGGAGAGGTCGTCGCGATTCCAGTTGGTGAGGTCGACGGGCGCGGCGTCGCGGACCCACGCACCCCAGTAGAACTCCTGGAACGGGATCGTACCGGCGGCGAATCCGATGTCGCGGGAGAAGTACATCAGGCTGCGGTACTTGTCGTCGGCGAAGTTGGCCAGGCCGACGCTCTTCGGCAGGGACTGGACCGGTACCTGGTTTCCGTCCACGTCACGCGACCAGACCCACTTGTTCTTTTCCATCTCGGTCCAGAAGGCGCCTTCACTCAGGCCGCTGAGGTTGCCGAGAACCCGCAGTCGCACGTGCAGGTCGGGGCCTCCGTCGGCCGTCTCGATGAAGGACGTGAGGGTGTGGTGACCGTCGGTCAGGTAGAGATCGCCGCGGGGTCCGACGACCACGGTCTTCATGGGCGCGATGCTCTCGGCGGTTTCCTGACCCACTGGAAGCTGGCAGGTGAAGGACGACGGGTCCTTCAGCGTCGAGGCAGGAGTAGCGGTCGCAGCCTGGATCTGGCCGTTCGCCTCGCACCAGTCGTCGAACTTCTTGTTGATCGTGTCTTTTCCGAGCGTGTATCGCCCGAGCTTGTAGTACACCTCGTCGTAGCCGAGGGAAGGCTGCGTCGCATGAACGTCGCCGATGCGCACGTCCAGAAGGTCACCTTCTTTGGCGCACAGGTACTCCGAGCCGCCGGCGGAGCCTGAGAACGAACCGGTGGAGATTCCGCCACACGCGAGGGGAGCGGCGACAGCGGGTGTGCTGACCAGTGTTCCGGCGCCGAGCAGTACCAGTGTTGTGAGTGCCGAGATGGCGGAACGACGCATGTGGGGATCTCTCCTGAGGATGGGTTCGCACGTGAAGAAGCTTGCGTCACAATCGCTCAGGGTGGTTTCGGACTTACTGACAACAGACGTCCGCGCGGTGGCTACCACGTGAATTCACGTCGTAGGCACCGCGCGGTGAGCCTGTTGATTGATCAGCTCTGTTGGTTGATCAGCCCTGCAGTTGATCAGCCCGGCTTTTGATCAGCCTTTGTAGTTGTAGAAGCCCTCGCCGACAGCGACGCCGAGCTTGCCTTCGTCGATGTAGTTCTTCTTGATGTAGTCGGCGAACGCGCGCTGCTTCTCGCCTCCCTGGGAGGAGATGTTGTAGACGGTGGTCAACCCGACGACATCCATGATCTGGAAGGGGCCGAACGGGGCTCCGGTGCCGATACGCCACGTCTTGTCGACCATGTCGGGATCGGCGATGCCGTCGATCAGCAGGTCGGATGCTGCATTGAGGAGCGGGACCAGGAGCGAGTTGAGTACGTAGCCCGCCTTCTCCTTCTTGAGTTCGATCGGCACCATGCCGATGTTCTTCGCGAATTCGACGACCTCGCGGTACACGGCGGGGTCGGTGGACTCGGTGCCCATGACCTCGGCAGTGTTGTTGACCCACACGTGATTTGCGAAGTGCAGTGCGAGGAACTTCTCGGGGCGGCCGGTGAACTCCTTGAGGTCGCTCGGCAGAAGCGTCGAGGAGTTGGTTGCGAACACCGTGTGCTCAGGAGCTACTGCGGCGAGCTTCTCGTAGGTGTCGCGCTTGATGGCGATGTCCTCGGGAATTGCCTCGATGACAAGATCGGCCTTGGTCACGGCTTCGGCGAGATCGTACGAGTACGTAATACGTTGTAGCGCTTCGTCGGCCTTGCCTTCCTTGGCGCCCTCGACGTTTTCGGCCTTGTAGGCCGCGGCCAACGAGTCGAACCGAGCCTTGGCCTTTTCGATGACCTCGGCGTTGATGTCGTACGCGACGACGTCGAATCCGTGATAGGCGGTCTGATAGACGATCTGCGAGCCGAGAACTCCGGTACCCAGAACGGTGATCTGCTTCAGTTCAGTCATTTTCGATCCTCAATCCTTTTCGGTGGGTAGTCCGGCAAGCGTCAATCGAACTTGTGCGGCAACGATGTTCGTGAGTTCGTCAGCCGTGATCCGGTCCAATGCCGCGCGGGCTATTTCGAAGTGCAGCACGTTGGAAATCGTTCGCGCTGCAGTGATGGTTCGGGTGGTGTGGTTGGGGTGCCCCTCGAGCAAGATTTGCGCAATCCGCGTTTGCAGGCGCTGCGAGAGTTCCAGACCTTCGGCCCGGAAACACTCGCTGGGCTCGCCGAACAACACTTCGCGTTGGTAGATGCCGGTGTTCTCGTCGTTTCGGCGACTCGCGATCAGCAGGGGTGAAACCAGCTCGAGCACACGATCTTCTGTGCCCGTCGATTTGGCCTCACGCTCTTCTCCCAGTTCGATCTGCTTGCGGTACTCCGCGTTGTACACCATGAGCAGTAGCTCGGCTTTGCTTGCGGCGTAACGAAAGAGGGTGCCACCGGCTACATCGGCGCGATCGGCAATTTCTTGAGTTGTGACTGCGCTGTAGCCCTTTTCCGCGAACAGTTCGGCCGCGGCGTCGAAGATGCGTGTCTGCTTCTCGAGTTTGTTGCGTTCACGACGACCCAACTCTTGGTTCGATTTCGTCATCCCGCTCACCTCGTCTCATTTCGGATCACGCTCATAAATGAGTCTACTCCGAAATATTGAGAGGGTGGGGTCTCCTCCGTCACATCACCGCAGTCCGCTGACCCAACCGGCGAACACGTCGGAGAACACGTCTGCTTCGCACGCATGCGCCGATTCGGGGTAGGCACATTCGGGGTATCCGGCGACGACGGCGGCAAGTTCGGCATTACAACACTGCGCCAAGAGGCCGCGCAGGAGGTCCGCGGCCGACCAGCCGGCGATGGATGCTGCTGGGATCCCCTCTTCCTCGTACACCTTCACCAGATCGTCATGCCTCCAGGACAATTCCTCGGCCACCAGTGCATCGGGATTGAAAGACATGGCGCGGTCGAGTGATCCGCGCAGAAGCGAGTGTGGATCGTCCTCACCGCGCAGCCTGGTCGCGAGGTCGGCCGGTGCCTTCTGCATGACGAACATCCAGGGTTTGCCGTCGGGAAAGACTCCGCCGAAGCCTGCCACGTTGAAGGGGAGGTGGCTACTGAGAAAATCTGTCTCCACGTCGACGTGCTGATCGTCTCCGAGGTGAATGAAGTGGCCGGACGCGATCTCCTCTCCGGTTGCCGGCTCGGCCCACGTGTTGTTCCACAGGTCGGTCATCCGACTGCCGTCGGGAAAATCGAGAACCTCGAAGAGGAATCCCATGTCGTCACCACTCTCCGTCGAAGTGGGTGGTTACTCCACCGGTGAGTCGAGAAACCGTTTGAGCCGAGGTCGCGAGGACGACTCGGCTTGTCTCGAAGGTCATCTCGTCGCGTTCGGTGTCCTCCGATTCGGGATCCTCGGCGAGTGAGAAGTCGAGTTCCACCTCTCGATCGGTGCTGGAACAGACCGAGATCATCAGCCCGAGTCGTTCGTCGGTGAACGCCGGAAGCGATTTCTCGGGATGAAAGTCTGCGGCCGCGTGAAAGAAGAACGCCGCCAGCCGTTCGACAAATCCTTCGTCGGTGTGTCTGCTGAGATACTGATTGAACCGATCGGGGCTGAGCAGGCCTACGTCGAAAACGAGTGTGGGTACGTCGGATTCGAAGACAGCGGCGGGTGCCGCATGACTGCGAAGGAATACCGCGGCGCCGCCGTACCCCGGCAACCTGAACCCATCACGCATCTGGTGTACTCCCGTCGCAGAGGTGTCCTGTCCACGCTAGGCCATAGCCCGGACGCGTGCTGCTTACCGGACACGTCGGTTGATGGAAGAATTACCGCCCATGAGCGCTGTCCTGTACCCGCCCGTCGAACCGTACGAGTCGGGACTGTTGGAAGTGCCCGATGGTCAGAGCCTCTACTGGGAGACCGTCGGTAACCCGGCCGGTGTCCCGGTTCTCTATCTCCACGGCGGTCCCGGTGCGGGATGCACTGTCGGCGCCAGGCGTTTTTTCGATCCCGAAACCTTTCGCGCAGTTCTGTTCGATCAACGAGGCTGTGGGCGCAGCCTTCCTCTCGCGAGTAGCCCGGACGTCGATCTCACCGTGAACACGACGGCGCACATCCTCGACGACATCGAGCGTCTTCGTGAACATCTCGGTATCGAACGATGGATCGTTTCCGGCCTTTCTTGGGGCGTCAGTTTGGGTCTGGTGTACGCCCAAGCGTTTCCCGAGCGGGTGATCGCGATGGCTTTGGGCGCGATCACCGGCGGGACGAGAGTGGAAATCGAATGGATCACCCGTGCCATGGGCAGGATATTTCCGCGTGAATGGGAAGAGTTCGTCGCGCCGCTGCCGGTGGAAGAGCGTGACGGGAACGTCCCGGCGGCATACGCGCGACTGCTCGCCGATCCGGATCCTGTTGTGCGGGAAAATGCTGCGGTGCAGTGGTGCCGCTGGGAAGACGTACATGTGTCGCTGATGCCGGGGTGGACTCCGAGTGTTCGATACCAGAATCCGGACTTCCGTCGGGTGATGACCAGGCTGGTCACGCACTACTGGGCCAACGATTGCTTCCTCGCGCCGAATCAGATCCTGGACGGAATGGACCGTCTCGCCGAGATTCCCGCGATTCTCGTGCACGGCCGGTATGACATTTCCGGACCACTCGACACTGCCTGGGCGATCCACCAGCGTTGGCCGGGCAGTGAGTTGGTGGTGCTCGACGACGCCGGGCATGGCGGGGGTGGATTCAACGAGGCAATCGTGGAAGCGCTGAATTTACTGGCTCATTCGGTCTGATCGAGTGCTCCGGCGTGCGCCGCAGCGAGCGCGCCGGCAGCAGCGCGATCGGCAACCGACTGGTCGACAGGTAGATCGGCGACCAACAGGCGATAGTAGATGGGCGCGGCGACGGCCGCCAGAAGATCAGCAGCTGAGACCTTCTCGGAGATTTCCCCGCGTTCGACTGCTCGGCGGACCACTATGTCGGCCAGTTCGTAACGTGCGGAATAGAACTCGCGCTTGAGTCTCGCCACTTCTGGCGTACGAACCGCGTCCGAGAACAGTGCAGCCACCAACGCGCCGCCCGACTCGCTTGTCACCAGTGCGACTATCGATCTGGCCATCTCGCGCAGGTCGGATTCGATGGAACCGGTATCCGGGATGGGGACGGTAGTTGCCGATACCTCGACGGCCGCGTCGGCCACCAGTTGGGACAGCGTGCTCCATCGCCGGTAGATCGTGGTCTTGTGGACTCCGGAACGGGCGGCTATGTCCTCGATGGTCATCGCTGCAAATCCGCGTTCGGACAGTTCGGCCGCGGTGGCCGCCAGGACGGCCTCGCGCACCCTGGCGCTACGCCCTCCGGGCCGTTGTGGTGTCGAGGTCATGGGTCAACCTTATCGCAACAAGGTGTTGTGTTAGCTGGAGACACATGGTTCACTGAGCTAATGCAACTGATCGTTGCGTTAGAGATGAATTGAGGGGTGTTTCCCATGTCATACGAATTTCCTGTCGATCACCGAGGCCTCTTCGAAGAGCGCACAGGACAGTTTCTGAGCTTCGGGCTCCCCGTCTCGGATCTCGAGGAACTGCGCGCGTCCATCAACTCGACCTGGGCCGACGCGCCGGGTGGTTGGTCGTACGAGTGGTCGGCGCTGGCGGCGAAGTACTCCGCGGCCGGCAATCATTCCCTGGCAGCGATGATCTACGGAATCGCCAAGTTCCCGGTGCTGGCCAACGAATCCCGTCGACGGGCTCTGCGCAATCAGGTGGACGAATACGTCAAGGCAGCAACAGGATTCGGGCTCGAGTTCGAGCGTCGAATCCTCTCCCTGCCCTACCGAAACGGCGAGATCGAGCTACCGGTACACATCCTCTCGGCGGACGGACGGTACGAAGACGCACCCGTCCTGTTGCTCAGCGGCGGCGTCGACGGCTGGAAGATGGACATGCATCCGTTGGCCAGTGCGTTCGCGACGAACGCCGGGGTGACGGTTGTTGCTTTCGATCAGCCGGGAACTGGTGAATCACCCGTTCCTCTTGATGCTTTCGGTGACGAGGTGATCGACGGGCTCGTATCGACGGCTCGCGCTCTCGGCAACGGGCAGGTGGCGCACCTGGGAGTCTCCTTCGGCGGCAACTTCGCCGTGCGCTCGGGGTTGACCGGCGCCGTCGATGCGGTGATCAACATCGGCGCCCCGGTCAAGGGTGCGTTCGAGACCGTGAATGCCGAGCGCCTGGTCTACGGCATGGGCGACATCGTCGGAAACGCACTGGGTTTCGATGCCCCGGCAACCAAAGAGGCGCTGGTACAGGGTCTCCGTGCGTTCGATCGCAGTGTCTTGATGACCGCCGACGACGGCCGGACCCCGATGCTTGTGGTCAACGGGGCCGACGACGTTCACATCCCGCTCTCGGACACAACACTCTTCGAAGAGCGCCCGAACACGCAGGTACACGTCATCCCGGATGCGGGGCACTGCGCAGTGACCAAGCTGCCCGAGTTGACGCCGATGATGATCGACTGGCTACGAGATGCCCTGTCAGGAACCGCTCCACGAACCGGTAGATGATCCGCCGCCGAAGCTGGCAAAACGATACGTCGCAAGAACGGCCTTGTGATCGGTCGGCCACGGCGTCGGTGAAGCGATGAAGTTGTCCTGGGAGTTCTCCTCCACTCTTTTGTTGTGCACGATCGTCTTTCGGGGTCCGATGATTCCTACAGATCCCAACTTCAGCTCGGAAGCGCGGTCGGCGAAGATGTAGTCGATCCGATCGCGTTCGTCTGCCTCGGGTGCCCAGGTGAGCTGTGAGGTGTCGACGTCGGGATTGTCGGACGGCCAGGTGAAGCCCGGGTGTGTAGCCGGGTTCGGGTACTTGCTGCGGTATGCATCGACAAATCCGGCTTCGTCGAGCAGACGGGTGGATTCCCACGGAATGACGACACCGTTGTGGTCGAACAGATTTCGCGTGCCGTCGGTCCAGTCCAGGGCCGACGGTTCGTTGAAATCGCCGCCGAGGATGACGGACCTGCCCCTCGCCCGTTCTGCGGCCGCATCGTCGATGAACGTCGAAATTGCCAGGGGTCGTCCCGAATTGACGTTCACACGCTGAACCGTCTCGGGGTCCGTGACCGGACCGGACGGCATCTTGTTCCAGCCGAACTCGGAGAACTCTCCAGGCGTGGGAACACCCGCGCCGTATCCGCGCGGTAGATAGGTTGCGTAGGACGTGTAGGCCAGATGTGCCGAGTAAGCAGCGATTTGTTTGCCGTCGACCGTCACGACTGCCTTGATCATCGAGTTCAGGTTGGCTGTTTCCTCGATCGGAAACTTGGAGAGAATCCCCACGTCGGAGGACGCTGCTCCGTAGAAGGTGGTTCCTGATTTGGTCAGCATGTCGGCCAATACAGTTGTCGCAGTGCCGGCTTCCGACAGGAGAACTATCGACGCCTGGGTCGAGATGATCATGTCGGCGATCAGCTGCAGGCCACCGTTGATCTTGGTTCCGCCGTGCCAGGTATTGAGGGAGAGCACTTTGATCTCCTGCGCGGGGTTCGCCCCCGCGACGGAGGTATTAGCACCCAAGGTAAATGCGCTTGCGGTGACTGTCCCTGCGGCTACCGCCA
Organism: Rhodococcus sp. FW305-130; assembly: GCF_058788335.1. Classification (NCBI taxonomy): domain Bacteria; kingdom Bacillati; phylum Actinomycetota; class Actinomycetes; order Mycobacteriales; family Nocardiaceae; genus Rhodococcus; species Rhodococcus sp. FW305-130. The sequence goes on along the minus strand of NZ_JBYTAP010000007.1, from coordinate 147,673 downwards.
TCGCCTTGACCATCTGACGGCGCGTCAATCCATTCATCAAATCCCGGCTCTCGTTGTCGTGTGCTCGAACCCCCGGAAGATGATTACCATCGCTACCTAAACGGACAGTTAACCAATTGCAAAATGGCAGATTTCCACAGAACACCGCGCGGGCAATAGTCTTCTGGTCGTGGTACTCAGTGAGCGTTTCCCCGGTAACAAGACCTTCGCGAAGGTTCGTGTCCTGCCGCCGGTGGTGAAGTTGCTCCTTCTTTCGATGGTGCTGTTCAACATCGGGTTCTATCTGGTTGTCCCCTTTCTCGCGGTGCACCTTTCGGAGGACCTCGGATTCGCGGCCTGGATTGTCGGCCTGGTCCTCGGACTCCGGATGTTCAGTCAGCAGGGCATGTTCTTCATCGGTGGAAGCCTCGCCGACAGGTTCGGCAAGCGTCCGATCATTCTGCTGGGCATCGCAGTTCGCGTGGTCGGTTTCCTGATGCTCGGATTGGCCGAGAGTATGGCGGCGGTGATCGTCGGTGTGCTTCTGGTCGGGTTCGCCGCGGCTCTGTTCGCACCCGCAGTGGAGTCGGCCAACGCCGAATATGGACGCGAACTCGAAACCTCAGGAGTCATGCGTCGTACGGATCTGTTTGCAGTGGAACAGATGTGCAGTCGTCTGGGAACCGTGATCGGTCCGGCATTGGGTGCTGCTCTGTTGATGTTTCCGTTCTCGTGGACGGCGTCGAGCGCGGCGTTGCTGTTCGCGATCATGTGGGTCGGGTTCTTCATCTGGTTCCCGCGGCCGGGCGATGCCCACGACGGCCCGGTGTCGACCTATACGCTGCGCGACGTCTGGCGAAGCGTGCTGACCAACAACAACTTTCTGCTCTTCGCGACGCTCTGCAGTTTTCAGCTGGTTGCGTACAGCCAGCTGTACCTGATGCTGCCGGAACAGCTCGAGCGCGGTATCGGTTCACAGTCGGCGCTGGGATGGTTCTACGTGGGCGCAGCGGTGTTGGTGATCGTCGGGCAGGGACCGACGGTCGCGGTTGCCCACCGCATCGGGCATCGACGCGCGATCACCTTCGGGCTTGTGCTCATTTCGGTGTCGTTCCTGGTTCCGCTGGTCACCGGCGTCGACTCCGCAGTTTCGGCGTCGACGCAGATAGTCGGTCTGGCGGTGTGGATCGGGCTGCTGCACCTGGGACAGATGTTGATGGTGCCGCCGATGCGAGACACCATTGCCATCCTCGGTCGTGAAAGCAACCTCGGAGCGCACTTCGGCATGCTCAACACGATCGGCGGTCTGCTCGCGCTCCTGGGAACCGTGGGAGTCGGATTCGTGTACGACCTAGTCGACAACGGCCACGCAGCGCCGGCGTCACAATGGGTGATCGTTTCGGTCTGCGTGGCCGTGTCGGCTGTGGTGTTGTGGGTGTGGTCCGGTCGAACGAAGGTTATCGACCCGCGATCGTCTGATTGATCTTTGCTACAAAATCTTCCAGCACAAACGGAATGGTGAGCGGGTTCGGCATGGACACCGCGTCACTGACGATGGGGTCCAAGCTGATCAGGCCGCCGGTCTTGACCACGTTCAGATTGGTGAACGCCGGCTGCGTCTCCATCTCGGGGCGAGCCTTTTCGTAGTTGTCGAAGAGCAGGTAGTCGCACTCGAGGAGGTCGTAGTTTTCGGCGGAGATCTCGTAGTTCAGCTTGCCCGCGAACCGATCCTTCAGTGCGGCAGGAGCCGTGAATCCCAATTGCGTGAGCAACTGAGCGCGCGCTGCCTCAGGGCTGAACGCCCGCAGATTTCCGTCGCTCCAGCGAATGACGAGAGCTGCTGTCTTGCCTTCGAACTGGGGGTTCTCCGCGCGGGTGCGAACGATGAGGTCTTCGACTTCCTGGACCTCCTGCTTTGCCTGCGCGGGAACGCCCACAGCCGTACCGATGCGGGTCGTGACTTCCTGCCAGGGCAGCACCCAATCCGTCTGATCGGCGGCGTGAAGCACAGTCGGCGCGATGGCGCTGAGCTGCTTGTACAGATCCTCGTCGATCGCGTTGTTGACGGCGATGATCAGGTCAGGCGCTGCTGCCACGATCGTTTCGATGTCGAAATCGGTGGTGGCGTTGGCCAGTGGTGTCGGCTCGGCGCCCTGGACTGCCGAGTCGGCCCAGACTCCGATTCCGTCGTCGGTCGATCCCTTCCACACCGGGACCAGACGGGCGTCAGCCCGAGGGAAAGCAGAACGTCTGCGTCGCCGATGCCGACCGCTGCGATGCGGCTGGGCGCCTGCCCGATGGTGGTGGAGCCGAACTTGTGGTCGATCGTCACCGGGAAGGCGTTGGCCTCGGCGTGAGCACCTTCGGTGCCGGGAGTGGATTCGTCCTTCGCGCTGTCGCCGCAGGCAGCAAGGGCAAAACCTGCTGCTGTTGCGAAGGTGACGGACAGCATGGCACGGCGGCTCAACATTGGGTTCACAGCAACCTCGGGTTTCATGGTTATGGGACCCTAACCATAATGGAGCGGCAGTGTCGGCAGTGTTTGTTAGTCTCCGCCCATGACGGCGGTTCTCGACTACACATCAGCAGGACCGTTCACCCGCATCGACGGAGTGGACCCGCTCGCCCTCGAGTCGCTCCCCACCGACCCCGTGCAAATATGCCGGGTAGTGCCGTACCTGGTGGTCCAACCCACCGATGCGCGGTCGCTGAATCTGCCCACCGACCGATTCGACGAAAACCAGATCCGGCCGGCAAGCGTTCTGCTCCAACGCTTGCTTGCGCTCGATCCGGCACCGGTGACCTCCGCCCGAGAACCCGACAAGCGGCTCGTCGGAACCTGTCGGCACTTTGCTGTTTTGAGTTGTGCGTTTCTGCGCTATCGCGGAATTGCCGCTCGCGTCCGCTGTGGTTTTGCCACCTACTTTCAACCGGGACAGGGCGTGGACCACTGGATCACCGAGTACTGGGACGACGCCGGCAAGCGGTGGATCCGCATCGATTCGGAGATCCTCGGACAGAACGTCCTTCCTCGCGCCCATAACCTGCAGCCGGGAGAATTCCTCAGTGGTGGTGAGGCGTGGCTGGCGTATCGACGCGGCGAGATCGACGGGTCCCAGTTCGGGGTGTACGGCACCCAGAACTGGGGGCCTGCCGAGATCCGCGGCAACGCAGTGAAGGATCTTGCCGCGATGAACAAGGTCGAAACCCTGCCGTGGGACGAGTGGGGTCGTATGACGGACGCCTACGACGGAAAGACCGGCGCCGACTACGACCTACTGCTCGACGATATAGCCGAGGTGTGCGCCGGCGACGATCCAGTTGCCGTGCGAGCGCTGTACGAGCACGAGGATTTGTGCGTGCCGGACAAGCTGATTCGTTTCTGAGATGCTGGTGCGATGAATCCGGAGCATCGCCAACTCGAGTACGGACTTCGATTCGACTGGGGCCTGCGCGGCGCCGAAGCAATTGCTGTCGGCGTCGATGTGGCAGTGGTGGTAGACGTCCTCTCGTTCACGACGACGCTGAGCGTCGCCGCCGATGCGGGAATCGACGTACTTCCCTATTCCTGGAACGACGAGAGTGCGGTCGATTACGCGCGTGATGCCGATGCGGTTCTTGCAGTACGACGAAGTGTGGCCAGGGAGGGACAGATCAGTCTGTCTCCCAAGACGATTCGCGGGGCCGAGGTGCCGAGTCGGCTGGTACTGCCGTCGCCGAACGGGTCGACCATCGCGTTTGCGTTGGCGTCCGAGGTTGCGGTGTGTGTCGGCGCTTCATTGAGGAACGCTTCCGCCGTCGCTGATTGGATTGTGCACGAACATGGTCCGGGATCGCGGGTTGCGATAGTCGCATCCGGGGAGAAGTGGCCCGGTGGAGAGTTGCGCCCGGCAGTGGAGGATCTGTGGGGCGCCGGCGGGGTTGTCACGGCGTTGACCGCGGCTGGTTGGGAAGGTTCCCTGTCGCCCGAGGCGCAGATGGCGGCGGATGCCTGGACAGCGGTGTCGGATTCGTACGAGGACCGCCTGCGAGACTGTGCCTCAGGACGCGAGTTGATCGTCATGGGGTTTCCACACGACGTCGCCATCGCCTCGGAACTCGACGACAGCGACACCGTACCTGTTCTCGAAGATCGTGTGTTTCGAGGTCAGCGCACCGGGCGTCGATTGAACAAACTCCGCGCCCAGAGGTAGGAGAGGAAGGTGATTGCGACGCACCATCCGATCGCGAGTATGGCGTTGTTCCCGATCGCTTCGCCGAGAAGAAGTCCTCGAAGAGTCTCGATGATCGGAGTGAACGGCTGATACTCGGCAAACCATCGCAGCACGGTCGGCATCGAGTCGGTGGGGACAAATCCGCTTCCCAGGAAAGGTAAGAGGATCAACACCATTGGAAGATTACTGGCCGTCTCGACGCTCTTGCTGACGAGGCCGAAGGCAACGGACAACCAGATCATCGCGATGGAGACCAGGATGAGGAGAGCAAACGCGGCAACCCACTCCACGAAGCCTGCAGTAGGCCGGAAGCCGACGGCTATCGCCACGGCGATGACTACAACGAGGCTCACGACCGTCTGAAGGAGACTGCCGAGAACGTGACCGGTCAGGACGGACGTGCGCGTGATCGCCATCGTGCGGAATCGTGCAATGATCCCCGCGGTCATATCGGTTGCGACGGAGATGGCAGTACCTTGTGCCGCTGATGCCACAGTCATCAGAATAATCGCCGGTGCAACGTAATTGACATACTCGGCTCGGCCGCCACCGCCTGGGCCGAGGCCGTTCCCGAGCGTTCCGCCGAGCACGTATACGAACAGCAGTAGGAAGACGACTGGCATCCCGACAAGCATCACCGTCATCGACGGATATCGAAGGATGTGTCGAATGCTGCGACGCAGCATGGTTTTCGAGTCCTGATAGGCAAGCGTCATGGTGGTCATCGCGCGTCGGTCCTTTCGGTGGCGGTCAGAGTCAGGAACACGTCGTCCAGGTCCGGTGTGTGCACGGAGAGTTCCTTGACGTCGATCGAGTGAGCGTCGAGTTGGTCGAGAAGAGAGCGCAGCGAGCGGACACCGCCGTCGCTGGGAACCTGCAGAACATACGCGGCATCGTCACGGGTAGACTCGTCGAAAACAGCAGCAGCAGAGTCGAGTTGGTCTCGATCGATGAAGTGAAGACGAATGTGGCCGCCGGGAATGCGTCGTTTGAGTTCCGCTGCCGTACCTTGGGCGACTATCCGTCCCTGATCGAGGACGGCGATGTGGTCGGCCAGTTGATCGGCTTCCTCGAGGTACTGCGTCGTGAGGAAGATGGTGACACCGCCCTTGACCAACTCCCGGATGATCTGCCACATGGTGCGTCGACTCCGGGGATCGAGGCCGGTGGTGGGCTCGTCCAGGAAGATGATCTCCGGTCGTCCGATCAACGTCATTGCCAGGTCGAGCCGTCGGCGCATTCCGCCCGAGTACGTCGACGCGAGTTTGTCCGCGGAGCCCTGCAGATCGAACTTCTCCAGGAGTTCGTCAGTGCGAGTGCGGCGTTCGTCCCTGCCCAGGTGGTGAAGATCGGCCATGAGGAGAAGGTTTTCCTCGCCGGACAGGTAGTCGTCTACCGCCGAGAATTGTCCGGTGACACCGATGCGCGACCGTACCGCGTCAGGATCGTCGGAAGGGTTGTACCCGGCGATGCGGATGTCGCCGCCGTCTGCGGGAACGAGGGTCGAGAGGATTTCCACGATGGTGGTCTTGCCGGCGCCGTTGGGGCCGAGCAGTGCAAAGACGGTTCCGCGGTCGACGGAGATGTCGATTCCGTCCAGTACCGTCTTGTCGTCGTAGGCCTTCTTCAGACCCGTCGCGGTGATGGCTGGTTTACGGGACATCAGCGTTCCTTTCGCTAGATCTTCTTGTTGGATTCTTCTCGGGGCTCCGAACGTCGAATGACGATGTCGCCGTAGCTGGTTTGCGCCCGGACGTCTACCCGGCGTTCGGTGGAAGCCGGACCGTGCGTGGCATTCATCTGGTTGTCGACACGGCCGAAGGACGTATGAGCGTCGAATCGTGCGGCGGTTCCGGATCGAACGCCGATATGGATTCGTCCGGCGGCCGTCTTGGCGGATACGACTCCACTCTCGATGGTCTCGAAACGGATGTCGCCGTTGGCGGTTGCGGCGCTCGCGTCGGATTCGGCGTGTTCGACGGCGACGCTTCCGTTGGCGGTCTTCGCCTTCAGCGCGCCGGTGATCGTGCCGATGTTGATGTCGCCGTTGGAATTCTTGACCTCCGCGTTGCCGTCGACGCGGCCGATGCGGATGCTTCCGGACCCGGTGCTCGTGTCGATGTCACCGGCCACATGCTCGACGATGATCGCTCCGGCGCCGGTGCTGACGTTGAGCGGTCCGGTGGTGTCCAGTGTGCAATCTCCGGCCGAGACCTTCACGCGTGAGCGTCCGAGAGTGCCTTCGGCGCGAAGGCTGGCAACTGCTGCAGTGCCTTCGAGTTCCGAGCCGGAAGGAAGCTGAACGGCAATGTCGACAGATCCTGTCTTCCCGAAAATGCCGAGGCCACGTTGTTTCGGAGTCTTGATCTGTAGCCGGCCACCTGCGAATTCGACGCGCGTTTGTTCGGCGACTCGAACGTCTACCTCGCGAGACGAGTTGCTGGGCAACACTTCCACGACAGTGTCGTTGCGGCTGCTCGCAGCGATCCGGATGTGTCCGACTGCCACGTCGAAGTTCAAGGTGATGGGGTCAGGTGTGCTGAATGTAGGCATGGTGATACTCCCGATGAGGTTGTCTCGGTTGGTGATAGAGGGTCGTGCGAAAGGTGAAGCCGGTGTCAGTGCACCCAGCCGCTGAAGCTTTCGGAGCCTTGGGACGTGCGCTGTCTCGGAGTGCTTCTGCTCATGCCGCCTTCCAGTGCAGTTGCAGCCGCGCGAACCAGCCACGCGTTCACGGAGATCCCGGCTTCCTTGGCCGCCGCCTCGATCCGGTCTTTGAGGTCTTGCCCCAGCCTCAGGTTGATTCGAGTCATCGAGGCGTCGTCGGACTCCGTGACGGGGCGCGGAGCCGGAGTCGGTTCCTCTTCGGCGGGGGCCGGAGCCGGTTCGCTGATGGCTGGTGCCACCACGAATTCGGGTTCGCGTCCCCGTAGGCGCAGGTCCACCGAGCCTGGGGCGAGGTCACGCGTGATCTCGGCGACTGCCGCAGACAATGCGTCGAGAAGGGTGAGTCGCACTGCTGATTCCAGCGGTGCGGTCAAACGATCGGCGAGGGCCTTTGCGTCTTCTCCGCCTGCTTCGGCCGCCACCGCGAGTTCGTGGCGAAGGTTGTCTACGTACGGTGTCAAGTCCATGGCACCACTATGGCACCACTTTGGTGCCATAGCAATAGTTTGGTGGCACATTCGTGTGAGTTTGATGAGAAGTGCCAGGTCATCGGGGTGGTTGGCGCTTCGATTCTCGGCAGGCTGGCACACTCGTAAGGGTGAGTCCTGCCGAACCCAACCGTCGCCGCCGTATCTTGCTCTGGATTGCCGGGGTGCTCGGCGTCGTGATCGTGGTCGGGGCGGTTGTCGTCGCGGTCGCGCCTTCGCGGTATCTGCCCTGGGACACTGCCGAGTTCCCGACGGTCGACGCCAGTTCGGTGACTGCGGACCAGGCTCGAGTGCTCGAACTGCTGCAATCCGAGCACGAGCGGGACCGTCCGGGCACTTTCTATTCCGACGGTATCGACGAAGAATGGTGCGCCGATTTTGTCAGCTGGATCATGAGGGAAGCGGGTAGACCGTTGTCGAACCCGAACTCCGGAAGCTGGCGTATCCCGGGGGTGTACACCTTGCAGGAGTACTACCAGGGGATCGGCGCGTACGCCGAGAACGGCAGCGGGTACACCCCGAGCGTGGGTGATGTGGTGATCTACGACAGTTCGAGATGGGTAGGTCAGCACACCAACATCGTTGTGGCAGTGGACGGTGACTCGGCGATCACGGTCGGCGGCAACGAGTTCGGCAAGGTGCGGGTCCATGATCTTCACTGGCAATCCGACTCCGCCGTCGTGGGGTTCGGAAAACTTCACCCCTGATCGCTGTGGTTCGAGGTCAGGGCAAACCATCGAGCGGATGCACGTGCCTCGCCGCCGGCGTCGATGTGCAGCGTGTTCGTGCCGGTTCGCACGCTCACCTGCTCACCTCTCTTGACGGGCTGGGTGTACTCGAGGATCGCGCGAAAGGGTTCGCTTCGTAGTTTTTCGGGCAGTGCATCTTCCACGGGTTGCCAATAGATCGCGTTGTTCACGTGATCGAAAGGGTCGAAATCGCTCGAGCGCAACGGGAATGGAGAATCCGCCTGATTGTCGGTGTCGGGGTCGATCCACCGACGCCAGTGAAGATGCTCGTCCACGGCCGTCGATGCCAGGGCAGCGGTGAACTTTTCACTGATGGTTGCCGGCATTCCGGTTTTCGGGTCGATGTTGATCCAGAATGCCTCGGTCTCGATCAATCCACCGCTGTCGGACCTGATCCGAACCCGCATCGAACACCACTTGCTGGAGAGTCCGGAACACCAGCGCTGCAGATGAACTCGATCCGGCCAGATGACGGGTTCGAGTACGTCGATCACCGTCCTTCGCACCATCCACAGCGGGTGTGTATCCATGGCGCCGCGGTCGACGAGATTGTCGAAGCCCGCGTCTTGGAGGTAGCGCGCGATCGCGTCGAGGCGCAGTTGCTTGTCGGTGTGGATGTCGCCCGTACGCACCGGCCAGGAGGCCTGGAAGATGCTGCCGGTTGTCGGTAGTTCGGCCATCGCTACGTGATCGTCGACTTTTGTACGGTTCATCGGATGTGGACTCCCGGTGTTCGCTTATCCGGTCGGGTGGCTTCACGCTTGCGTTACCCGATGGAGAGATCTTGAACCATCTGAGTTCACTGTTTTCTGAATACAGATTTCGATGTACTGTCGTACGTATGGATGTCGAGGGCGTAGATGTGGTGACCAACGTGGCGGTGCTTGCGAGGTTCGGGCATGCCTTGTCCGACGAGACTCGGACACGGATACTGCTCGAACTGAAAACCGCCCCTCGGTATCCGTCCGACCTCGCTGAAGCACTGGCTGTGACCAGGCAGAAGCTGTCCAATCATCTGGCTTGTCTGCGCGGTTGTGGCTTGGTAGTGGCCGTCCCGGAAGGGCGCCGGACCAGATACGAACTCGCCGACGCACATATCGGTCAGGCCCTCGACGACCTGCTCGGGGTCGTACTCGCGGTGGATCCGTCGTACTGCCCGGACAGTGAATCAGAAGGATGCTGCTGATGGTTGCGCCCGTTGACGGTGGCGGCCTCTCGACTGCCCGGCGTGCGCTCTTGTCGAGACGAATTCGCATCTTCGTGGCGATCACGATCAGCTACAACGTCGTCGAAGCGATCATCGCGCTGGCGGAGGGCACGCGGGTGTCGTCCGCAGCACTGTTCGGTTTCGGCCTCGATTCGGTGATCGAAGTGTCCTCGGCGGCAGCGGTTGCCTGGCAGTTCTCGGCTCCGGATCCGACGAGCCGTGAGAAGACGGCACTGCGAGTGATCGCATTCTCGTTCTTCGGGCTCGCTGCGTATGTCTCGTTCGACGCGATTCGGTCGCTGTTCGGTCTGGGTGAAGCGCAGCACACGAGCGTCGGAATAGTATTGGCTGCAGTGAGTTTGGCGATCATGCCGGCCCTGTCCTATGCGCAACGCCGAGCAGGTCGGGAGTTGGGTTCGCTTTCGGCGGTCGCAGATTCGAAGCAGACGCTGCTCTGCACCTACCTTTCTGCAGTCTTGCTGGTCGGTTTGTTGCTCAACTCGGTGCTCGGCTGGTCGTGGGCGGACCCGATTGCGGCACTGGTGATCGCCGTCATCGCCGTGAAGGAAGGCATCAACGCGTGGAAGGGTGATCCGTGCTGCCCGGTTGTGGCGGTGCCCGGGAGCGGTGACGAGTGCGACTGCTGCTGAGTGAGCACAGGTTCAGTTGAGTGAACACCGTCTGCAGCGCGTCAGAGAGGGTGCTCACTCGATAAAAGGGGTGCCACCTTCTGCGCGGGTCTTGATGTGCGCCGCGCGTTGCTCGAGAAGACGGCGCAGATACGGGCTGACAGCCAACCTCAGTGCCAGGTGTCCGAGCACGCCGAAAGGGGCCGTAACCGTGAAGCGGTCATGCATCCGCGTCCACCCACCCGGCTGATCCACGAACACGTGCTCGTGCTGCATTGCGGCAAACGGGCCGCGGACCTGCTCATCTGTGAACGAGTACGGACGGTTGTACTGCGTGATTCGGCTTGTCATCGAGAATCTCCACCCGAAATGCCGAGCAGTGAACGACACCTCGTCGCCCTCTCCCAGCGTCGATCTACCCGTACTCGTGACTGCCACCTCATCTGTTGCGTGGAGCGAGGCGGAGTGTTCGTCCATGTCGAGTTCGAGATCGAAGATCACTGCCGGTGGAGCGTAGATATCGGTGATCACGACCACGGTGTGTTGCACAGTGCCAGTCTGCCAATGTTGGTTTGCGATGCCGGCAAGCGGGTACGGGTCGGTGACCTGCGGTTCATCCGCGACGGGTGATGTTTTCGCTTCCCAGCCCCTCGAGACTGAGTATGGGAAGTGCATTCTGTCGAAAGGAACGCTGATGACTGCTCCACCGCGGGAACCCGCGAATCACCCTGTCCGGCAGGGTTTCGCGGTAGGTACGACGTTTGCAGCAGCAATTCTGCTGCTCACCGCAGGCATTGTCGCTCTGCTTCAGGGCATTGCGGCGGTCGCCGACAACAATCTGTTTGTCGTGGGTATCAACTACACGTACAAGTTCGACATCACGACGTGGGGCTGGATCCACATCATCTTGGGCATCATCGGAATCGTGGTGGCTCTCGGCCTCTTCACCGGTGCAGTGTGGGCCAGGGCGGCGGCAATAGTTATTGCGTCGCTCTCGATCATCGCCAACTTCTTGTGGATGCCGTACTACCCGCTGTGGTCGATCCTGGTCATCGCGCTCGACGTCGTTGTGATCTGGGCCGTCGCGACCTGGGACACAGACAGAGTCTAGGCGCCGAACAACTCGAGAGCAGTTGGTCCCGACCGAATCGACTCGGTCGGGACCATCGCTCGTGCACGGGGGACGACCCGACGGATGGCCGGCTCGGATCAGTCGGCTCGGATCAGTCGGGGAGCCTTCGTAGTTCGGCTACGGTCAAGCCGAGGGAATCGAGGCGGGCCATGATGCTTCGCATAGCAGTGTGATCCGCGACGGGCCCGTACAAACTGGTGAATCCGCCGGCGGCACTGGCAACGCTGAGTTCGGGAAACGCCGCTTTGACGCGGTCCGACACTTCGCCGTCGATGAGGAATTGATACCGAGTGGGAGCATTCATCAGTGTCCGCTCCATTTCGTAGGGCCATGAGGTTCGGTCAGCACCGCGTCGAGCCTCGAAATCACGTGTCGTCAGGGGTAATCGGCGTCGCCGCTCGATCCAGGACTCCGTATCCGTGAGATCCAGTCTTGCTCCCACACGCTCCCGAGGCGTCATCCCCAACGGGTGAATGTCATCGCGGCTCCGTTCATCCCTTTTGTGTGAGGCTGCGAAGGAACGTCACCCCTAGTGTCGACCGGGAGAGAGAAGAGGTCGGCATGGGATCTGTCATCGGGGATCTTCTACCCTTAGCGGTCGGTGTTGCGGTATCGCCCATCCCGATCATCGCGGCGATCTTGATGTTGTTGTCCAAGCGAGCCGGTAGCACCAGCGTCGGATTCGCCCTGGGCTGGATACTCGGAATCGTTGTCGCCACTGTGATCTTCGTGCTCCTGTCCAGCAAGCTCGGCGACTCCGAAGGCGATCCCTCTGCGACGGTGTCGTGGATCAAACTGGCGTTGGGTGTGTTGCTACTTGCGTTCGGAGTCAAGCAATGGCGCGGCCGCGGTGGCGAGCATGAAACCCCGAAGTGGATGCAAGCTATCGACGACATGACCGCTGCCAAGGGCCTCGGCTTGGGCTTCGCGCTGGCAGCGATCAATCCGAAGAATCTGATGATGTGTATCGCGGCTGGAATCTCGATCGGCTCTGCGTCATTGGGCTCCGGCGAAGTAGTCGTCGCGGTTCTGGTTTTCACCATCATCGCTGCCTCGACAGTGTGCGTGCCCGTGATCGGTTACCTCGTTGCCGCGGAGCGACTGCGCGGTCCGCTGGCCAAGCTGAAGGTGTGGTTGCAGGACAACAATGCCACTGTGATGAGTGTGTTGATCCTGGTTATCGGTGTTGTTCTCATCGGTAAGGGCATCGGCGGTCTCTGACAACGGGAGGTAGTTATGGGATCGCTGCTACTGCAACAGATCCCGCTGGCACTCGGTATCATCATGAGCCCGCTGGCGGTTGTCGCCGTTGTCGCCGTGCTCTTTTCCGAACGAGCGCGTCTCAACAGCATCGCGTATCTGATCGGGTGGTATCTCGGAATAGTTGTCGCCCTGGCCGGGTCGTACATCATCTTGACCGCACTCCAAGTTCATCAGAGAACACACCCACCCCTGTGGGTGCCCATCCTCCACCTCGTTCTCGGCGTGACGTTGCTCGCGGGTGCCTGGTTCGTCTACACGCGTAGTCGGCGCGGAGTGCAGGCGATGGCGGCTGCAGTGGCTCCGGGAGATGTTGTCGCGGCGGCCCCTCAACTGCCGAAAATGCTCCAGTCGGTAGAACACTTCCAGCCGATGCGATCGGGTGTACTCGGGTTCGCGCTGTTCGTTCTCAATCCCATCGACATGTCCTGTGCGATTGCCGCTGCCATGAACTTTCGCCTCAGCACCGTGGCGCCGACGTCGCAGATCGTCTCGGCCGTGATCTTTTCTCTCGTGTCCGTGACCTCGGTCGCCGTGCCTGTCGCCCTTCTCCTGATCAAGAAGGAGGAGGCCACCGAACCGCTGCAGAAGATCCGCACCTGGATAGCCACCAACACGCACTTGCTGAACGTCGGGCTCCTCGTCCTGATCGCGGCGATGCAGATCAGTAAAGGGGTGCAAGGGCTATGAGTGCTCCGCACACACGGACGTGGTGGGTCTTCGGATCACTGTCCGACTATCAGCGAGGCTGGCTTCGACCAGACATCATCGCGGGCCTCACGGTGTGGGCTGTCCTTGTCCCGGAAGCGCTCGCGTACGCCACCATCGCCGGAGTTCCGCCGGTGGTCGGGCTCTATGCTGCAGTTCCGTCACTGATTCTGTATGCAGCAGCTGGTAGTTCGCGGCATCTGATCGTCGGACCGATGTCGGCCACTGCCGCGTTGTCCGCGGCGATGATCGCTCCACTGGCGTCGGGAGACGACACCAGATTTGTCGCGTTGTCGGTCGGGCTCGCGATAGTGACCGGACTCGTCGGACTGCTCGCAGGATTCATGCGCCTCGGATTCATCGCATCCTTCATCTCCGAGCCGGTTCTCAAGGGATTCATAGTCGGTTTGGCGCTCACGATCATCATCGGTCAAGTACCCAAACTCCTGGGCGTGGACAAGGGCGAGGGGAACTTCTTCGTCCAGGCGTGGACGGTGATCAAGGAACTTGGCGAGGTCGACGGTCCGACGGTGGTCATCGGATTGCTCAGCTTGGCAATGGTTCTGGGAGTCAAGCGATGGCTCCCGCTGGTGCCAGGTTCGCTTCTGGTTGTGTTACTGGGGATTACCGCAGTAGCGCTGTTCGGACTCGACGACCGTGGCATCGACATCGTCGGACACATCGATTCGGGCTTGCCGACTATGGGCCTGCCGAGTGGAGTAGGAGCCGAGGACTACCTCGACCTAGTGGGGCCGGCCGTCGGTGTTCTACTCATCGGTTTCGCCGAAGGTCTCGGCGCTGCAAAGACATACGCGGCGAAGGCCGGATACACGATCGACGCCAATCGGGAACTGGTAGGACTGGGGGCCGCCAATCTCGGATCGGGCATCTGCTCGGGAATGGTGGTCAACGGCAGCCTCTCGAAGACGGCTGTCAACGGGGGAGCGGGTGCCAAATCACAGGTCAGCGGGTTGGTGGTCGCCGCATTGACGCTGCTGACACTGCTGTTCCTGACTGGGTTGTTCGAGAAACTACCGGAAGCGACGCTATCGGCGGTGGTGATCGCCGCAGTGATCGAACTAGTGGATTTCTCTTCTCTCGCAGCGCTGTACCGGGTCTGGACGAAGCGATTGGGCAGCATCTACGGGCACGCCGCTCGGGCCGATTTCGCCGCCGCTGTCGCGGCGATGTTCGGAGTTCTCCTGTTCGATACCTTGCCCGGTCTGATCATCGGAATCGTCGTCTCGATGCTGCTGCTCCTGTATCGAGTCTCCAAGCCGCACGTGGCCGCTCTGGCCAAGGACGGCACGCGTTGGGTCGACACGAGCAGCCATCCTGATCTGAGGACACTCGACGGCGTCGTGGTGGTCAGGGTCGAATCCGGACTCTTCTTCGCGAATGCCGATCACGTGCGTGATCAGATCACCGGCATGGTGACCACCGGGACCACGACGGTCATCCTCGACGCCGAGACTTCACCATTCATCGACGTCAGCGCGGCCCAGATGTTGGCTCAGCTTCGAGATTCGTTGGCTCGCAAGAATGTGAGCTTCCGGGTGGCCCGCGACATCGGTCAGTTCCGCGATGTCTTGTCCGGGGCCGACGAGGGTGCGCTGAAGGTCGACGTCTATCCGACCGTCTCGCAGGCACTCGAGGGCCGGGACAACACTTCAGCGTGACGTCCGCAGCCAGATTCCCAGTGGCCCCGCATCTTTTGCGACCGATCCGACGATCGACGACGCGACCACCACGATGGCAGAGAAGATGAACAGCCACCCGATCACGGTGAACATCACGCCGAGAAGGCCGAACTCGTCCTGAGACGTCTTGGTCATCCGCGGCAGGAAAAGAGTGCCGGCCACGTGCAGTCCGGTCAGACCCGTCGCAGTAAGCAAGCCGGACCCGACACACATACGAGTGGTCATGCGATTGGCGGTCAACAGCATGGGCACAGCAGTCCAGACCAGTGCCCACACTGCGTAGACAGCAACAAATTCCAGGAGACTGCCCACTCTCGGAACGGCATTCAGTTCGCGGCACAGCGCCGCACCGACCACTGACGCGGCGACGACGAACACGACCGCGATCCACCTCCATGCCTGGCGAAGCGTCGCAGTCGGCACGCTCCAGATTCGTCCGTACATCCGGCCAAGGGCGCGAGCGTAGGACGTGGAACTGATCAACAGCATGAGCAAGCCGACAATCCCGAACGCGGCCGCAGTGGAGGTGTCGGTCATCACGGCGTCGGGAAGCTGCACCCCGAGGTCGTCTCTGGCGACATCGGCCAAGGGCTTCAACTTTTCCAGGGTGGACGCTGCGATCATCACCGGCAGCAAGGACGTGAACGCCTGGGCTGCCAAAGTCATGGCGCTGTCGACGAGTCCGACTTCGAAGACGTCGATCGTCGCGTCGGTAGCCAACCGTCGGCTCGGTGTGCGTCTCGCCCAGACAGTCATTCGATCGCGCGTATCGGAGTACAGCTTCGGGGGCATGGAAGCAGTCTTGCTCAGATGAGTCCGCCGCGACGCGCAGCCTTGAGTGCGTCGCGTCGGTTACTTACTTCCAACTTCCGATAGATCCCGCGTAGATGCGTCTTGATGGTGTTGACGGACAGGAACAGCGTGTCGGCGATCGACTCGGTGGTGTCTCCCGAGGCCAGTTCGCGCAGCACGGTGTATTCGCCCGGTGTGAGGATCGGTGCACTCACCAGCTCTTGTGGACGAATGCGGTTGCGTACCTGTTCGGCAAAAGCCTCCTGATCGCCGAAGTGCCCACTGAACTCGTCGAAGATCGGACGCAGTGACGCGCCGTAGTCGAGGAAAGGTCGCAACAGCCCACCGGTTTCTGCGGCTCGCAGGGCTTTGTGCAGCGAACGAAACGACTTGCGCTCGTGACCGGTGGCAGCGTGGATCCCAGCCTCGAGTGTCCAGGCGTAGACGGTGTGGGCGAGCACAGGCTCTTCGGTGGATCCGAGGGCTTCGGAAACCTCGACGAGTGCTTCTGCGAACTTGTTGGACGAGAAAGCCACGGCAGCTCGCGCCAGGTGTATCTCGGAAGTCTCGCCGAACTGATCAGCCGCATCGCGCACGAGTCGGCCGGCCCATTCCACTTCGCCGACCGACAGGCATGCGTTCACGACCGGTGGGAGTAGGGCAAGAGTCGCCAATGAGAAGGTGCGCAGTGCGATCGCGCTGAGCATCGCATCGCGGACGTCGGCAGCGGTCGACCGTCGATCGGCCGCGTCGCCGAGACTGTGGAGCCCGAACGTGACGACGGTGTGCCACCCGAATGCCGGGACGCTGGCGCCGAGAACATCTGTGCTCCGGTAGTTTCCGATAGTCGGTATGCGGTACGGAAGTTCGCTGGTGGCGCAGAGATATGCAGCGAAGGCCACCACGGACGCGGACAACTCGTACTCCGCCGTCGTTGTGATTCGGTGTTCGACCGCGTAGTCGATGGCGTAGGTGGAGTGTGCCCTCATCGCCTCGATGTCCCCGCTGAGTGAGGCGACGAATCCTAGCCCGGTCAGTGCCTTCAGTACGAATCGCGACCTGCCTCGTAGTGTTCCGAGCGCGACCGCCTGGGTGTATTCGACAGTTGCCCTGTCGAACTCGCGTTTGAGTAGCAGGGCCGTCGCTACCTCGAGGTGAGCGTAGGCTTCGACGTCCGAGTGAGTGCTGTTCTGACGCCGCACCAGGCGCGAAACCAATGGATTGTTGTCAGAAGTTGGCGAAGCGCAGGAGATTTCCAGACTCATGGCCAGGAACAGAGGGTCGTCTGCAATGGGCGGATGAGTTGCCTCGAGAAGGTCGAGGCACGTTGTCGCAGAGGTCATGTCACCGGAATGGAGGGCGGCCGCAGCCAGGACCAGGCGGGTGATCGGAGATTCGGAGACCTGCGTCGGTGCGGATTCGAGCACTCGGACGACGTCTCCGCTGTGCCCGTCGAGTACGAGGCCCAGTCCGCAGCGCTCGAGAAAAGCGAGGATGCGGCACGGGTCGCCGATCGACACCTCGAGTTCGAGCGCCTCGAGTTCGAAGTGATGACTCTCGAACCAGGTTGCTGCTCGAAGGTGCGCGCGATTTCTCTCCTCGTGATCGACCCGGCGGAACTCCGCGCGGAGGTGTTCGAGGAGAAGGGGGTGGTAGCTGAACCACGTGGTGTGGTCAGCGGAGTCGGTCCGCGTCACGGGGAAGTTGTATTGAATCAGAGCGTCGATCTCGGACCGAGCATTCGAATCGGTCAACGTTTCTGCGAGTTGAGCAGAGAACGAATCGACGACGGATGTCCGCAACATGAATGTCGTGACATGCTCGGGCAAGGATGTCAGGACCTCGTCGACGAGGAAGTCGGCGATCGGGCGCGGCGTGTGGGTGAACTCGTTCAATGCATCACCGATGTCGCTCCGGCCTGCCAGGAACGCCGCGGTCAGGCGAACAACAGCGCCCCACCCCTTGGTGAAGTTCTCGACGATTGCGAGCTCGTCGTCGCCGAGGGTGATGTCGTATTCGCCGAACATCGCAGTGATCTCGGTGCGGTCGAAGGCGAGATCGGTGGATGCGAAGCGAGTGAGTCGGCCATCGAGCGCGAGACGATGCCAGGTGAGCGGAGGTTCGTATCGAGCAGCGACGATGATCGACAGATTGTCCGGCGTGTGCGTGAGTATCTGGTCGAGAAGACCGATCGACATCGGATCGTGAAGTGTGTGGACGTCGTCGAGGATCAGCGTCGTTCGGCGATCGTGAGCTTCGACGGTTTCCGCGAAGTGCGCGAGCCACTGTTCGACGGGTCGTCTCGATCCCGCCTGTGCCGGGAACCCTTGCCCGGTGGGCGCGCGACCGGCCGGGTCGAGAGGCGTCGAGATGGCCTCGGCGAGGGATTCGCACAGCACCGACACGTTGTTGTCGCGCTCGGCCAACGTCAGCCAGGCGAGGTCCACGTCAGGGGACGCCCGCGAATACTCACGAGCCCAATTCGCCAGGAGCAGGGTCTTTCCCGCTCCGGCCGGTGCAGAAAGCAGCCCGACGGACCCGGGCCCCGAGCCCTCGGTAGTGGTGGACGCGGTGAGTTTCTGGTGCAACCGGGGACGTGGAACCAGTCCCTTGATTGCAGAGGGTGGGTGAAAGCGCCCGCTGACAGGCGCGTCCGACGCGTGAGTGTGCCCGACGCGGTGAGACGCGTCGAGCGTCACTGCAGCGGCATCACGAAATGGGCTGCTCATCCGACTCCTGTTCGACTGGCTGCACTGGACGTGACCGCTGGATCGACATACGTAACGAGTTAGATGATGTGAAACTACCCAATTCGGACACTTGTTAAGCGTCCAAATCAAAAGATTCGGACCAAAGTCCCTGATTTGGCGAGGGGTGCGTTCGAACTACGAACGGCGTCGCCAGTGCTACCGCCTGAACGGCGGGGTGCGAGCAAACCTCGAATATCGGTCGAATGCCTTTTCCAGGCCCACGAGATCCGGATCTGACAACAAGGCCGCCAGAAGTACACGTGCCTGCCCGGCCCGAAGATCGGTGGAAAATACAGCGCCTGCGGCGATCAAGTCGTGGCCGCCGCCACCACCACCGTAAACCGGGGAGATTGGCCCCGAGGGCACACGAGTTGTCACGACCACCGGAATGTGAGCGCCTACGCAGTCTCGGACGGCCTCGACGATCGTCGGATTGGCATTTCCCGAACCGAGTCCGTCGAGAACAAGTCCATTTGCCCCGGCGCTCACGCAAGCGTCGATCTGTACGCGGTCTGCCCCGGGATACACGGCGATGATGTCGACGCGGGTGTTCGAAATGGGATGCCACGGCAATGGTTCGGGAGTGTGCAGCAGTGCCGGATCGATGGGCAAGGAGCGGAAGGCATCAAGTGCCGTCGTGTCGGCCTTTCGCGTACCTGCGGCCGGGTGGACCGAACCGCCGAAGGCGATGAGGACACCACGTCCCCGCGACGAGATGTCGAGTCCGGCCGCGATCGCCGCGGCCAGATTCGAACGAGCGTCGGACTCGGGATGGTCGAAAGTGCGCTGCGCCCCGGTGAAGACCACCGGACGTCGGTCGTCGTGGTGCAGGTCCAACAAGAACGCAGTTTCCTCCATCGTGTCGGTGCCGTGAAGCACGACCACCGCGTCGAGTCCAGGATCCTTCAATTCGTCGGCTACGGCGTCGCGAACACGATCCATGTCCGCGAAGGTCATGCTCGAGCTGTCCTTCGACATCACGTCCACGACTCGAAGATCGATGTCGGTCTGCTCATTGCCGAGCAGATCTGCACCGGTGATTGCGGGCCGACTGATTCCGTGCGCATCTCGGGTGCTGGCGATGGTGCCACCAGTGGTGACGACTGCGACTTTCGGCACTGAGGTCCTTTCACGTCAAGCTGTGGGGCGATGGATGGCCAACTCGCGAATGCGATTCCTGGCGCCGTACCAACCAATCATCAACAGCGGTGCGATGATCGCGATGGAGCCGACGGTCCATGTTCCAACAGGGTTGTCGAATGCCATCAATACGATAACGACCGCAAGAAAGACCAGTGTCGCGATCCCGGTGTACGGTGCGCCGAATATGCGGAAGGGAGGGCGGGTGACTTTGCCTTGTTTCGCAAGTTGCCAGAGCTTCAACTGGCACAACACTATGACTGCCCACGCACTGATGATGCCGAGGGCTGCAAGATTGAGGACTATTTCGAAGGCTTGCGCTGGGACAACAGCATTGAGCCCGACGCCGAACAGAATGACCACGCCGGTGAGTGCGATTCCCCCGTACGGCACTCCGGCTTTGTTCATTTTGGCAGCGAAGGCAGGCGCCGAGCCTGCCATCGCCATCGAATGGAGTATTCGTCCGGTCGAATACAATCCGGCATTGAGGGAAGACAAGGCTGCAGTGAGAACGACCAGATTCATGATCGCATCCGCGCCTTGGATGTTGATCGAACCGAAGAATGTGACGAATGGACTTTCACCGGCGTGGTACTCCGTGTACGGGAGCAACAGCGAGAGCAGTAGTACCGATCCCACGTAGAAGACGAGGATCCGAATGATCACTGTGTTGATTGCCTTGGGTATCACCTTCCGGGGATTTTCGGTCTCTCCGGCCGTGGTTCCCACGAGTTCAATTGAGGCGTAAGCGAACACGACGCCCTGAATCACCACGACTGCCGGAAGTATTCCGTTGGGGAACAGCCCACCATTGTCGGTGATCAGGCTGAATCCGGAGGAATGCCCTTCGATGGGCGTGCCGAAGAGTACGAAATAGACACCGAACCCGAGGAACGCGGTCAACGCAACGACCTTGATCAACGCGAACCAGAACTCCAGCTCTCCGAAGACTTTCACGGACACCAGATTCAGTCCGAGAACCAACACCACCGCGATCAGAGCGAACATCCACTGATCGATGTGCCCCAGTGGCGCCCAGTACTTTTTGAAGAAGTTCATGTACAACGCCACAGCCGTGACATCGACCACGGCAGTCATTGCCCAGTTCATCCAGTACAGCCAACCCGCGGCGAAAGCCATCTTCTCGCCGAAGAATTCGCGTGCGTAGGAAACGAAGGATCCCGAAGTCGGTCGGTGCATCACCAGTTCGCCGAGTGCCCTCAGGATCAGGAACGCGAAGAACCCGCACAGCGCGTACACGGGAACCAAGGCCGGGCCCGCCTGTTGGAGTCGCCCTCCCGCACCCATGAAAAGGCCTGTTCCGATCGCACCACCGATCGCGATCATCTGAATCTGTCTGGGGCCGAGCGCCTTCTGATACCCGAGATCCTCTTCAGCGGCGACCTCGGCGTGGGGTGTCTCTTCCCGTTCGACGGTCATCAAACCTCCTCCGCAACGGCGGTAGCATGAGGCTTCTCGCCCGCAACGCGGAGATTGGCGAGATGTTCGGGGCTGAGCAACCGATCGAGTTCCTCGCGGTCGAGCAGGCCCGCTTCGATCACGAGATCGGCGACGCGACGCCCGGAAATCAACGCCTCCTGGGCAATCCGTGTGGACGCGGTATATCCGATGTAGGGGTTGAGCGCGGTGACGAGGCCGATGGAGTCTTCGACTCGCGCGCGCAACAGTTCGGTGTTGGCCGTGATACCGAGTACGCACCGGTCCGCCAGAATGCGGCAAGCCGCACCGAGGTGTCGCATTCCTTCGGACAGTGAGTGCACGATGATCGGCTCGAAAGCGTTGAGTTGGAGTTGCCCGGATTCCGCAGCCATCGTAATCGTCACGTCATTGCCGATGACTTCGTACGCGACCTGATTGAGGACCTCGGGAATTACCGGATTGACCTTGCCCGGCATGATCGACGAACCTGCCTGCACCGGCGGCAGATTGATCTCGTTCAATCCGGCTCGCGGACCAGAAGAGAGCAGCCGAAGATCGTTGCACACCTTGGACAACTTCACAGCGACCCGCTTGAGTACGCCGGAGAGGTGGACGAACTGGCCCACGTCTTGGGTCGCTTCGACCAGATCCGTTGCCAACACCAGCGGCAGCCCGGTTAGTGCGCCCAGGTCGGAACAGGCCACCTCGGCGTAGCCGGCAGGTGCATTGAGACCGGTGCCGATAGCAGTGGCGCCGAGGTTGATCTCGTGAACGAGAAGAGCAGCCTCAGCCAGGCGCGCTCGATCCTCCTCGATCATGACCGCGTAGGTGCCGAACTCCTGACCCAGAGTCATCGGCACGGCGTCCTGCAGTTGGGTGCGCCCCATCTTCACCGTGTCGGCGAACTCGAGAGATTTGGTCGTGAACGCATTCTGGAGTACACGAAGTGCATCCAGCAGGTCCTCGATCGCGAAGATCGTCGAGATGTTGACGGCCGTGGGGTAGACGTCGTTGGTCGATTGGCTCAGGTTCACGTGCTCATTGGGGTGAAGTCGTTCGTAGTCGCCGCGCTGGTGGCCGAGGATTTCCAATGCGCGATTGGCGATGACCTCGTTGGCATTCATGTTCGTCGACGTTCCGGCACCACCCTGGATTACGTCCACCACGAACTGTTCGTGCCACCGGCCGTCCACGATTTCCTTGCATGCCTGTGAGATGGCCTCGGCTCGCGGGCCGTCGAGGATGCCCAGCTTCTCGTTTGCGCTGGCTGCGGCCCATTTGACGTAAGCGATGCCGCGGATCAGATGCGGGTTCGTGGAAATTGTTCGACCAGTGATCGGGAAGTTCTCCATCGCGCGCAAGGTGTGGATTCCCCAGTACGAATCGGCTGGAACTTCGCGATCGCCGAGCAGATCGTGTTCTGTTCGCGTTTCGAGCACTTGATCAATTCCTCGTGTCTCTTCGCGCAAGCATCACTCTGCGCGGTGGGTGTATTTCGGGATCGCAGCGCTGACGGACAAGTAGTAGACCCGCCCGGCTATCGGGCTATCAGGCTGTCTGACAGGTCTAATTGTTACCTCGCTCACTCCTGCACGTCAACCCGTCACCAGGTGCGATGTTTGACGCGGGACTTCGGCAGTCGCAACAATGACGGCATGAACCTGTCAGACAGCTGGGCCACCAGGCGACCAGTCGCCGCGCGGGTGAGTGCTGCCGAGGCAGTCCTCGCAGACCTTCGTGCCGCAATAGCCTCCGGCGATCTGGCAGTCGGAGAGCGTCTCCCGTCCGAAGCGTCCCTGGCCGAAAGGCACGGGGTCAGTCGATCGGTTATCCGCGAAGCCCTGCGCTCGTGCCACGCTCTCGGGCTCACCGAGACAAAATCCGGGCTCGGCACGTTCGTCGTCAGTGATTCGATAGCGCGAGACCTCGATTTCGGCAGCTATGCGGCCAACGAATTGGTCGAAGCACGGCCTCATGTCGAAATTCCGGCCGCAGGATGGGCTGCGCAACGGCACACCGCGGAGGAACTGGCAGCACTCCGCGGACTGGTACAGCAGATGCGTGACGAGGACGATCCGCTCGTATGGGTTGCACTCGATGCCCAATTTCACGGACTGATTGCAAAAGCCAGTAGGAATCGTGTCTTCGAGTCGGTAATCGTCGATATCCGTGAAGCGCTGACAAGGCAATCCGAGACACTCAATCTTGTTGCCGGTCGCCAGGAAAAGTCGAACGAGGAACACGAACGAATAGTCGAAGGAATTGCATCCGGGAGTTACGACCATGCCTCCAGAGCGATGGCCGAACACCTGGACGCCGTCAGGATGACGCTCGAAACACTTGTCCAAGAAAGTGATTCGCTGTGACGGCGCGGCCGCGCAGGTCTGTCCTCGCCTGCGCAATCTTCGCGGTATCAGTGACCGGAGCGTTGGCGGGTTGCAGTTCGTCCGACACCCCGCTGACGCCGACCACCGCGGCGTCAGCGACAACAACGGCAGCTGTACCACCTGCGGGTGTAAATCCAGCATCGACGCCGGAATCCGAACGCGCGCTCTTCGATGCTGTGGACCGCAATGATCCCGCAGCTGTTACCGCTGCCCTGACTGCCGGCGCGAACATCGAAGCGCGCGGCGAGGGCGAACGGACTCCACTCGTCGAGGCCACCAAGAACAACGCCGTCGCTGCGGCTTCTGCGTTGATTCTTGCCGGTGCTGACGTGAATGCGAAGGATTCCATGCAGGATTCGGCCTTCCTGTATTCCGGAGCCGAGGGATTGAACGAGATTCTGGCACTGACGCTCAGCCATGGCGCGGATGTCGACAGCGTGAACCGTTACGGCGGTACGGCTCTGATTCCCGCGAGTGAACACGCGCATGTCGAGACCGTCCGGATGCTGATTGCTGCCGGGGTACCGGTCAATCACGTCAATGATCCGGGGTGGACGGCGCTTCTCGAGGCCGTTGTGTACGGCGACGGCTCGGCGCGCTACGTCGACGTGATCACTCAGCTTCTCGACGCCGGGGCAGATCCCTCGATCCGGGATGCGTCGGGAAAGACCGCATTGGACAATGCCGAAAGCCGTGGTCAGTCAGACGTTGTGGCGCTGCTGCAATCGCGGAGCTGACGCCAACGAGTCGGGCTGACTCCGTAGGCCTGCCGAAACCGTCGGCTGAAGTGTCCGGCGTCGACAAATCCCGCACGGCGGGCAATGGTGGCGATCGGCAGGTCGACGGTAGCGGGTCGAGCCAGTTCGTCCCGAGCCTTCTGCAGGCGCTGGGTGATGATCCACTGCTCGAGCCGGAATTCGTTGTCCGAACAGATCTTGTACAGCTGACGCAGTGAGATGTTGTGGGCGTGGGCAATTCGTGCAGGATGCAGCGCCGGATCGTGAAGGTGTTCGCGGATGTATCTGCGGATCGATGTCAACGTGAGTGCCGATCTCGGAGCGGAGGCGTCGGGATTTGCATGCGCGATCGATGCGACCAAAGCGCGCGCCAGTTCGATCGAGGCCTCGCCCAATTGTTCGGCGGCAGGATCGGTCTCCAACTGATCGGCGCTGCGGAACAATTCACGAACGTGCGCGATCATCAAGGGGTACAGGTTGCTGTGGTGAGGTCGCGTGGCAGCGTCTCGCACGGTGTCGATCGGTAGTCCCAGCCGATCCATCGGAACGTAGAGGCACTGGGAAGCGCCCGTTCCCGTCCAGGAGAAATCGTAGGTCGACGTCAGGTCCGTCATGAGTAGTTCACCGGCCGGGACTCTGCGTTGCTCATCGTGCTGATCAAGATGGCCGATTCCGCTCTCCTGCAGGGCAATCGCGAGAACCGGCATCGACGCTGATCGCACGTGCCGCGGCGTTCTGGTCAATCGCATCCCCGTCGACTCGGAGCGGAACAGTGATGCTGCGCCCAGATTCCACACGTTCATCCGGGCGCTCACGCCCGCCGGATCCTCCAAGTGGATCGCACAGGGAACCGATGCGCGTCCCATCGCGTCGACGAAGGCGTCCGTGCGTTGGTCAGGCTCCAGCACGGAAGTATCCAGGAGCAAAGCCATGCAGCCTTGATACCCCGGGATGTGGACGCTCAACCAGAATTTGTGCACCGTGAGCCCAGAAGTCTGCACGGACAGTCACGTCCGTCGCAGCAGGTATTTCTAGGATCGAAACGGGCGTGTCCCGGCCTACCGCAGTTTCTCGCTTGCCTACGAGAGTGAAGGAAACGCATGAAGATCTCACGTGTATTCACAGCAGTTCTGGCAATGCTCATGACAGTCGCGGCCGGACTGATCTTCGGTTCCGGTGCTGCGGTGGCAAGCCCCAAGCCAACTGTCGTTCTGGTTCACGGAGCCTTTGCCGACGCGACCAGTTGGGACGGAGTTGCCGCCGACCTACGCTCGCGTGGCTATCGCGTCGTGACGCCGGACAATCCTTTGCGCGGGCCGGCTTACGACGCGTCCGTGATCGAGAAGACGGTTGCGGACATCGACGGCCCCGTCGTTCTCGTCGGGCACTCGTACGGCGGCGCGGTGATCACCAATGTCCACGATCCGAAAGTCCAGTCGCTGGTCTACATCGCGGCGTTCGGTCCGGTGGAGGGTGAGCCGGTACAGATCACGATCGACCCGATTCGATTCCCTGGCAGCCAATTGCTTCCTCCCGCTCTGGGATTGAAGATCGTCGACGATCCTCACGCGATCGGCGGGAAGAACGTCGACGGCTACGTCACGGACGAGTATTTCCATTCCGTCTTCGCTCAAGACGTTTCCGACGAGACGGCGGCAACCATGTTGGCTCACCAGAAGTCCGCCGCTTTGTGGGCGAACCTCGAACTCGGCGGGCCGCCGTCGTGGGCGAACACACCGAGCTGGTATCTGGTCGCCGGTGAGGATCGCGTGATCCCAGCTTCGGCGCAGCGGTTCATGGCAAACCGGATGGGCGCGAACACCAGCGAACTCCCGACCTCCCATGCCTCGCTGGTTTCACAGCCAGGGGCAGTGGCAGACGTGATCGTGGCGGCCGCTCACGGGTGAGTGTGCGACCGCCACGAAAGTAGAACAGGGTCAGGCGGAAACGATCACCGAGGAGCCGTGTCCGAACAGACCTTGGTTGGCGGTGATACCGATGCGAGCGCCTTCGACCTGACGGCCTTCGGCTTGTCCGCGCAGCTGCCAGGTGAGCTCGCACACCTGCGCAAGTGCCTGTGCGGGAACGGCTTCGCCGAAGCATGCGAGACCGCCGGACGGATTGACCGGGATGCGCCCCCCGATACTGGTGTCACCCGCACGCAGAAGGTGCTCGGCCTCGCCCCGCTTGCACAGCGCGAGGTCTTCGATCCAGTCCAGTTCCACCGAGGTAGCGAGGTCGTAGACCTCGGCGACGTCGACGTCTTCGGGAGAGATCCCGGCTTCCTCGTACGCGGCGTAGCCGATGGATTCCTTGAACGTTCGCTCCGGAGCCGGGACGGCGGAGCTGGAATCGGTGGAGAAGTTCGGCATATCCATGATCGTCTGCGGGAACGTCGGCGTGACCGTCGAAATAGCCTTGATGCGAACAGGTTCCGCGATGCCCATCTTTCGGGCGTATTCCATCGACGTCAGCAAGATTGCGGCGCCGCCGTCGGACGTCGCGCAGATGTCGAGCAGGTGAAGGGGATTGGACACCACGGGGGAGGCCAACACGTTCTCGACGGTGACTTCCTTGCGGTAGCGCGCATTCGGATTATTGAGCCCGTGCTTGGCGTTCTTGACCTTCACGTTGGCGAAGTCCTCCGCGGTGGCGCCGTAGAGGTCGATGCGACGACGCGCGTTGAGCGCGAAGTACGCCGGGTTGGTCATACCCATGAGGCGGAAGCGCAACCAGTCCGGGTCGTCCCAACGCTCACCGGCGACGGGAGCGAGGAAACCCTTGGGGGTGGTGTCGGCTCCGACGACCAGGGCAACTTCGCTGAGGCCGGCCAGGATTCGTGCGCGAGCGGTGTCGAGTGCCTGGGCTCCCGTCGCGCACGCTGCGTACGACGTGGCGACGCGAGCGCCGTTCCAGCCGAGGGCCTGAGCGAACGTGGCTCCGGCGACGTATCCGCCGTATCCGTTGCGGACAGTTTCGCCGCCGACGATGAAGTCGACGTCCTGCCAATTCACACCCGAATCGGCGAGCGCGGCGCGAGCGGCGGCAACGCCGTATTTCACGAACGACTGCCCCCACTTGCCCCAGGGGTGCATACCGACACCGAGTACTGCGACGTCCTTGCTCATGACTGCGACTCCTGATCAGCTGCGGCGACAGGCTTCCAGCGCCACGTCGTACGTACTCCGGTTTCGTCGGTGTACAGCGGCTCGACAACCAATTCGACGGTATTGCCGACCTTGAGATCGTCGACGCCGAATCCGTCGGCCACCTGGCCGAGGATGACGATCCCCTCGGGCAGCTCGACTGCTGCGAGAGCAAAAGGCTCGTACGGATCCGAGCGAGGGATGTACGGCGGCGGGGGCTGGTACTGCGCGTCGGTGTACGACCAGACAGTGCCGCGGCGGGAGAGTTCCACGTCGTCGAACTCCTCGCTGAAGCAGCTCGGGTTCTTGCAGAACGTCGCCTCACGAGGGAAGGAAATGGTGCCGCAGGATTGGCACTTCGTGCCGATCAGAGCAGGTTCGTCGCCGGTGGTGAACCAACCCTCTACTGCAGGTGTCACACTCCCGTTCGGCGCCGGCGTTGCAGTCTCGCTCATGCAATCCTCATCTGGTTGGCGAGCCTGATCCGGGGGATCTTGGGCCCGCTGTGCCGCTTACTGGAACAGGTTGCAGTATTACACGATTTTAGCCGCTGACGGGCAAAAATTTTCGCTGAGTGGGACGCTGCCGGAACGCAGACGGCCCCGCCGGGCAGACGAGTCTGCAGGCGGGGCCGTGTGCGTGAAAGTAGCTGTTTACCTGTAGCGGATCAGCGAGCGCGAACGGGTCGACCGAATCGACGCGTCGGTTTCACCCGGGCCGCAGCGTCGAGGATGGAGGTGATCTCGACCTGATCCAGAACCTTTTCGCGGACACGGTCGTGCGCAGCGCCGCGTTCCAGTTCCGCCTTGTCGATGGCGTGCCAGCCCTCGCGGTCGACTACGTCGGACTGTCGCGCCCGGACCAGACGATCGACTGCGGAGTCGTCGGCGACCGGGTTGGTCAGGCGTCCGTCGTTGAAGTCGTCGACGAGCATCCTGATCGTTTCCTGCGCGCAGGACTTGTTGGTGCCGATGAACCCACTCGGTCCGCGCTTGATCCAACCGGTCGCGTAGACGCCGGTTGCGGGATCGCCGTTCGGAGCTTCGAGGACGCGGCCGTTCTCATTCGGAATGACCGAAGCACGCTCGTCGAACGGGACGCCGGTGATGGGCACTCCGCGGTAGCCGATCGAGGTGAGGACCAAGCCGGCATCGATGGTCTCGGTATCGCCCGTCGCCTCGATCTGCACGGTTCCGTTGGCGTCGACCAGGGCGTTGCGAGCGAACTCGATTCCACTGACCTGATCGTCGCCGGTGATCGACGTCGGCGTGAGCAGGTAGCGCAACGTGATGCGCTTGTTGCCGACGTCGACGTGATCGCGGTTCTTCAGGGCTTCGAGTAGACGCAACTTCTGCTCGACGGCATGCGGAAGCTCGCCGCGTTTTGCCAGTTCTTCGGTGGCCGAGTCGAGAACCATGTCGTCGGGTCCGACAGAGAGTTCGATGTCCGGCAGTGCCATCAGGCCGGTGAACTCGGGGACTGTGAACGCGGACTGCGCGATTCCGCGTCGACCCACGATGACAACTTCTTCGACGCGACTCTTCCGCAGAGCGGCGAGTGCGTGAGCGGAGATGTCAGTGCCCGCCAACTTCTCGGGATCGGCCGTGAGAATGCGAGCGACGTCGAGCGCGACGTTTCCGTTTCCGATGATGACCGCGCGGCGATGCGAGAGGTCGAAGACGTCGTCGGCGTGATCGGGGTGGCCGTTGTACCAGGCCACGAAGTCGGTGGCCGATGCCGTGCCAGGCAGATCAGCACCCGGAATGCCGAGACCACGGTCGGACGAAGCGCCGACTGCGTAGAGCACCGCATGGTGATTTTCGAGCAGTTCGCTGTGCGAGATGTGCTTGCCGATCTCGACGTTGAGGTAGAACTCGAAACCCTTTTGTGCGGCGATCTTGTCGAACAAGCGAGTGACCTGCTTGGTCTTCTGATGGTCCGGAGCAACGCCGGCGCGAACCAAGCCGTAAGGCACAGGAAGGCGATCGAAGACGTTGACCTGCACGTCAGGCTGAGTCAGTAACTCGTCCGCGGCGTACATCGCCGACGGTCCGGAACCGACGATCGCAACGCGCAACGGAGGTCGGCCCTTGTCGACGTGGGCTGCCGGGATGACCTTGGCGAGAAGCGGCCTGGGCCGCTCTTCCTTGTAGAAGTCCGCATTGATGGACAGGAAGACTCGCTGCGGGTCGGTCAGCTTCGACTCGGGGACGATGGCGTCGACCGGGCAGGCCGAGACACATGCGCCGCAGTCGACGCAGGCCTGCGGATCGATGTGCAGCATCTCGGCGGTGAGGAAGTCCGGCTCGTCCGGCGTCGGATGGATGCAGTTGACCGGGCAGGCGTAGACGCACGAGGCGTCGCTGCAACAGGACTGCGTGACTACGTGTGGCATGGCGCTATGAGTCCGATCTCGACTGTCCGGGAGCTACGCGGCGGCGTTGTGCGAGCTGCGGTGAGGTTCGCTACGGAAGCGTGATGCGCGGCCGTCCATCTTGCAGGCCTTCCACACCAGGCGCGAGGCACGGTTCATCAGGCCGGTGTCGGTGGCCAGCATGCGGACGTCACCGAAGTAGTTGCGCAGGGTCTGGCGTGACTCGGGCAGATCCCAGAACAGGTCCTTCTTCACGGACTTCGGGATGTCGAACTGCTTCCAGAAGGACTTCGGCGGGATGACGATGGCGTCACAGAGAATGCGCATGACGATCGGGAACAGCAGCGAGAGGACGAACCGGTTCGGGCGTGACATCAGCGGGATGCGACGGCTCAGAAGCTTGTGCGCGAACGAGATGTGACGCGCTTCCTCGGCTACGTGGATGGCCATGACCGACTGCATGATCGGGTGGATCTGGCCGCCGGCGCGCAGGATGCTCTTCTGAATGTGGTCGATCGGCTCTTCACCGGCGAGGACACCGACGAAGAACAGTTCGGGGAACGGACCCGCAGCGAGGGGGATGAAGGGTGCAAGCATCTTCATCGGACGGCTCATGCCGGGAGCGTCGGCACCGATGCGGTTGACCATCTCCTGGAACATCATCGTGTGGTTGCACTCTTCGACCGACTCGTGCGTGCAGTAGCGCGCCTCGGCCGAATCGTTGGGCAGCGAGAAGACGTACTGCATCATGCCGCGGATCAGAATGTTCTCGAACTGGAGACCGACCTTCGCGACATTGGCCTGGCGCCACATGCCGATTTCGATCTGCCTGGCCTCGGACTGCGACTGGTACCACGGGTGAGCACCCAGCGGATCTGTCTCGGCCGGGAGGATCCAGCGGCGATCGTTCGGGACGACGGCAAACTCGGGGGAGTCCCAGTCGATGTCGAGGTACGGGTCGAAGTGCTTGTGCACCGAGCCCTCGGACAGGAGTCGAAGCGTCTCGTTGTACGAGTCGTCGGATGCTTCTCCGCGCTTGTCGAGCGGCGATGTGAGCGTCATGGCGTCTCCTCTTCGTTTCGGTCACCGCTGGTATTTCTCGCGGTGTTCGGTGGAATCGAGGGCCGGTTGTGTGATCGCTGGCACTCGGTCTGGGTTTAATGTAACCCGAGGTATCAGGAAAAGCTAGTGGCAGATACTCCTGGATCTCGACGAATTCTTGACACGGTCGAAACGGCGCCATAACTTACTTTTGAGTAATTTCCGCGGTGCGCTCGAAGTTGGCTGTTCAGGGATGGGTTCGCACCGAAACGCACGCGAAGATCGAACCGAGGCCGATGTGATCAGAACGCTGCTCAGCAATATTGCCTTGAGTCCGCCGACGCGTCTGCGCTCTCTTGTTCCGTCACGCGGTGTCACGCTCTCCGACAAGACGATCGTTCTGACAGGAGCTTCCTCGGGGATCGGCGAGGCGACAGCTCATCTCTTGGCTCGTCGGGGAGCCGAGATGATCCTGGTCGCGCGCGGTGAGGAAAACCTCGAACACGTACGGGACGAGATCCACCGCAGGGGAGGGTGGGCGCACATCGTGCCTGCGGACCTCTCCCGCGGTGAAGCCGTCGACGAACTCGCGGAGACGATCGCGGATCGATTCGGGTCGGTCGACATCCTCGTCAACAATGCGGGTCGCTCGATCCGGCGTACCGCGTTGGATTCGGTCGACCGATTCCACGACTACGAGCGCACTATGGCACTCAACTACTTCGGACCTACACGACTGACGTTGCGTCTGCTGCCCGCGATGCTCGAGGCGAAGTCCGGACACATCATCAACGTCGGAACCTGGGGAGTCACTGCCGGCGTGATGCCGAGGTTCAGTGCCTACCACGCGTCGAAGTCTGCTCTCAGTGCCTTCGGCCGAAGCCTCGGCGCGGAATGTCACGGCACCGGTGTCGATGTCACCACAGTGCAATTCCCACTCATACGAACACCGATGATCGCGCCGACGGCGGATTACGTGAGCCAGCCGGCGCTGACGGCCGATCAAGCTGCATCGTGGATCTTGAGGGCGATCAATACGCGTCCCGTCGAGCTGTATCCACGGTACGCGGGGCTGTTACGAGCGATTGACGTTGTATCCCCTTCTGTCACTGACGCTCTCGTGCGAAGGGCCGGGATCTGAGGGGCTGGGATCTGAGGGGTTGGGATCTGACCAGAAACGTGCACCAGCACCGGGGCATGGTTCGTCCCCGGTGCTGATGTATTCGATTGTCGCGATTCACGCCGCTGTGGGTGGGCTGTTCCCGCCGATCGGCT
The DNA here is from genome assembly GCF_058788335.1 of Rhodococcus sp. FW305-130. NCBI lineage: Bacteria > Bacillati > Actinomycetota > Actinomycetes > Mycobacteriales > Nocardiaceae > Rhodococcus > Rhodococcus sp. FW305-130. The sequence continues at coordinate 115,858 of NZ_JBYTAP010000007.1, read as the reverse complement.
GTTGATACGGATCGATCGACATCGGTGGATAGAACACCGTCTTTCGATCCGGTCCGATCTCCACCCGCCATTCCGTGTGGTGCATCGTCCGGTGGTGATGACCGCACAACAAGATCAGGTTGTCGAGATCTGTTGGGCCACCATCGTTCCAGTGAACAATATGATGGGCATCGCACCACCCCGACGGAGTCCCGCACCCCGGAAACGCACACCCGCCATCACGAACTGCCAACGCCCGCCTCTGTGGAACGGTCGCTGTTCTCGCTTCCTTGCCGCAGTCGAGCGGAACACCATTCTCATCCAACAAGATTCGGGTGACGGTGCAGTCGCAGGCGAGCATCCGGGCGGTGTCGATGCTGATCGGGCCCACCCAATCGGTCCACGCGAATCCCAGCTCCTCGGTGGACGGCAAGAGGTCTTTCAGAACTTTAAGGTCCGTCATGTCCTTAGCCGATGCGGTGACCGTGATGTGTGGTTTCACGCCGCCTTCGATCGGACCCAACCCCGCCCGCTCGTACCGGCGCAACAACTCGCAAAACCCGTCCGCCCGTCGTAATGCCGGCGTGCGGGTGTCCTTGACACCGTCCTTCTCCGGCGTCGGAGCCGACAGGCTCGACAGCAGCGTGATCAGACGCGCCCCGTTGACCGCATCCAGATCACCCTTCACCGTTACTCTGCCGTACAAGCCTTTCGAGGCGTAGAACTCATTCCGCTCGGAATCCTCGCCGACCGGGACGCCGTCCTCGCGCTTGCCGTACTGCTTCTCGATCCGCCGGATCGCCGCCCGCACCGCATCACAATCCGCAATGTTCTTCGACGCCAACCCCAACAGAATCCCGCGAGCCTTGTCCACATCCGCCGGGGTCATGTTCTTCGGTGGATGCTGACAGAACGACGCGACCTGACGGGCTTTCAACGCATCAACATCACCACGGTGAAACGCATCGCCGACCACGGGTTCGAGCATCAACAACCGCGCCAACCCGACCAGCAGACTGCACTCACCGATCTCCAGATTCGTCGAACCATGCAACCACTGCGCGATCGCCCGAAAACCCTTCCCACCGAGAACCTCACGGGAAAACATCTCCACGATCAGCAACACCATCCGCGACTGCAACTCGTGCCGGACACGCACCAGATCCAGAACCTCACTCTTGAGGTCCTCGCCATCCAGCTGCCACGCATCCCGACTGTCCATGCCGAAAGCTTAATCGAACAAAGTTTCGAACACAAGAGAATGTGGATCGAAAATTGCTGCTATCAAATCGATTTCGACATTTCGGACAGTCGGTTATAGGCGGGTCGCCGACGTAGTCCACGTGCGCCGACGAGTGCGAGCGCCACCATCAACCCGGAGCGCAACAGCATCACGTCGGAATTGTCTGAGCCCCAGCACATTGTGTAATCGGCGTCGATCATGTTGCCGCCTGTCCCCGGCAAGCGCATGGGTTCAGCCGAGCACCAGGCCCAGGAGTGTCATCGCCAGCGTGATGGGAACGAAGACCACCAGGACCCGCAAGAAATGCCCTCGAACAAGGCCGGTGGATTCGCGAAGATCGACGAGTAGTGGAAGCGCCGGACACGACGGACACCGATTTGTTACTCATCGGTCTGGTGTCGAGTGCGCATCTGCAGTCCCGAGCCAGAACCAATCTTCAGCGCTTCCGGCGGCCGAACAATACGCCGACAGCCGAGATCATGATCAGCGCCACAAGAACGACGACGATGTACGACCTGTCCGCGGCCGGTGCCACCGTTTCGCTTTCTTTGGTCACTGCATCAGTGAATGTACAGCTTATGCCTGGAGGGAACCATCCCCAGAAGTCTGTAATTCCTGCCGCTACCCTCTCCGCCCGGTCGGGAAGGAGATAATTGAATCGTGATGGGATTCCATAGTGATCAATGCACCAGCTGGGCTGATGTTGGAGGCGCAAAGAAAATGCGTCCAACAAATAGACCAAGGTTAGTGCGATCAGCGATATTGCTAAAGACGCTTGGCTTGCTCGTAATAATCGAATCTTCACGACTCGCCCGCAACAGTCACGTCATCATGAGGTGACGATGGTATTGGTTGCTGCGATCCACCGAATCCAGCCGTGCTAAAAATTGACCTGTCGACTTTGGGAGTCGCCGAACTCTCCTGACATCGGTAGTCCAAATCGACCATTCTCGCAGCCCTGCCTCCCATACTCAGCAAAGATAGCACCGTGGACACTTTCTCCGTGCCGAGAAACAATCGATCGTGAGATCGGGGAAGTGGTTACTGCTAGTCCGCGACAAACAGCTCGCTATCCTCATCGAATGGATCAGGCAGTGTCGAACTCGCAGGCAACGAGAAGGTCCGGTGCTCTTCGTTGGGTTGGTTTGGTAAACGCACTTATCGCAGCGTCGGCGTCGGCGATGTATGTCGCAGCGAAATGCCATCTCACCTGGCCCGAACCTGGGGATAGTGCACTCTCGATCGCCGGTGCGATCGTTCTCTGGGTCCTCACCGCGACTGTTGCAATCGTGCTGCTCGGAATATGCTGGTGGCAGCGACGCCGATGGTTGTGGTCCGTTGTCGCTGTTCCGGTTCTCGTGGTGATCGCGCTCGGCATCGCGGCCGCGGGGCAGCCACATTTCGATCAGTATCGGGCAGACTTCGAAACCGTTGCACAGCAACTACTTCAAGAACCTGACGATCCCTATTCCGATGGGTATCATCGTGATCTACGAATCGGCAGATTCGATATCTCCTATGCCAACGTCAGCAGTGAAGGCCACGTCTATTTCTATGACGCACGAGATGGATTGGACATCTTGGACAATCCAGGCTGGGTGTACGCACCCGATGGCGTGTCCGACAAGACCTTCAATCAGCTCCAGTTGGAAGACATCGGGGGCGGATGGTACCGATTCCCTCATCTCGTCGTTGACACGTATTGATCCTCAAACCACCAGACACTCCGCTCGAAGTCTCGGGCGAATGTGGTGACGCCGACCAGCATTCCGGAGGCGAAGGGAAGTAGGAGTACGAAAAGCGTCGTGAAGGTCAAGGCGGTGTCGGTGCGGCAACTGCCACCTCCGTCGTACCAGCGTGAGCAGATGTCCCCGAAGTCCCAACTCTCGCCGAACGCTGAACGAACCAACCTGAAAACGCGGCTGTCAGGATCAGGAGGAATATCACCGCCGCTGGCCGCCCGATCTGCCCTCGGCATTGCCGCCAGGTCGCGCACATCATCGGCAAATACAGCTCGGTGAAGTGCGGATGCGTCTCATGATGAAACAATACTGTTCGTCTGGTGATCCGCACGGATTCCGAAAGCCGATACCCCGGACCTTCTCCGAGGTATCGGCCTGAGGTCAGAGGCAGAAGAAACTGAGCGAACTGATTGCCGCGTTCTGGTCGAGCTGGCCTGCGTCTCCGACGTTGCCGGCGGCGACTGACAGATCTTGAAGGGAGAGAATAGCGTCCATTGTCATTTCCTTTGTTGATCGGCGTTCTTGCCGATGGATTTGATCGATCGAGTTTGCTTGCGGTGTTGATTCAATTCCAGGTTTTTCGCCTGGTACTTCTGTGCTCCAATCTGCCGTGGGTGATAACTTCCGAACAATTAGGCGATGTGGCAGTTCGACGCGCACATCAGTGGAAACGACTGTCGGGCAGTTGCCGATCCGGTATGTCGGAGCGACGCCAGTATTCCTGCAGATCCGGTTGCCCAGTCTGTCGAGAGTCTCAGGTTCTGTTCACCTGGAAAGTGCAGTCCTCCTGCGTGATTGAGGCTGTGTAAGCCCAGAAGCTGCAACTGCTGGGCAAGCGTCTGCTCACAATCGGCGCCGGCATATGGACTCTTGGAGAGTTCGCCGAGGAAGAGAATCAGCCCGGCTCGCCCGTTTAGTAGTCCGGCTTGGGCAGTGAATTCGACGGCGGCAGCGCGGGATATGGCAAGTAGCGCAGACGCGTAGCGCGGCTCGTCGACATGTCGAACAAGTTGAAGAAGTACCAGGCCCACGCCGACGGATCCCGATCCGAGGTACGGCATTGTCCGGCGCTCCTCTCTCAGCTGCATCGAACCGTCAGGGCACATCTGCATCACGGACAGGTCGATGTCGACAAGCTGTCGCGCGTGTTCCAGCGATCGAGGATCACCGGTCCGTTCGTAGTGGCGAGTCCAGAACAGCGCTTGCCCGCTCGGCCCTCTCATCAAGCCTCCGCGACCCGTTGTCGCCCAAGATGTTCCGTCGGTGAAGCGGACGTGTGCGCGAGCAGCCGGAAGGCGATCCCGCAGAGTTTCGGTGACGAGAGCGAGAGTTGACGATGCCGCCGGACATGACTCCGATTCCTCGAGTAGAAGGCACCCGATTCCGGAAAGGCCGCCGAAGAGGCTGGAGTCGAGATCGTCGAGTGGGAGTCCACGCAAAGTCTCGACCCATCTGTCGGCAGTCGAGTGTCGTCCTAGCTGCCGAAAGGTATGCACCGCACCTGCGAGCCCGTCGAAGAAACCGAACCGTGGTTGCGTATCCGAATCAACTTGATGTTCAGTCCATTCCAGAACTGTCTCCAAGGTGTCGGTGGGAAGATCATCGGCGAGTAGGTTTCCGCACGAGCCGTGAGCAATGCCGTAACCGTTCACTTCGAACTGGGCGATGTCACCGGGAAAGAGTCGATCAGCGCGGGAGAGATCAAGTGTGGTGAGGATGCCGCAGCGCAATCGAGCGTCCATACGTTGCAAGGTTTCCCTCGACGACGTGTCCCAACGATGCGGGTGATCCGCCGGTTCCGGCGGCTGTGCGTCGAGCATCGAATAGAGCGAGGCACAGAAGGCACGAGGAAGATCGAATCGAGACACCGCGTAGCCGATGAGTTCGGGAATCTTGTTGCGGTCGAGGGGGAGCAATGTAGTAAGTGGGACAAAGAGTCCCAGCTCGATGCATCCCAAGGAGTATCGATCTGCCTCGATTCCTGTCAACTGTTGCGGTGCGGTGTACCCGGGAGCCCCGGTGGACCGGGGCGGTTGCTCGTCGATGTTGTGGGCCATCTCGAAATCGATGATCCGAATACCCGACGGTGAGCACATCACGTTGCCGGGGTGAAGATCGGCATGAACGATTCCGGCGTTGTGGAAGCTCTCGACTGCGGTAGTCAGCTGTTGTGCAATACCGAGCGCCCAGGTTCTGTATTCCGTTCGGGAGCTGAGTGTCTGATCCGCGCGTATCAGCGGATAGCGGAGCGCAATCTCCTGATTCAGGGGAGCGCCGGGTGCGCGCTCGGTGACAAGAAAGTGGTGTCCTTCGCGCTCGAACAAGTTGAGCGCGGAAGGTGAGTACGGGTTGTCGGCAAGGTGAGTCAGCGTGTCGTACTCGTTGCGGATGCGGTCGATTGCGTACCGGCCGTTGGCGTCCGGGGCGGTGAAGGGCCGACCCTCTTTGATGACCAGATTGATGCCGGCGTCGTCCAGCGCGGAGTAGATCCCCCCGCTGTTGCTGAAGTGCAGGGCTTCAGTGATCGAATAGGGGAAGGCGTCGCGTGATTTCAGCTTGTCTTGCTGCGCGCGAACGAAGTCCGGGATTTGTACCCAGTCTGGAGTTCTGAAGGAAGTGCCGCGCAGATCGGGTTCGAGCGATCCGTCGGGGCGCCGTATTGCCGGGACGCGATCGCCGAATGAATCGTTGGTGTGCATGGGCAGGTACGCGCCGTACCGTAAGTACAGTGGTCCCCGGTTCCATCGCACATCGCTGAGGATGTATGGCCCGTCGGCAGCCGTGACAAGCTCGTCCAGTTCGGTGATGACACGTTGTGTGGCAACGCTATCCGCCGGATAGATCGTGATGAATTTTCCGCTGGATGTTCGATTGGCCTGCTTGCTGTTGGAGAACATGAGGTCTGCTGCCGTCCGAAGAAATTTGAAAGGCACCAGATTGTGGCCGCAATACGCGGAGACGGTATCGAGCAACTCCTGCGCGTTGGCTTGGGTAGCGGAGCAGTGAATCTTCCATCCCTGTTCTGGCAGCACGCTGTCAGGCGGTTGGAAGTAGTTCCACGGTCCGCTTTGGGGACCGCGTCGCCAGAGCGACCAGTCCACCGACTTTGCAGGCTTAAAGTGCTGGTCAGTCGGTGCGTCAGGTCGAGTGACCGTTCTGATTCGGTCGTAGAAATGCGAGTCGGCACGTGTGAATGCAACGTATCGCAGGTCCACGCTCTACCTCCGGGTCAGTCCCCCTGCGGTTTGTCATCGATTGGTGCCACGCCCCGAATCCCCTGTGGCTTGGATTGCTTGTGGCGGAAGGTTATCCGATTCCGGACATTTCGGGCGAAGATTGAAAACCTATCATTCGAAAGTACTAATGAAGGGCGTTGGTCAGGGTTTCCTGATCGTCCAACTTTTTTGTCCGTCCATATTTGCTTCGAGTTCGGTAGCCCTCTCTTGACGGACGGTCCGACTCGGTGGTAATTGTTTAGCGAGCGCTAAGTCAGGATGCTCCCACGATCTCGGTCCGGCATCCGGTGCCACGAACTCGGGTGCCGGACCGCCCCAGCAATGCACGTCCTCGAAGGGAACGAAGATGACCAAGGCAGTGATCGTCGATGTAGTCCGGATCGCGTCCGGCAAGGGAAAGCCGGGTGGAGCACTGTCCGGGACGCACCCTGTCGAACTGATGGCCCACGTTCTGCGTTCCATCACCTCGCGAAACGGCCTCGACCCCGCCCTGGTGGACGACGTGATCGGCGGTTGCGTCGGCCAGGCCGGTGAGCAGGCGCTCAACATCACCCGCAGCGCGGTCCTGTCGGCAGGGTTCCCCGAGTCGGTACCCGCCACCACGATCGATCGCCAGTGCGGATCAAGTCAGCAAGCTGCGCACTTTGCGGCGCAGGGCGTGATCGCCGGGGCCTACGACATCGTGATCGCGGCAGGCGTCGAATCCATGAGTCGTGTCCCGATGGGTACCACGACGATGGGGAAGGATGCTTCCGGTCCGGGCATCGCGGCTCGCTACCCCGAAGGCCTGGTCAACCAGGGAATCTCTGCAGAATTGATCGCCGCCAAGTGGAAGCTTGACCGCGACGCTCTCGACGCATTCTCCGCGCAGTCCCACCAGCGGGCAGCAGAGGCAGCGGCGAAGGGGCTCTTCGACAAGGAGATTCTGCCGATCTCGGTGACCAACGCCGCCGGTGAGACCGTCTCGCATATCTTCGACGAGACGGTTCGCGCGTCTACTACCGCCGAGGGACTCGCCGGCTTGAAGCCGTCGTTCTACTCGGAGAAGTACGCGCAGCGCTTCCCCGAAGCGCAGTGGTCGATCACTCCCGGTAACTCGTCGCCGCTCACCGATGGCGCGTCCGCAGCACTGATCATGAGCGAAGAAATGGCGTCGAAGCTGGGGCTGACCCCGCGAGCTCGTTTCCATTCCTTCTCCGTTGCGGGCGACGACCCGATCTTTATGCTCACCGCACCCATCCCAGCCACCCACAAGGTGCTCGCTCGCGCGGGTTTGAGCATCGACGACATCGACACCTACGAGGTCAACGAGGCCTTCGCTCCCGTCCCGCTCGCCTGGGCTCACGAGTTCGGCGCCGATCCGGCAAAGCTCAACCCGTGGGGCGGCGCGATTGCACTCGGCCATGCCCTGGGGTCCTCGGGTACTCGACTGTTGACCACGATGGTCAACCACCTCGAGGCCACCGGCGGACGCTACGGTTTGCAGACCATGTGCGAGGGCGCCGGCATGGCCAACGCCACCATCATCGAACGCATCTGAAACACATAACCTTTCGAAAGGAACTCTCATGATCGTCAACGACAGCGTCGCCGTCGTCACCGGTGGAGCATCCGGCCTCGGCCTGGCTACGACCAAAGCCCTTCTTGCCGACGGTGCCAGCGTCGTCATCATCGACCTTCCGTCGTCCAACGGTGAAGCCATCGCCAAGGAACTTGGCGACCGGGTCCGCTTCGCGGCTGCAGACGTCACCGACGAGGCTGCGGTCACCGCTGCACTCGACGTGGCCGAGTCCCTCGGACCCCTGCGCGTGGCAGTCAACTGCGCCGGAATCGGCAACGCAGTCAAGACGGTCAGCAAGAAGGGTGCTTTCCCGCTCGACGCATTCAAGAAGGTCATCGACGTCAACCTGATCGGCACCTTCAACGTTCTTCGTCTTGCTGCGGAACGTATTTCGAAGACCGAACCCATCGACGGTGAACGCGGCGTCATCATCAACACCGCCTCCGTCGCAGCCTATGACGGTCAGATCGGGCAGGCTGCGTACTCCGCGTCGAAGGGTGGCGTCGTCGGTATGACGCTCCCCATCGCCCGTGACCTCGCGTCGCTGCTGATCCGCGTCAACACCATCGCTCCCGGCCTGTTCAAGACCCCGTTGCTGGCCGGACTGCCTGAAGCAGCTCAGGCGTCGCTGGGTCAGCAGGTGCCTCACCCCTCTCGCCTGGGCGATCCCAGCGAGTACGGCGCGCTTGCTGCGCATATCGTCTCCAACCCTATGCTCAACGGTGAGACGATCCGCCTCGACGGTGCAATCCGTATGGCACCGCGGTAATTTCGGCTATTCATGACTGGCGAGGTGGAGCCCGTGAATTCGGTGGCAGTGGACTGGAGGACTTTCCCGCCGCTGGTGATGACCGACATCCTGATGGCTTCGCTCGAGCTGTTCGATGAGAACGGTTACCACGGCACGACGGTGCGGCAGATTGCCAACCGTGTCGGGGTAACCGTTCCCGCGCTCTACTATCACCACGCGAACAAAGAGGCAGTCCTCGTCGCTCTGTTCGAGATCTCGATGAGTGAGCTGAATACCAGAACCGAAGCGGCAGAGGTGGAAGCCGGCGAAGATCCGGTACGACGCTTCGCCTTGGTGGTGGAGGCGATTGTTCTCTACATGACCCACCGGTCGCGGCATGCTGCGTTGGACACCGAGATTCGGCATGTCTCACCGGAAAGCCGAAGTCGATACGCCGCCAGTCGTAAGCGGCTCGAGTTGCTCATGCGCAGGATCGTCGACGACGGTGTGGCATCGGGAGATTTCGCGGTCACCGACACCGAAGAGACCGTCCGGGCCATACTCGGTATGGCGCAGTCACTGCCGCGTTGGTTCCAGACCGGCGGGCCGATGTCGCCGACGCAATTGGCGCAGAAGTACGTCGACATCGCTTTTCACACGGTCGGTTATCGTCCGTAAAGTGCATTGCTCGTTAAACGAAGGTGGGCAACAGATTGAAAACCTGTTGCCCACCTTCAGTATTCATGCTTCAGCATTCACTCCGTGTCAGAGGCGAGTGACTTCGAGTCCGCCTTCGTGGTAGTCGGCCCTCAGACGCTTCTTGTCGAACTTGCCGACGCTCGTCTTCGGAACTTCCTGAACCACAGCCCAGTTCTCGGGGAGCTGCCACTTGGCGACCTTGTCCGAAAGATATTGCTGGAGTTCGGACATCGTGGTCTCGGAACCGGCGCGCAGAACAACCGCGACCAACGGGCGCTCGTCCCACTTCTCGTCCGGCACGCCGATGACGGCAGCTTCGGTGACGTCGGGGTGACCCATGACGGCGTTCTCGAGGTCGACCGATGAGATCCATTCGCCGCCGGACTTGATGATGTCCTTGGAGCGGTCGGACAGGCTCAGGAAGCCGTCGGCCGTGATGGATCCGACGTCACCGGTCTTGAGCCAGCCGTCGTTGAACTTGTCTTCCGCATCGACGCCGTAGTACGACCCGGTGATCCAGGGGCCGCGCACTTCGAGCTCGCCGACGGAAACGCCGTCGTGTGCAACAACTTTGCCGTCGTCGTCGATGAGACGTGCCTCGACGGATGCCGGGAAGCGGCCCTGAGAGTAGCGGTACTTCCACATCGCGTCGCCGGTGACACCGGCCGGCGGGCGGGCAACGGATCCGAGTGGGGAGGTTTCGGTCATGCCCCAGGCGTGCAGGACGGAGACGTTGTGGTCGGCTTCGAATGCGTGCATGAGGGCAGGCGGTACCGCGGAGCCGCCGATCAGAACCTCACGCATCGAGGAGATGTCCTGTGGGTTCTGCTCGAGGTAGAGGTGCAGGCCCTGCCAGATGGTGGGTACGGCCGCGGCGAACGTCGGCTTCTCGCTGGCGATGATCGCAGCCAACGGAGCAGGCTGGAGGAAGCGATCGGGCATGATCAGCGAGGCGCCGATCATGAACGCGGCGTAGGGAAGTCCCCACGACATGGCGTGGAACTGAGGCACTACGGCGAGTGCACGATCGCCCTGCGCGAGGTTGGGGCCGTCGCTCATGCAGACCTGCATGGAGTGCAGGTAGATCGAGCGGTGGGAGTAGACGACGCCCTTGGGGTCGCCCGTGGTGCCGGACGTGTAACACATTGCGGCAGCACTGAGTTCGTCGACCTCGGGCCAGTCGAACTCGGTTGGCTGATCGGCGATCAAGCCCTCGTATGTGTGAACCTGCACGCCCTCGGGAGCTTCGAGTCCCGCAGTGGAGGAACCGGTGACGATGATGTGCTTGACGGTTGTCAGCGACGGAAGCTGCGGAGAGAGAAGCGGAATCAGGGACGGATCGACGATGATCACGCGGTCCTCGGCGTGATTGGCGACGTGGATCAACTGCTCGGGGAACAGGCGAATGTTCAGCGTGTGGAGCACAGCACCCATCGAGGGGATCGTCAGGTACGCCTCGAGGTGCTCGGAGTTGTTCCACATGAACGTGGCGACTCGCTCGTCACCCTCGACACCGAGTCCGCGCAGGGCGTGCGCAAGCTGTGCGCAGCGCTTGCCGACGTCTGCGTATGACACACGGCGCGGGCCGGACTCGGTCCACGTGACAACCTCGGAAGCGCCGTGAACGGAGGCACCGTGGCGGAGAAGTTGAGCAATGGAGAGGGGGGCGTCTTGCATGGTGCTCAGCATGGGCTGCTCCTGTGTGGTGTGTGAGACCGGTGCTTTTGCCCACGGGCCCTCACAAACGATGTGCTGTGGCTGCCAGATTAGTCACAGCTGCGAAGTGCTCGCTAGTGACCCACTGCACTAGCGAAAAACCACGCTATGAGTAGCGCTCCCGGATCGACCACTCCGCGAGCGGCTTCGCCCACATAACTTGCACGTCCGCGGTTCGCGAGCATGGTTTCGGTCGACTCCGCGCCGGCCGCCGCCGCTGCCGCTGCGCTGGCCAGAGCAGCGTCCCGATCGGCTCCCGAGTTCACGGATTGCTCCAACGACTCGACCGCCGGAACTATCGCGTCGACCATCGTCTTGTCGCCGACGCGTGCGCCGCCGAGCGAGGTGATGTTGTCGAGCCCCGCCCGTGCTGCAGTCGCGATCGCACCGAGGTCGAGTTCGGAGTCCGCTGATTCTGCGGCGACGCGGAAGAAATGCCGGAACCAGATGCCGAACAACGCGCCGGACGTACCGCCGGCGTGACCGAGGTACGCCTGGGAGACTGCATCGAATATCGTTGCAGTGGAATAGGTGTCACGGATCGCCGAGATGTCGAGCTGATCCAGTGCGGCCACCATGTTGGTCCCGAAGTCGCCGTCTCCTGCTCGTCGGTCGAGATCGGTCAGGGCAGGTTCCTGCTCCAGTACCTTCGCGGCCCAGTCCGCAATCCAGCCGCCGACGAAGCTGCTTTCGGCAGTGCGTGAGGTGTCGGGTGTGAATGTGGGACCGAATGATTCACGCTTGCCCATGCCGCTGTACTCACGTGCCATAGCATTCGGCCAGGCGGGCGCTTTTGTTGGCGCGTCCCATAATTCGAGGATTTCTTTGTTTGTGCGAACAAGGGTGATGGATGCTCCGGCCATGTTCAATGCAGTGACGAACGTTCCGATCAGCGTCCGCTCGATGTGAATTCCCTGGTCGGCCAGATAATCTCCGAGTTCGGCGAACAGTAGTTGCAGCTCCATTGGGTGGGTGGCTCCCAGCCCGTTGACGACTGCAATGACGTGATCACCTTCGGCGAGACTCAGGGACTCGATGATCGGATCCGTCAGCCGTCGCACCAATTCCGGTGCGGGCAGGGCGTCCACGCGTTCTGTGCCGCGTTCGCCGTGGATTCCGATACCGAGTTCCATCTGCCCCTCCGGCAGGTCGAACGACGGCTCGTCAGACCCCGGCAAGGTGCATGGGCGAAGAGCGACGGCCATGCTGCGAGCCGAGTGCGCGACGTGTTGTCCGATCCGGGTCACCTCGGCCAGGTCGTCACCGCGGGCGGCCGACGCGCCGCAGACCTTCTCCACCACGATCGTTGCCGCAGTGCCGCGTCGCCCCGGGCCGCTACCGTCTGCGCGTTCGGTCGCGACGTCGTCGTCGACCAAGACGACGTCCGTGTCGATCTTGTCCTCGCGGAGTAGTTCCCGTGCGATACCGAAATTCATCACGTCGCCGGTGTAGTTCTTCACGATGTGCAGGACGCCGCCACCGGCGTCGGCAGCTTTGGATCCTTCATGGATCTGCAGTGCGTTGGGTGAGCTGAAGATCAACCCGGGACAGACGGCCGTGAGCATTCCTTCGCCGATGAATCCGGCGTGCATGGGTTCGTGACCCGAGCCGCCGCCGGAGACGAGCGCGACTCGCCCGCGCGGAAGGGGCTGTGCACGAGTGAGGTATCCGGGATCGGGGTTCCACGCGATGTCGTCGGTGGATGCGATCAACCCGCGGAGTGCGTCGGGAACAAATGTCTTTGCGCTGCGCATGAACATCACTTCAGAGTAGGTCTAACGTCGAGTTCGGGCACGGATCGTGATCGACGAGAGGTGGACGGCGTGAAATTGGGGTTGGTACTTGCCGGTGGCGGTGTTGCGGGAATCGCCTGGGAAACCGGTTTTCTGTTGGGCGTTCAGGACAAATCGCCGGACGCTGCCGCAGCGCTGCTGGCAGCGGACGTATTGATCGGCACTTCTGCAGGTTCCACCGTGACTGCTCAGATTGCGGGCGGCGCGACACTTCAGGAGCTTTTCGACGCACAAACGGCCGCTGCGACCGCTGAGATCGATCCGGAGGTAAATGTCGAAGTCCTCGGTCAGATGTTCGTCGACGCGATCGCGGGCTCCGCGGATCGGTCCGAACAACTTCGTGCGCTCGGCGAGGCAGCGATGGCCGCCGACACCGTCGAACCCGCCGTGCGTCGTGCGGTCATCGAGGCAAGGCTGCCCAATCGGTTGTGGCCCGAGCGGGAGTTGCGCATCCCGGCGATCAACGCACAGACCGGTGAGTTGAGGGTGTTCGGCAGTGCTGACGGCGTAGACCTGATCGACGCAGTTGGAGCGAGTTGCGCCGTACCAGGGGTGTGGCCGGTGGTCACGATCGACGGCGACCGGTACATGGACGGCGGAATGGCAAGTGGCTCGAATGTTCATTTGGCTGCCGACTGCGATGTGGTCGTGGTTCTTTCACCTGCTGCCGATCCCGCCCCGAATCTGCTGGGCGGCAGCCTACGAGAGGAAATCGACGCGATGACGCAGTCACGGGTACTGGCGGTCTTCGCCGACGACGCCGTCGTGGAAGCGATCGGAACCAACTCCCTCTCGCCGGCGACAAGGCGCCCGGCAGCTGAACTGGGACGCGAACAGGGTCGCCGAACAGCTGACGAGATCGCTGCGTTTCTGGTGACGGCATGAGCGCCGCACGGATTGCCGTGGTCCTGCGCCCGGAGCAATCCCCGGAAGATCTGGTTCGGCATGCGGGGTATGCCGACGAAGTTGGTATCGACGAGGTCTGGCTGTGGGAGGACTGCTTCTTCGGTGGAGGAATAGCCACTGCTGCAACTGTATTGGCCGAAACCACGCGCCTGGGAGTGGCGATCGGTGTGCTGCCGACGCCGATGCGCAACACCGCGATCACGGCGATGGAGATTTCGGCGCTGGCCAGAGTTCATCCGGATCGACTGCGGGTTGGCTTCGGCCACGGTGTTCAGAGTTGGATGCGGCAGATCGGCGCCAAGGTCGAATCGCCGTTGACCCTCCTCCGGGAGCAGTTCGGAGCACTCGAGCGATTACTGCGCGGTGAGTCGGTGACGGTATCCGGTCGATACGTGAATCTCACGGACGTCAAGCTGGCGTGGCCGCCCGAGAAGGTGCCGCAGTTGCTCGTCGGTGCCACGGGGCCAAAGACTTTGGCGCTCAGTGGTGAGTTGGCGCAGGGCACCGTGCTCTCGGGTGGGACGACCCCGGAAGGCGTTCGCCGGGCGATCGCTCATATCGGAGCGCAGGATCTCGAGGTGGTCGTTTACGTCATCTGTGCATTTGGTTCCAGCGGTCGTGAGCGCGCCCTTGCCGAGGCAGCAGCGTCAGGGTGCGAGTCGCCGGAGGAAGCGATTGCCGTGGGGACCGCGGCCGACGTTGCGGCCGCAGCAGTGCGATGGGTGGACGCGGGTGCAACCACCGTGGTACTCCAACCGACCGTTGACGAGCCGGACGTCCGTGAGTTCATTCGCCTTGTCGCGCAGGAGGTTCAACCGCTGATGGTGTAGCTCAGGCGGCTAGTCGGGACAGAACGTCGTCGATGTCGGCAGTGCTCACGTCTCGATGTGTCACGAACCGAACCTTCCCGGCGACGGTGACTGCACCGACGTCGACAGCGGCGAGCTGAGCAACGGTGGCCGACGGATCGGCTGTGGCGGCGAGAACGATGTTGGTTGCGGGTTCGTCGACAGCCCAACCGCGTTCACGAAGGCCCGACGCCAGGCGTTGCGCATTGTCGTGATCGTCGGACAGGCGAGCTTGTGAGCGAAGCGCGACGATGCCGGCTGCGGCAAGCACCCCGCCCTGGCGAACGCCGCCGCCGAGCATCTTGCGGATCCTTCGGGCTTCGGTGATCAATTCAGGTGATGCGGCCAGAATCGAGCCGACCGGCGCACCGAGTCCCTTGCTCAGGCACACCTGGACGGTATCGGCGCCGGAAGTCAATTCGGTGGGCGAAACATCGAGTGCAGCAGCGGCATTCCAGAGGCGGGCGCCATCGAGGTGAATCTTCAAGCCGCGTGATCTCGCCGCGTCGACCAGTTTCGTCCACTCCGTCGGATTCATGACGGCGCCGCCGGCGAAATTGTGGGTGTTCTCGAGACAGAGCAGCGTGGTGTTCAACGTGAAGTACGGGCCGGGGGAGCCCGCCGCCTTCACGACGGTCTCGGGACTGGGACGTCCGGGTCCGCCGTCGTGCGGCAGCGCCATCGGCATTCCCTGTGCGAGCCAAGCAGCGGTGCCCAACTCTGACCCCAAGACGTGAGAGTGTTCCGGTGCGAGGAACTGATCGCCGCGGCGAAGGTGCAGCATCAGCGCAATCAGGTTGCCCATCGATCCGCTCGGTACCCACATGGCCGCCGGAAAGCCCAGAGTATGTGCGACCTCTTCCTCGAGCGCCGCCATGGTCGGGTCGTGATCGAGGACGTCGTCACCGACCTCGGCGTCAGCCATCGCCTTCCGCATCTCCGCATCAGGCTTGGTGACGGTGTCCGAGCGTAGGTCGATGTACGACGAAGTCATGGCTCATTCGATCAAGCCGCGTGTTCCGGCGTCAAACCGCGGCCTTTGCTGGACGGCTATTCCGGCCTGATAAATCAATATCGCTGAGGATGCCTTCCGTGTGATGATGGGCGCCGGCAATCGTCGGTGAAGAGAACAAGAAGTGGAAGGGGACAGGCATGCGCGACTCGAAGCAAGCGTTGCACCTGCGCGGGCACTCACCCCGCGGCATTTCCCTTCCTGCATTCGGGGAACAGAGTGGCGCTGGATATATGCCGTTCCCTGCTTCTTGTATTTGCTCCTGACCCGTCCTCGTGTCCAGGAGTTCCACTCCTCGACATGAACTGAGACGTCTCATGCGGAACCCGAACCGCGCATCTACCGCCGCTTCTCACAGCTGGATGAACCGGTCCGTCCGGGTACTCAACGCAACGTACGAGTACCTCGGTGAAGTGAGCGCCGATCGTGCGGTCGTCCTGATCGCCACCGGTTCTGCGCAGTCCACCGAAGACGTGATCCCGATATTTCCGGTGCGCTCCAAGCACGTCGAGATCCCACTGCCTCGGACGATCCTGCTTGCCGAGTACGTGTATGTCGCCCACCGGGTTACGGTCACCGATTCCAGCCGAGCGACCTTCGCCGGCATCTTCGACCGGGACGGTCGTCAATGTGCGTACTGCGCCGCCAGAGCAACGACCATCGACCACGTCCAGCCGCGAAGCCGCAACGGGCCCAATACGTGGGGGAATCTGGTGGCGTGCTGCAGTTCCTGCAATCAGCGCAAAGCGGATCGCACACCGGCTGAGGCCGGCATGCGGCTGCTGTGGGAACCGAAGGCACCTCGACGCATCGAGAAAGTGCAGCAGAAGATCTGGCGTGAATTGAGTCGGACGTGACGGTCGAAAGGAGTAAGTGATGTGCGCTGACGAAATCTCGAATCTGGCTGAGCTTCTGCCGATCTCGGACGACCGAACCTGGTGGCAGGCGGAATGTCGAGGAGACCCCGAGCCGGACCGCTGGTTTCCCTTCCCGTCCGAGGGATACGACTACGCGACCGACGTGTGCAACAGGTGCCCGATTGCGGAATCGTGTCGTGAATTCGCCTCTGCCACTGGTCAGACCGGAATCTGGGGTGGAGTGAAGTTCGAGCAGGGCAGGATCGTCGCGGCGTGAGGGATCAGATTCCCGGCTCCGCGGCGATCGTACCGGCCGATACCGCCCGGCACAGAGCGTCGTGGTCACGTTCGGTTTGATCGGCGTAGAGCCGAGCAAACCGGGTGAGGGCGGTGTCGACCGTGTCCGAGGTTCCCAGGTAACCGGAAATCAGTGACGCGCCACTGGTTCGTGCGTGTCCTTTGGCCAGTAGGCGACCGCAGATCGCGACATAGTCGGTCAAGGCTGCTGCATCGATATTGTTCAGGTCCACAGAACCTTTCATGTTCCGGAACTGACGGACGTAGTACTGGCGGTCGTCCACGGTGCACCACCCGAGCAGTGGATCGCTGACTGTCTGGAGAGCCTGCTGGTATTCCGCGACGCGTCGTCCTTGATGGTAGTGCCAGGCCGAGTCGCCGTGCACGAAGGGGGCGACGACGGATCGGCGAGCCTGCTTGAGCTGCAAGAAGATGACGTCGTCCGGGATGCTCCCTTCACACAAGGCGACATACGCACGCAGAGCGACGCTTCCGACTCCGACAACCCGGTGCGCAACGTCGATGACGTTGTATCCCGAGACGACTCGGCGCCAGTGTGGTGCAAGGGTTTCGAGATACTCGTCCAGACCCTCCAGGAGGAAGTCGGTGTCCTGCGGCGTGAGTCGTGTTGTGAGCGGTGGGTTCTCGAGCAACTGGCGCCGTCCGTGATCCTCCACAGTGAACCGGGGCACCGCGTGATCGCTCGTACGCCGTCGTGCGCGCTCCGCGGCGCGGCGGATCTCGGCCAGCAACCCGGGATCAGTGACGTGGTCGGTGAGTCCGTCGAGATCGACCCGGTCGAAGGAGCGATCGAACAGTGGACGCTCGGACAGCTTTGCCAAGTGGAGGCGATATGCGGACACACACGAGGTTGTCGCTGTTTTGCATTGAGCTTCGGTGAGACCGTTCTGCCGCCCGGCCACCCAGATGCTCGCAGCCAACCTTCTCAGGTCCCATTCCCAGGGGCCCGGATGTGCTTCGTCGAAATCGTTGAGGTCTATGACAAGTTCGCGTTCCGGGGACCCGTAGAACCCGAAGTTTCCGACGTGCGCATCCCCGCAGATGACGGGAGTGATGCCGGTGGACGGGAGCTGCGCCATGTCCTCTGCCATCAAGCCGGCGGTACCGCGCAGGAAGCCGTACGGTGAAGCGACCATGCGTCCCACACGAATCGGAACCAACCAGTCGAGTCTTCCCTCGTGTGCCGTGTTGACCTGATCGACCGGATCGCGTCGGTTGGGCGGGGGCGTCCAATCACCGAGCGACGATCGTGCTACTCGCTTGCGCAGGCCCTTCCCGATTTTGCGACGCTCACTGCGGGGCGTCTGACGCGCCCGCAAAGTCGCCCTGCCGTCCGGTTCGTTCTCGAGAGCCAGCTGACCGGCAGGCCTGTTCACCGGGTCCATGTCGGGCTCTCTTTCGTCGGGCGTGCGAAACTCGCGCTCGATCCTATGCCCGCTGGATTGCGCGCCGCGCGACGAGTTCCTTAACTACCCGCCTGGGCAATCAACTCGACAGCGCGGTCGGCGCACAGTTCCGGGTCCGGCATTCTCCCGATACCGAGGCATTCGACAACGGCGAACGACGTATCCGGTGTCGTTTCCACGCCGAGCGCCCACCCGAAGTAGTGATTCCAGGCGAGTACGGCTCGGTGGCCACTGTGCTGCGGAATCTCGCTGCCCAGAACGAGTACTGCGTCGAACGCGGGGCCGTCGCACCAGATGACCGATTCGGCGAAGGTGGAGCTGGCGACGGCGACTACGTACCTGTGACAAGTCGATTCACTCGGAATGGCGATGTGTGCACGCATGGTCGCTCCTCCGGCTCGGTTGCGATCGGAGGGTTCCCCGTTGCCGGCGCCGAAAAAACGCTTGGCAGATTACGTCCCGGCCACAGATCTACGACGCAGACGGTGTCTGAGATGTTTTTGTGCTGCCCGCGCGACCGAGCGAGTCGAGAGATACTGCTCGGCGGGTATCAACCGGGAACCGAACAAGTAGAACCTTTGGGCTTCGTCGTGGTCATGTGTGGCCGCGGAGATGAGCAGACGTTCGATCGCGGTGAACTTTCGCCCACCGGCGTAACCGCTCATGTAATCGATGTGTTTCGTCATACTCGCTCTGGCACTGCGGTATTCGGCCAAGGCAGCGTTCACGTTCCGATGCGAGTCGAGTGTGTGTGACGTCGTCTCCGTCAGCATTTGGGCGGTCGCGTCGACCAGCATCTGAGCGGTCTCCAGTGCCCACGAGCATCCGATGCCCCATAACGGGTCGTTGGTTGCCGCGGCATCGCCGATGAGTGCGAACCCGTTACCTACCGGGTCGGTGAGGATTGTGGAGAAGTGTTTGGTACCAACGATCTTCCCGACGATGTGCTCTCGGCGAACTGGCGGAGCGCCGGGTAATGCGTTGGCGTACGCGAGGAAAGCAGTAGACAGGTCGTCAGTGAACGGGCCGAGCTTGTCGAGGGCAGGGAAGACGACCAGCACGCTGATTCCGCCGTCGTTGGGGAGCAGATAGGCGACGTCGGGATCCATGAACCACGACAATGAAGATTCTCCGTCGGGTCGTTCGAGTCCGGAGAGTTGAGCGAAGTAGCTGAAGCGCCCGTTGGACGCACTCACCGAGTCGCAACGCGCGGATCGTGCGACGGTCGAATCCTTGCCGTCTGCTCCGACGGTCAATCGTGCTTCGACAGTGAAGGCCGAACCCTGTTCGGTGCCGTAGACGCCTGCAGTAGTGCCGTTCTTGGTCAGTAGTCCGGAAACGCGATGTCCGAGAAGAAGGTCGACGTTCTGGTAGTCGTTCGCGAGTTGGCGCAGGAGGGGGTCGAGAGTTTCCCTTCGGACGTTGAATCCAGGCGGCGGTGAGTTCTCTGCAGCATCAGGGGTGATCATTCCCCACGGGGTCCAGAATTTCGGAACGGTTTCCACCATTCCCAGGGCGAGCAGTTTTTCCGTGGCGCCGAGTCGTTGCAAGATCGGGGCACCGCAGGGTTGTAGGTGGTGAGTGCACAGGACTTTGTGCGCCCGGATGTCGGAGCGAGCGTCGAGAAGCGCTATCCGCAGACCTTGCTGGGCGTACATGATTGCGGCCGCGCATCCCGCGATGCTCGCGCCGACAATCACAACGTCATAGTTTTCCCGTGCCTTCGAAGTCACTCGATCAGTTTAATGCATAAGGTTATAACTTAAATTTTACTGGATTTAGTCATCGTGTTCGGGCGTTAAGTCCCGAACTGCAGCCCGGATGGACTGTTCACGAAGCTCGTTCTCTCTGCGCAGTTCACGACGCCGACGACCGGCCTCGAATCGCTGCCTCGCGATTGTTCCGGTCGGCCGGAGTTGGGGTACCTCGGCCGGTTTTCCGTCGCTGCCCATTGCGACCATCGTGAAGTAGCAACTATTGGTGTGTCGAGATTTTCCGAGAAGAATGTCTTCGGTTTCGACGCGTATTCCGATTTCCATCGAGGTGCGCCCGGTGTAATTGACGGAAGCGCTGAACGTGACGAGTTCTCCGACATGCACCGGTTCGCGGAACACCACACGATCCACCGACAGGGTCACGACGTACGTCTGGGCGTATCGACTCGCGCACGCATAGGCGACCTGGTCGAGAAACTTCAGAATCGTTCCGCCGTGAACGTTGCCCGAAAAATTGGACATGTCCGGCGTCATGAGGACGGTCATGGACAACGTTTGTTTCGATGCTTGCTGCGATGCTTGCTTCAATTCGGGCAGGGAGTTCGATTCGGACATCGAGCGGGCCTCTTCGGGTCGGTGGACGGTGAAGAGACCGTATCCGGCCAAAAGGGTTACCCGCGCGTTCGGAAGAGCGCGGTGTCAGAGTTCGGGACAGTGCCAACGTGGAGGATGTATTCGCTGGTGGCGACGGGGCCTGTCGCACTCGACCTGAGATAGGGCTCGAGCGTCGAGCGGAGATGCGCTGACATCGAAGCCCAATTCCCGGTGCTTCGAACGGCCTCGCGAAAGTTCTTCAACGCCGGTGCCTGGTCGCACAGTTCCTCGACGGGATCCGATTCGGCTGGTAGTTCCCACTCGAGCAGGTGGGAGGCCGAGCTCACCGACTCCAATCCGGCTGCCGCCTTCTCGAATTCGCTCGAGCTCGACCATGTCGTCGGTAGTGGTGTGATGCCATTCCATGCCGAGGCGGCCTCCCGGCGGAGTGCTGCTGCCCACCCGTTCTCCGACCACGTTGCGACGCAGATCTTTCCGCCTGGCCGGGTCACCCGCATCATCTCTGCGAGGGCAATCGAGGGGTCGGGGCAGAAGATGATCCCGAAGATGCTGACGCAGGCGTCGGCACTCGAATGCGGCCAGGGTAAAGACTGCGCATCGCCGATCGTGAAGGTGGGTTGGGTAGTGCCGGGGTGGGGAATCCAGCGTTTGCGTGCGACCTCGAGCTGGCTGGCGGAGAGGTCGAGTGCGTGGACCGTCATGCCTGACTGAGCCGCCGGGAGCGCAAAGTTCCCGGTTCCGGCGCAGACGTCGTACACCGTGCTCACATGCCCGATCGTGCGCAGTGCCTCCGTCGATGCCGGTGAGAGTTGCTCGGCAAGAGGCGAATACGTCGTACCATTCCAGTTTCCCTGATTCACGCCAAGCTCCTTTCGACTGCGTCGATGACCGTATCGAGCGCTGCGCCCGCCGCGCGCGCTGCTTCGTCGGGGTTGCGTTCCTCGATGGCTGCGATCAAGGGTCGGTGCTCGTCGACGTGGAAACCTGGACCGACACTGACGGCGGACAGCGAATCCGTCACGGCGGCAAGGACTCCCCGGTAGACGTCGATCAGTGCGGAATTGTGGGACGCCTCGACGATCGAAAGGTGCAGGGCCATGCCGGCTTCGACAGTGAAGCCGCCGACGTGACCGGGGTGGGCATTCCAGGCTGCATGTATCCGCGCGAGATCTTCGGGGGTATGGCGCTGCGCTGCAAGTCGCGCGGCTTCGACCTCGAGTCCGCGTCGCAGGCTCAGTACGTCGAGAACGTCACCTCTGGCGAGCCTGCGCCCGAGTAGTCCTTCGACCGGCGACGCCGCCATGACGTACACGCCGCCACCATGACGAACGGACAGAACTCCGGCGTGTGCAAGCGCCCGTACCGCTTCGCGCATGGTGTTTCGGGCGACTCCCAATTCCTCGACCAGTGCGGTCTCCGGCGGGAGTTTTGATCCGACGGGCCATCGACCGGTCGATATCGCCTCCTCGATCGCTGCAGCGACGATGTCTACCTTGCGTCCGGAGTCGGACATGTGTGCCACCTCGGGTAAGTGAGTCAATGACTTTGTCCGAGGTTAGCGTGCTCTCACGAGTGGGTCAATGACTTGGGAATTATCCGCGCACGTCCAGGCTGCGGGCGTAGTGCTCCTTGAAAACCTCGAGATGCGCCCATGATTCCAAGCCGCTGACACCGTCGATGCCCCGGATTCGCTCGGACAGGGCATGGAGGTCGTTGGACGAGTTGGCGGCGACCGTCGCGATCACGTCGTACCGTCCCAGGGTCCGCGCGAGGAATTCGATTCCGGGCAGGGACTCGATCTCCGATACCGCGTTGTCGTCCCGTGAGCCCAGATTGACGCCGATGCCCATCGCCAGCGTCCGGCCACCACCTCGCCGCTTGACGACAGCGCCGACGCGCAGTGCCGTGCTCGCGATCAGGTGATTGACGCGATTGCGCACAGCGCTCGGCGACAGGCCGGTGTGTTCGGCCAGCTCGAGAAATGGCATGCGCCCGTTGCGTTCGAGCAGTTCGATCAAGGTGACGTCCGTCGAATCGAGTCGGATGTCGGCTTGTAAAGCGGTTTCGGGCATGAAGATTCCCTTGATGACGTCGACGTAGACCAGCGTGCTCACGGATCTGACGCCACGCTGTGAGCGGAGTTCGGCGATGGCGCGGTACAGATCGTCGTGGCTGGGCACCCGAAGTTCTGCGATCACGTTGTACTGCCCGCTGACTGCCGAGATGTAGACCGCAGCCTCGGATCCGATCAACGCGTCCAGTACCGGGGTCATCGGTCCGGACACGGCGATCGACACGTGTGCGAGTGCCTTCAGGCCGAGAAGTTCGGGGTGTGCGACGGCAACCACGGACACCGTTCCCGAGTCGAGTAGTGCCTGCACCCTGGTGGACACTGCCGCGCGTGGGGCATCGACCGCCACGGACAGTTCGCGGTACGTCGCTCGCCCATTGCGTTGAAGAGCAGCTATGAGCTTGGAATCGAGATCGACCGTCATGGATGCCCCAACTTTTCCAGAGATTTTTCTGTATGAGCTTCCTATTAGAACAGTCGCATGTGGGCATAGATGATGTGGATAAGTGCAGAAATGCTCGAAAACTTGTACAAAAAAGTTGTGTACCACCTGGTCTGAAACTTTGATGCATTGCATAGCTCCAGGTCAGGGCGTAGTTTTCGCTCAACACGCAGTGACCTGCACCACCATCTCGACGAAGGACCACCATGCGCAAGTTGCACACGCACGAAGCCTCGCCGCTCGACGCCACCGCCACGATCTTCACCGGCGCCAAGATCCACACCGTTGACGACAGCACGGCGGGAGCCGAAGCGTTCCTGGTGTTCGGAAACCGCTTTGCCGCGGTGGGGACACTCGAGGAATGCCGCACGGAGGCGCGACGCCTGAGCACTCGCACGACCGCGGTGGTCGAACTCGACGGCGCCACCGTCGTCCCCGGATTCGTCGATCCGCACGCACACCCGTTGATGTACGGACAGATGCTCAGCTGGGTGGACTGCGGGCCGGAGAAGGCGCACTCGATTCCCGGAATCATTGCCCTGCTTCAGGAAGCGGCACTCACAGCTCCTGCAGGTGTCCCGATTCGCGGATACGGCTATGAGCACCGCAACCTGATCGAAGGGCGTCATCCGCTCAAGGAAGAGCTCGATCAGGTGGCCACCGATCGCGAGGTCTACCTCATGAACGCGAGCGGTCACGGCGGCGTCGTCAACTCCTTCACTTTCGACAAGCACGGCATCGATGCGAGCACTGAGAACCCGGCCGGTGGCGAGTTCTTCCGAGACGCAGACGGCGAGTTGACGGGCGAGCTGTCCGACGCCGCGTGCAACATCCTCACCGGTGTCAACGGTGTGAAGGTCGGCCATCACGGACCCAACTTCCATCTCGAGGACGAGCCGGAAGAGCACCTTCGCCAGCTGTCGGTCGCTCAGGACAAGTTCCTGGCCGGCGGCGTCACCACCATCGGCGACTGCCAGGTGACGCGTCGTGAATTCGACATGTACCTGCGTCTGGCCGAGCAGGATCAGCTCAAGACGCGTGTCAGCATGTACATGCTCAGCCATCTCCTCGATCACGTCATCGACACGGGAATGCATGGCGCCTTCGGCAATTCGCGGCTCGCGTTCGGCGGCATCAAGTTCTACGCCGACGGCACTCTCGGCGGCTGGACCGCGTACTTCCCCGACGGCTACGTGGGCGACCCGTGCCGCACCGGCCAGCTCTACCATGAGCCGGCGGACTACTCGGAGCTCATTGCCAAGGCACACTCCGTGGGTCTGCAGACCGCCACGCACGCACAGTCGCCGACCGCCATCGACATGGTGCTCGACGCCATCGAAGCAGCGCAGAAGGCTCACCCCGACGCCGACGCGCGTCACCGCATCGAGCACTGCGGACTCCCGACGGCCGAGCAGATCGCCCGGATGAACCTGGCCGGTGTCTACCCGGTGAACCAGCCGCAGCACTACTACAACTGGGGTGAGGGCGTCACCGCGGCGATCGGCACTCCGGGCGAGCGGTTCAACCCGCTCGGGGAGTTCATCGCTGCCGAGGTTCCCGTGACCATCAGCTCCGACGCCCCGGTCGCAGAGCCCAAGCCGCTCGAGGCCATTCAGGCGGCCGTCACTCGTGTGACGCGTCAGGGCCATCAGCTCGGCTCCGATGCACTCCGCATCTCCGCCGACCAGGCACTGCAGGCTCACACGCTCAACGGCGCGCGTGCGCTGGGTCGTGAAGCGGAACTTGGCAGCATCTCGGTCGGCAAGCGGGCCGACTTCGTGATTCTGGGCGCGGATCTCCTCGAGGTTCCGGCCGACGCGATTGCGCAGATCGAGGTCCGGGAGACCTGGATCGACGGCGAACTCGCACATTCAGGTTATAACCACCTATTGTCGAGCACTTCGACCACCGAGGAAAAGTAATGAACCGAGAGCAACAGATCGTGAAGGCCCGCAAGGCGGGATTTGCAGCCTTCGTCGGTACAACCATCGAGTGGTACGACTTCTACGTCTATGCCACGGCAGCCGCCCTGGTGTTCGGTGACATCTTCTTCCCGCCCGGAACCGATCGCCTGACCGGCGTTGCGGCGGCGTTCGCGACGTACGCCGTCGGGTTTTTCGCCCGCCCCCTTGGTGGAATCGTGTTCGGCCATGTCGGTGACAAGATGGGCCGACGCACCGCCCTTGTTGTCACCCTGACGCTGATGGGTGCAGGAACATTCCTCATCGGCATGTTGCCCACGTACGCGTCGATCGGGTTCTGGGCGCCGCTGCTGCTGGTCGTGCTCCGCTTCGTCCAGGGCTTCGCCGTTGGCGGCGAATGGGGTGGCGCAGTCCTGATGGCCGTCGAGCATGCTCCCGAGGACAAGAAGACCTTCTACGGCGGATTCGCTCAGCTGGGCAACCCGGCCGGCGCCCTTCTTGCCACCGGTTTCTTCAGCATTCTCTCCACCTTCGGCGACGACGCTCTGCGCGAGTGGGCCTGGCGTCTGCCGTTCCTCTGCTCGGCACTGCTGATTCTGGTCGGCTTGGTCGTTCGCTTGAAGGTCGAGGAGTCCCCGGTCTTCGAGTCCGAGGTGAAGTCCGCGGACGTCCCGGAGATGCTGCCGCTCAAGTACGCGCTGGTGACCAACTGGCGTCCGATCATCCTGGGCATCGGCATTTTGCCGGTCGCAGTCGGCGGCTACTACCTCGTGACGACCTTCATCACGGCATACGCGACCGACCCCGACGTCGGCTTGTCGGAGACGCTGATCCTCAACGCGCTCAGTGTCGCTGCAGTGGTCGAGTTGATCGCGACCCTGGGCGTGGCGTGGCTCGGCGACAAGGTGGGGCGCGTCCGCGTGGTCATCTGGGGTCTTGCTGCGGTCGCAATACTCGCAGCGCCGCAGTTCCTGGTGCTGAAGTCCGGATCCGTGTTCCTGATCTTCCTGACGTTTGCGGTCATGCGACTGGTGCTTGCTGCCACGTATGGTCCGATCGCCGCCGTTCTCTCGCAGATGTTCAAGCCGCAGGCGCGCTACACGAGCATCTCGTTGGCGTACCAGGGTGCCGGCGCGATCTTCGGCGGATTGTCTCCGCTGGTCTCGACGCTGATGTACAAGGCAACCGGCAGCATCTGGCCGGTCATCGCACTGCTGATCGGCATGTGCATCCTGAGCATCGTCTGCCTGCTCTTCGCTCCGCAGCATGTGGACGAGGCGACGGATACCGACGACGTCCGGCAGGACCTCAACAAGGAATCGGCCTCCGCCTGACTGCCGAGAATCGGCTTCCGCCTGACTGCCGAGAATCAGCTTCCGCCTGACAACTGAAAATACGAAGCTGGGGCAGTACACGATTTCCGTGTACTGCCCCAGTTGTCGTTTCAGGTCAGTTGTCGTTCAGCGACTGTTACGCGCCGACGAGATGGCGGTGAAAGTGATCGCTGCGTCGGTGGGCCTGGCTGAGATTCCTGATCTCGCGAAGCCAGAAGTGAGACGCCAGAGCGTTGTTGCTTCCGTAGCCGGTGCCGGAGGTGTCCTCGTCGATCAAGGCGACAAGCGCCTTGATCAGGCTGGTGACCTTGAGGTTGTTGGTCTGAGAATGTCGTACCAGCAGGTCGGCGGCTTCGTCGGTGCTGCAGCGGTAGAGCGTGCAGACAATTTCGAGAGCCCGTTCGCGGAGACGGCCCGAATTGGTCGGGATCCGTAGTCCGTTTGTCGGGACACTGTTCGTCTGGTTGTTCGTGTCGTCGGGGTGAATCATGGTGTTGTACAAGGTATTCCTTTGAACCACATGGGTTTTGGACCCGTGCGGTGTGTAGCGCATGTTGATACTGGTGCAGTCGGTACGCGATTGGCGGCGGACTCTGTCGGAGCCTTCGGCCTGGTCAACAATCTGCGGGACTGATGAAAGTGCGTAGTGATCAAAGGCGCGGATTTGCACCGAACTGGAAGTCTGCCCCTGGAACGAATATTGGAACTGTCGTTCCGGGCGAAGCGACCGGCTGCCTGACTGACGGCTGCCCTCTGATAAGCCCACCGTACGTCATGGAGTTGGTTTCAGCTAATCCTTTTGCGGGCGATCATGCTCACAGTAGGCGGTTTCACCTGCTCAAGGAGTGTTTACGTGATCGATTATTGCTTGCTTGGTGATAGCCCAGGCGTTGGTTGTCGGGTTGCCGAAGTCGCCGTGGCCGACGCCGGGTAGTTCGATCAGATCGACCACGTCACCTGCTGCTCGTGCGGCACGGGCATAGCGCCGGCTCTGTTCGACCGACACGACCTTGTCGCCGAGTCCGTGGATCGCCGTGACGGGGAGCCCGGTGGGGAGATGTTCGATCGGTGACGCGATGCGGTAACGGTCAGGGTGATCGACCGGCATGCCGCCCAGAAGATTTCGAACAAATCGATCTTTGCCCGCGGTTGCGGCGAGTGTCATGTCGAAGACGCCGGCCATGATCGTCGCCGAACGAATCGGCACGGTGAGGTCAGGCGCGGGAGCATCCGTGTCCTGTTGTGGTCGCGACGCGACCCACGCGGCCAGTTGTCCGCCCGCGGAGTATCCGGCGATGTGCACGCGACCCAAATCCAGTCGCCCGGAGGCCTTTTCCTGAACGATGCCGGCAAGCGCGTTGGTCGCCGCAACGGTATCGGCGAGAGTAGTCGGCCAACCGCCCTGCCCACCTATACGTCTGTATTCGATGTTCCAGACCGCAATTCCGTAGGGGGTCAGCGTTTTTGCCCACGCACCCGCGTACTCCAGATTGCTCTTCTGCGCCCAGCCGCCGCCGTGGATCAATACGACGACTGGCAGGTCACCGTCCGATCCGGGTGGAAGATACAGATCGCCGAAAGCATCTGCGGCAGCGGCGTAAGCGATGCGTACCGCAGGGACATCGCGGTCGAGACCGGTGGCGCTGGCGACCGAGATCACGAGCGTGAAGATGCAGACGAGCGCTACGGCGAGGTACCTGGCCAAGCGGTCGCGGGAGCGGTGCGCGATGGCTTGATTCCTCTCGGTCTGCGACGGACGATTGTCAGGAAATCAGTCTATCGGTGCCGAGTGAATTCATGGGGTGAGCGAATTTGCGGTGCTTGCTCGTATTCGTAGTTCGCTACGGGTGTGGGTCGGCGCAGAGGGTTCGTCACCGTCGATCAGGGCGAGCAGTGCATCCACCGCCAAAGCTGCTTGTTCTTCGGGGAAGAAGTCGACGGCGGTGATCGGGGGATCGGAGATCAGTAGAGCGGGCTCGTCACTGTCCTGGGCGATCAAGATACTTCCGGGAATTGACAGGCCGAGATCGAGCGCCGCTCGTGCAGCGGCGGGGGCGCAACCGAGGATGACCGAGAGAATCGCGTCAGGGGGATTCTCGGATGTCAGTGCTTTGTGAGTCGCCCCGTATGCCGCGGAGACGAGTTGTTCGACGGAATTGACGCCCTCGAACGACGCCAGGTCGTCGGTGGCTCGGGGCGACACGCCGTGGATGCGGCACCATTCGAGGTAAGCGATGGTCGTTGCGCGAGTCCATGCCGAATCCATTCCGGGATTGAGGACAAGGATATCCGTTGCGCCCTGTTCGGTGAGGTGGTTCAAGAGCGTTTCGGTCGTGGCGAAGAGATCCGGCGAAATACTCCATCCGAATTGCTCAGGGTTGCCGGGACCCACTACGACAGAAGGTATTCCGAGTTTCTTCAAGATGTCGACGCGAGGGTCGTGCATCATCGGGTCGACGACGATCACACCGTCCATCTCGATGCGACGCAGTCCGTTCGGGTCTTTCATCGACGGCAACAACAGGAGTGAGTGATCGGCGTGGAACGCTGCCTGTGTGGCGGCGGTCGCCACACGGCCGTACCAGTCGAAGTTGAGGTACTCGGCCGAGGAAGGCTCGTCCGGAGCCGGGAGCATCAACCCGAGGGTGGCGGTTCGACCCGAGCGAAGGTTTTGTGCTGACCGATTGGCTCGGTAACCCAAGCGATCCGCAACCTCTTGAACACGCGCCCGGGTGGCAGAGTCGACTCTGCCCTTGCCGTTGAGTGCGTAGGAAACTGTGGACACGGCGACGCCGGCGGCTGTCGCGACATCGCGAAGCGTCGGGACGTTCGGCGTGATCATCGGGGTCGCGTCCTCTAGTTGCTGGGCGGTTTCTACTCAAGAGTAACGCCCAATCGTTTCGGCAGGGGGAACCTGGCGGACGATTGTTCAGTCGAAGAAATTGCGCCGAATCGTTTCATCAAAGCTATTGACTATGCCGAAACGTTTCGGCACGCTCGTAGAACACCGGGACAACTTCGAGTGAAATTCGGTCGACCTCGGGCACCCTCATTCCCAGTCCATGCGCCTAAATACGACGATCCACGGAGTTACCCCATGAGAGAGAAAACCCGTCCACGTCGCGCGGGTGCTGCTGCCGCGTGGTCGGCCACTGGTGGTTTGGTCGAACGGCCGGGATTGATTCCGGGTGCACCTGAGATCTGGGTCTACGCAGACAAGTTCTCCTACTTCGCCGGCGACACCGTCTCGGTGCGGGTCCACACCACCGCTGACGAATACGACATCGAGGTGGTCCGTGACGGCGCGCGCCCACAGAGCATCGTCAAGTACATCGGGCTACCAGGCAAACAACAGTCGACGCCGGACGACGCCTATGCGACCGGGTGTGATTGGTCGGAATCCGTTGCCTTCACCGTTGCACCGAATTGGGCTTCGGGGATGTACCTGATCCTGGTTCGAATGCGCCACGAAGGTGTGGTCGTCGAACGTGAGGGCTTCTTCATTGTCAAGGCACGTGAACCCGAGCACGCTGACATGGTCCTCATCCACACCACGAGCACGATGTTGGCCTACAACGACTGGGGCGGAGCCAACAATTTCCGTGGTGCCCCGGACGGTTTCGGCGACGTGGCGACACCGATTTCGTCGACGCAGCGTCCCATCGCGCGCGGGATGTTGCGCAAACCCGAAGGTGCAGCGCGAAACATTCACACCGATATGCCGGGAATCGGATGGGTTCCGCGGCACCCGCCGTACGAATGGGCTTGGGTGAACGGATACTCGCGCCATCACGCCGACGCATTCTGGGCGACGTACGAACGCCCGTTCACGGTGTGGGCGGAGGAGCAAGCGTTTCTCGTACACCACATCACCCAGCACGACCTACATGAGGATCCTTCAGCGCTGCGCGGATATTCGTGTGCAGTCGTCGTCGGTCACGACGAGTACTGGTCGTGGGAAATGCGTGATCGTCTCGACGCATTTGTCGAAGGAGGAGGCGGCCTGGCGCGATTCGGCGGGAACTTCCTGTGGCAGGTACGCATCGAAGGTGACGCGCAGATTTGTTACAAGAACCCCTTCGACGATCCCATACGAGAAGTAGACCCCACCCGCGTCACCACGGCATGGGATTCCCCCGAGATTGCTCGGCCGGGCGCGTGGACGATGGGTTTGACCGCGATGGCGGGGGTGTACAACCGTTACGGTGCAACAACTCCGAGGTCATCCGGCGGCTTTACCGTATACCGGCCCGATCATTGGGCATTGAACGGAACCGACCTGTATTACGGTGACAACTTCGGAATCGCGCCGGTCTGTATTGCCGCCTTCGCAATGGACGGTGCGGACTACACGTTCAGGAAGGGTCTGCCGTACGCCACCGGTGTCGACGGTGCACCAGAGGATCTGGAAATCATCGCAATGGCGCCGGCAGTATCGGGGTCACGGGACAACTGGAACGGCACCGCTCCGATTGGTGTGCCCTTCGCCGAGTTGTCGGGAATCTTCGAAAGTGCCTATGGGAGAGAACTCCCCGAGCATCTGCGCGAGTTCGAATACGGTTCGGGAATGGTGGCGACACATCAGCGCGGTCTCGGAACCGTTTTCAATGCCGGGACGACCGAGTGGGTCAGTGGACTGATTCACCGGGATCCTTTCACCGAACGAATAACCGCAAACGTACTGAATCTGTTTGCTGCGCAACTGTCGAGTTTCACTGAGGAGACAAACTGACGGCGACGACCAGCGGTAGAGTTTGTTGCCCCGAGGATGATGGCGAAAGAGGATCCATACGTACGTATGTATGGAGATCTGAAATCGACTTGACCAGGGTTTTTAATCCAAACTACCGTAGTCTTCGCCGTTCAGTTGGATGACGGGTGAGTGTGGGGAGCTGCCGAACTTTGGCAGTCACGTGCGGATCTCCACGATCAGATCCGCACGTGACCTGGCCGCTGCGATTACGTCGGCGTTCGGTTGATCCACCCGCCTCACCCAGTCCGCGGCCGCTTCGGAACTCCTCCCGAAGCGGCTGTGGCGTTTCACCAACCGCTGCGTGCGTGTCGCCTCCGGAACCTCGAGGTACCAGACGGTGTCGATCGCCGCTCGTACTTGTGGCCAGCTGCCGTTTGGTAGGAGGAGGTAGTTTCCCTCGGTGACGATCAACGGTGTTCGAGGCTCGACAGCGGTTGCGCTGCCGATTGATTCGTCGATCTCGCGATCGAAGACGGGCGCGTACACAATGGAGTCTGCCGATCGGAGGCGGTGTAGAAGCGCCGCGTATCCGTCGGCGTCGAAAGTTTCCGGAGCGCCTTTTTGTCCACGCCTGCCGAGTCGGTCGAGTTCCCGATTGGCAAGGTGAAAGCCGTCCATCTCGACGACGGTGCACAGTGAGTCCAGTTTCTGCGCAATTGCCTGTGAAGCCGTCGATTTCCCGGCTCCAGGGGCTCCCGCGATGCCGAGGATGTATCGGCCGTTGTCGGTGATCAGTGAAGCGGCGCGTGAGGCAAGTTGATCGAGCGTCAGCGAGACGGTCGGCGGTGAGGTTCTCACTTGTTGCTCCGATCAGTCCGAGGTCCGGTGGATCGAGGGTACGCCGGAGGTCTTCAACCGTTGACAGTCTGAATGGACTGTGAAACTGTGAGCCATGCCACTCGAGAGACTGGAGGTGTGACCGTGACCCTGCGTGACGCGCAGCGCGAAGCCACGCGCCACCGGATTCTCGATGCGGCAACGGATTTACTGATAGCGGACGGGTATTCGTCGTTGACGACGCAGTCGGTTCAAACGGCTGCCGGAGTCAGTCGGGGCGCTCTCCTGCACCACTTTCCGAATATGCAGGAGCTCACTGCCGCGTTGGTGTCGAATATCGTCGTGCGGAACGAGGCGGCGGTGAGGTCGGCGATGTCTCGACAAGACCCGTCGGTGGATACGATCGAGAATTCGATCTCCGCTTTGTATTCGGCGTTGACTCAGCCGCCGTTCCAAGCGGAACTCGAACTGTGGTCGGCGGCTCGGACGGATCCGGTGTTGGCGGAGGTTCTCCGCGAATCGGAGCGCGTCGCCGGGCGGGATTTGCAGCGAGTTGTCCATGACGCGTTCGGGCCTGAAATTGTTGCTTCCGAGAACTATTCGCAAATTGCAGATCTAACCGTGCTGATGCTCCGTGGTTTGGCGTTGTCCCGGGCGGTACACAAGAGCGATGCCTCTGCGCGTCGTTCGATCAGTCAATGGGCGGGCGTCGTTCGCCTGCTGCTCACCCAGAACTAGCGCAACTCGTTTCGTTCGAGATGCGCTCGATCGACAGGACCGATGATGACAGATTTTGCGACCCTGAAATACGAGACCTCTGGTGGTAAGGCGTACATCACCCTGAACCGCCCCGATCGGCTCAACGCAATCGACGATCGGATGCCGTCGGACATCCGAAATGCAGTTGCGGCGGCCAATGACGACGACGACGTTCGCGTGATCATCTTGCAAGGCGCAGGCAAGGCGTTTTGCGCCGGGTACGACCTCAAGAAGTTCGCCGAAGGAGATCTCGACGGAAAGTGGAATCAAGGCCCGGTGTGGGACCCCATCAAGGACTTTCGGGGCATGAAGCAGAACACCGATGACTTCTTCACCCTCTGGCGATCGCTCAAGCCGACCATCTGCAAAGTTCAGGGTCATGCAGTCGCAGGCGGAAGCGATATTGCGCTGTCCTGCGACATGCTGATCATGGCTGACGACGCCCGCATCGGATACCCGCCTGCTCGCGTCTGGGGTTGCCCGACCACAGCTATGTGGGTGTACCGCCTCGGGGCGCAACGCGCCAAGCGAATGTTGTTGACGGGAGACACCATTGACGGTGTCACCGCCGCCGATTGGGGATTGGCGCTCGAATCGGTGCCGGCCGACGAACTGGACGCTGCGGTGGAGGCGTTGGCGGATCGCATCGCCGGTGTCCCGCTCAATCAATTGGCAATGCAGAAGATGATGATCAATCAGGCGTACGACAACATGGGGTTGCAGGGCACCCAGGTACTGGCAACCCTGTTCGACGGAATTACGCGTCACTCGCCGGAAGGGCGCTGGTTCAAGGATTTTGCCGAACGCGACGGATTTCACGCCGCGGTGCAGTACCGCGATTCCGGCCGCAAGATTCCAGACGGAGGCGGGCCGCTTCCCGAATCCGACACCCCTTCCGAAAAGAAAGTGGATGTGAGATGAGCAGTGTTCTCGAAACGTCGTACTTCCCCGCGGACGTGTCGGACCCGATAGTGGAACAAACGGTCGGCGGGCTGCTCCGAGAGTGCGCCGCGGACTCGCCGAACCTGATTGCAATCCGAGAAGTGGTTCCGACGCAATCGCATTCGTTGTCCGGTGCCTCCGAGACGGATCGCACCTGGACCTTTGCGGAACTCCTGGGTGAAGCGGAGGGGTGCGCGCACTACCTCTTGTCGCAGTTCGACCGCGGCGACCGGATAACGGTCTGGGCTCCGAACATTCCGGAGTGGATGATTCTGCAGTACGGCGCCGCGCTTGCCGGAATGGTTCTGGTGACTGCCAATCCGGCATTGGGTGCGGAGGAATTGGCGTACGTCCTGTCGCAGTCCCAGTCCCGCGGGCTCTTCCACACCGGAAAGTTCCGCGGCGGCGACATGGCAGCGGTGGCATCCGAGGCGATTTCGATTGCGGGAGCAGAAGTTCTGGCAGTGAACTTCGAGGACTGGGATCGTCAGGTTCGAGGTTGGGCCGGCGAACGGGGCGCACTGCCGGAAGTCTCTCCTGACGACAATGCGCAGATCCAGTACACGTCGGGAACCACCGGAGTTCCCAAAGGTGCGCTGCTGCATCACCGAGGACTGGTCAACAATGCCGATTTCGTCAGTCGGAGAGGTCAATTCCCCGAACGGGGTTCGGTGGTCTCGGCGATGCCGCTCTTCCACACCGCTGGGTGCGGCATCCTGGTCCTCGGCGCCGCACAGCGAAGAATGTCCATCGGTCTGATCCAGTATTTCGACCCGACTGCGGTTCTCGATGCGGCGGAACGCTTTCGGGCCGACGTGGTCAGTGGAGTTCCGACTATGCTGATCGCGATGATCAACGACGCCAGCTTCGCGAGCCGCGATTTCTCGGCCTGTTCGGTGGTCGTGTCGGGTGGGTCGTCGGTCCCGCCCGAACTCGTGAGCACGGTGGAATCGGCCTTCGGTGCGGGGTTCAGCATCGTCTACGGACAAACCGAGGCGAGCCCCGTGATCACGCAGACCAGCCCCGCCGACACCCCCGAAGACAAATCGGAGACGGTCGGTCTCGCGTTGCCGCAGGTCGAGGTGAAGATTTCCGACGTGGTGACCGGGGACAGCGTGCCACTCGGCGAACAAGGTGAGATCTGCGCGCGCGGGTACCTCGTCATGACCGAATACTTCCGCAACCCGGAGGCTTCGGCCGCCACCGTGGACAAGGACGGTTGGTTACATACCGGCGACTTGGGGACGATGGATCAGCGTGGATACGTCCGGGTGACCGGCCGGCTCAAGGACATGATCATCCGCGGCGGGGAGAACATCTATCCGCGAGAGGTCGAGTCCGTGATCTTCACACATCCGAAGATCCTCGATGTGGCGGTCGTGGGTGTGCCTGACGAGGTATGGGGCGAGCGGGTGGTTGCCGTCATCAGGTGGAAAGACGAGTCCGACCAGCCGACCGCAGCCGAACTGGTCGAGTTCTGCACCGAGCGACTGGCACGCCACAAAGCACCCAAGGAGTGGTTCAGTGCAGAAGCATTTCCTCTGACCGGCTCGGGCAAGATTCAGAAATATCGAATTGCAAGCCTGGTCGGCGAGGGCGCCTACGGCGTCGTCAGCTGACCCGAGCGGATAGCACGTCGGAGCGATTCTGTCTGGGTTATCCCCGTAAATCGCTCCGATGTGCCCTGTTTATCCTGGTGGCGTGAGTTCATCTTTCGGTGAGACCGGACACAAAGCCACCTCCAGCCGCATCCGCGCCACAGCCTTTGCGTCGAAGGTGATGCCCGCGTCCGACGCTGTGAAGTTCATTCACCCCGGCGACACGGTCGCGATCAGCGGTTTCGCAAGCGCCGGTACTCCCAAGGTGATCATTCCGGCACTGGCCGAGCGCATTCACCACACCCGCGGCAACGGATCGAACTTCACGATCAATCTCCTGACCGGTGCTTCGGTGTCCACCGAGACCGAAAGGCTGCTCGCCGAGGTCGACGGAATCGCGCTGCGTATGCCGTATCAGTCCGAGGCCACCGCGCGTCGCCGCATCAACGACGGTCGCATGGACTACGTCGACATCCATCTCTCCCACGTTGCTCAGCAGGTGTGGGAGGGCTACTACGGCAACGTCGACGTCGCGGTCGTCGAAGTCGCCGGTATCACCGAATCAGGTGAACTGATTCCCTCCGCGTCGATCGGCAACAACAAGACGTGGCTCGACGTCGCAGACAAGGTCATTCTCGAAGTCAACTCCTGGGTGCCCGAGGCGATGGAAGGCATCCACGACGTCTACTACGGCACCGCGTTGCCGCCGCATCGCAAGCCTCTCGAGATCACCCGCGTCGAAGACCGGATCGGCCAGACGACATTCCGAGTGGATCCCGCGAAGGTTGTGGCCGTTGTCGAGACCGACTGCCGAGACAGCGCGAGCCCTCTCACTGCACCCGACGCCGTCAGTGAGGCGATCGCCGGCCACGTCCTGGAATTCTTCGACTTCGAGGTGCGCGCCGGACGGATGCCGGCGGATACCTTGCTTCCGCTGCAGGCAGGCATCGGCAATGTTGCCAATGCGGTCCTCGGCGGTCTCGATCGGGGGCCGTACCGCGGCCTGACCTGCTACTCCGAGGTCATCCAGGACGGGATGCTCAAGCTGATCAAGGACGGAACCGTCGCGCATGCGTCGTCGACGGCCTTGGCGCTCACCGACGAGGGCATCGAAGAACTGACCGCGAACATCGACTTCTACCGCAACCACATCACGCTCCGCCCGCAGGAAATCAGCAACCACCCAGAGGTGGTGCGCAGACTCGGAATCATCGCCATGAACGGCATGCTCGAGGCCGACATCTACGGCAACGTGAACTCGACGCACGTCATGGGGACGAAGATCATGAACGGAATCGGCGGCTCGGGAGACTTCGCTCGTAACGGCTACGTGTCCATGTTCTTGAGTCCGTCGACGGCCCGCGGGGGTGAGATCTCGGCGATCGTGCCGATGGTTCCGCACGTCGACCACACCGAGCACGACACGCAGGTGTTGGTCACCGAGCAGGGGTTGGCCGATCTGCGCGGTCTGTCTCCGCGGCGACGCGCGCGCCTGATCGTCGACAACTGTGCTCACCCGGAGTTCCGGCCACTGCTCCGCGATTACATCGCTCGCGCCGACGCTCAGCCGGGCGCGGGGCAGACGCCGCACATCCTGGGCGAGGCATTCTCGTTCCATCAGCGGTACATCGACACGGGTTCGATGCGCCTTTCCTGACGCCGGGCAATTCCGCTGACAGTGAGAGAATGCGAGGGTGAGCCGAACCGGGGTACCTGACGACGCCATCCGCCGGGTTGCCGCGGCAGGGGCGGACGACGCCGGTGGCCTACCCGTCGAGTTGCTGGGTGATTTCCTGGACGTGCTCAGCGATGCTGTCTGTGAAGGAAAACCGCTGCAGCGTCGTCAGCTGCATCGTTTCCGCGCCCGTGGTGAAGAAGCGGCGCAGCAGGGTGTTGCCCTGCGAGCCTTGCTCGATCTTTATCTCTCCTCGGCTTGGCGCCTGTGGAGTGAGCTCCCCGCTGTTATTGCGGCACAATCGGATCCGACTGCCGTCGTCTCGGCCGGCGAAGTCATGCTCCGCGCCGTCGACGATGCCGTCGCCGAACTGGCCGAAGGATTTCAGTTGGCCAGGCG
Source organism: Rhodococcus sp. FW305-130 (assembly GCF_058788335.1). Lineage (NCBI taxonomy): Bacteria > Bacillati > Actinomycetota > Actinomycetes > Mycobacteriales > Nocardiaceae > Rhodococcus > Rhodococcus sp. FW305-130. The sequence continues at coordinate 78,810 of NZ_JBYTAP010000007.1, read as the reverse complement.
TTCTCTGGTCCGCTCGCAGGTATCGGCACGCCGTGAGTTCGTCGACGACCTGTTGACCGGTGGAGCCGATGTCGTCGGATTGTTAGGTCGTGCTTCGGGATTCGGGCTCCATCTCAGCGGTCCGCATGCCGTCGCGGTCGTGACCGCGACGCGCGAGTTCGCCGACGACAATCCCTTGGTGCGGGCCGTCGAACGTGCCGTGCTCGGCAGCAAGGGTGACGCCGACGCGTTGGTTGCCAGCAAGAGCGGCAAACTGGTCGTCGTTTTCGCGGCGCCGGACCGTGATGCCGTCGACCACGTGCTGGCGGGTATTCGGTCGGCTCTCGGACCGGGAACCGATGACGACGGGCGAGTTCAGTTGCAGCGGCGTGCTTTGGACGGCACCTGGCAGATCGCTGTCGGGCGCCCTCGCACCACTGCTTCGGGCGTCGTGGCGTCGTACCGGGAGGCGCTCGACGCACTGGACCTGGCGCAGCGCCTGTCGTTGACCGCACCGATCATCGATGCTCGTGACCTGCTGGTCTACCGCGTTCTGGTCAACGACAGGCCGGCGGTCACCGACCTGATCCACACCCTGCTCACGCCGCTGCTCGAGGCGCGTGGCGGCGCTGGGCCGATGATCGACACCCTGCTCGCATACTTCTCCGCCGGCGGCAATACGGCAAAGACCGCCCGAGACCTGCATTTGTCGGTCCGGGCGGTCACGTACCGCTTGGACCGTATCCGTGAACTCACCGGCCAGAACGTCAACGACCCCAACGACAGCTTCGCGCTCCACGCTGCCGTGTTGGGCGCGAAGTTGCTCGACTGGCCGGCCACGGAGCTGGCCTGATCAGCTGGTGCGCGCCCGTTCCTCGTAGGCAGCACGGGCGGCGGTGTCGACGTCGCCGAGAAACTGCGTCTCGACGCCGAACAGTCGGCTCAATGCCTCGTAAGGCCGTCGGGGTACGAAACCCTGTGCCTGGACAAGCAGTCCGGACACTCGCGTAATGCGCACGCGTGGTCGAGGTTTGGTGATCAAGCCGACGATTGCTTCGGCGATTTCCTCCGGCTGAACCTCACGGAAACCCTTCATTCCCGAAGTCCCGGAAGTGAGTTGGGTGTTGGTGAGCGTCGGCAGTACGGACGAGACGTTCACTCCGGTGCCACGAACTTCCTTGCGGACAGAATCGGTGAAGCCCAACACCGCATGCTTGGCGCCGCAGTACGTCGACAAACCGGGGCACGGGAGTTCGCCGGCAAGCGAAGCGATGTTGATGACGTGTCCACGTCCGCGTGGAAGCATCCGTCGCAGTGCGAGTTTGGTTCCCGTGATCACGCCGAGGACGTCGATCTCGATGATGCGTCTGGTCACGGTGTCGTCCTCGTCGACGATCCGTCCGACCGGCATGATGCCCGCATTGTTGACCAGTACGTCGATCGGGCCGAGTTCACCTTCGACGGTGTCGAGGAAGTCGAAGAACGACGCGGGGTCGGTGACGTCGAGACGCCCGAACGTACGGATGCCCAAATCTTTTGCAGCCTGCGCGAGAGTGGCTTCGTCGATGTCGCCGATCGCGACCCTCGCGCCCAGGCTGATGAGCCGTTTCGCGGTGGCGTATCCGATGCCCCTGGCGCCACCGGTGATGACCACTACCTGACCGTCGAAAGGCTTGTTCATATCGCGAGCGTCTCCAAAAACTAGAGGGATGGGATTGCAGTGACGTAAATCTGCAGCGACGTGAAACTGCAGTGAGATGTGATTGTGGACCAGTTGAAGTTGGGTAGATAGGCCTTGTTGGCCGAACCAAGGCGATAGATTTATGACTAAGTCACAATTCGGGGAGGCGCCATGGAAACATCGGAGTTGGACGGCTGGATTGCGAATCTCGCACCCATCTATCTCCAGCCGGAGGTGATCGACGGTTTCGTCCAACGCATCGACGACGCCATTGCCGAGGCCAATCCCGAGGTAGCGGCTGATCGGGAGCTACGACGCGATGTGGATGCGAGCACCGCGGCGCAGCTCCGCGTCATCGTGGCGGCGATCGCGGGCGGTTCCCAAGAGGTCACGCCGCCGGCGGAGTCGGTTGCGCTTGCACTCACCGTCGCTCGGCGCGGTATGGATCTTCGGGTCCTGCTCAAGATCTACGGCACCGGACGCCTCGCGATGCTGGGTTTCGTCGACGAGTCGATAGAAGCACTCCCGATAGGTCCGGAACTCAAACGCGCACTTCTGGTTCGAGTGTGGGGTTCGGCGATGAGATGGCTGGAAGTGACCACCGAATTGTTGGTCGCGACGTACGCGAAGGAGCGGGAGAGCTTGGCGCGCGGCGCTTTTGCGCGTCGGTCCGAGACGGTGCACGCGATTGTCGCGGGCGAAGCCCTTCACTCCGACGAAGCGTCCCGGATCCTGGACTATCCGATGCGGCGCCACCACACGGCGTTTGTTCTCTGGACGGACGACACCGACCCGGCTGCAGACGTATTGGCGCGGTTGGACTCGTACGCCCGTACCTTTGTGGACGAGTCCAATGGCGAGCGTGTTCTGACTTTGCCTTCGGGCGCGCGTGAGCTGTGGTCGTGGGTCGCGCATTTCGACGGCCAGGAGTGGGCGTCACATGTTGATGCCCGGCATTCGGATCTTCGCGTTGCAGTGGGAGCGAGCGGTTACGGAATGGAAGGATTCGCTCGCAGTCATCGCGAGGCGCTCGCCGCGCAGCGCGTGGCGGTCCGTTCCGGGGGCTCGCCGGGTATCACCGTCTACGAGGATGTTCAGGTTCCCTGTCTGCTCACCGAAGATCTGGGCGAACTGCGTGAGTTGGTGGCTCGGGAACTGAAAGGCCTGGCCGGCGCGGACGGCGTCACGACGCGCATCCGTGACACCGTCCGGGTCTACTACGAGAACAACTGCACCGCGGCCGCTACTGCCGCAGCCCTCGGCCTGCACAAGAACACCGTGCGGTATCGACTCGATCAGGCCGAAAAGCTACTGGGTCGCAGCGTCGACCAGCGTCGGCTGCCGACGGAGTTGGCCCTCATCGCACTGGAGAGCTACGGAGCCACCATCGCGCCGGCGCCGTGATTCGCTACTGCATGTCATCGAGTCCGGGGAGCGAGTAGCCGGAGTTGTCATCCCAATCTGCGGGGGTGTCGTCGAGTGAAACGTCCCAGTCGGCGTCGGGCACCGCTCGCCGGAGTTCGGTCAGTGCGTTGAACCAGTAGACGAGTGACGGAATCACCTCGGTCGGATCGCTCGAGATCTTGGTCGAGCCGTTGAGCAGAGTGTTGGGGATATCCGACGGGTAGAGGTCCAGGACCTCGTAGTCGAACGGAAATTCGTCGTTGTGGACGGCGATGAGTCGGTCGACTTCGGCCTTCTCGTCGTCGGTCAGCGGTGTGGAGCGGACGGCGGAGTAGTACAACGAGGTGCTCATGTTTGCCAGGCTAGAACAAGTTGCCTTCCAACGGCGGTTTCGGATGCAACACCTTTAGATTGCATGATCTCGGCAACTTTAGATACAAAAGTCGTCGATATTTCGACAGGGATGGATAGAAGTCGGCAAGGAACACTGGAGAAGACGGCGAGACGGCCGTCCGAACCCAGTGAAGGAGCTCCCCGTGACCGCAGTCATCAGTGCCATTCGGGTAGGTGGTCAGCGATGAACGTTCCCATGTGGGCGTGGGCCGCGTTCGCCGCAGTCATCGTCGTCATGTTGCTCATCGACTTGCTCGCCCACCGCGGCGCGCATGTCATCGGCTTCAAGGAAGCGGCCTGGTGGAGTGCACTCTGGGTCGGTTTGTCTCTCGTGTTCGCGGTGGTTGTCACCCTGACCTTGGGGGTGAACTCGGGCGTCGAATTCACAACAGCCTGGCTGTTGGAGAAGAGCCTCTCGGTCGACAACCTCTTCGTGTTCGCCCTGATCTTCGGTTACTTCAAGGTGCCCCGTGAGTACCAGCACCGTGTGCTGTTCTTCGGTGTCATCGGCGCCCTGATCTTCCGCGGAATCTTCCTCGCTGCCGGCGTTGCCGTGGTCAGCAAGTTCACGGCCGTGCTGTTCGTCTTCGCCGCCATTCTGCTCTACAGCGCTTACAAGCTGCTCAAGGACGACGACGAGAGCTTCGATCCGGGTACGTCGCTGGCAGTTCGCCTGCTGCGCAAGATCATGCCGGTTCGCGAGGAGTACGCGGGAACCAAGTTCTTCGTCAAGGAAGCCGGAAAGCGCGTCGCAACACCGCTGTTCGCCGTCGTCGTCGCCATCGAAGCCGCCGACCTCGTGTTCGCAGTCGACAGCGTCCCGGCAGTCCTGGCAGTGAGCGACGACCCGTTCATCGTGTACTCCAGTAACGCGTTTGCGATCCTGGGTCTGCGTGCCCTGTACTTCCTGCTCTCGGGTCTGCTCGAGAAGTTCCACTACCTCTCCAAGGGTCTGTCGATCATCCTCGCCTTCATCGGCGTGAAGCTGATCATGCAGGCCAGCCACAAGGTGATCAGCACGTCGATCCCCGAGATCCCCTCGCTGGTCAGCCTCGCGGTGATCATCGTGGTCTTGGCAGGCTCGATCATCCTGAGCCTCAAGAAGCCGCTACCGCAAGAGCCTGAGGCCGAAGAGGTTGCGTCCGGTGATGCACCGGTCGACCTCGAGAAGACAGGCCCGAATGGGGGCGTCGAGTCTTCCGACATCGCGCTTGCTGCCGGCGAGCACGACGACGATGACGACAAGGTGGATGCTCGCAGTAGGAGCTGACGCCTGATCGGCTGAACTAATCGAAAAGGGAGACCACACAACGAGGTGTGGTCTCCCTTTTCGTTTCTCACGACTTCTCGTAACCAAACAGACCACTGATCGGGAAGGTGTGTTCTCACTCGGCCGCGCGCGATCTACCTTGGCGGATGCCCGACGTCCGAGATCAGGAGTGCACATGACAATTCACGCGGAAGTCATCACCATGCTGGCCACGCTCAACGCCGCATTTCCGGATGTCACCAGCTTCGAGCCGTCGGAGTTACGTGCTCTGCTTCGGAATCGACGCGCCCCGTTGGAGCGGCTTCCCGATTTGCGTACGGTCGAAGACCTCGCAATCGAGGGCCCCGGTGGAGATCTGGCGATCCGCGTCTACCGCCCGCACACTTCCTCCGACGCCATACCGCTGGTCGTCTTCGCTCATGGCGGAGGCTTCGTGTTCTGTGACCTGGACAGCCATGACGAATTCTGCCGGTCCATGGCAGAAGGGGTTGGCGCCGTCGTCGTCTCCGTCGATTATCGTCTGGCCCCTGAGCACCCCGCGCCGGCAGCACACGACGACGTCTACGCCGCATTGGAGTGGGCGGCGAAACACGCGGCACAGTACGGCGCAGACCCGAGCAAGATAGTCCTTGCCGGCGACAGCGCGGGCGGCAATCTTGCTGCGACAGTTGCCATCGCCGCCCGCGATCGTGGGGGGCCGGCGGTTGCGGCGCAGGTTCTCATCTATCCGGTGATCGACGACGATTTCGACACCGAGTCCTACCGTCTCTACGGTACCGACCACTACAACACGACCACGGCCATGAAGTGGTACTGGGACCAATATGCTCCCGAACGCCGAGATGACGTGCGGGTGATACCCACTCGGACAGAGTCGTTCGCTGATCTTCCCGCGGCTGTTGTCGTGACAGCCGAGCTGGATCCGCCGTGCTCGTCCGGTGACGAGTACGCGAAACTGCTTGCCTCGGCCGGCGTCCCCGTGCAGCATCATCGCTTCGACGGGTTGTTTCACGGGTTCCTCACGATTCCGTCATTGTCGCTCACAGAGCCGGCACGCCAGAAAGTTTGGGCGATGATCCGCGAGGTATCAGCCGCCGCTCGATAGGATCTCGTCACCCAGTTCGCCGAAGGTATGGCAGATTCTTTCGCGCACAATGACTTCGGTGCATTCGGGATCGAACCATCGATCAACGACGCCCCAGTGGATCGGATGATCGAGGTATTGGGTCTGCAGTGATTCGAGGTCGGTGAACTCCTGCTCCCACACATGGGTCCACGGTGCTTCGTCACATGCAGGTGTTGCGCCGGTCGCCGCACTCACCCGACTGAGTCGCCAGGCAGCGATCGAGGAGATATGCCCGGGCATCTTCAGCAAGTCGCTTTCGAAGCGTTCGATTTCGTCCTCGGAGGTAGTGGGTTCAACGCGAATCAGCAACGCTCGATACACCCCGTTCGGGCCCGTGGCGCGCGAGCGACCCTCGGTTCCGGAAACGTACTCGGCGCCGTGAAAGCGTTCGATGGCATCGTGGTGAAGTTCGGCGTCGACGGAATCGCTATTGGCCCGCCACGAGGCTTCATTCGCGAACTGAAGATAAACGATCAGATCTCCGCCGTTGATGGCGCCGGGCAGAGTAGCGGTGACGAGATGGCGAACTGCGCCCGACGATTCTGCCACTGCCGCAATGGTGTTCACCGCATTCGCCCAGCCGTCCGAGTCCGTGCTGTCGGCAGCAAAAACAACCCTCGTGACGTTATACATCGGCCAGTGCCTCGACGTCGTCGGCAGCAGCCGCCATGGTGCGGCTACGTTCGCAGATGAGTGGTTCCATGGCATCCCACCACTGCCGAAGCGTGGTGTCGCCGCGACTCAGACGAGTCATTGCCCACCAACCGGAGGCTCCGTCGACGGTCCACGTGATAGTCACGACGTTGGGTTCGTACTCGGACCACAACGGCGGACTGACAAGTATGTTGTCGAGGGTCAGGCTGCGTCGCCGGGCGTTCGGCAGGTAGCCGGCACGCCATTCGTCGACGAACTTCTGCCCGCATCCGGGATTCGTGACGATCCGGTCGATCACGTAGAGAGTCTCACCTGCCATGTGCGCAGGCTACGTTCCGTCTAAGTCTCTGCGGTACTGCCGATCTCACGCAGCGGGAGGTTGTTCGGAAGCGGAAGGGGAGCGTGCCGGTCGCAGCCCCAGCCACCCCACAAGTCCCACCAGAACGAAGGCAACGCCCGCGGTCGCGAACGTGACGGTGAAGGCAGATTCGCTTGGCATCGCCGGAACCCCTTCGGGGAGGTTCGCGATTGTCATCGACGCCAGAATCGTTGTCACTACTGCGCTGCCGATGGCGCTACCGGTGGAACGTGAGATCGAGTTGATGCCGTTGGCGATGCCGCTCTGATGATGCGGCACATTGGACATGATGATGGCGGGCATGGCTGCATAGCCGAGGCTCAGGGCGGCGCCGATCACCATGCCCGCACCGATGACCGACGCGGTGTGGGTGTGATCGAACGCGAGCCACGCAAACGGCACCGCGCCCAGGATCGCAGTGAGTCCCAGAACGAATCGCGGCCCACGGAGTCTGATGAGACGACCGCCGATCGGGGCGGCGATCAGCGAAACTATCGCGCCAGGCAGCAGGAATTCGACCGACGCACGCAGAATGCTCGCGTCGAAGCCGTATCCGGTGAGATCGCGGGGAAGTTGTGCGAGATACGAGATCCCGAGGAAGTTCGCGAACATGCCGAAGCCCACCACGACGCCGGCAAGATTTGCCATCATCACCGGGCGGTGGACGAACATCCGCATGTCGACAAGCGGCTCGTCGACGATCTTCTCGATCCACACCCAGACTGCGAACATCACGATCGAGGCCACGAAAACACCGACGGTCAAGGGCGACAACCACCCCCATTGGTGGCCTTGAGAAATCGCCAGAAGAAGCAGAAGTAGTGCCGCGCCCAGACTCAGCGCACCGATGAGGTCCACGCGCCCACCGCTTTTGTGCGTGGTGGGCGGGACCAGCGTGGCGACGGCAATCAAGGCCAGCACTGCGAATCCGGTGGCCATCCAGAAGGCGTTGCGGTAGTCGGCATCCGGAGCCGATGTGAGCAGACCGGTGGCCACGAGGGCGAGACCGCTGCCGAACGCGAGAGTTCCGCTGACCAGGGCCATGGCGCCGGGAAGCTTCTGTGGTCGTATCTCTTCGCGCAAGACCGAGAGTGCGAGAGGGAAGATCGCGGTGGCTGTTCCCTGGAGTACACGGCCGAGGATCAGCAGTGGCAGATTGTGCGCCAATGCCGCGACAATCGAACCGATCACCATGACGACGAGGACGCCGACCAAGGTGCGCTTCTTGCCGTGCTGATCGCCGTAGCGTCCCAGCAGGGGAGTGAAGACGGCAGCGGAAAGCAGGGTCGCCGTCGTCACCCAACTGACGCCGGCGGACGAGGCTCCGAGGTCGGACTGAATCCGTCCCAGGATCGGAACCGGCAGCGTCTGCATCATCGAGACGATCATCGCTGCCAGGCTCAAAGCGCCGATGATCACGGCCTCCCGGCGCGGCGATCTTGCTACGGACTGGTCCGGGGAATCGGTGGCAGTTGGCGTAGCGCTGGGGCTCGCGGCACTGCTCGTCGTAACTGTGTTCGTCAACGGGTCCTTCTCGGGAACAACAAGAGAAAATGCTTAATGTGGCGAAGTAATTTTCTCTGGATGGTAAGTCCGCGAGATCGATCCCGTCAATGCTGGTCAGCGACCGAGTGGGACGTGCCCTGTGAATTCGTTCTAGAAGGGGTATACCGGGAGTGCACTTTGCGCCGTCACCCATTGTGTTTCCGTGAAGGCATCGAGGTTTGCACCGATACCGCCGACACGGCCGCCGTTACCCGAAGACGCCATGCCGCCGAACGGGATGACGGCTTCGTCGCCGACCGTCTGATCGTTGATGTGGACCAGGCCGGTGGGAATCTGTTGGGCGAGTTCGAGTCCGCGCATGGCGTCGGAGGTCAGAATGCCCAGCGACAATCCGTACTCGGAATCGTTGGCTATGGCGACGGCTTGTTCGACGGTGGCGAAGGAGGTCACCGGTGCGACCGGCCCGAAGACCTCGTCGGCGAAGGCCGGCGCGGTCAGTGGGGTGTCGGCTAGCACGGTGGGCCGGTAGAAGAGATCCTCGTAGGTGCCGCCGGCAGCCAGTTTTGCTCCGGCCGCGATGCTTCCGTTGACCAGAGAGTGGATGTGGTCGCGTTGTTTGGCGTCGATGATGGGTCCGAGTGCGACCTGACCGGTGAACGGGTCGCCTACCGGAAGCTTGTCGGCGTGTTCGGCAAGGAGTGCGGTGTAGTCGGCGGCGATACTTTCGTGGACCAGTTGGCGGCCGGTGGTCATGCAGATCTGTCCCTGGTGCATGAACGATCCGAAAGCGCCGACAGATGCCGCCTTTTCGAGGTCGACGTCATCCATGACGATCAGCGCATTGTTGCCGCCGAGTTCAAGATGAGCGCGCTTGAGATAGCGGCCCGCCAGTTCGCCGACCGCGCGTCCAGCTCGGGTCGACCCGGTGAATGCGATGACGCGAACGCTCGGATGAACCACGATTGCCTCACCGGCGTCAGCGCCGCCCGGCAGCATGCTGAACACTCCGGCGGGCAAGCCTGCTTCTTCGAAGATGCGAGCGAGAACCACACCGCCGCAGATCGCCGTGCGCGGGTCAGGCTTGAGGATCACCGAATTGCCCAGCGCCAGTGCGGGAGCGACTGCACGGATCGACAAAATGATGGGGAAGTTGAACGGCGCGATGACGCCGACGGTTCCGACGGGTACGCGACGAGAGAAGCTCAGCCGAGGTTGCTCCGAGCGCAGAACCTCTCCGACAGGGTGTGCGGCCAAAGCTGCTGCGTTGTAGCACTCTTCGGCAGCGGTATGGGTTTCCAGCCCGGCCTTGGCCGGGATGCTGCCGGCCTCGCGGATTACCCATTCGCCGATTTCGTCGGCGTACTGCTCGAACAGTTGACCGGCGCGGCGTAGAACGGCGGCTCGTTCAGTGTATGGCCTTGCCGCCCAATTCTTCTGAGCTGCAGTAGCTTTTGTTGCAGCGGCCGCCACGTCGTCGGGTGTTGCCATGCCGACCGTCGTCAACTGCTTGCCGGTGGCCGGCTCGACGACAATACGATCGTCGGCGCTACCGCGAACCCATTCGCCGTCGAAGATCTTCGATTCCCACACAGGTTCGCTCAGCAAACGCGTCATGGCCGCTCCTCGGTAAAGGGATGCAACCGCGCGCCGCATCACATGGTTGCCCACCACGTTGCTCTGTGAGGGGGTCGATCGCCATCACACTTTCACTCAGTGAAAGACGGATTCATGGCGTCCTTGAGTGCTTGGATCAGATCGGCGAACTCGGTGGAGTGGGTAGCGCCGCTGCGGGTCACACCCGAGACGGGAATGCGCAAGCGGCCGTGCGATTCTCGCATGAAGCTGATTCCAGCGCGCGGAGATTCGCCTGCGGTGATCGAATAGAGCAGGGTCCAGGCGCGCGGGTTGGTGATCACGTCCAGTGTGGCTGTGTGATCGCTCGGGATTGCGGGGCCCAGTTGGACGCGTCGATCGATCTCGCGGAATGCGTCCTCGACCACCTTGTGAATGAGCACCTGACTTTGGCGCGGCGGCAGGAGCAGGGGATATGCGGCCAGATCATTGAGGTCGACGCTTTGCTGGCCGGCTAGGGGGTGTCGGCTCGACATGACGACCAGCAGATCTTCGACGCCGAGGTCCAAGGGTTCGAGTCCGGGGCGGTCGACGCCGCCGCGAATCAGGGCGATGTCCGCGTCACCGGAGGCCACAGCATCCATGCGGTGGGCAAAGCTCTTGATGACGAACTCGACGTCCAGGTCCGGATGAAGTTCGCGCACGTGTGCGATGGCGTCCAGCGTCTGAGCGGCAAAGCTCATGTTTCCCGTGATTCGGATCCGGGCTCTCGGGTCTCGTGCGACGGAGTACGCCATCGTTTCGAGACTGAGGACTTGCTGCGCGATGGGAACCAGTCGCGATCCTGCCGGGGCCAGGCGAACCGCCCGGGTCGAGCGCTCGAAGAGTGTCGCCCCGAGCTCCTTCTCCAGCCGTGCGACCTGATGGCTGATCGCCGACTGCGAGATGAAGCAGCGTTCGGCGGCGCGACTGAAGCTCAGTTCCTCGCTCACGACGAGAAAGTACTTGAGTTGGCGGAAGTCCATGAGGACAGCTTACTTATGAGCAATCGAGATAACAGTCTTGCGAATACTCCAGCTAGCTGGACCCGACCCATGATCAGTCCATACCGTAATAGTCATACTTTCAATTTGGTTGAGGAGTTCGTTGTGGATAGAACAGCTGCGGGTCGCGCCGACATCGACGCGACTGGACACGAGAAGACTCAGGTTGTGATCGTCGGTTCGGGATTCGGAGCCCTCGCCGCGGCCAAGACCCTCGCGAAGTCCAAGACGCCGTTCGTTCTCATCTCCGCCACCACCGAGCACCTCTTCCAGCCGCTGCTCTACCAGGTGGCGACGGGTGTCCTGTCGGCCGGCGAAGTTGCTCCGCCCATCCGCACGATCCTGCAGAAGTACCCCAACGCCGACGTCCGCCTCGGCCGCGTCGTCGAGGTCAACGCCGAAGAGAACACCGTCGTCTACGAAGCCTCGGGCACCCGCCACACGCTCGGGTACCGCTCGCTCATCGCAGCCACCGGTGCCACGCAGGCGTACTTCGGTCATGACGAGTTCGAAAAGGTCACCTACAAGCTCAAGACCGTCGAGGACGCCGAGGTACTGCGTAAGCAGATCCTGCGTTGCTTCGAGGAAGCGCACACCACCAACGACGCGCTGGTTCGCCGTAACCTGCTGAGCTTCGTTGTCGTGGGTGCCGGCGCGACCGGCGTCGAGCTCGCCGGACAGATCAAGGAACTGGCGCGTCGCTACTTTGCGAAGGCCATCAACAACATCAGTGCCGACGAGGTCACGGTCACCATGGTCGAGGGCGCCGGCGTTGCGCTTCCGGCCTTCGGCGGCAAGCTCAGTGAGTACACGCAGGCCTCGCTCGAGAAGTCGGGTGTCGAGGTAGTCCTCAACACCATGGTCACCGCCATCGACGAGCACGGTGTCACCGTTTCTTCGGCAAAGACCAAGGAAGAGAAGCGCATCGACGCCGAGACCGTCATCTGGTCGGCCGGTGTACGCGCCAACGACTTCGCCGCAGTGCTCGGAGAGGCAACCGGTTGTGAGAGTGACCGCGCAGGTCGTCTGCTCATCAATCCGGACTTGACCGTCGGCGGGTTCGCCAACGTCTTTGCCATCGGCGACATGACTTCGCTCAACGGTCTGCCCGGTCAGTCGCCCGTTGCGATGCAGGGTGGCCGTCACGCCGCGAAGACTGTGAACGGAAAGGTCAAGGCCGGAACGCCTTTCAAGTACTTCGACAAGGGCAGCATGTCGATCATCAGCCGATTCAGCGCTGTATGTCGCGTCCGCAAGGTCGAGTTCAAGGGCACGATCGCCTGGTTCATGTGGCTGGCCGTGCACGTGATGTATCTGGTGGGCTTCCGCAACCGGTACGTCGCTGTGATGTCGTGGTTCGGTTCGTTCATCGGTCACCGTCGTCCGCACTTCCACTACGCGCAGGAACCGATGAAGATCGAGGCCGCGCCGCCGGTGACCGAACGCGAACCGGAATTGGCGCACTCCGCGTAGCTCCGCACCGCCTGAACACGTTTCGCCTGATGCCAGTCACAGTGGATTCTTAGTGGCACTGCCCTGTCACACTGTGTGAATGGCATCAGGCGACCGTTCGTTGATCGGCCGGGCATTTATCGTGCTCGGTGCCTTCGACGCGAAATCGCCGCGGTTGACGCAGTCGGAGATCAGTCGTCGCAGCGGTTTACCTCTGCCCACCGTTCATCGGCTGTGTGGGCAGTTGGTGGCTGAGGGCGCACTCGAGCGTCGGAGTGACGGCAAGTACCAGGTCGGAGTGCGGTTGTGGGAGATCGGCGCTCTTGCTCCCGGCGCTCACGGCCTGCGGCAGGTGGCGTTGCCGTTCCTCGAGGACCTGTACGAGGTCACCCGGGAGAATGTGCAGTTGGTCGTTCGTGAGGGTACCGAGGCGCTGTACCTCGAGCGCTTGTCCTCGCGTAGTGCTGTCACCGTTGTCGGTCGGGCCGGGGGAAGATTGCCGTTGCACGCGTCCAGCGGTGGATTGATTCTCCTCGCGCACGGCGGAACCGAGCTTCTCGACGACGTCCTCCAGGCCGGTCTCGAGTCGTTCACTCCCAAAACCATTACGTCCGAGCGGATTTTGCGAGCAACTCTCGACGAGATCAGACGCACCGGATTTGTCGTCTGCCGTGAGTATCTGAACGTCGGAACCCTTGCCGTCGCCGCTCCGGTCCGCGAAGCCGGCGGCAATGTCGTCGCAGCGGTCTCGACAGTTGTTCCGGTGGAGCAGGATCCGGCTCCATTACTGCCGGCCTTGGTCGCGGCCGCCCGTGGAATTTCACGCGGGCTTGGTGGCGGCGGACTTGGATAGCTCGTATTCGGTCTTTCACTGAGTGAAATTACAGCTGTTCAGGGGAGTGATCGTGGTCGATGGTGGTCTCAATCGTCACTCACCTCAGGAGTTCTCTGTATGTCTTCTTCGCGCACCCAGGTCGGAATCGTCGGTGGTGGTCCCGCCGGGTTGATGCTCTCGCATCTGTTGCATCTGAAGGGAATCGATTCGGTAGTCCTGGAATGTCGCACCCGTGAAGAGGTAGAAGGCACCATTCGTGCCGGCGTGCTCGAACAGAACACGGTTGATCTCATGGTCGAGACCGGACTCGGTGATCGACTGAAGCGGGAGGGCCTCGAACATCACGGAATCGAGCTGCGATTCGGCGGGCGAGGGCACCGAATTGCGTTCGACGAATTGACCGACGGGCGCGCCGTCACGGTGTATCCGCAGCACGAGGTGCTCAAGGATCTGATCGCGCGACGTCTCGCTGACGGCGGGGACATTCGGTTCGGAGTGTCCGACGCGAAAGTGCACGATCACGAATCGGATCGCCCGAGCATCACTTTTGTCGACTCGGACGGAAACGACCAGAAGCTCGAGTGCGCCCTGGTGGCCGGTTGCGACGGATCACGTACGCAAACGCGAAAGCTGATTCCCGAACCGTCGATCCGAACGGATCATTTCCGCCAGTATCCCTTCGCGTGGTTCGGCATCCTGGCCGAGGCTCCGCCGTCATCGGAAGAATTGATCTACGCCAACCATGAGCGTGGGTTTGCACTGATCAGCACGCGGACCCCCGAGGTTCAGCGTCATTATCTTCAGGTCGATCCGGACGACTCCGTGGACAACTGGTCCGACGATAGAATCTGGGACGAGCTGCACATGCGCGTCGACGGCGACGGAGCAGAGATCAAGGACGGCAGGATCTTTCAGAAATCGATCCTTCAGTTCCGCAGCTTCGTATGCGAACCGATGCAGCACGGCAACCTGTTTCTTGCCGGCGATGCGGCGCACACCGTGCCGCCGACCGGTGCGAAGGGTATGAATCTCGCGATCGCCGACGTCTACGCTCTGGCGAAGGCAATGGACAGTTTCTTCACCTCGTCCGACCGAAAGATGTTGGACGGGTACACCGAAACGGTGCTGCCGCGTGTGTGGCGGACGCAGCACTTCTCGTGGTGGATGTCGTCGATGCTCCATCGCTTGCCAGACGACAGCGGTTTCGGGCATCGCCGTCAACTGGCCGAGTTGGACATGGTCACGCGTTCGGTCGCCGGACGAACGCTGATCGCCGAGAACTACGTCGGAACACCCTTGATCTAGAGAGTTGTCGCAGATTTTGCGGTGCGTAATCAGTGGAGCGGGGTGCCTTGATGGTGTACCAGTCGCCATCCGGCCGGGGCGCGGCGCCACAGGGATGTGCGCCGCGCTCGACGCACGCCACGGAGTGAATCCCACTGTGTCAGGACGTATCCGTCGTCGATGATGCGACCGGTCAAGTTGTGAACTTCGATGCCGTCGCTGTCGATGGGTTCGTTTCGCAGTGATTCAACGGTCGACGGTAGGTCCCAGACGCTACCCGACGCGCCTATCTCGGTGAAGACTTTGTGGGGTCATGAATGCTCCTCTGCCTACGCATTGGTCGGGTACGATGTCGATCGTGATCATCGCAGAGGTGGGTGTCGAGTTTCCAACATCCGTTCTCGGAGACTGTCGTAGATAGGTGCCGACCCTGCCGCGGTGGCGACGAATACCGCTGCCGCAGTGGCAGCGAGCATCGGAATTAGCGTCGACGTCACCGCTGTCATCTCGACCACGATCACGATGCCGGTGAACGGTGCGCGCACTACAGCGCCGAAGAAGGCAGCCATGCCGATGGTGGCCATGGTGACCGTGAGCCCGGCGTCCACTCCGGGCACGAAGCTCGACAGTCCGGTGAAGATCGACCCCCAGAGTGCGCCGAGTGCAAGTAAGGGAGCGAACAGTCCGCCGGGGGTTCCAGCGGCATACGAGAGCGGGCCAGTGAAGAACCGAACCGCCAAGTACAGCAGCAGGATCGGCAGTACGAAGGTCCTTCCGCCGACGATCATCTGTTCAAGAACGTCGCCGCCCCCACTGGCCAGCGGGTCGAGGAACAGCGTCAGGCCGATGGTGGCGCCGATCGTTGCGCCGATGACAGTCGGCGGGATCCTGTCGAGTCGTGCAACGGCGTCGAGTAGACCCAGAATCAAGCGGTTGTAGGCGATACCGAGTAGCCCCGTGAGGATTCCGAAGACGACAAACAGTGGCAAGAGTGCGAGTTGAGGCGTCGGGACGGTGCCGACCTCGAAATCGGGTTGGTCACCGATGACAAGTCGTGCACAGCCCACCGCGACCGAAACACCGAAAAGTGTTGGCAGCACGGTGCGCAGCCGAAATGAGTGCGTCACCTCCTCGCAGACGAACAGTGCCCCGGCGATCGGCGCGTTGAACGCGACGGCGAGTCCTGCTCCGGCCGTGGATGTTTGCAGCATGGCGACGTCCGGTTCGGCAAGGCGGGCCCGCCGTCCCGCTTCTGCCCCGATCGCCGCACCCATGTGTACGGTGGGGCCCTCGCGGCCGAGAACCAGACCGGAGCCGATCGCCAAGAGGCCGCCGATGAATCTGGCAGGCACGAGATTGATTCCCGGCGGTTTCGCTTCGCCGCGGGACACCGCCTCGACGTGCTGGATGCCGCTTCCCTTTGCGAGGGGGACTCGTCTGACGATCAGTACGGCCAGCACGGTGCACAAGGCCACCAGGACGACCGGCACGAGCCACCCGACGTACGGAACGTGATGCGCCCAATTCACGATCGTCCGACGGAGTTCGTCGGCCCTGATCAGACACCAACGGAACGCGCCGCCGACAAATCCGACCCCGACGCCGGCGACCGCAGCGAGAAGGCACAGCAAACTCAGTCCGCGGTTGGAGTCACGCGGTTCGGTGCCGCCGTCGTCCTCGGTCATCGTGATCAGCCCTACCTGATGGTCACAACTCGCGACAGGTGAATTGAGCTTGCTCACCTTGGACGGTAACCCATCCCGATACCGCAGTGTCGGATCGAGGTTGTGCAGCCGAGTCACAATTCGACAAGCAGGCTGATTCCGAGAACCGCCATCATCACGGCGATCAGAGCGTCGAGAATCCGCCAGGCGTTGGGTTTCGCAAAAAGCGGCGTCAGCAGACGTGCGCCGTAACCGAGGGCGCTGAACCAGACCACACTCGCGGTGATGGCACCGGCCGCAAACCACCAACGTCCGATTTCGCCGCGACCGTTGGCAATTGAACCCATGAGCACCACGGTGTCGAGGTAAACGTGTGGATTGAGCCAGGTGAGAGCCAATGCCATCGTGACGGCGGCCAGCCTCGAACCGTTGCCGTGCTGATCCGGCGCCAGCGTCTGGGGTCGAAGCGCCCGCTTGGCGGCGAAGATTGCATAGCTGAGGAGGAAGACCGCACCGGCGATACGAACGAACGTGATCAGCGACGGTGCGTGTTCGAGGAGGGTCCCGATTCCGCTGATGCCTGCAAGGATCAGAATTGCGTCTGACAACGCGCACACTGCGACGATCGGGAGTACGTGCGATCGCGTCAGACCTTGGCGAAGAACAAACGCATTCTGGGCGCCGATTGCGACGATCAATGACAGTCCGACTCCGAAACCGACGAGGGCCGACGCAGGGTCGTTGGTGCTGAGCATGTTGTCGAGCCTGCCGCTCAGATTTCATTCAGTCCAGCTAATGATTCTTAGGCCGCATCAGAGTAGCTTCAGATTATGTTGGATTTCGAGCAACTGAGGGCATTGCACGCTGCGGTCGACGAGGGAACCTTCGAGGCGGCGGCGCGGAAGCTGCACATCACGCCTTCGGCGGTCAGCCAACGAATCAAAGCTCTCGAGACCTCAGTTGGCCGGATCCTGGTGCAGCGCACCAAACCCATCCAGGTCACCGATTCCGGGAGAGAAGTCCTGCGTCTTGCCCGTCAGATAGACGCACTGTCGCGTGACACCGTGCGAGAACTCGGTTTGGAAAACGGTTCGAACACCTTCGCCCGCGTCTCGATCGCGGTTAATGCCGATTCGCTGTCCACTTGGGTTCTCGGGGCCCTCGCGGAGTTCACGCAAGAAGTCAGTTTCGATTTTCATCTCGACGATCAAGACCACACCACCGAACTGCTGCGCGACGGTTCGGTCATGGCTGCCGTCACGTCGGTTGCGTCACCGATTCAAGGGTGTACCTCCAGTCGGTTGGGCATCATGCGGTATCGGCCGATGGCGAGCGCAGAGTTCTGCCGTCGCTGGTTCGCAGATGGTGTCACGGCCGAATCCCTTTCGGAGGCACCGCTGGTGGTGTTCAATCGCAAGGATCTGCTGCAGGATCGGTACCTCGATCAAAAGGTCGGCCACCCGGCAGATCCGCCTCGCCATCTTGTTCCGTCATCGGCAGACTTCGCGGACGCCGTCAGACGGGGATACGGGTGGGGGTTGATACCGGACCTGCAGTGCGGCGAAGACGATCGCGGCGGAGTGCTGATCGGATTCGATCCGGACTTCGTGGATGACGTTCCGCTGTACTGGCAGCAGTGGAAACTGTCGTCACCCGTCTTGCGCCGGATCTCCGAAGTGGTGACCCGACGTGCCCACGAAGTGTTGCATCAGCCCTCGATCTGATGTTCGCCGCCCTTGCGGCGTTGTGCTCAGGGAACAAAGAACCTGGATAAGTTGATCCCCTGAGACCGTTTCTTCGGCCACAGGACGCCGATAGTGTTTTGAGTCACACACGAATGAAAGGTGCTGACTCTCGTGGCGGACATCGGATATCTGGCTTGGGATCTTGCGGAGAAGTACGGGAAGAAGCCGTGCCTGCGGGACGACCACGTCGAACTCACGTATGAAGAGTTCGCAGATCGTACGGAAGCTGTTGCCGCGCAATTGGCCGGACTCGGAATCGGACTCGGTGACGTGGTGGCGATCATGCTGCCCAATCGCGCCGAGTTGCTGATCGCGATCATGGCTGCCTGGCGCATCGGTGCTGCAGCTACGCCCATCAATCCGATGTTCACCGCGAACGAAGCGGATTACCAGATCGCGGACTCCGGGGCCGAGTTGGTCATCACCGCTACTGCCGATGCGCCCTCGGGTGGCCGTGCGGTGTTGGTCGTCGACGATCTGGCGACAGTGCCGCCGACCGATCCCCGACCCGGAATCGATTTTGCAGCAGACGATCTGGCGTTGCTCATCTACACCAGCGGCTCCACTGGACGGCCCAAGGGAGTGATGCTCACGCATTCCAACCTGCAGTTCATGGCTTCGTCGATGGGCAAGAACATCGGTGTTACCGGCGCGGATCACTGCCTGCTGATTCTGCCGTTGTTCCATGTCAACGCGATCTGCGTCAGCGTCCTGACGCCCTTGCTTGTCGGCGGACAGGTGAGTGTCACCGGGAAGTTCTCGGTTTCGAGATTCTTCGACGACGTTGCGCGGCTTCGCCCCACGTATTTCTCGGCGGTGCCGGCAATCTACGCGATGCTGACCTCGCAGCCGGAAGACGCCTCGATCAACACGTCGTCCTTGAGGTTTGCCGTGTGCGGTGCGGCGCCGATCAGCAAGGAACTCCTCGAACGCGCGGAGCAGCGTTTCGGTTTCGTGATCGTGGAGGGTTACGGACTCACCGAGGGGACCTGTGCGTCGGCCTGTAATCCTGTGGAGGGCCTGCGCAAACTGGGTACGGTCGGCCCGGCGTTGCCCGGCCAGCAGATTGCCATTCTTGCCGAGGACGGAACCTTTGCTCCCGTCGGAATTGCCGGAGAGGTGGTCATCAAGGGCGGCAACGTGATGCGTGGCTATCTGGGCAAGCCGGAGGAGACCGCGAAGACCGTCAAGGATGGTTGGTTGCATACCGGCGACGTCGGGGTCCTCGACGAAGACGGCTACCTGACCCTGGTCGATCGCATCAAGGACATGATCATCCGTGGGGGCGAGAACATCTACCCCAAGGAGATCGAAAATTCGCTCGCCACACATCCTTCCGTGCTCGAGGCCGCCGTCATCGGCGCTCCGCACCAGGTCTACGGAGAGGTGCCAGTTGCCTATGTCGTTGCCTACCCCGACGCGCCCGTCACCGAAGGCGAACTGCTCGAACATGTCACGGCCTTGCTCACCCGAGTAAAGGTGCCAGTGGCGATCTACGTCGTCGATACGCTTCCCCGAAACCCGGTGGGCAAGATCGACAAACCCGGAATGAGACGAGCTTTGAGCGCAACTCCCGCTCACTAGTCCCTTCCCCGTAATACCAGCACAACTCGACTACGTGCGTCGAGTCGATCCGTCATGCCCACATTCCGTATTTCAGGAGCACATCATGGGATTCAAAGAAGGAAACTTCCCTCCCGTCGATCCGGCAACCTTCATGGACAAGCCGTTTCTCGAGCGTCTGCGTGACATGTCCACGCACTGGGTGGATTACGGCTTCGGTACACCGAAGATGGTCCACACCGTCTACATCATGAAACTGTTGTTCCTCTACCTGGCAGCTGGAACAGCCGTTGCCACTTTGACTTCCGGCCTCTCGTGGTTCGACATCGGATCATGGTGGAACCAGCCGATCGTCTACCAGAAACTCATCATCTGGACCATGATGCTCGAAATCCTGGGCCTGGCAGGGTCTTGGGGTCCATTGGCCGGCCACTTCAAACCGATGACCGGTGGAGTTCTCTACTGGATCCGCCCCGGCACGATTCGCCTTCCACCGTGGCCGGGCAAGGTGCCGCTCACCTCGGGTGACACCCGCACGGTGTTCGACGTCTTCATCTATGTCGCCGTAGTCGCCAATCTTCTTGTTGCCGCGGTTCTTCCCGGCGTTCACACCACAGGAATCGATTCGGCAATCGCCGACAATGCCGGACTGGTACGCCCGACGGTCTTGTACTCCTTCCTCGTGCTCATGGTGATTCTCGGGTTGCGGGACAAGGTGCCCTTCATCGCTGCCCGTAGTGAGCAGTACCTGCCGGCGATCTTCTTCTTCACGTTCCTGCCCTTCGTCGACATGATTCTGGCGCTCAAACTGCTGATCGTCATGGTGTGGATCGGTGCCGGTGTCTCGAAGTTCGGCCGTCACTTCTCGCTGGTGGTCCCCCCGATGCTCAGCAATACGCCGTGGATCCCGTCGAAGAAGATCAAACGTGCGCACTACCGGAATTTCCCGGAGGATCTGCGGCCCTCGCACCTCGGCGGCGGGGTCGCACACGTGGCCGGAACGATGGTCGAAATCGTCACCCCGTTGATACTGCTGTTCTCGACGAACAAGACACTCACCATCCTCGCCGTGATCCTCATGGTCGGATTCCATCTCTTCATCGCGTCGACCTTCCCGCTGGCCGTTCCGCTGGAATGGAATCTTCTGTTCGCTTACGCCTCGGTCTTCCTGTTCCTGGGCTTCCCGGCGTGGGACGGCTACGGCCTCGGCGCCATGTCTTCACCCTGGATCACAGCGGGAATTATTGCAGCCCTTGCTTTCTTCCCCATTCTCGGAAACCTTCGACCCGATCTGGTGTCGTTCCTGCCGTCGATGCGTCAGTACGCCGGCAACTGGGCATCTGCGACGTGGGCATTCGCGCCGGGCGCCGAAGCAAAGATCGACCAGTACATCAAGCGTCCGTCGCCGGATACGCGTAATCAGTTGATGACGATGTACCCCGAAGATGTGTCCGATGTCGTTCTGCATCAGCTGTTGGGCTGGCGTTCCATGCACAGCCAGGGGCGTGCACTGTTCTCACTGATGATCAGGCACCTCGGCGACGACATCAACACGTACTCGCTGCGGGAAGCCGAGTTCATGTGCAACTCCATCGTCGCCTTCAACTTCGGTGACGGGCACCTGCACGATGCGAAGTTGATCGCCGCCATTCAGCGTCGCTGCAATTTCGCGCCCGGCGAGTTCCTGGTGACCTGGATCGAATCGCAGCCCATCCACAAGGGAACGCAGGAGTACCAGGTGATCGACGCAGCTCTCGGCGTCATCGAACGAGGTACTTTCAAGGTCGCCGACGCAGTTGCCGAACAACCGTGGTTGCCGAACGGGCCCATTCCGTTCGACGTTCAGTGGACACTGGACGTACGGGCCGACCGCGCGGCAACAGATCCGCAGGTTGTCTCCGAGCCGAAGATGCGTACGAGGGCCAGCGGTAGCGAGCAAGAGGTGAGTAAGTGACAAAGGCCGTAGTCGTCGGCAGCGGGCCCAATGGGCTCGCTGCCGCGGTACACCTCGCACGTAGCGGTGTGGACGTGCAGGTGCTCGAGGCTGCCGACCAGATCGGCGGAGGCACCCGCTCCGGTCCGATCGACGTGCCGGGGTTGATTCACGATCACTGCTCGGCGTTTCACCCGATGGGTATCGGCTCGCCGTACCTGTCAAAGCTGGACCTCGAGCGATACGGGCTGATCTGGAGATGGGCAGAGGTGGACTGCGCGCATCCGCTCGACAACGGGGACGCCGGTGTTCTGTACCGCTCGCTGGAGCAGACGGCGGCGGGACTCGGCGCGGACGGACCTCGATGGCAACGCATGTTCGGTGACTTGTCGACGGGATTCGATGCATTGGCGTCCGACCTGATGCGCCCGATCGTCAATGTCCCGCGGCATCCGCTGCGGCTCGCAGCTTTCGGTCCGCGAGCGCTGCTTCCGGCAACCGTGACCGCGAAGTTGTGGAAGACCGACAAAGGGAAGGCGCTGTTCGGCGGGGTTGCCGCGCACGCCTTCTATCCACTCAACCGTCCGGCCACCTCGGCGGTGGGATTGATGATCACTGCTGCTGGTCACCGCTACGGTTGGCCGGTTGCCGAGGGAGGTTCGCGTTCGATCACCGACGCCATGGCCGCGATGCTCCTCGATCACGGCGGCAAGATCGACACCGGCATTCGGGTTCGCACGGCCTCCGAGATTCCGGACGCCGATGTTGTTCTGCTAGATGTCAATCCGGGGGGTGCGCTCGAAATCCTGGGCGATCGACTCCCGGGCCGAGTGGCGAGAGCCTATCGAAAGTTCAAGCAGGCTCCCGGAGCGTTCAAGGTCGATTTTGCGATCGAAGGTCATGTGCCGTGGACCAATCCGGATTGCGCTCGGGCCGGAACTGTCCATCTGGCAGGTGGTTTCGACGAAATCGTGGCCGCTGAGCGTGAGACGAATTCAGGCCGCATGCCGGACCGGCCGTTCGTGCTCCTCGGTCAGCAATACCTGGCTGATCCCACCCGATCCGCCGGGAACGTTCATCCGCTGTACGCCTATGCGCACGTGCCACACGGATATGCCGGCGACGCTACAGAGGCGATCATTCGTCAGATCGAGAGGTTTGCGCCAGGATTCCGGGATCAGATCGTCGCGACAACGAGCAGTGGTACAGCTGACCTGGCACAAGACAATCCGAATCAGGTAGGCGGCGACATCATCGGAGGTGCCAACACCGAACTGCAGGTTGTCTTGCGTCCGCGCGTGGCAGTCGATCCGTACAGCACGGGGATCGCGGGCACTTACCTGTGCTCGGCCTCGACCCCGCCGGGTGCCGGAGCACATGGAATGTGCGGGTACAACGCGGCCGAATCGGCTCTGAAGTACCTGCGACGAAAGGGTGCGGAAGTTCTGTGAGTAGTCCATCGCACAAGGAGCGAGGCGCCGGCGCGATGCGGCGCCTCGCCCGAGTGCCTGCAGCCGCGGAGCCGGAAGTGCTTGCGGTGGTTGCCGAGTTGGCCCGACGACTCGACGAGCGCAGTGCCGACATCGCGCGTGAGATGGCCTTCATGATGGCTCACGAAATCGACCAATTGGATGCAGACGCCAAATTGCTCGAAATGCTCGAGGCCAGCGTGCAGGGAAACATCACGACGATCATCCACGTATTGGCCAACGACATTCCGATCGATCATCTCCAACCGACCACTGCCGCAGTGGAATACGCTCTGCGTCTGGCGCAGCGGGACGTTCCGTCCAACTCTCTCGTTCGGGCCTACCACATGGGCCAAGGCGATCTGATGCGGATCTGTCACGACGAGATCAGCACACTGGATATTCCGGCGCGACTCACTTTGGCTGTCCTGAAACACACTTCGGATGTGGTCTACAGCTACATCGACTGGATCACGCTCTACGTCTTCGACGCGTACGAGCGGGAACGCAGTCGATGGATGGCAGCGCAGGGAAACCTCCATTCGGCCGCGATCCACGCCCTCCTGTCCGGCACCAACGCAGATACCGCTGCTTTCGAAGCGGAGACCGGGTACCGCCTGGGTCAGAACCACGTCGCCCTGGTGGTTTGGTCGACGTGGGATGCGGACGTCATGGGCATCAACACGCTCGATCGACTCGTACGTGATCTCGGCGCAGCGGCGGGAGCGGACAAGCCGCCGATCATCACCGCCATCGATCGACGCACGGTGTGGGCGTGGCTGCCGTTCGGTCGCCGGGTGCCTGCGCCAGATCCGGAGGTTCTCGCTGCGGCAGTGCCGTTGGACGGCGGAGCGCGGGTGGCAATCGGGCTGCCAGGGTCAGGGGTCGAAGGTTTCAAGCGATCTCACGAACAGGCAACCGCCGCCTATTCGGTTGCTGCCGTGCCGGATACGCCGCAACGGCCGGTGGTGAGCTTCGGGGACCGCGGCGTCGCTGTGGTTTCACTTCTGTCCGAGAACATCGATTCTACGAAGTCATGGGTCTGGGAGGTGCTAGGCCCGTTGGCGGACGATACGCCTTCTGCTGCATCCTTGCGGACGACGTTGAGTGTGTACTTCGCCCACGGAGAAAGCCATCTGCACACTGCCAATCACATGAATCTGCACCGGAATACCGTGAAGTATCGCATCAACAAGGCGCTCGGGGATCCAGTCGCTGCCGGCCGAGACAAGTTGGATCTCGCTCTGGCCCTGCAGGTTTGTGAGTTGTTGGGTAGATCGGTCTTGCGCCCCGCCAAAACGTCGTGAGTCATGGACGCGACACGGCCTGTGGGCTCCGTATCGGGGTTTGTTGACCGATGCGGAACCTGGCCGTGTTCTGTTGTGCCTGAGGTTCTTCTCAGGTTTTGAAGGTGGTGTTCGCGGGCCGTGGGTGCTGGCCGGGGTCGATCGAGGGTGGTGGGATGAACCAGGGTTTGTTGTCGGTGCCTATTCGGATTTCCCATTTCCCGACGTATCCGGTTTTTCGGTGCATCAGCCGGTGATGTGAACGGCACAGCAGGACAAGGTTGTTCATCACGGTCGGCCCGCCGTTGGCCCAGTGCCGAATATGGTGTGCATCGGTCCAGGCGGGCACGCATGTGCAGCCGGGGAATGCGCAGCCTTTGTCTCGGGCGATCAACGCCACTCGCTGTTCGGCGGACACTAATCGCTTTCCGGGTTTCGCATCGAGCGGCGCCCCGTGGTCGTCGAGCAGTACGGTGGACAGGAAGCAGTCGCAGCCGAGGAGTCTGGTCTGCGAGACCGAGAGTGGTCCGAGCCAGGGCATGTGCCCGACGTCGAGATCCGATACAGTCGCTCCACCACCACCACCACCATCGGGCGAGGGTGCGGCGGCGCAATCGCGGTGCTCCGCAAGATCGCGGGCGTTGATGTGCACGTTCACATGCGGACGCTGGCCACCATCGACACCGGTTTTGGCGCAGTCGAGGTAACGGCGGATCAGTTCGGTGAACCCGTCCGCCGTGCGTTTCGCTGCCGACCGGGCGTCCGGGGTTCCATCGGGTGCCGGGGTGGGCATCGTCAGATTCGACAGGGCGGAGAGCAGCATTTCACCGGTGAGGGCGTCGAAATCTCCGCGCACCACCACCCGACCGTTCAACGTCGACGCGATCCGGAGCTCGTTGAGGTCGATGTCTTCGGCGGGCGGAATCTCATCGGATTCGAACACTCGCTCCAAGGTCGCGATGACGTTGCGGACCTTCGTGGTCGTGGCCTCCACTCCGGAAGCGGCAGCCAGCAACAAGTCGATACAGCGAGGGAGCGCTTCGTCCGGCATGCCCTTCGGTGGTGATTCGCAGAACGCCACGATCAACACGGCATGATCGAAGGAGCAGTCCCCGACATTGAACCGGGCAGTCACCGCCGGAAACGGTCGTAGTGCAGCACCCAGGGCGGCGATCTTCTTCCCGTCCCGAACCTGCAGCATCGTGTTCGCCGCCAACCAGGACCCGACGCCGCGGCTGGCGATCACCTGATCATCGGGCCGCAACGACAACTCGTCCACCACCGCCACACGCACAGCTTCGAGCCGCAGAATCTCCGCACTCGCCTCGATAGCAGCGGTATGCAATTCAGAAGCAGACAACCGCCACAGACGTCCGCGCAAACCCACCGCAGAACCACAAACGACGTCAGATGATGTGTTGATACTCATTGAATCCCCCGATCCCCACCTCAAATCATATTCGAATATGTGTTCGAGTCAAGAGCTGATTCACTAAAGAATCGGCCTGACTCTGCGATGTCAGCGGGTTGTCATACTGTGGTCGAGTGACTTCGCCGTGGACAGCTGGGCAGGTGGCGTCGGTAGCTCCCGACGCCGCATCGCTGGCCGCTGCGCGCAAGTTGGCTGGTTCGTGGAGCCATGCCGGCAGTAGCGGTCTCGCGCTCTGGGGGCTGTGTCAGGGCAGCGGCTCGAAGCCGTATCAAGCAGTGGTTGACCTGCGGGGCCCTGCATACAAGTGCTCGTGCCCCAGTCGAAAGTTTCCGTGCAAACATGCTCTGGGGCTGCTGGTGGAATGGTCGGAAGGGCGTGTGCCGTCGGCGGACGAGCCGGCCGACTTCGCGGCAGAGTGGTTGTCGCGCCGCGAGGAGAAGGCCGAGAACACCGGCGAAAGCGGTGACGAGGCTCCCAAGAAATCTCCCGACCCGGCGACAGCGCAGAAGCGCGCCGACCGCGTTGCGGGCGGGCTCGTCGAATTGGACCTGTGGATCACCGATCAGATCCGCAGTGGTCTGGCAGCGATGGACACATCCTGGGCGGGCTTCGACGCGGTAGCCGCTCGAATGGTGGATGCTCAGGCGCCCGGTATTGCAGGCACGCTTCGAGCATTGGCGGGAATCGTTGCGTCTACGGAGAACTGGCCCGAGAAGGTCCTCGACGAGTTGGCTCGGTTGCACCTGCTGGTCGCTGCGCATCAGAAGCTGTCCGAGTTGCCGGAAGATCTTGCCTATTCGGTGAAAGCGCACGTCGGCTATCCCGTCTCAACCGAGAGTGTGATGGAATCGATTCCGGTGAAAGAGAACTGGATGATTCTCGGTTCCGGGATCACCGAGGAGAAGCGACTGTTCACCCGAACCGTGTGGATGCTCGGCAGGAATTCGAAACGGTGGGCCATGCTGCTCGACTTCTCCCACGGGTCACCCAACTTTGCCACCGAAACGCCGCCAGTCGGGTTTCTGCTCAATGCCGATGTTCATTTCTATCCCGGTGCCGCGGCATTGCGGGCGCGGATGGGGGCAACGCACGGTGAACCGGAGCCCTTCACAACCATGCCGTTCGGAAGCATCGACGCTGCGTTGCAGCAGTTTACCGATGCCCTCGCCGCAGATCCCTGGTTGCGCTCGTGGCCGGCAGTGATCAGTTCGGTGGTCCCGTCGTTCGTCGACGGTTCCTGGTTTCTCGTCGACGAATCGGGCACAGCGCTTCGGGCAGAAGGTGATTCGGATCTTCTGTGGAAGTTGCTCGGTATTTCCGGCGGTTACCCGGTCACGGTCTGCGGAACGTGGAATGCGCTGGCTCTTACTCCGATCTCGGTTTTCACGGGAGGACAGGTGATCGTGCTGTGAGCACTTTGATCTCGGCTGCTCTTCTCGGGACCGCCAGAACCTCGACAACATTCGAGGAGCTGCCGGCCGAAGTGCGAGGCCATGCCCGCGAACTCGACGGCGATCCTGCCGAGATGCTTCTGGCAGCAGCAGCGTTGGAGAGGGCGTACCGCCGTGGCGGTGCGGGCTCCACCACGGCGGCGGTGCCGACACCTGCTCCAGACGATGTGCGATTCACGCTGCCGGAATCCTCATCGGCGCACCTGCTGTCGATGCTCGCGGCCAAAGCGACCTTGCTCGACGAGTGGTTCGCAGTCGCGTTGGAGCGCAACTACCGTGCGCCTGATCATCTGGTCGCCGAGTTGCTTTCCTTTGCACGTGCGAGCGAAGCTCACCGGGAGAGCATCCTGCAGATCGTCGGCGAGCGTGGCCGATGGCTAGCCGCGCAAAACCCTGAGTGGAGCAAGCTCGTCCGAACCAGGGATGCAAATCCGGATGTCTGGCGTCACGGAAGTTCGTCCCAGCGCACGCAGTGGCTGATAGACACTCGCCGAACAGATCCCGCGCTGGCACTGGCCGAACTCAGAAAATCGTGGGGCACCGAGCGGGGCGAACAGAAGGCTGCATTTGTCTCGACTCTGGCAATCGGATCGAGCGCCGACGATCAACCATTGTTGGAGGAAGCCCTCGACGACCGTCGCAAGGACGTGCGACGCGCAGCAGCGGAGGTGCTCGGACGTATTCCCGAATCGGAGTTCGGGGAGCGAATGGCTGCGCGGGTTCAGAAATGGGCGCGGGTGGAGCGGAAACTGCTTCGATCCACGTTGGTCATCCTGCCGCCTGAGGAAGTCGATGCGGCGTCGAGGCGAGACGGCATCGAAGATCGGCCGAATCCACACACCGACTATCGTGCCGAGTACGTGCGTCAGGCGATCAGTTCTGCACCGTTGTCTTTGTGGAACAACATGATCGGTGAACCCGGCAAGGTCTTGGGGATGAGCGTTGACGAAGGCTGGGAGCCGATCCTTCACGACGCTTGGTCCACCGCTGCAGTCGCGCAGAACAATGCGGAATGGGCGCTGGAACTCTTTCGCACGCGCGGCACGGCCACCGATCGACGCCTACTCCCGTTGGTGTCGGCCAAGGCGTTGGCTGACCTGTTGAGGTCTGGAAACGGCGACGCCAACGTTCTGCACCCGGGCCGGGCAGCGATCTACGACGCTCTGCGAGGTCCATGGCCAGACGACATCACCCG
The DNA here is from genome assembly GCF_058788335.1 of Rhodococcus sp. FW305-130. Classification (NCBI taxonomy): domain Bacteria; kingdom Bacillati; phylum Actinomycetota; class Actinomycetes; order Mycobacteriales; family Nocardiaceae; genus Rhodococcus; species Rhodococcus sp. FW305-130. Next base: position 50,515 of record NZ_JBYTAP010000007.1, on the reverse strand, counting down.
GGCAGTCGTGGCCCAGTGGGAACGAGTTGCGGCCAGACGTGCCGATGGGGGCGCCAAGGCCGGCGAATTCTCGCGCTACAAATACAGCGCATCGCTACGCCTAGCCGAGAGTCGATTTCCCTACAGCGCAGTAACTTTGCTCGATCGGGCTGCGGAGCGTGCACGTGACCCGGACTGGCGGCAGACCTTCGCCAGAACTGCCAGCGCCATCACCCACCGCAAGACCCTGCTCGAGGAGCTCACATGACTGACAGCGTAACCGTGCCCACCACAGAACCGGCAAAGCTGATGCGGCCCCACGCAGAGCAGGAGTACGCACTCGAACTCGAAGCACTGGCCGCGCAGGACACCCGTCCGCGTCCACCGTCGTGGAACTTGTCGCCCTGGGCCGTGGTGACGTATCTGTTGGGTGGACCTCTCGACGACGGAACAGTCATTTCACCGAAGTACGTCGGTCCACGGCGGTTGATGGAAGTGGCCGTCGCAACTCTTGCCACCGACCGGGCACTACTGCTGTTGGGCGTGCCGGGTACAGCCAAGACCTGGGTTTCCGAACACCTTTCGGCTGCAATTTCGGGTGCGTCGACGCTCCTGGTTCAAGGCACGTCGGGTACACCCGAGGAAGCTATCCGCTACGGCTGGAACTACGCACGCCTTCTCTCGGAGGGGCCGACCGCCGGTGCGCTGGTGCCGTCACCTGTGATGACCGCGATGGAAACCGGGAAGATCGCCCGCGTCGAAGAGTTGACGCGTATTCCGGCCGACGTGCAGGACGCCCTCATCACCATTCTCTCCGAGAAGACGTTGCCGGTGCCGGAACTGGGCATCGAGGTGCAGGCAGCCAAGGGCTTCAATCTGATCGCTACCGCCAACGATCGCGATCGCGGTGTCAACGATCTGTCGTCCGCACTACGTCGACGGTTCAACACAGTTGTTCTCCCGTTGCCGGCCAGCGAGGAGGACGAGGTGGCTATCGTGGCACGCCGAGTCGAACAGTTGGGCGCAGCACTGGAATTGCCGACAACCCCCGCAGCAGCCGAGGAAATTCGCCGGGTCGTCACCGTGTTCCGGGAACTGCGATCAGGCACGACCACCGACGGCCGCACCAAGTTGAAGTCCCCGTCCGGAACTCTGTCGACGGCGGAGGCGATCTCGGTGGTCACCAACGGTTTGGCGTTGTCTGCGCATTTCGGGGACGGCGTACTGCGGGCATCCGACGTCGCTGCCGGAATCCTGGGTTCGGTGATCAAGGATCCGGTCGCAGACAAGGTTGTGTGGAACGAGTACCTCGAGGCAGTAGTGCGTGAACGCGGCGAGTGGTCCGACTTCTACCGGGCGTGCCGCGAGGTCACCGGGTGACCATCGTGATTCCGGACCTGCGTGTCCGGGTCTTCGGTATCCGTCACCACGGCCCGGGATCTGCTCGTTCGGTTCGGCAGGGCCTGGACGAGTTTTCCCCCGACGTGGTCCTGATCGAAGGTCCTTCGGATGCAGACCCGTTGGTGATGCTGGCGGCATCGGAGTCGATGGAACCGCCGATTGCGTTGCTCGCGTACGCCACTGGCGAACCGTCGAAGGCGGCCTTCTGGCCGTTTGCGGTGTTCTCACCCGAATGGCAAGCGCTGCAGTGGGCTGCGAAGAACGGTGTGCAGGCAAGGTTCTGCGATCTGCCCGCGTTCAACGTGTTGGCGGATCAGGGGATTCGTACTGTCCGCGAGGGCGATCCTCTGTCTGAACTGGCCGCGGCCGCGGGTTTCGACGACACCGAACGCTGGTGGGATTCGGTGATCGAATCAAGCTCGGGCGCAGATTCTTTCGATGCGATCACCGAGGCGATGGAGGCGCTGCGTGAGACAGTGCCGATCGACGAGGAGACAGCGCATCGCGAAGCGTATATGCGGCAGGTGCTGCGAAAGACGTTGAAGGATGGCGCCGAGCGGGTAGCGGTCGTCTGCGGAGCCTGGCACGCGCCGGCGTTGGTCGGAGCCCTGGGGCCTGCGGCTCCCGACGCCCGCATTCTCAAGGGGATGTCCAAGGTCAAGACCTCGCTGACCTGGGTTCCCTGGACACATTCACGCCTGGCGTCGGCATCGGGTTACGGAGCCGGAATCACCTCGCCGGGCTGGTATCACCATCTGTTCACCGCGAACGACAAGACGATCACGCGGTGGCTCACCAAAGTTGCGAGGGTGCTCAGGGACGAGGACCTTCCCATCTCGAGTGCTCACGTCATCGAAGCTGTCCGATTGGCAGATACGTTGGCTGCACTGCGTTCTCGCCCGCTGGCCGGATTGTCGGAAGTTACCGAGGCTACGAGGTCGGTGATGTGCGACGGAAACGACGTTCTTCTGGATCTGATCACACGAAGACTCGTTGTGGGCGAAGCCCTGGGCACGGTGCCCGAAGAAACTCCGACGGTTCCGCTCGAAGCAGACCTGCGAGCACGTTCGAAGACTTTGCGGCTCAAACAACAAGCGGGAGCCAAGAATCTCGATCTGGACCTGCGACGCGATATCGACGTCGAGCGTTCCCAGTTCCTGCACCGACTGGGGATCCTCGAGATCGATTGGGGAACCCCGGCCGACAGTGAGGTCCGTTCCACCGGAACTTTCCGAGAGACTTGGGCGCTGCAATGGAAGCCCGAATTCTCGGTCTCGGTGATCGAGGCGTCGCTGTGGGGTACGACGGTGGCCGCAGCGGCGGCATCACGTGTCGTCTCGAAGATCAACGAGCCGGACATCACTCTCGCGTCACTGATCGGACTACTGGAGAACTCACTGCTCGCAAACCTCCCGGCAGCTTTGTCTGCGGTTTTGGAGAGTGTGAAAACAGTTGCGGCACTAGACCATGACGTGTCACATCTGATGGCGGCGCTACCGACGCTGACCCGAACGCTGCGATACGGCGATGTGCGCGGAACCGATGTGACGGCGTTGATCGACGTCGCCGACAGCTTGTTGATCCGGATCTGCACCGGCCTCGCAGTCGCCGTCACCGGACTGGACGATCCCAGCGCCGAGGAGTTTCGCGATCACCTCGACAAGGTTCACTCGGCAGTCATGGTCCGTGACGATCGCGATGCGAGCGCACGGTGGCTGCAGGCGATGGCCGGCGTGATCGACCGTGACGACGTCAACGGTTTACTCGTCGGACGGATGGTGCGGCTACTGCGCGACAGCGGTTCGATCACGGAAACCGCTGCAGCCCAGCGCTTGTCTCGGGCCCTGTCCGTGGGCAGCGCGCCGACCGCCAAAGCCGGGTGGGTCGACGGGTTTCTCGGCGGCGGAGGGCTTGTGCTCGTTCACGATCGAGCGTTGCTCACGCTGATCGACACGTGGGTCCGCCAACTTCGTGAGCAGGACTTCATCGACACGCTTCCGTTGCTTCGACGCACGTTCGGAGCCTTCGAGGCAGGGGAGCGTCGAGCGATCGGTCAGGCGGTCAGAGGTGGACGACGCGTCGAGACGACAGTGGAGACCGATACTCGACGCGGCCGAGCGGCAATGGCGGTCGTTGCCGAGATACTGGGAGCGCGCGTATGAGCGACGACGATCAGCGCCTTCGGCGCTGGAGATTGATGCTCGGGGAATCCGCCGAAGAATCGACGGGAGGGCTGGGCCAACCGGGCGACAGTCGAATGGATGCAGCTCTCGCAGCGCTCTACGACTCGTCCGGCCCGACCAAGGGGCGCCGCCGCTCAGCCGGATTGGGGGCGTCGGCGCCGTCCGTCGCCAGATGGCTCGGCGATATCCGAACGTACTTTCCCAGCACGGTGGTGCAGGTGATGCAGAAGGACGCAATCGACCGACTGGGTTTGGCGCAGTTGCTGCTCGAACCGGAACTGCTCGATGCCGTCGAGCCAGATGTACATCTGGTCGGGACGCTGCTGAGCCTCAACCAGGTCATGCCGGAGGCCAGCAAGGCCACTGCTCGAATGGTCGTCGGCAAGGTGGTTCGGGAAGTCGAAGAGCGAATCGCGCAGAAAACGAAGGCCGCGGTGACCGGGGCACTCAATCGTTCGGCCAGAACGTCGAATCCGAAGTTGCGTGACATCGACTGGGACCGAACCATCCGAGCAAATCTGTCGCACTACCTGCCGGAGTATCGAACCGTCGTCCCCGAGCGGCTCGTCGGATACGGCCGCAAGTCGAAATCTGTGCAGCGCGACGTGGTCCTGGCGATCGACCAATCGGGTTCGATGGCGTCCAGCGTCGTCTACGCGTCCGTGTTCGGCGCGGTGTTGGCGTCGATGCAAGCGCTGAAGACTTCGCTTGTGGTTTTCGACACCGCCGTCGTCGATCTGACGGACAAACTGTCCGACCCCGTAGACGTTCTTTTCGGGACCCAACTCGGTGGGGGCACGGACATCAACCGCGCAATCGCGTACAGCCAGTCGCTGATCTCGCGTCCTGCCGAGTCGATGTTTGTTCTGATCTCGGACCTCTACGAGGGCGGTATTCGGAACGAGATGCTGCGGCGCATGGCGGCCATGAAGAATGCCGGTGTTCAGGTTGTGGTTCTGCTGGCGCTCTCGGACGACGGCGCTCCATCGTTCGATCACGACAATGCAGCGGCGCTGAGTGCCCTCGGGATTCCCGCGTTTGCGTGCACGCCGGACAAGTTTCCGGAACTGCTCGCGGTCGCTCTGGAACGCGGCGACGTGTCGGCCTGGGCCGATCAACTTGCACTCGAACAGCGCTGACTCGAACGGCACTGACTCAAACAGCCTCGAACAGCCTCAAACAGCACTGACCGGTCTGCTTCGAAGACCTGAGCACCGGGTACACCCGCACGATGGGTGACGGACAGGTTGCTGGTTCGACTACGCAGGCGGGTTCGGGGCTGGTTCTCACGGTGTTGGCGAGCAGCCAGTTCCTGATGACCCTGGACAGCTCGGTCATGAATGTTTCGATGGCGACCGTCGCCGAGGACGTCGGCACGAGTATCACCGGCATTCAAACCGCGATCACGCTGTACACCCTGGTCATGGCGACTCTGATGATCACGGGTAGCAAAGTCGGTTCGATGATGGGCCGTCGCCGAGCCTTCGCACTCGGCTTGGTCATCTACGGCGCTGGTTCTCTGACGACTGCGCTCGCTCCGAATCTCGTGGTCCTGTTGATCGGGTGGTCGTTCCTCGAAGGCGTCGGCGCGGCGCTCATCATGCCCGCGATCGTTGCGCTCGTCGCCACCAACTTCCCGGCGGAGAAGCGTCCGGCGGCCTACGGCCTCGTCGCTGCAGCAGGCGCGATAGCCGTGGCAGTGGGGCCGCTGATCGGCGGCGCGGCGACGACATTTGCGTCGTGGCGTTACGTGTTCGTCGGCGAAGTCGTGATCGTTGTCCTGATCTTGCTGGTGCTCAGCAAGGTGGTCGACGTCCCACCGTCGAAGTCCCGCCTCGACTACTTCGGTTCGATCCTGTCCGTGGTGGGACTGGGAATGATCGTCTTCGGTGTGCTGCGTTCGAGCGAGTGGGGTTGGGTACAGGCCAAACCTGGCGGGCCGCAGCTGGTGGGGTTGTCTCCGGTGGTGTGGCTGCTGATCGTCGGGCTCCTTGTCGTTTACGGATTCCTGCGATGGGAGGGGCGCCTGGCCGCTGCGGGGAAGGAGCCTCTGCTCGATCCGGCGATGCTGAGAAACCGCGAACTCAGTGGCGGGCTGTCGATGTTCTTCGCGCAGTTTCTGGTGCAGGCGGGCGTGTTCTTCGCGGTTCCTTTGTTCTTGTCCGTAGTTCTGGAGCTCAGCGCTCTCGAGACCGGAATTCGCATCCTGCCGTTGTCGGCGGCGCTCGTCGTGGCGGCGATCGGTATTCCGAAGCTACGGCCTACCGCGAACCCGCGACGCGTGGTCCGAGTCGGATTGTTGGTCATGGTCGTCGGCATTCTGATGCTCGTGGCAGGCATGGACCCCGGCGCCAATGCGGCGATCGTGATGATTCCCATGCTGTTCATGGGTTTCGGCTTGGGGTGCCTGTCTTCGCAGCTCGGAGCCGTCACGGTGTCCTCGGTCCCGGACGAACGCAGCACCGAGGTCGGCGGGTTGCAGAACACCGCCACCAACCTCGGCGCATCCTTGGGAACTGCCCTGATCGGATCGGTTCTCATTGCCACACTCACGACGTCGGCGATCGCCGGAATCGAAGACAATCCGGCGGTTCCGACATCGGTGCAGCAGCAAGCGAGCACCGACATGGCCTCGGGCGTGCCGTTCCTGTCGACGACGCAACTCCGATCCGCTCTCAGTGACGCCGGCGTCGCCGAGTCCACGGCGGATGCGATCGTGGACGTGAACGAAGAAGCCAGGCTGGACGCGTTGCGTGTCGCCTTTGCCGTGGCAGCGCTGCTCGCAATCGCCGCGTTGTTCCCGACCGCTCGAATCCCCCGCGTCGCGGTCGGCGACAAACGTGGTTCGAGCTAAGAATCAGCAATCGCGGATCGACCTGGACGATCGACGGAACGACCTCTGGATATAGTGATCTGCGCACAATCGATTCGTCAGATGGCTACCGTTGTGAAGGAAACAAGCAGCGAGTCTGAAACACTGACGTTTCACCGGATAAGGGTTCGGTGGGGAGCCAGGGGAGGTTCGGATGGCCAGGCGAGCGGATTCGACGCCCGCTGATGGCGCCTGCGCTGGTGTCGGGATGCCTCACTGATGAACCGTCTGAGTCGATTGAGTCGATTGAGTCGGCAAGATCCTGCTTCGGAGACCGACTGCAACAGCCTGTTTCGCCGTCAGATCGACGAGGCTGCGGCCGTCGCGCCGTTCGCCAATCTTGCGTACATGGCGAGTTTGGTCGTGATTCTGACCTACACCGTCCCGCCTGGACGTCAGACGCTCAGGTGGTTGGGCGGCGCCCTCATCTTTCTTGTCCTCGCGAATTCGATTCGAGTATGGATACCGCTTCGCTGGCGACCGTCGAAGCACACACCGCGCTACGACTACGTGGGTCTGCTCGTCGAAGTGATCGTTGTCGCGACCCTCGACGTCGCACTCTTTGCCCTGCTCTTTCACGACATGGACGTCTTCCGCGACTTGGTTCTGATCGCGACGATGGCAGGAATCATGGGCGCCGGGACCGTGACGTTCTCCAGTTTGAGATCGGTGAGCCTGACCTGGATCTACATTCACGGCCTCGGCGTCTTCACTGTTCTCATCGTCCACGCCGAACCCCACTTTCGCGTACTTGCGATTCAGTTGTGCATCTACATGTTTGCGCTCACCGTAGGGGCGGTCTATCTGTCAGCCTCGTTCCAGAGACGTTGTCTCGCAGAGTTTCAGGCGGAATCCGAGCGTCAGACGGTGGCGTTGTTGCTCGACGGTTTCGAAGGCGGTTCCCGCGACTGGCTGTGGGAGTGCGACACCAACGGCCGGTTCTCCCACACCTCGGCACGTCTCGCCGAGGTCGCAGGTATGACGGTGGACGAGTTGCAGCAACTCACCTTCGGGCAACTCCTCACCAGACTCCAGATCGCGTCGAGTCCGGAGGGACGTGCGGCCGCGGCCCAGATGATCGACAAACTCGAATCGAGTGCCCCCTTCCGGGACACCGTCGTGCCGGTGCATGTCGACGGTAGGCGGCGCTGGTGGTCTCTTTCCGGTAATCCACGGGTCCTCGAATCCGGCGTGATTCTGGGTTGGCGCGGTGTCGGTTCCGACATCACGGAGAGGTATGTCCACGAGCAGGAGATCCTTCGGCTTGCGGCCACCGACTCGTTGACCGGGTTGCCGAACCGTCGTGCGTTCGGTGTGGCGCTCGAGCAAGCGATCAATTCTCGGGCGCCGGAGAAGCAGGTTCTCGTCGGGATACTCGACCTCGACAATTTCAAATCGGTCAACGACACCCTTGGACATCCGATCGGGGACCAATTACTTCTCGAAGTCACGAAACGCCTGCGCAAGGTCGTAGGTTCGGACATGTGCTCGCGGATGGGCGGCGACGAATTCGGGCTGATCGTCTGCACGTCGTCGCGCGACGATCCCGGAGTGATCTTCGATCGGTACCTGGAAGTGCTGCACGAACCATTCTTCGTCGAAGGCAATCGAATAGAAGTGCGGGCCACGATCGGTTACTCCAGCGCGCCCGAGGATTCAACAGACGCAGACGGATTGGTGATGCTGGCGGATCTGGCTCTGTACGAAGCGAAGTCGACGGGGCGCAATCGAGTAGGCAAGTTCTCACCGCTGCTGCGGGCGAGGGCATCGGCGCGGGCGACTGCGCTCCACGAGCTGGACAGAGGGATCGAGGAAGGGCAGTTCGATCTCCACTATCAGCCTCAGGTCGACACTCAGACCGGTGAAGTGGTGGCCTTCGAGGCTCTTCTACGGTGGAACCATCCCAGTCGCGGCCTCATCGGGCCCAGCCAGTTCATCTCGGTGGCGGAGGAAACCGGAATGATCATTCCCCTCGGCGCGCAGGCGATGGCGATGGCGACCGCAGCTGCTGCGGGGTGGCCGACCGGAATCGGCGTCTCGGTCAACGTTTCGCCAGTGCAGTTGGTGTCGCGAGAGTTCGGTGCGATGGTGAAGAAAGCTCTGACGGATTCGGGCTTGGCTCCGCATCTGCTGCAGCTCGAAATCACCGAGACAGGTGTTGTGGACGATCGCGCGATCCGGGATCTCTACAAGCTGCGTGAGCTCGGGGTTACCGTCGCGCTCGACGATTTCGGCACCGGCTATTCTTCCTTCGCCACGCTCCAGAGACTTCCAATCGACGTTCTCAAGATCGATCGCATGCTGGTCACCGACTCGGACGATCCGAAGATGTCCGTGGTGAAGTCCATTGTCGAATTGGCCGCGGCTCTCGGTATGAAATCGTTGGCCGAGGGCGTCGAGACCATCGAGCAGTTCCGCCGCGTTCAGTGGGTCGGGTGTGACCTGGTCCAGGGCTATCACATCAGCAAGGCTCTGACCGCTGAGCGCGTCGATGTGTATCTTGCCGCCACGGACACGGAAACCGGGCGCAGCGTCCACCCACTTACGTGGCTGTGAATCAGATCTGAGCCGAGCGGATCGTATTACCGCCTGCCGCTTTCGCTTGATACATCATCGAATCCGCGACATTTGTCGCCGCCAGGATTGCGGAAGCACCGCCGCTCCACGCCTTCGATTCGGCGGTCATCATCACAGCTCCGACGCTCACCGTTGTGGGGATCGCGTCGGAACAATCCGACAGTGCCGCGTTTATCCCTTCGATCAACAGGATTGTCGATTCGGGATCACCGGCAATGACAGCCAGATATTCTTCTCCGCCCGTACGAGCGATGATTCCGTGTTCGCCGAGATGTGTGCTCAATCGGTTCGCGGTTCTTCTGATGACATGATCGCCTTCGGCATGACCGTGAAGATCATTCACCGTCTTGAATTTGTCGATATCGACGACGACGAAAGCGAGAGACGAAGAATCGTCTCGGGTGCTCTCGAAGAGATCGCCGACTGCCCCCTCCAGTCCCCGACGGTTGAACAGGCCAGTGAGGGGATCCCGGTCCGAATACTGGGCATCGCGGTAGAGAGTGCGCCAGGTCAGGTGCGCAAAAATGGGAACGAGTGTGACAGCTCCGAAAAGAACGGTGCCACGGGCCAGAAGCGTCGTGATATCGACGTCGCCTTCTAGATAGGCAAGAACAAAAACGGTAGTCGTGATGGTCGTCGACCAAACGACATGAGCGACAAGCCACCTTGCGCTGACAAAAAGAGTCGCAAAGGTTCCGGTGACGGCGAAGACGGTGCAACCGAACGTCGCGGACGAGCGATCCGGCACCAGAAGGACTGCGGCCGCGATCCCGAGATCTGCGAATATCCCGAATGCAAGCAACCCCCGGCGTCCGGGAAATGGTTGTGTGAACCAGCATGCGGCGATTCCCACACACGTGCAGATCATGAAAATCGAAAGTGCTTTGCCGGGTGTGGTCGGCGGCGTATCCGGGCCGATCAATTTGTAGAACGCGGAGAGTCCGAAGATGATCGTCATCATTCCGAGCAAGGTTCGGAAGATCGGAATGATTGCTCGGCCGGATCTCTGGTGCTTTATCCACTCGTAGTCGTGTGGTTCGTTGAACCATTCGTGAAGTGTTTGCCAAGAACTGTGCCCTTCGGAGGCGATGACAGGGCTCGGCATGCTGTCTATTTTGCCTTGAAATTAGGTAAAGAGAAAATCTGTGTTCGACCGGTTCCACCGGTTCGATTTTTTTCGGGGAAGAGGTTCTCTTATCGAGTCGAGCGCTTACTCGATGCTTGTTTCAAGCCTTCTTCGAACTGCTGTGTGCGTTGTTCGAGGCGGTCGCGAACGATACGACTTTTCGCGTACGAGACCTTCTCACGCTGTAAGCGACGAGGATGACTCCCAGCGCGACCAGGCTTTGGACGAACTCCGCGCGCGTCGGTTCGTTGAGACCCATTCCCACCAGGATCACGAGAATCAGGCCGGTGACCACTATCGGTAGGCCGGGATACAACCAGACACGGAATTTCAGAATCTCGGGACTTTCGCGTTCCCATCGGCGTCGGAGGCGTAGTTCGGATACACAGATCAGGATGTAAACGAACAAACAGATTGCGCCGGACGAATTCACGAGGAACAGGAAGATCGTGTCTGGCCAGATGTAACCGGCCGCGATACAGAAATACCCGGCCACGGTGCAGGCGAGTACGCCCTTCACGGGCACGCCGCGACTGTTGGTCCGTGTCATCCATGCCGGCGCGTCGTTGTAGACGGAGAGCGCGAAGAGCATCCGTGACGCCGTGTACAGGCCGGAGTTGAGGCAGGACAGCACAGCGACCAGAACCACGAGATTGAGAATGTCGGCGGCGCCGGGAATTCCGAGCAGGTCGAGTGCGGAGATGAACGGAGAATCGCCGACGACGAACGAATCCCACGGCAGCATCGTCACGAGGAGGAAAGTGGCGACAACGAAGAACGCGAGAATGCGGAAGACGACGGTGTTCGTGGCTCGTCTGATCGCTCCGGCCGGTTCGGCGGATTCCGCTGCGGCGATTGTGACCAGCTCGGCTCCGGTCATGGAGAAGATCACGGCGACAACGCCCACCAGCACGGGGGTGAAGCCGTTCGGCAGAAATCCTCCGTGGCCGGTCAGATTACTGAAATCGACTTCACTGCCGGGCCAGATGCCGAAGACGAACAGACTGCCGAGCACGATGAAGCCGATGATGACGGCGACCTTGATACCTGCAAACCAGTATTCGGCCTCACCGAAGTTGCTGACGGAGAGAAGGTTGACCCCGGTCATCACCAACAGGAGTGCTGCTGACATGAGCCAGAGCGGTACACCATGGATCCACCGGGAGAGCAGGGTAGCTCCGACGACGGATTCGATGCCGACGACGATCACCCAGAAATACCAGTAGAGCCAGCCCGTGGTGAAACCCGCCCAGTCGCCCAACGCCATTCGCGCGTACTCGGTGAATGATCCCGTACACGGCTTGGCGACGGCCATTTCACCGAGCATGCGCATCACCAGGAACACGATGATGCCGCAGATCGCGCAAGTGATGACTGCGCCGGGGCCGGCCTGGTTGATGATTCCGCTCAGTCCGACGAAGAAACCGGCGCCGATGACACCACCCATGGAAAGCATGGTCAGGTGGCGCTTCTTCAATCCTGTCTTGAGCGTCGAATGAACGCTGGCGGCTTCGGCTGTTTCGGTGCTGCTGTCGGGCATCTGGGCTCAGCTCCTATTGCATGACGCGATCAGTTCTTTCGGAGAGACGCTAAGCTCGTCGTGTGATCCAGAACATGGACCTGATGTACAAATCGGAGCTGAAGACTGTCAGTTCTGTCCACTGCCTTCGGAGGTTCCGGTAATGCCGATGACTGTCCGGCGCTTGGCGGCTACCAACTCTCTCGGTCTCTCGGTTGTTGCAGGTCATGGCCACGTCGATCTGCCGATCAGTTGGGCGCACGCAATCGAGTTGCAGGATCCGAGTCGATGGCTCGCCGGTGGAGAGCTTGTCATGACGACGGGGCTGCACCTTTCGCGATCGGCGACAAAGCAGTACGAGTACGTCGAGCGCATTGCGCGGACCGGCGCCGTGGCACTGGCATTCGACACCGGCACCGTGCACGAGAAGGTGCCGAACGCGATCATCAGGGCCGGCGACGAACTGGGTTTTGCCGTGCTTTCCGTCGCCAAGGAGACGCCGTTCATCGCCATCTCGCGGGCCGTGATCGACGAGCTGACCGCCGACCAGATACGAACGGTGCAGGCGGTGGTCGATGCCCAGGAGAAGTTGGCGCGTGCCCTGCTCGACGGAGTGCCGGCCCTGATCGCTGCACTGGGTCGAGCGGTTCACGCAGCAGTGTGCGTTCTCGATCGGGACGGAGCGGTGCTCGCTCTGACGGAAAGTGCGAGTTCGTCTCTGCCCGAACGCATCAGGGAGCGATCAGGCAAGGAGCGCAGCCGGGTCGTGGTGGACGACGACGGCCATCTGGCCATTCACAAGCTTGCCGTGAGCGGCACGCTGGCGGTGGCGTCCGATGCTGCCTTGGATCAGTCCGAACGACTGCTGGTCGGCCACGCGGTGTCGCTGTTGACCATCGAGCTCGCCAAGCCGTTGCGGGTTGTCGATGCCGAACAACGGCTGAGGTTGGCGGTCGCGACGATGGTGCGCCAGGCTGGCGGCGAAGTAGACGAAAGTCTGTTGCGGTACTTCGGATTCGAATCCGGATCCCCGGTGGTTGCAACTGCCTTGACCGATGTCGGGCCTTTGCTGGCGGCAACCGATATCACTTCAGCGGCCCTCGAAGAAGTGGCGGTGCCGTACCTGTTGGCTCCACTGAATGACGGCACCGGCGTGTGGTTCGTCGTGAAAAGTGAAGTTGCGGAGAAGGTCGCGCGCAGTGTGTATGCGAGAGTGCGGGAGAATTCACGCCGGAGTATCAACGGCGGAATCGGTAGCGTCCGGCCGATGAGCGGTGTAGCAGCGAGTCTGCGCGAGGCCGTCTCTGCTGCCAAAGTGGGGCAGGTCGATGGACACACGCTCGTTCCGTTCTCGGAACTCGGGACTTTCAGTCTCTTGTTGAGTGTGCAGTCGAACGATGTTCTGCAGTCGATCGCGGCCGGCGGCCTCGGTGTGCTGGAAGGCTACGATGCCGAGAACGGTTCCCGTCTGGTGGACTCGATCGAAGCGTTCCTGCACCACAATGGACAATGGGAGTCCGCTGCAACGCAGTTGGGTGTTCACCGGCACACGCTGCGTAACCGCATGGACAAGGCCGCCGAGTTGATCGGCCGAGATCTCGATTCCGCCCACACACGGTCCGAGTTGTGGATCGCACTCAAAGCTCGTGAACTGCTGCAGGCGGAATCGAATTCAGATCACGCTCGGCCGCCCCTGAGATAGACGGTGGTGGTGTGAGTGAAGAACTCCCGCGCCGCGTCGCCTTGTTCCTTGGGCCCGTATCCACTCTTCTTCGCACCGCCGAAAGGTACGTGAGGATCAGCGCCTGCCGATTCCGAGTTGACGTGCAGGATCCCCACGTCCAGGTCATCGATACCGGCAAGTGCGCTGGTCAGGTCCTGAGTGAACAGCGCTGCGGACAAACCGAATTCGCCCTCATTCGCCAAGCGGAATGCGTCTGCAGTTGTTGCTGCCCGCTGCACCGCAAGCACCGGGCCGAAAAGTTCCTCGAACCATAGTTCGGTGCTCGCCGACAGTTCCAGCACCGTCGGCCGGACGTAGTGGCCCGATTCCGGCGCTTCGGCGCTGGCCACAACTCTGGCGCCGCCGCCGCCGACGGCTCGATCGATTCCCTCGATGATCGTTTGCTGTGCGTATGCGCTGACCACAGGGCCTGTAGTGACGTCGGGATCGAGTGGATCTCCGACTCTCAATTCTTCGACCTCGACGGTCAGCCTCGCCAAGAATTCCTCGGCGATGGATTCGTGGAGCACCAGACGCGAAGTGGCCGTGCATTTCTGGCCGGTTGACCGGAATGCTCCCAACATGACCTGCTCGACTGCAAGCCCGAGATTTGCGTCGGCAAGTACGATGGCTGCGTTCTTTCCACCCATTTCCGCCTGGGCCGGAACTCCGCGCGCTGCAGCAGATCCCGCGATTCTTCGGCCGACGCCGGTGGAACCGGTAAAGGTGACGGCGTCGAGGTCCGGGTGGTCGACCAGCGCTTCACCTGCCGCGCTGTCGGCAAGGATCATGTTCAGGACGCCGTCGGGTAGGCCCGCTTCGGTCAATGCCTGCGCGAGACGGAAGGCCAGAAGGGGCACCGCGGCAGCCGGTTTCCAGACAACAGTGTTTCCGTATACCAAGGCGGGCGCAATCTTCCACGCCGGGATCGCGATCGGGAAGTTGAACGGCGTGACGACGCCTACCACGCCGAGAGGTTTGCGAGTGACAAGAATTTGCTCGCCGCTACGTGGGGAGGAATACACCGTCCCGGACTCGCGGTCTGCGGCGTTGCCGTAGTAACGCAGAATCTGCGCAGCCCGGCGCACTTCTCCGATACCCTCGGCCAGCGTTTTCCCCTCTTCGCGGGTGAGTTCTTCGCCCCAGGCATCGGCGTTGGTTTCGATGATTTCCGCTGCGCGAGTGAGGTATGCGCCGCGTGCGGACATCGGTAGGCGCGCCCAGTCGTTCGCAGCGATGCGGGCGACGCGAACACCGGTCGCCATTTCAGATGCGCCGGCGCGGCCTCCGGTGGCGACAACTTCGTCGGGGCGAGCCGGGTTGGTGTCCGTCAGTGTGCCTTCGCTACCCGTGACCCAAGCTCCGCCGATCAAGCTGTGAACAACGACGCTCATCGGACTGCTGTCACAGCGTCGCGAAGGATGCCGAGTCCTTCGGCCAGCAATTCGTCGGAGATGCTCAGCGGCGGGAGGAATCGAACGACGTTTCCGTAGGTGCCGGCAGCGAGGAGAAGTAGGCCGTGCGCGTGGGCGTAGCTGACGATCTGGGCGACGGCCTCGCGATTGGGAGCCTTGTCTTCGTCGTGGATCAGCTCGATTGCAATCATGGCGCCTCGTCCACGAATGTCGCCGATTATATTTGTGTCCGAAGCGATTTCGGACAGCCCTGTGGTCAGGATTTCGCCGATGTCCTTTGCGCGGTCGAGGAGGCCTTCCACCTCGATCGTCTCGAAAACTGCCAGGGCGGCCTCGCAGGCCACGGGATTGCCGCTGTACGTACCGCCGATACCACCGGGATGCGCGGCGTCCATGACGTCGGCACGGCCGGTCACGGCGGCGAGTGGCATTCCGCCGGCGAGACCTTTTGCAGTTGTGATGATGTCGGGGACGAAGTCCTCACTCTCGCTGGCGAACCAGGCTCCAGTTCGTGCGATACCGGTCTGGACCTCGTCCGCGACGACGAGAATGCCGCGCTCACGGCAGAATTCGGCGATGCGCTTCAGGAATCCCGGAGCGGGAACGATGAAACCTCCCTCACCCTGAATCGGTTCCACGACCACAGCGGCTACCGATTCGGCACCGATCTGAGTGTCGATCGCAAGACGGAATTGGGCGAATGCTTCGTCGGCGGCGTTTTCGGGGCCGCTCGGCCAACGGTAGGGGTAGGCCATCGGAACCCGGTAGACCTCTGGTGCGAACGGGCCGAATGTGGCCTTGTACGGCTGGTTCTTGGCCGTCATCGTCATGGTCATCAACGTGCGACCGTGGAATGCGTGGTCGAAGACGACAACTGCCGGGCGACCGGTCGCGGCACGTGCGTATTTCACGGCGTTCTCGAGCGCCTCGCTGCCGGTGTTGAACAGCGCTGTACGTTTCTCGTGATCTCCCGGGGTCAGGCGGTTGAGCGCTTCGCAGACCTCGACGTACCCCTCGTAGGGGTTTGCGAGGAAACACGTATGGGTGAACTGGCTGAGCTGGCGTGTGGTGCGTTCGACCACGCGCGGCGCGCTGTTTCCGACGGTGGTCACGGCGATGCCGCTGCCGAAGTCGATGAACGAGTTGCCGTCGACGTCGACGACAACTCCTCCGCCCGCTGCAGCTACGTAAATGCTGGATCCGCTGGTCAGTCCGGCCGGCAGCGCGGCGCTCCGGCGCTTCGCCAAAGTACGCGAGTTGGGGCCAGGCACTTCGGTGACGAGGCGTCGTACCTGGGGAAGGGTCGGTCCACCGGTGCACGTTTCCGTGCCGTGCTCGAGAATGGTCATCGCAGTGCCTCCAGTTGTTTTCCGAACTGTAGGACGGCGATTAACAGACCGGACATGGCCGGATTGTCGAGTGGCTTCTATCTCATAGGACGCCGCGTCCAGCTAGTTACTTCGCGAAACTGGCGAGGAACCGCTGCAACAGAGGGTTGTAGATCTCGGGTGCTTCCCAGAACGCTGCATGCCCGACTCCCGGGATCACGTGATACGTGCCCTCCCAGAGATTCGCGAAGGTCAACGACGCGACATAGGACGTGTTGACGAACGGGTCCTCGGCGCCGTCGATCACCGCGAGAGGCACAGACGCCGTTGCAACCAGGGACTTCTGATCCGATTCGCGGCCCGCGCCGAATGCGTCGAACATGATCTTGCGAGCGCGCCCGTCCGTGCGTATCGCGGCGTCGAGGGCTGACTGCTCGAAGGGAACGGCGGTCATCCGTGCGTAGAGTTCGGCTTCCTGCGCGGTGATGACCTCGGTGCCGCCGATGGACAATCCGTCGCCGGCATTGAATGCGTCGCCGAGCGTCTCGGGATTTGCCGGTGGCGTACCGGTGATGACGATTCCGGTGAGCCCGGGGAATTTCGCGATCAACTCGAGAGCGATGTGTCCGCCGAGCGACCACCCGACGACAACCGCTCGTTCGACGCCGAGTTCGGTCAGAACATCGACGATGGCGTCGGCGTAACCGTTCTGTGTGTACGCGGCTTCGGGTTCGCCCGCGTCCTCGGAGTCGCCGTGGCCGAGCAGATCCAGAGTGATCATGCGGTAGTCGCCCGCCCATCCGGCGTCGACCTGATGACGGAAGATGGAGCGGCTGGCCGAGTTTCCGTGGATGAAGACAACCGGGAAACCTTCGGTGGCACTGTCGTCGACTGCCATGACGCCATGCCGGGTTTCGATCTTGGTGGTTGTCATCGGAATCCTCATCGTTCGAAGTGCACGGTCAGCGGGTATCCACGCTACCGGGCATATGCGGCATAGAGTTCACCCGTGGACTTCGCATTGCGCTCGTGCAGTTGGCACGGTCACGAGACCTACGCTCCGGACGAACCTGAGCTGCGGGATCGACTTCATGTGGAGACAGCGGTAGGACAGGCTTGGCGGTGTCTACGTTGCGGCAACTTCGTCCCGGGAGCACCGCGAGCGTCCGGGCCGGCGGACGCCGCTCCCGAGGTTCCGCGGGGACGGCTGCTTCGCGACCGGTTGATCATGCGACTTCTTGCCACCGAGAGAATGTTCCGCGCTCTGGGGTTGGTTCTTCTGGCGATCGGGGTGTTCAAACTCAGATCGTCGAAGGGGCGCGTCGAGGACGCCTTCGAGAACGAATTGCCGTTGATCAGACCATTGGCCCGCCAGCTGGGTTGGAACATCGACGATTCCAAACTGGTCCATCACATCGAGCAGGCGTTTTCGTTGTCGGCGACGACGCTCACCTGGATCGCGGTCGGTCTGTTGGTCTACGCCGGCCTGCAAGTGATCGAGGCCGTCGGGCTGTGGATGGTCAAACGCTGGGGCCAGTACTTCGCAGTGGTGGCGACCAGCTTGTTCCTGCCCCTCGAAATCTACGAATTGACCGAGAAGATCACGTGGTTGAGGGCCGGGCTGCTGCTGGTGAACGTCGCCGCCGTCGTGTGGCTGATCTGGAGCAAGCGGCTATTCGGTGTCCGCGGCGGCGGCGCGGCGTATCACGCCGAACATTCGGAGGAGAGCCTGCTGACGGTGGAGCGGGCCGCGGTCAAACAGGCTTCGTGAGAACGGCTTTCGACGCGGCAGCACCAGCCAGTGTTGCTGCCCCGATCGTGATCATGGCGGCGAGGAGGATGGCTGCGGGTTCACCGTCGCCCATCACCCCCAATTGAGTGCCCACCGTCACTGCGGCAACCGGTACTCCCAGTTGTGCGGCGGACAGCACGCCGAGAGGGAGCGGGAGACCGAGGGCGCGTATCGCGGCGTGAACCACGAGAGTTGCTCCGCCCAAGACCAATCCGAGCCAGATGGCGGACGGATGAGTGACGAGGTCGCGCAGATTGATCGCCGCTCCCAACCAGACGAAGAAGAGGGGCGCGAAGAAGCCGTCGGTGATCGCGAAGAGTTGTTTGGCGAGGCGGCGGGGTTCACCGATCGCGGCCAGGACCAGTCCGAAGGCGAAGCCCGCGAGCATGATCGACACGTGAGTGCTGGAGGCCAGCGCTGCCAGAGAAAAGAGGATCACCAGATTGATCCGGAGTTCGAGTGCAAACTTTCGTTTCTCCGAGAATTTGTGGAGCTTTCGCCAATGGCCGGACCGGTGGAAGGCTCGCAGTACGAAGAACAAGGCAACCGCACACGCCGCCACCGCCAGTGCGCCGACACCGGCACGAGGGGCATTGTCCGGATCGATCACCAGAGGCAGCGCGACAATGCAGACGGTGTCCGCGATCGCGACCTGGGCAGTCATCTGCAGAACCGAGGTTCCACCGAGCCCCAGCGAATCGACGATGGGGAGAATCAACGCCGCGGACGACGACGCGATCAGGACCGCGTACAGCGCGGCGTGACCGGTGCCGAATGCCGTCGCCGCACCGTAGCCGGCAACCACCGACAGGAGTCCGACGACAACCGAGCGAACGGCACCCTTGCCGATTGCCGCACGAACTGCCGGATCGCGGACCGGGACGTGTGAGCCGGCCACCATCATCGTGAGCGCGAACCCGATATCGGCCAGGAACGTGAAAGTCTGGTCCGAAGAGTCGAGCAGCCCGAAACCGGTGACACCGAAGACGACGCCCGCGGCAAGTTCGCCGACCACCACGGGGACATGCCAACTGACGCGAGCGCCGAGCAGCGGACCGAGGATGCCGGCCAGCGCGACGAGGGCAAGGATGCCGAAGGTCATCGACGACCTACGACGTCACTGTCGAGGGAGCGATCTTTGCAGGGATGCCGGTGTTCTCGTCCACGTGGTAGCTCGCACAGACACGGTGGTAGCCGTCGGCGATCTGCGCCGGTACTCCGGCGCGGAAGTCTCCCTGCACCAGCAGGATCGGAGACAGCGCGATCCCCTTGCGGATCTTCAACAGGTCGGCAGCAACGTGCGGGTTGTCGACCGGGAGCAGGGGTAGCCCGGCGGCCCGCAGGATGTCCTTGGCCTTCTTCGAGACCAGCGTCGCCGTCTTGAGGGCGTACACGAGAGCTTGGACCTGAACCGGTGTCGCGCCCAACTGGAGGTAATCGCGGGCCGCCGGGTAGTCGTGCTCGTCCGGCAGGTCCTTCCAGAGAACGGCAGGAGCCTTCTCGGCTACCTTCGGCTCTGCTGTCTTGGGAGCCTTCGGCTGGGCTGGCTTCGGCGCCTTTGGCTGGGCTGCCTTCGACGTTTTGCTCTTGGCCATCTGTGCTGTTTCCTTCAGTGTCGGTCCGCGAGTGGAGCTGGTGCAGAAATCGTGCACTATCAGCGCCGCAGGCACCACATCGGAGCTGTTTGGCCCCCTAGGCGGCGGGTAATCAGCAGACTGCGGGGGAACGAGCAGGAGGCGAAGCAATGAAGCGGATTCTCGCAGTGCTCGCAGCGCTGATCCTGGCGGTGTTCGCACTGACCGCGTGCAGTGACAACAACGATTCGTCGGACAACGATTCGGCCGATCACGACGGCATGGCGATGACCAGTATGCCGATGACGAGCATGCCGACCAGTATGTCGATGCCGAGCATGCCTCTGGGTATGTCGACGCCGGGAGCGTCGTCGATGGGAATCGTGATCAGCGGTTTCGAATATTCGACGCCGGAGTCGGTGATGCCCGGACAGGTACTGACCATTCAGAACAACGACACCGTCGAGCACTCGGTCACGTCCGATACCGCAGGGTTGTTCAACGAGGACATCGAAGCGGGTGAGACGGAAACCATCACGGTGCCGAACGAGCCTGGAACGTACACGTTCCACTGCACCTACCACCCGAGTATGCGCGGCACCTTGACGGTCAAGTAGAGGTCGGCCCGTCCGGCGTAGCTTTTGCTCCGGAAACTTCGGCGGCGCGCACCCGATCAGGCTGGTGGAGAACAGATCCGGGTGTACGGTTTTCAGATGCGCCGGAGAATTGCGATCAGTGTCGTCACGCTCGTGGTTTGTGCCCTCGGCTTTTCGCCGCCGGCGCTCGCGGATCCACCGAACGGCTCGTATTCGTCACAGCTGCTGTACTTCTCGGTCGATGTCGGGCCTGAACTCTCGACGCCGTGCACCGTCGTCGGTGAACTTTTTGTTCCCGACGGCGTCGATGCGGACAACCCAGCGCCCGCGATCCTGACCACCAACGGGTTCGGTGGTTCGTACAAGGACCAGATTCCCGCGCTGCAGAACTTCGCCGAGAACGGGTATGTCGGACTGACGTATTCGGGATTGGGTTTCGGCGGCTCGGGTTGCAAGATCACACTCGATTCTCCCGCGTACGACGGCGTCGCTGCCTCCCAGTTGGTCAGCTTCCTCGGCGGCCAAGAAGGGATTGCCTTCACGGATCAGGCTCTGACGCAGCCCTATCCGGCGCTCACCGCGGTGGTTCAGGACTCCGTCGATCACACCGGTGCACCGTCGACGAACGACCCGCGGGTCGGAATGACGGGTGGCTCCTACGGCGGCGGGATTCAATTCGCCGCCGCGAGTGTCGATCCCCGTATCGACACGATCATCCCCATGATCACCTGGAACGATCTCTCGTATTCTCTGGCGCCCAACAGCACGGGCATCATCTCCGGTGTGTCGACAGCGGAGCCGGGAGCTGCGAAGGTGCTCTTTGCATCGCTGCTCTTCGGCGCGGGCATCGCGAATCCCGGTGTGGACGGCTACATCGCAGATCCCGCACGGCTACCCGGCTGCCCGAACTACGTCCCTTACATGTGCAACGCGATCGCCGAGGCGGTGGTGACCGGCGACATCGGACCGCAGGTAGTGAGTGAGCTCCGAGCGTCGTCGGTCTCGTCGTTCGTCGACCGGATCAACATTCCAGTACTGCTTGCTCAGGGACAACAGGACACCCTGTTCGATCTGAACGAGGCAACCGCGACTTACGACGCGCTGAAGGATCGTGGCGTCGATGCCAAGATGATCTGGCATTCGTGGGGGCACAGCCATTTGGCCGCTGCGCCCGGCGAATTCAGCTTCTCCGCTCCTGACGAAGACGCGCAATACGAAACCGGTCGCTTCATGGACTGGTTCGATCACTACCTCAAGGACGAGAACACGGAGACAGGACCGGAATTCGCGTATTTCCGTAACTGGATCGACTACGAGGGAAACGCGGCGCCGGCATACGCGACGTCCGACACCGTCGATGTCGGGACCGCCCGCGCCTTCCATCTGTCCGCTGACGGGGGACTGCTGCCGGACGGCACGCCGGTGATACCTGGTCCGAAGACGATCGTCACGGCACCGGGTGGGCTGCCGACAGGCGTCGAGCCGCTCAATATCAATCCGGCCGGAAACATTCCGAATGCACAGATTCCGGGAACCGAGGCGCTCTGGACCACTGCGCCGATGAACGAGGCGATGGACGTGGTGGGAGCCCCCACTGTGACGCTGCGTGTTGCGGCGCCCGGACAGCCGGTGGTGTTCGCGAAACTCTACGACGTGGCCCCGGACGGAACTTCCTCGCTGATCAACGGACTGATTGCGCCCATACGCATCAGTGATCCGTCCCAGCCGGTCCCGGTGACGATGCCGGCGATAGTGCATCGATTCGAGCCAGGGCATTCCGTGCGTCTCGCGATCACCGGTGGCGACATCAGTTTCCGTGGGGGACTGCAAGGTATGCCGGTGACGATCTTTGCCGACGGTTCCGGCCCCCTCGAACTCCCCGTCGTGAGCTGAAACACCGTGGGCTGAATTTCAGCGAGAAATGGTTCGACTGTCGCCGCGGAACTCGGCCACGACGGTGTCGCCGTTGCGAACGGTCACGTCGTAGATCCCACTTCGACCGCCTCGTGCCTTCTCGGTGGCGATCGCGGTCAAGGTGTCGCCCAGACGGGTCGGACGTAGAAATCGGATGTCCGCGCGCGCTGCAACGGCTGAATCCTCGTAGCCGTTGCAGGCGAGCGCAAACGCGGTATCCGCGAGCAGGAAAACATAACCACCGTGTGTGATTCCGTGACCGTTCACCATGGTTTCGCCCACGGTGACGGTCACGGTTGCGCTACCGGGCGCCAGCTCGGAAATCTCGATACCGAGTGCCTGCGACGCCTGGTCCGCGTCGAACATCTCTCTGGCGGTGATGCTTCCTGTACTCACGAGACAACTCCTGTGGGATCGGAGAATTGCAGGGGTCTAGAGGACCGAGACAACTTCCTGGACGTACATGTCGACTGTGCCGGTGGCAAAGTTTGCGACATCTTTTCCAGCGGCGCCCATCTCCGGGGACTTCAGGCCGCTCTGCATCGTCTCGAGATCGGGAAACACCAGGTTGGCGACGGCGTAGAAGACTGGATCGGAGCCGTCAAGCGTCGAGCACTTGCTGAACGTGAAGTCCGAGAGTCCTGGCACTGCGCTGGCGAGCGGGACGTGGATCTCGTTGTAGTACTTGTCGAAAGCCTCCGGATCGGTGGGGCGTCCGTAACATACTGCTACTCGATAGGTCATGTGCTTTCAATTCCCTTCGGGGCGAGTCTTGGCTACCAGAGTCAGGACGTCGTATGTCGCGACCGGATCGTTGTCCTGGTTCGTCACCACGGCATCCCAACGAACCTCACCGTAGTCGGCGCTGCTGCGAGGTGTGATGGTCTTGGCTGTGAGGGTGACCGTCAGGCTGTCTTCGGCTTTCACCGGGGTCAGGAACCTGAGGCTGTCCACGCCGAAGTTCGCGAGAACCGGGCCGGGAGCCGGGTCGACGAACAGACCGGCAGCGAGTGAGACAACCAGATAGCCGTGTGCGACGATGCCGCCGAACAGCGGGTTCGCCGCTGCGGCCACCGGATCGGTGTGTGCGTAGAAGGTGTCACCGGTGAACTCTGCAAAATGATCGATGTCTGCGAGTGTGACCTGGCGCGGACCGCCGACAACGGTGTCGCCGATCTTCAACTCGGCGAGACTCTTTCGGAATGGATGTTCGGATCCGGTCGTGCGCGCTGACCCGGTGAACCAGCGCTCGCCGACCGCGGTGAGCACGTCGGGTGTGCCCTGCACGGCCGTCCGCTGCATGTGGTGTAGAACTCCGCGGATGCCACCCAGCTCCTCACCGCCGCCGGCACGGCCCGGACCGCCGTGTACGAGGACTGGAAGGGGAGAGCCGTGGCCGGTGGATTCCTTGGCGTCGTCGCGGTTCAGGACGAGCACTCTGCCGTGAAAAGCTGCGAGGCCCAGCACCAGTCGACGTGCGATGTCGGTGTCGGCAGTGACCACCGAGGCGACGAGGCTTCCCTCGCCACGGGCCGCGAGTTCGATCGCATGATCGATGCCGTCGTATCCGATGACGGTGCTGACGGGTCCGAAGGCCTCCAGCTCGTGTACCTCGTGCGCATTCTCTTCCGCCCGGAGAAGGACAGGGGAAAGGAAGGCCCCTGACTGGCCGTCGGCACCGATCACGTCGACGTTGTCCGGGTCTCCGAATACGATAGTTGCCGACTTCGTCAGACCGCGAATGGATTTCAAGACTTCATCGCGCTGCTCGATGCTGGCGAGAGCTCCCATCGTGACGCCGTCGGCATCGGGGTGTCCCACGATCACTTTGTTCAGTCGCTCGGATGCGGCATCGACAACGGCGTCGACCAGCGAGACCGGCACCAGGGCGCGCCGGATCGCCGTGCACTTCTGACCCGCCTTGACTGTCATTTCGGTGACGAGTTGTTTGACGTACAAATCGAATTCGGGCGTTCCTGGTACGGCGTCCTCGCCAAGGATCGACGCGTTGAGTGAATCGGCCTCGGCATTGAAATGGACGCCCTTGCCGACGACGTTCGGGTGAGCACGCAGCGTTGCGGCGGTGTCGGCGGATCCGGTGAATGCCACTGAGTCCTGCCCGCCGAGGTGATCGAGGAGGCCGCGTGCACTACCGGAGAGCAGTTGGACGGAACCCTCCGGGAGCAAGCCTGATTCGATGATGCGCCGGAAGACGAGTTCGGTGAGATATGCCGTGGAACTGGCAGGTTTGACGATGGACGGCACACCCGCGATGAATGCCGGTGCCAGCTTCTCCAGGAACCCCCACACCGGGAAATTGAAGGCGTTGATCTGTACGGCGACGCCGCGGCGTGACGTATAGATGTGTTGCCCGAGGAAAGTTCCGCCCTTGCCCAGAGCTTCGACGTTTCCATCCAGAAAGACTGTGCTGTCGGGCAATTCGTGCCGAGCCTTGCTCGCGTAGCTCAGCAGGGTTCCGAATCCACCGTCGATGTCCACGCCGGAATCTCGCGTCGTCGCGCCGGTGGCAGTGGAGAGTGCGTAGAACTCGGCTTTTCCTGCCATCAACGTGAGGGCGAGAGCCTTGAGCGCGCCGGCACGTTCATGGAAGGTCATCGCAGACAGTGCAGGCCCGCCGACCTCGCGTGCGTACGTAACCATCTCGGCGAGGTCGACGCCGGTTGCGGAGATCCGGGCCACCTCCGATCCGTCCACTGCGCTCGGCAACGGGGTACCTGCGTCCGGTGCGGCGTACCAGCGACCGGCTACATAGCTTTCCAACAGTCTGCTCACGACAACTCCATCTCACCGTACGTTCGGTCGGTAATTACGATCGCCCGGTAACGCCGCGTTGTCAAGGATTCGGCAGAACTGCCTGGAATCAGGCCTTGCGAAGTCCGTCGAAAGTGACGGCGACGACCGCGTCGGCAATGTCGGAGACGGACTCGCCCGCTCGGGGTTTGTACCACTCGATCAGTGAGTTGACGGTGCCGAACATCAGCTTGCTGGCGAGGGCCGGTTCGATGTCCGGGCGCAGGTCTCCCTCCGCTGCGGCGGACGAGACGAGGCCTCCGACGAAGTTGTCGAATTCGCGTCGACGGGCGAGTGCGGCCCGCTCGACCGTCGTGTTGCCGCGGACGCGCAGGAGCAGGGTGACGTACGGAAGCTCTGCGACCAGCACCTCTACGCTGCGCCGGACCAGGTATTCGAGCCGGTCGATGTACGGACCGGTGGTGGCGCCTTCTTCGGTCGTGACCGCAAACAGGGCGTTGAGGGCACGCGAAAGTGCGAGTTCGAGAAGTTCCGACTTGCCGGACACGTGGTGGTAGATCGAGGACTTCGTGATGCCGAGCTTCTTGGCGAGCACCTCCATGCTGGCGCCGTCGTAGCCCTTGTCGTTGAACACCTTTACAGCCACGGCTAAGAGCGAATCGAGGTCGTAGCCGGGACGTCCGGGGAGGCCGGTGCGTCGAGTGGGGCGTGCCGTAGTCATGCCCCCATCTTCTCAGTTCGGGCAAAGCTGTGCACCAACCTCGTTTTCACTCTTGCCAAACGACCGAATGTTCGGTTATTAATGTAAGAGAGCGAGAAGGAGCGAATGTGAACACCCTGCACGTGGACGAGCGCGAGGATCGCGTCGTGGTCACCCTCGACAGGCCCGCGCAACGCAACGCGATCAACGCGGAAATGATCGACGAACTGCATCAGGTTTGTGGACGCCTCGAACGGGATCCGAAGCTGCTCCTGCTTGCCGGGCGCGGAGACCACTTCGCGGGCGGCGCTGACATCGCGGAGCTCCGAGCGCGCGGACGAGAGGAAGCGTTTGCGGGTATCAACCGGACCCTGTTCGACCGTATCGGAAAGCTCCCGCTGCCCACCGTGGCCGCCGTGAGCGGCTATGCGCTCGGCGGCGGGGCAGAGTTGACCTACGCCTGTGACATTCGCGTCGCGACAACGACGGCGGTCTTCGGTAATCCCGAGCCCAATCTCGGCATAATGGCAGCCGCCGGCGCCAGCTATCGGCTGCCGAAGCTCGTCGGAGTCTCGATCGCGAAGCAAGTGCTCCTCGGTGCCAGGAACCTCGACGCCGAGCAGGCGCTACGAGCGGGCCTGGTTGTCGAGGTGACCGAACCGAACTGCCATGTCGATGCAGCGCATCGGCTGCTCGACCGTATTTCCCGACTGTCCCCGCTGGCACTGCGATTGACGAAGATCATTGTCGACGCGCCGGGATCGCATCCGTTTGCCGACGACATCGCCCAAGCTGTCCTGTTCGAGAGTTCGGACAAGCGTGATCGCATGACGGCCTTCCTGGAGAAGAAATCATGACTGAAGCAGTTGCACCGAAGACCGTCGGAGTCATCGGCGGTGGACGTATGGGTGCAGGTATCGCCCAGGTGTTCGCCGGTCTCGGCGGGGCGGTCACCATCGCGGAGAGTGGCGACGCCGAGGCAGCGTTACAGCGTGTTTCCACCGGCCTCGACCGCGCCCACGAGCGAGGGAAACTCGGCGACCAGGATCCCGCGACGGTCCTCGCGCGCGTGAGCGTCGTAGGCGCAGTGAGCTCCTTACCCCCGTCGCTCGACCTGATCGTCGAGGCGGTCCCGGAAATTGCGGCCCTCAAGGTCGAGGTGCTCGCCGCTGCGGAAACCGTTGCCGGAGAACGCACCGTGATCGCCAGCAACACCAGTTCCATGTCGATCGCCGAACTCGGCGCAGCGCTGACGGATCCGAGCCGGTTCATCGGTATGCACTTCTTCAATCCAGTCCCGGCGTCGTTGTTGGTCGAGATCGTCCGGGCACCTCAGACCCGCCCCGAGGTTGTCGACTCGGTACGGGCATGGGTGTCGATGCTCGGCAAGGCCGAGGTGCTCATCAACGACTCACCTGGTTTTGCAACCAGCCGGCTTGGCGTCGGTCTCGGGCTCGAAGCCATCCGCATGCTCGAAGAAGGTGTGGCGGACGCGGAATCGATCGACCGGGCCATGGAATTGGGGTACCGGCATCCGATGGGGCCGCTTCGTTCGACAGATCTGGTCGGGTTGGATGTGCGCCTGGCGATCGCCGAACACCTCGCGAGCACTCTCGGTGATCGATTTACTCCTCCAGCATTGCTGCGAGAGAAGGTGGCTCGCGGCGAGTTGGGGCGCAAGACGGGACAGGGTTTTCACACATGGAGCTGAACCGAACTGCCTGCGAAAGGAACATCGATGACTGACGTGATCCGCTTGGAGATCGAGCGAGGTTTGGCGACAATCACTCTCGACCGGCCTGAGGCAGCCAATGCCGTCAACGGCGAAATGAAGTCTCAGCTGCTCGAAGCGTTGCTGCAGGTCCGCGCGGACGCAGGCGTTCGAGCGGTGTTGATTCTCGCCGAAGGCAAGAACTTCTGCGTCGGTCAGGATCTGGGCGAGCACGCGGCAGCGTTGAATGCTGATCCGGCGCACGCGATGGATACCGTCGCCGCGCACTACAACCCCATCGTCACGGCGCTGTCGACGCTCTCTGTCCCGGTAGTGGTGGGTATCGGTGGGGCCTGCGTCGGGGCCGGGTTGGGGATCGCGTTGGCCGGAGACATCCGGGTCGTGGGGGCTCGCGCGAGCTTTGCGACGGCATTCACCGGCATCGGTCTGGCCAGTGACTCCGGGCTCAGTCATGCGCTCGTGCACGCGCTCGGACCCAGCCGTGCCAGTGGCCTGATGTTGCTCGGCGACAAGTTCGACGCGCAGAGCGCACTGGAGTGGGGCTTGGTTCATCGCGTGGTGGCCGACGAGGACGTCGCAGCTGAGGCTCGGGTACTCGCGCGTCGGCTTGCCGACGGACCCACCGCGGCCTTCGCCCACGTGAAATCGCTGATCCGTGCCGTTGCTCCTGGGCTTTCCCAGGCGCTGGAGGCCGAGGCGAACGCACAGGTGGAGCTGGGTTCGACGGCAGATCATCAAGGCGCAGTCACGGCTTTCCTGTCGAAGCAGAAGCCGGTTTTCGAGGGCCGCTGATTTCTGGTGCGTCGAAAGATTCTCTTGTGCGCTGGGACACCTCGGTGCATACTAGTTACCAACCGATCATTCGGTAATAAAAGGTAGGTACGATGACCAACGTGGAAGCTCCACAAGACCTGCAGAACCTGTTCGACGAGACGATCGCGGCAGACCAGCGCATCGAGCCTCGCGACTGGATGCCGGACGGCTACCGCAAGACTCTGATTCGTCAGGTTGCCCAGCATGCCCACTCCGAGATCATCGGAATGCAGCCCGAGGGAAACTGGCTCACCCGTGCGCCTTCGTTGCGACGCAAGGCGATCTTGATGGCGAAGGTCCAGGACGAGGCCGGGCACGGTCTGTATCTCTACTCCGCGGCCGAGACGCTCGGTGCCGATCGTGGCGATCTGACCACCAAACTGATCGAGGGAAAGCAGAAGTACTCCTCGATCTTCAACTATCCGACGCTGACCTACGCCGACGTGGGTGTGATCGGCTGGCTGGTGGATGGAGCCGCTATCTGCAATCAGGTTCCGCTGTGCCGCAGCTCCTTCGGGCCGTATGCGCGCGCGATGATCCGTGTGTGCAAGGAGGAATCGTTCCATCAGCGGCAAGGCTTCGAGTTGTTGGCGACGATGATGCGCGGCACGGAAGCTCAACGTGCGATGGTGCAGGAAGCCGTCGACCGATGGTGGTGGCCCGCTCTGATGATGTTCGGACCGCCGGACGACGAATCGCCGAACACCGAGCAGTCGATGAAGTGGCGCATCAAGCGGCACACGAACGACGAACTGCGGCAGCGATTCGTGGACATGTCGATACCGCAGGCCGAGATACTCGGTGTGACCTTCCCTGATCCCGACCTGCGCTGGAACCCTGAGCGTGGCGCACACGATTTCGGCGAGCCGGACTGGAGCGAATTCATGGATGTGGTCCGCGGCAACGGAGCGGCGAGCGTCGAGCGGATCACCAATCGGAAAGCCGCACACGACAACGGGGCCTGGGTTCGCGACGCCGCCTACGCCTTTGCACAGCGCGAGAGACTCGCGCACGATCGCACGACTGGGGAAACATCATGAGCGAGAACGATCAGGTACAGGGCGATCAGGTGCGGGGCGAATGGCCTTTGTACGAGGTATTTCTGAGGGGAAAGCGCGGACTGAACCACGTGCATGTCGGATCCCTGCGCGCGGCAGACGACCAGATGGCGCTACGCCACGCGCGCGACGTCTACACCAGACGTAACGAAGGCGTGAGTATCTGGGTCGTGCCATCCGCGAAAATCGTGGCTTCGAGTCCGGCAGAAAAGGATCCGTTCTTCGCGCCGAGCGGCGACAAGGTCTACCGGCACCCGACCTTCTACGACATTCCGGACTCCGTTCCGCACATGTGAGAATCACTTCGACTTCGAGGACCAACAGATGAACGATCACGACAGTGCCTACGACGGCCTGGTCGACGGTGACGGCCACGGTCAGTGGGCGTTCGGAACAAGCTTCGACGACCCCCTCGCCGGAGTCGACACCACGGTGCCCGGCGATGTCGATCTCGGTGCGCTGGCGCGCTACTGCCTCATGCTTGGCGACGACGCGCTCGTCAGTTCGCAACGACTCGCCGAATGGTCCACGCGAGCACCGGAACTCGAAGAAGAGGTAGCTCTCGCCAACGTCGGCCTGGACTTGATCGGGCAGGCCAGGCTGCTGCTGGCTCGCGCGGCAGCAGCCGATTCCACTGTGGTTCCGTTCATTTCGGATACGTCGCCGGTGCCGGCCGAAGATGCGCTCGCCTTCTTTCGTGATCAGTTCGGGTTCCGCAACGTGAGACTGGTGGAACTCGCCAACGGCGACTTCGCGCACACGGTCGTTCGGCTACTCGTGTTCTCGACCTGGCGGCTGGCGCTGTTCGATCGGCTGCGCATGTCGCGCGATCCGGTTCTCGCAGCTGTGGCGAACAAAGGTGTCAAGGAACTGACCTATCACCGCGACTACGCGGCAAGATGGGTCGTCACCTTGGGCGCCGGCACGGCAGAATCCAAGCGTCGGACGGCCGACGCCCTGCTCGAGATCTTCCCGTTCGTGGACGAACTCTTTGTTCCCACCCAGGACGAACTCGTTTTGGCAGAAGTTGGCGTCGGAGTGGATCCGCGTACTGTTCGGCCGGAGTTCGACGCTGTTCTTGCCCAGGTCCTCCATGCGGCCGAAATGGAAGAGCCCCCTTCACGTTTCTCCGGTTTCGTCGGCGGCCGCGGTGGACGTGCCGGACTGCACACCGGGGCGCTGGGACTACTTCTTGCCGAAATGCAGAGCGTCGCTCGGGAGCACCCGGAAGGGGTGTGGTGACCGTGGCTGCCACCACCGTCTCTTCCGCGCAGGAGATCGTCGCCTCGGTGATGGATCCGGAGATGCCACTGCTTACTCTGGCCGACCTCGGCGTCATCCGATCGGTCGACGTCGAAGCGAACTTCGTCTGTGTGACAATCACTCCCACCTATTCCGGGTGTCCCGCGATGGCGACGATGCGAGACGACATCGAGCACAAGCTGAACGATGCGGGATACGGCAGCGTCCGGATCAAGACTCAACTGTCGCCGCCTTGGAGTTCGGATTGGATCAGCGAGGAGGGGCTCGCGAAACTTCGAACGGCTGGGTACTCGGTGCCGGGGGCAGCGCCGCGCCGCACCTCGGGGCCGATCGCATTGACCTTGACGGCCAAGCCCCGCGACATCCTCTGCCCCCAGTGCGGTTC
Organism: Rhodococcus sp. FW305-130; assembly: GCF_058788335.1. Lineage (NCBI taxonomy): Bacteria > Bacillati > Actinomycetota > Actinomycetes > Mycobacteriales > Nocardiaceae > Rhodococcus > Rhodococcus sp. FW305-130. The sequence continues at coordinate 19,793 of NZ_JBYTAP010000007.1, read as the reverse complement.
GGCAAACACCAGACTGAGTTCGGAATTCGGTGCGACCCTGTGCAAAGCGCTGTATCGCTGCCTCGACTGCCTCGAGCCGTTCGATCACGTGAAGGAGATCTGAACAGATGAGTACCGCAACGACGAACCGGAACAAACCCTTTCACCCGTTGACGGTTGCCGGTGTCGAATCACTGTGCGACGACGCAGTTGCCGTCACCTTCGACGTGCCTGCCGATATCGCCGATCAATTCGATTTCGGCGCCGGGCAGTCACTGACACTGCGGCGGATGATCGACGGCGTCGAACACCGTCGTTCCTACTCGATCTGTGCACCGGTCGGGGCGTCTCCACGTGTGGGGGTTCGCGAAGTAGCAGACGGACTCTTCTCCACCTGGTTGGTGCGCGACGTCAAGGCCGGGGATCAAATCGACGTCCAGGGTCCTTCGGGCAATTTTGTCGCCGATCCGGCACTGGGTGGACGGCACGTTCTGATCGCGGCGGGCTCTGGCATCACGCCCATGCTGTCCATCGCTGCAACACTTTTGGCGAACCCCGAGGCCGATGTCACCCTGCTGTACGGGAACAGGCGTACTCGTTCGGTGATGTTCGCCGAAGAAATCGCCGACCTGAAGGACCGGTACGGTGCACGCCTGGACGTCATTCACGTTCTCTCTCGCGAGCCGCGGGAGGTCGAGTTGTTCTCGGGCCGTCTCGACGCCGACCGGTTGCGTGAGATCTTCACCTCTCTCGTGCCGTGCGACCAAGTCGACGGATTCTGGTTGTGTGGCCCCTTCGGGATGGTCAACGACGCCCAGGAAGTGCTGGCCGGCTTGGGAATTGCCAAGGATCGCATCCATCACGAGCTGTTCTACGTCGACGACGTCGCTCCGCCGGTTGCAGTGCATCGTGAGCGCGGAATTGTCGGACCGAGCAGCGAGGTGACGATTACTCTCGACGGTCGATCGACCACCGCGACGTTGCCACGCGACCAGTCGATTCTCGATGCGGCTGAACAGTACCGCTCGGATCTGCCCTTCGCGTGCAAGGGCGGAGTGTGCGGAACCTGCCGCGCCAAGGTCACCTGCGGTGATGTCGAGATGCGCAGGAACTACGCACTCGAAGACTACGAAGTCGACGCGGGTTTCGTGCTGACCTGCCAGACCTTTCCTGTCGGTGAACAGATAACAGTCGATTTCGACGCCTGACCGCCCGCACAGCGCCCTCACTGAGCCCACCGGAGACAATCATGACCGAACTCGCCACTGCTACTTCGCAAGAAATCGAATTCGCCAGCCGGGACCGCATTTCGACGCTCCAACTCGAGCGGATGCAATGGTCACTGATGCACGCGTACACCAATGTTCCGCACTACCGCAAAGCTTTCGACGACGCCGGCGTCCACCCGAGCGACTTGAAGGATCTGAGCGATCTCGCGAAGTTCCCCTTCACCACCAAAGCGGATCTGCGTGAGAACTATCCGTTCAAGATGTTTGCGGTGCCCCAGGACAAGGTCTCGCGAATTCACGCGTCTTCGGGGACCACCGGTCGCCCGACGGTGGTGGGGTACACGAGCAACGACCTGAACAACTGGGCCGATCTCATCGCGCGCAGTCTCTCGGCCGGCGGGGTGCGGTCTTCGGACAAGGTGCACGTGGCTTACGGGTACGGTCTGTTCACCGGCGGGTTGGGAGCACACTACGGTGCGGAGCGTTTGGGCTGCACGGTCATTCCCATGTCCGGTGGCATGACCGAGCGGCAGATCCAACTGATCGAGGACTTCGAACCCGACGCGATCATGGTGACGCCGTCGTACATGTTGACCATCGTGGATGCGATGATCAAGAAGGGTATTGATCCTTCGAAAACCTCGCTGCGGGTTGGAGTTTTCGGAGCGGAGCCGTGGACCGAACAGATGCGTACCGAGCTGGAACAACAACTCGACATGCACGCCGTCGACATCTACGGGCTCTCCGAGATCATGGGCCCGGGCGTGGCAATGGAATGTGTGGAAACCAAAGACGGACTCCATATCTGGGAAGACCACTTCTACCCGGAGATCATCGACCCGGTCACGGGTGAGGTGCTGCCGGACGGAGAGGAAGGTGAGCTCGTTTTCACCTCGCTCACCAAGGAAGCGCTGCCTATCATTCGCTACCGGACCAGGGACCTGACCCGTCTGTTGCCCGGGACGGCGCGCTCGATGCGACGGATGCAGAAGGTCACCGGCCGGACCGACGACATGATCATCCTGCGTGGAGTCAATCTGTTCCCCACACAGATCGAAGAACTGATCCTGACCGTCCCCGCCCTCGCGCCTCAATTCCAGTGTGTGCTGGAGCGTCCGGGTCGTATGGACACCCTGACAGTGCGCGTCGAGGCTCGCCCCGACGCGGCAATTTCGGACCATGCGGCAGCGTCGTCTGTATTGCAGAAGCTGGTGAAGAACAAGATCGGTGTCACGGTCGAGGTAAACGTTCTCGAACCCGGCGGACTCGAACGCTCGATCGGCAAAGCGCGTCGTCTGATCGACCAACGTCCGAAGGACTGAAACTACTCCAGGGCCATGCGGGTGGCGAAGATTCCGAGAATGCCACCAGCAAGCCACTTCTGAGCCCGCATCCATACCGGACGTGCCACGAGGAAGGTCGACACGGCCGCCGCACAGCACACGATCAACGCGTTGACAGTGACTGCGACCAGGATCTGCACGCCGCCGAGTACGAGTGCCTGTTGCCAGACCGGGCCCGCAGTGGGATCGACGAACTGGGGGATCAGGGCCGCGTACATCAGCGCAATCTTGGGATTGAGCAGATTGGTGGTCAACCCCATCCCGAACAGACGGCCGCTACCGTGGCGGTCGACTTCGCCCACCTCGAAGGCGGACTTCCCACCTGGTCGAAGGGTCGACCAGGCGAGATAGGCCAGATACAGGGCGCCGCCGATTTTCACCGCGGTGAACACCGTGGGTACGGCGAAGAGAACCGCTGTCAGTCCAGCGCACGTGGCGGCGAGGTAGACCAGGAAACCGGTTGCGACTCCGCCGAGCGAGATCAAGCCTGCCCGACGGCCCTGGCTGATGCTGCGTGACACCAGGTAGATCATGTTGGGGCCCGGTGTCAGAACCATCGCCAGGGCTATCAGCGCGACTCCCGTCATCGACGCTGACGTGATCATGTCGGTCTCCCACTACTCGGTACGTATGTTTCGTCGAGTACACAAGGGATTACCGTGGCGCGCCAAGGTCCAGTTCGCAGGCAGTGGTCCGCTCAGGTATTGGCCCAGCTGTCGGGCCCGAAGACCTCGTAGTGGATATTCTGTGCCGGAACATCCCTTTCGAGCAACGATGCGCGCATCGCCAACATGAACGGCATCGGCCCGCAGAGGAAGGCTTGGGTATCGGGCTCCACTGCAATGTCCTGCAAATCCGCCCGTCCTTCGTGAACCGATCCGAACGCCACGTGCGTGCCGAGATCCTCGTACCAACGATGCAAAGTTGCGGCGGGAATCTTGTCGACGAGTGTGCTGAGTTCCGCTCGGTGCGCATGATCCGCGATGGATCGATCAGCATGAATGACAGAGACCGAACGCTCGGCGCCGGTGTCCACGAGATGATTGAGCATCCCGATCATCGGTGTGCAACCGATTCCGGCCGACGCGAGTAGGAGAGGTGAGTTGTCATCCGGCATGGTGAGATCACCGAAAGGCGTGGTGACGGAGAGTTCCTGACCTTCGAATACGTTGTTGTAGAGGAAGTTCGACACTTCGCCATCAGGAGTGCCGGAGATTCGCTTGACGCTGATCCGCCAGTCTGCGCTGCTCGGTATCGAACACAGGCTGTATTGGCGGATCTGGCGAGCGCCGTCGGGCAGCGTAACCCCGACCGAAAGATACTGTCCGGGCGCGAAGGTGGGGAGTGCACTGCCGTCTAGCGAAGTGAGCGTCAGTGAGACGGTATCGGCGGACTGAAGAACTCGTTCGCTGATCCTGACCGTGCGCCAGACGTCACCGGCGTCGACGCCGGCGAGTTGGTAGAGGCCACGCTCCATCGTGATGAGGGTTTCCGCCATCAGCCAGTAGACCTCGTCCCAGGCTGCTGCGACGTCGGGAGTGACTGCATCGCCTAGTATTTCGACGATCGCGGCAAAGAGGTGTTCGTGCACGATTGCGTACTGGTCGGGCGTGATTCCCAGCGACGCATGCTTGTGCGCGATACGTGAGAGTATGAGATCGACCTTGGCGCTGTCCGGCTCGAGCTGAAGCGTCGCGAATGCCGCGATGGCGCCGGCGAGAGCCTTCTGCTGTTCGCCCTGTTTCTGATTGCCGCGATTGAACAAATCACGTTCGAGTTCAGGATGTGCGTCGAACATCTTGCGGTAGAACAGGGTTGTGATATCGCCGATGGCGGCGCCGACCACGGGAAGGGTGGCGCGAATGACCTCGGTTGACTGTGGGGAAAGCATGAGCTGCTCCGTTCGGTCGAAATTCGATTGATCAGCCTGCTTCGTCGCTCCGGGTGGTGAGGCGTAGCAGGACAGTTTTGGACGGCTGCCGGATGACGTCTTCGATCGTGACCGCGTCGAGTGAAACGAAAAACGCTTCCTGTGCTTCGCGCAAAGCGCTCCGAAGGAGGCAGCCGCCGCGAAGTGGGCACGGTTTGTCGCCTTCGCAGTCGACGACTTCACCCGGGCCTTCGAGGCGTCTGGCCAGCCAGCCGATGGTGGCGGTGCGGCCGAGTTCGGTGATGGAAAGCCCACCGCCGCGACCACGCCTGGTTGTGACGATGCCAAGCTCACCGAGCCGTGTAACCACCTTGGTGGCATGGGAGTACGACACGTTGAGCTGCTGCGCAACATCCCGGGTACTGGGGGAGGCATCCGCGTCGAGTACGGCCAACCGCATGACGACGCGCAATCCCAGATCGGTGAACTGCGTCAGTTGCATGATCTGAACCTACATAATTCGCATCTGAGATGACTATTTATGTGAGGGGGATCTCGAGGGGTCCCAACCAGGGCGAACGGTACGTTCGGCGCCTCCAGTGCGCTGAACGTGCCGTTCGCTCAGAGGCGGGCGGCCGAACCCCCGGCAACGACGTCGAGAAAGTGGGGTGCTCGCCAACCCCGCGCCGCAAAGTCGCGGCTCACCGACGCGATGACCTCCGCATGACTTCCTTCCGGAACCAATGCGATGGCCGAACCTCCGAATCCGCCGCCGGTCATCCGCGCACCGATCGCGCCGCCGCGTCGTGCTGCGGCAACGGCGACGTCGAGTTCTTCACACGAGACCTCGAAGTCGTCGCGCAACGACGCGTGGGAGTTGTCGAACAGCTCGCCGACGTCGCTGAATCTGTTGCTGCGCAGAAGCTCTGCGGTCTTCCGTGTCCGTTCGATCTCGGTCACGACGTGCCGTGCCCGCGCCCGGAGGATCGGGTCTCGCACTGTCTCGGCTTGGTCTGCAGTAGCCTCTCGCAAGCTGCCGACGCCGATAGCTGCTGCTGCATCGACGCATTGAGAGCGTCGCAACCCGTACTGTCCGTCTGCGAGCGAGTGTTTGACCCGAGTGTCGATGACGATCAGTTCGTACCCCGCACCGTGGAGTTCGAAAGGGATGGGTTCGGTGGATCCGTCCAGGCAGTCCAACAGGAGCGCAGTCGAGGGTCGGGCAAAGAGGGCAATGGATTGATCCATCCCGCCGGTCGGTGCGCCGACGCCGTCGTTCTCCGCCCGGATGCATATCTGTACCAGCTCATCGCGGGTGAATGGTGAATCGTGAAGTTCATTGACGGCCAACGCAACCGAACAGGTGAGGGCAGCGGAACTCGACAGCCCGGCCCCGACCGGTACCGACGAGTCGACTGCCAGATCGATTCCTCCGAGCGGGAGGCCTCGGCGCGCAAGAGACCACAGAACGGCTGTGGGGTAGGCGGCCCATCCTGCTGCGATGTCGCCGAGGGGCCCGGTGTATGTCTCGTCGGATTGCCGACTGTGCACGCGGACGACCCCGTCGCTGCGCAGTGCGACGGCAACCAGCGTTCGCTGCTCGAGAGCGACCGGTAGGCACAATCCACCGTTGTAGTCCGTGTGTTCACCGATCAGGTTGACTCGACCGGGTGCCGCCCAGGCTCCGGTTGCCGGATAGCCATGGTTGTCGTGAAACTGTTGGAGCACAGATGGTTTCGAGACGGTATCCACTATTTCAACTCCCGTAGGCGGGCCGCGACTGCCTCGGGAATGGTGTCGTTCACCCAGGCGCCCATGGCGGACTCGGACCCGGCGAGGTATTTGAGCTTGCCTGGTGCGCGCAAGATCGAGAACAGCTGAAGATGCAGTCGACCCAGAGGTCGGTCGATGCGGACGGGAGCTTGGTGCCAGGCCGCGATGTACGGTACCCGATCGACGCCCGGATAGAAGCGATCGATACGGCGCAGGAGATCTTGGTAAGCGACCGCAAGCTCTTCGCGCTCTTGGTCGTTCAACGAGGGAAGGTCCGGGACGTCTCGGTGCGGTGCCAGGTGAATCTCGATGGGCCATCGTGCGGCGGTCGGGACGTAGGCGCTCCAGTGATCGCCGTCGTAGATCAACCGGGTCCCGTCCTCGCGCTCGAACGCCAGAACATCGGCGAGCAGTGAGCGACCGGTGCGCTCGAAGTGTTTGTCCGCCTGCGTCAACATCGATCGGGTGCGTGACGTGACATACGGGTATGCGTAGATCTGTCCGTGTGGATGGGTGAGTGTCACCCCGATTTCTTCGCCGCGGTTCTCGAAGCAGAACACCTGTTCCACAACCGGATCCGCCGACAACTCTTCGGTCCGAGAAATCCATGCACCCACAATCGTACGCATGCGTTCGAGTGGAAGCTCGGCGACGGACGCCGTGTGATCGCTCGAGAAACACATCACTTCGCAGTGGCCGACAGCTGGGCGATCGCCCACACCGTCTCCCGGACTGTCAATGGCTTCCTCGGGTGCCGCTGCAAAGCTCGGAAACCGATTCTCGAACACCGCGACGTCGTAGTCTCCGTCGGGTATCTCTGTGGGCGTGCGTGTTTCGTTGGTCGGGCACAACGGGCATTCGGCGGCGGAGGGGAGATGTGTCCGTGTCATGCGATGCGAAGCCATGGTGATCCACTCCCCGGTGAGAACGTCGAACCTCATCCGAGACGAGTGGTCGAGAGCCGGCAATTCGCGGGAATCTCGCGCAGAGTGGGCGCGGGTACGGCCGGCATCGTCGAAGTAGAAGATCTGACGCCCGTCGGCGAGGGTACGACGGGTCGGATCCTGCTTGGGTGTCATGCGTCGACTTCCCATTCCAGAACACCCTTGCTGACAACGGGTTTCCACACTCCGATCGTGGATCCTGTTTCCAACGCTGCGGCATGGGCGCCCAACATGACCGAGATGGACGCCCAGATCGGACCGCCGTTGTCAGTGGCGTCCGACGCATACTCGGTCACACAATGATGGAGTGCGCCGTTTCGTGTGTCCACGAAGTAGTGGTACTCGTCCAGTCCGGCAAAGGGAAGGAACGAGGGGATGAACATGGTTGCGGCAGTGCCTGCGTCGCGTTGATCGTGTCGATCCATCTCGTCCTCGGCGTAGAGGTCCGGATTCTCGTAGATCGTCTCGTCCCACGTTTCGAGCAGAGTGAGTCGAACTTCGGTTGCGACGTCGATGGGGTAGAAGAACTTGTCGGGAAGCACGCTGCCGAGAAAGAGCCCGGTCCGGTCGTCGTGGGTCAGGCTGCCGTTGTGCACCCGATACAGCTCGCGAAGTTCCTGGGGCCACGTGACGCCGGTCGACGCTTCGAATTCCTCGATAACGGCGTCACCGAGCCCTGGCTGAAACGCTGCAGCCGTCACCGGTGCGTGTGTACGGCACCACGCTTCGATTCGGATCCATTCGTTTGCAACGCTCATGGGCTTTACGATACGTCCGAGTAGGACCCGTGAATCAGGTACTGCAGTGTGTTCACGAGCTTTCGGTCCGAAGCCTCGGACTTTCGGCCGGTGATTCCCGATCGGAGAATTGCGGAACCCTCGAGCAGGCTCACGATGGTCTGCGCTGCCGCGCCCAGGTCCGCCGCATCCAGATCCGGTTGTGCACACGCAACAGCGCGCTCTACGTGTGCGATGTACTGCGCGTAGAAGTCTCGAACCACGACCGCCACTTCTTGGTCCGCCGCCGCAATGGCCCATACTTCGACGTACAGACGCACCGTGGCCTGGTCGTCCTGTTCTCCGAGCAGGACGCCGATGAAGTGTTCGGATTCCTCACGGGAAAGACTCTGATCAGTATCCGTGACGACGGCAAGGCGATCCAGTGAGCGGGTCAATGCCCGTGACATGACTGCGCGGATGAGATCTGCACGGGTGGGGTAGTAGTGCTGCAGGTGCCCCACCCGCACTCCGGCTGCGGCTGCGAAATCGCGCATCGCCGAGTTGGCATTGCCCTGTGTGGCGAGGACCTGTTCTGCTGCGTCGAGAAGTGCTTCCGCGCGGGCGGCGCCCTTGGAGGGGGTCATGCCCGCAATACTGCCACCCCGAAGCTCTCCAACTCGGAGACGGTGCGGCGCGGGTTCGGAAGCGACTCGGGGAAAGCGACTCCAGGCTGGGCATCGTCGGCCAAGGCTTGTCTGACGGCAAGTGCGCCGCCCACCGCGGTGAGGTGAGCTTGGCCCTGCGGGTCGACGATTGTTGCGCTTGTCGTGCCGCCTGGGCCGGTGACGTCGATGCGTACTTGCGCACTCCCGCCCTTGCCAGGCGAGTACAGGAGTCCGCGTCGTAGCGGTGTGAAGCGGTCGCCGCGACCCCAACGGAACAGACCCACCTTCTTGGCGGCGAGCAGCGCAGTTGTGGATGCATGCGAACTGAAACCTATTCGAGTGCTGGCAGTTTCGGCGCCCAGGGTCATGGGGAACGTGAATTGTTCCGGAGTGTCGATTCTTCCGACCTTGGTGCGCGATCCGGGGAAGTCGACCCAGCGTGTATCCGTCAACGGGCTGACGGTGATCGGGTTTCCTTGCTGCATCACCTCGAAATCCTGGCCGAGGCGATCAATGAAGTCGACGGAGTCGAGCCCGGCAATGTCGTTGACGTCGTAGCGAATCGAGACGTCGATCGTGCTCGCGCCACCCAGTTCCTCGGCCAGCGCTGCGGCGACGATATTGGTGACTCCGCCCATCCATCCAGACGACAGGTACACCGGTGCGCTCGGCGACTTCTGACCCGCCAGAGTGGCGGCGCGAGCGACGCGGGTTGTCCAGCGGGTGATGTCCACGTAGGGAATTCCGGCCTCGACGGCGGCGGACAGAACACGATCGTGGGGATCGTTGACCGTCGACACGACCGCGCGTACGGACGCGTCGAAGGGCGTCGGGTCGAGGAGGTCCCAGCGGCGGACGGAAGCGCCGTGACGGCTGGCCAGTTCGTTGCCGCGCTCGGGGGTGCGTCCGGTGAGGAGTAGTGGGAAGTCGGGGGCGAGCAAGGCGGTCAGGGCGCTGCCTACGGTTCCGTATCCGCCTGCCACGAGGATCGGGCCGTCGGCTGAATACTGCAATGAATCGGTCATGCACTCAACTCTAGGTCAAATGACCTAAAACGTCGAATGGAGTCTTTCCAGTGCTCAGTCCCGGTGTCGCACGATGTTGACGACGTTGCCGTCGGGTGCCCGGACGAGGAATCGGCGAACACCCCACTCTTCGGTCGTAATGGGGTGCACGATTTCGTAGCCGAGCCTTCGGGCCTCTTCGTAGGCGCCGTCGACGTCGTCCGTGTGGACGGAGATGACCGAGTCCTCGGCTGCAGTGGCGTCGTGCGTGACGAGTTGTACGTTCGCGCCGGTGTCGGGAGAGGTGTAGCGAGCGACCCACCCCATGTTGAACTCTTCGGTGCTCAGGCCGAGATAGTCGGAGTAGAAACTCTTGGCGGCTCCGACATCGGCGACTTTGAGATTGGCGGTGATGCGTCGTGCACGCATGTGGTTCTCCTACCCTCGGCAACAGATGTGCTCGATGATCGTCCGAAAGCGGAGTCATGTCGACTGTGCCGTCCGAAGATGCGGGCTAACTAGCTGATTCGATCTGTCACTGCGGATCGAACGAGCCCACGGTGCCCCACCGGGAGAAGGGAAGGACGATCAATTGAACCTTGCCGATGACATTGTCGATCGGCACCGTTCCGCTGCGTTCGTCATCGAGATGGAAACGTGAATCCTTCGAATGGGCGCGGTTGTCGCCCATCACCCACAGGTTCCCGTCGGGAACCGTGACCGGCCCGAAATACCTTCCTTGACAAGAGGTACCGTTGCCCGGAATGCGATTGTCGATGTACGGCTCGGTCAGCGGCTTGTCGTTCACTCGAAGCCCCTCTTCCTCGGACAGGCACTGCACGGTTTGCCCACCGACCGCGATTACCCGCTTCACGAGATCGTTCTCGTCCGGCGGGACCAAACCGACGATGGATCCGAGTCCTTGAAGTGCCCGGACCACGGAGTTGTCCGACCGAATGGATTGATACTCGTCGTTCCAGGATTCGGGTCCCTTGAACACGACCACATCCCCAGGCTGTGGATCCCCGAATCTATAGCTGATTCTGTCGACGAAAATCTTGTCTCCCGTGCAGCCGGTGCATCCGTGAAGCGTCGGTTCCATGGACTCGGACGGGATCAGAAATATGCGTCCGACGAAGTTCTGGATGACAACACTCAGGACAAGTGCGACGACAACGAGGATGAGAATCTCACGCCACAGTGGACGTTTTCTCGGGTGATCAGCCGTCGTCGATTCAGTCGAGTCCTCGTGGGCGTCGGATTCCGTCACATTCCCGACGATAGATGGCGCAACCAGTCGGCGGCCCGATACCGACGTTCTCGATTCGAGGGTCTACTTTGTCGGCCGATTTGCTTCAGAATCGGATCACATCACCCACACGGATCTGGTCGGGATCGGCGATCCACGCATTCATGACCCAAACATCCTGCCAACGAATACCTTTCGCAGCAGCAAGGTTGAACAACGCATCGCCCTCGGAGACTGTCACCGTGTCGCCCGCTGAACCTACCGACGATCGAGCCGAGGTTGTCGAATCAGGGGTGGTGCCGCCCCAACCTAGGTAAGCGCCGCATACCGGCCACGCGCCGATGCCTTGAGCTGAGAGGGTTGCTTCCGCGGCCGCGACTTGATCGGCTGTCGACGCCAAGTCGGCGCGAGTCGGTGCACCTGCCGGTTTGTATGCATCCCACGTCGACTGCGTGAATTGAAGTCCGCCGTAGAAGCCGTTGCCGGTGTTGATGTTCCAGTCGCCGGAACTCTCGCACATGGCCACCTGCGACCAGTCGTGCGCACTGGCTACGCCGGTGTTGACGATTGCGCCGCCAATTGTCAGAACGCCTGCTCCTGCGGCTATCGTGACGAATCGTTTGGTGTGAGAACGTTTGTTTTTCCGGTGGTTTCCCATGATATTTTCCTTGATCGGTCTGGCGGGACAGCGATCTCGGCTCGGCGTGCGGCTCGAGTGTTCTGCTGCATATCGCGGTAGACGAAATCGTCAGTGCTGAAATGTGATTGAGGTGGACGGACTGTGAAGGTCTCGTCTCCAGATTGCAGTTCGGAGGCGTGACTAGATTCGCGGTCTCACACGCTTGCCGACAACGGCTCAATTACCCGGTTACATACCTGTTTTGCGGACCGATACAAAACGTCGGTGTACTCGGTGCTGAGCGGAAACAGGTAGTTGAACAGGCCATTCGACCCATGTGCAGACGAGCACCGATTGGCATGCTGAAACAACACCGAAACAGGATCTCTTCGAGATTCAAGCTTGCGGCACGCCGGCGCCTCCTGTTGATCGATTGGCGCACCCTTATGAGGGAGATGTGTCGCGCCCCGGGCCGCTGTCTGCGCCCCGGGATGAGCCCTCCTGCGGAATCCAGAGAATCGGATACCGCAGGAGGGCATTCTCTCGACCTTCGATTGACCGCACGAAAACCGGACGTTTGGGGGACAATGATCTGGGGCGATCACCTGGGGCGAGAAGTCGAGGAGATGTACATGTCCGAGGCCAAATCCGAAAGCACCGAGTCTCGCGCTGGAACGACACCGCCGGCAAAGACGCCGCCGACGGAGTCACCGAAACAATCCGTGCTGCGGCGGTACTACCCGGCTGCGGTGCCCGTCATCCTCGGCTTGATCATCTATTTCATGCCGGTTCCGGACGGTGTGGACCCCAAGGGCATGCACATGCTCGGAATCTTCGTCGGCACCATCGTGGCGTTGATTTTGCAACCACTGCCGACGGGTTCGGTGGCGCTGGTGGGCCTGTCGATCGCCATGATCACCCAGACGGAGACGCCGACAGAAGCGTTGTCCGGCTTCAGTAACACCACGATCTGGCTGATCGTCGCGTCGTTCTTCATCGCCGAGGGCTTTCTGGTCACTGGGCTCGGCAAACGGGTTGCACTCATGTTCGTGACCAAACTCGGCAAGTCGAGCCTCGGATTGTCGTACGGAATGGCGTTGACGGACTTGATACTTGCTCCGGCGACACCGTCGAACACGGCCCGCGCCGGTGGCGTCGTCTATCCGATCATCGTCTCACTGAGCAAGTTGGAGGACTCCAATCCCGAGCCCGAGGACTCTCGCAAGAAGCTCGGAGCATATCTGCTGCTCACGTCGCTGCAAGTCAACGTCGTGACCTCCGCGATGTTCATCACCGCCATGGCGGGTAACCCCGTCGCCGTCGATGCGGCTGCCAAGATCGGCATCGACATCTCGTGGGGCAAATGGGCGCTGGCAGCATCGGTTCCGGGAATTGCGAGTCTCATCGCGATCCCGTGGGTGATGTCGAAGATCTTCCCGCCCACGATGTTGAAGACTCCGAAAGCGCCCGAGCAAGCCAGGGAGGAACTGCGCAAGGCAGGCCCGATCAGCCGCAACGAGAAGATCATGGCCGCCACCTTCGTTCTGCTGCTGGTGCTCTGGTGCCTGGGCTCGCAGCTCAACGTCAATGCCACTACAACAGCATTTGTCGGAATCGGCATCCTGTTGGTGACCAAGGTGCTGACGTGGAACAACCTGGTGCACGACACCGGGGCGTGGCAGACGCTCGTGTTCTTTGCCGTTCTGGTCGGCATGGCAAGCCATCTCGAAGAACTCGGCGTGATCTCGTGGATCGGAACCCAGGTCTCCTCGAGTGTCGACGGTTTGCCGTGGATCTGGGCTTTTGCGATCCTGACCTTGGTGTACTTCTACGCGCACTATCTGTTTGCGTCGAACACCGCGCAGATCGTCGCGATGTACGCGGTGTTTCTCGGCGCGGCGGTGGCAACCGGTGCACCGCCGCTGTTCTCAGCCCTGGTATTCGGCTTCATCGGCAGCCTGTTCGGCGGTATCTCGCACTACGCGTCCGGTCCGGCCGGAGTGATTTACGGTTCCGGATACATCAAGACCTCGGAATGGTTCCGAATCGGTTTCGTGATGAGCGTCGTGATCATCCTGATCTGGACGATCATCGGCGGCGCGTGGATGAAGCTGATCGGCGCCTGGTGACGATCAGTTGTCCTTGCGCCGCAATCCGAATCGCATCGATTCCTTGTTGACAGCGGCAATCGCGGTCAGCGGTATCTCCGCGGGACACACCTCTGCACATTCACCGTAGGTCGAGCACGGCCCGAAATCGGCCTCCATCTGGTGCGACATCGCTCGGGCCCGCTTGCCACGTTCGTTGCGGCCCTGCGTGACGAGGGACAGGTGGGTCAGTTTGGAACCGGTGAAGAGGTGCGCGGCACCGTTGGGGCAGGCTGCCACGCAAGCGCCGCAGCCTATGCACGCGGCGAAGTCCAGTGCAGCTTCGGCACTTTGATGCGAGAGCGGCTGGCTGTCTGCGTCCGGTGCAGTTCCCGCATTGACCGATACATAGCCACCGGCTTCGAGGACCCGGTCGAGAGCCGAACGATCGACCACGAGGTCGCGGACCACCGGAAAAGCGGCGGAGCGGAACGGTTCCAGTTTGATTCGGTCACCGTCGGAGAAGCTGCGCAGGTGCTGACGGCACGTGGGAGTGTTCGCAACCGGCCCATGGGGAACGTCGTCGACCGTGATGCCGCAGGACCCACAGATCCCTTCTCGGCAGTCGGAATCGAAGGCGATGGGTTCGTTACCGCTCTCCACGAGTTGGTCGTTGAGTCGGTCGAGAAGTTCCAGCAGTGACATCTCCACTGTCGCGTCGTTTACTTGGTAGGTGTCGAATGCACCGGACGAGTCCGGTCCGGATTGGCGCCACACGTCCACGGTGATTTTCATACGTAGTTCCTCGTCTGCAGTGGAACAGCGGTGAAGGACAACGGCTCGTCGTGTCGAATGTGTCTGCCGTCCTTGGCGGTTTCCCACGCGGAGACGAAGCACCAGTCCTTATCGTTTCGCTGTGCTTCGCCGTCGGGAGTTTGATGTTCGGCCCGAAAGTGCGCTCCACAGGACTCGTCACGATCGAGAGCATCGACGCACATCAGTTCGGCGAGTTCGAGGAAATCGGCTACCCTGCCGGCCCTTTCCAGCTCCTGGTTGAACTGGTTTCCGCTGCCGGCGACTCGTAGGTTCGACCAGAAATCGCCTCGTAATGCTCGGATTTCGGAGATGGCCTTGGTCAAGCCTTCGGCCGTTCGGGTGACACCGCAACCCGCATAGAGGATCTCGCCCAGTTGTCGATGAAACCTGTCGGGGCCATGTGTTCCGCCGACCGAGAGCAGCAGGTCCACCCGACCGCTCACGTCACTGAGCGTCGACGTCACTGCGGGATCGGAAAGCTCAAGAGGTGCTGATCCGAGTAGCGGCGCAAGATAATTCGGAATCGCGTACGGGAGGGTGAACCAGCCGTCAACGCATGCCGAGAGCAACGAATTGGCGCCGAGGCGGTTGGCCCCGTGATATCCCCACCCTGCCTCACCGCCGACGAACAAGCCGGGGATGGAAGTCATCTGGTCGTAGTCGTTCCACAGTCCTCCCATGGTGAAGTGGGCTCCGGGGGCGATGCGCATCGGCACCGTATAGGGGTCTTCGCTGGTGGCATCGCGATACATCGAGAACAGATTTCCGTACCGCTCCTCGATGGTCTTGCGGCCGAGCCGTGCCAATGCGTCGCGGAAATCCAGGTACACACTGTTTTTCAGAGGGCCGACGCCGTGACCGGAGTCGATTTGCTCGCGGGCGGCCCGTGAAGAGACGTCGCGGGGAGAGAGGTTCCCGAACGCCGGATATTTGCGCTCGAGGTAGTAGTCGCGCTCATTTTCGGGAATGTCGCCGGGTTCGCGATCGTCTCCGGGCTTGGCCGGTACCCAGATCCGGCCGTCGTTGCGTAGTGATTCGCTCATCAGAATGGTTTTCGACTGCCACTCGGAGTTGACGGGAAGTGCCGTCGGATGGAATTGGATGAACGAGGGTGAGGCAATCAGCGCGCCGCGTCGGTGCGCTCGCCATGCGGCGGTGGCGTTGGAGTTCTTCGCAAGTGTGGACTTGTGGAACACGGTGCCGTACCCACCGGAGGCCAGTACGACGGCATGGCCTGTGGTGGCGCCGATCTCACCGGTCACGAGATCGCGTGTGACTATCCCTTGTGCTCGGCCGTCCGAAACGATGAGATCGAGCATCTCGGTTCGGGTGTGGAGGTTGACCGTTCCGGCTGCGATCTGACGTTGCAGTGCCTGCGACGACGCTATCTGCAGCTGCTGGCCTGTCTGCCCGCGCGTGTAGTACGTGCGCGACACCTGTACGCCGCCGAAGGATCGGGTGGCGAGAGTGCCGCCGTACTCACGGGCGAACGGTGCTCCGATGGCATTCATGTGATCGATGACGCGTACGGATTCCTCTGCGAGTCGGAAGCAGTCGGCCTCGCGGCCGCGGAAATCGCCGCCCTTGACGGTGTCCTTCACGAAGCGGGCGAGACTGTCGTTGTCCACCTTTCGGGCACGAGCGGCGTTGATGCCGCCCTGCGCGGCGACGCTGTGTGCACGGCGCGGTGCATCGTGGAAGGTGAAGGATTCGACGTGGTAGCCCAGTTCACCAAGTGAGGCGGCGCAGGCCGCGCCGGCGAGTCCGGTACCGACGACGATGACCGTGAACTTGCGCCGGTTGAGCGGGCTGACGAGCTTGTAGTCGAGTTTGCGAGTGGGCCAGGCTGTCTCCGGATCGCCGGCTGGGACCTTACCGTCCACCGGCGTCCCGATGCTGCGCAGATTGTCGAGTTCGAAGCTGTTCACTTATGACGCTCCTGTCTTCGAGATGACGCCGGTCATCACCGCGATGGGGATCGACATGTTTCCGACCATCACGACGAGCGCAAAGATTCCGGAGAGTGCAACGGCAATCTGGCGCAGCCGTTGGCCGGTCACGCCGAGATCGTTGACCGCACTCCAGAGTCCGTGCGCGAGATGCATTGCCAGCAGAGCCATCGCGACGATGTAGAACGACGCCACCAGTGGACGCTCGAAGCTGGCGATCAGGTTGTCGTATGCGTAACTCTGCGTGCGCGTGGCTGCTTCGTACTCGGCGCTGCCGATGGGTCGGGTTCCGGTCGTGAGGTCGAGTATGTGGAAGATGACGAACAGCAGCAGCACTGCTCCGGTGACGGGCATTGTGCGCGCGGTAAAGGACTTGATTCCCAAGCTTTTACGTCGAAACTTCCCTCGAGCTCGGCGGCCACGGACGGTGAGCAACCAGGCGCACCAGACGTGTGCGACCAATGACGCGAGCAAGACGATGCGAAGAATCCACAGAAGTCCCTCGTATGGCAGGAACGGTTCGAAGACTGTGCGAAGCCAGTGTGCGTAGTCGTCGAAGTGATCGGCCCCGGTGTAGACCTTCAGGTTTCCGATCATGTGGACGAGCACGAAAGCGGCGAAGATCAGTCCCGTCACGGCCATCAGAATTTTGCACGTGATATTGGACGGCCGCGGTCGAGCGCGAGGTGAATCGCCGGTAGCTCGCGATACACGGGTCGGAGCACTCACAGACAAACCTCCCACGCCAGACTTGCCGGACAGGTGCCGTCAGCCTAAGCCCGATCGAGGTTTTCGGCCAACGGATCGGTGCCCGACTTGTCTGTTAATGCAGGTGAATGGGAGTGTAGGGGTGCTCATTACCCGAAAGTAAGGAACCTGTGAACGATGTTTGACTCGACGTGGCGACGGTGGTCATGGCGCGCCGGAACGGCATCGGCCCTGGCAGTGGCCTTGTTTGCGGTGGGGTCGCCGGCTGGTGCGCAGGAGACCGTCGACCTGGCCGACGTGTTCAACCCGTTGGTCGTGAAGGCACTTCAAGGCGCTGATATCTCTACCGAATTGACGCCACTCGGACTCTCGTCCGACGATCCGTGGTTCGACGAGCCCGAAATCGAGCCCGGCACCGCCCCCGGAACTCTTCTCAAAGCGCGTCAGGTCAGTGTTCAGGTCTACCAGGTCCGCCCGGACGTGGTCTCGGCTCACCAACTCATGTACACAACCACTGATCACTTCGGTCGCCAGGTGATCAGTACCGGAATTCTGATGATCCCCGAGGACGGAACTGCGCCAGGCGATCGCAAGATCATCGGATATGCCGAAGCGAACGACAGCCTGGGGGCGAACTGCGCACCAAGTCACCAGTGGACCGGCGGCAATCAGAGCGACCCGGCGATGTTCTCGGCTCTCGGCCCGGTGGCCCAGATGTTCGGTCACGGCTGGGCAGTGATGATGAGCGACGTCGGCAACGACGGCGACACTGCTCCCCATCCGTTCTCGATCGGACAGTTCTCGGGCAAGGCAACGCTCGACGGCGTTCGGGCAGCACTCGCGCTTCCGGAGGCCGGTCTCGAATCAGACACCCCTGTCGGCATCTACGGTGTCGCCGGCGGCGGTGTCGCAGCGGGCTTTGCCGCAGAACAGGCGCATGACTACGCGCCGGAACTGAACGTACAGGCCAGCGCCATCCAGGCGATGATGATCGACCCGGCAACATTCGAGGAGACGGCGGCCGGTGGGATCGGTTCCGGCTTCGTCTTCTCGAGCATTCTCGGATTCGACGCGGGCTACCCCGACGTTCGGCTCGACGATCATCTCACTCCGATCGGTCACAACGTCGCCGCAGCATTCCGCGCGTCCTGCCAGGCGCTCTACCTCGGACTCCCGTTCGTTCCCTTCGACGTCCTGCTCACCAACCCGGCGCCCCGAACGATCCCGGCACTGGCCGCGGCGTACGCGGACAACACGTTGGGAAAGCAGGCGCCGGCCTCGAAGCTTCTGATTTCTTCCTGTGAGGACGACTTCCTCGTTCCCTTCAGTGAGGCAGAGCAATTGGCGCAGACATATCGAGCAGACGGCGGCGACGTGGACCTGCTCCCGTCGCAGTGCGGGCCGCTCGATTACGTGACCAACCTGTACAAGACGGTGACCGATCAGCTGGGTATGCAGGACATCGCCTGGCTGGCGAAGACGTTCGACGAAGCCGAAGGGAAATGAGTATGCGGAAGTCTTTGACACGCAGGGATTTCGCGCGCACAGTTCTCGTCGCTTCGGCAGGCATCGGCGGTGCGGTCGTACTGGGAGGCCGGGCGTCCGCGGGTACTGGTGAACTCGACAGGTACCTCGACCTGGAAGCGGTGAACGCAAACGCCGAAGCCGCGGGGGGTCTGAATCCTTCACTGCCGTCGGATTCCGCGACGCTGCGGAGTTTGGTCGATACCGCCCGAGCATCGGGAGTGGCTCCGCACCGCTATCAGACACTGCTCAAGCAGTACTGGCTCGCAGTCGGGACGGAGTCGGCAGGTATCGATCTCGCTTCGTGGACTCCGTTCGACGGTGTGCACGCGAATCTCGGAAACCTCACCAACACCTTCCAGTTCTACGAGCGACTGCAGCTCGAGCATCATGAACTGCAGTGGGCAGGCATGGGCGGAATGGTCGGGCCCGCTTTTGCCGGTGGACTCCTCGACTTGGACTACGGGCGGGTTGTGCTGGAAGTCCAAGCGATCAGCGAAGCGATGGCACTGGTGTGGCGAGAGATCGACCGCATCGGGTCGCCGGTCGCAACGTCGATGGGAGCACCCGAGGACGTTGCGGCGCTGCTCCAGGTCGGCCACGACATCCGCCCCGAGGACGTGATGTGGTTCCAGGGGAAAGTGATTGCGATGAGCAAACACATCTTCTCGGATCTGATTCCCATGCACATGGCGTGGGTTCACGACGGTGTCGACGGCATCGCCGAGCTCGATCGGGCAGGGCTGCTCGACGAGAACGCCCGTATCGCGTGGGACAACATTGCTTCGGGGACACCGGAGTCGGTCTTCGACGGCAATGTGCGTCTGCTGCGCCGTGAGCAGTACCAGTCGGTGGGTGATCAGTGGGACGAGGCGAAGGCCTACCGCGGCAGCGTCGGTCGCTCGTTGACCTACCTGACCACCTTCGCCGCATCACCGTCCATGCCTGGCGTCGTACCGCCGCGTGAGTCGAACCCGCTCTCGTTCGCGGTGGGCAATGCCGTTGTGCAAACACCGCTTCCGGACTTCAACTGGGCGGACCGGGACGGTCGTTGGACCTACATCAACGGTCAGCTGCTCCCGGTCTACAACAACCTGATGAACAATCAACCGGAACTGTGGCGAGCGACGCTGGCAGCGCCCGTCTCCGTTCGGATAACCGAGCAGAGAATGATCGCTCGCTTGCCGGACATGTTGCGGTCCATGCTCGCAACTCTGGCGATCACGGTCAACTGAACTCGGCGGTGGGGGGGGGGGGGGGGGGGGGGGGGGGGGGGGGGGGGGGGGGGGGGGGGGGGGGGGGGGGGGGGGGGGGG
>NZ_JBYTAP010000006.1:319988-509748 GCF_058788335.1 Rhodococcus sp. FW305-130 | reverse complement strand
AACCCGGAAGCTAAGCCCTTCAGCGCCGATGGTACTGCACTCGACAGGGTGTGGGAGAGTAGGACACCGCCGAACACCCGTTAACCGAAAGGGGACCCAACATATTGGGTCCCCTTTCGTGCGTTGTATGAGAGGAATGACTGTGTCGGAGAATGGCGACGAGCGTCGGTCCTTCCGTGGGGGAGGAGCGCCTCGATCAGGTGGCCCCCGTCGTGACAACGACGGGCGTGGATCACGCGGCGCTGCAGGCGGAGACCGCCGCGGTGGTGCCGGAGACAACAACCGTGGCGGTGCTGGAAACAGTAACCGTGGCGGCGGATTCAACGGCGGACAGCGTCGCGGCGGCGAGGGTGGGTTCACCCCTCGTGGACGCGACGGCGACCGCAACCGTCAGCAAGCACGACCTGACGAACCGGATTTGCCCGACAACGTAGAGCCCACCGAGTTGGATCCGGCCGTTCGTCGGGATCTGCTCAGCCTCGACAAGGACAACGCCAACACAGTTGCGCGTCACCTGGTCATGGCAGGCAAGCTTGTCGACGAAGACCCGGAACTTGCACTGCTCCACGCTCGTGCTGCTCGTCAGCGCGCCGGCCGAATTGCGGTCGTTCGTGAAGCTGCTGGAATCACCGCGTACCACGCCGGTGAATGGGCTGAAGCTCTCTCCGAGCTTCGTGCTGCCCGTCGAATGGCTGGTGGACCGGGTCTGATCGCTGTCATGGCCGACTGCGAACGCGGGTTGGGTCGACCCGAACGCGCCATCGAGCTCGGCCGTAGCGACGAGGCTGCCCTGCTTTCCGGCGACGAGGCTTCGGAGTTGAGGATCGTGGTCGCCGGCGCCCGCATGGATCTCGGTCAGTTCGATCAGGCAGTTGTCACACTGCAGACCAAGGATCTGGACGCAGCGCGTACCGGTGAAGCGGCGGCTCGGCTGTTCTACGCATACGCCGATGCCCTCGTTGCAGCCGGTCGTGTCGAAGACGGATTGAAGTGGTTCCTCAACGCTGCAGCTGCAGACCTCGAGGGTGACACGGATGCTGAAGAACGGGTGGCCGAGTTGACCGGAGAAGATCAGTGACCGTGCTTCGTACTCAGTACGACGTACTTTTGCTCGATCTCGACGGCACGCTGTACGCCGGAGCTCATGCGATTCCCGGCACCCAGGCTGCGTTGGGTCAGGGTACGCAGGCTTTGTACTACGTGACCAACAATGCGAGTCGCTCGCCTTCGGCAGTGTCCGCGCATCTGACCGAACTCGGTTTCGATTCCGAAGACGATCGTGTGGTCACCAGTTCTCAGACGGCGGTGCGCCTGTTGGCTGAGCGTCTCGAACCCGGTGCCGCCGTACTTGTCGTCGGTACCGATGCATTGGCCGACGAGGTGACGCGCGTCGGGTTGCTTCCGGTGCGCGAATTCGCGGATTCCCCGGTTGCAGTCGTCCAAGGACATTCGACGGAGACCAACTGGTCGATCCTCGCCGAGGCATGCTTGGCGATCAGGGCCGGGGCGCTGTGGGTGGCTGCGAACCTGGACACCACACTGCCGTCGGAACGGGGTTTGGTGCTCGGCAACGGCTCGATGGTGGCGGCTCTGCGCGCCGCCACGAGGCAGGAACCCTTGGTGGCAGGCAAGCCTGCTGCACCGCTGATGGAGGATGCGCTTGCACGCAGTGGGTGCTCGCGTCCACTGGTCGTCGGTGATCGCTTGGACACTGATATCGAAGGCGCACATGCTGTTTCGATCGACTCACTGTTGGTACTGACCGGTGTGAGCACGCCGGGCGACGTACTGCGGGCGCCGATTGAGCAGCGCCCCACCTACATTGCAGCAACTCTGGATTCGCTCAATCAGCCGGCCGTCGAATCGCTGGTCGGTGCGGACTCCAAGTGGTCTGTCTCCGTGAACGGGTCGGCGCTGGTTGTCGACGGCCCGGTTGTCGGGCACGAGATGTCGCTTCTACGTGCGGTTGCGCCTGTCGCATGGGCTAATCCGTCGTTCCAGACCCTGGAAGCGTCGGATGCCGGCGTGGCGGATCTGTTTGCTTCCTGGCTCGTCTGATTTCTCGCAAATGTGTTCGACTCGCGGGGGTGCGGGTGTATGCGCAACCGAGAGTCATGCACTAACGTTGTGCCCGATGAGCACGCCGACACCGCACCCCGGAAACTCGAGCAACGGATCACCGCTGCCCGGGTCACGCCCTACCGTCGATCCGGAACGAATACGTTCCGACGTCGACGGTTTGCTGGCACGCCTCGGCGGCATCGAACACGATCCGAACGATCATCACGGAGCAGGTGTGATTCCGCAGAAGGCACATATTTTGGAACAGGCACACGAGGTGCTCGTCCAGGCACTCGCCTCTGTGGACAGGGCTTGACGTGGCACGTAGAGCACGGGTGGACGCCGAATTGGTCCGTCGCGGTCTGGCACGATCGAGAGATCATGCGCAGGAACTGATCTCCGCGGGCCGAGTTCTCATTTCCGGAGCCGTTGCGACCAAGCCCGCGACGGCGATCGAAGCCGGAACGCCGCTTCGGGTCGTCGAGGTGGAGCAGGAAGTCTCGTGGGCGTCGCGCGGTGCTCACAAACTGATCGGTGCCCTTGACGCCTTCGGTACCGAAGGATTGACGGTCGAAGGTCGCCGGTGCCTCGACGCCGGCGCTTCCACCGGCGGGTTCACGGACGTTCTGCTGACACGCGGTGCGAAGGAAGTTGTCGCCGTCGACGTCGGTTACGGCCAATTGGTGTGGCGCCTGCAGTCCGACGACCGAGTGCATGTCATCGACCGAACCAATGTTCGCGCTATCGATGCCGAGACGATCGGCGGAACTGTCGATCTCGTTGTCGCGGACCTGTCGTTCATCTCTCTCAAACTGGTACTCGGGGCGTTTGTCGCCTGTACCGCTGACGGCGCGGACCTGGTTCCGATGGTCAAGCCTCAGTTCGAGGTGGGCAAGGACCGCGTCGGTGCCGGTGGCGTCGTACGAGATCCGGAATTGCGAATCTCCGCTGTGCTCGACGTGTCGGAGGCTGCTGCAAAGGTGGGTCTGCGGACGTTAGGTGTCGTGGCCAGCCCATTGCCCGGTCCGTCGGGAAATGTCGAGTATTTCCTGTGGCTTCGAAAGTCGGGTACATCCGACGATGAAGAGACGGATACCGACGCCGAGACGAACACCGAGGGAGTCCCCACGGTGGAGGACATGATTCGCAAGGCTGTAGAGGAAGGGCCCCAGTGAACGCGGTCACGAACGGCGAGTCGCGCGAGATCCTTCTTGTCGCACACCCTGGTCGACGTGACATCACGGAAACTGCCAAGCGGGTCGGGAAGATCTTCGAGCGCGCGGGAATCGGACTGCGAGTCCTCGTCGACGAAGCAGACAGTTCGCGCATCGAAGCAATGACGGAACCCGAGGGTTTCTCTGCGCCGGGTCTCGACGTCACGGTTGTTCATCCCGGCCCTGATGCTGCCGTTGGATGCGAGTTGGTACTTGTCCTCGGTGGCGACGGCACGTTTCTGCGCGCCGCCGAACTCGCTCAAGAAGCGTCCATTCCGGTACTGGGCATCAACCTCGGACGGATCGGATTTCTGGCAGAGACCGAGGCCGAGCATCTCGACGAGGCTCTCGCACAAGTAGTTCGCAAGGAATATCGCGTTGAGTCTCGCATGACACTCGACGTCGTGATTCGGGTGGACGACGAGATCATCGACCGCGGGTGGGCGCTCAACGAGGCCAGTATCGAGAACCGTTCGCGTCTGGGAGTTCTCGAAGTTGTCCTCGAAGTCGATGGCAGACCGGTGTCTGCGTTCGGTTGCGACGGTGTTCTCGTGTCCACTCCCACAGGCTCGACCGCTTATGCATTTTCCGCAGGCGGCCCCGTCGTGTGGCCCGAACTCGAAGCATTGCTCGTCGTACCCAGCAACGCGCATGCGCTGTTCGCGCGGCCGTTGGTCACCAGCCCGAATTCGATCATCGCGGTGGAGACCGTCGCAGGCAGCCACGACGGCCTGGTCTTCTGCGACGGCCGTCGTACGTTGGAACTGCCTGCCGGCGCTCGCGTCGAGATCGTTCGCGGCGCCACTCCCGTCAAGTGGGTCCGGTTGGACTCTGCGCCTTTCGCTGATCGGATGGTTCGCAAGTTCGAGCTTCCGGTTACCGGATGGCGAGGAAGGAAGCCTTAATCGTGCTCGCAGAGATCCGTATCGACAGTCTTGGTGTGATCTCCGAGGCCAGCGCCCAGTTTCACGAGGGCCTGACCGTCCTGACCGGTGAAACCGGCGCAGGTAAAACGATGGTCGTCACCAGCTTGCACCTCCTCAGCGGAGCGCGAGCAGATGCCGGTCGAGTGCGGTTGGGCGCGTCGCGGGCCGTTGTCGAAGGACGATTCATCGCCGACGACGTCTCACCGGCCACCGAGCGTGAGATCGTCCGAATCCTGGAATCGTCCGGCGCCGAGCGCGACGAGGACGGGACCATCATCGCCGTGCGGACAGTCGGCAGCGATGGGCGGTCTCGGGCTCATCTCGGCGGACGAAGCGTGCCGGCGGGAGTTCTCTCCGAATTCACGGACCCACTTCTGACTGTCCACGGACAGAACGATCAGCTGCGATTGCTTCGTCCCGACCAGCAACGCAACGCGCTGGACCGCTTCGGGGACAAGGCAATCGGAACGCTGCTGACGAGGTACCGCAAACACCGTCGTGAGTGGCTCGATGCTCGTTCGGAGTTGATCGAGCGCACGTCGAAGGCTCGTGAACTGGCGCAAGAAGCAGATCAGTTGACCTTCGCGCTCAACGAAATCGACGGCGTGGCACCCGAGCCCGGCGAGGACACGGCGATCGTTGCCGAAGTTCGTCGACTCAGTGAGCTCGATTCGCTCCGCTCGGCTGCGGAAGAGGCGCATGCTGCGCTCGCCGGTAGTGACGACATGGCAAGCGGCGACGTCGGTGTCATGCCGGCGCTAGACCTGATGTCCGAAGCGAGGGCGCGCATCGAGTCGGTCACCGACGCCGATCTGGATGGCCTCGGTTCCCGGTTGGCCGACGCTATTGCTGTCGTCACCGACGTTGCCGGTGACCTGAACACCTACCTGTCCGGGCTGCCCGCAGACCCAGGTGCTCTGGACTCTTTGTTGTCGCGGCAATCGGAACTGAAGACTCTGACTCGCAAGTACGCCGCCGATGTCGACGGTGTTCTCGAATGGGCAGATACTGCTCGCGCTCGTCTATCCAAACTCGACGTGTCCTCGGATGCGTTGTCACTGTTGGCCAAGCAGGTCGAGGAGACGGCTGGCCTGACCGCGGAAGCCGCTACCAAGCTGAGCGCCGCGCGAGTCAAGGCGGCGGCAAAGCTCGCCAAAGCCGTCAGCGCGGAACTCGCCGGTCTGGCGATGGGACGTGCGGGCCTCGAAGTGACTGTGCGTTCGCAGCCTGCCGGCCCGCAGGACTCGGCGCCGCTCAGTGTCGGGGGAGTAGACCTGCATGCCGGGTCTGCCGGCGTCGACGAGGTGGAATTTCGCCTGTCAGCGCACAGTGGGGCACCGTCACTTCCGATCAGCAAGAGCGCTTCCGGTGGCGAGCTGTCACGCGTCATGCTGGCGCTCGAGGTTGTTCTCGCTGGTAGCGACACCGGTGCGACGATGGTTTTCGACGAGGTGGACGCGGGGGTCGGTGGCCGCGCTGCTGTCGAGATCGGCCGCCGATTGGCGAAACTTGCTCGCACGCATCAGGTTATCGTTGTCACCCACCTTCCGCAGGTTGCTGCGTTTGCCGACACCCACCTCGTGGTGGACAAGGTCGACGACAAAGGCGGAGTGGTGAGCAGTGGCGTGC
The DNA here is from genome assembly GCF_058788335.1 of Rhodococcus sp. FW305-130. Classification (NCBI taxonomy): domain Bacteria; kingdom Bacillati; phylum Actinomycetota; class Actinomycetes; order Mycobacteriales; family Nocardiaceae; genus Rhodococcus; species Rhodococcus sp. FW305-130. Next base: position 503,918 of record NZ_JBYTAP010000006.1, on the reverse strand, counting down.
GGACCTTGTCGGATTCGGATCGGGTGGTCGAATTGGCCCGTATGTTGGCAGGGCTGGACGACACCGAAACCGGTCGTGCGCACGCCGAAGAACTGCTCGAGATCGCGAATGCGGCCCGCGTCACAGATTGAAGGTTCTGTGGTGTTGGTGTGACTGATGTGGTAGTTGTCGGCGCGCCTCCACCGGTCAACGCGGTTTCAGGTTCATCATCGAAGCCATGAAGATGCCCGGATTGCTCTCACGTAACACCGAATCCTTGCCTGGGATCAGTGGCATCGCCAGGGCCGATCGGAACACGGCGAAGCTTCTGCGCCGTGTCGGTCCTGGAGACATCGTGATCCTCGACGAAATCGACATCGATCGCCGGACCGCCGATGCTCTGGTGAAAGCCGGAGTCATGGCCGTGGTCAACGCGTCGCCGTCGATTTCGGGGCGGTACCCCAACCTCGGACCGGAAGTGATCGTCGCCAACGACATCGTTCTCATCGATGCTGTCGACGGTGATGTCTTCAAGAACATCAAGGACGGAAGCAAGATCCGCCTGCACGAGGGCGAGATCTTCAACGGCGAGAAGAGCCTCGTCAAGGGTGAAGAGCAGACCGAGGCCGAAATATCCGACCGGATGATCGAGGCCAAGACCGGCCTGGTCGATCACTTGGAAGCGTTCTCGGGTAACACCATCGAGTTCATCCGCACCGAAAGCCCGTTGCTCATCGACGGAATCGGTGTTCCGGACATCGATATCGACTTGAAGGACCGCCATGTCGTGGTCGTCTCCGACGGCCCCGAACGCGAGACCGATCTGAAGAACCTCAAGCCCTTCATCAAGGAGTATTCGCCGATCCTGATCGGTGTCGGCGCAGGTGCGGACGTGTTGAGCAAGGCCGGATACCGCCCCGATCTGATCGTGGGCGACCCGGAGGAAATCACCAGTTCCACGCTCAAGTCCGGCGCGGAAGTTGTTCTGCCTGCAGACCAGGACGGTCATGCGGCGGGGCTTTCCCGAATCCAGGATCTCGGTATCGGGGCGATGACGTTCCCGGCGACCTGCTCACCGACCGACCTTGCGCTGCTGCTTGCCGATCACCACGGAGCTTCACTGATCGTGACGGTCGGCAACGTGGTGTCCTTGGACGAGTTCTTCGACCGTGGGCGTCGTGAAAGCAATCCGTCGGCGTTCATGACACGGCTCAAGGTTGGACCGAAACTGGTCGACGCCAAGGCTGTGGCAACGCTGTATCGAAGTCGAGTGTCCGGCGGCGCGATCGCGCTCCTGGTGCTCGCCGCCCTGGTGGCAGTGATCGTCGCCCTGGTCGTGTCCAATGCCGGTAGTGAAGTTCTCGACTGGGCAATCGCAACGTGGAACAGCTTCGCGCTGTGGGTTCAGGGGCTCTTCAAGTGATTTCGATGCGTCAACATGCAATTTCCATAGCGGCAATCTTTCTGGCACTCGCGATCGGCGTGGTGCTCGGTTCCGGAATGCTGTCGAGTGGATTGCTGTCCGGTCTGCGTGACGACAAGGCGGACCTGCAGAACGAGATCGAAGACCTCAATCAACAGTCCAATCAGCTTCAGCAGCAACTCAATTCCGCGGACGGCTTCGATGCCGCTGTCGGCGGTCGCGTCGTGCGTGACAGTCTCGCTGGTCGCACCGTCGTCGTCATCACGGCACCGGACGCGGATCCCAGTGATCTCGACGGTGTCAACCGACTCGTCACTGCCGCCGGCGGCGCCGTGACCGGACGCGTCTCGCTCACCGATTCGTTTGTCGACGCCACCGGCGGTGACCGTTTGCGGACCGTCGTCACCAATGTCATCCCTGCGGGGATCACCCTCAAGACCGGTGCGGTCGATCAGGGCAGTCTCGCAGGTGATCTGCTCGGTTCGGTTCTGCTTCTCAACGGGCAGAACAGCGAACCGCAGAGCACTCCGGACGAGATGAATCTCGCGCTCGACTCGCTGCGTAGCGCCGGTTTCATCAGCTACGACGACGGAGCGGTCAAGCCGGCTCAGCTCGCCGTGGTTCTCACCGGCGACAACAAGAGTGAATCCGACGCAGCCACGGGTAACCGCGGCGCCGTCATCGCCCGGTTTGCCGGTGCTCTCGACGGACGCGGCGCAGGAACGATTCTCGCGGGCCGGCCAGGCTCGGCCGAGGGCAGTGGTCCGGTTGCCGTCGCACGTGCGGACGCGGCGCTCTCAGCGGGCTTGACGACCATCGACAACATCGATCGGGAATCGGGCAAGATCACGACGCCGTTGGCACTTCAGGAACAGTTGAACGGCGGCGCCGGCCGCTACGGCACGGGACCGGGAGCGGCGGCGGTTACCGTGGGCGCACCCACCAACTGAACACCCCGGTATTGATACGCCGGTCACATCGGGGGCGGAAAGTCGGCGCGTTGTAGGCACCGACCCCCGATAGGTGTTACCGTGAAATCCCGTGGGTCGGCAGGCCCCAGCATGCTTCATCAGACCAAGCCCTGCACAGTCGTCACGGGAGCCCCTTTGCCACAGTCACGCACTAACACGCGTACCGCCACCAAGCACATCTTCGTCAGCGGAGGTGTAGCTTCCTCGCTCGGCAAAGGTTTGACCGCCTCGAGCCTGGGGCAGTTGTTGACCGCGCGGGGAATGCGCGTGACCATGCAGAAGCTCGATCCCTATCTCAATGTGGATCCGGGCACCATGAACCCCTTCCAGCACGGCGAGGTCTTCGTCACCGAAGACGGTGCCGAGACCGACCTCGACGTCGGGCACTACGAGCGGTTCCTCGACCGTGACCTATCCGGTCAGGCGAACGTCACCACCGGCCAGGTGTACTCGACGGTCATCGCCAAGGAACGTCGTGGCGAGTACCTCGGTGACACCGTTCAGGTCATCCCGCACATCACCGACGAGATCAAGCGTCGCATCCTCGAGATGAGCGGCCCGGATCTGCAGGGACACCGCCCGGATGTCGTGATCACCGAAATCGGTGGAACCGTCGGCGACATCGAATCGCAGCCCTTCCTCGAAGCCGCTCGCCAGGTCCGCCACGACGTCGGCCGCGACAACGTCTTCTTCCTGCACGTCTCCCTCGTGCCGTACCTCGGCCCCTCCGGAGAACTCAAGACCAAGCCCACGCAGCACTCGGTTGCGTCGTTGCGCAGCATCGGCATTCAGCCCGACGCGCTGATCCTTCGTTGCGATCGTGACGTTCCGCAGGGCCTCAAGAACAAGATCGCGCTGATGTGCGACGTGGACGTCGACGCCTGCATTTCGACGCCCGACGCTCCCTCGATCTACGACATCCCGAAGGTTCTGCACCGTGAGGGCCTCGACGCCTACGTCGTTCGCCAGCTCGGTCTCCCGTTCCGCGACGTCGACTGGACCGTGTGGGGCAACCTCCTCGATCGTGTTCACCAGCCGCGTGAGACCGTGCGTGTCGCGTTGGTCGGCAAGTACGTCGACCTGCCCGACGCATACCTCTCCGTCACCGAGGCACTGCGCGCCGGTGGATTCGCGAACCGGTCCAAGGTCGAGATCTCCTGGGTTCCGTCGGACGCCTGTGAGACCGAAGCCGGAGCGCAGGCCGCTCTCGGTGACGTCGACGGTGTTCTGATCCCGGGCGGCTTCGGCATCCGCGGCATCGAGGGCAAGCTCGGCGCGATCCGTTTCGCACGTTCACGCAAGCTGCCGCTGCTGGGTCTGTGCCTGGGTCTGCAGTGCGTCGTCATCGAAGCTGCTCGCAGCGTCGGCCTCGACGATGCCAACTCGGCCGAGTTCGAGCCGGACACCAAGCACCCGGTCATCTCCACGATGGCTGATCAGGAAGACGTCATCGCCGGTGACGCCGACCTCGGTGGCACAATGCGTCTGGGTGCTTACCCGGCCGTGCTGACCAAGGGTTCCGTCGTCGCTCAGGCCTACGGAACCGAGGACGTCTCCGAGCGTCACCGTCACCGCTACGAGGTCAACAACACCTACCGCGACCGGATTGCCAAGTCCGGCTTGCAGTTCAGCGGAACCTCGCCGGACGGTCACCTGGTCGAGTTCGTCGAGTACCCGCGTGAGCAGCATCCGTTCTTCGTTGCCACCCAGGCACACCCGGAGCTCAAGAGTCGCCCGACGCGCCCGCACCCGCTGTTCGCCGCCTTCGTCGAAGCAGCGTTGACGTACAAGCTCGAAGAGCGCCTGCCCGTCGACGTCCACGGTGACGAGAAGATCGACACCGCTGCCACCGAGACGGCGCTCGACGCTGCAGTCGAGAACGTGGAAAAGGTCTAGCCACAGATGAGCGATCCCGGTCGGCACGAATTCGACACCCTCGGCTCCAAGACGGTCTACACCGGCGCGATCATCGCGTTGCGCGTCGACACCGTTGCGATGCCTGGTGGTCAGCGTGCCGATCGGGAAGTCGTCGAACACCACGGCGCCGTTGCCGTCGTGGCACTGGACGAGCACGACAACCTGGTGCTGATTCACCAGTACCGTCACCCGCTCGGGCACCGGTTGTGGGAAATCCCTGCCGGTCTGCTCGACGCTGCGGGGGAGAGCCCGGTCGAGGCGGCAGCGCGCGAGCTGGGCGAAGAAACCGGACTCGGCGCCGATCGATGGTCGGTGCTGGTCGATGTAGCTCTCTCACCCGGGTTCACGGACGAGGCGGTTCGCGTCTTCCTCGCCGAGGGGCTGCACGAGGTGGAGCGCGACGATCCCGAACACGAAGAAGCCGATCTCGAGATTTTGCGAGTTCCGCTCGCCGACGCCGTCGACATGGCGCTGCGCGGTGACATCGTCAATGCCACCGCGGTATCGGGCATTCTCGCGATCGCTACCGCACGCTCGACGGGAAAGCCGCTACGCCCGGCCGACGCACCGTGGCCCGACCGTCCTCGCGCATTCGGAGAACGCAAGTCGCGAGCCTGAAGTGCTTGCCCGACAGGTGGACTCGTATCTCGACCATCTAGCGGTCGAGCGAGGATCTGCGCGCAACACTCTGCTTTCGTATCGCCGCGACCTGAATCGGTATGCGGAGTACCTGAACGGGCGCGGCATCGACGACGTCGCGGGCGTGACGGAGAACGACGTCACCGAATTCGTGACACATCTGCGCCTGGGTGACAAAGATGCCGGCGTCGTACCGTTGGCGGCCAGTTCGGCAGCGAGGACCCTGATCGCGGTCCGCGGATTCCACAAGTTCTCCGCCGCCGAGGGCCTGGTCGGTGTCGATGTGGCTCGGACGGTCAAGCCGCCGACGCCCGGACGCAAGTTGCCCAAAGCTCTGCCGCTCGACGACGTGATCGCCCTACTCGACGCTTCGGGTGGCGGTGCGGCCGGTGACGGGCCCCGCGACCTGAGGGATCGCGCTCTCTTAGAGCTTCTGTACTCGACCGGAGCACGCATCACCGAGGCGATCGATCTGGACGTCGACGACATCGACACCGAAACCCGTTCCGTGCTGCTCAAGGGCAAGGGCGGCAAGCAGCGGATCGTCCCCGTCGGCAGGCCGGCGATCGCCGCCGTCGACGCGTATCTCGTCCGCGGGCGCCCCAGCCTCGCGACGCGTGGTGTTCCTGCCCTCTTTCTCAACGCTCGCGGGGGACGCCTCTCGCGTCAGAGTGCATGGCAGATTCTTCAGGACGCGGCCGCGTCGGCCGGGATCAAGGCGGACGTCTCACCCCATACGCTCAGGCACTCGTTTGCCACACACCTGCTCGACGGCGGCGCGGACGTACGCGTCGTGCAGGAACTTCTCGGTCACGCTTCGGTAACCACGACGCAGATCTACACACTGGTCACCGTCACAGCGCTGCGCGAAGTGTGGGCTCAGGCACACCCACGCGCCCGTTAGGCGTTGGTTGGCTCATGCGTGTCTGCGAGACCATTCGGTGATGTAAGCGGTAGCGTTCAAGGAGCGCGAGCGGCCTCCACCGCAGTTTCGGGGGTTTGCCGGCGCCGAGAGCAACCGCCGAAAGAGTAGGGGAGCATCGGACCGTGTCGACATCGCAGCCACCAGCGGCGGAGTCCGCGCCGCCGCATGTCAATGCCCAACTCTTCGAGCGCGTGAACGAATCAGCACCAGCTGTACCCTCCGAACCAGAGGCGATGTTCGAAATAGATACGACGCCAGTAGCCTCTCCACCTGCGGAAACCCCTGCTGTTTCCACGGAAGAACTCGGTCCGACGGGCCGGCCGGTCCGCGAGGTACCCCAACCGACACCGTTGGCGCACCACGGACCCGCGATGATCATCGCGATGTGCAACCAGAAGGGCGGCGTCGGCAAGACGACGTCGACCATCAACCTGGGCGCGTCGTTGGCCGAATACGGTCGCCGAGTGCTCTTGGTGGATCTCGATCCCCAAGGAGCGTTGTCTGCTGGTCTGGGCGTTCAGCATCACGACCTGGAACTGACCGTCCACAATCTCCTGGTCGAACCGCGTGTATCCATCGACGACGTGTTGATGCGCACTCGGGTGGACGGTCTGGACCTGCTCCCCAGCAACATCGACCTTTCGGCCGCCGAGATTCAATTGGTCACCGAGGTCGGGCGTGAGCAGACTTTGGGGCGCGTGCTGCACCCGGTTCTCGATCGGTACGACTACGTGCTCATCGACTGCCAGCCGTCGCTTGGCCTGCTCACGGTGAATGCGCTGGCGTGCGCCGATTCGGTCATCATTCCGATGGAATGCGAGTACTTCAGCCTGCGCGGCCTGGCACTTCTCAACGACACCGTCGAAAAGGTGCACGACCGTCTCAATCCGAAGCTCGAGTTGGCCGGCATCGTCGTCACGATGTTCGACGCCCGGACCCTGCACGCTCGGGAGGTGATGGCGCGAGTGGTCGAGGTGTTCGGCGACGTCGTCTACGACACGGTGATCAACCGCACCGTTCGATTCCCCGAAACCAGCGTCGCCGGTGAGCCGATCACGACGTGGGCGCCGAAATCGGCTGGCGCCGAGGCATATCGAGCATTGGCCCGCGAGGTCATTCACCGGTCTGGTCGTTAGTGGAACTGATTGCATCGCAAGAAGATCCGGTCGAAGTCGAGCCGGATTCGATCGATCCGAACGTCCCGACCGACGCTCAGACCGCAGCCAAGGCTGCCGGTTTCCGAGTCACTCTCCGGAACTTCGAAGGCCCGTTCGATCTGCTGTTGAACCTGATCAATCAACGGCAGTTCGACGTCACCGAAGTCGCCCTTCACACCGTCACGGACGATTTCATCGCGTACACCAAGGAACTCGGCAGTGCGATGGGCCTTGATCAGACGACGGAATTCCTGGTCGTCGCAGCTACGCTTCTGGATCTGAAAGCGGCCAGGTTGTTGCCCGCCGGGCAGGTCGAGGACGCGGAGGATCTGGCGCTTCTCGAAGCACGTGATCTTCTCTTCGCGAGACTGCTGCAGTACCGGGCGTACAAACAGGTTGCGGCGCTGTTCGGTGAGTTGGAGGAAGCAGCACTGCGGCGCTATCCGCGCTCTGTTGCCGTCGAGGATCAGTTCACCGAACTCCTGCCCGAGGTGTTGTTGGGCGTCGACCCTCAGCGTTTTGCGGAGATCGCGGCGACGGTGTTCACACCGCGTCCGGTGCCGACAGTGGGCCTCGATCACCTCCATGTGTCCAATATCTCGATACCCGAACAGGCCGAGCGAATTCTCGAGTTGCTGCGCGAGCGAGGCATCGGGGAGTGGACACCATTCGGGGACCTCGTTGCCGAGTGCGAAATCACTGTCGAGATAGTGGCAAGGTTTCTCGCATTGCTCGAGCTGTATCGCCGGCAGGTCATCGTGTTCGAGCAACCCGAGGCCCTCGGACCGCTGATGGTGAGTTGGACCGGAGACGACCCGGCCGCGCCGGTCACAGAGGAGGACTACGGATGAATGCCGAACCGACGGAATCAGAGTCTTCGCAGCTAGACGAGATTATCGAGCCTACCGACGACGCCTCGGAGTCCGAAGAGTCTGCACCCGATTTCGACCTCGACGACGATCAACTCGACGCAGTGCTGGAGTCGCTTCTGCTTGTCGTGGATTCGCCGGCCGAAGTGAACCAACTCGCATCTGTCACCGGAACCGCACCGGAGCGCGTCGAAGAACGCCTGACGTCGATGTCGGGCGCATTGACCGCTCGCGGCAGCGGAATGGACCTTCGCTACGCGGGCGACGGATGGCGTCTGTACACGCGACAAGAGTTTGCCCCGTACGTGGAAAAGCTGCTATTGGACGGCGCACGCACCAAATTGACCAGGGCGGCATTGGAAACTTTGGCCGTAGTCGCATACCGTCAACCGTTGACTCGTGCGCGGATCAGTGCGGTACGAGGCGTCAACGTGGACGGGGTGGTACGCACCCTCCTTGCCCGCGGACTGATCGCGGAAGCCGGGCCTGACCCGGACACCAACGCGACACGGTACTCCACGACCGAACTGTTCCTCGAACGGCTCGGGCTGGCCTCGCTCAGCGAGCTCCCGGAGTTGGCCCCGCTCTTGCCTGATGTCGATCTCATCGACGACATCAGCGAAAGCCTGGAATCCGATCCGCGATTTGCGAGAATGAACAAGGCAGACGTGCCCGCTGACGTAGTGGACACCGAAGTCGACGACTGACCGGAATACCGGCCGTCGTCAGCACCGAGAAAGACCCGACCACGCTCGGGAAACAGTAGAAAACTGACAGGAAAAAAGTGAACAATCCCGCTCGCCGAGATGGCACACCGGACCGTAACAACTCCCGCGACAACCGCGGCGCACGCAGCGATGCCCCCCGTGGTGGTCGCAGCGACGCCCCCCGCGGCGCACGTAGCGAAGCGCCCCGTGGTGGACGCAGCAACACTTCCCGCAGTACCTCCGGATACGACCGCAACGCCGGATCCGACCGTCCCCGCACGGACGACCGTCGCGGTGGATTCAATGATGACCGTCGCCCGCCGCGCAGCGATGACCGTCGCCCGCCGCGCAGCGACGACCGTCGCCCCGCACGTACGGACGACCGTCGTGGTGGCTACAACGACGACCGTCGCGGACCGCGCACTGACGACCGCCGCGGACCGCGCACTGACGACCGCCGCGGACCCCGCAGCGATGACCGCCGTACCCCCCACGTAGACGCCCGTCGGGCACCGCGCGGTGGCGCCGACCGTCGTAGTGACGATCAGCGCGGCGCACGCCCCGACGCTCCTCGCGGCGGCGCATGGTCGAACGCACCTCGTGGATCCAAGTTCGACGGACCTCCGCGCAAGCGCCCGGCAGCTCCCACACCGCCGGCGACCAACAAGCGTGGCAAGCCGAAGACCGAGAAGCCGCAGCGCGTCGTCTCTCAGAACCCGTTGGTCTCCAACGCCAAGCCGGCACGTCATCAGCATGCCGAGATCACCAAGCACGACGGCCCGCCGAAGGGCGACGGCGTCCGCTTGCAGAAGGTGCTGGCTCAGGCCGGCGTCGCATCACGCCGTGCAGCTGAAGAGCTGATCGACCAGGGTCGCGTCGAGGTCGACGGCCGCATCGTGGTCGAGCAGGGTCTGCGTGTCGACCCCGAGAACGCAGTGGTTCGTGTCGACGGCGTCCGCGTCGTCGTGCAGAAGGACCTCGTCTACCTCGCGATGAACAAGCCGCGTGGCTGGCAGTGCACCATGTCCGACGATCTCGGTCGTCCGTGCGTCGGTGACATCGTCTCCGAGCGCGTTCAGTCCGGTCAGCGGCTCTTCCACGTCGGCCGTCTCGACGCCGACACCGAAGGCTTGCTCCTCTTCACCAACGACGGCGACTTGGCTCACCGCCTGATGCACCCGTCGTTCGAGGTTCCGAAGACGTACCTCGCCACGGTTCACGGCGTTGTCGAGCGCAGCACCGGCAAGCAGCTGCGTGACGGTGTCACTCTCGATGACGGTCCGGCCAAGGTGGACGCGTTCACCGTGCTCGAGATCAACGAGGGCAAGACGCTCGTCAAGCTCGTACTGCACGAGGGCCGTAAGCACATCGTGCGTCGCCTCCTCGATGCCGTCGGTCACCCCGTTGTCCGTCTGGTTCGCACCAACGTCGGAGTTGTCGCTCTCGGCGATCAGCGTCCGGGAACGCAGCGCGTCCTCGGACGTAGCGAGGTCGGTGGACTGTACGAGGCGGTCGGCCTGTGACCGATTCGTCCATGCCGCTGGTAGTCGCTATGGACGGACCGTCCGGAACCGGCAAGTCCAGCGTCTCTCGCGCGTTGGCGCAGCGTTTGGGTGCTCGCTACCTCGACACCGGAGCCATTTACCGGATCGCGACCCTGCACGTGCTTCGTCAGGGAATCGATCTGGCTGATTCCGCCGCGATCACCGCTGCCGTTGCGGCATTGCCGTGGTCCATCGGTACCGATCCAAGCAGTGAGCAGGTGCATCTCGACGGCGCGGACGTCAGTGAGGAGATCCGCGGCGACGCGGTCACCAAGGCTGTCTCCGCGGTCTCGGCTGTGCCCGAGGTTCGCGACCTGCTGGTCGCCACTCAGCGTGAGTTGGCGGCCGGTGCGGAGCGGATCGTCGTGGAAGGTCGCGACATCGGAACCGTCGTACTCCCCGATGCAGACGTCAAGATCTTCTTGACCGCATCGGCGGAAACCCGTGCAGCACGGCGCAATACGCAGAACGTCGGCCAAGGCCGTGAAGACAATTACGAAGCGGTGCTGGCTGATGTGCAGCGCCGTGACCATCTCGATTCGACTCGGGCAGTGTCGCCGTTGCGCCCTGCCGAGGATTCCATCCTGGTGGATACGAGCGAATTGGGAATTGAAGATGTGATCGCCAAGTTGCTGTTGGTGGTCAGCGACAGAACTGGAGCAGTGCAGTGAGCGACGATCTGGTAACCGAATATGCCGGTGACGGAACTTGGTCCGAGGAATCGGAGTGGGATTACGCCGATCTCGAAGCGGACGGCGAAGGCGAAGCGCACATTGCCGTCCCGACCTTGGCTGTTGTCGGTCGACCGAACGTCGGCAAGTCGACGCTCGTCAACCGCATCATCGGCCGTCGTGAAGCGGTAGTCGAGGACATCCCCGGCGTTACCCGTGACCGCGTCTCGTACGAGGCGAACTGGGCCGGACGGCGCTTCCTCGTCCAGGACACCGGCGGATGGGAACCCGACGCAAAGGGTCTTCAGCAGGCCGTTGCCCGCCAGGCCGAATTGGCCATGGGAACGGCTGACGCCATTCTCCTGGTCGTCGACGCCGTTGTCGGCGCTACGACGACGGACGAAGCTGTCGCTCGAGTGCTTCGCCGCTCGAAGACTCCGGTCATCCTCGTTGCCAACAAGGTGGACGACGGACGCACCGAGTCCGAGGTTGCAGCGCTGTGGTCCTTGGGTCTTGGTCAGCCGTACTCCGTGAGTGCGACGCACGGGCGCGGCACCGGCGACCTGCTCGACGAGGTTCTGGAGAAGCTTCCGGAAACCCCGCGTGAAGGTATCCCCGGCGGCGGTCCGCGTCGTGTTGCGCTGGTCGGAAAGCCGAACGTCGGAAAGTCCAGCTTGCTCAACAAGCTGTCCGGTGACGAGCGGTCCGTCGTGCACAATGTTGCCGGCACCACCGTCGACCCGGTCGACTCCATCGTCGAACTCGGCGGGCGCCCTTGGCGTTTCGTCGACACGGCTGGTCTGCGCAAGCGCGTCAGCCATGCCAGCGGCGCGGAGTTCTATGCGTCGCTGCGCACGAAGAGCGCGATCGAGGCCGCTGAGGTCGCGATCCTGCTGATCGACGCACACGAGCCGATCACCGAGCAGGACCTGCGTGTTCTGAGCATGGTGGCCGACACGGGTCGTGCACTGGTGATCGCGTTCAACAAGTGGGACCTCGTGGACGAGGACCGTCGACTCATGCTGGACAAGGAAGTGGACCGCGATCTGGTCCGCGTTCCGTGGGCTCAGCGAGTCAACATCTCCGCCCACACCGGTCGCGCCGTGGCGAAGCTCGTGCCGGCTCTCGACACGGCTCTGGAGTCCTGGGACAAGCGCATCCCCACGGGTCGCCTGAACACCTGGCTCAAGGAAGTTGTGGCAGCGACACCGCCGCCAATGCGTGGTGGTCGCCTGCCTCGCATCATGTTCGCGACTCAGGCAAGCACACGCCCGCCGACATTCGTTCTCTTCACCACGGGCTTCCTCGAGGCCGGCTACCGCCGCTTCATCGAGCGGCGTCTGCGTGAAGAGTTCAACTTCGACGGCAGCCCGATCCGCGTATCCGTACGAGTGCGCGAGAAGCGTGACCGTAAGGGCCGCTGATTCTGCGTCCAAATCGGTACCGAAAAGGCTCTGACCAGCCGATTGGTACTTCGGCCCGTCCCTGATGTAATCTTTCCAAGCGCCCGAAACAAGGGCGTGGGACGGGCTGTGGCGCAGCTTGGTAGCGCACTTGACTGGGGGTCAAGTGGTCGCAGGTTCAAATCCTGTCAGCCCGACCAAGGTTTACGCAGGTCAGAGGCGGTTTCCGAGAGATTCGGGAGCCGCCTCGACTGGTCTCTCGGGCCGCAAGTTGCCAAGAACTTGCCAACGGCCGGGCAGGTTGCCACCGGATCACCCGTAAAGGGCGGTGCCAGCGGCCCGCAAGTCGTCCGGCTGCGCGTCGCTGTAGATCGAGAGCGAGACCGCCGGGTCGTGACCGTGCCACCCCGCCGTGATGTGAACCGGGATACCCGACGCGAGCATGAGTGAGACCGACGTGTTGCGCAGACCCTTGAGCGGGATACGGCGCAGCCCGGCCCGCTCGCGCAGCCGCCCGAACTCGTCGCTGTACCACTCGGGCCGGACCGGCGCGCCGTCCTCATGGGTCGCGACGAGCTGATCGTCGGACCACGGGAGACCGAGCGCCAGCGCCTCGGCACGCTGCCGAGTCTTGAGCGTGCGCAGCGCCTCGGCGAGTTCGGCGGGCATGGGCAGGTCTCGGCGGCTGCGCCGCGACTTGGGTAGCCCTTCCTCGGTCCCGTTGCCGATCGCCACGCGGCCCCGGCGCACCTTGAGCACGTCGCCGTCGATGTTCGACCAGCGCAGCCCTAGAACCTCGCTGCGTCTCATGCCGTAGCAACTCAGCAGCCAGCACGCGAACAGCCGATGATCGGCGACCGAGGCGCGAAACGCCGCCACTTCGGCGACGGTCCACGAGCGAGCAGCGGGGTCGGCGTCGTCCTCGGTGATCGGGTCGGCGGGCCGCTCGACCAGCGCGATCACGTTGCGCGGTAGTGCGCCCTGATCGACGTAGCTCTGTACCACCGAGGTCAGAGCCTTGAGCGTCGCGCGCACGCTCACGGGCTTGACCCCGCGCGGCGCAGCGTCCGAGGCAGCGGCGTCGGCGAGCACGTACACCGCGCGGCGCGGCCGAGTGACCCGACCCGCGCGAATGAGGCCCGATAGGCAGGTGTGGACGTCCTCACCGGGAAACGTCGCCTTGAGCGTCGCCGCTGGAACACCCTCGGGGTGCTCGGTGATCACGTCAACCACTCGGCCCATGAGGGAGCCGGGCCGGGCGTGTTTCGGCGAGGTCCGGCCCTCGGTGAGCAGCCACTCGACCAGCGCGTCACCGTCGCGCTTGGTGAGCTGCGCGAGCTTCTTACCGCCCATGTGTCGACAGACCGGCTTGAGGTCGTTCCGGTAGCCCTCAAGGGTGATCCGGCGGATACCGCGCCGCCCGTCGAGCCAAGCGTCGCACGCCTCGGCGACGGTGAGGTCGGTCTGTCGCGAGTAGCGCCCGGCGGCGACCTCGCTGGTAATCCGGCGGTACTCACGCTGCGCCTCGGCCTTGGTCCGGTAGGTGAATCGCTGCCGATCTCGGGAGCCGTCCGGCTTCACCCCGACGTCGGCCTGAAACCAGTAGCTCACCCGGCCGTTCTTCGCGATGTGCTTGTTGATCGGCTCGCCACGGCGTGCCTTGCGCTGTGTGTCGGCGGTGGTCATCGTTCGTTCTCCTTGGTTGCCGATCGCCGAGCTTGCCGCAACGCTCTACGGCTATGGCGAGATCACCGGCGAGCAGGTCGACGCAGCGCTCAAGCTGTGCGAGTACGACGACGAGAGCACCATGCAGCTCTCGGCGATCCGTTCGGGCCACTGGCCCGCCCCCGGCCGATCGTGCCCGGTGGCGGCGAGCTGTGGCGCTTGCATTCGCCCTACTAGCTCGGAATGCTTGGCGCATGGGTCAGAAATACTCGGAAGATCGCCCCGCGTTCTCGGATGGTATCGACGCTGTGATCGTCGCCGTAGAGGGGCTACTTGTCGATCCGCCGGACAAGTATATTGCTCCAGAACGCCTCGCAATGGCTCTGAGGGACGCGGGGATCAAGGTAACCCTTCATAGCTTGGGTACACCCGACCCGACCGAACTCGTCGGCAAGATCGCGGAGCTGGACGAGTCCACCGGAGCACGCGCGCTATCGGTACTTGCTGACCTTGAACTTGCTTGGGCAATCCGGTCGGAGATTTCTCCGAAATCGGGTATGCGGGAGCTGATTGCGCATCTGGTTGCCGTCGGTGTTGACGTCGTCTTTGTCTCGTGTCTTGACGAGCAAGTGGCACGGCAGGTCGTCGCTAGCAGCCTGAGAACCACGATGACGCGACCTATCTTCGGACGCATTGCAGCCGGGTCAACCATCCGGATTCTCGACCACGCACATGATCGCGCAGGGCAGTCATTATCGGAGTCGAGAACTCTAACGCTGATCCATTCGTCCTTTGCTGAGAACCTGTCGGCCGAGACGACAGAGAACCGACTTGTCGTCGGAAAGCCGAAGTTTGAGGGGCTGCCCGGGGGCACAGTCGATGCCGTCGATCTCGCCGCTCAATGCCAACTGACGGACGGCGAACGTATGACGATTGAGAAAGAGATCGGCGTGCGGGACCGGCTGATCGAACTGAGGTCGGGCGGCAGCATGACAAACGAGGAAATGGCAGAGATGGCGAACCTGACGGGCGGGGTCCGGTTTGTCTCGAACACCGACCATTTGGGGTATGTCGATGCAAAGACAGGTCAACAGAACGCGGCGATGCTGAGGCATAGGCGGCGATCAGCGGCCGAGGGACAGTACCTACTAGAGGTCATATCTTCCGATGCCGCGTTGATTGAGGTAGAGCTACGGAACTGGCTGATCGTGCACAGGAGTGCGGAATTCAAGCCGCTAGACCGCATAACTTTCGGTCAAACGGTGGATTTGGCTGAGAGGTCGGGCTTTCCGGCGCATCTTGTCGAACGCCTGCGCGCATTCAACAAGATGCGCAACGATGCGATCCATAACATGGCTCGCGGAATCGCTAGCTACCATCAGATGACCGACGACTACATGGCCGACTGTGTTCTCCTGCTAGACGTTGAAGACCATGTGCTCGAATCAGCTCCGTTGATCGGGAGAGTGGCGGGACCGTCCTATTAGGCGTTAGTCAGAGTGCCTGCCGTGTAATGAGTGCATGTTGACTTGCCGAGAGCTTGCCAAGAGGGCTACGCACGAGCGGGACGGGCTAACACGAGCAGGACGGCTAACCGGCCCTGACCTGGACTGCATGAGACGAGATGGACTGTGTAACAGGCAATCCGGCTCCCTGGGGGTCAAGCGGTCGCAGGTTCAAATCCTGTCAGCCCGACCGAAGTTAGATCAAAAAGGCAGTTTCTCAGAAATGAGAAACTGCCTTTTTGTATGTGCCTCACAGGTTCGGCAACGGATCTCGTGGGAAGTCCTGCGGTGACGTGAGCTCCGCGTCGGCAGCATTCACGACTGCAACATATTCTTCGTCGATCTCGTACGTAATGCCCGCCGCAGTGAAGTGCGGTGTGGACGCGGTGTCGACTGGGCCGAGAACGGTCATTCTCGGAAACTGGGTGAGGATCGACCTCGGCACTTTTTTGGACCGAAAGCTCGTCGAGAACACGGTGATCGCCTTTCGGCTCACCACGACAAACACACTCGGTTTCGCGCTCATCAGAACGTCTGCTGGAAATACGTACCGGATCTCGTCATCTGGATCCAGGTAAGACCGAAGGCGCTCGCGAACATCCGCAGAAACCGGCATGCGCGGAAGGCTAGCTCAGTTTCGCTGACTGAGGCGAATATTGTGGACGGCAACGGTTGCTCCGAAGAGCGCGATCAGAATGGCGGTAAAGATTGCTGCCAACCACCACGGCGCCGAACCTGCTGTATTCAGCCAGATGGCCAGTGCACCGAATATCGTAGTCGGAATGCCGACAGTACGAGAGAGGTCGACGTTCCTCGGCTTGACCGGCGGTGTTCTCCACCAATGAAGGCGATGTCCTCGATTCTCGCGCAGCATTCGCAGGATGGACCAGACAGTAAGCGGCAGACCAATCGCGAGGATGACCATCCCGCCAATGATCGCCAAAGTGGACCCGTCTCGGAAGTACGTCACGGCTGCGCCCACAACACCTGCAAAACCGATGGCCGTGAATACTTTCCACGCCGGGGTTATGGACTGGCCATGCGGTTGTGTTGCCATGCAAGCACCCTTCCATAAAACATGTTCGAAAACTTCAAGCCTGTTGCGGCCGTCGATTGTGCATCAGGGTGACAGTCAAACTCGGCAGGCCGTTAACTACTCCGAGTACAGCGACTGCGATACCCGCACTCAAAATAGGTGCTGTCTCCCAATAGTTGTCAACGACGGGGAATGTCCCGATCAGGCTCAAAACCCAACCTGCGAGTTGAGCACGCCGAACATGTTGTGCCACTCCTGTCGAGAACCGCTCCGACGCAAGGAGGTTGTTTTGTCCATTTCGAGATTTGATTACTTTCTGCTTCGGAGCGCAATTTTCCTTACTGGCATGATCTCTTCGTATGACGGGGATTCGGATCGCGTGGGTTGTACTAGCGGTTGCCACCGGGATTCTAGGATCCGCGACGGCACAGTGGCCGCTGTACGAGATCACCGATTGCGAAATAGGCCTCGGCCCGCTCAGTTCTGCCGATTGTTACCGCTCGATTCACGACTATTTCGGGCGGGAGCTCTTCTTGGTGCTGGCGTTGCCGGTGGCTCTGTGCGTCATTCCAGCCGTGATTCCGCGACCATTAGTTTCCTGGATCGTCTCGGCGACAATGCTCTGCGCTGCAGTAGTGGGTTTCTCTACCGCTTTCAGCTCGGATATGCCTTCTCTGCTCTCGATGGTGGGGAGCCTCCCTGCGGCAGTGCTGGCATTGGTACTTGCTGCGGTGCATCAGGGGATCGCATTGCGCAACAAGGGCGCCATTGCGCGTGCGCGCGGTGGAGTTCGCGATGCGCGGTCGAGTGAATGATCAGTCGGGGCTGAAGAACAGTTCCATCGAGATCCAGAACCACGCCACCATTGCAGCGACCGGAAGGAACGCAAACACCAATGGCAACGCGAATTCCCGGCCGGTGCGGCTGGGAATAGTCATAAGTCCGAGCAAGACGAACACGGCGGCAGGCGCCGCCCAACTTATCCAGTAGGTGAGCGGTGGTGGGTTAGGACCGAACGACGTGAACGAACGGTTCGGATACAGCTGCGGCTGCGCGACATCCGCGAAGTGTTGCCACAGGAGTACCAATGGCAGGTAGCCGAACAGCCCCAGTAGGAGGCCGACGACGAGTCCCGCGAAGATTCGTTCGCCCCTCATCTCAGCGCACCCGTCCGAATCAATCGTCCCACTGCCTATGCGACTTCTGGTAAGTCACGAGGCTGAATCCGTAGAGCCCACGCCCGGGCCGCAACGAACGTCATGGCCAATACGAGAACCACCAGCAGTACGACCGCGATCCAGGTGGGAGCGGCGGTGGAAAAGCCCAGCCTCCACGCAGTACCGACACCTACAGTCGTCGCCGCCAACGCCCCGACCGGAAGCATCGCCGCCACCGCCTGCGCCGTGCGCGTAGTAAGTCGATCCCCGGCAGCGCGAAGAACTCCGAACACGGCGGCGACCGCCAGACCGTAGGCCAGGAAACCGCTGACGGCATAAACCAGGAGCGGGGACCATCCGATGTCAACCGACCTGGTGAATGCCATGCTGATCAAGACCAACAGGGGCGTCAACCCAAGCGTGACTCCCACGAGCCCTGCCACCACAGTTCGAAGCATTCGATTGTCCTGACCTCCGGAGATTCGCACACCCGCGAGGTGGAATACGAGCCCGGTCAGCGCGCCCAGACCGGCGCCGATGACCGCAGCCTCGATGGGCCAGGCCCATTGCGATTCACCCGCGAAGCCCGAGATCGTCGTGCCACCCGAAAAGAGGGTGATCGTGGCCGACGCCTGTGACGATCCTTGTGTCAGCGCCGCCGTGACGATGGCAACGGTCGCACCGAACAAAGCAAACCCGAGTGCCTGTTTCCACATCTAGCCATCTTGACCCATCCCGCGGGAGAATTCGGCGCAACAGGTCTGCGTCATGCTTTACCTATCGGGGTGGGATCGGCGCGAAGTTCCGCATCTCGTCCCGTCCGGGCCGGATGACGCCTGCGGCGGATTCGGGAACCTCGTTCCATGCTCCGGGAAGGTCGCGCAGAGGCTCGGATACGACGATTCGGGTCTCCTCACTCAGATGGTGCAGGGCATCCACCTCAGGATGGAGCTTGCGCAACGTGGAGATCTCGGTGGAGAAGAACAATGACCTCGACCGGTTCTCGCTCGAATAGCGAAAGATCCAGGTGGAGATGCCATCCGACGTGGCAACGGTCATCTGCACCGGATTGTCGATTCCCTGCGAGCGAGCCGTGTGCTCGACGAATCCAACGGCCCTCGCGACACCTTCGAAAGGATCGTCGGTCAGGCCGAACGTCAGCGCGAGGAAGAACAAGGTTTCCGAGTCCGTCGATCCTTCGAGATCCGGAAAGAGCGACGGATCAATGGCAGTCACCAATTCCCTTTTCATGTCGTGGAATCCGTGTAGTGAACCGTTGTGCATCCACAACCAATTGCCGTGCCGAAATGGGTGGCAGTTGCTGCGCTGCACCGCAGTTCCCGTCGAAGCGCGCACGTGGGCGAACATGAGCGGGGTGCGCAGTTGCGAGGTGACCTCGCGCAGGTTCGAGTCGTTCCACGCGGGTTCGATGCTCTTGAACACTGCTGGTTGGGACCCCTCGCCGTACCAACCGATTCCGAAGCCGTCACCATTCGTCGTCGTTGCCCCGAGTTGAGAATGCAGGCTCTGGTCGATCAGCGAGTGCTGTGGCCTGAACAGCAAGTCATGGGCCAGTATCGGCTCTCCCGAATACGCCATCCACCTACACATGCTTTCAACTCAAACAGATTGAGTCGGCGTTGTCGGTGCATGCGCAGCGGCGTGCGTCGTCTGGGTGGGCTTCCATGTCGACACAGCCCAGATCACGACGATGTTCAGGGCGATGATGAGAGTCGACCACCAGGGGTAATACGGCAGCCACAAGAAGTTCGCGATAATCGAGATCGCACAGATCACGACTGCCGATACCCGTGCCCACGGCGTTCCGGTGAACAGTGCGAGACCGACGAGAGCGACGAGCGCGCCCAGCACGAGATGGATCCAACCCCACGTCGTCAGGTCGAATTGATAGACGTAGTCGATCCCGACTACGAACACTTCGTTCTCGGCGACGGCAGCGAGTCCTTGAAAGAACTGCACGATGCCGACCGTCACCAAGATGACGGCTGCCCCGATCGATGTTCCTACCGCGAAACCCTGCTTGACTGACGTTGTATCCGACATGGCGGTTTCCCTTGATTCGGAGGGGTGACCGGACACGTGCCCGGCACGTTGTACCGATCGTTGTTCCACCGGCCGACTGTCGTGAAACGGAAATGCCGGTCCGGTTCGGTGAGAAATCAGTGCGTTCTGCTCCGATGTGCGGACGAAATGTAACTTCTGGCCCCTGTTGATGCGATGTACCCCTTGCCGGAACGCGTGTGCGGAGGAATTGCTCGTAACCGAAGTTCACAGAAAACAAGAAAAATTCGGCACGGAATTCGACCTATTTGTCCAGCTGTACTGGTATTTTGACTGAATTGACCGGAAGCTACGGTCCGCGGAAAAGAGTAGCGAGAGAATGACGATCTTCGGCAGGCGTTCCGCGGGCATCTCCGCGACGGCCTTCGTCTTGGCAGCTGTTGTATCGACGGCACTTCCCGCGGTGGGATCGGCAGCACCAGTCGCACTCACCCACGCGTGCACTCCCGAGATCAACGACAATTCGATGTCACTCGATCCGGCAGTGATCGACGGTTGGTACGACATCTCGACTGGTTCGCCGGGAACGAAGATCAACTCGATCGAGGCGTGGCGAACAGTGCCGGGAGACATCCTGGAGTTTCGCGCATCTGTGACGATCAGAGCCCACGGAAGTCCTGTCCGAGGGACCCTTCGGATCGACGGCGCCGGCTTGACCGGAGATCAGGATTTGATCTCCAGAATGACGTTGACCCAAGATCTCGGTCGCTCAGGTTCAACGGTCACCGATGCCGACGACGGCTCGGTCATTCCGGTTCGTGCCAAGCTCGCATTCGACGTCACAACTCCTGGACAAGTGGCACAGAACCAGACGGTCAACCTCTCGGCAGTCAAGATTGTCTTGGCAGGCGACACCACCGATCCGGGAGGTGAATGCCCCGGCCCCGGCCCGGGCCCCGGCGGTGGGAATGGAAGCGGTGGCGGGAATGGCGGAGGTGACGGTTCCGGTGGGAACGGTGGGGACTCCGGTGACGCACTTCCCGGTCGTGACGTCGGAAACCGAGTACCAATTTCCCAGATTCCGTCCGGCCCGACTTCTCGCCCGTGACAGCGGCACCTGGATTCACGGTCCGTCGAACATGGGCCGCTGCAGTAGTGGCGACAATGCTCTTGATCGGCGGATGTTCTGACGACGGCGACTCGCCGACCCGCGTCCTCGCGACCGGCCAACAAGATTTGCCGCCAGAGATTCGCGCTGTGGTCGACGGTCCGGATGTCCCGACCACGCTTCGCATAGTCGACAGCACCGCTGACGTTCTGTCGATCAAGACGACGACAGACGGCTCGCTCATTCCGCCCGAGGACGTCAGTGAGATCGGATGGTGGGCAGATTCGGCATTCCCGGGCTCGGGCGCGGGCACCGTGGTGATCACCGGACACATCAACGACATCTATCAGGGTGACGGTTTCGGAAAGAAGTTCTCGACACTGGAAATCGGCTCGATCGTGACCGTGGCGGGCGCCGGGGGACAGACCTGGAACTACCGTATCGACGCGGTCGATCACTACGGCAAGGACGGCGAGCTGCCGGTCGAGCGATTGAACAGCCTCGACGGACCGGAAACCCTCGCGCTGATCACCTGCGGCGGCGTGTTCGTCGGTCCACCCTTCGGTTACGAGGACAACGACGTCGCGTGGGGAACTCCGGTGCCCGCATAGCCGAAAACCAGACGTCGGATCGGTTGATAAACTGGGCCCCGCGTTCGTGGCCATCCACGCACGTTTCGAAAGTCCGAAGAAGGAGATTGTGCTGTGGTTGACCTCGCCTATGTCATCGCTGGGTCCGAAGCGACTGGCGGTGCCGGCCTGCAGGTCGACCTGAAGACGTTCCAGGCATTGGACGTCTACGGCGTAGCGACCACCACGTGCATCGTCTCGTTCGATCCCAAGAACAACTGGGGTCATCGCTTCGTGCCGATCGCTCCTGACGTGATCGCTGATCAGATCGAGGCTGCCACTGCGGCCCACGATCTGGACGTCGTCAAGATCGGCATGTTGGGCACTCCCGCCACGATCGAGGTTGTGGCAGAGGGTCTGCGTCGGCAGTCCTGGCGCCACGTCGTCCTCGACCCGGTCCTGATCTGCAAAGGCCAGGAGCCCGGCGCGGCTCTCGATACCGATACAGCACTTCGTGATTCGATCCTCCCGCTCGCCACCGTCATCACACCCAACCTGTTCGAGGCACGCACCCTCGCCGGAATGGACAGCATCGAAAGCGTGGACGACCTCATCGAGGCCGCACGTCGTATCCACGACCTCGGACCCAAGTACGTGCTCGCAAAGGGTGGTGTCGAACTCGCCGGTGGCGACGCCGTCGACGTGTTGTTCGACGGCACCGACGTGACGGTTCTCTCCGCCCCCAAGGTCGGCGAAGAACGCGTCTCGGGTGCTGGTTGCACGCTGGCCGCCGCAGTGACCGCGGAACTGGCAAAGGGCGCCGACGTGGGAGAAGCCGTCGCTCTGGCCAAGAAGTTCGTCACGGCGGGCATCGAAGGCCGCGTCTCGGCACACACGCCGTTCGACACCGTCTGGCAGGGCGCTTTCAAGGGATAGGCGCACTGCGGCTCACATCGCCGCGCGCGGCCTGGCAGGATCGAGTGCGTGAGTACTGCGAACCTGAATCGAAGCGAAGTCGCCGAACGATCTCGAACCATCGACGTCACCGGGTACCGGGTGGAGTTGGATCTGCGATCGGCGGCGGACTCGGCCTCGAAGACCTTTTCGACCGTCACGACAATTGATCTGACGTCGTCGGCGGAGTCCACGTGGCTCGACTTCATCGGTGCTGCAGTCGATTCCGTAGAGGTCGACGGTGCGTCCATTCCGGTGGAGTACGACGGGTCCCGGATTGTGCTGCGCGGACTCGGCGGATCGAACGTCGTTCGGGTGGCAGCTCACGGCAACTACAGCCGTTCCGGTGAAGGGCTGCACCGATTTGTCGACGACGCTGACGATCAGACGTATCTGTACACGCAATACGAGCCTGCCGATGCCAGGCGTGTTTTCGCCTGCTTCGAGCAGCCGGACCTCAAGGCGCCCTTCACATTCGAGGTGACAGCACCTGACGGCTGGGAAGTCCTGTCGAATCAGCCCGCGACCCAGACTCACTCCGTGGACGGTGCACAACGCGTCACTTTCGCCCCGACGCTGCCGATCTCGACCTACATCACCGCGATCGCGGCCGGGCCGTATCACCGCGTGGCCTCGTCGTGGAGTCGCGGCGAACTCACGGTCGAGTTGGGCGCTTTGTGCCGGGCGTCGTTGGCTCCTCATCTCGATGCGGACAACGTTTTCGACATCACCCGTCAGGGGTTGGACTTCTACGCCGAGCACTTCGACTATCCGTATCCGTTCGGCAAGTACGACCAGATCTTCGTCCCCGAGTACAACCTCGGCGCCATGGAGAACCCGGGACTGGTGACCTTCACCGAGGCGTATGTGTTCCGCGGCACCGCAACCGACGAGCAGCATCAGCGTCGCGCCAACACGATCCTGCACGAAATGGCGCACATGTGGTTCGGCGATCTCGTGACCATGGTCTGGTGGGATGACTTGTGGCTCAAGGAATCCTTCGCCGACTTCATGGGATCGCTGGTCAGCGCCGAAGCCACTCGCTTCACCGATGCCTGGGTAGCATTTGCCATCAAGCGAAAGGCGTGGGCGTACCTCCAAGATCAGCTGCCGACCACGCATCCCATCGTCGCCGACATCGTCGATCTCGAAGCTGCAAAGCTGAACTTCGACGGAATCACCTACGCCAAGGGCGCCAGTGTCCTCAAGCAACTCGTGGCGTTCGTCGGCCGTGACGCGTTCTTCGAAGCGGCACGACGGTACTTCAAGGCCCACGCATTCGGGAACACCACGCTTGTTGATCTGCTCGACGTGCTCGCGGAGACTTCCGGACGTGATGTGCGCGAATGGGCCCGAATCTGGTTGCAGACCACCGGAGTGTCCACGCTGTCGCTCGACGGAACAGACCTGGTCCAGACGGACCCGAGGCCGCATCGGCTCGCAGTCGGAATCTACGACTACAACGAGTCCGGAGATCTTGTTCGCACCGAACGCGTCGAACTCGACATCACCGAATCCCGCACGCCGGTCGACCTTCCGCCCGGAGCGCTCACACTGCTCAACGACGAAGACCTCACCTACGCGAAGGTGCGACTGGACGCGGAATCTCTGTCCACGGTCGAGGCATCCCTGGACCGCGTGAGCGATCCGCTTGCGCGCGGTGTGATCTGGTCGTCGCTGTGGAACTCGGTGCGCGATGCGCAGCTCTCGGTGTTCCGATACCTCGACATGGTGGAACGATTCGCTCCCGCAGAGACAGATCTTGCGATTCTCAGCGCGATCCTGACCGATGCCCAATACGCGGTTCTTCACTACGTTCCGAAAAGCTTGCGGCCCAATGTCAGTGCGGGCTGGTTGGAAACGACCTGGAAGGCGTTGTTCGAAGCCGAACCGGAGTCCGGAAGACAGCTGGCATGGGCACGGGCTCTGTCGGCCGCCGCAGCGGTCAACGATGCTCGCGCCGGCGAGTTGCGGTCGATACTCGACGGCACGTGCCCGGGACCGGTCGGACTGGCTCTCGATCCTGATCTGCGGTGGGCATTGTGGATCGCCCTGTCCGCGACCGGGCATGCGAGTGTGAGCGACTTCGACGGTGAGCTGAGCAAGGACAGCACGTCAGCGGGTCGATCGGCGTACGTCCGCGCCGCGGCGTCGATTCCCGATGCCGAGACCAAGGCGGCTGCCTGGGCGTCGGCGACCACCGATGCCTCACTCTCGAACGACCGCCTGGATGCGACGATCGCCGGATTCCGTTCGGGCACGGACCCGTCGTTGATCGAGGGATATGCGGTCGAGTACTTCTCGTCCCTGGGGAAGTGGTGGTCCGAACGCAGCATCGAGATCGCGCGACGGTTGGTGAACGGACTCTTCCCGGCAGCTGAAGACACCTCTGCTGTCGATTCCTGGATCCAGGCCAATGCGGAGGCTCCCGCGTCGCTGCGGAGGCTTGTTCTCGAGCGTCGGGATCATCTGGCCCGAGACCTACGTGCCCAGGCGTCGAACGCAGTGATCTGACGCCATCAGCTCCGAAATGTCCTGTTCTTGGATATTGTCTAAACAGGGCTGCGACGGGAGACGACGTGCACACGATCACGGATCTGTCGCTGGTCACGGGCCCGGTTCCGCCCGTGGTGACGGTGCTCGGAATTCTGGCACTTCTGTGGCTGATCTTCTCGAGATCGAGGCGTCACGTGCTGATCTCGATTCCGGTCTGCATCGTCGCGGCAATTGCGATCACTCTCGTGCTGTACTGGCTGATCGAGAAGGTGTGGCACCCGTTCCCCGATCCGATTGCCCGTCCGGTCTACGTGTGGATCGGGTTGGGCATTCTCGGCGTGCTGCTGGGCGTTTCGCGGGTATTTGCGGCGACGCGGATCGACGGCCGCGTGCTCACCGTGGTCTCCGTGCTCCTGGTGGTCGTGTCGAGCGCGGCTCACGTGAATCTGCAGTTCCAGTCGTATCCGACGTTGGGAACAGCGCTGGGACTCTCGGACGCGGAGAAGGTTTCACTCGCCGACCTGGACGACGGCAAGGACGGCGCGGTACCGGTTTCGCAATGGAAGGCTCCAGCGGACATGCCGTCGACCGGCAAGGTCAGCACGGTCACGATTGCGGGGACGGTCTCCGGATTCAGCGCCCGCGACGCCGAGATCTACCTACCGCCCGCGTATTTCACCAACCCACGACCGGAGTTGCCGGTGTTGGTACTGCTTGCCGGCCAACCAGGCGCGCCCGAGGACTGGCTACAGGGCGGACGTCTCGTCCAGACCATGGACGCCTACGCCGCTGCGCATTCGGGCTTGGCTCCCGTTGTCGTCGTTGCTGACGGGACCGGGTCGGAACTGGCGAATCCGCTCTGCGTCGATTCCCAACTCGGGAACGTCGCAACGTACCTTTCGCGCGATGTTCCCGACTGGGTGCGCGGGAACCTCCAGGTGGATCCCGACCCGAGGAAGTGGGCGATCGGGGGACTTTCCTACGGCGGTACCTGCGCGTTCCAGATGGCAACGAACTTCCCCGCGGTATATCCGACGTTCCTGGATCTGTCCGGTCAGATCGAACCCACCCTCGGCGATCGGAAGCAGACGGTCGATGCAGCGTTCGGCGGCAATGAAGCCGCGTTCGTGGCAGTGAATCCGCAGGATCTGCTCCGGGAGAAGAAGTTCCCCGACAGCGCCGGAGTGTTCGTGGTCGGCAAGCAGGACAACGACTACCGCCCAGGTCTTCAAACGCTCTACGAAGCCGCAAAAGCCGCAGGAATGGACGTCCAGTACGCCGAGGTCGACGGAGGACACAGCTTCCAGGTGTGGTCGGCTGGATTGGCGAGTCAATTAGGTTGGCTGGGAACGCGACTCGGTCTGCCCGGATGAACGATCGTCTGGAAGTTCCGAAGACCCGATGATCAGCGGGTGAATCCGTCCGGTCGCCCCGGCTTCGGAGCCCAATCCCTGCGGATCTGCCACACTCGCGAGCCGAAGGTCGAGTGCGCCGGTCCATTCTCGGGTCAATTGCGCATCGAGTGCGTCGACGCGCTCGAGAAGCGGAGGGTGCTGGTCCGGCGGGCAGGCTTCGAGCAAGGTCGCGAATACCGCGCGTAGACGACGCTGGACCTGCGCGGAATTGGTACTGAAGTGCCGGATCTCGTCGGTGGCGACGGACACGTAATCGGTCCAGGTGCGTTGCTGCCCTCGGATCAGCGTGAGATCCGAGGTTGACGTGTCGAAGCGGACCCGCGGGGCGAGAAGTACCAGAAGATCTTCGATGTGGTCGAGAGCCTGCACCGCTCGGCCAGGGTCGTTGATGGCGGGTGACAGTGCCTTGAGTGCGATGTCCACGATCGACTGAAGCGCTGCACCGGGGCTGACGACCGGGCTGTGCGTGTCACCGAAGATCAAGCACGACATCAAGGTGTCAGGACGTACCTTCAGCGACGGTCCGCGTACCTCGAAGAGGGGCGCGTTCTGGGCGACGAACTCGCCGATGCTGGGGACGACCTCGACTGAGACGTCCCAGCGGCTCGCCAACCGCTGCAGTCGTGCGAGATCGATCGCCAGCAGAATCCGGCCGTCGGGTGAGAGGTGGCGCAGGCGAATCACCAGTGCGTCGGCGCTCTCGGAGGTTTCGGACTCGCGCGGTTGTGGGAGGGGGAGCGGCTGACTGGGTTTCGGTGCGCCGGAAGGTAAGTCCTCGTACAGCGGATAGGCACGAATCGTCGCGCTGCGACCCTGGGCCGCTATCCAACGCAGCAACCGACTGGAATTGAGGATCGACCCGACCTTCGCCACCAACGCGATGAACAGGATCGCACTGGCCAATGCCAGAAGGAGTGCGATCGCCGTGGAGATGGTCGGTGAGGAATTCTCCGAATCGAGCGCCAGATCGAGCGCAATGATCAAGGAGAAGACGAACGTGGCCAGAAACATGCCGATCGACCACCGCATCACTCGCTGTTGCGCAAGCATCGGGACCACCCGCACCGAAATCTGCGAGGCGCCGAACTGCATTGCGAGGGTGATGGCGGTGAACACCAGACCGGTGAGAGTGATCATCCCGCCGGCGATGACGCTGAGCAGCGTTGCGGTGGCCCCGGCGTCCACGCCCTCGGAAATGGTACCGACGTCGCCGTCGCTCACCAGGTCTCCGTCGATCCCGACGAGGATGTTCGCGGTGACGACGGACAGCACGACGAGGATCACGGGGAGGCGCCAGACCGGGACTGTTCGTAATCGTCGGCGAGTTCGGCGCCAGCGAATTCTGTCCGAAAGCCGCCGTGACAGTCCGACTTTCGTCGTAGGCGTCGTGGTGTCGACGACTGGGAGTGGTGGTGGGGTCGGAGGAGTGGAACCGAAACTTCCTGACACCGTTTCCTGAACGTAGATCTTCGCGTGGATCATCGGCTCGCGATACCGCTGCTCACGGGCGACTGCCCGGCTCATCTTCGCGGGCTTGTCGCGGTAACGCGAACGCGCCCACGGCGCACCCGGGCGACTCAACCGAATTGCTCCGACCAACAGAAGCGGGGTGAAGAACAGTCCGATCAAGCCGGTCCAGAGTTTGCCCTTCATCAACGTGATCACGGCGAGTCCGAGTTGGATCACGATCGCGACGACAACGCCGATCAACGTCGCCAGGCTACGGTCCTGCTCATACGGGTCGAACTCTCCCGCGAACCCGATCGGGTGGACTCCGAGAAGGAAAAGGAACGAGATCGCGATGGCAACGAACACCGCGTCGATGGACGAGCGACCCTCTTCGGCCCAGTAGACGTCGCGCAGATGTAGCACGAGTGCGTACTCGTCGAGGACCAGCGCGCTGCCGATACCGAACACCGACGCAAGAACACAGTTGGCGATCGGGGTGTGATAGTCGGCCAGAGCGATGAAGGCAAAGCCGGACACGAGCATCATCATCAAACCGAAAACCATGTGATGGATGTGCATTCCACCGGGCGTGACATTGCCCGGCCACCACGAGACCTCAGCTCGGATCATTCGAACGCTGAACCGAATGAACAGGAACGTCAGGACAAAGGCGAGCAGAAGGAAGAACAGCGGGAGTCTGCCGGTGTCGACGACCGTGTGCTCGAACCAGGACCGCACGGCGTCAGCTCTTGCTGGTGGCGAGCTTGATCAGCTGAGGAGCTGTCGCGTCCGGAAGGTAAGCACGCGTGAGCGCGATTCCGATTCGAGGCAGGTCGGCCTCGTCGCGGAAACACAGGAAAACGGGTTCGTATCTCGGCTTGAACTTCTTCTTGAATGCGTGAAGAGACCGGAAGCCGTAGAGCGGTTCCATCGCGGCTCCGAGCATGTCGAGCAGGCGGTCCATCGATGCGGCGTCGGCGCCGTCGTCGCTGCGGGCCAGCGGCGCGCCGGACAGTGAGACGAATTGGGCACCTTGTTCTTTGAATTCGAGGGCCGACGATGCGATGAGGAACTCGACCACCGGCCGGAAGCCGTCCGGGCGTCGACGCATGACGTCGAGCGTCCAACCCCGGACCACGCCGCCTTCGCCGTACACCGGCAACCACGAGGTGACGCCGTGAATACTTCCCGTCGGGTCGACGGCCAAACCGACCCGGACGTCGCGATCGAGCGCCTCTTCGACGCTGCCGAGGGTGAACCCCATCTCGGGTAGTCCCTTGTCGCCCACCCATTCCTCGGATATAGCGCGCACCTGAGCCAATACGGAGAACGGCTCGTCTGCCAGTGTTGTCATCCGGAAGGTGATGTCGTCCTTCTTGGCCTTGTTGAGCGCCGAGCGGATGTCCTGCCAGGACTTTCCGGTGAACTGCAATTCCGGCAGGTCGACGATCGTGTCCTCGGCGACCTGAACGGTGCGCCACCCCCGCCGTGTGGCGGCATCGGCTGTTTCCTTTCCTACGGAGAACAAGCAGGGAGTGAGGCCGTTGGCTTCGGACATCGTCGTGAACTCGTCGACCGCCGCGGCAAGTCGCTCGGGGCTCGCTATCGGATCGGCCAGCACCACGACGACACCGACATGCCGTTGGAATGCAACGACACTCTCACCCGACTCGCCGAAGTAGTAACTGTTGCCGTCCCACGTCGTCATCCACGACATGGTTCCGCCGCCGTGCTGTTTGAGCAGTTCCCGCGCAGTGGCGCGAGGATCGTTCCCGGACAGCGGTCCGCCTCGAATCTTGCGCCGCATCGGCACGTGGAAAGCGTGACGGCCCTTGATCAACAAGATGAGTTCGAGAAGCCAGAGCAGCGCGGTACCGACCGTGACGGCTCCGGCGCTTTCGTAGTCGAAGAAGATGACCGAACCGAGGACGAGGGCGGTGGCCAAGACCGTCAGAGAGCCGAACACCACGGCAACCCACCAGGCCCAGCGGCGACCTCGTCGCAACTGATCCGCGATCAGTGCAACGATGATCACGTCGACCAATGCGGTCCAGCCCGAACCGGTTTCGGCTTCCGTCGGCCCGAAGGGTCCACTGCCGGGGAACAACCACACGGCGATCTCGACCACTCCGATCAGGAGCAGGCCGATGAATCCGAGCAGACGGATCTCGCGTCGCGTTCGGGGGATGAACCCGCGCTCTCCGTCGCCGAAGAACTTTTCGCCGACCGGAAGGAAGATCGCAACCGCGATGAGGTGCTGTACGTCGGCGAGGCGACCTTCGAAGAGAAAGGCGATCGCGATGTACGCGCACAGGATGGCGCGCACTCGCATTCGCCAGGGCGAGCGCAGAGTTGCGGTGGTCGCGGCGAGTGCGGCGATGATGGCGGTGGTGACACCGACGTCGCGGTGGGTGGCGAGGTTGCGAGCCCAATCCCAATCGGTGTGGCTGCCCGCCCAGAGGAGGAGCGATGCACCCAGTTCGCCCGCCAACTGACCGCTGATGGTGACGATGGCCGCGTTCTTGGTTCCCAGGCGCCACTCGCACCAGCCGACCGCGAAGGCAAAAACGACGATGATCGAAACATACTGACCCGGCGTCAAGCCGAAGAACCAACCCGTGACGAGAGTCCACCACTTACCTTCCTGCAAGGCAGGGACTCCGTAGGCGATGTCGTCGAACCACGAGTAGGTACGGACGTGATTCCACAAGGCGCCGGTCGCGATCCCGACGACGGTGATGGTGAGCACGACGATCGAGGTGAACGGCACGCGCCGCAGGACGCTCAGCGCGTCGGAGGCAAAGCGAGAGGCCCGATTCGGCGCGCCTGGCGCGCTCTGGTCGGTCTGCGGGGTGGGGGTCTGGGACTGCTCAGCCATCGAGGTTCTCTTCTCGCCATGCCGCACGGTGGATTCTGCCTGTTCAGCATGACAGGAATACAGACCGATAATCAGGCGAAGCGGTCAAAATGGACGAGACTGGCTGGGGGTCTCAGTCTCGTGGCGCTACTGTCGAGCCATGGTGAACGGAGATTTACTGAATCGGGACCACCTGGTCGCCTCACTTGCCGCTTTCGAACCTCGGTCGGTCGAATTGGACGGAAGGCGCTCGGCGTCGGTGGTCATCGTCGTCATGCGGACTGCGGACGGAACACCCGTGTTCCCGGTGACGAAGCGGCCGAGCAAGATGCGCGCTCACCCCGGTCAGTTCGCGTTGCCAGGCGGAAGCGTCGACCCGGGTGAGTCTTCCGAACAAGCAGCGGTTCGGGAGCTGTCCGAAGAGTTGGGCGTCGACGTCCCTGAGTCGAACATCATCGGCCGGCTCGACGACTACGTCACCCGTTCGGGATTTGTGATCCGACCGTTCGTCGTCTGGTCCGGTGAGGACATCGGGGGACTGGTACCCAATCCCGACGAGGTGGCCCAGGTGTATGCCGTGACGTCGGAGGAGCTCGACGTGGACTCGCGCTTCGTCACCATCGAGGAATCACCGAACCCGGTGATCCAGTGGCCTTTCCGAACGAGCCTGATCCATGCGCCGACCGGCGCCGTCATCTATCAGTTCCGCGAAGTACTGAACGGACGGAACACGCGCATCGACAACCTCGAGCAGCCGGTGTTCGCCTGGCAATAAGGTCAGCTCGACACGCTCGGGACAGTTCGGGCTACGGCGCCTCGGCGAATAGTCCGTCGTGCTGTGGAAAGCTGGCCGCACGGCAATCGAAAGACGCGAGGTGTGTGCAGTGAACTCTGGCGAACAAGAACTGGTCCCCACGGATCGGATTCTCACTGTTCCCAACGTGCTCAGTATCGTGCGTCTACTCGCTCTGCCGCTGTTCGCCTACCTGCTGCTCGTCACGCACTCGGACGGCTGGGCATTGGCGCTGCTGATGCTCAGCGGGTTCACCGACTGGCTCGACGGCAAGTTGGCCAGAGTGCTCGGACAGACCTCGCGTCTGGGAGCGCTTCTCGACCCGCTGGTCGACCGTCTCTACGTCGTGACGACGCTGGTCACCTTCGTCGCCCGCGATTTCATTCCCTGGTGGGTCGCGGCGATTTTGATCGGCCGTGATCTTCTACTCGCGTTGACGCTGCCGATCTACCGCCGGCGTGGACTGCCGCCGCCCGAGGTCATCTACCTCGGCAAGGCTGCGACCTTCCTCCTGATGTTCGCGCTGCCCTTGATTCTTGCCGGACACGGAGACTGGGCCATCGGACCGTTCACCCATGCCTTCGGTTTCGCTTTCCTGATCTGGGGAACCGTCCTGTACGTGTGGACTGCCGCGATCTACGTGCTCAAAGCCGTTGACGTTGCGCGAACGCACGAGGTCGTGCGCCGATGAAGTCGACCGGGGAGGACGTCCGTCGTAACCCGGTACCGTCGCTGCTTCGGTCGCTCATGACCGAACATCTCGATCCGGGCTACGAAGCGACGGCATTCGAACGCCAACACGAGCACACGACGAACAGATCCTCGAAGACGGGGCCGTGGCTGGCCCTCGGTGCACTGTTGATCGGGTTCATCGTCACGGTCTCGGCAGTTCAGGCCACCAAGCAGGTGACCGGCACCGAGGAGGTTCGAAGCGAGTTGGTCGCCAAGGTCCGTGACGCGGAGGATCGAATCGATTCGCTGGCCGCGTCCCGCGATTCACTCGGCGGCGACGTCGACGCCGCCCGTGGCCTGGCGCTCGAAGGCGATGCCAGAGGCAGCGCGGTCCTCGATCAATTGCGAGCGGTCGAATCCGGCGCAGGAGCCGAAGCTGTTCACGGGGAGGGGCTGGTGGTGACGTTGACGGACCCGGCCGGGCGCCCGAACCTCTCGGATGCGTCCCAGCGCAGCGTCGGCGGTAAGACAGTTGTCCTCGATCGCGATCTGCAGACCGTCGTCAACGCCCTGTGGGCTGGCGGAGCGGAGGCAATCGCCGTCGGCGGCGTGCGAATCGGGCCGACGGTGACCATCCGTCAGGCGGGCGGCGCGATGCTCGTCGACAACCAACCTGTCTTCTCGCCGTACCGCGTCGAGGCGATCGGCGACACGCGCGCGCTGCAGCGAGAGTTCGTCGTCAGCGACGCCTACGTGAGAATGTCGAGCGTCTCGCAACTGTACGGAGTCGGTTTCGCAGTGGCCGAGGACGACTCGTTGACACTGCCACCCGCGACGCCTCGTGCGGTCCGGGTGGCAACAGAACCCACAGAACCCAAGTGACAGAAGGAGTTCGATGAAGGCCGGTTCCGCCCTGTACGGACTCGCAGCACTGGTCGTCGGCATCGTCTTGGGCGTCGTTTTCAGCCCGCAGGTGCCCGACGTCATCCAGCCCTATCTTCCGATCGCTGTCGTTGCGGCACTCGACGCCGTCTTCGGCGGGCTACGCGCGTATCTGGACGAGATATTCGACGCAAAGGTGTTCGTGGTCTCCTTCGTCTTCAACGTGCTCGTCGCGTCGTTGATCGTCTGGCTCGGCGATCAGTTGGGTGTGGGTACTCAACTCTCGACGGCAATCGTCGTCGTGTTGGGTATCCGGATCTTCGGCAACGCAGCGGCATTGCGACGACGACTGTTCGGAGCGTGAGCCATGTCCGACCACGCCACGAATGACCCCGAAGAACCGCCAGTGACGACTACGGGTGAAGGTCGTCACGAGTTGCGTTCGCCGTCGAAACATCGCACGAACGTCGTGTTCGCGATCCTCGCCGCCGTGCTTCTGGGTGTGCTCGGCGTCGCGATTGCCACACAGGTACGCAGCACCGTGGCCGGAGATTCACTCGACGCCGCGCGCCCTGCCGACCTCCTGGTGGTTCTCGACAACTTGAATCGGCGTGAAGCCGCGCTGAGGCAGGAAGTCGCGAATCTTCAGGAATCGCTTGCCACTTTGGAAGCCGGCGGCAACACCGGAGCAGCGCTCGACGAGGCGCGGGCGCGGCTGACCTCGCTCTCCATTCAGGTGGGGACCGCTCCTGCTACCGGACCAGGTGTGACGATGACCCTGACGGATCCAGCAGGGGGCGTCGGCTCCGAAGTGATTCTCGATCTCATCCAGGAACTACGCGCTGCCGGGGCCGAAGCCATCTCGATCGCAGGTGCGAACGGCGAACCCATTCGTATCGGCGTGAACTCGTGGGTGAGCGGGCGCGGCGGCGAGATCGAATTGGACGGAACCCGGATCGAGCAGCCGTACACTGTGACCGCGATCGGGGATCCACCGACGTTGGCAGCAGCGTTGAACATTCCCGGAGGCGTTTTCGACAACGTCGCACGCAACGGCGGAACTTCCTCAGTCGACCAATCGCAGCAGGTCACGATCTCCGTCTTGCGACAATTGAATCCGCGCCAATACGCTCAACCCGGAAATTGATCTTTTGCGTCCGACTTTCGGACGGCCTGTGAAAGGAAGCCACTGTGAGTGAGCTCGATACACCTACCGATCTGCGCTACACCGCGGAGCACGAGTGGGTGAAGCGGACCGGCCCGACCTCAGTTCGAGTCGGTATCACCGACTTTGCTCAGTCGCAGCTCGGTGACGTCGTGTTCGTCCAGCTTCCTGCTGTCGACGAAGACGTGACCGCCGGTGAATCGCTCGGTGAGGTCGAGTCGACCAAGAGCGTCTCCGACATCTTTGCTCCGTTCACTGCGAAAGTTCTTGCAGCCAACGGTGAATTGGACGGACAGCCTGACCTCGTCAACACCGATCCGTACAACACGGGTTGGTTGGTCGAGCTCGAGGTCGCCGACGAGGCCACACTCGACGCCGCACTCGCGGCAACGCTGGACGCGGAGGCATACAAGGGACTCACGTCCGAGTAGAAAACCTGCGCGTGGACCGGCCAACTCGTGTTGTGTCGCGGCCTGTCTCGCTGCACGCGGCGGTCTGCGCAGGGTACGGTCGTTAGGTACGCATGTGCCGAGTCGGGGCGCAGGGCCGTATCGAACGTGACTGTGAAAGATGCTCGTGAAGAAAGTGCACTGCGTAGTCCAGTGATTCATGATCTGGATGATTGACCCAGGAGGAGAAACAGTGAGCGAGAACGGTAACGACGCGGGCTATGGGGAGTCGCCGGCGGAGACCACTTCGGTTTTCCGTGCGGACTTCCTCAATGAGCTCGACAACACCTCCTCTGCAGCACCGGCCGCCGAGCAGCCGGTTTCGGGCGTGGAAGGCCTTCCCGCCGGAGCCGCCCTTCTGGTGGTCAAGCGGGGACCGAATGCAGGATCCCGCTTTTTGCTCGATCAGCCGACGACGTCGGCAGGTCGGCACCCGGACAGCGACATCTTCCTCGACGACGTGACCGTCAGCCGTCGTCACGCCGAGTTCCGTCAGGAAGATGCAGATTTCCACGTCGTCGACGTCGGAAGCCTCAACGGCACCTACGTCAACCGTGAGCCTGTCGATTCGGCAGTTCTCGCGAACGGTGACGAGGTTCAGATCGGCAAGTTCCGTCTGGTGTTCCTCACCGGCCCTCGTGCCGGCGGTTCGCAGGTCGGCGAGTCGTCAGCAGGTGCGGGTAGCTAATGACGGCAGTGCGGCAGCAGAGCCAGCCCGGAATGTCGATTGGTTCCGTGCTGGATCGGTTGCGTCCAGATTTTCCCGACGTGACGATTTCGAAGATCCGTTTCCTCGAGTCCGAGGGCTTGATCAGCCCACAACGGACACCGTCGGGATACCGCAGATTCTCTGTCGAGGACTGCGAGCGTCTTCGCTTCGTGCTGACCGCTCAACGCGATCAGTACCTGCCGCTCAAAGTGATCAAAGAACAACTCGAAGCGATCGACAGCGGCGCAGCGACGGTGAGTGCAGAAGTTCCTGCGCCTCGTCGTGCTCGCGTCCTGTCGATCGCTACGGGCGATGTCTCACCCGAGGCTTTCCGGGTCGATCGCGAAGTTCGAGTCGGTCGTCAGGACCTTCTCGCTCGCGCCGACATCGACGATCGGTTTCTGACCGATCTGATCCGCACCGGTTTGGTCGTTCCCGGCGCAGCGGGCTTCTTCGACGAGGACGCCGTGACGCTGGCGCGCACCGCGAAGGCGATGTCCGAGTACGGCTTGGAGGTTCGTCATCTGCGGGCGTTCAAGTTGGCTGCTGATCGTGAAGCAGGACTCGTGACCCAGATCGCCGGACCGGTTGCCAAGGGTCGTGACGCCGGAGCACGTGATCGTGCCGAGGAAATGGTCCGGGAACTGGCTGCGCTGTCGCTGACTTTGCACACATGTCTGGTCAAGTCGGCGGTTCGGGGAAGTCTCGATCGCTGAGTTCCTCGATCAGCGGGGCACACTCGAATAGAATTTCAGTACGACCGCATCGGAGTCGGTCGGCTGGATCACGTCAGGTTGGAGGCAAGCTCGATGGGCGAAATGCGTGTGATCGGAGTTCGTGTCGAGCAGCCTCAGAATCAGCCGGTCCTGTTGCTGCGAGAGTCCGACGGCGATCGGTACCTGCCGATCTGGATCGGGCAAACCGAAGCTACCGCGATTGTTCTCGAACAACAGGGAGTCGAGCCGGCGCGGCCGCTGACTCATGACCTGATCAAGATCTTGATCGAATCATTCGGTCGGAGCCTCAAGGAAGTGCGGATCGTGGACCTGCAAGAGGGCACTTTCTACGCGGATCTCGTCTTCGACGAGCAGACCACCGTCTCGGCACGTCCGTCGGACTCGATTGCATTGGCCCTGCGCATCGGCGTTCCGATCTTCGCGTCGGAGGCTGTTCTCGCCGAGGCCGGTCTGGTCATTCCCGACGAGCGCGAAGACGAGGTCGAGAAGTTCAAGGAATTCCTTGACACCATCTCGCCGGACGACTTCAAGGCCACTGACGGTTAGTCCTGTTTGCCCGTAATCAGGCTTTAGTCTTCAACTCTCAAGTAGAGGTTGAGTCTCGGTCGGCGTGTTGCGTTGACCGAGCACCCTCGTGGTCTTACCGTTGCGTGCGGTGGAGATCTTCTCGCCTTGTCGATCGAGGCGTACTCTGGGTAAGTCCACTCATGGAATTACCTGCCTTGGATTCACATCTGAAAGTTCGGTCGGCACGGGATTCTCGTGACTGCTGATAGCACAGGTTGGTTACATGATGGCGAAGCGAGAGGGAGACGGCAGTGGAAGAACAGTCGAATGAGCGCGGAACGGGCATAGCCGATAGTGCCGAGCCGACTGCAGAAATGTCTTCCGAAGAGCTGCAGCCAGGCCTGTTCCCGGACGATTCCATCCCCGACGACCTCGTCGGATATCGAGTACCCAGTGCGTGCCAGATCGCCGGGATCACGTACCGCCAACTCGACTACTGGGCACGGACGTCGTTGGTTGTTCCGTCAATCCGCGGCGCTGCCGGATCCGGTAGCCAACGTCTGTACTCCTTCAAGGACATCCTCGTTCTGAAGATCGTGAAGCGTCTGCTCGACACCGGCATCTCACTGCAGAACATTCGCGTTGCCGTCGATCACCTCCGTAAGCGCGGCGTCCGCGATCTTGCCAACATCACCCTGTTCTCCGACGGCACCACCGTGTACGAATGCACGTCTCCCGAAGAGGTCGTCGACCTCCTCCAGGGTGGTCAGGGCGTATTCGGCATCGCAGTCAGTGGAGCGATGCGTGAACTCACCGGAACGATCGCCGACTTCCCAGCCGAGCGGGCTGACGGCGGCGAAAGCGATCCCAACCCGGAAGACGAGTTGGCTTCGCGACGCAAGAATCGCGCCAGCCGCAAAACCGGATAACGCACGTCACATCTCTTTGGAGGATGCCACGGTGCAGGTAGGCGTTTCGGTCAACTAGACTGGGCCTGCGTCGCCGGCGTACGGGAGAGCCTCGGATACCGATTCACCGAACTTGTCTTTGTTTCAGTCTTTGTCTCAAAGGCCAGTCGTGAGCGGGATCAGGGCGCCGAAGGAGCAATACCTCCCCGTCAATCTCTCAGGCACCAAGGACCGTACGGGCTCCGACGCCTCTGGAAAGCGGTGGGACAACCCACCCGCCGACGGGGAAAGGCTGTGGCTTCCGTCTATCGGCGGATCACTACCGAATCTCTCAGGCGCTCGGGAATCGAGCATGCGACAGAGGGGGAGGAACGCACCGCAGTTCGGTGTGTGTCCTGATCCTCCGATCTGTCTGGGAGTTGTCGTGATCGACGCTGCAAGCCGTATATTTGCCGACCGCCATGTCGGTCCGAACGCCGCGGAACTCGCGCGCATCCTCGAACTCGTCGGGGTCGATTCACTCGACGAACTGGCAACCAAGGCCGTTCCCTCCGTCATCCTCGACGCTGCCCCGAACGGCATCGCGGCCGGACTCGACGCTCTGCCGCTTCCGGTCGGAGAGCACGAGGCACTTGCCGAACTGACTGCACTCGCAGCCCAGAACACTGTCGCGACGTCGATGATCGGCCTCGGCTACTTCGACACGTTGACGCCGCCGGTGTTGTTGCGCAACATCATCGAGAACCCGGCCTGGTACACCGCGTACACCCCGTATCAGCCGGAGATCAGCCAGGGCCGCCTCGAAGCCCTCCTCAACTTCCAGACCATGGTCGCCGATCTCTCCGGCATGGAACTGGCCAACTCGTCGATGCTCGACGAGGCCACCGCCGCTGCCGAAGCCATGACGCTCCTGCGCCGCGCGAACCGCAGCAAGTCCCCACGCTTTGTCGTCGACGCGGACCTGTACCCGCAGACCCTCGCCGTCATCGAGACACGCGCCGAGCCGCTCGGCATCGAGATCGTCTCCGCAGATCTCACTGCCGGACTGCCCGAGGGTGATTTCTTCGGTGTCATCGCACAGATCCCGGGCGCTTCGGGACGCGTCGTGGACTACACCGCGATCATCGCGCAGGCTCACGAGCGCGGCGCACTGGTTGCCGTCGGCGCCGACCTTCTTGCGATGACGCTCATCACCTCGCCGGGTGAACTGGGTGCGGACGCGTGCTTCGGCACCACCCAGCGCTTCGGTGTTCCCATGGGGTACGGCGGACCGCACGCCGGTTACCTGGCCGTGCACTCCAAGCACGCGCGTCAGCTGCCCGGCCGTTTGGTCGGCGTCTCCATCGACGCCGACGGAGACAAGGCATACCGCCTCGCGCTGCAGACACGTGAGCAGCACATTCGCCGTGAGAAGGCGACATCCAACATCTGTACCGCGCAGGTGCTCCTCGCGATCCTCGCTGCGATGTACGCGAGTTACCACGGCGCCGAGGGACTCAAGGCGATTGCGTTGCGCGTCGCTGCCCGCGCACACGCGTTGGCAAACGGCCTGCGTGAGGGCGGCGTGACCGTAGTCCACGATTCGTTCTTCGACACCGTGCTGGCTCAGGTTCCGGGCAAGGCAGCCGACGTCGTCGCTGCGGCCAAGGAATCCGGGATCAACCTGCGTCTGGTCGATGCCGATCATGTCGGTATCTCCTGCGACGAGGCCACCACCGCCGACCACGTCCTTGCCGTGCTCGACGCGTTCGGGATCGAGGATGCTGTTGTCGCCATCGAAGCCGAGGGCAATTCGGTTCCGGCTGCTCAGGAGCGCACCTCCGACTACCTGCAGCACGAAGCCTTCACCCGTTACCGTACGGAAACGGCAATGCTTCGCTACCTGCGCGCGCTCTCCGACAAGGACATCGCCCTCGATCGCAGCATGATCCCGCTGGGTTCGTGCACCATGAAGCTCAATGCGACCGCCGAGATGGAATCCATCACCTGGCCCGCGTTCAACGCGATCCATCCGTTCGCGCCCACGTCGGATGCACCCGGTCTGCTGAAGATCATCAAGGATCTCGAAGACTGGCTGGTCGCGGTCACCGGCTATGACAACGTCAGCCTGCAACCCAACGCCGGCAGCCAGGGGGAGTACGCGGGCCTGCTCGCGATCCGCAACTACCACCTCAGCCGGGGCGACGACCACCGCGACACCTGCCTCATCCCGTCGAGTGCTCACGGCACCAACGCGGCGTCTGCCGTCATGGCCGGGATGCGCGTCGAGGTTGTCGCCTGCCGTCCCAACGGTGACGTCGACGTCGACGATCTGCGCGCGAAGATCGCCGATCACGCCGAGCGTCTCGCCGCGATCATGATCACCTACCCTTCAACACACGGTGTCTACGAGCATGAGATCTCCGACATCTGCGCAGCGGTACACGACGCCGGTGGCCAGGTGTACGTCGACGGGGCCAACCTCAATGCGCTTGTCGGCCTTGCCCGTCCGGGCCGATTCGGCGGCGACGTCAGCCACCTGAATCTGCACAAGACCTTCTGCATCCCGCACGGCGGCGGCGGACCCGGCGTCGGCCCGATCGGTGTGCGCTCACACTTGACGCCGTTCTTGCCCGGACATCCGATGGCCCCCGAACTCGGTGGTAGAGGCACGATCTCGGCAGCGCCGTACGGCAGTGCGTCCATCCTGCCCATCACCTGGACCTACATCCGGATGATGGGGGCTCAGGGCCTGCGCCGCGCCAGCCTGACCGCCATCGCGTCGGCCAACTACATCGCGCGTCGACTCGACGAGTACTTCCCGGTTCTCTACACCGGCGAGAACGGCATGGTCGCGCACGAGTGCATCCTCGACCTCCGTGGGTTGACCAAGGACACTGGCGTCACCGTCGACGACGTGGCAAAGCGTCTGGCCGACTACGGTTTCCATGCACCGACCATGAGCTTCCCCGTGGTCGGCACACTGATGGTCGAGCCCACCGAGAGCGAAAACCTCGAAGAGATCGACGAGTTCTGCGAGGCGATGATCGCTATTCGCGGCGAAATCGATCGCGTCGGCGCCGGCGAGTGGACGGTGGAGGACAACCCGCTACGCGGTGCTCCCCACACTGCCGGAAGCATTGCAGCGCAGTGGGATCACCCGTACTCGCGTGAGATCGCCGTCTTCCCGCGAGGCAAGGCTCGCCCGAAGGTGTGGCCGTCCGTGCGTCGTATCGACGGTGCACATGGCGACCGCAACCTGGTCTGCTCGTGCCCGCCGATC
Source organism: Rhodococcus sp. FW305-130 (assembly GCF_058788335.1). Classification (NCBI taxonomy): domain Bacteria; kingdom Bacillati; phylum Actinomycetota; class Actinomycetes; order Mycobacteriales; family Nocardiaceae; genus Rhodococcus; species Rhodococcus sp. FW305-130. The sequence goes on along the minus strand of NZ_JBYTAP010000006.1, from coordinate 463,396 downwards.
GAAGCGTTCGCAGGCAACTAAGGCGTGTGCCCGCCGGAGATCATCACCTCTCGCGTACGAGTTCGAGAACGGTGATCTCCGGCGGTGCGCCGACGCGTACCGGCGGGCCCCAAGCCCCGGCGCCACGCGTCGTGTACAGCACTGTGTTTCCGACCCTGTCCAAGCCTTGCACCGAAGGTTGCTGCAGCGGAACGAGATAGCGCAGCGGCCACATCTGACCGCCGTGAGTGTGCCCGGACAGCTGCAGATCGATACCCATCTCGGACGCCTCGATCGCTTGACGCGGTTCGTGCGCGAGCAGCAAGGCGAAAGTATTCGCATCGCGACCTGCGAGCGCGGCAGTAAGGTTCGGCTCGTACGGGGCCGGCGACGTGTAGTCGTGGATGCCCACGATGTCGATGGTGTCGCCGTCATGCTGGATCGAGGCGCGGCTGTTGCGAAGTGTGGTGATCCCCAATGTTTCCCACACGTCGAGCCATTTGCCACCGTCGTCCGCGTAGAACTCGTGGTTTCCGCTGACTCCGAAGATTCCGTCCGGCGCCTGAAGATCGGCGAGCGGAGCAAGATCGGGAGCAACTTTTGCGACGGTGCCGTCCACGAGATCGCCGCCGATCGCGATCAGATCGACATTCTGCGAGTTCACGATCTCGACCACTTTGCGGGTGAAGTCGACCCCGCGGGCCGGTCCCACGTGCAGGTCGGTGATCAAGGCGATCCGGTATCCGTTGAAGCGCTCAGGTAGGCGAGCAAGCGGCACGCGGACGCGTGAAATCTTGGGGCCCGACGCCTCGTAGACGCCGTAGCCGGCGGTGCCGATCGCCGCGAGAGTGACTGCTGCTGTAGCCAACTGCAACGTACGACGCTTGGCCGGGTCGACTTCGGTCGTGGTATCCGTGCGGCGTGCACGTAGTCGACTGATCCTGGCAAACAGGCCGATCACGAGCAGTCCGGGAATCAGGTACAGCCACGAAGCCAGCCAGACCCATCCGAGAAATCCGATCGGTCGCGCCCAGGACGTCGGGAAGATTTCGCCGCTGCCGACCCCGATGAGCGTCGAGACCGCCAAGACGACAAGCGCAGTGTCGGCAAGACGAGCCCATCGCCTCGGGATGCCGGTGGCGCGAACGAGTCGGCGGTGCAGGAACCAGGTCAGAAGGGCGAGAAGGACTGCAAAAACCGCGACGCGCCCCATCAGGACAGCATCTTGGTCACTGTGGCCGCGAGAGCGGGGTCGGACGTCGAATCGACGCGAACCAAGGTTCCGCCGGTCCGATCCGAGACGTCTTGGAGTGTGGAGACGTCGTCGCCCGCACCGACGACGATCACGTCGACCTGTACCGGACGCGACGGATTGCCCGCAGCGGCGATCGCGCTGAGCAGTTCGGCTCGCGTCGTGGTGGATTCGTCAGGTGTACTCGAGGTGATCAGCAGCACCGAGTTGACTCGTCCCGCGTCGAAACCGTCAACCGCGGCTTTGTAGGAGCTGGCAAGCGCCGGATACTTGGAGGTCTTTCCGCCGGCTCGAAGCCCGTTGAGGAAATCGGTGATGGTGGCGCGCCGATTCGGCTCGGACAGTGAACCGCCCGGAACCAGGATGCGCTCGGACGGTTTTCCGTCGGTGCCCGTGCTGAACTCGCGAAGGCCGATGTCCGAAGCGTCAGGGCTGCGACCCAACTGGGTGTTCACTGCCGCGGCAACGTTCGCCAAGCGGGTAGCGCCACCGTCGTCGGTACCCATCGACGCCGACGTGTCCATCAGGATGGTGGCACTACGCGGAGAGACCGGATTGGCGACGATGTCACCGAGCGCAGCTGCGGTTTCGGCCGAAGCCGGTTTCAACGTGGACGAGATCTTGGCCGGAGACACCGCACCGAGATCGGGAAGATCTTGACCCTCGACCCGGAAACCGGCGCCGACGAACAATTGTGACTGATTCGGCTCACGCATGAAATCGGCAAACTGCGCCGCTGCGCGCGAGGCGGTTTCGTCGATCCCGCTGCCCGAGACGATGACCGCCGGATAGTCCGCGACTGGCGTTGCGCCGGCGGGGGAGTACGTCGTCATCGCCGCGTTCGCGCTCTGCGCTATCGACTGTTCCGTGGCCGGAACGGCTTTCACCGAATCCGGTGTTCCGGCGCTCAGTGCTCCGAGGGCTTCGGCGGTGGACGTGGGGGGAGTCGGTAAGGATTGGAACTGCAACGCCCGCGCACTGAGCGCAGCGTTGACCTGCGCGGACTTCGCCTGATCCGTCGTGACCGGACCGGCACCCGCATCGGCGACGTCGGCAGCGATCGCCTGTGCGGCCATCGAGGTTTCGGTGCTTCCGACCGGCAGGGCGACCGTCAGATCGGAAGGCAATGACTTCCAACTCGATGCTGCGCCGACCAATGTTGCCGCGGTCTCGGGGCCGGCTGCCAGAACGATCGGGGAACTCGCGAGCGAGCGAGGATCACCGTTGATCACGGCCTTGCCCGCCAGCGGCGCGAGTTCGAACGAGCTCGTCGGGATCCACAGGGAGGGACGCGGTCCCAATGCTGCGTCGTCCCAGGATGCCGCCGGACCGGCTTCGAGTGCCGTCGAGACCGACGCGGACGGCGCACCGTGCACCACGACGGTGATGCAGTGATCGCGCACGACCGGAGAGGTCTGGGTGTACCGCTTGGCCAGTTCCTCGATCTGTGGGGCGATGGACGGATCCGCGGTGACGTCGAGTGTCTTGTTGCCTTCGACGCACGTACCTGCTGCCTGCTGGCCCTGATCGTCGATCCGGTTGCTGAGGGCCTTCCACCCGAAGAAGCCTGCAACGATCAAGACGATCAGCACGACGACGAGAATCGGCCCCTTGCTGATACCTCTGGCGCCTGACCCGCCGCGATGTTCGCCCACGTACCTTGCCCTACCTTGGTCACTCGAAGAATGTCTGCTGAACGGACTGTGTCCTCGGCCAGTCTAGTGACGAATCTTCGGGGCCTACGCGAACAGCCTCGACACCGGTAGCGGTGCCGAGGCTGTTCGGGTTCAGCTTCGAGTTCGAAGAAGGTGAAATCAGGCGTTGGCAGCCTTGTACTCGCGGCGGCGGCGATGCAGGATCGGCTCCGTGTATCCGCTGGGCTGCTTCGCGCCTTCGAGGATGAGTTCCTTGGCAGCCTGGAACGCGATGTTGGAATCGAAATCAGGTGCCATGTTGCGGTACTCGGCGTCGCCCTCGTTCTGACGGTCGACAACCGGGGCCATGCGCTCGAGTGCACTGACAACGTCGCTCTCGCTGACGATGCCGTGACGCAGCCAGTTGGCGAGCAGCTGGCTCGAGATGCGCAGGGTGGCGCGGTCCTCCATGAGCGCGACATCGTGGATGTCGGGAACCTTGGAGCAGCCGACACCCGCGTCGATCCAGCGGACGACGTAGCCGAGGATGGACTGGCAGTTGTTGTCGAGCTCTTCCTTCTTCTCCGCGTCCGTCCAGTCGGTGCTGGGAGCGAGCGGGATGGTCAGGATGTCGTCGACGCTCGCACGCGGCTTGCCCTTCAGGCTGTCCTGAACAGCGAACACGTCGACGCGGTGGTAGTGCGTCGCGTGCAGCGTTGCGCCGGTCGGCGAAGGAACCCACGCGGTGTTGGCGCCGGCCTTGGGGTGGCCGATCTTCTGCTCGAGCATGTCTGCCATCAGCTCGGTCATGGCCCACATGCCCTTGCCGATCTGCGCCTTGCCCTGCAGTCCGCAGGCCAGTCCGGTGTCGACGTTCCAGTCCTCGTAGGCACCGATCCACTTCTGCTTCTTCATCTCGGCCTTGCGCACCATCGCGCCGGCTTCCATGGAGGTGTGGATCTCGTCGCCGGTGCGGTCGAGGAAGCCGGTGTTGATGAACACGACGCGGTCGACGGCTTCCTTGATGCAGGCAGCGAGGTTGACTGTCGTGCGACGCTCCTCGTCCATGATGCCGACCTTGAGCGTGTTCTCGGGAAGCCCGAGGACCTGCTCGACGCGGCCGAACAGTTCGGTGGTGAAGGCAACTTCCTCGGGGCCGTGCTGCTTGGGCTTGACGATGTAGATCGAGCCGGTGCGGCTGTTGTCGAGCGGGCCGTTGGCGTCACTGATCGAGAGGCCGTGCACTGCACAGGTGCTCGTGATCAAAGCGTCGAGAATGCCCTCGGGGACCTCGTTGCCGTCGGCATCGAGGATCGCGGGATTGGTCATGAGGTGACCGACGTTGCGGACGAACAGGAGCGAACGACCGTGCAGGCTGAGTTCGCTGCCGTCGACGGCGGTGTACTTACGGTCGCCGTTGAGCGTACGAGTGAAGGACTTGGCGCCCTTCTTGATCTCCTCGGACAGATCACCGCGATTGAGGCCCAACCAGTTCCGGTAACCGACAACCTTGTCGTCGGCGTCGACAGCGGCGACCGAGTCCTCGAAGTCCATGATCGTGGTGACGGCCGATTCGAGAACGACGTCCTTGACACCGGCGGCGTCGGTGCTGCCGATCGGGGAGGACGCGTCGATCTGGATCTCGGCGTGCAATCCGTTGTTGAGCAGCAGGATGCTCGTCGGTGCGTCCTTCTCGCCGAGGTAGCCGACGAACTTCTCCGGCTGGGCGAGGGTGGTGACCGTACCGTCTGCCAACGTGATCTTCAGTTCACTGCCGTCGATCACGTACTTGGTCGAATCTGCATGCGACCCCGACGCGAGAGGTGCTGCCGCGTCGAGGAATTCACGCGCCCAGGCGATGACCTTGTCGCCTCGGACCTTGTTGTAGCCGGAACCCTTCTCGGCGCCGTTCTCCTCCGAGATGGCGTTGGTGCCGTACAGCGCGTCGTACAACGAACCCCAGCGGGCGTTGGACGCGTTGAGAGCGAAGCGCGCGTTGAGGATCGGCACGACCAACTGCGGGCCGGCCGTCGAGGTGATCTCAGTGTCGACGTTCGCGGTGGTGACCGAGAACTCGGCAGGCGTCGGCAAGAGGTAGCCGATCTCCTGCAGGAACGCCTTGTATGCGGCAGCGTCGATGGGAGCGCCGGCATGATCGCGATGCCACTGATCGATCTGAGCCTGCAGATCGTCACGCTTGGCAAGCAAATCGCGGTTCTTCGGTGCGAGCTCGGTGATGACCTTGTCGGCGCCGGCCCAGAACGTCTCGGCGTCTACACCGGTGCCGGGAAGAGCCTCCTCGACCACGAAGTCGTAGAGAACCTTGGCAACCTGAAGACTGCCGACCTGAACGCGCTCAGTCATGAATAGCCTCACTTTTCCGAAAGCGGAGCACCACATATGGATGCCATGAACCAACATCAATGTTACCTGGGAGTATTCCCACCGCTGTCCGCGCCCTGAGCTGCGATAATCGGGCGCGAAGAGCTGAAACGATCAAGTGAAATTCGTTCTGTCTAGAGTTTGCGCGCGGAAATCTCGAAACCGGCCTTGGTTAGACGCTCGACCAGGACGTCGCCGAGCGCTGTCGATGGAGTCAATACGCCGGTGGCCGCGGGGAGATCCTTGTGGTCCTTCGCCAATGACAACGCAGATTCGCCGAGCATTACCGCCGTCGCGCTGTATCCCGGGTCGCCCTTCGCCTTCACTCGTGAGGTGTATCGAGCGCCGGTCGTGGTCGTGGTGAACACATCGAGCGTGAAGTGCCCCTTCTTCTGGGTGCTCTCGCTCGGGCCCTCGCCGGGCGCAGGCAATACCTTGTCGAGAAGGAAACGCGTCGGAGGAAGAGCGAGTCCGGCGACCAGTGCGCCGAGGCCGACTGCGACACCGCCCGCGATTACCGGTGACACCACCGAGGAGCCGACGCTCATCACCTCGCTGTACTTGAACTTCTTGCCGTACGCCCACTCTCGGAGCGCATTGCTGCGACGGACGACTCGTGTGTTGTACGACGCCATCACGAACGGTGCCTTCCATCCCTTCAACGACGGATCGATCTTCTTGCCGTCGACCACGCTCACGTCGCTCTGTCGTCCGAGGTCCGGCTCCCGGTCACGATCGGGGCTCAGTGAATACGGCGAGGCAGCGAGTTTCCGTAGGCGCGCATCGTCTTTCGACACGTCGATCTGATTGCGAAGCGAATCGATCGTGCCACCGCTCACGCCGCCGCGCAGCGCCGTGACCACCAGCGTTGTGTCGGTGAGCTCACCGGCGCCGTCGGCAGTGACCTTCTCGTGGAGGACGTGAACTCCGAGATCGGAAGGGATGGAATCGAATCCGCAGGAATGGACGATCTTTGCGCCGGTCGAGACCGCCAGCTCATGGTTGGCGTCGATGCTCTCGCGGTGGAACAGCACCTCACCGGTGAGGTCGACGTAATGAGTTCCGGCGGAGGCGCATTCGTGAACAAGGGTGTGACCGTACTTGGCGTACGGGCCGACCGTGGTGGCGACGACCCGAGTTCGCTGCGCGAGCGCTTTCAATGCGGTGGCGTCGTCGGCGTCGGCGATGATCAGGGGGAGATCGGCGGCGGCGGTACCCAGATCGGCGCGAGTGGCTGCCAACTTCTCGAGGGAGCGGCCACCGAGGCCGATCTTCGTGCCTTCGGGAGCGTGTTTGACGAGGTAGTCGGCGAGTAGCTTTCCGACGAAGCCGCTCGCTCCGTAGACGATGATGTCGAGTTCTCGGGCGGGCGAGGTTCCAGTCATGGAGCCAGCCTACAAACGCGTACTCGAAAGTGATGTGACCGTGGTCACTCAGCAGGGAGGGGTTCCTTGACGACGAGGATCGGAGCCTCCACTTCGAGCAGGAGACGCTGCAGCGGGCGTTCGAGGAGGAACTTGCCGATGGGGGACATCCGGCGTGTTCCGACGATCAGGAGATCGACACCCGCGCCGTGGACCAGGTTCACGAGCGCGGTCACCGGATCGCCGTCGTGCTCGGTGGTGCGCAGATCCCACTTCGTCTCCGAGAATCCACCGGCGTCGAGCGCTGACTGAATCTCGCCGCGAAGAGCGGCCCGATCGTCCTCGGTGTCTCCGGTGTCGGCCGTGTCCCCGATGTTGACATCGTCCAGGACGTGCAGAACCAGCAGTTCCTCGCTTCGACCCACGGATTCCCGTGCGGCGGCCACGATTGCGGCGCGGCCTTCCGGGCTGTCCTTGTGTACGACGGCGATCGTCATGGTTCCTCCGAGTCGGTGAGCAGGTTCGCAGTCCATTATCGCCTGCAATGCTGTGCCCTACCTGAATTGAGCTACTCGACACGGGGGTTTGGCGGTGACGAGATCGCCACATCGGGGCGCCTAGGTGCTGCCTGTCACCACTGCGGGGTGCCGCCCATCACCACGGCGAGGGTTTGTAATCCTTGAGGAAGCAGCCGTGCAGGTCGATACCCAGTTCGCCCTGAACGATGGGGTCGTAGACGCGGGCTGCACCGTCGACGAGGTCGAGTGGTGCGTGGAAACCTTCGTCGGCCAACCGCATCTTGGTGAAGTGCGGGCGTTCGTCGGTGATCCAGCCGGTGTCGACGGCGGTCATGAGGATGCCGTCGTTGAGCATTTCCTTGGAGCTGGTGCGGGTCAGCATGTTCAGTGCTGCCTTGGCCATGTTGGTGTGCGGGTGGCCAGGGCCCTTGTACGCGCGGCTGAACTGGCCTTCCATGGCGGAGACATTCACGACGTACTTGCGTCGCGCAGCTGCCGCGGCCATCGACGGGCGCAGGCGTGAAACGAGGATGAAGGGCGCTACCGAGTTGCAGAGCTGGACTTCGAGAAGCTCGATCGGATCGACTTCCTCGACGGTCTGGACCCAACTGTTGGTGTGCGCGAGGTCCGGCAGCAGCCCGCCGGCGTCGATGGCGATGCCTTGCTCGATGCGATCGGGTGAAGCCGACTTGGCGACGAGTGCGAGCGAACTGACCGCGTCGGCGGACAGATTTCCGGAGGTGATGCTTGCGACGTCCGACAGCGATCCGGCCAGAGCCGCGGGGTGAGCGTCGCTCGTCTTGCCGAAGGTCAGGACATCAGGAAGTTCACCGGCGGGCAGGGCACCGGACTCGGCATCGACCAAGGCGCCGTAAGCGCCGGGGGAGCGTCGAACAGTTTGTGCGGCGTTGTTGATGAGGATGTCGAGCGGCCCCTGTGCGGCAACGGAATCCGCGAGTGCAACAACCTGGGCGGGGTCGCGGAGGTCGATGCCGACGATGCGCAGACGGTGAATCCAGTCGTTGCTGTCTTCCATCGCCTTGAATCGGCGGATCGCGTCGTTGGGGAATCGCGTCGTGATGGTCAGATGCGCGCCGTCACGCAGCAGGCGCAGCGCGATGTACATACCGATCTTCGCGCGGCCGCCGGTCAGAAGTGCGCGTCGGCCGGTCAGATCAGTGCTCGCATCACGTTTGCTGCGGCTGGTGGCAGCGCACTCGGGGCACAGTTGGTGGTAGAAGGCGTCGACTGCGGTGTAGCGCTGCTTGCAGATGTAGCACGGTCGCGCCTTGATGAGCGTGCCGGCGGAAGCGCCGGCGGTGTTCGACTTGATCGGAATGCCTGCGGTCTCGTCGTCGATGCGATCGGGTGAACCTGTGGCAGTCGCGGCGACTACTTGGCGGTCCGCTTCGTTGACGGCTGCGCGCGAGGCGAGGCGGCGCTTCTTCTTGAGTCGCTTGAACAGATGGCCGACAGCGCGCTGCATGGTGATCGAATCGGGATGCTCGTCGTCGAGTTCGGCGGCTTCGGAAAGGACCTTCAGGCAGATTTCGAGTTCTGCGGGGTCGAGGCCGGTGAGTTCGGCTCGAGCAGATTCTGAATCGGCTGTTTCCAGCGAATCTGCCTGCAGTGCATCCGACTTCTTGGTGTCTGTATCCACTTCGAACTTCTGTTCCATCTCGATCGCCGCTCGCGCGGACTGTTCCCTGGTGCGGGAACTTCGCCAATTACGAGAAAAGCTCCGGTTCGATGAACCGGAGCTTTTCCTGTCTGTCTCAACACAGAGTGTCCGAGGGGGGACTTGAACCCCCACGTCCGTTAATAGGACACTAGCACCTCAAGCTAGCGCGTCTGCCATTCCGCCACTCGGACTCGGCCCCGATTTCTCGGTGCTGGGAAAGAGTATCCGATTAGGTGAGCTGCCCCAAATCGCCAGGTTGCGGGGCATTCCGGTCGCCCGCGTCGTTTGATTCGATGGTAGGAAAGTGGAATGACCACAACCCCGAATAATCCGAATCCGAGCAGAGCCGAAGCAGAAGTAGTCGAACTGGTCAGTTCTCTCATCCGCTTCGACACCTCGAACACGGGAGAACTCGAAACCACCAAGGGTGAGCGTGCGTGCGCGGAGTGGGTTGCCGCGCAGCTTCAAGAAGTCGGCTACGAGACGGAATACGTCGAGTCCGGTGCACCCGGACGCGGGAACGTCTTTGCCCGCTTGAAGGGAGCTGAGTCGGGTCGAGGCGCATTGATGCTTCACGGTCACCTCGACGTCGTTCCGGCCGAGCCCGCCGACTGGAGCGTCCATCCCTTTGCCGGCACCGTCCAGGACGGTTACGTCTGGGGGCGCGGAGCCGTGGACATGAAGGACATGGTCGGGATGATCTTGGCCCTCGCCAGGCAGTTCAAGGCGGAAGGCGTCGTACCGCCGCGTGATCTGGTGTTCGCCTTCGTGGCGGACGAGGAAGCGGGCGGCAAGTACGGATGCCAGTGGCTGGTCGAGCACCGCCCGGATCTGTTCGAGGGAGTGACCGAAGCCGTCGGTGAGGTGGGCGGTTTCTCGCTGACGGTTCCGCGGCCGGACGGAACCGACCGCAGGCTCTACCTCGTGGAGACTGCGGAAAAGGGCCTCGGTTGGATGCGTCTGACGGCCAAGGGACGCGCCGGGCACGGCTCCTTCCTCCACGACGACAACGCAGTCGCGACACTCGCCGGCGCGGTCTCGAGACTCGCTGCTCATCAGTTCCCGATCGTGATCTCGGATTCGGTTGCCGAGTTCCTCACCGCCGTCGGCGAAGAGACCGGATTGGACTTCGATCCAGGATCACCCGACATCGACGGGACTCTCGCGAAGTTGGGGACGATCGCCAACATCATCGGGGCGACCTTCCGTGACACGGCGAACCCGACGATGCTCAAGGCCGGATACAAGGCGAACGTCATTCCGCAGACTGCCGAGGCAGTCTTCGACTGCCGCGTGCTGCCGGGACGGCAGGCTGAATTCGAGCGCACGGTGGACCAGCTGATCGGCCCCGACGTGACCCGCGAGTGGATCACCAAGCTCGATTCGTACGAAACAACGTTCGACGGCCACCTCGTAGACGCCATGAACGAGGCGATCCTCGCCCATGATCCGGAGGCTCGCACAGTTCCGTACATGCTCTCCGGCGGAACCGACGCGAAGGCATTCGCGAAACTGGGCATTCGCTGCTTCGGCTTCGCGCCGTTGCAGTTGCCGCCCGAGCTCGATTTCAGTGCGCTGTTCCACGGCGTCGACGAGCGAGTTCCGGTGGACGCACTACTGTTCGGGACACGTGTTCTGGAACATTTCCTGCTCAATTCCTGACGAGCACGTAGATAGATCCGTGAGCTCGACGCACATCGAGCTCTCTTGTCACAGAAAGGATTCGCATGGCGCACGATCCGTACGAACCATTGCCGAAGTTGTCGAGTTTCGAGCTGACCAGTGACGACATCACTGCGGGCCAGCCGCTGAAGCTTGCTCAGGCCAGTGGAGCCTTCGGAGTTCCCGGTGGCGAAGACATCTCACCGCAGCTCTCGTGGTCCGGCTTTCCGGCCGAGACGAAGAGCTTCGTGGTGACGGTGTTCGATCCGGACGCACCGACGGCGTCAGGATTCTGGCACTGGGCCGTGGCGAACATCCCCGCTTCCGTCACCCAACTCCCGGCCGGTGCCGGCGCGGCGGACAGCGATGTCCTGCCCGCCGGAACCGTCACCCTCCGCCACGACGGTGGCGGGTTCGGTTTCATCGGCGCAGGCCCGCCTCCCGGGCACGGTCCGCATCGCTACATCGTGGCGGTGCATGCCCTCGACGTGGAGACGCTCGACGGAGTCACCCCTGACTCGTCGCCGGCGTTCCTCGGTTTCAACGTGTTCCATCACGCGATTGCGCGTGCAACCCTGACCGGGACGTTCGAGGTCGAGTAATCACTTTGCTGTGCGCCTTTATTAACCGCGGGCGGTTAATAAAGGCGCACAGCAGTTTCTAGCGAGGGTTCTCAGCTCCCACAGCCTGTGCAATTGACGAGAAACCGGCTGCGCGGACCCGCTTGGCTACGCCCTTGTGGATGCTGCGAGCCCAGAACGGTCCGCCGTAGATGAAGCCGGTGTACCCCTGCACCAGCGTCGCGCCGGCGAGGATGCGCTCCCACGCCTGGTCGGCTGTCTCGATACCGCCGACCGAGATGATGGTCATCTTGTCGCCGACTCGGGCGTACAGGCGCCGGAGCACCTCGAGCGAGCGGTCGGCAACCGGTGCACCGGACAGCCCGCCAGCGCCGAGTGCAGCTACCTCGGCATCCGGGGTCTTCAAACCGTCGCGGCGGATCGTGGTGTTGGTCGCGACGATTCCGGCAAGCCCGAGCTCGACTGCCAGATCGGCGACAGCGTCGACGTCCTCGTCCGAGAGATCGGGCGCGATCTTCACCAGTACCGGCACGCTGACGGTGTCGAGCACGGCCTGCAGGATCGGGCGCAGAGATTCGACGGCCTGCAGATCACGGAGTCCGGGTGTGTTCGGCGAGCTGACATTCACGACCATGAAGTCGGCCAGCGGACCCAGAAGCTGTGCGCTGGCGGTGTAGTCGGCAGCGGCGTCGACAGCTTCGACGATCTTGGTCTTGCCGATGTTGGCACCGATCGGCACCGTGACGCGGCGCTGTCGCAGGAAATTCGCCGCGTGACCAGCGCCGTGGTTGTTGAAGCCCATTCGGTTGATCAGAGCGCGGTCGGCCGGAAGTCGGAAGAGACGCGGCGCGGGGTTACCGGGCTGAGCTTGGGCCGTCACTGTTCCGACCTCGGCGAAACCGAATCCCAACGGGCCCCAGGCGTCAACTCCGGTGGCATCCTTGTCGAATCCTGCGGCCAGGCCGAGAGGTGCCGGGAACGTCAGACCGAAAGCCTGGCTGCGCAGTACCGGGTCGTCGACGACAAGGACTTTTGAGACCAGCCAGCGAAGGGGGGCGAACCGTGTCACCAGTTTCATCGCGGTGAAGGCAATGTGGTGGATGCGCTCCGGTGGGACTCGGAACATCAGGCTCAGCAGCAGTTGGTACACGATTCTCCAGCTCTTCGATGGTGTGATTTTGTCAGCGGTTTCGATAGCGGCGGGTTCTGGTCGTCTGTTGAACGATCAGTGCTGAATGCCGTCCGGATCGGTCACGTGCAGCGGCGTCTTCTTTCGCTTGAGGAGCACGCGACGACTGCCGTCGGGGTAGAGACGGACTCGGGAGAGTTCCCACCCGCCGAACTCGGCGGAGATCGCCAGACGCATCGACGCCGTGACCCGCGAAACGTTCGGCGGTAGCCGGAGCGGCACGTAGTCGAACTTGTCGTCCGACGTCTCCCACTGCGCGGGGATCCCGCGCGTACGCTTTTCCATCAGTTCTCCCGTGACGGGATGACCTGCAGCCCGTCACCGGTTGCCGATCCGACGATCAGATTGCCGTTGGAAGAGTCTACGGCCAACGAATTCGGCTGTCGCACCGTCTTGAACCGCCCGGTCTCGACGGGGATGCCGGACGACAGATCGAAGCCGACCACTTCGTTGGTCGCCGTCAGTGTCACCCACACCCGATCCGCGGTCTCGTCGTAGGCGACGGCGTAAGGCGATTCGCCGACGGGGTAGCGCTGGTGCATCAGGAGCGGATCGGCCGTGAAGACGAGCAGTTCGTTGCCGGTGGTGTCGGTGACAAGGATGCGTCCGAAGCGATCGGTGGCCAGATGAGTTGCGCCCTCACCGGCGCGAAGAGCGACGCCGAGTTTGCCGTCTTCGAGATTGATCGCCGTCAGCGAGGTCTGACGGTGATCGAGGGCGCTCAGGTTGTCGCCGGTCACCGCAAGTTCGTCGACGGATGCAAACCCCGAAACCGTCTGTGACTGATCGGTCTTGGGGTCGACGATGTGAACTGAACCATTGTCCGTGCCGATCGCGATGCGGCCGTCGGTCAGCTCAACCGCGGAGTTCGCCTGGCCGTCGACCGGTATGGACGTCTGTTCGCCCGATGTCAGATTCAGCTTCACTACCTGGCGATCCATCGCCAGCAGAGCGCTACCGTCGGAGCCGATCGAAACGTCGCGTACGTCTGAATCCAGAGCTATCGGACGACCTGCGGAGGCGGGGTCGGCGCCGGCCAAACTGTCCGAAGGAACGACCAGCACCGATCGTGGGTCGTTGGCAACCAGAACAGCGCTGCGCGTGATCGGGTCGAATGTGATGGAATCGATCAGACCTGAATACGGGTGAACCACGCCGTCCGGGGTGCTGGTGGTGGCCGGTGAGACCGCTGCCGTAGCGGGATCGATCGTGATGAGGTCGTCTCCGCCATCTCCGGAAGAACATCCTGTGACCAGCAGAACCGCCGCCCCCATTGCTGCTGCAGTGGTGCGGATCCCTAGGCGAGCCATGTGTAGTTCCTCTTTTTCTTGTCATCTGTTCTTCACGCAGTGCGACTGTCATCGATCATCCCTGATCGCAGTCGGGCGCCGTTCATCGCGTCGAGGAACTACCGACCATTCCGCTCACACCCTTGACGCGATACCGTACGAACAGCGGTTGCGGTTGACGCTGCAATCACCGAGGAGATCATTGTGATTCCCACAGAACCCACCGATTCCGGCGCACAGCCGCCCGAACCGGCGCGGCCGGGCTTCGAGATCGAGGACCTCACCGTCGGCGCTCATGCACACGGTTTCGGCAGGTCCGACGGTCGAACTTTCGCGTTCCGCGTACGCAAGAGCGTGCTGTTCGTCGAGGTATACGGCGAATACTGCGAGCACAGTGTGCCGACCCCTTCGGACGTTGTCGCCACGGCGGAGCGATCGGTCACCGACATCGATCTGACCGACGAGCGAAGCATCGCCGGTGTGGTGCGCGACGCAGTTCTCTCGACCGAGACTGATTGGTCACATCCGGACGTCGGTGACGGCGTTCGTCAGGGCGAGGGTCGCAGCCTGCCGACGGTGAGAGCAGTCCTGAACAGGCTGGGATCGATCATCGATTCTGTTCGGTGAATTCTCGGCGCGGGATAACCAGCGTTGCTCCGGTTGTCGGATGCGGGAACACCTCGACCGGATAACCGTAGACGCGGGTCAGAAGCTCTTCGTGTAGCACCGATTCCGGGGGACCGTCGGCGGCGATGCGTCCATTCTCGAGTACGACGATTCGGTCGGCATACGCCGCTGCCAACGCGAGATCGTGCAAAACGACGACGACGGCATCGCCGTCCGCAGCGCGAGCGCGCGCCACGGACATCACCGCTTCCTGGTGTCCGAGATCGAGTGCTGCAGTCGGCTCGTCCAGCAGGATGGTCGACGTTTCCTGTGCCAGTACCCGGGCAAGAGCGACCCGCGCCTGCTCGCCACCGGACAGCACGGCGAACGGCCGATTGGCGAACCCCTCGACATCGCAGGTCTTCATCGCCGCGGTGATAGCAGCGCCGTCGCGGTCTTCTCGGCGCGTTCCGGCCCATGGCGCACGTCCCATGCGAACGACCTGGCGAGCGCTGAACGAAAATCCGATCGTGTGTTTCTGGGGGAGAACCGCGCGTCGGCGCGCCATGTCGATCGGCGCCCACTGAGTGAGGTCGGTGCCTTCGACGTCCACCCGCCCAGCGATGACGGGCTGATCACCGGCCAACGCCGCAAGAAGAGTCGACTTACCGGCGCCGTTCGGTCCGACGAGGACGACGAGCTCGCCTGCCCGGACTTCGATGGATACGCCTTCGAGAATGTGTCGACCACCGCGTTCGACGGTGATGTCGCGCGCTTCGAGGGTGACATCACCGACGCCAGGGCTTTCCGGTTCGGGGGTGACGCGGCCGAACAGTTCGCGCCAGTTTCTTACGAGGCTGCTCATGCCCACCCGCCCTGTTGCGCGCGTGTTCGTCGGAGAAGCCAGAAGAAGAAGGGGCCGCCAACCAGAGCGGTCAGCATTCCGAGGGGCAGGTCTGCGTTGTCGATCAGCGACCGCGAGCCGAGATCTGCGACAAGCAGAACCAGTGCGCCGGCAAGGGCGCTCGCCGGAATCAGCGCGCGGTGGCCGGGGCCGACAAGAATGCGCATCAGGTGCGGAACGATCAGTCCGACGAAGAGGATGATGCCGGTGAAGGCAACACTCGCCGAGACCAGGAGAGCGACGATCAGAACCGCGAACTGGCGCAGCCGTTCGACGTTGACACCCAGGTGACGAGCTGCATGTTCACCGAGTGCGAGAAGGTCCAGACGCGGAGCGATCATGACCGTCGCGGCAATTCCGACAACGGTCATCGGCGCCACGATCATGACGGCATTCCACGACGCTCCGTTGAGTGAGCCGAGTTGCCAGAACACGATCTGATCGCGAGCGGACGGGCTGGCGACGAAGGTGAAGAACGCGATGAGTCCGCCGGCGAACGCATTGATCGCGACGCCGGTCAGCACCAATGTCACTACTTCGGTTCGGCCTTCGTGGCGCGCAAGCAGGTAGACCGCCGCGGTGGTGAACAGCCCGGCGACGAACGCTGCCGCAGCAACGGCCCAGCCGGCCACGAACGTGCCGCCGACGACGATGACAGCGCTCGCGCCAACTGCAGCGCCCGCGGACACTCCGATCACCCCGGGCTCCGCGAGTGGATTGGAGAACACACCCTGCAGGAGCGCACCGGAACATCCCAGCGCCGCGCCGACACAGATGGCGAGCACGACGCGGGGGAAGCGAACCTCCCACAAAGTCACTTCACCGCTGGGATGGGCGGGCATCGGACCGAGATCGATCCCGATGCGGTGCAGGATGCTGCCCAAAACCTCGAGAGGCGATGTCGGAACTTGACCGATGCACGCCGACAGCACTGCGACGATCACCAGGGCGAGAGTCAAGCTGACCAGAACCGCACTCACCCGCGACCGCGACGCGGGGCCAGACGCCGATTTGTCGGCGCCCCCGACGTCATGTGAATCCTCGGCTGCGGACACAGACTTACCTGCTTCGGAACTACCTGTTTCTGTACTCACGAATCAGCACTCACAAATCTTTGCTCACGATCCACCGGGCTCGTAGATCGCTTCGGCGAGTGCCGCCATGACGCGTCCGGTGTTCGGCCCGAAGCTGAGCAGGACACCGTCCTCCATGTCGACTACTCGTTTGTTCTTTCCGGCCGGCGTCTGAGCGATGCCAGGGACCTTTTCGAGGCCGTCGATTCCGCCGATCGATGCCAATCCGTCCGTCATCATCAGCAGGGCGTCAGGCGCTGCGGCGATGAGCGCTTCGCTGGTGATGGGTACGAACTGTTGTGTGATGCCCGAGGCGGTACCCGCATCTGTGGCGCCGAGAGCCTCGATCAAGGAATCGGCACCCGAACCTTCACCGCCGATCATGGTGATGGCCGATCCGCGCATGTAGAGGAACGCGATCTTCAGTGGATCGCCGTCGTTGGGAACCAGATCGCGCGCAGCAGCGATCTCCGATTCGGTTCGATCGATCAGCGCTGCGCCCTGGGTCGGAACGCCGAGCGCGTCGGCGACTGCTTGGATCTGCCCCGGCACACCTTCGAGGGTTCGGGTCGGGTCGAAGAACACCACGGGAACACCGGCGGCGCGCAACTGATCCTGGACGCTCTTGGGCCCGATGCTCGTGTCAGTGAGAACCACGGTGGGATTCAAATCGAGGATGGCTTCGGTATTGAGCGATTGGCCGCCGACCGTGACAACCGGTACGTCCGCGACCGCGGGGAACTTGGCGGCGGTGTCGCGGCCGACAAGGTTGTCACCGAGGCCGAGCGCCACCGTTGTCGTTGCGAGCGTCCCGTAGCGGTCGGCCGCAACGATCCGGCTGTTGTCGGTGATGGTCACGTCGACGCCGTCGAAGCTCTTCACCGTCACGGGCAGCGTTGCGGTCGGGTTGTCGGACACGGGAACCGGGCTGGAATCTTCGAGTACTGCGGTCCGGGCACCCTGAGATGTCGTGGAGTTGTCGCTGGATCCGCAAGCCACCAGACCGAAACCGGCTGCTGCGACCAGTGCCGCCGCGGCCAAGCGCTTCATCATTTGACGAGGTAGCTCTCGATGTCGCCTTCGAGGTCGGCGAACAGGTCACCGTTGAGGCGGTACGCCAGATTCACCTCGTCGATGAAACGCTGCTGTTCTTCGGCCGGAATCTGCAGCGCATCCAGATTCGAGCGGTAGTCGTCCTTGAAAGGCTTCGGCTTGGGGATGCCTTCGAAGATGTAGAAGCGAAGTCCGTCGGTCTCGAATCCGTAGGCGCGCTCGAGCATCCGGCGGATGATCTGTCCGCCCGAGAGGTCACCCATGTATCGCAGGTAGTGATGTGCGACGAAGCCGGCGGGCCAGTCGAACGCCACTTCCTTCAGGCGGGCGATGTAACGCTCGGTTGCCGGCAAGGCCACGAGTTCGTCGCGCCAGTTCGGTCCGCCGAGGAACTCGAGATCGGCTTCGAGCGAAGCCACCCGCAACAGATCCTCGGACAGGAACGGAGCGACCAACTCGTTGTCGGCGTGTGTGCGGCCGGCCTCTTCGAGGCTCGTGTAGACGAGGTACGTCTGTCCCAGAAGAGCGGCGTAGCCAGCCGTGGTCAGCTCACCGCCGAGAAGCGCGCCTACGAATCGGGACTGCTCCGTCTCGCGGTGTGCTGCGTCCGTCTCGGTCTTGATTCGTTCGGAGAAGGCGGGGCCTGCGTCTGCGGAAAGGCTGTCTACGTCGAGCGTGGTCATTGATTCTCCTGAGGCTGTAGTCAAGCGTTGCCTACTAGGTTAGCCTGCCCTCGCCAACACGATACCTTCGGTATTTCGATCAGCGGGACAGATCAAGCGCTCACATCGTCGAGAGCCGCGGCAATCGCTTTCGGAAGTTCCAATTCTTCGGTTGCCAGTACTCCTGTCAACTGGGCGAGATCCCGCGTGCCGACGACGGCGCTGGCCACCCCGGCGCGATCGCGCGCCCAGGCCAGTGCCACCGCCAGTGGGGAAGTACCCAGACCGTCGGCGGCGGTAACGACGGCGTCGACCACCCGGATCGAGGAATCGGTCAGATAACTCTGCACATCCTGCGAATGTGCTTCGTCGGCGCCGCGGGAATCGACGGGAATGCCGTCGCGGTACTTGCCGGTCAGAACACCGCCCGCCAGGGGTACTGCGGCGAACACTCCGACGCCGTGGTGGGCCGCCGCTGCGAACAATTCTTCCTCGACGCCGCGCGCGAGCAACGAGTACTCGGCCTGCGTCGCGGCGATTGTTGTTGCGCCACCGGCTCCGACGGCCGTCGCGAGCTGCCAGCCGAGGTAGCCGCGCACGCCCACATACCGCACCTTGCCGCTCGAGACCGCGTAGTCGAGGGTTGCTGCAACCTCGTCGACGGGCGTGAGCGGATCCCAGGTTGCGACCTGCCACATGTCGAGGAAGTCGGTTCCGAGTTCACGAAGAGTCGCGTCGAGCTGGCGGAGCAATCCGCGCCGCGAGCAGTCGACGCGGTCGGTGCCGATCGGAGTGGGATCGATGCCGGCGCTCGAGCTGATGATGAGTTCGTCACGTGGAACGACGTCGTCGAGCAACTCGGCGAGGATCCGTTGCGCCGCACCGGCGCCGTATGCGGGCGAGGTGTCGACCAAGGTTCCGCCGGCCTCGGCGAAGGCGAGCAGCTGCGCCGCAGCCTCGTCGCCGTCCGTGTCGCGTCCCCATGTCAGTGTGCCGAGCCCAAGCCGCGAGACCCGAAGTCCGCTCGTTCCGACAGATCTGTGCTTCATAACCGCCTGCATCTCGCGCCCGACTCGTGTGCGCAAGTGCGGCACCCGAGAGATCTCACCACGTGCAGACTAGTAGGCGCTCGCCTCGAGTCGGGGTATTCGGACACGGACGTGCCGGGCGCGGCGCGGCGTCGTGGGCCCCGGTAGCGTGGCGCCGGTGAAACGTGAACCCGACACACGAAACCTGTGTGCAGTAACCCCATTCGAATCAGCCGGGATCGGTGAGTGATGGGCGAAGCGATGACCTGGCTCCAGGCCGTGATCCTGGGCCTCGTGCAGGGATTGACCGAGTTCTTGCCCATCTCGTCTTCCGGACATTTGCGAATCGTGTCGGAGATATTCTTCGGCAGTGACGCCGGTGCGTCGTTCACCGCGGTGACGCAGCTCGGCACCGAACTGGCTGTGTTGATCTACTTCGCGCGCGACATCGTGAGGATCATCACTGCCTGGTTCCGGGGTGTGTTCAATGCCGAGCACCGGGGCGATCTCGATTACCGGATGGGCTGGTACGTCATCATCGGTACCATTCCGGTCGGCATCCTCGGGTTTCTGTTCAAAGACCAGATCCGTACCGGCGCACGCAATCTGTGGCTGATTGCCACGATGTTGATCGTGTTCGCGCTCGTCATCGCCGCTGCCGAGTACTACGGACGCAAGACGCGCCCGATCGAATCGCTCACAGCGCGCGACGGCATCATCATGGGTTCGGCTCAGGCGCTCGCGCTCATCCCGGGTGTCTCACGTTCGGGTGGCACGATCAGTGCCGGTCTTTTCCTCGGACTCACCCGTGAGGCCGCAGCTCGTTACTCGTTCCTGCTGGCGATCCCGGCGGTTCTCGCCTCCGGTTTGTTCAGCCTCCCGGATGCCTTCGAGCCGGCCGGTGAGGGTCTGAACGCGAGCGGTCCGCAGTTGCTGGTGGCAACCGTCATCGCCTTCGCGGTCGGTTACGCAGCGATCGCCTGGCTGCTTCGATTTGTTGTCGATCACTCCATGTACTGGTTCGTGGGATACAGAATCGCTCTCGGCGTAGTCGTCCTTGCGCTGCTGGCCACAGGGGTCGTGTCCGCGACATAGAGCCCGTTTCGACGTCGACCACCCGTCCGTGCGGCCACCGCCCCATTAGGGTTGTGGAATGACAGTTGTCCTACTGCGGCACGGGCGGTCGACGTCCAACACTGCCCATACCTTGGCCGGTCGAACGCCGGGTGTGGAACTCGACGACCACGGCCGGAAACAGGCCGAAGGCGTCGTCGATCGGCTGGTCGGTCTGGACATCGCGGAGATCGTCCGCTCGCCGCTGTTGCGGTGCGAGCAGACGGTCGGCCCCATTGCCGTCGACCGTGATCTGACGCCGGTGGTCGAGGATCGCCTCATCGAGGTCGATTACGGCGACTGGACGGGTCGCCCGCTCAAGGAGCTGTTGGAAGAACCGCTCTGGAAAGTGGTGCAGCGCCACGCTTCCGGCGCAGTCTTTCCCGGCGGTGAAGGGCTGGCCCAGGTACAGGCGCGAGCCGTTGCCGCGGTCAGAGAGCACGATGCACGGCTGGCCGAAGAGCACGGCAAGGACGTCGTCTGGATCGCCTGCACACACGGTGACGTCATCAAATCGGTTCTCGCCGACGCGTTTGCGATGCACCTCGATTCGTTCCAGCGGATCGTCGCCGAGCCGGCCTCGGTCAGCGTGATTCGCTACACGGCCACACTGCCGTTCGTTCTTCGAGTCAACGACACCGGAGACGTTCTCGCAGCGATCAGTGCAGCGAAGGCCGCGACCAACGGTTCGGCTCCCGCGCAGGAGTCCGTCCCCGGTGGAGAGGTCGGTGCGTGAGCTGTGACGGATAATGGGTATTCAGTGATGTTCTGCTCGAACTCGAGGAGGTGCAATGTCGCGCGCGATTCACGTATTTCGCACTCCTGACCGATTTGTCGCAGGAACGGTGGGCGAGCCCGGTGACAGGTCTTTCTATCTCCAAGCCGTGCACGATTCACGGGTGGTGAGTGTGCTGCTCGAGAAGCAGCAGGTTCAGGTCCTCGCCGATCGCATGGGCCTTCTCCTCGAAGAGGTACATCGACGCTTCGGAACCGAGGTTCCGCCGCAGGCCGACGATGTCTCCGATCTCAGCCCGCTGGTCACACCGCTCGACGCGGAGTTCCGGGTCGGCACGATGGGGCTCGGTTGGGATGCCGATGCCGGCGCGGTCGTCGTGGAGTTGCTTGCCGTCAGCGAGACGGAGTTCGACGAATCGGTTGTCCTCGACGACGCCGACGACGGTCCGGACGCGGTCCGTGTGTTCCTGACCCCGGAGCAAGCGCGCGAATTCTCGCTGCGGTCCGAACGCGTCATCGCGGCGGGACGCGCGCCATGCCCTCTGTGTGGTGAGCCGCTGGCGCCCGAGGGGCACGTGTGCATCCGAACCAACGGATACCGGCGCGGCGAGTCCTTCGGTTTTGCGATCGACGACGCAGACGACGACGAGGTCTGACGTCGTGTCCGAACCTGGAGTGCCGGACGTTCTGCTCGAGGGTGATCTGACCCTGATCGGCCAGATCACCACGGCAAGCAACGCCACGCTGGTGTGCGAGTCGACTCTGGGGGAGCAGTCCACCCGTGTGGTCTACAAACCGGTGCGGGGTGAACGCCCACTGTGGGATTTCCCGGACGGCACACTGGCCGGGCGTGAGGTTGCGTCGTACCGCGTGTCCGAGGCGCTGGGCTGGGGAGTGATTCCGCGAACAGTGTTGCGGGACGGCCCTTTCGGACCAGGCATGGTGCAGCGCTGGATTGACACCGTCGATCGCCGCGCGGATGGATCCGGCGGACTCGAGATGGTCGACCTGTGCAGTCCCGGCAATGTTCCGCCAGGGTGGTTCGAGGTCCTGCAGGCCTTCGACTCGGAGGGCGAACCAGTCTCTCTGATCCATGCGGACGATCCACGGCTGCAGCGAATGGCCGTTCTGGACGTCCTCATCAACAACGCCGACCGCAAAGGTGGTCACGCCCTCGAAGGCGTCGACGGGTCGGTGTACGGCGTTGACCACGGAATCTGTCTTCATTCGGAGAACAAGCTGCGGACCGTGTTGTGGGGGTGGGCCGGGCAGCCCGTACCCGGTGCTTTGATCGCCGACGTCGCCGAATTCGCGACAACTCTCGATGGAGATCTCCGGGACGAGTTGTCCGAACTGATCACCGAAGAGGAAATCGTGGCCTTGGCGGTCCGGGCGATGCAGTTCGCCGAGTCCGCGGTAATGCCCGAACCGAACGGCCATCGAACGATTCCCTGGCCGGCTTTCTAGTCTCGAGACGTTTCCTGCTGTTCGCGAGTTGCCGTCTTCAATCCGGGTGAGCGAACCAATCGCAGTAGTTGTTCGCGCAGCGCGGCGACGTCCCCGACGCCGACGGTCAACGCCGCATCTTCCTTCTCGAGCGTCAGTAGTCGCTCGTACGTCAGTCTTCCGGCGTCGGTTATCGCGATCACGCGCCGACGCTCGTCCCGCGGATCGGTGTCACGCGTGACGTAACCCGCTCGTTCGAGACGGTCGATCGTGCGGCTCATCGTCTGATCGGTGACGCGGGCGTTCTTCGCGATGTCGCGTTGAGACGCCGCCCCACCGGCGATCGAGTGGAGCACGATCAGGCCCGCGTGCGTCATGTCCTGAGACCGCAGAACCTTCTCCCACGAGTGCTCTACCAGCCGCGCAGCGGTGGACAACAGCCGGCCGGTTGGCCAGTCGTCCAGGCCGTCGCTGCTCATGTTTTTGCCTTCCGTTTGCAATTACTCAGCATGCTGAACAAAATAGTCGGCAAGTCCTCTCTGCTGCCGATCCCTGGAGACCCAGTGAGCACACCAGTACAAAATCGTCCTGTTCGTCGCCTTCGATGGATTGTGCCAGCTCTCCTTGTGATCGGCTGGCTGGCAATCGGAGGATTCGGCGGCCCGTTCGCCGGAAAGCTCAGCACGGTGCAGCAGAACGACAACACGTCGTTCCTGCCGGCGTCGGCCGAAGCCACCGAGGTGGCAAAGCTTCAAGAGAGCTTCACGGACACCCGCTTCGTGCCGGCCATCGTCGTGGCGGAACGACCAGGTGGCCTCGAGCCCACCGACTCCACCTTCCTGTCCCAGACCGTCGATTCGTTTGTCGGTACCGAGGGATTCGGTGACGCGTCATCGCCGCCGATCCCGTCGGCCGACGGCCAGGCGTTGCAGATGTTCCTGCCGGTCGACAGCACCCTCGAGGTCAAGGACAGCGTGAAAGCGCTGCGCGCGGCGCTGGAGTCGAGCCCTGACGGACTGACAGTCAAGGTCACCGGCCCCGCTGGGCAGGTTGCGGATCTGTCGGCAGCATTCGCCGGTATCGACGGACTGCTGTTGTTGGTAGCCGGATCCGTCGTGATCCTGATCCTGATCATCGTCTACCGGAGCCCGATCCTGCCGTTCGTGGTGATCTTTTCGGCGATCTTCGCACTCGGATTGTCGAGCTTGCTCGTGTATCTGCTCGCCGACGCGGACGTCATCGCACTGAACGGTCAGAGCCAGGGCATCCTGTTCATCCTCGTGTTCGGTGCAGCCACCGACTACGCGCTGCTTCTGGTCTCTCGCTACCGTGAGGAATTGCGGATCGAGAAGGACAAGTACGCAGCAATGCGGACTGCGTGGCGCGCGACGCTCGAACCCGTCGCGGCGTCTGCCGGAACGGTCATCGCGGGCGTTCTGTGCCTGTTGCTCTCCGACCTGAACTCGAACCGCGGGCTGGGCCCGGTGGCCGCCATCGGTATCGCCGCGTCCTTCCTCGCGTCGATGACGTTCCTACCCGCTGTCCTCGTTCTGTTCGGGCGGACTGCGTACTGGCCGACCAAGCCGAAGTTCGACGCCGACCGCGAGCACCACGACGAGGCGAACGATCATCGGTTCTGGGCCGGGCTCGCTGCTCGAATCGGACGGCACCCGCGCCGCTTCTGGGTGGCGTCGACGCTGGTGCTTGTGATCTTCGCGCTGATGATGCCGCAGTTCAAAGCCAGCGGTGTCTCTTCGTCCGACATCTTCTTGCTCGACGTCGATTCGGTTGCAGGCCAGGAGATTCTCGGCGAGCACTTCGACGCGGGTTCGGGTTCCCCGGCCGTGGTCATCGCGAATGCTGATCAGGTGGACGCCGTCGCGGCAGCCAGTCGCGTGGAGGGCGTCAGCGACGTAAGCGTCGTGCAGAACGGAGGAGCCCCACTGGTTGTCGACGGACGAGTCTCACTGCAGGCGACGTTGACTGACGCTGCCGACTCACTCGAGGCCGAAGACACCATCGTGCGACTACGTGATGCAGTTCACTCCGTGGATGGCGCCGACGCGTTGGTCGGTGGCGTCACTGCGACCGACCTCGACACGAAGACCACCTCGACACGGGACCGGACACTCATCATTCCCGTGGTGATCATCGTGGTGTTCGTGATTCTCTCCCTGTTGCTGCGTTCGCTTCTCGCACCGCTGCTTCTCATGGGCACCGTTGTGCTCTCGTTTGCTGCGACACTGGGCATTTCGTCGCTGGTGTTCGACCACGTCTTCGGGTTCCCCGGCGCGGATCCGGTGGTCCCGCTGTTTGCGTTCGTGTTCCTCGTGGCCCTGGGAATCGACTACAACATCTTCCTCATGACGAGGGTGCGTGAGGAAGCGCTGAAGATCGGCACTCGGGCGGGTGCGCTGCGGGGACTCACCGTGACCGGCGGGGTGATCACGTCTGCCGGAGTTGTTCTGGCAGCAACCTTCTCGGCGTTGGCGGTGATCCCGCTGTTGTTCCTCGCGCAGATCGCGTTCATCGTGGCGTTCGGTGTCCTGCTCGACGCTCTGATTGTCCGATCCTTGCTGGTCCCGGCCCTGACCTACGACATCGGTCAGAAGATCTGGTGGCCGAGCAAGCTCGCGTCGACGCCCGAACCGGAGCAGGATCAGCCAGCACCTTCCCAGCCTCAGAGCAGTCTCCACTAGGCTCGGCAGCATGCAGTCTTGGTCCGATACCGCACTCCCGTCCGTTCCCGGTCAGGGGCCGCCGTTGCGGCTGTACGACACAGCCGACCGTCAGGTTCGCCCCGTCACCCCGGGCAAGAAAGCGACGATGTACGTCTGCGGCATCACCCCGTACGACGCCACCCACCTCGGTCACGCGGCCACCTACCTCACGTTCGACCTCGTGAACCGCATCTGGCGCGACGCCGGACACGACGTCCACTACGTCCAGAACGTGACGGACGTGGACGACCCGCTGTTCGAGCGCGCCAATCGCGACGGCGAGGACTGGATCGTCCTCGGCATGCGTGAGACCGCGCTCTTCCGGGAGGACATGGAAGCGCTGCGCGTGCTTCCGCCGAAGGACTACATCGGCGCCGTCGAATCGGTGAACGAAGTAGTCGAGTTGGTGGAGAAATTCGTGGCGTCCGGAGCCGCGTACATCGTCGACGACGCGGAGTTCCCCGACGTCTACTTCCGCGCCGACGCGACCGAGCAGTTCGGCTACGAGTCGGGCTACGACCGCGCGACGATGGAGAAGTTCTTTGCCGAACGTGGCGGAGATCCCGATCGCGTCGGAAAGCGCAATCCGCTCGACGCACTCGTCTGGCGGGCGGAGCGTCCGGGCGAGCCTTCGTGGCCCTCACCCTTCGGGCCGGGGCGCCCCGGTTGGCACATCGAGTGCGCGGCCATTGCGCTCAACCGCATCGGCTCCGGCTTCGACGTCCAGGGCGGTGGCAGCGACCTGATCTTCCCGCACCACGAGTTCTCGGCAGCACATGCCGAATCGGCAACGGGTGATCGCCGTTTCGCGCGGCACTACGTGCACACCGGCATGATCGGCCTCGACGGCGAGAAGATGTCGAAGAGTCGCGGAAACCTCGTCTTCGTCTCGAAACTGCGCGGTGAAGGGGTCGACCCAGCGGCAATCCGTCTCGGATTGCTCTCCGGCCACTACCGCCAGGATCGCGCGTGGACCGATCAGGTCCTCGAGGATGCTCAGTCGCGTCTGAAGGTATGGCGCGAGGCAGCGGCTCTCGATTCCGCGCCGTCAGCCACCGACACTGTTGCGCGTTTGCGTCAGCATTTGGCCGACGATCTCGACACCCCGAAGGCGCTCGACGCGCTCGACGGTTGGGCACGCCGCGCCATCGAGGGCGGCGGATCCGACACGCAGGCACCCGGCGAGTTCGCCGATGCCGTCGACGCCCTGCTGGGTATTTCGCTTCGCTGAATCCCTGCTGTGCGCCTTTATTAACCGCGGGCGGTTAATAAAGGCGCACAGTGGTTCTAGGCGTAGTCCAACGCACCTTCGGCTGGTGTCGGCACCCGGCGCCGTAGCGGCGAGCCCAATGCCCGCGCCAGATCCGTTCCGTCGTGCTCGGCGAGTAGTTCACCGTTCGACCACACCAGCAGCGCAGCGCTGACCGCTTGTTCGGCCGTGGAGTGCGCGAGGTCGTAGTGCGCACAGCCGGGGACGTCTGCGTACGTGATCCACAGGTCGTAGCCGGTCATGAAGAGATCCAGGTCGAACTGAACGCTCAAGCCGAGCAGCTCGCTGCGTCCGTTGTCGTCGACACCGGCGAAGGCCTCGTCCAGTGCCAGCAGACGTGGGGCGTGCGGGTCGGCCGAGTCCAACATGACGTGCGCCGCGGCGAACAAAGGAAGGTGCAGCGAAACCGACTGCTCGCCACCGGACAGTGCGCTGTGCCGCGCGACGGTAAGGCGGTCTTCCTTGCCCTCACCGCTGACGAGGGTGAACGAGAACACGCGCCACTGCCTGTAGTCGAGCGCCGAGGACAGGATTTCCGGGTACGAGCGTTCGGGGTGCGCCGCGCGGGCGGTACGGATCTGGGTCGCGAAATGAGCTCGCAGAGTAGCCAGTTCATCGACGCCGAGGGCCGACGCGTCTCGATCCAGCAACTTGGAGATCGCCCGCGAGCTGTCGTCGAGGTTGTCGGCGAGCACCCAGTGAACGCCGATGGTGTTGCCCGAGGACATCCGACGCTCACGCATCTCCGTGCCCATCTGTGCGATCAACACGCGTGCATCAACCGTGCGCTCGTGGATCTGCTGAGCCAATCCGGTCAGCAGGGCATCTTCGAGAATGCGACGCTCGGATTCGGTGAGCAACTGCTCCTGATCGCCACGAGCATCGTGGATCCGCGTTGCGAATTCACCGATCGACGAATAGCCCTGATCGTCCTGCACTCGTACGACGGTCAGTCCGTCCGGTGCGTCCCATTGCAGGCGGTAGTCCTGTCCGGCCGCTGCGAGTTGGGCGTCGAAGTCCTGCAACGCCGAGGTCAGTGCCGTGCGGGTTGCCTTGCGGGCTCCGTCGGTGACGCGTACCGCCGAGGTCGCAGCCTCGAGCGCTCGGTACAACTTGTCGACGTCTTCGGGGAGGACGGGCGGGTGGGCCGCGTCCTCGCTGCGGTCTTCGTTCTGGATGCGGTAGACCAACTGATCGGGGCTCATCCACGCCGCTGAACTTGCCGGCCAGCTCAGATGTTCCTTGACGCCCAACAACTCGAGAAGGTCCGGGCGAGCATAGGGTGCGAGTCGCTCTGCATCACTGCGGGTTTCGGTCAGGGTGTGCCGCAACGTCTCGACGGCGGTGTTGTACGCACCCTCTGCCGTGCCGATCTGGAGTACCGCAGCGTCGTACGCCTTTCGCGCAGCACGCTGTTCGACCTTGCATTCTTCGATCTTCGCGCGGGCTTTTGCCAGGTCGAGGTCGATCTGCTCGGCGCTGGCCCCGAGGGTGTCGCGCAGTGTCTCGAGGCGCTGGACCTGCTGAAGCAGACTCTCCTCGGCGATGGCGGCTTCCTCGGCGAATTCCTCCGCATTGGCGCGTGATTCGTCGAGACGGTCGCGAGACTCGCGTTCGAGTTCGACTTCCTTGGCATGTTCGCGTCGGCAGCGCAGCGCCAGTTCGCCCTGCTTCTCGAAATGACGGATCGCCGCCGCGAGGGAGTCGAGTTCACGGCCGATATGCGGGGTCCGGTGCTGCGACGCCGTCGCCCGGAGTTGCTTTTCCTTCGCCGCGAGATCGGCGATCGCCGCATCGAGTTCGCGTTGCGCTGTTTCCGTGGCCTCCGAGCGAGTGCGGAGTGCACCGGCGGATTCGGTGACAGTTTTGAGTGCGCGGAGGATCGACCCTGTCTTCGGCAATTCCTTTGCCGCAGAGTTGATTCGGCTCAGCTGCTCGTTGGTCTGCGTCACCAGTGCCTTGGCTGCATCGACTGCCGCGGCAAGTTCTTCCAGAGCCGCGTCGATCTCGGTGATCCGAGCTTCGCGTCGACGCGCCCGCGCTGTCGTGCCGATGTACTCGGCGTCGGCCTTGACGTGCCGGCCACGCGCGACGCCCTGCCAGAAGCGCCCGTCGACGCCGATCGCGACGCTGGCATCGGAGTCGCCCGGTGCCTCGACGAGACTGATCGACGCGAGAATGTCCTGTACCCGAGCGTCGGGTACGTCGGCATTGCCTTCGACCTCGAGGACGTCGGCCAGCGTTCGTCCCTTGGGGCGCTGCTTGACCGGCAGAGCGGTCAGGAACTGCTCACTGACGTGATCGGGAATCGTTTCGTCCGGGCAGACCCATCCGTCCAGCAGATTTGCCGCCTGGAGTGCGGATTCGATTCCCGTGGCCACGTCTGGTTCGACGGAATCGGCGAAGCGCACCAGCTGCCACAGCGGCGCCCCACCCAGATCACTGCGGTTGTCGGTGCGTGCGTGGAAGGCCGGCGGAGCGTCGTCGTGTTCCGCCGAGACGGCCTTGCGCTCGGATTTCAGAGCTGCGATGGAGGCGTGTGATGCAGATATTTCAGCTTCGGCCTCACGACGTCGCTCGCGCAGCGTCTCGGTGCCTGCCTCGGTGTGCTCGGTGAGAACTGCGGACAGCGCCGGAGCGTCCTCGTCGCCGACCTCGGCGAGCGCCGCGTCGAGAGCCTCGAACAGCGACGTGTCTGCGCCGACAGCTGAGAACAAGGAAGAGTGATCGGTCCACCACGCGCGCAGCCCACTGGCGCACTGACTGCGTGCGAGTTCCACGGCAGCTTCGCCTTCGAGCACAGCGGCCTTGGACGCTTCGAGCAGCTCTTGTCCACGGCGCGAGCTGTTTTCGGCCCGGGTTCGTTCGGTAGCGGCCTTCTCGACGGTCGCGAGCGCAGTGCGGACGACGCGTACGTCGCCGTCACGTTCCTCGGCATGGCCACGCACGGCTGCCGTGATCTGGTCGCTGCGTGAGCCATCGGGCAGGGGAGTCCAGACGATGCCGGCGTCCTCGGCGGCTGCCTGCAGTTCGTCCTCGGCACGCGAGTGTGCCTCGGCTGCACGCTTGACCGACGATGCAGCCTTGTCGGCTTCGTCGCCGCGCTGCGCGAGTGCAGCCTGCGCCTTCCTCGACTTGTCTGCCTGTTGCTCGGTCGAGAGCTTGAGCGTCGAGACGGCCTGAGCGAGATCGTCGAGTTGCTGTTTGCCTTCGTAGGCGCTCGAGCGTTGCAACGCCTCGACATTGGCGCGCGCGTTCTCGAGTGCCTGCTCGGCCTGGTTGAAGCGCTCCTCGGCTGCTGCCCGGGCCTCACGGCTGCGAGTCTGGGCGAGCGACGACTCGTCCATGGCGGCAACGCCTCTGGTGACTGCTGCGAGGCGGGTGCTGACCTGTTCGATCTCTCCGCGCGACTGCTGACGCAGGTACTTGGTGTAGACGCCGATGAAACTCTGCGCTGCCTGATCGGCGGCTGCGAGCCCCTCGAGTGCGCGGCCGACCTCTTCCATATCGCTGAACGAACGCGCAGCTTCGAGGACGAGTTGGTCGTCGAGTGGACGGAGGCCGTCGGTGAGCGCTTGCGAAAGGCCCTTCGGATCTAGGTTCTTCGCGAGCTGGGGACGGCGAAGCGTGAGAATGAGATTGATCAGCTGGTCGTAGCGCTGCACTCCGAGACCGAACATTCGCGCGTCGATCGCGGTGCGGTAGTCGAGGGGACGGTCGGTGATGGAATCGCTGCCGAGTTGTTCGGCCAACTGCTTCTTGGTGAGAGGACGATCGTCGTTGCCGATCAGCGAGAAGTCGACTCCGACGCGGCCGTCGGCGACGAAGTACCAGCGAGTGACCTTGTCGTTGGTGCGGGTTGCACGCATGCCGATGCCCACGGTCACCGACTCGGGATCTTCGAGGGAGCCGCGGCAGAACTCCATCCACACGTAGGAGTGCGCGCTGTCCTGGCCCCGGTAGAGCAGGTTGGACTTCATCGTGCGCTCTTCACCGGCGAAGGGGTTGAGGCGCCGCGGTTCGATGCGGCCGTCGAAAACGAACGGGAACAAGACCTCGAGGGCCTTGGTCTTGCCGGATCCGTTTGGCCCTCGTAGGACCAGTCGACCGTCGGCGAACGAGAACTCCTGGTCTCGGTAATCCCAGAGGTTGATGATTCCAGCCCGAGTAGGTCGGAAGCGGGCGTTGCTCATACGTTCTCTACCTCTGATAGTTCGCCGTTGGTGGAAGATTCGGGGCCGAATTCGTCGACCGGATCCGGTGCGGAATTGTCTACCGCGAAGTCGATCTGAGGGTCGCGTTCGCGTACGGAGACCACGACGTCGCGGTACCGGGCCAGGACGGGCAACACCAGTACGCCGCCGTCGACCGCATGCGTCAGGCGCAGACGTTGCAGCAACCCGAGCGCCTGCTTGCGCAGCCCGTTGTGATCGGCCTGCCATTGCGCTGCGAACGTGCGACCGAACTGGTCCACCAACTCGGTGACCTTGTCGGCGAGCCAGTCGTCGTCGATCATCGGGTACGTGACGGGCTCCGGGGGCTCGGCCGGTTCGCCGGCAGGCACCACGAAGTCGTCGTCCTCGTCGGCGAGGTCCTCGAAGATCCCGGCCTCGGGGATGGCGGCATCGAGTTGTTCGATCAGGTGATCGTCCGACACGTGCGGGATCGGAAGTTTCGGCAGCTCCGGAGCGTCGACGTCGAGTACGCGGTCGGCAATCTCGCCGGCGAGGAGTAGCGCTACCTGGGCGATCGTTCCGGTGCTCGGGAAGCGGACGTCGGAGAGGCGACCGGTGGGATCGATCATCGCGATTCCCTCGGCGCGACGCTCGGCCACCAACCCCGTCAGGAGTTCGACTTCCGACGCGGTCTTGGGCTGCGCCAACGCGATCAATTCGTGCTGATCGAGTTCACCCGCCAGTACGACCGGCCGCTCGACCAGAGCCCGACGCACTCGGCGTCCGATCTCTTTCGCGTCCACAGGAATTCCGTCGTCCTCGGCAGCGCTCGAGGTCTCCGTGGCCAGGAGTCCGCGGATGGAGTGCAGGTGCTGCAGTGCGCGCGGCGGACGGAACAGGGCTACGACGACGGAACGGTCGATGTCGTAGAGCGCTTCTCCCGCTTCGGGATTGGACGCCCAGCCGTTTGCGTCACCGTCGGCGAGTGCGATGGCGCCTCTGACGCCGAGCCAGCCCACTGCGTCGACGAAGGCGTCGCGGTCCGACGCACGATCGGTGGAGAGTTCGACGCCGTCGACTTGTGCAGCGTCGGCCGCGACGTGATCGGCCAACTCCGACAACGTGATCTGGTTCCCGGCGCGGCCCAACGCGGCCAGGCACAGTGCCAGGTAGGCGTAACGCGTGCGATCGAAGGTTCGCTCGGAGGCAGTTCGGGCCGGTGCCGACGGGTTGAGTCGATCCGACACCGTGAACAGGCGCGCGGTGGTCTCCGTCACCTCGAGGCGGTAGCCGAACAGTTCGAGTAGGTCGTCACGCAGCTCGGTGGCCCAACGGCGCAAGAGCGGCAACGCAATTCGATCCGGGTACGTCGAGGTGATCAGGTGGTTGGACAGGATCACTCGTGCCGCGCGTTGATACGAGTCGAGGGCAAGGGGCGTGATCTCGCGAGCTCTCATCGAACACTGACCTCGATGCCGTCGAGGTGCATACGCCCGCGGGCGGTCTTGATGGTGGTCGAACCGTCCGAGGGACTGAGCGTCAGCTTCACCCCGTTCTCACTACCGGTGGAACTCTTGACGCGTCCCACCACCGGAACACGCGCGGTCAGTGCTGCATTGAGCAGACTCAGCAAAACTTCGGTCTCCTGCTCGTTGAGTTCACGCTGATAGACGCCGTTCGACGCGAGTGATTGCGCCGCGGCGCTGCGCGTACGTTGCGCTGCCAACTGCTCTTCGCGTAGGCGGCGGATGCTGCCGTCGTTGCGGGCGACCTTGCTTGGCAATCCTGGTGAGGGCGGGCGGCCGGTTTCGGCGAGTGTTCGCGCGATCTCGACCGGCGGTGCCTCCCACCACGAACGTGAGTGAGAAATGATGTCGGCGTCCGGATGCACCATCGAGAGGTGGCGTGGACGGCCGAGGTCGAACACTGCCTGGAACAGAGCATGAGCTGCGTCTTCGGACGGCGTGGCGGCGAACCAGCCGGCGAGGTGCCGGAGCTGGCTCTCGCGGCTGACGCCGCCGCGACGGGTTTCCGTGACGCGGCGAAGGAGCGCCAGAACCGCGGCGATCGCGCTCATCGTGCCCTCACGTAGACGCTCGGACTCGCTGATCCCCGATTCCGCGGAGACGAACCAGGCGGTCAATCCTCGCCAACGCGCAGCCCAGTCGTCTTCGCGTTCGGTGATCGGGACGAACACCCGTTCGTCACTGGCGGCGGCGAGGCGGATCATGCGATCGACCCCGGTGGATTCGACGTGCTCGATCGCTTCCTTGAGCTTGGGGGCGTAGCGCGCCAGATCGGAGCTGAACTCACGCATATGCGTGAGCAGAGCGTCCTTGTGCGTGAGGAAAGCCTGCGGAGTGATCTCCGTGGTCCGTACGAGGTCCCCGAGGGTCAGATAGAAGTGCGCGGCTCGATCGGCCATGTCGGAGAGCGTCGAGTCGAGGCGCTTGAGCTTGCGGAAGATCAGGTCGCCGTCGGAGCTTCGGTTGGCCTCGGCGAGTTCGGACATGTCTGCGAGCAGGTCCGGCAGAGCGAGGCGCGAGAGCGAGGCCGAGTCCAGGCGTGCGGCGAGAACGTCTTCGACTGATCGATAGACCTGGTATCCAGCCTGACCGAACTGGTAGACGAAGTGGCGATTGCGGTACTCGGCCAGCGTGGCCGCGCGGGTGCCGTCGTAGCTGCGCTCGAGGATCTCCCACACATGGAGCTGATCCAACAGGGGAGTGACCTCTGCTGCCGACAGATCGGCCGCCGGATCCGATCCACCGATCTTCTCGAGGATTTGCGCGACGGCTCCGGCATGCAGCAGGACGGTGTAGTTGGCGCGAGCATGGTCGAAGGCACGAAGTACCCAGAGGTACTCGGCCCGTTTTTCCGCGATCGTGAACGAAAACAGCTTCAGTCGATTGGTGTCGGCGTACGCGGCGTAATCGGGCGCACTCGTTTCTTCCACCATGACAGGGTAGGCGAGAGACGCCCCCTCTTTTTCCTACGGGCGATCCGTAGCAGGGGATGCGGCGCGTCGCCACTGCGATTCGTTCTCGATCATCCATGTGAGCAGGTGCTCGGCCGCCGCCTCGTCGGAGTCCGGGCCGACCAGCAGATCGGCGAACGCTTGGCTGGGGGCGACGATGCGGATGCCGTCGCGGGTGAGCGATCGGTCGAAGGCAGACGGTGAGAGGGGAGCGGTGATCCACACGTCACCGCCGGATTCCACCCGCCGTAGTCCGAGAGCGTCGGCGAACTGATCGACGTTGTCGGCATGGAAGTGGGCACGTCGAGTGGGCGCGTACCGAGCAAAGGGTGCCGCGGCCACCGAGGCGGTACCGGCGTAGATGTGACCGCTGAGCTGACGCAGTTGATCGAAGAGTGCTTCCAACCCGTCCGGCGCGTGAAAGCCGTGAGGCGTCGGCGCTTTGGCGCCGGCTTCAGCCGCCCATTCACGAAGCATCTTCGGCCAGCGGACGTCACCGATCCCACCGCGGGGGAGCCTGGTCACCAGTTCACGATCCGACAGTGTCTGAACCACCCGATAGGTTGCTCCCGTCGACGCACCGGCCAGGCGCACCAAGGCAGTGATCGCCAGTGGCGCCGCGAAATCGGCAAGCGCACGCACGACGCGAGCTGACGGATCGCCCGTCAACTGTCCGGAAGGACGTCCGGGCCCCCGCCACGGATCGGCGTCGGCTCCGCGTCCACGCACCCAGACGGCGGGTCGATCAGCGGTCAACGACACGTTGCCCGTGGCGTCTGCGTACGAGATCGCGTGGGAATCGAGCTGCCGGCGGACCGGCTCGGACAGATATTTTGCGCACACGAAGCCGGGTTGACCGGTGGGGAAGCGATCGGCGATACCGGGAACGTCGCTGCTCAGGACACCGTGAGCGGCGTAGACGCCGAATTTGGCCACCGCGCCGTCAGGGGAGCGGAGGTCGAGTCGGAGTGGCGCCTCGGACAGGTCGGGGGAGCGCTGTGTCGACAAAGACCAGGTAGGAGGCAAATTTTCTTCGATGACGGCAATCGATCGCCGAAAAATGTCGATCGGCCGTTCCGGTTCCGACTCAGATTCGCTCATGTTCCAATGGTATCAATATCTGTCGACGACGGAAACACAAGATTTTCCGAACAATGTTCGCCCTGACAGCCTCGCGACAACGGTGGTCGCTTTCGCCGACAAACTCACTACCTACACAACTTCAAATTCGAAACTGCCGAGACCGATCAGCGTTGCTTCGGCATGATCAGGGGAGCGACGACGGCGAGCAATAGTGCGGGGATCAGGAAGCTCGCGGCAGGCGAAGAGTCGTAGATCGGTGTCAGGGCCAGGGGAGCAAGAGCGGCGCCGCCGAAGCGCATCGCTTGGACGACCGAGACAGCGCCGCCACGGTTGGGCCCCGCGGATCCGAGCACCGCCGCGTTGACGCCGACAAGGACGAACTGGCTCGCGACACCTGCGACAAACCATGCGATCGCGATCACCGGCACCAAGCCGGCAAGGCCGACGACGGAGACCAGAACTGCTCCGCCCAGTGCACCGATCATCACGGAGGAGCGTGCGCCGATGCGATCGATGAGGATTCCGATGCGCCGGGCCGAGAGGATGCCGGCCACGCCGAAGACGGTGAGCAGTAGGCCGCGGACGGTGGGGGACAGCCCGAACTCGTCTTCGAAGCGGAAGGCGAGCAGGAAGCTCAGTCCACCGAGGGCGCCCCAGCCGAGCAATGCAGCGATACCGATGCGGAGCACTTCGGGGCGTAATGCATCGCGGAGACGGGCGGGAGTGGTCGCTGCCGGTGCTTCGGACTTCGGGAGCCCGACGGCTCCCAGGATGCCCGCGACCACTGCGATGACGAGAAAGGCCAGACGCCAGTCGAATTCGGCCGCCAGTCCGCCGATCAACGGAGCCGACGACTGCCCTGCAGCCTGGAATGCGCCGAAGGCACCGAGGGCTCGACCCAATCGAGCCTGCGGAGTTGCGGCCGCCAACGAAGCAAGCAACAGCGGCGTGGTGAATGCGTTCGCGGAGCCCTGCAGTACCCGGGCGGCCAGGAAGATCTCGAGTGTCGGGGCGAGAAAGCATGCCAACGACGCGAAGACGTAGACGCCGTATGCGATCCGCACCGTCCGGACCTTGCCCCACCGTGTCCCGAGCGTCCCCGACACCAACATCAGAGCGGCGAAGGGGAGCAGGTACGCGGTGAGGGAGGAGGCGGCCGCCGACGGTCCGACCCCTAGATCGTCACCGATCTCGGGGAGGATCGAAGCAACCACGCCGCCGCCGAACGGGCCGAGGAACCCGCCGGCGTACAGCGCGATCAGTTGAAGCCGGAGGCGCAGTGGGCGCTGTGTACTTCCACCTTCTTCTGGAGTGTTCTTGCTCACAGTCCGAAGCTGCCGGGTCCTCGCCGTCTGAGGTAGCGCTCGAATTCCGCGGCGATGGCGTCGCCGTCGATCTTGGAGATTGCTTCGCTGATGTCGGTTTCGGCGTCTCCCCGCTCTTCCAGGGTGCGCACGTATTCGCCGATTTCCTCGTCGTCCGCGGTCATTTCGTTGACCGCTTCCTCCCAATCTTCCGACTGAGCTGGGAGTTCACCGAGGGGGACCTCGATGTCGAGAACATCCTCGACTCGTTGAAGGAGGGCCACTGTGGCCTTCGGGTTGGGTGGCTGCGAGACGTAGTGCGGAACCGCTGCCCAGAACGAAATAGCGGGTACACCAGCACGAACGCACTCGTCCTGAAGAACTCCGGTGATGCCTGTCGGGCCTTCGTATCGGGTCTGTTCGAGGTTGAATCGTGCCGCGGATTCGCTGCTGTACGCCGTGCCCGTGACCGGCACCGGGCGGGTGTGCGGAGTATCGGCGAGCAGGGCTCCGAGGATGACCACGGTCTTGACGTTCAGTTGGTCGATCAACTCGAGCAGATCCTCGCAGAAACTGCGCCACCGCATGTTGGGTTCGATCCCGCGAAGAAGGACGATGTCGCTCTCACTGCCTGGAGGTGAACAGACCGACAAACGTGTTGCCGGCCAAACGATTTCGCGAGTGACACCGTCGACCTGACGGACCGTGGGACGGTTGACCTGGTAGTCGTAGTAGTCCTCGGAATCGAGTTCGGCGAGCGGCTGGGCATCCCAGATCAGCTCGAGATGTTCGACCGCACCGCTGGCTGCGTCACCGGCGTCGTTCCAGCCCTCGAAAGCTGCAACGAGGATGGGATCACGTAGGACAGGGATGTCGCCCTCGAGGCGGTCGCTGCTGTCGACGGCAAAGCCGTCAGGGCTCTCGAAGGCCGCGGAATCGTCGAAATCGACCGGGCCGTCGGGAGTGACGGGGAACTCACTTGGACTCACCCACCCAGCCTACGGCCAGAGCTTGTCGGTGCGCCCACTACTCTGGACGGCATGTCTGCCCCATTTAACTCTGCCCTGCTTGATGCGCTGAAACAGCGCGTTGTCATCGGCGACGGAGCGATGGGCACCATGTTGCAGGCCGCGGACCTCACCCTGGACGACTTCCTCGGCCTCGAGGGGTGCAATGAGATCCTCAACGACACCCGTCCCGACGTGCTCAAAGACATCCACCGTGCGTACTTCGCCGCTGGTGCCGATGCCGTCGAGACCAACACCTTCGGTTGCAACCTGCCCAACCTCGCCGACTACGACATCTCTCACCGGATCCGCGAACTCGCGGAAAAAGGCACTGCTCTCGCCCGTGAAGTAGCGGACGAGATGGGACCAGGCCGCGACGGCATGGCCCGATTCGTACTCGGCTCGATGGGACCGGGAACCAAGCTCCCCAGCCTCGGACACGCACCGTACGCAGTCCTTCGTGACGCGTACACCGAAGCTGCGCTCGGCATGATCGACGGTGGCGCCGACGCCATCCTCGTCGAAACCTGCCAGGACCTGCTTCAGGTGAAGGCTGCCATTCTCGGCAGTCAGCGCGCGATGGAGCAACTCGGACTGCGGTTGCCGATCATCACGCACGTGACGGTAGAGACAACTGGAACGATGCTCCTGGGCAGTGAGATCGGTGCGGCGCTGACGGCACTCGAGCCACTCGGTATCGACATGATCGGCCTGAACTGTGCCACCGGGCCGGCCGAGATGAGCGAACATCTCCGGCACCTGTCCAAGTACTCGACGCTGCCGGTGTCGGTCATGCCCAATGCCGGTCTGCCGCAGCTCGGCCCCAAGGGCGCCGAGTACCCGCTGACCGCCGACGAATTGGCCGAAGCCCTCAGTGGTTTCGTTTCCGAGTTCGGACTCGGCCTCGTAGGCGGCTGCTGCGGTACGACACCCGAGCACATCAGCGCGGTCGCCGACGCGGTCCGTCAGGTCGAGAAGGCCCAGCGCACCCCGATCCACGAGCCGAGTACCTCTTCGCTGTACTCGGCGGTGCCGTTCGAGCAGGACGCCAGCATCCTGATGATCGGTGAACGCACGAACTCCAACGGCTCCAAGGCTTTCCGCGAGGCAATGCTCTCCGCGGACTACCAGAAGTGCCTGGACATCGCCAAGGACCAGACCCGCGACGGCGCACACATGCTCGACCTCAACGTCGACTACGTGGGCCGCGACGGTGCCGCCGACATGTCGGAACTGGCCAGCCGTCTGGCGACGTCCTCGACGCTGCCGATCATGCTCGACTCCACCGAGCCTGCCGTGTTGCAGGCCGGTCTCGAACACCTCGGTGGCCGCTGCGCTGTCAACTCCGTCAACTACGAGGACGGCGCCGGCCCCGAATCGCGTTTTCACAAGATCATGACGTTGGTCAAGGAGCACGGCGCGGCGGTCGTCGCCCTGACCATCGACGAAGAGGGCCAGGCTCGCACCGCCGAGACCAAGGTCGCCATCGCCAAGCGTCTGATCGAGGACATCAAGGGAAACTGGGGACTCGCCGAGTCCGACATCATCGTCGACGCCTTGACCTTCCCCATCTCCACCGGTCAGGAAGAGGTGCGACGCGACGGCATCGAGACCATCGAAGCCATCCGTCAGCTCAAGGCTGCGTACCCGGAACTGCACTTCACCCTGGGTATCTCGAACATTTCGTTCGGTTTGAACCCGGCCGCACGGCAGGTCCTCAACTCGGTGTTCCTGCACGAGTGCACCGAGGCCGGTCTGGACACGGCGATCGTTCACGCGTCCAAGATTTTGCCGATGGCGCGAATTCCGGACGAGCAGCGTGAAACCGCACTCGACCTGGTCTACGACCGTCGTAGCGAGGGCTACGACCCGCTGCAGAGGCTGATGGCTCTGTTCGAGGGTGTCTCGGCTGCGTCGGCGCGCGAGTCACGTGCGCAGGAACTCGCCGGACTTCCGTTGTTCGACCGGCTCGAGCGTCGCATCGTCGACGGCGAGCGCAACGGCCTCGACGACGATCTCACCGAAGCGATGACGGTCAAGTCCCCGATCGAAATCATCAACGAGACACTGCTTTCGGGCATGAAGACCGTCGGTGAACTGTTCGGTTCCGGACAGATGCAGTTGCCGTTCGTTCTGCAGTCCGCCGAGGTCATGAAGGCAGCAGTTGCGTTCCTCGAGCCGCACATGGAAGCGACGGACGACGACGGCAAGGGTCGCCTCGTCATTGCGACGGTCAAGGGCGACGTCCACGATATCGGCAAGAACCTTGTCGACATCATCTTGAGTAACAACGGTTACGACGTCGTGAACCTCGGCATCAAGCAGCCCATCGCGACCATTCTCGATGCTGCGATCGAGCACAAGGCCGATGTCATCGGCATGTCCGGACTGCTCGTGAAGTCGACAGTGGTCATGAAGGACAACCTCAAGGAACTGAACTCTCGCGGTGTCTCGGAACAGTTCCCGGTTTTGCTGGGTGGTGCCGCGCTGACGCGTTCGTACGTCGAGAACGATCTGCAGGAGGTGTACGAGGGCGACGTCAGCTATGCCCGCGACGCTTTCGAGGGTCTGAACTTGATGGACCAGATCATGACGACCAAGCGCGGCGGCGGCCCGGCGCCGGACAGCCCGGAGGCCATCGCTGCTCGCGAGAAGGCTGCCGAGCGTAAGGCTCGTCACGAGCGTTCCAAGCGCATCGCCGAAAAGCGTAAAGCTGCAGCGGTTCCCGTCGTCCTGCCGGAGCGTTCCGATGTCGCTACCGACATTGCGGTGCCGACACCGCCGTTCTGGGGCTCGCGCATCGTCAAGGGCATCTCTCTGTCCGAGTACTCGGGGCTGCTCGACGAGCGCGCTCTCTTCCTCGGCCAGTGGGGCCTTCGCGGTCAGCGCAAGGGCGACGGTCCGACGTACGAGGAACTGGTCGAGTCGGAAGGCCGTCCGCGGCTCCGGTACTGGCTCGATCGGCTGACGTCCGAGGGCATTCTCGCGCACGCCGCGGTTGTGTACGGCTACTTCCCGGCGATCTCGGAGGGCGACGACGTCATCGTGCTCACCGAACCGAAACCGGATGCACCTGAACGGTTCCGGTTCACCTACCCGCGTCAGCATCGCGACCGTTTCCTGTGCATCGCTGACTTCGTGCGCTCGCGTAAGGAAGCAGAAGCGACCGGTCAGGTCGACGTTCTTCCGTTCCAGTTAGTGACGATGGGTCAGCCGATCGCGGACTTCGCCAACGAGTTGTTCGCGTCGAACTCGTACCGTGATTACCTCGAGGTTCATGGAATCGGCGTCCAACTCACGGAATCTCTGGCCGAGTACTGGCATCGACGCGTTCGTGAAGAGCTTGTGCTCCCCGAGGGGCATACCGTCGCGGAGCAGGACCCGACCGAGGTTGCCGGCTACTTCGATCTCGAGTACCGCGGCGCTCGTTACTCGTTCGGATACGGCGCGTGCCCGGACCTCGAGGATCGTGCCAAGTTGGTGGCGTTGCTCGAACCCGAGCGAATCGGCGTCGAATTGTCCGAAGAACTGCAGCTGCATCCCGAGCAGTCCACGGACGCTTTTGTCCTGCACCACCCGGAAGCAAAGTATTTCAATGTCTGAGTTGTTGACCGAGGTATCCGAATCGACCCTCGGTGGTGTCCTGTGGGACATGGACGGCACCCTGCTCGATTCGGAGAAGCTGTGGGACATCGCGCTTCGTGAGTTGTCCCTACGCCTGGGCGGACCGATGACGGAAGCGACACGCATCGCCGTCATCGGTGCGTCGAGCCCCTTCGCTCTGGCGACGGTGTTCGACGCGCTCGGCCTGGAGAAGCATCCCGATGCCGTCGCCGAGGCGAAGGACTGGATGTACACCCGCGTCGGCGATCTGTTCGAGGACGGCGTGACCTGGCGGCCGGGTGCTCGCGATGCACTGGCGACCGTGCGTGACGGTGGTCTGCGTTCTGCACTGGTCACCAACACCGAGCGAGTACTGGTCGATCGGGCACTCGGCATGCTCGGCCGTGAATTCTTCGACCACTCGGTGTGCGGCGACGAGGTTCCCAACGGAAAACCGGCGGCGGATCCGTACCTGCGCGGAGCGCATCTGCTCGGACTCGAGCCGGCGCAGTGCCTCGCCATCGAGGACTCGCCGACCGGTACTGCGTCGGCAAGCGCCGCGGGTTGCGCGGTGCTCGTCGTTCCGTGTGTGGTCGATGTCCCGGCGGGTCCTGGACGCGTGTTTCGAGAGTCTCTGGTGGACTTGTCCATTCACGATCTTCACGACGTTCACTCGAGCGCGGCACGTTAGGCGGGATTTGCTGTGGCTATTCCGAAAATTGTTCTGTTCTACCAGTTCACGCCATTGGCGGACCCGGAAGCTATCAAGCTGTGGCAGCACAGCCTGGCCGAGTCCAACAACCTGACGGGCCGGATCATCGTCTCGCCTCACGGAATCAATGCGACGGTCGGCGGAGACATCGAGGATGTCAAGCGATACGTCCGCGGAACGCGTGGCTACGAGCCGTTCCGTACCGCTGACATCAAGTGGTCGGACGGACTCGGAAACGACTTCCCTCGACTCAGCGTCAAGGCTCGCTCGGAGATCGTGACGTTCGGAGCCCCCGACGAGCTGAAAGTCGACGAGAACGGTGTTGTCGGTGGCGGAGTTCACTTGGCGCCCAAGGAACTACACGAACTCGTCGACAGTCGCGGTGACGACGTCGTGTTTTTCGACGGCCGCAATGCCTTCGAAGCCGAGATCGGCCGCTTCCGGGATGCGGTAGTTCCGGACGTCGCCACCACCCGCGATTTCGTCGACGAACTCGACAGTGGAAAATACGACCATCTCAAGGGCAAAGCCGTAGTCACCTACTGCACTGGCGGAGTGCGCTGTGAGGTGTTGTCTTCGCTGATGCGCTCACGCGGCTTCGACGAGGTCTACCAGTTGGACGGCGGAATCGTCCGTTACGGCGAGACTTTCGGCGACCGGGGCCTCTGGGACGGCTCCCTGTACGTGTTCGACAAGCGGATGAACATCGAGTTCTCATCCGAAGCCAAGACACTCGGCGTGTGTGTCGATTGTGGTACTCCGACACCGCGGTACCGCAATCGGATCGACGGCGACGGCCGCACCCTCGAATTGCTCTGCGAGAGTTGTTCACCAGACCTCGAGCAGGACTGAGCAGTGCCCAAGGCTCCGTTGCCGATCCGAAACGGTCTCGGACCCGACCGGCTGCGGATGCCGGCGGAGTCGTCGGCGCATACCGTCCTCGAGCATCTGACCGGCGAGCACCCGGGGGAGCGGGACCTGTGGGCGGACCTCGTGAATGCCGGAGACGTCGTCGACGAGCACGGGCGGAAGATCACGAGCCGAACGCCCTATCAGCCGACCCGTTTCGTGTACTTCTACCGCGAGCCGGCCCCCGAGATTCCGGTTCCGCACGAGATCGAGATCTTGTACCGCGACGACTCCATTCTCGTGATCGACAAACCGCACTTCCTGGCGACCATTCCACGGGGAGCGCACATCGTCGAAAGCGCCGTCGTGCGACTGCGTCGTGATCTGGATCTTCCGGACCTTGCGCCCGTTCACCGCCTCGACCGAATGACGGCGGGTGTCATCGTGTTCACGGTGACACCGGACTTACGACGGCCGTACCAGGAACTTTTTGCCGAGCAGCGGATCGTCAAGGAATACGAGGCGATTGCAGGCTTCGATCCGGAACTGACTTTCCCCCGCACGGTGCGTAGCCGCATCAACAAAGTTCACGGCGAGATGACGGCTACCGAGATCGATGGCGAGCCGAACAGTGAGACTTCGATCGAACTGATCGAGACGATCACCGACTCGGCCGGCCGGACTCTCGGCCGATACAGGTTGCTCCCACGGACCGGCCGTACCCATCAGCTTCGGCTGCACCTCAACTCGCTGGGCGTCCCGATCGTCGGTGACAATTACTACCCCGAGTACCTTCCCTCGGTGCCCGGCGACTTCTCGACTCCGTTGCGATTGTTGGCGCGGGCGTTGGAATACCCGGATCCGATCACCGGGCAGACTCGCAGGTTCGTGAGTTCGCGCAGCCTCGACGCAGGCCTGTGAACACCGCTGTTCGTGGGCGTGTGCAAACCGCTTCCGTCCTCGTGAAAGAATGTGTACCCGTGAAGACCTTCGAATCCTTGTTCGCCGAATTGACCGAGCGTGCTGCTACTCGCCCCGAGGGGTCCGGCACTGTCGCCGCCCTCGACGCCGGTGTGCATGCTCAGGGCAAAAAGGTCATCGAGGAAGCCGGTGAAGTGTGGATCGCTGCGGAATACCAGAGCGATGAGCAGCTAGCCGAGGAAATTTCCCAGCTGCTGTACTGGACGCAGGTGTTGATGGTCGGTCGCGGACTGACCCTCGAGGACGTGTACCGACATCTGTGATCGGAGCTGACCAGCGAGATGTTCGCCATCTCGCTCGTCCAGGGCTTCCGATTCATGTCGTCTCACGTCACCCACACCTTCCGAAAGGACATCCACCATGCTGCGCGTAGCAGTTCCCAACAAAGGCTCACTGTCCGAGTCCGCCGCCGAAATTCTCAGCGAGGCCGGCTACCGTCGACGCACCGATTCCCGTGATCTGACGGTCCTCGATCCTGCCAACCAGGTCGAGTTCTTCTT
Source organism: Rhodococcus sp. FW305-130 (assembly GCF_058788335.1). Classification (NCBI taxonomy): domain Bacteria; kingdom Bacillati; phylum Actinomycetota; class Actinomycetes; order Mycobacteriales; family Nocardiaceae; genus Rhodococcus; species Rhodococcus sp. FW305-130. The sequence continues at coordinate 420,064 of NZ_JBYTAP010000006.1, read as the reverse complement.
CTTGCGTCCCAAGGACATTGCGATCTACGTCGGCTCCGGTGAGCTGGATCTCGGCATCACTGGTCGTGATCTCGCCGGCGACTCGGGCGCTCCCGTATCCGAGCGTCTGTCACTGGGCTTCGGCCGTTCGTCGTTCCGCTACGCAGCACCAGCAGGCAAGGACTGGGCCGTTGAGGATCTGTCCGGCCTGCGCATTGCGACGTCGTACCCGAACCTTGTCCGCAAGGACCTCACCGATCGCGGACTCGACGCAACCGTCATCCGTCTCGACGGAGCAGTGGAGATTTCGATTCAGCTCGGTGTCGCCGACGCGATCGCCGACGTGGTCGGGTCGGGTCGTACTCTCCGCCAACACAACCTCGTTGCTTTCGGTGAATCGCTCTGCGATTCCGAAGGTGTCCTGATCGAGCGCACCGGCGCTCCGCAGGACGATCCCGCACGCAATCAGCTCATCGAACGCGTACGCGGAATTGTCTTCGCGCAGCAGAATCTGATGATCGACTACGACTGCCCGCGCACCATCCTCGACGACGCGATCAAGATGACTCCGGGTATGGAGTCGCCGACCCTCTCGCCGTTGGCTGACCCCGACTGGGTCGCGGTTCGCGCGATGGTTCCGATCAAGGGACACAACCAGGTGATGGATGCCTTGGCGGAACTCGGCGCCAAGGCCATCCTCGCGTCGAACATCCGCTCGGTACGCGCTTTCTGATCACTGCCTGAATAGATTTACGCGCATTCGCGCCCGTTCCTGGAAATCAGGAACGGGCGCGAATCTGCAAAGTCTGGGCGATACGGCCGACGGCACCCTGCTCGTCGTAGAGCACTCCCGCACACATGCCGACGCCATCCGGACCGGTCGTGGTTTCGGCGGCGACACCGACCCACTCGCCCTCGGGCACACGGAAGATATGCACCGTGAGATCGGTGTTGAGGAACGTCCAGTGCTCAGGGTCGAGCTTGGCGCCGACGCCGTTGGAGATGTCGGCCACCGCGAACAAACGCTCGAGGGCAGACATCTTCTCGCCCTCGACCAGCTCGGGCTTGGGGCGCGCCCAGACCTTCCCGGTTCCCGCGCACCCGATCGGAGCAATCCAGGACCAGTCGAGGGTCTTGAGGTAGCCGACGCTCCAGAGACCCTCGAGAACGCCCGGGGTGCCGCTGTCACGGGGTTCGAGCGGGGGATCGACTACGTGGACGATCTCGCCGGTATCGACGGTCTCCATCCGCCATGCCGTACCGCGCGCAACCGCGCGGGCAGATCCGTCGGCGGTGGTTGCCCACAGCTCGGCGACGATCAATTCGATTCGGCGACCGGGGCGTTCGATCCACGACCGGACTTCGAGGTCGGCAATCGGAATGGGCCCGAGAATCTCGACGACGACGCGCGTCAGACGGGTTTCGTCGCGCGCACCGCACCGCTCGAGGGCTCGTACCAACAGCGCCGACGGGGGAGCACCGTGCTGCAGTGTCGGGCCCCAGATGCTGACAGTCGCCTGCGTGCTCGCGAACCGCTCGTGCCCTTCCTCCGTGGTTCCGAGGTAGCGGTAGTACGAACTGTCCGTCATGTTATGAATTCTCCTTTGCAACAACAGGTTCGGCGCTCAGCAGGTCCGGCCAACCTGGATACGGCGGAGGTGTTCCGCCGAACGAGGGGCACAGTGACTTGTGATCGCACCAGTCGCACAGTTTGCCAGGCTTGGGTCTGAAGTCTCCGGTCGCACCTGCCGCGAGGATCGCCTTCCAAATGGCGGAGAGGGTCCGCTCGAATCGAATGAGCTCGTCGTGATCCGGGGCGTACGTGAGAATCGAGCCGGAGGCCAGATAGATCAGGCGCAGTTGCGCGGGAACGATTCCGCGAGTGCGCAGTAGTACGAGCGCGTAGAACTTCATCTGGAAGAGCGCTTTGGACTCGGTGAACTCGCGGGGTGCCTTTCCGGTCTTGTAGTCGACCACCCGCACCTCGCCGGTCGGTGCAACGTCTATCCGGTCGACGAAGCCGCGGAGTCGAACGCCGTTCTCCAACTCGGTCTCGACGTAGACCTCGCACGCCTCGGCATCGAATCGAGTGGGATCTTCGAGCGTGTAGTACGTCGCGACGAGCTTGCCGACTTCGCCGAGAAACGCGTCCAGCTCGTCTTCCGGAATCAGATCAGCTGCCTCGGGAGACTCGGCACTGACACGTTCCCACGCGGGACGGACGAGTTCGGCTGCGCGATCGGGAACCCGGTGACCGGTCGGGAGTGCAAACAGCGCTTCCAAGGCCGCGTGGACGACGGTGCCTCTGACCTGGGCTCTGGTAGGTGTTTCCGGAATTCTGTCGACCGCTCGGAACCGGTAGAGCAGGGGGCATTGCTTGTAGTCACCCGCGCGCGAAGGAGAGAGCGCCGGCCGACTACGCGGGCGCTCCTGTGATGTTGCACCCGTTGGAGTGGGGGTTGGCAATTCGACAGAGCTCACACCTGGCAGGCTATGCGGTTGGTCCGACAACTCCGTCGGAGCCGGTGGCGAGGACACCGGAAACAAGCGAACAGGGATCATCTGCGCATGGCGAACGAGCTGCAACCAGAAGAAGGCACGACCGAAGTGGATGAGGTTGTGCAGTCCGCTGTCGCCGAGATTCCCGAACAAGAGCTTCCAGAAGCTGATCTCACTGCGCCGGGCAAGCGGCCGTCGGGGCCGTTTCGCGTCGGCGACCGAGTCCAGCTGACCGACGGCAAGGGACGCCACTACACGATCGTTCTCGAGGCGAACCGCGAGTACCACACCCACAAGGGCGGAATCGTTCACAACGATTTGATCGGCGCCGACGAGGGCAGCGTCGTCAAGTCGGTCAACGGCACGCCCTACCTCGCCCTGCGCCCGCTACTGGTCGACTACGTGCTGTCCATGCCGCGCGGTGCACAGGTCATCTACCCGAAGGACGCAGCTCAGATCGTCCACGAAGGCGACGTGTTTCCAGGAGCACGCGTGCTCGAAGCCGGAGCCGGCTCCGGCGCACTGACGTGTTCACTACTGCGTGCCGTCGGACCCGAGGGCAAGGTCATCTCCTACGAGGTCCGCGACGATCATGCCGAACACGCGGTTCGCAACGTCGAGACCTTTTTCGGTGAACGTCCGCCGAACTGGGAACTGACCATCGCCGATCTGGCGGAGTTCGATCCGGAAGCGCACGGCGGCAAGGTCGATCGCGTCGTACTCGACATGCTGGCTCCATGGGACGTCCTGCCCGCCGTCTCGAAGGCGCTCGTGCCAGGCGGCGTGTTGATCGTCTACGTCGCGACCGTTACTCAGCTCTCGAAGGTCGTCGAAGCGATGCGTGAGCAGGAATGCTGGACCGAGCCACGGTCGTGGGAATCGATCGTGCGCGGTTGGCACGTCGTCGGATTGGCGGTGCGTCCCGAGCATCGGATGCAGGGCCACACCGCGTTCCTCGTGAGCGCTCGTCGTCTGGCCGAAGGAACGGTCACCCCGAAGCCGCAGCGGCGCGCGGGCAAGGGCTCGAACACGGCAGCCAAGTAGTCATACGAAATCAACAAGAGCGGCGATCCGGATTCCGGATCGCCGCTCTTGTCGTAGCTGGAAGTTATGCGGTGCAGGAAGCGCGGCCCATTTCCAGGAGCACGCATGCCGAGGTGTCGGACAGCTTCCAGGAGCCGTCTTCGAGCTCCCAGGTCCACGGGGTGGCGGGTGCGGCGCCGTGCGGGCTGACGACGGCGACGTCTGCGGTTGCGGTCTGACCGTCGACCTTGACGTTGTCCACGTTGAACGTGATCGCGTAGGCCGGGTTACCGCCCAGCGCAGCACTCATCGTCTCGATGTTGGCCTGACGCTTGGTTCCGTCGACCACCAGAGCGGTCTTCTCCTCGATCGGCTTGGCCGGATCGATCAGAGCGACGAGCGAAGCGTTGAGCTCCTCGGCCGTCGGAGCCGTTGCGGCAGCGGCAGCTGACGTCGTGGCGGAAGCCGAGGCCTTGGCCGTGGTGCTCGAGGCGGCGACCGAAGTCGAGCTGGCAGCCGTCGAATCCTTGTTGTCGTCCGAGCTGCATGCGCCCATGGTCAGGACGGCAGCGACGGCACAAGCGCTGATGAGAGTCTTGCGGATGATCACAGCGTTACCTTTCGTTGTAAAGAGAGACAGGCGCTGTCTCCATCTTGTAGGCAAGGCTAACATGACCAAAACCTGGCTCGAGACCAGTCGGCACGGTCCGTACTCACGTGTGAATTCGCACTCGCGCACCGTGTCTGGCGACACTTGGGGCCTTATGCCGGTAGCGTTGATGGATCGCACTGGGAGGAGACGCACATGAGCTCGACAGAGAACCCGGATTCGGTTGCGGCAGCAGAAGAACTCCACGCGCTACGAGTGGAAGCACAAGTACTGCGCCGACAACTTGCACAATCGCCGGAGCAGGTGCGTGAGCTGGAGTCGAAGGTGGACTCGCTGTCCATCCGAAACAGCAAGTTGATGGACACCCTCAAGGAGGCCCGTCAGCAGCTCATCGCACTTCGTGAAGAAGTCGACAGACTCGGTCAGCCGCCGAGCGGTTACGGAGTCCTTCTCTCGGTACACGAGGACAAGACCGTCGACGTGTTCACGTCGGGTCGCAAGATGCGATTGACGTGCTCACCGAACATCGACACGGACACCCTTGCCCTCGGACAGACGGTGCGCCTCAACGAGGCACTCACCATCGTCGAGGCCGGCACCTACGAGCAGGTCGGTGAGATCAGCACGCTCCGTGAGGTACTCGACGACGGCTTGCGCGCACTGGTGGTCGGTCATGCCGACGAAGAGCGCATCGTCTGGCTCGCAGCACCGTTGGCAGCCGTCTTCGCCGACCCCGAAGCCGACATCATCGCGTACGACGCCGATTCTCCGACCAGGAAACTGCGTCCGGGCGACTCGTTGCTCGTCGACACCAAGGCCGGGTACGCCTTCGAGCGCATCCCGAAGGCCGAGGTCGAAGATCTGGTTCTCGAGGAAGTTCCGGATGTTCACTACGACGACATCGGTGGTCTCGGGCGTCAGATCGAACAGATCCGTGATGCCGTCGAACTCCCGTTCCTCCACAAGGACCTGTTCCACGAATACTCGCTGAGGCCGCCGAAGGGTGTACTGCTCTACGGTCCGCCTGGTTGCGGTAAGACGCTCATCGCCAAGGCCGTCGCCAACTCGTTGGCCAAGAAGATCGCCGAAGCTCGCGGTCAGGACAGCAAGGACGCCAAGTCCTACTTCCTGAACATCAAGGGCCCGGAACTTCTGAACAAGTTCGTCGGCGAAACCGAGCGTCACATCCGGATGATCTTCCAGCGTGCTCGTGAGAAGGCGTCCGAGGGGACGCCGGTGATCGTCTTCTTCGACGAGATGGACTCGATCTTCCGTACCCGTGGTTCGGGAGTCTCTTCCGACGTGGAGACAACGGTCGTCCCGCAGCTGCTCAGCGAGATCGACGGTGTGGAAGGGCTCGAGAACGTCATCGTCATCGGCGCTTCCAACCGTGAGGACATGATCGACCCGGCCATCCTGCGTCCCGGCCGACTGGACGTGAAGATCAAGATCGAGCGCCCCGACGCGGAATCCGCTCAGGACATCTTCTCGAAGTACCTGGTGGACGGTCTGCCGATCAATGCGGACGACCTTGCCGAGTTCGGTGGCGATCGCACCGCATGCTTGAAGGCGATGATCGTTCGTGTCGTCGATCGCATGTACGCGGAGAGCGAAGAGAATCGTTTCCTCGAGGTCACCTACGCCAACGGCGACAAGGAAGTTCTGTTCTTCAAGGACTTCAACTCGGGTGCGATGATCCAGAACATCGTCGACCGCGCCAAGAAGTACGCGATCAAGTCGGTACTCGACACCGGTGCTCCTGGCTTGCGTGTGCAGCACCTCTTCGATTCCATCGTCGACGAGTTCGCCGAGAACGAGGATCTGCCCAACACCACCAATCCTGATGACTGGGCACGTATTTCGGGCAAGAAGGGTGAGCGGATCGTCTACATCCGCACACTCGTCACCGGTAAGAACGCCAGTGCCAGCCGCGCGATCGACACAGAGTCGAACACGGGCCAGTACCTGTAGCGAAACGAACACCGATCGGGCCGGCCACTCCTCGGGAGTCGTCGGCCCGATCTGTGCGTCGCTGCCGTTCCCTCCGTTGCGATTGGACCGGTCGGTCGCGCTGGTTTAGAGTCCCGCCGTGCAGATACATCTTCGACACAATCCGTCGTCCACTGTCGCTCGCTGCTACCTCGCGCCCGGCGAACCGCTGCGCGTGGAGAGCGGGGCAATGCTCGCGCATTCCGCCGGCGTAGTTCTCGAAGCGAAGGCGCAGGGCGGCGTCCTGCAGGGACTCAAGCGGTCGATGCTCAGTGGGGAGTCGTTTTTCGTCACGACGTATACCGCTCCGCCGCAAGGTGGTTGGGTCGACGTCACCGGCGTGCTTCCCGGCGATCTGATCCCACTGACCATCACGTCCGATCGCCCGTTCTTCCTCAACCGTGGAACCTGGTTGGCCAACTCCTACGGCGTGACCGTCGAGTCCAAGTGGGGAGGCATGTCCAACCTCTTCGGCGGTGAGGGTGGATTCGGTCTGCGGGCAAGTGGCGACGGTGAAGTAGTGCTGGCCGTCTACGGCGCGATCGACGTCATCGACTTGCAGCCAGGCGAGACGGTCACGATCGATACCGGTCACGTGGTCGCCTACGACCTCGGGATGAACTTCAACATGCGGCGCGCCGTTCAGGGGCGCACCATTCAGTCGATGAAGTCCGGTGAAGGGTTTGTCTTCGACTTCACCGGCCCAGGACGCGTTCTCGCGCAGACCCGCAACCCCAGCGCGTTTGCTGCTTGGCTCTCGGCGATCACCCCGGGCTGATCACGGTCGCGGCAGTGTTCAGTCGCAGCGGTGTTCAGTCGCAGCGGTGTTCAACTCCAGCGGTGTTCAGCTCCAGCAATAGTCGGCCAGCAGTGCGCGTGAGTCCGGAACGAACGGCCACGACGGGTCCTGCAGGTGGGCGCCGAGTTCTTTCGGCGTCCACCACCAACCTTCGGCGATCTCGCTGGGTTGATGTGCCATCGGCCCGTCGTATCTGAGTTCGAACGCAAACAGGTGACAGCGCAACGGAGAGTTGTTCCACTCGCCGTCCCAGGAGATTCGAGCGATCTCCGTCAGTTGGAGTGGCTGATCTGAAGTTCCGAAGATTCCGAGTTCTTCACCGACTTCACGGATCGCAGTTTCCTGCGGCGTCTCACCTGGATCAACGACACCTCCGGCAAGACAGTCGTGATAGCCCCCGAACACCGCTTTCGTGTCGGTTCGGCGATGGACGTAGATGCGGGAGCCGTCCCCGGTGCGAACCAGGACGCCCGCACTCGCGTGCCAGAGCCCACCCGAGTAGACGACGGAACGTGGTGCTCGGCCGATCGGATTACCCGTCCGGTCGTACACGGCGACTACCTCGTCCGCGGGATTCAGGTCTGCGGTGAGAGGTTGGTGCATTCCTCCAACTGTGCCACGCCTGTGGGTGCCGCGCCGCAATCACATAGGCTCTTGTGTCATGCAGCGGATCATCGGTGTCGAAGTCGAATACGGAATATCTTCACCCAGTGAGCCGTCGGCGAATCCGATTCTCACTTCAACCCAGGCGGTGCTTGCCTACGCCGCCGCAGCGGGCGTGCCACGGGCCAAGCGCACACGCTGGGATTACGAGGTCGAATCTCCGCTGCGAGATGCCCGAGGCTTCGATCTGGGGCGAATGAGCGGGCCCGCACCGGTCATCGACGCTGACGAGATCGGCGCCGCGAACATGATTCTCACCAACGGGGCACGGTTGTACGTCGACCACGCCCATCCTGAGTATTCGGCCCCCGAGGTCGCCGACCCGCTCGATGCCGTGATCTGGGACAAGGCCGGCGAACGAGTGATGGAGGCAGCTGCGCGGCATGCCTCCAGCGTGCCGGGTGCCCCACGGTTGCAGTTGTACAAGAACAACGTCGACGGCAAGGGTGCGTCGTACGGCACGCACGAGAACTACCTCTGCTCGCGTGACACCCCGTTCGCCTCGATCGTGACCGGCTTGACGCCGTTCTTCGCGTCCAGGCAGGTGATCTGCGGTTCCGGTCGTGTGGGTCTCGGTCAGTCCGGCGACGAGGCCGGATTCCAGCTTTCGCAGCGATCCGACTACATCGAGGTCGAAGTAGGCCTCGAGACCACGCTCAAGCGCGGAATCATCAACACCCGCGACGAACCGCACGCGGATGCGGACAAGTACCGCCGGCTGCACGTCATCATCGGTGACGCGAACCTCGCGGAGATGTCGACCTACCTCAAGGTGGGAACAACCGCGCTGGTACTCGACCTGATCGAGGCGGGCGTCGACCTCACCGATCTGCAACTGGCACGTCCGGTCACCGCCGTCCACCACATCAGCCACGACCCCACTCTTCGCAAGACCGTTGCGCTGGCCGACGGTCGTGAACTGACGGGGCTTGCGCTGCAACGTATTTACCTCGAACGGGTCTCGAAGTTCCTCGATCGCGAGGCGGATCGTGATCCGCGAGCGGACGATATCGTCGCCAAGTGGGCGATGGTTCTCGATCTCCTCGAGCGCGATCCCATGGAGTGCGCGAACATCCTCGACTGGCCGGCCAAACTGCGTCTGCTCGAAGGTTTCCGCAATCGTGAGGGACTCGCGTGGTCGGCTCCGCGATTGCATCTGGTGGATCTGCAGTACTCCGACGTGCGACTCGACAAGGGCCTCTACAACCGTCTGGTTGCTCGCGGCTCCATGGAGCGGCTTGTCACCGAACAGCAGGTTCTCGACGCGGTCACGAACCCTCCCACCGACACTCGCGCATACTTCCGTGGCGAGTGCTTACGCCGATTCGGTGCCGATATCGCGGCCGCGAGCTGGGATTCGGTCATCTTCGATCTCGGCGGCGAGTCGTTGATCCGCATCCCCACCCTAGAGCCGCTTCGAGGTACCAAAGCGCACGTCGGAGCGTTGCTCGACTCCGTTGACAGCGCCGCGGAATTGGTTGATCAGCTCACTCACTGAAACAGCCGATGCGGCTCGCCGTCGCGTCTCTCCACACCTGACGGTGCCGCTCGGTAGGGTGAAGGTCCGAGCGGGATCAGTTACCGACTCTGCTGGGCCGAACAGGATGCTCGCGAGAGCTCCCTTCACACAAGGAGGTCGACGGCGATGGCTCAAGAACAGACGCAGCGTGCCGGTGGCGGCGAAGACGACGAAACCACTGGTGGCGACGGCAGTGCCGGCCAGGAACGTCGCGAGAAGCTCGCTGCAGAAACCGACGACCTGCTCGACGAGATCGACGACGTGTTGGAAGAGAACGCCGAGGACTTCGTCCGTGCCTATGTCCAGAAGGGCGGCCAGTGACGGTGGATCGCGCGCCCCGGATCACCGACGGGGACACACGGTTGAGCTTCGGCTCGAATCTGTCGTCATTCTCGGAATACCTTCGGGTGCATGCACCGGAGCATCTTCCGCAGAACCGCTTCGCCGACACAGGAGGTGTTGTCATGGGCGGGGGAGACGTAGCTCCGCACGGCACCACCATCGTCGCGATCAGCTATGCGGGTGGTGTTCTGCTCGCGGGTGATCGCCGAGCGACGATGGGCAACCTCATCGCCAGCCGTGACGTGCAGAAGGTGTACGTCACGGACGACTACTCGGCTGCGGGTATCGCCGGTACGGCCGGGATCGCAATCGAACTGGTCCGGCTCTTCGCGGTCGAGCTCGAACATTACGAGAAGATCGAAGGCGTCCCACTCACGTTCGACGGCAAGGCCAATCGACTTTCGTCGATGGTTCGAGGAAATCTCGGAGCAGCGATGCAAGGTTTGGCGGTCGTGCCATTGCTCGTGGGTTACGACCTGGACGCGGTCGATCCGTCGAGGGCAGGTCGCATCGTCTCCTACGACGTCGTCGGTGGGCGATACGAGGAGCGCGCGGGCTATCACGCAGTCGGATCCGGTTCCCTGTTCGCGAAATCGGCGCTCAAGAAGCTGTATTCCCCGGGAATCGACGAGGACACCGCGCTTCGGTTCGCGGTCGAGGCGCTGTACGACGCGGCAGATGACGATTCGGCTACCGGTGGTCCTGATCTGACACGCGGGATCTATCCGACAGCGGTCACCATCACCTCGGCCGGTGCCGTGGAGTTGTCGACGGCCAAGGCTGCCGAGATCGCAAGGGAGATCGTCGCGGCTCGTACTGCGACAGCGAGTCCGGAAGGGGAGTCTGCGCTATGACGATGCCGTACTACGCATCAGCCGAACAGATCATGCGCGATCGTTCGGAATTGGCGCGCAAGGGAATTGCCCGCGGACGCAGCGTCGTCGTTCTCACCTACCGCGACGGAGTGCTCTTTGTCGCCGAGAACCCGTCGAGGGCGCTGCACAAGGTCAGTGAACTGTACGACCGTCTCGGATTTGCGGCAGTGGGCAAGTACAACGAGTTCGAGAATCTGCGCCGCGCGGGCATCGTCCACGCCGACATGCGTGGGTACTCGTACGACCGTCGGGACGTCACGGGGCGTTCCCTCGCCAATGCGTACGCACAGACCTTGGGAACGATCTTCACCGAGCAGCCCAAGCCGTACGAGGTCGAGATCTGCGTTGCCGAGATCGGCCGTTTCGGGAGTAGTACGCCGGCTCAGCTCTACCGGATCACGTACGACGGTTCCATCGCGGACGAGCAGGAATTCGTGGTCATGGGCGGTACAACCGAACCGATCGTGACGGCGATGCGCGAGTCCTACCAGCGAGACCTCGACCTCGAATCCGCGGTGCGGCTCGCGGTTGGGGCGCTTCAAAAGGGCGGTCCGGCGCCGGCCGGAACCACTGAGGCGGAACCGCGAACACTCGATGTGAGTGCACTCGAGGTTGCCGTTCTCGACAGCAACCGTCCACGCCGTGCGTTCAAAAGAATCGCTGGTTCGGCATTGGAAGAGATGCTTCCAACTCCGGCAGCAACTGAGGACGCGCCGCCGGCAAACGGCGACGCACCCTCGTAGTTGCTGCGTCGGTCTGGGAGTTACTGCAGGTCTGGAGTTACTGCGTGATTCTGTAGACGGCCACCGCGCCCGGTTCGGTGTCGAAATCGAACCGGCGCGCGTCTGCCACCACTTCACCGTCGGTGGCGATGGCTACCGGTGAATCGGCCACTCGAACCGACATCGAGGACACGAGTTCGCGAACGTAGACCCGCGAGCTGCCCAATGTTCCTGTGGCAGCAGCAAACAGCAGGCGTGAACGCGAGAACTTCTTGTCCGCGCGCAAGTAGCGGACGTCGAGCAGTCCACGGTTCATCTCCGGACGCGACATCGGCACCTGATCAGCGGGGGAGTATCGCCCGTTTCCGACGAAAAGCATCCAGATGGTGGTCCGCTTCCCGTCGATGGTGACAGTCATCGGCTCTGCCGCTGCGAGAACCCGGATCATTGCAGCACCAGCGGCCGGCCACTTACCGAAACGCGGTTCCCACTTTTCCCTCAGACGCACAGCGTCCGGGTATCCGCCCAGGCTGGCTGTGTTGAGAAACCGTGCAGTCACTCCGGAATCCGTGCGCACCACCGCGTGGTCGACAAATGCCGCCTGACCGGACTCGACTGCCTGTGCGGTCTCCTCGACATTCACCGCCCCGACGTCGCGGGCGAAATGGTTCAACGTTCCGCCGGGAAAGACCGCAAGTGGTAGCTCGTGCTTTGTCGCCGCGGTCGCGACCGTGACCACTGTTCCGTCGCCGCCGCATACTCCTAACGCTTTCGGCGAGAGTTCGGGGATCTTGGCATCGATCTGCATGTCGAAGTCGATGTCCGCGTCGAACTCGTAGACGATGGCCTCCGGCAGCAGTTCTCGAATCGATTCCACGATCCCGTCGTCCTCGGAGCCTGAACCAGGATTGGTGAAGACCAACAAGCCTTCTCCGCGCGCGAGCGCGGGAACCACACATTCGGGTCCGAGTTCGGCGGGTTCTTCGTCTCGCACCGCCCACCAACGACGTGTGCCGGCAGCGATTGCGCCGCCGACCGCGAGGCCTGCGAAGACGTCGGACGGCCAGTGCACTCCGTTGTGAACGCGTGAGTACGCCACTGCTGCGGCCAGTGGCGCGAGTGCGGCGCCCGCCGCCGGGGACTCCATGGCCACTGCCGCGGTGAATGCCGCGGCAGAAGACGAATGCCCGGAGGGGAACGAGGACGACGTCGGAATGTCGACGCCTCGCTTCGGGCTCAGCCAGACACGCGCCGGTGGGCGCCGGCGGGGGAAGAGGGGCTTGAGTATGCCGTTGGCCAGCGCGCTCGAACCTGCCAGCGCGAGCATCCCACGTGCCGCTGCCCTCCTGGGGCGGCCACCGATCATCGCGAGCAAGGCTGCGACAACCATCCACAAAACGCCGTGATCGGCAGCTCTGGAGAGAAACCGCATGGTCGGGTCGAGCACGGAAGGGCGCAGTGCTCCAGTGCTTTCCATGACTTTGACGTCGCTTCGGACAACTTTTCGGCGAATAAGGCTCACACCGTCACACTATGCCGCCGCCCGACGTTGTCGAGTCGTGACTTACGACGCGATCGAAGTACACGGGTGAACCTCGCATTCTGGTTGTAGTGTCGAAGTGTGCAGAGACGAATCATGGGTATCGAGACGGAATTCGGCGTTACCTGCACCTTTCACGGGCACAGGCGACTGAGCCCCGACGAGGTTGCTCGTTACCTCTTCCGTCGTGTCGTGTCGTGGGGTCGCAGCTCCAATGTCTTCCTTCGTAACGGAGCCCGCTTGTACCTGGATGTGGGTTCGCACCCGGAGTACGCGACCGCAGAGTGCGACAGCCTCATCCAGTTGGTCAATCACGACCGTGCCGGTGAGCGAGTGCTCGAAGAACTGCTGATCGACGCCGAGGCGAGACTCGCCGAGGAGGGGATCGGCGGCGACATCTACCTCTTCAAGAACAACACCGACTCGGCCGGAAACTCGTACGGATGCCACGAGAACTTTCTCGTCGCGCGCGCCGGTGAGTTCTCCCGCATTTCGGATGTCTTGTTGCCGTTCCTCGTCACGCGCCAGTTGATCTGCGGCGCCGGCAAGGTGCTGCAGACGCCGAAGGCCGCGACGTTCTGCCTCTCGCAGCGTGCGGAACACATCTGGGAAGGTGTCTCGTCGGCGACCACGCGCTCGCGTCCGATCATCAACACCCGCGACGAACCGCATGCCGACGCCGAGAAGTACCGCCGACTGCACGTGATCGTCGGCGATTCGAACATGGCCGAAACAACGACGATGCTCAAGGTCGGTTCTGCAGCACTCGTGCTCGAGATGATCGAAGCCGGGGTTTCGTTCCGCGATTTCGCTTTGGACAACCCGATTCGTGCCATCCGCGAGGTGAGTCACGACGTGACGGGTAAAAAGCCTGTCCGTCTAGCTGGTGGTCGTCAGGCCAGTGCCCTCGACATTCAACGCGAATACCACGCCAAGGCAGTCGAACACCTGCGTAACCGCGAACCGGACCCGCAGGTCGAGCAGGTAGTCGACCTGTGGGGTCGCACCCTCGATGCCGTCGAAGCTCAGGATTTCGCGAAGGTCGACACGGAAATCGACTGGGTCATCAAGCGCAAGCTGTTCCAGCGCTACCAGGACCGTCACGGTTTCGACCTGTCCGATCCCAAGATCGCGCAGCTCGACTTGGCGTACCACGACATCAAACGCGGCCGGGGTGTCTTCGACGTGCTGCAGCGAAAGGGCTTGGTCAAGCGGGTCACCGAGGACGAGACGATCGACGATGCCGTCGAGAATCCGCCGCAGACCACGCGCGCCAAATTGCGAGGCGACTTCATCACTGCCGCCCAGGCCGCAGGCAGGGACTTCACGGTCGACTGGGTTCACCTCAAGCTCAACGACCAGGCGCAGAGAACGGTGCTCTGCAAGGATCCGTTCCGTTCCGTCGACGAGCGTGTCGAGCGTTTGATCGCTTCGATGTAGGTCACCCACTTTCACGATTTACAACACGGCAGGTCTGTTTTGCGGCGACGCGCCGGGCACGAAAGTGTCCGGCGCGCGTTCGGTTATCGGATAGCCACTAGGATTTCGGCGTGGCGACATCAAAAATCGAGCGGTTGATGAACCTGGTGATCGCATTGCTGTCCACCAGACAGTTCCTCACGGCGGAGAAAATCCGCGACAGTGTGGCCGGGTACAACGATTCCGCGAACTACGAAGCGTTCAGTCGCATGTTCGAACGCGACAAGAACGAACTTCGTGACCTGGGTGTCCCGTTGGAAACCGGTCTGGCAGGACGGTTCTCGACGGTCGAGGGTTATCGGATCAATCGCAATGCCTATGAGCTTCCGGACGTTGACCTCACCAGCGAGGAATCTGCTGCGGTTGCCGTCGCCGTGCAGTTGTGGGAGTCGCCGGAACTGATTTCGGCAGCCCAGAGTGCACTACTCAAACTCCGAGCGGCCGGCGTCCAGGTCGACTCAGAAGTCAGTGCCGCGCCGGTCACGGCGATTCCCGCGCGCACCCGCGGTTCGGAGCCCGCGCTCGGCAAGCTGCTTGCAGCCGTCGACGCCGGACGAGCAGTTCATTTTCAGCACCGCGGCGCGTTGAACGAACCGTTCACCGAGCGCACCGTCGAGCCGTGGGGCGTAGTCACGCACAACGGCAAGTGGTATCTGGTCGGGCACGACGTCGACCGTGATGCGGTGAGGACCTTCCGGCTCTCCCGGATCGGTGACGATGTCAGGGAGTTCGGCCCGGCCGGTTCGGTTCACAAACCCGAGGGTGTTGATCTTCGCGAGGTCGTCGACCGCGTGACCGGATCGGGAGTCGTCACCGGAACCGCCACGGTCTGGGTCGCAGACGGCCGCGCACATGAGCTTCGGCGGCTTGCGACGTCGTCGTCCGATCGGCGGCTGACCGATCGTGATGGCAGCGTGCTGGCCATTCCCGTCCGATCCTGGGAATGGACCGCTCGGTTGATCGCCGGTCACGGTTTGGATGCACTGGTGTTGGATCCACCGGATTTGCGTGCTGAGGTCGTCGCGAAGCTTCGCGCCGCCGCGGCGAGCCCGGCCACCAGCAATGACGGACAGGGGGACAACTGATGAGCAATCGACTGTCATCGCGGTTGGCACGGCTGCTCAACCTCGTGCCGTACTTCATCGCGAATCCGGGCATCAGTCCCGCCGAGGCGGCCGAGGAACTCGGCGTCAGCACGACTCAACTGATGACCGATCTGAATCAGCTGTGGGTGTGCGGACTGCCCGGGTACGGTCCCGGCGATCTCATCGACCTGTCCTTCTCCGAGGAAAGTATCGAGGTCACGTTCTCGGCCGGGATCGATCGCCCGCTGCGCCTCACCTCTACCGAAGCGACGGCATTGCTGATCGCCCTTCGGTCGTTGGTGGAAATGCCGGGCATGGTCGATCCGTCGTCGGCCCAGCGCGCTATCGCGAAGATCGAGGACGCAGCAGGCTCGGCCGCGGCACGAGCTATCGGTCAGGACCGGGATACATCGCCGGCGCCGGACATCGCCGAAGACCCGATCGCCGCGACGGTCAGAGCCGCGCTCGCAGACAAGACCGCCCTGCGATTGACGTATTACTCGGCCTCGCGTGACGCGGTCTCCGAGCGCATCGTCGATCCCGTTCGTATCGTGTTGGTCGACAACTACAGCTACCTCCAGGCCTGGTGCCGTCAGGCCGAGGGTGTGCGGTTGTTCCGATTCGATCGGATCGATGCCGCCGTCCAACTCGACGAGCCGGCCGACCCGCCGCCGCAGGCCCTCGAGGAGGATTCGAATCTCGAGTTGTTCAGCGGCGACGGTTCCCTTCCGGAAGCACGGTTGTTCATCACCAAAGAGTGGGTGTGGATGCTCGACTACTACCCGATGGACGTCGAGCACGTGAACGGTGACGGGTCGGTCGAGGCGACGATGAGTTTCGGAACACTCGAATGGATGGCAAGGCTGGTGTTGGGATTCGGTGAGGGAGTTCGGGTCCTTCATCCGCCGGAACTGGTCTCCGAAGTCCATGATCGGGCCGTTGCGGCACTCGACGCCTACGACGTAATCGGTTCGTAAAAGTTGGGGAAACTGCGCGTTCAGTGGGTTCGCAGGAAACAAACAGGTAAAAGGTAGCTGAAGTAAGTGCTTTGACACCTCCGAGCGCCGGTTGTGTCCGGTAGCATCGAGGAATCTGATCATGGGAGGTCGTTATGGGTGCAATGCAGCCGATGCATTGGCTGATTGTCGCTGTTGTCGTCGTAATTCTGTTCGGGTCGAAGAAGCTTCCCGATGCAGCACGCGGTCTGGGTCGTTCACTCCGCATCTTCAAGAGCGAAGTCAAGGAAATGCAGAACGACGATGCGGCGCCCGCAAGCGCGCCGGTCGCACAGCCTGCTCCGGCACAGTTGCCGACGGCCAACACCGCGGTGGTCGCAAACGGTGCAGCAGCACCTGTTGCGCAGCCGACCGAAGTCAAGCCGCTCTAGTACACACTGCGTTCTAGCCGGGGTGAAATATTCGTTCACCCCGGTTGTCTGCTGACCAAGACCAGGATGCACAGTGCGTATTCCGTTAGATCCGCGTAACCGCAAGCGGAAGGTCAACCCAGACGGCACCATGTCGTTGGTCGACCACCTGTACGAATTGCGGACTCGTTTGTTGTTCGCATTCCTCGGCGTGATCATCACCACGGCGTTCGGCTTCTTCTGGTACTCACACTCGATACTGGGTCTCGAGAGTCTGGGCGATCTGCTTCGTGGACCGTACTGCGAGCTTCCGTCCGAGAGTCGCGCCAACCTCAGCACCGACGACGCGTGCCGATTGCTGGCGACCGGGCCGTTCGAGCAGTTCATGCTGCGATTCAAAGTGGCGCTCACCGCCGGCATCGTTCTTGCCTGCCCAGTGTGGCTTTACCAATTGTGGGCATTCATCACCCCGGGGCTCTACGCCAAAGAACGTCGATACGCGGTCGGATTCGTCACCGCTGGTGCCGCACTCTTCATTCTCGGCGCGATCCTGGCGTACCTCGTCGTGGCGAAGGCTTTGCACTTCCTCCTGACCATCGGTGACAACGTCCAGATCACCGCGCTCAGTGGTTCGGAGTACTTCGGCTTCATCATCAACCTGCTGCTCATCTTCGGTGTCAGCTTCGAAATTCCACTGCTCGTCGTCGTGCTGAACTTTGCCGGCATTCTGACGTACGAGCGTTTGAAGGCCTGGCGTCGAGGATTGATCTTCGGGCTTTTCGTATTTGCTGCAGTCGCCACGCCGGGTTCGGATCCGTTCTCGATGCTGGCGCTCGCGCTGGCCCTGACGCTTCTCTTCGAGGTCGCTGTTCAGATCGCTCGCCTCAACGACAAACGTAAGGCCAAGCGAGCCGGTGAAGACTGGGGCGCACTGTCCGACGAGGAAGCGTCCTCCATCTCGTCTCCGTCCGATCTGAACGAGGCTTTCGACAATCCGACCAAACCCAAGGCCGAATCGAGTGGTTTGTTCGGACGTAAGTCCAAGTCCAAGGCTCCGGTTGCGGAGAAATCCGACACCGGCGGCGACAACGCGCCCGGTCAGGATTTCACTGACACCCTCTGAGCGCCGTGCCACCACGTCGGCGGCGTGTGAAACCCTGACGAGGTGGTTATGAACAAGAGTGAACTGAGCACGTTTGCGTCCAGCCTGAAGTTCGAACTCGATCCATTCCAGGTGAAGGCATGCGTTGCGCTCGAAGCGGGCCACGGAGTCCTTGTCTGCGCGCCGACCGGCGCAGGCAAGACCGTGGTCGGCGAGTTCGCTGTCCACCTGGCTCTCGCGGCGGGCCGCAAGTGTTTCTACACGACGCCGATCAAGGCGTTGAGTAATCAGAAGTACGCAGAACTCGTCGAGCGGTACGGCCCGAGCGAGGTCGGCCTGCTGACGGGTGATTCGAGTATCAACTCCGACGCACCGGTGGTCGTCATGACCACTGAAGTCCTGCGGAACATGCTCTACGCAAATTCCGAGGCACTGCGCGGGCTTTCGCACGTAGTCATGGACGAAGTGCACTACCTGGCGGACCGGTTCCGTGGTGCGGTGTGGGAGGAAGTGATCCTGCACCTGTCCGAGGATGTTCGGCTGGTGAGTTTGTCGGCGACCGTGAGCAATGCCGAAGAATTCGGCTCCTGGATGGAAACCGTCCGCGGCGACACCACCGTGGTCGTCGACGAGACGCGGCCGATCCCGCTGTGGCAGCACATCATGGTCGGTCGACGGATCTTCGATCTCTTCGACAGCCGCAGTCATCCTGCCGCTGGGCCGAAGACCGTGCTCGTCGATCAGGATCTGGTTCGCCACGTCAAGCAGCGTCAGGCTCTCGAACGCGTCGAGAGCTGGCAGCCGCGTGGCCGCGGGCGTCGTGGCAGCTACCAGAGTTCCAACGATTTCCGACCCTTGCCACGACCTGACGTCATCGCGCAGCTGGACCAGTCCGGACTGCTCCCGGCGATCACCTTCATCTTCAGCCGCGCCGGTTGTGATGCGGCTCTTGCACAGTGCCTGCGGTCCCGACTGGATCTGACTTCGCCGGAGCAGGTTCGCGAGATCGACACCATCATCGAGAAACACACCGGGGAACTACCCGAGGAGGATCTCGAAGTTCTCGGATATCGGGACTGGTGCAAGGCACTGCGACGCGGACTGGCCTCTCACCATGCCGGCATGTTGCCGGCATTTCGCCAGACAGTCGAGGAACTGTTCGTCAAGGGTCTCGTGCGGGCGGTCTTCGCGACCGAGACGCTGGCCCTCGGCATCAACATGCCGGCACGCACGGTGGTCCTCGAACGTCTGGTCAAGTACAACGGTGAATCGCATGCCGAACTGACACCGGGGGAGTACACGCAGCTGACCGGTCGGGCAGGCCGACGCGGCATCGACGTCGAAGGGCACGCTGTGGTTCTGTGGCAGCCCGGGGTCGAGCCCACGGATGTCGCCGGCTTGGCGTCGACCCGGACGTTCCCGCTCCGCAGTTCGTTCCGCCCCTCGTACAACATGTCGATCAACCTCGTCGAACGCATGGGCGCGGCCGATTCACGGAAGCTGCTCGAGCGTTCCTTCGCACAATTCCAAGCGGATCGCTCGGTGGTCGGCCTGGTGCGTGGCATCGAGCGGAACGAAGAAGCCCTGAAGGGTTTGCAGGAGAAACTCGGCGGTGCGGACGGCGAATACTTCGAATACGCGTCGTTGCGTGAGCGGCTCAGTGCGCGCGAGCGCGCGCTCGAACGTAAGGGCCGCGAAGATCGACGCGGAGATGCGGTGGAGTCCCTCCGTGCACTCGCCCGCGGTGATGTGATCGCAATTCCCATCGGTCGTCATTCCGGGGTGGCAGTGGTCCTCGTCCCGGACAACGATCCGAAGGACCCGCGTCCGCTGGTTCTGACTGCCGATCAGTGGGCCGGCCGACTCTCCTCGGGTGATTTCCCGGAAGCAGCCGACGTTCTGGGAAAGATGCGCCTGCCCAAGCATGTCGATCACCACACCGCAAGGATCCGGCGCGATCTGGCCTCGGCGTTGCGTAGTACCGGGATCAGTGCTCCCCGGCGGAAGAAGCGCCACAAGGCGGGCGCGTCCGAAGACGCCGAGGTCGCTACTTTGCGACGCGCTATTCGCTCGCATCCGTGCCACAGCTGGCCCGATCGTGAACATCTGAGCCGGATCGGTGAGCGCTACAACCGGCTGGCCCGGGAAACGCAGTCGATGAGGGAAAAGGCAGCGGCCACGACCAACTCGTTGGCGCGGACGTTCGACCGCATCATTGCGCTACTCAAAGAGCGTGAATACATGACTGCCGAAGCAGCGCCCGAAGTCACCGAATCCGGACGACGACTCAGCCGCATCTACTCGGAAAGCGACCTTCTGGTCGCCGAGTGCCTGCGGACCGGGGCGTGGACAGGTCTCAGCCCGGCCGAGTTGGCGGCCGTCGTCTCCTCGGTGGTCTACGAATCACGTCGGGACGGCGACACCGTTGATCGGGTGCCGACAGCGGCGCTTCGTCACGCCCTCAACGACACTCAACGATTGTGGAGCGAACTGCGGTCGGACGAGATTCGTCACAAGCTGCCGCCGACGCGGGAACCGGATCTCGGATTCGTCACCGCCGTTTATCACTGGGCGAGTGAGAACTCGCTTGTCGACGCACTGATCGCGGCCGGAGTGCAGGGCCGTGCGCTGTCTGCGGGTGACTTTGTACGTTGGTGTCGTCAGGTGATCGATCTCCTCGATCAGGTCCGCCTGACATCGACGGATGCCGACGTCGCGAAGACTGCGGCGCGGGCGGTAGCTGCAATTCGTCGCGGGGTAGTTGCTGTCGACGCAGCATGACCGCAACTATGTGGTTTGATTCGCAGACTGGTATTTCGAGTGGGAGGCGAACATGAGCGGGCCTTACGGACCGAACGATCCGAATCGGCAATGGGGTCCTGGTGATCAGCAGCAGCCGAACGAGCAGCAGTGGGGGCAGAATCCTCAGCAGCCGGGCGGTCAGCAGCAGCCTGGTCAGCAGCCCGGCCAGCAGCAGCCGTGGGGTCAGCCTGGTCAAACACCGCAGCCCGGTCAACAACCCGGCCAGCAACAGCCGTGGGGACAACCTGCCTACGGCCAGCCCGGGCAGCCTGGTGGTCAGCCTGCGTACGGTCAGCCGCAGCAACCTGGACAAGGACAACCCGGCCAGCAACAGCCGTGGGGACAACCCCAGCAGCAGCCTCCCGCTCAGCCGTGGGGTCAGCCCGGGCAACAGCAGGCACCTGACGCGACCCAGGCCTGGGGTCAGCCGCCTGCTGCCGCACCTCAGCAGGCATGGGGCGCCGCGGCTCCCGGCCAAGCGCCGGGACAGCAGAATCAGTGGAACCAGGCTCAGCCGTTCCCGAGTCCCGGTGCGCCCGGAAACCAGTCGGGTAAGTCGAAGAAGCCCTTGATCTTCGGTGCGATCGGTGTTCTCGTCGTACTTGCTGCTGTCGTGGTGGCCCTGGTGTTCGGTGTCTTCGGCAAGAACACACTCGATCAGAGCGCGGCTCAGGCCGGCGTCGAGAAGATCGTCACCGAGTCCTACGGGGCAAAGAACGTGAGCAACGTTCAGTGCCCCGCGGACCAGGAAGTCAAGTCAGGCAACAAGTTCACCTGCACGCTTTCGATCGCGGGTGTGAAGTCGAACGTGACTGTGACTTTTGTCGACGACAACGGCACGTACGAGGTCAGCCGCCCGAGCTGACGCTCTACTGGTCGGAACGGCCTGCCGCCGCAGCCTCGAGCGCGGCGGCAAGCCGTCCGGCCGAGCGCTCGATGTTCAGCGAGGCCGCTACTTCCTCGAAGCGTGCGGGATCGGCGGGGGTCGCCGGGAGTTGGTCGTCCTTCGAGAACTGAACGTCCGCGTCGCGAACCACTCGTACTACCGGCAACGCAGCATCAAGGTAAGCGATGGCCTCTGGTGAGGTGAGTTTTGCGCGAATTCCCTTGGCCATGTCGGATTCCGGATCAGCTGCGGCCGCGCGAAGTCCGGCCAACGAGCCGTAGCGCAGCATCAGCGTCGACGCAGTCTTCTCACCGACACCCTTGATGCCGGGTAGACCGTCGGAGGCGTCTCCGCGCAGTACCGCGAGTTCGGCGTATGCCTCGCCCGCACGATCACCGGGTACTCCGTACTTCTCGGCAACCTCGACCGGTCCGAAGAGTTCTGCCTTGGACAAGCCACGGCCCACGTAGAGGACACGAACGGGCACGTACTCGTCGGTGACGACCTGCAGAAGGTCTCGGTCACCACTGACGACGACGGTGAGATCTTCGCGCTCGGTGGCGGCAAGCGTTCCCAGCACGTCGTCGGCTTCGAGTCCGACGGCACCCGCCGTCGCGATTCCTGCTGCTGCGAGCACGTCCATGATCATGTCGACCTGAGGCGTCAACGTGTCCGGAACTTCTTCGGACGAACCGTCAGAGCCTTCTTCGACGCGATGCGCTTTGTACGTCGGGACTGCATCGACGCGGAACTGCGGTCGCCAATCCAAGTCCAGGCACACCGCGAGACGACTCGGCTGGTGTTTGGTGATCAGGGAAGCCACCATGTCGGTGAAACCGCGCACGGCGTTGACAGGTCTTCCGTCGGGGTCGACGAATGACTCGGGCAGCGCGTAGAACGCACGAAACCACAGGCTGGCACCGTCGAGGAGAAGCAATGGCCCACTCATGGTCACCATCCTGCCAGTCGGCACTAACCTGTAAGCCATGACGTCTCCAGCCGAACAGGATTCCCGATTCTCCAGCGCCGTGTACGGCGCACGTATCGCTCGCGCCGCGGAGTTGGCTCGATCAGCAGGACTCGACGGTCTGGTGGTGACTCCAGGCCCGGATCTGCGGTACCTGACGGGTTCTCGGGCCGACTCGTTCGAGCGCTTGACCGCGTTGGTCATCGCTGCGGACACGGCGAAGGCGTCTGTCGTGCTTCCTCGCTTGGAGTTGGCGTCGTTGAAGGAATCGGCGGTGGGCGATCTCGGGCTGACCGTCCTCGACTGGGTCGACGGTGTCGACCCGTATGCGATTGTGGCGGCGCAACTCCCGACCGGCGCCAAGGTTGCGGTGACGGATGCGATGCCTGCATTGCACCTGATCCCGCTCGCAGACACCTTGGGCGCGTTGCCGATCCTCGCTACCGGCGTATTGCGTGAATTGCGGATGGTCAAGGACGACGCCGAGATCGAGGCGTTGCGACGGGCCGGTGCGGCGATCGACCGTGTTCACGCCCGCATGGCCGAGTTCTTGATCGTCGGCCGTACGGAAGCCGAAGTGGGCGAGGCAATTTCGGAGGCGATTCTCGAAGAGGGGCACACCGAGGCCGCGTTTGTGATCGTCGGATCAGGCCCGCACGGCGCCGATCCGCATCACGAGGTTTCGGACCGGGTGATCGAGAGCGGCGATATCGTGGTGATCGACATCGGCGGACCGGTCGAGCCCGGCTACAACTCGGATTCCACCCGCACGTACAGCATGGGGCAGCCGTCCGCCGAGGTATCAGCGCAGTTCGCGGTACTCGAAGCGGCACAGCAGGCTGCCGTCGATTCGGTGCGGCCAGGAGTATCCGCAGAATCCGTCGACGTTGCCGCCCGCGAAGTGCTTGCCGCACAAGGTCTTGCGGAGGTCTTCGTTCACCGCACCGGTCACGGTATCGGGCTGTCCGTGCACGAGGAGCCGTACATCGTCGAGGGCAACACCATCGAACTCGTCGAAGGTATGGCCTTCAGCATCGAACCGGGAATCTACTTCCGCGGCAGTTGGGGTGCCCGTATCGAGGACATCGTCGTCGTGACCGCGGACGGTTGCGAGTCGTTCAACAACCGTCCGCACGGCCTGACTGTCCTCGGCTGATCAGCTTTCCTTGAACGCCGCGGACCCGAGGATGCGGGTGACGTCGATTTCGATGACCACGCGCGCTGGGTTGACCCGTGGCTGGCGGTACCGCTCGGCATAGCGCCGAACGGCGTCGGCCACGGAGTCCTCGTCGGCGAGCACGCGTGCCGGCCCTTCGAGCGTGAGCCAGCGACCACCGTCGACCGAACTGACTGCGGCGTATCCGCCACGCGCTGCGTTTATCGCCTTCTGTGAACCACCGCTGGTGATCACGCGCGCCTTTCCGGCTTCCTGGTCCCAGGTGAACCCGACGGCCACGACGTGTGGGGTGCCGTTCGGACGCAACGTCGTGAGTGTCGCGAGGTGGTATTCACCGACGAACTTCAGCCCGTCTTCGGTGAGAGTCTGCTGTGCCGATGGCGTGGTGGAGGGGGTGAGCGTCATGCCACGACGGTAATCCAGGACACTGGAGCGGTGACTGCGGGTGCGAACGTGAATGACATCGAGACGGTACTGCTCCTCGGCGGACGAAGTGAGATCGGCCTCGAGATCGCGGTCAGGCTCGCGCCGGGCCGCAACATCGTTCTGGCTGCCAGACGCAGCGGCGAGCTGTCGGAGCAGGAGCAGATGCTCAGGAACGCCGGAGCGGTCGGCGTCTCCACCGTCGAGTTCGACGCCGACGCCGTCGACACGCACGGAGACCTCCTGGAGGCCGTAGTCGCCGAGCACGGTCGGATTTCGGTTGCAGTGCTGGCCTTCGGAATTCTCGGCGATCAGGCGCGTGCCGAAACCGACGCGGCGCATGCGGTCGCGGTGGTGCACACCGACTACGTGGCGCAGATCAGCATCCTCACGCACCTCGCGGAGATCATGCGCCGACAGGGAACCGGAAAGATCGTGGTGTTCTCGTCCGTCGCCGGCGTTCGGGTTCGCCGCGCCAACTACGTCTACGGGAGCGCAAAGGCCGGCTTGGACGGTTTTGCCAGCGGTCTGGGCGACGCGCTGCACGGTTCGGGCGTGCAGTTGATGTTGGTACGGCCAGGGTTCGTCATCGGGAAGATGACCGAGGGAATGTCGCCTGCCCCGATGTCGAGCACTCCGTCGCAGGTCGCCGACGCCGTCGTACGGGGACTGAACTCCGGGGCGACTCGGGTGTGGGTTCCGCGAATTCTGCAGCCGGTGTTCTTCGTCATGCGGCTTCTGCCTCAGACGATCTGGCGCCGGATGCCGCGATGACCGCACACCCGGTGGTGATCGTCGGCATCGGCGCCGACGGCTGGGAAGGGCTGTCCGAGAGCGCGCAGGGTGCAATCCTCGGTGCGGAGGTCCTGATGGGGTCGCCGCGCCAGCTGGACTTGGTCCCGGCGGCACATCTCGGGGCACGGCGTGCGCCCACCAGGCTCACCTGGCCGTCTCCGATGATTCCGGCGTTGCCGTCGATGTTCGCCGAGAACGCGGACCGCAAAGTATGTGTGCTCGCCAGCGGTGACCCGATGTTCCACGGCCTCGGCGTCACGTTGGTCCGGCTGCTCGGCGCGGACAACGTGCGAGTGATCTCGCACCCGTCGTCGGTGGCGTTGGCGAGCGCGCGAATGGGATGGGCATCGGCCGAGGTCGACGTCGTGAGTCTGGTGAACCGAGACTCGGCGACCGTCTTGGCGGCAGTGGTCGATGGCGCGCGCCTGTTGGTTCTGAGCAACGGGCGCTCGACACCGGGGGAGGTGGCTCGTCTGTTGTCCGGCGCGGGCTTCGGACGATCGATCGTGACCGTGCTGGCCCAGCTGGGCGGGGCCGAGGAATCGCGGACCGTCACGGTGGCAGACGAGTGGGATCACGCGGACGAGGACGTGGACGCGTTGAACATTCTGGCCGTCGAGTGCATCTCGGTCGATCATCCGTTGCGGCTGACTCGAATCCCGGGTCTGCCGGATGCTGCGTTTGTCGGCGACGGTCAGATGACCAAGCAGGAGATCCGCGCATTGACGTTGTGTGCACTCGCACCGGCGCCGGGAGAACACCTCTGGGACGTCGGCGGAGGGTCGGGAACCGTCGCCATCGAGTGGATGAGAACCCACCCGCGTTGCACTGCAACAGCATTCGAGAAGGTGGCGAGCCGGGTATCGCAGATCGGTGCCAATGCACTCAATCTCGGCGTGCCTGCGTTGGCAGTGAAAGCGACCGCGCCCGAGGCGTTTGCGGAAGAGGTTCGGCGTCCCGATGCGGTGTTCGTCGGCGGCGGCGTCACGCAACCGGGAATGCTCGAAGCGTGCTGGGAGCAGTTGAGCGTGGGTGGTCGTCTGGTTGCCAACGCCGTGACTGCCGAGTCCGAATCGTTGCTGCTCGGCTGGATGAGTCGCCATGGTGGGACGCTGCGACGCTTTCAGGTGCAGCGCGCCGAGCCTTTGGGCGCGTTCAACGTTTGGCGACCGCAACTTCCGGTGGTCCAATGGTCCGTCACAAAAAGTCAGCCGTCTGCAGGCGCAGGCACAGATACGCCGGAGGAATCCACACAATGACCGTTCATTTCATCGGTGCGGGTCCCGGTGCGGCAGATCTGATCACTGTCCGCGCGCAACGCATCATCGCTGCGAGCCCTGTGTGCTTGTACGCCGGCAGCCTTGTCCCAGCGGAGTTGCTCGAGTGGTGCCCGGTCGGGGCGCAGGTCGTGGACACTGCTCGCCTGAGCCTGGACGAGATCACCGCGATCCTTGTCGAAGCGCATTCGGCCGGGCTGGACGTCGCGCGTCTGCATTCCGGTGATCCGTCGATCTTCAGCGCGGTAGCCGAGCAGGCTCGTCGCCTGGACGCCGCGGGTGTCGATTTCGACATGATTCCCGGTGTTCCTGCATTTACCGCGGCCGCCGCAGCGCTGAGGCGTGAGCTGACCGTCCCAGGCGTCTCGCAGACCATTGTTCTCACCCGAGTCTCCACCTTGTCGACGGCAATGCCGGAGGGCGAGGATCTGCGGTCCCTGGGCCGCAGCGGCGCAACGATGGTGGTTCACCTCGGCGCTCATCGCATCGAACAGATCGCATCCGAGTTGGCCGACAATTACGGCGAGGACTGCCCTGTGGCGGTCGTCGCCTTCGCCTCGCGGCCCGAGGAGATCGTTGTTCGAGGCACTTTGAAGACGATCGTCGAACTTGTTCATGCAGCCGGCATCACGAAGACGGCCGTTGTGATCGTGGGCCGAGTGTTGACTGCTGAAGGATTCCCGGACAGCTATCTCTACTCGGCGGCGCGTGAGAGAAGCACACACTGACCCCGACGGGTACTCGTCGTCGCGTGCTCTTGCTCGGCGGCACGGGTGAAGGTCGAGTGATCGCTTCTCGGTTGGCCGATTCAGCCGACCTCGAAGTTGTCACATCGCTGGCCGGCCGGGTTCGTGATCCTCGATGGCCGGAGGGGGAAGTGCGCATCGGTGGGTTCGGGGGAGCCGAAGGGCTCTCGGAGTGGTTGTCGGCCAACGATATTCGTGCAGTGCTGGACGCCACGCATCCGTTTGCCACTCGCATCACCAAAAATGCATTCGACGCGTGCCGCGCGAATTCCGTTCCGTACGCCATGTATCGACGCCCCCCGTGGCGCGAGCAACCCGGCGACACCTGGCTTCCGGTACGCGATCTCGATCACGCCGCAGAATTGGTGCCGACGATCGGCTCACGCGCTTTTCTGACGATCGGGAGGCAAGGAGTTTCGGCGTTCGACCGCGTGAAGAACGTCTCGTTTCTCGTGCGTTCCATCGATCCGCCTTCAGGGACATTGCCGCCTCATTCGCAATTGCTGCTCGCACGTGGCCCATTCGACGTCGAAGCGGAAGTCGATCTGATGAGAACTCACGGCGTCGACGTCGTGATCACCAAGAACAGTGGCGGCGAGCAGACGTACGCAAAGATCGCCGCCGCCAGGCAATTGTCGATCCCGGTGATCGTCGTCGAACGACCACCGATCCCGGCGACCGCTCCGGCATTCGACACCGAAGCCGGGGCGGTGGACTGGCTCACGGCTTTCGGTAGTGGAACGGCGCTGTGAGGCCGACATCGCGTTCGCTTCAGGTTCGTCTAAGGTTCCGTGACCATACTGGAGGGATGTTGGGATCTTTCGACGCCGCACTGCGGGACCGCGCATGAGAGTGTCGGTTCCCGGAATGAGCCGTCGAAAACCATCGGGAATTCACGTGCGGACGCTCCATGCGCGCGTGAAATTGCTGACTGCAGGCCTGGTGGCGATCGCGGTGATCGTGTCGGCGTCGGCGGTGTACATCGTGTTCAACGCGTATTTGCAAGGCAACGTCGATCGACAACTCGAGCGCACGAGTGACGCGATCACCGACACCGTCAATTTCGGCGGTGTCACACCGGTTCTGGGATTGACGGCCGGCGCGGATACAGCGGTCATCCAGGCGGTGGGGCTTCTCACTGCCGACGGCGCCTTGGTGACGGCGACTCCCGGTCTGCCGCCGTTCAGCACCAGCGCAGACGCCATCAGGTCGATCGCAGACGGCAATTCGTCGCAGACGATCGCAACCGTCGATGCGTATCGAATTCTTGTCGAGCCCTCGGTTGCGGGCCAAACTTTGGTTGTCGCGCAATCCTTGGGGCCGACCCGTTCGGTCCTCAAGCGACTCGCAGTGGTGTTGGCGGCACTCGGGGCGGCCGGTATCGCACTCGCTTACGCGGCCGGAGATGCTGTGGCACGCACAGGATTACGGCCAATTGCGCGACTCACTGCGGCAACGCGGCGGGTTGCCGAAACGGATGATCTTGCGCCGATTCCGGTGACCGGCGACGACGAGTTGGCGTCGTTGACAGTCAGTTTCAATCGGATGCTCGGGACGTTGTCGGAATCGCGGGCGCGCCAGAGAAGTCTGATCACCGAAGCGGGCCAGGACCTTCTGGCTCCGTTGACTGCACTTCGCACCAATATCGAGTTGTTGATGTCTTTCGATACCAAGTCCGGCGCGATTTCCGAGGCAGATGCAACGCAGTTGCGTGAGGAAATCACGGACCAGATGATGGAGTTGACGCTCCTCGTCGGAGAGTTGGTGGACCGTGCGCGGGTTGACGAAAGCACGTTGGGGAGAGGAGATTCCCTCTAAATCGGACGTCTGACCAGCGCCTTTGTTGCATTCGTAATTGAAGCAATGGAAGGAGCGCTGGTAATGTGGGGCAATTGTGAAGTTTTTGGGTATAGCTGGAGTGTGGCGCGAACCGTGGGGTTTGCTGGGCGGGGGCCTTTGGAGGACGAGAGGGATTCAGTGGTCAAGCAAGCACGCGCCGAGCTGACTCGGCAGCAAATCGTTGCCGGCGCGGCCGCGCAGTTCGAGAAGACTGGTTACGGCAGCACCAGCATGGCCGACATAGTCTCGGGGGCCGGTACTACCAAGGGCGCGTTGTACTTCCATTTCGCGTCGAAGGACGAGCTCGCGCAATTCATCATTGCCGAACAGCATCGGCTCTCGATCGAATCGGTGCAGGCGATTTCCGCGACGGGCAAGGACCCGTTGGAACAGATGATCATGCTCACGCACGAAATGGCACGTCAGATTGTCGACGAGCCGATCGTTCGCGCGGGCATTCGCCTGACGCTGGAACTGAGCACGTACGAGGGGCCGGTGGAACCGTACGCCGAATGGATCTCGGCAATCACGGATCTCACCGCCAGAGCTCAGGCGGAAGGTGAAATCCGAAAATCGGTCAGCGCAGAATCGTTCGGCAGGTTCATGCCCTCGGCATTCACCGGGGTACAGCTGGTTTCGAACGTTCTCACCCGACGCTCGGACCTTCCGGATCGTGTCGACGAGATGTGGCAGATCCTGCTTCCGGGAATCGTCAGCGACGAACTTTCCGGTGACATCGAGCGCCTCGTCAAGTCGCGGTGGACTCCGGCGGCGGCGTAGCCTGCGGGACATGGCCGTCACGCGGATAGTTTCGGATCTGTCGAGTAGTTCGCTCGAGGCCGCGCAGCGCTTCTACACCGAAGTGCTGGGCCTCGAAGTTGTCATGGATCACGGGTGGATCGTGACGTTGGCTTCGCCGACGGATCCGTCCTCGCAGATCAGCGTCATGACGCACGACGCGCATGCGCCCGTCGTGCCGGACGTCTCCGTCGAGGTGGACGATCTCGATGCGGCGTACGAGGCCGCGGTGCAGCGCGGCGACGCCATCGTCTATCCCGTCACCGAGGAGCCGTGGGGTGTGCGCAGGTTCTTCGCTGCCGACCCCGACGGTCACGTGATCAACATCCTCAGCCACCGACGCGAGCAGTGATGGCGTCCGGCCCGGGCGGACTGACGTACCTCGAGGTGGGCGCAACGTCAGGCGTTCTCCCCGCCGGCTATCACCACGTTCACGAGAGCGCGACCGTCGGATCCGGACGTGAAGATTTCGAGGTCGCAGCTCGTACCGTCCTGGAATGGGGAATGCACCGCGGAGCCGGTCTTACCGTCCGCACGGCAGCCCCGACCGCGGTGGCAGGTCAGGATGCGACTTTCGGACTCGGTCCGGTGACTATCCCCGTTCGGATCGTCTATGTCGTCGACGACCCCAATCGCAAGGGCTTCGCGTACGGAACCCGCGCAGGCCACCCCGAATGCGGAGAGGAATTGTTCGCCGTCCAGTTCGACGAGACCAGCCAAGCGGTTCGTATCGAGATCGTCGCATTCTCCAAGCCTGGAACGTGGTGGGTGCGTCTCGGCGCTCCGATCGGACGTCGAGTTCAGGCGTTTGTGACGCGCCGCTACATCCGTGCCGTCCGCGCGAGCGTCGACCGATCGCGGGTTTGACCCGTTGTAGGCGTCAATTCAATCCAGCGTACGAGTGCAATCCCGACACGACGTAGTTGATTGCAAACATGTTGAAAAGCATGGTTGCGAGGGCAGCAACATTGATCCATGCCGCACGCATGTTCTTCAACCCTGCGGTAGCGCGCGCATGGAGGTACGCGGCATAGAAAACCCAGGAGATGAACGAGACCGTCTCCTTGGGGTCCCAGCCCCAGAAACGTCCCCACGCGGCTTCCGCCCAGATCGCCCCGCAGATCACCCCGATGCTGAACAATGGGAATCCGACGACCGTTGTTCGGTAGGCCACGCGGTCAAGCAATTCGGATGACGGCAGTCGTGCCGCAATCCAACGCAACGCGCGTTTCTTCGACTGCGGACCCACCTCGGCAATCATGAAAAGTGCGCTGACCGAACTTGCGAACGTAAGGATGCCGGAGGCGGCGACGATGATCGTGACGTGCACGCCGATCCAGTACGAACGAAGAGCGGGTACGAGCGGCGCTGCCTCGGCATACATGCTTGCTGCGGCGACGAACAGAAGCACCACGGTGGGTGACAGAACGAAGATGGTCAACGATCGAATCGGGTACCGCCGCAGAATGACCAGCCAGCATGCCACCAATGCCGCGCTGAGGAAAAGCGCGTACTCGTAGAGGTTTCCGAGAGGCCATCGGTGCGTCGAGATGCCGCGAAGTGCAAGCGCGGTGACGTTGAGGACCAGGGCGACGACGATGAGAGACATGGCAGCGCGACCCGCACGATGGGCGCGGGTTCGATTCGGCGGCAATGCGATCCGGCCGGGCAACGCCGGATTCGATGCACTTCCGGCATGTGCGAGTGCCGGTCGCACTGTGGCAGAGAGGGGTGCGCTGGCGAATTCTACGACGGAAAGAACCAGGGCGAGAACGTAAATCGCGAAAGACGACGCGAAGGCGTAGTCGCTGTACTGCGCGAGAACTGGATCGACCGACATCAGGCTCCTCATAACGACCGGTTGGTTGTCATTTGGAATCTACTACACACGATCGTAGAACTGGCAGGGCCGTCTGTCGGATCAGTGGTCCGGAAAATGATTGGACGAGCTTCGGTTCGGATTGATAGCTTGTGCGAGACCGTGACAACACGCCAGGAGGTGAGACCCATGACCGCTGTAACCATGTGGGTGCTCCCACTCGTGTTCACGGATCGGCGATTGACGTAGGTGTCGCCGGGAGCGCCTCGAGTAGGCAATCCCGAAAGGTAACACCATGCAATCCAATTCTCAGACCATCGAATTCACTTCCGAGACGACGTTGAACGGTGTCGTCGAACGCCATTTCACTCTGGACGACATCACCGGTGTGCTCTGGTCATCCGCGTCCGGATCTGTCGAATCACCCCTTCTGCTGTCCGGGCACTCCGGCGGCATGCACAAGAAGGCACCAGGGCTGGTTGCCAGCGCACTCCACAGTGTGAGCTCCCACGGGTTCACAGTCGCCGCGATCGACGCGCCCGGACACGGCGACCGCCCGCGGAACACACAGGACGAACAGTGGGTCGAGGCGATCCACCAGGCTAGGGCGGCCCACGAGCCGATCGCCCCGATCGTCGTCGAGTACAACCGATCGTTGGCGGAGCGTGCAGTGCCGGAATGGCAGGCGACCATCGACGCTCTGCAAACGCTGCCCGACGTCAACGCCGACGCTCCGATCGGCTTCGGCGGCGTGTCGCTAGGGGTCGTGACCGGGCTCATGTTGGCCCCGGTCGAATCCAGGATCGCTGCCGTGAGCTTCGGGGGAGTTTTTGTGGACAGCTCCCTCCTCGAGGCAGCGCGAAAGCTCACGGTCCCGGTCGAGTACCGGATCCCTTGGGATGACAAGGATTACGACCGCACGTCAGGGATAGCGTTGTTCGATGCCTTCGGCTCGAAGGAGAAGACGCTGCACGCCTACTCGGGCAGGCACTATCCGGTGCCCGACTACGAGCGCGACAGTTCGGCTCGGTTCTTCGCCCGCCACCTCGGCGGGAGCGGTGGCGCTCCTGTGAGCTGACGTGAACACGTATCGGCGTCCGGCCTGCGTCGGACGCCGATGCGATTTCGATCCTTCGCTCGCTAGTAGCCGTCCAGCTAGGCCATTTTTGCTGAGGCGCGCGAGGGTGCGCGCTAGCATGGCCCTCGACCGGGAATGCTTACAGCTCGAGGTGCAGTGCCTGTGGAATAAGAGGCCAGAGTGTTCGATAGCGACGAGTGGTCCTTACGGTCCGCCGGGCGGAACGAACTTGTTCGTGATCCAGTTCGATGCTTCGATCTCGTCGCGGATTGTCCGGAGAACTTCGGTGGCTAATGCTCTTGCTGTGCCGAGTATCCGGTCAATACCGAACACCGAACACCGAACAAGACTGGAAACTCTTCTCGCGTCCGAACTGAGGCGACGACATGTGTTTCAACCGCGCATGTCCAGCCATGCGTAGACTACCCGTCCGATACCTGACCCGGGGGCGGTATTTGAGTGGGCCGATATCGCACGGCGACTGCACCCGACTGGAACTCGTGGCGATCGACGAGCTCGAGCTGGATGCGCTCGCGCAGACCGGCAAACAACGTCGGTCCGTGTCCGGCGAGGACCGGTTGCACAAGGAACTCGTACTCGTCGATCAGTCCCAGGTCTGCCAATGCCAGGGGGAGTGTCACGCCGCCAACCCACAGGCCTTCGCCGGGCTGCTCCTTGAGTCGCTGAACTGCTGGCCCCAAGTCGCCCAGCACCAGGTCGGCATTCCAATCGACCCCGCTCAGCGTGTTCGACACGACGTACTTCTTCGCCCGGTCCATGGCCTCGGCGAACGGGATCTCCCACTCGTCCATCCAGTCAGGCCACGCACCCGTTGCGGGCCGCCGCCACGCCGACTCCATCATCTCGTAGGTCACCCGGCCGAACAGCAAAGCATCGGCGCGTTCCATCTGAGCGGTCCAGTAGCGCATCGACTCCTCGTCGGGTGGGAGCCCCGCCTCGTGATGGCAGCAGCCGTCGAGGGTGACGTTGATCGAGTATCGAAGTGGTCTCATCTCGTTGTTCTCCCCTGATACGCGCAGAGTGACAGCACCGGACCGTACTCAGACTACTGCCGGGCCGTCGGTGTAGATCAGGTTCGGGACCTGGAGTCACGCGGGGGTCGACCGAACAGCAACCAGACGAGCGCACCGAGTACAGGCACCGCGATCACCAGTGCCGACCACCAGAATTTGCCGCCCGAGCGGTCGAAGTCGGTGCGCACGATCGCCACGAGCGCGCTAATCGTGATGAAGATCCAGGCAAGAACGAAGACGGTGAAGGTGATGTCCACCCAAAGCGGAATGGTGGGGTTGTGGATCGATTCGTTCACGCTTACAAATCCCTTTCAACCGCTGTGACTTGATTGGAACAACACGCTCCAGCGCTTGGGCTTAGTGCGAGATCGACCTTCCCTCGGTACCCCGTCGATCACGCGGACGCGAGACGTTCGGAGATCAACGCGTTGAGGGAAACCCCTTCCTCGGCGGCGGCGCGTGCCAGCTTGCGGTGCAAAGTCGGGGTGATCCGGACCTGGAACTTGCCCGAATATCCGCGCTCGCTCAGCGGTTCGGGGATCCGCTCACCTGTCTCTGCCATGTCCGCGAGCGTCTCGGCCACCGCTGTACGGATGCCGTCGAGGGCGGCTGCTTGAGTATCCGCGAGCCACGACAGGCCAGGGAACTCCGTGCAGGTTCCCAGGAACTCTCCGTCGGGTTCGTACCACTCGACTCGGTATGTGTAGTGCTCCACTGCGGGGATCACCGCGATTCTCCTTCCATGCGTTCGATTGCTGCCAGAACTTGCCCTACCTGGTACTGCTTGGCCTTACCGCCCGAACCCTTTTGAATGTTGATGCGTGGTCCCGGCCACGGCGTCTAGAACTTGGCGTGAGACCCGGCGTTCTGCCTGGCCTGACCGAAGACATCGATGCAGAGTGCGAACAGTTCGTCGTAGGTGACGTTCTGCGGCGCGGTCCGCATTTGCGCGAGCAGCTTGTCTCTCTTCCCCATGCAATATTGATACTGCATCTAGTATCACCGTGGGTCAGCGGAGTGCGCAAGGTGTAAGTGCCCACACCGTGCAATTCTCTCTCCCGAGGCGGAGTCGGGAGCTGTTCACGCTTCCAGACCACTTTCGACGACTGTGCCTTGATGAAACAACACGCTCCATCGATTCTCGGTGAACCGCCAGATGGATGATCGCTCGGTAACCCGATGCGCCTGCGCCAGCCGGTACGTCACCAGATACGTGTCAGGCGCGATCCTGCTCAGTGCTGGCCGGTCAACCCTCCACCCGAGTTCGGCGGCGTCGTTCACTTCGCCGCGGAGTCGCCGGCCCGCGACTACCGACTGCGCGTAGTCGCGGGTGTATCGAGCGCCGGAGGCTCCGATCTCCCGGAACTCCGGGTCGACGACCGCATCGAACTCGTCTCGTGACATCGCTACTCGAGTTCGGTGAAACAGAGGTTCGAACTCCATCAACTCGTCGAGGATCGGGCGCAACTCGTGCGGGGTCGTCACGACTGCTCCGAGAACTGCGCCCTCATCTCGATACCTATCTCCGCGTGTCGCAGGAGGAAGGCCTTCTCGTCATACCCCTTGCGCCGCAACCAGAGAGTGACCTCGCTGTTGCATTTGCTTGCATTGCACGAGCGGCACGCCGGTGCGATGTTGTCGAGCGTGTAGCGCCCACCACGGGAGATCGCCAGCACACAGTCACGCTGCGGCGACCCGTCCGGCTCGCCGCAGTACGCGCAGCCACCCCAGGCCGCTTTGAGCGCGGACCACTGCTCGACGGACAGGTCGTGCTCCACCAGATCCATTCGGCGTTTGCGTTTGCGCGCGTATCTGGCTTTCCGGGTCCGGTTGACGGGCATGACGCCATGCTATCGCCGAGTGGTGGTTACTCCGGGTACCGCCGCGGGGTGAACACCTGACGGCCCGAACCGGTTTCGACGACCGTGGTCATCGATGAGCCGACGATCAGCAGAGTCCGCATGTCGATTTCGGAAGGCTCGAGCTCGCCGAGGGTCACGACGCGAACTGATTCCTCGGCTCCGGCAACATCGCGCCCGATGACAACAGGAGTATCGGGGGAGCGGTGTTCGAGTACGAGGTCCTTCATGGCTTGGACCTGCCACGTCCGCGACTTCGACGCCGGGTTGTAGACCGCAAATGCCATATCTGCGGCTGCAACTGCCGAGATACGGCGAGCGACGACATCCCACGGCTTGAGGCGATCGGAGAGGGAGAGCACCGCATAGTCGTGCCCGAGGGGAGCGCCGACGCGACTGGCGACAGCGTTTGCCGCCGTCATACCGGGAAGGATGCGTACCGGCACGCCGCGCCACTGGTCTTCGGCGGCAACT
Source organism: Rhodococcus sp. FW305-130 (assembly GCF_058788335.1). Taxonomy (NCBI): domain Bacteria; kingdom Bacillati; phylum Actinomycetota; class Actinomycetes; order Mycobacteriales; family Nocardiaceae; genus Rhodococcus; species Rhodococcus sp. FW305-130. Next base: position 384,498 of record NZ_JBYTAP010000006.1, on the reverse strand, counting down.
TCGAGAACTGCTGCAGCCATGGCGAATACGCCGGGATCTCCCGACGAGACGACAGCTACACGGGCGCCGTTCTTCGCCAGGTCCAACGCCATCGCTGCGCGTTCGGCTTCGACGCGGTTGTCGCTGGAATGGCGCCGCTGGCCCGGACGCGTCGGCACGCGATCGACGTAAGGGCCGTAGCCGACGAGGTCGGTGGCCAACGAAAGCTCATGCGCCACTTCGGGTGTGGTCCAGGCGGTGTCGCCCGGCCCGAGTCCGACCACGACCACCTCGCCGCGGGATTCGGTTGCAGGTCGAGGGTTGTTCGACGGGCTCGGAACGATGGCGATCGAGAAGTACGGAACTCCGTCCGGGTCGACCTCGGCAGCGGATTCGACGCGTTGACGTGTGGTGCTCGCGCGCTCGACGTAGTGCGCTTCATCCAAGCGGCCGGAATCCTCGAGCGATTGCAGGACCGGGGGGAACGTACGTCCGAGCTTGAGGATGGCTGCGGCGTCGGTTTCCTTGAGTCGCCTGGTCAGCTCGGCCTGCGGCAACGTTCCGGGCAGGATCGTCAGGATCTCTTCACCCTCGACCAGCGGCTTTCCGAGTGCCGCAGATGCCGCGCTGACGGAGGTGACGCCGGGAATCACCTCGGCGTCGAAGCGATCGGCCAGCCTCTTGTGCATGTGCATGTAGGAGCTGTAGAAGAGCGGATCGCCGGCGGCGAGCAACGCGACGGTTCGACCGGCCGCGAGGTGAACTGCCAGCCGTTCGGCAGCCGCTTCGTAGAATTCGTCCATCGCGCCCTGGTATCCGCCGGGATGATCAACGGTCTCGGTGGTCACGGGGTAGACGAGGTGTTCTTCGATCTGTCCTTCGCGCATGTACGGCGCTGCAACTCCGCGGGAGATGCTCTTGCCGTGCCTCGCGGAGTGGAACGCAACCACATCGGCCTCGCCGATGACGCGGGCGGCCTTGACGGTCACCAATTCGGGATCGCCGGGGCCGATACCGACACCCCAGAGCTTGCCTGCACTCATTCGACTTCGCTCGCAATCGCGTTGACGACGGCCGCGGTGATCGCGCTGCCGCCGCGTCGGCCGCGGAGAACGAGATGATCGATCCCGCTGGCGTGTTCGATGAGGGCTTCCTTCGACTCGGCAGCGCCGATGAAGCCGACCGGACCTCCGACGATGGCGGCCGGACGGGGTGCGCCGGCTTCGATGAGGTTCAGGAGATGGAACAGTGCGGTGGGTGCGTTTCCGATCGCGACAACAGCGCCCTCGAGCTTGGCTCCCCACAGTTCGAGAGCAGCCGCCGAACGAGTGTTGTCGATGGTCGACGCCAGCACGGGAACCCGCGGATCGCCGAGGGTGCAGATGACGTCGTTGCCGGCGGGCAGACGCTTGCGCGTGATGCCGGCAGCCACCATCTGGGCGTCGCAGAAGATCGGCGCGCCGTCGCGCAGAGCTGCGCGCGCAGCCGAGACGACACCGGGTGTGAAGGCGACGTCGTCGACGAGATCGACCTGGCCACTTGCATGAATCATGCGCACTACAGCTTGCGAGACATCCGCCGGGAAACGGCACAGGTCGGCTTCGGCCCGAATGGTGGCAAAGGACTGGCGATAGATTTCCGCGCCGTCACGGATGTACTCGATCATGTGCCACACGATAGAGGCATCACCGATCGGCCGGATTCACCCGGTAACCGTCACCCGTCGCAATCACATCCGCTACGTCCCCGCGGGGACGTCCGCAGCTGCGGTCGCACCCGGCCCAGTGCTGGCGCCCGACGACGGGCAGTTCTGCCTGCTCGACGGCGGTGATTGCGTCGGTGCGCACATCGGCGAGCGACTTCTCGCATCCCGGGCTTCCGGTGCAGGCGGTGACGTCGAGCCACGGTGAGTTCTCGTCGAAGATCAACCCCATCGGCGCCAACACCCGGACTACCTGCTCGGCAGCCCATTCGTCGAGGTCGAAGATGTGCACCGATCGCCACGGCGTCACGACAACGGGCTTGTCGACGGCGGCCAGGAACTCGGCCAGCCGAGCGTCCAGCAGCCCGAATCGCAAGCCTCCGCCCAGGGCTACGGTCCCGTCGCGCTGCTCGAGCCAGCCGATGGTGGGCCGTGCATCCGGCGTGAGGTCCGCCGCACCGGTGGACTCGGCGCTCAGACCCAGCTGCTCGAGGGTGCGTTCGATACCGTCCGGAACCTCGGCCAGGCGCCAGTGCTTGTCGCGGACGTCGAGGAATGATCGAGCCGCCTCGAGGAGCAATTCGACGGCGTCGTCCGCCTGGACGAGATGAGTGGTGTGGTGACCGGCGAGCACCAGTGAATGCTCGGTGGCGCTGCGCGCATGGAGTCCGAAATCGCCCCGTAGCCCGGTGATGTCTCCGCGCCCGTCGTCGAGGGTGAACAGGGTTCGCCCTGGCAGATCCGCCAATGCGTGATCCGCTTGGATCGCCGAATCGAGACGGTGGACCAGTTCACGAATGTCGGCGACGCCCCCGATACGGCCGGACAGTGGGGACGCGAGGATGTTGCGCACTCGCTCGTGCGTCGCGGACGGCAGCAGACCGGCCGACGCGATTCGCGCTGCGAAGGCTTCGGGGTCCGAGACCGAGCGCAGTTGGACGTTGCCCCTCGAGGTGAGTTCCATCTGCCCGTTGCCGAGATCGCGCGCTGCGTCGGCGAGCGTCTGCAATTGGACCGGGGTGAGGAGTCCGCCGGGTAGGCGCACGCGTGCCAGTGCGCCGTCGGCGGCGTGGTGAACTTGCAGTGCACCCGGGCACGCGTCTGGCTGTGAACGGTCCGTGGGCATGGCTCCAGGGTACGACCTGTCATGAGTGCCTTCTGCGGACCGGTAGCATCACCACCACCAGTGACGGCAGTTGAGGAAACCGGTGAAAGTCCGGTGCGGTCGCGCCACTGTGAGTGTTGCTCGAGCGGGACGTGTTTCCGCTCGGAAACACGAGTCAGACCCTCAACCGCCGTCGATGACAGATCTGTGCCACGGGGCGCGAAACCCCAGGAAGGCTTCACCCGTGATTCTTCTGCTCTCCACGTCCGATACCGATCTGCTGAGCGCCCGCGCCAGCCAGGAAGCCGGCGACGGCGTCTCCTATCGCTGGGCCAACCCCTCACGCTTGCTGGTCTCGGAGGACTTGCCGCCCTTGCTCGACGGCGTCGACCTCGTGATCGTTCGTATCCTTGGCAGCCGTCGCAGCTGGGAAGACGGCTTGGAGATGGTCCTCGCCTCCGGACTCCCCGTAGTCGTTCTCGGCGGCGAGCACGCGCCGGATGCCGACCTCATGGAGTGCTCGACGGTCTCCGCCGGTGTTGCTGCCGAGGCGCACAACTACCTGGCTGAGGGTGGCACACAGAATCTGGCACAGCTGCACCACTTCCTCTCCGACACCGTCCTGCTCACCGGCCACGGTTTCGAGCCGCCGGCTCACCTGCCTTCCTGGGGCATCGCTGATTTCTCGCCCGATCTCGACTCGGCGAGCGGTCCGGTCATCGCAGTTCTGTACTACCGCGCCCAGCATTTGGCCGGAAACACCCGGTATATCCAGGCGTTGTGCGACGCGGTCGCCGAGGCCGGTGGCACCGCGCTCCCGATCTACTGCGCATCTCTGCGAACCGCAGAAGCCGAACTTCTGAGCACGCTCCGCCGCGCCGACGCCATGGTCGTGACAGTTCTTGCTGCCGGCGGCACCAAGCCCGCCACCGCGTCCGCTGGTGGGGACGACGAAGCCTGGGACGTCGCCGCACTCGCTGCACTCGACGTCCCGATCCTGCAGGGGCTGTGCCTGACCAGTAGCCGCGCCACCTGGGACGAGAACGACGACGGACTGTCGCCTCTCGACGTCGCGACGCAGGTCGCGGTGCCGGAGTTCGACGGTCGCATCATCACCGTCCCTTTCTCCTTCAAGGAAATCGACTCCGACGGGCTGTCCACGTACGTCCCCGATGTCGAGCGCGCTGCCCGTGTCGCCGGTATCGCCGTCCGTCACGGCAAGCTTCGTCACATTCCGACCACCCAGCGTCGCGTTGCTCTGATGCTCTCGGCGTACCCGACCAAGCACGCCCGTATCGGCAACGCCGTCGGCCTCGACACTCCGGCGAGCGCAATCGATCTGCTCACCGAAATGCGTTCTGCCGGTTACGACCTCGGTCCGGTCGACGGTCCTGACGCAGTTCCCGGCCTGGCGGCCAAGGACGGCGATGCGCTGATCCACGCCCTGATTGCGGCCGGCGGACAGGATCCCGACTGGCTTACCGCCGAGCAGCTAGAGGGCAATCCGATCCGCATCTCGGCAGCGAAGTACCGCGACTGGTTCGCCACCCTGCCCGAAGAGTTGCGCAGCGGAGTCGAGGAACACTGGGGCACAGCGCCCGGCGAGCTGTACGTCGATCGCTCGCAGGATCCGGACGGCGAAATCGTCATCGCGGCACTGCGATTCAACAACATCGTCCTCATGGTTCAGCCGCCGCGGGGATTCGGTGAAAAGCCTGTCGCGATCTACCACGACCCGGATCTGCCGCCGAGCCACCACTACCTCGCGGCCTACCGCTGGATCGCTGCCACCCCGGACAACGGCGGATTCGGCGCCGACGCCGTTGTGCACCTCGGCAAGCACGGCAACCTCGAATGGTTGCCGGGCAAGACGCTCGGCATGTCCAGCAACTGCGGCACCGACGCAGCGCTCGGCGACCTGCCGCTGATCTACCCGTTCCTGGTCAACGATCCGGGCGAGGGAACACAGGCCAAGCGTCGTGCTCACGCGACGCTCGTCGATCACCTGATCCCGCCGATGGCCCGTGCCGAAAGCTACGGCGACATCTCCCGCCTCGAGCAACTGCTCGACGAGCACTCCAACATTTCCGCACTCGATCCGTCCAAGCTCCCGGCTATTCGCCAGCAGATCTGGACACTGATGCGTGCCGCCAAGATGGACCACGACCTCGGCCTCGCCGAGCGGCCTGAAGAAGACGTGTTCGACGACATGCTCCTGCACGTCGACGGTTGGCTGTGCGAGATCAAGGACGTCCAGATCCGCGACGGTCTGCACATTCTCGGCCGTGCCCCCCAGGGCGACGCCGAAATCGAACTGGTCCTCGCCATGCTGCGAGCCCGTCAGATGTGGGGCGGCGAACAGAGCGTCCCCGGTTTGCGTGAAGCACTCGGGCTCAGCGAAGACGGCGACGAGTCGCGCAGCCGTGTCGACGACGTCGAGGAAAAGGCGCACGCACTGGTTCGCGGCATGTACGACGCCGATTGGAACCCCGCTGCGGCAGAACAACTCAGCGACGACGAGACCGTCGTGAAGATCCTGCAGTTCGCGGCCACCGAAGTGGTTCCGCGTCTGCGGCAGACCGACAATGAGATCAAGCAGGTCCTGCACGCGCTCGACGGCGGATTCATCGCCGCGGGCCCGAGCGGTTCGCCGCTGCGCGGCCTGATCAACGTTCTTCCCACTGGTCGTAACTTCTACTCCGTCGACCCCAAGGCAGTTCCTTCACGCCTGGCGTGGGAGACCGGTCAGGCGATGGCCGAGTCGCTCGCCGCTCGCTATCTCGCCGATCACGGCGAATACCCGCGCTCGGTGGGTCTGTCGGTGTGGGGAACCGCCGCCATGCGTACCTCCGGCGACGACATCGCCGAAGTGTTCGCGCTCCTCGGTGTTCGCCCCGTCTGGGACGAAGCAAGCCGACGCGTCGTCAACCTCGAAGTGATCGATCTCGAAGAACTCGGCCGCCCGCGCATCGACGTCACCGTCCGCATCTCCGGATTCTTCCGTGATGCGTTCCCACACGTGCTCGCACTGCTCGACGACGCCGTTCAGCTGGTCGCGGCACTGGACGAGACGGACGAGCAGAACTACGTGCGCGCCCACGCACAGGCCGACCTTGCCGAGCACGGCGACGCCAGGCGTGCGACCACCCGTATCTTCGGTTCGAAGCCCGGAACCTACGGCGCCGGACTGCTGCAACTCATCGACTCCAAGACCTGGCGCGGTGACGACGACCTCGCCGAGGTGTACACCAACTGGGGCGGCTTCGCGTACGGCCGTGGGCTCGACGGAATCCCGGCAGCCGACGACATGCGCAGTGCATACCGTCGAATCAACGTGGCAGCCAAGAACACCGACACACGTGAGCACGACATCGCCGATTCGGACGACTACTTCCAGTACCACGGCGGCATGGTTGCCACCGTGCGCGCGCTGACCGGAAAGTCGCCCGAGGCATATATCGGCGACAGCACTAGGCCGGAATCGGTTCGCACACGCACACTTTCGGAAGAGACCGCACGTGTCTTCCGGGCGCGCGTGGTCAATCCCCGCTGGCTCGACGCGATGCGCCGTCATGGGTACAAGGGTGCCTTCGAGATGGCAGCCACGGTCGACTACCTCTTCGGATACGACGCCACCACCAACGTGGTCGCGGACTGGATGTACGAAAAGCTCGCCGAGACCTACGTTCTGGACGAGCAGAACCAGAAGTTCATGACGCAATCCAATCCGTGGGCACTACACGGAATCGCCGAGCGGCTCCTCGAAGCCGCCGAGCGCAACATGTGGGAGCACCCCGAGCAGAAGACACTCGACGGCTTGCGTCAGGTGTACCTCGAAACCGAAGGCGAACTCGAGGGGGAGTAAACCTCGAGAATCATCAGCAGGTCCGGGCGCTGAAGTGTTTCAGCGTCCGGACTTGATGATCTGAGCGATGTTCCGCTCCGCCAGAGCAGTGATGGTCAGTGACGGATTGACGGTGCCGGTGCTGCCCGGAATGGCAGCGCCGTCCATCACGTACAGGCCGTCGTAGCCCTTGACTCGCCCGTAGCCGTCGGTTGCCTTGCCGAGAACCGCACCGCCGAGGGGATGCGCGGTGAACGAGGAATTGACGTCTTTCGCGAACGGCAAGGCGGACGGCAGCGTGGTGCCGGCGAAGGCCATCTTGTTCTGGACGGCGCGCAGGGCCTCGACGGTGGCGTCGTTGCCGTTCTTCGGCCAGTTCAGCACCACCTGATCGTTGCCCCCGTCGTAGGCGAAGTCGGCGCGCTGCGAATCGAGGGTCATACCCAAGGTTCCGAGCATGCCGATGTTGACGGGTAGGCCGGGGACGTACCAGTTTTCCAGGGAGAGGGGCATTCCCGACTCGTCGACGATGCGTGATGCCGACGGTGCGGCTTGCGCAGTGCCGTCACTGAAGCCGAACGAGCGCACCATCCCGGCGTCGCCGTTCGTTCCCCAGCCCTTACCGACGTGTTCGTTGAGGTTCGGCAGCGCGCCCGTCGCCTGGGCGCGTACCAGCAGTTCGGAGGTGCCGATCGAACCGGCGCCGAGGAACAGACGGTCACAGGTAAGAGTCTTCCGGGCCAGAACGCCACCCGTCGGATCCGTCGATTCGACGTCGACGACGTAGCGTCCATCACGTTCGCGACTGATCGCGAGCACCTGATGTCCGTAACAGACGGTGGCTCGTCCGGTGGCTTCGGCGGCGGGAATGTAATTCTGCGTGAGGTCGAACTTCGCGCCGTTGGAGTTACCCATGTTGCTGTCACCGACAGTGGCCGAGGCTCGGGTTCGGCCGTCGAGTTCTGAGCGCACCACGTCCCAGTTCCAGATCCCGTCGATCCGCTGCGGATCGAATCCGGCACGACGAGCGTCCTGATCCCAACGACGCGAGTGGCCGAAATTCGGGGTTTGGTAAATATCTTCGGGCAACGGGCTCAGACGCAGCATCTGGCGCACCTTGGGGTACCAGGTGGACGCCATCTCGTCGTAGTCGAGGGAGTTGCCGAAGACTGCGTCGAAGAATCGGCGCTCCGGCGCGATCATCACGCCGGTGAAGATGATGGAACCACCGCCGACTGCAGCGCCGCGCCAGACCGAGATGTGTTCGTAGTCGGTGGTATCGAGGACGCCGCTGAAGTAGTCGCACACCACCGGGAGTCCGGTGAGGTTGGTGAACGATGTGCGCCGGAAGACTCCGCGGCCGTCGGCCAGCATGTCGGAGGTGTGAATCTCCCGTTGCGGATCGTGCGGCCATCGGAGTCCGCGTTCGAGGATGGTGACCTGGGTGCCGCTCTGCGCCAACCGGAGAGCGGTCGCGCTGGCGCCGAAACCTGACCCGATGACGATGGCTTCGGAATGTTCCGGGGGAGTGGGCGAGGGTACGAACAACTCGGGGACGAGTGCGCGGTAGTGATCGGCACCCATCGGTAGCGCACGCAGAGGCGCGGGGGCGGCGTGGCTGATCGATGTCGACATGAGCGGTGTCGCGGCTGCAACTGCTGCCCCCACTCCGGCCGCTTTGAAAAAGTCACGACGCTGCATGTCACGACGCTGCATGTGTTTGTTCGACTCCCCAGTTCGATGATTTGCCTCAGAATAACTCGAGATGGAGTTTGGGGACGAAACGGCATGTTTAATGCGCACAGAAACCGGATAAAACGTGCATAAGTGGCATGTTTCAGCCGATTGCGGAAGGTCGCCGGATAGTCGCCGAGGCTCATCGGTGTCCAGTGAGAGGTTCCCGCCCCTATCCTCGAGGAGTGAACTCCGACTTCAAGCGCGTCTCCGAGGCCAAGTACGTCCTACTCACTACCTTCCGCAAGGACGGAACGCCGGTGGCGACGCCGCTCTGGGCCGCGCCGGACGGCGACAAGCTCCTGATGTGGACCGTCACCGATTCCTACAAGGTCAAGCGCATCAAGCGAAACCCCTCGGTCACAGTCGCCGCGTGTGACGCGCGGGGAAATCCGAAGGGTGAACCGGTTGCCGCCGTCGCCGAGATCCTCGACGCGCCGGGCACCGATCATGCTCGCGACGCGATCGCGCGTCGCTACGGAATCCTTGGCTGGATCACCATGAAAGGCAGTCTCCTGCGCCGCGGCAAGACCGGAACGATCGGACTTGCCATCACTGCAGCTTGACCGCGTCAGTTGCCGAGCAGATCGTCCAACGCTGAATCGAACCGCGGATAGGTGAAGGGGAAGCCGTTGTCCGTCAGCACTTTCGACACGGCGTGACGACCCGTCAGGCCCAAGGCAGCGTCGCTGCGCAGCAGGAACGCGCCGAATCTGACCATGACAGCGGGCGTCGGCGGCGCAGGTGGCCGGTGAAGGTGCTTGCGCAGCCCGGCCATCAGTTCTGAATTGCGGACGGGATCCGGGGCAGTCGCGATGACCACCCCCGAGGCAGCCGAATCGGGTTCGAGGGCCCAACGAACGATCGACAGCCAGTCGTCGATGTGAATCCAACTTGTCCATTGTCGACCTGAGGCAACGCGTCCGCCCAGACCGAGACGTACGAGCAACAGGAGTCGCTCGAGCGCCGGTGTGCCCTTCTCCAATACGACGCTGGTTCGCAGGATCACTACTCGTGACGTGTTTGCTCCCTCGACCGCTGCCTCCCAGTCCTTTGCGACGTCGGTCATCTGAGGTGGTCCGTCAGCGAGTGGGGAAGCCTCGTCGAGTCGGGTCTCTCCGGCGTCGCCGTAGATTGCGAGCGTGCTCGCCTGGATCCACACCGGAACAGGGTTCGCCAGTAGTTTCGACGCTTCGACCAGCGCGCGGGTCGGATCGACACGGGAGCTGGTGAGCAGTGCGATGTTTGCCGGGCTGGGTCGGCGATCGACCAACTCGCCGGCCAGATTGATCATCGCGGCGCCGTCGAGTTCTCCTGCCCAGTCGCCTACCGTGACACCGTCCCACTGAACCTGCCTGTGCCTGCCGGGTTTTGGTGACCGAGTCAGGACCACGACGTCATACCCGCGGTCGGCGAGATCGTCGCTGATCCGGCGGCCGAGAGCGCCGGTGCCGCCGGCGATCACGACCTTCGTCATCACTGCGCCTGGCTGACCGAGGACATGTGGAAGTCGGGAATCCGCATCGGCGGCATGGCCGTGCGGGTGAACCAGTCTTTCCACTCGCGGGGAAGCGTGATCTCGGTGCGTCCAGCCTCGGTGACCCGCCGCAGGAGATCGAGCGGACTCTCGTTGAAACGGAAGTTGTTGACGGCGCCGACGATCTTGCCGTCCTCGATCAAATACACCCCGTCACGGGTGAGTCCGGTCAACAGCAGCGTCGTCGGATCCACCTCACGGATGTACCAGAGGGTTGTGAGCAGTAGACCCTTCTCGGTACCTGCGATCATGTCCTCGATCGAGGTGTCGTCACCACCGGTCAGGATGAGATTGTCGCCGGGAACTGCGACAGGTCGACCGAACTCTCGTGCAGCGTGGCGCGGGTACGCCAGCGCATTGACGACGCCGTCTCGGACCCAGTCGACGGGTTCGATCTCCATACCGTTGTCGAACAGTGAGACGGATTCACTCGACGACGTCGTGATCACGAACGGCGCGGACTGCAAGCCCTCGGCGCGGGGGTCGGAGGTGAGTGTCAGTGGCAATCCGAGCTTCTCGCCGATCCGGGTACCACCGGTGGTGGAAAGTGCGGTGTGGCCCTCTTCGGCGCCGCGCCCCTCCATGGTCCACATCAGATAGATCATCAGGTCCGCGACAGCCGAAGGCGGAAGAATCGTCTCGTAGCGGCCGGCGGGCAGACTGACCGAATTTTCCGCCCAATCGAGTCGAGTGGTCAACTGCGACAAAAGGTTCGGCACTGAAATGTCAGTGAAATCGACAGTTCCGGATCCGACCCAGGCGCTGGCGTCGCCGCGCTTGCCGTTGATCTCCACGGAGCCGGTGGCCTGAGCCGTTCTACGTCGCACGCCCGTCGAAGTTCCGAGCCAGGTGGTGTGCAACTGGTGGTGAGCGAAGCCGAACAACTGGTCATCACCGTCGAAGGCCGTGGACAGGTCGGCAGCCAACTGCGCAAAGACACCGATGTCGGTCAGGGCGGCCGGCAGGTCCCAGTCGGTCTCTCCCACCGACTGCGTGATCAGGTCGGACGCGTCGTCAGCCGGAGTGGCTGTGCGCGCAGCCTGTTCGCTTGCCTGTACGAGTGCGGAAATCTGCTCCGGATCGACACTGCTGGAACTGACAGTGCCCACCTTCGCGATGTCACCCTCGCGCACGATCGAGATCACCGTCCACGTCCGGGACAGCGAAACTCCGTTGGTGGTCATCGAATTGTTGGCCCACCGCAGCGACGCCTCACTCGCATCGGTCACGATCACCAACGATTCGTCTACCGTCCTCGCGGCCAATGCACGCTCGACGACCTGCTGCGGATCGATCACTGCTGAGCCTCCGAACGAGTATTGAGGATGTTGACTCCGCGGAACAGAGCGGACGGGCAGCCGTGGCTGACCGCCGCAACCTGACCGGGTTGCGCCTTGCCGCAGTTGAATGCGCCCTGCAGGCGCCAGGTCGACTCACCGCCAACGGCTTCCATCGAGCCCCAGAAATCCGTCGTCGTCGCCTGATACGCCACGTCACGTACCTGACCGTCGAGCTTTCCGTCACGGATCTTGAAGAACCGCTGACCGGTGAACTGAAAGTTGTAGCGCTGCATGTCGATCGACCAGGACTTGTCACCGACGACGTAGATGCCGTTCTCGACTCGCGAGATCAGGTCTGCGGTCGAGGTGTCCGTAGAAGGGTCGGGGGAGAGCGAGACGTTGGCCATTCGCTGGATGGGAACGTGATGTGCGGAGTCGGCGTACGAGCAGCCGTTGGAACGAGTCAGCCCCAGCCTCGGCGCGAACACGCGGTCTAGTTGATACCCGACCAGTGTTCCGTCTGCCACCAGATCCCACCGTTGAGAGGCGACGCCGTCGTCGTCGAATCCGACGCTGGCCAGGCCGTGCTCTTCGTTGCGATCGGCGGTCACGTGCATGAGTGGCGTTCCGTATTTCAGCGTTCCCAGCTTGTCCGGCGTCGCGAACGACGTACCGGCGTAGGCCGCTTCGTAGCCGATCGCGCGGTCGTATTCGGTGGCGTGTCCGATGGATTCGTGGATCGTGAGCCACAGATTGGTCGGATCGATCACGAGGTCGGTCGGACCCGCTTCGACGGTCGGTGCCTTCGTCTTCTCGGCCAGCCACTCCGGGATCTGCGCGAGCTCATCGCCCCAGTTCCACGTGCTCTGCGCCCCGAGGTACTCCCATCCGCGACCTACCGGCGGCGCCAAGGTGCGCATCGATTCGAAGCTGCCGGCCGACTTGTCGACGGCGGTCGCCTCGAATTCGGGGTGCAGACGCACCCGTTGCTGGGTGATCGACGAACCGGCCAGATCCGCGTAGAAAGTCTGCTCCTTGACCTGGAGGACACTCGCCGTGACGTGATCCACACCGTCAGCGGCTTGAAGCCGTCCGGAGTAGTCGACCAGCAGCGCTACCTTGTCGGCCGTCGGTGTCGCGAAGGGATCTTCGAGGTACGGGGACACCCACGTCGCGTCGGCGTAGACGGGTTCGTCGGCGAGGGTGACCGGATCCCGATTGAGCGAGCGTAATGCCTTCGCAACCTCGACCGCTTGGCGTGCCAGCGCAGCCGCGACGTCAGGGGATACCTCGGCGTGCGAGGCGAATCCCCACGTGCCGTCGACGATCACGCGGACGGCGACCCCGATCTCGTCTCCGTCGGACACCGCCTGAACTACGCCGTCGCGCAAGCGGATCGACTGTGTGAGCACGCGGTGGACACGAACATCGGCGTGCTGGGCGCCGGCTGTTCTCGCTGCCGACAGCGCTGCATCAGCGACGGCTCGCAGCGGGAGGGCGAGGAAATCTGCATCGACATCTCGGGTGACGGTCACGCACACGACGCTAGCCGACGACCGCCGATCTCAACCGAACTGCTGCCATCCGAGGCGAATCACCATGGCGATCACGACCACCAACAGCGTGATCCGGACGAATCCGGATCCCTTGCTCAGCGCCATCCGCGAACCGATGACCGCGCCGAGAACGTTGCACACCGCCATCGCCAAACCCAAACTCCACCAGACATGCCCGGTGACGGCGAAGTAGGCGAGCGCGCCGAAATTGGAACCGAGATTGATCACCTTCGCCATGGCCGCGCTCCGAACGAATTCGGTTCCGAGGAAGGTGGCGAAGCTGATGATGAGGAATGTGCCGGTGCCGGGTCCGAGCAGACCGTCGTAAAGCCCGATGAGTCCGGCGGAGAGCAGCAGGACGAGGACGGTCTTGCGCTGCGTCGGACGATGAGTGGCGATCGTGGTGCCCAGCGTCGGCCGCATTGTCACGAAGACGGCGACAGCGACGAGTACGACCATCACGATCGGAATGAAGTACTTCTTGTCGATCAGTGAAACGGCCGCGGCCCCGCACGCGGACGTCACCGCAGCCAAGGCGGCTGCCGGCGCCATCTGCCGCCATTGCATCGGGATTCGACGCGAGAACGTGTACACCGCAGCACTCGTCCCGGTGAATGCCGTCAGTTTGTTGGTGGCCAGTGCGGCCTGCGGGGTCAATTGCGGGGCGACCAGAAAGAGCGCGGGCAACAGAATCAATCCGCCGCCGCCGACGACGGCGTCCACCCAACCCGCCGCCGTTGCTGCCGTCATCAGCAGTCCCCAATCAGCAATATCCACGGCGGTGACTCTTTCACAGCTGTGACACTCTTGAGCACATGCGGAGGTTCAGCCTGTGGCTGCGAGGAAAGCCGATGATCGCGGACAGCGCGCTGGCGCTCGTGTTCTTCGCGCTCGAGGTAGTCACGTTCGTCAGTTCGCCGCGTGAGGAGCGGTGGCCTCAGCTCGTCGTCGGATTTCTGATCTGCCTTCCCGTCGTGTGGCGTCGCAAATATCCGCGTGTGTCCGCTGCGTCCATATTGTCGATGTCGTACTTCGCGACCCTGATGATGTGGGCGACCGGGGATCCGGCTGCGGAACATCCAGGCCTGCTGGCGCTCGGAGTTTCGCTCTACACACTCGTTGCGTACGTCGATCGGCGTACCGGGGCGATATTCGCGTGCTTCCTTGCCCTGGACATGACTTTCTCGTTGCTCGTCATCCGCCAAGACATGATCCTGACGATCATCATCGCGACGCTGCTCTATGCATTGGCCTGGATCACCGCCGAGTTCTTGAGCGCGCGACGTGCCTACGACGAGGAAGTGGCCGCCAGACTCGAAGTGGCCGAATACGAACGAGACCGCCGCGCCGAGGATGCGGTGGCGACGGAAAGAACCCGGATCGCCCGCGAACTCCACGACGTCGTCGCACACGCGGTCAGCGTGATGATCGTTCAGGCGGACGGCGCCTCGTACGCCGTCGATTCCAATCCGGCGTTGGCGAAGAAGGCGCTCGGCAACATCTCCAGCACCGGACGTGACGCGCTTGCCGAGCTTCGCCGGACCGTCTCGCTTCTGCGCACCGAGGTCAGTAGCGATTTGATGCCGCAACACGGAACGGCCGGCATCGCCAAGGTCGTCGAGATGATGCGTGCTGCCGGTCTCGGCGTGCGCCTCGAGCTGACCGGCGAGCTCGACGACGTCAGTCCATCGGTCAGCCTGGGCATTCATCGCCTCGTTCAGGAATCATTGACCAATGTCCTCCGCCACGCCGGCGCGAACCCGAAGGCCCGGGTCACCGTGCGCCGCACCGAGACCGCGGTACTGCTCGAGGTCGTCGACAACGGAACGTCGAGCTCGACCTTCGCTCACGGTTCGGGCAACGGATTGGTCGGCATGCGTGAGCGGGTGGCGGTACTGCACGGGACACTCGAGACGGGACGACGCCCCGACGGCAGTTGGCGTGTGTACGCAGAGTTGCCGCTCGAGATCCACGATTGATACCGGCTCGCCGCAATCGCATTGGCACCGACGTCTCAGGCCCGATAGGTTTACGCCGTGCCCATCACCGTGCTGCTAGTCGACGACCAGGAACTCATGCGGATGGGCCTGAACATGGTGCTCGAAGCACATGAGGACATCTCGGTCATCGGTGAGGCCGGTGACGGAGCCGCGGCGGTCGCAGCGGCGGTAGCGCTGAAGCCTGACGTCGTGTTGATGGATGTGCGGATGCCGATTGTCGACGGTGTGAAAGCGACGGAGCAGATTCTTGCCTCCGGGATCGAATCCAGGGTCCTGGTCATGACGACGTTCGACCTGGACGAACACGCGCTCGGCGCCCTGCGTGCCGGAGCGAGTGGGTTTCTTCTCAAAGACACCCCGCCCGAGGACCTCGTGTCGGCTATCCGCAGCGTGGCGGCCGGTGATGCGGTTGTTTCCCCGAAGGTGACACGTCGTCTGCTGTCGAGGTTCATCGTGGACGGTCCGGCGCCGCGACGCGATCCGGTGGTTCTCGACGTCCTGACCGAACGCGAACGCGAAGTCCTCGGGCACGTGGCCACGGGACTGTCGAACATCGAGATCGCACAGCAGCTGTACCTGTCCGAATCGACGATCAAGTCGCACGTCGGACGCATTCTGACCAAACTCGATCTGCGTGATCGTGTGCAGGCGGTGGTGCTGGCCTACGAGACCGGACTGGTAACTCCGGGCGCGTAGGCCAGCCGCCTGTCATGCAGCGAGCGTTTCGCTCTGCTCAGGCATCAAAAGCGCCCACTGTTGGCAGCACGATGCAGGTCTTCCCGTCTGCGTAATCGACATTGCCGAACAGAGCGGCAAACACCTTGCCGTCGCCGGTGTCGACGACCTTCGAGAGCAACGGCGTATCGAGTACGGGCAACTTCTCGTCCAACGGGACGATGCCACCCTTGAAGGTGCCGACGTTGATCCAGGCAACACTCAACCCTGAGGTCTCGGGTATGCCGACGTAACCCGGGATTGCCTGGAACCGGAGATGGTCGGCCTCGACCCACGGCGGCAACGGGAAGTTCGGACCGGCCTGTGCGGAGCTGAGGGTGACGGTGACAGGTTCACCGGCCACGCCACACCCGACCGTCGGTGCGGGGTACATGAACGACTGCGGCTTGGTGACGCCGATGTCCGGGAGATCGAGGGCGGACGTGATCTGATCAGCGCCTGCCGTGCCGATCAACTGCTGAACAGCAGCAGAGGCTTCGGGGGAGATGGCTGCGGCCTGCGCGATCAGCGCGGCAATTCCTTCGGGTACTACCGGTTCTGCGGCCGCGGTTCCCGCGCTGATCATCGTGCTGCCGGCGGTGAGTGCCACGACGGCGGCAGTGCCGGCGATGGCAGCGGGAATGCGTCGGGCGAGTGTCTTGCCGGGGAGTCGGCTCATGTCGGGCTCCTTCATTTCATGAGGCCGGGAAATGCGGCCCGAAGTGACTTGACCATGCGCATAGTCTCAACGTCAACTTGAGGTTTAGAATCGTTAGCGGAGCGTTAGTTAACGCCAGGCAAGTCGCACGTGCGTGAGAGAAGGCCCGCGTGACTCACGGCACTCGCCTGTTTTGCACCTCTGCGTCGTTGTCGGGAGAAAATCCGGCCCCTCGAGCGTTGAACGGATAGACCGTCTGAAAGGGGACGTCATGATCGCCGCCGTATTCCTCCTCTACGTGATCGTCGAGATCGCCGCATTGGTCATCGTGGGCAACGCCATCGGTGTCGCCTGGACAGTGCTGCTGTTTCTCGCCGGTTCGCTTGTCGGATTGATCCTCATGCGTTCGCAGTGGCGACGAGTCATGGACGGATTCCGCAAGGCAACGCGAGGTGAGGGATCGCCGTCACTGGCGGTCGCCGACGGCGCCTTGGTCGCGGCGGGCTCCGCGTTGATGTTCGTACCCGGACTCGTGACTTCGGTTCTGGGCCTTCTGCTTCTGATTCCGCCGACCCGGTGGGCGCTCCGCCCGCTTGCGGTGCTCCTGGCAGGCAAGCGCGCAGCAGCATTTGCCGCCGGTGGTGACGCCTTCGCCGGAACCGTCGGCTACGCGGCGCGCATGCGCGGAAACGGCGAGGTGATCGACGGCGAGATCATCGTCGAGACACCCGAAACCACCGAGTACGTAGCAAGCAACGGCAAGGAACTGGTCCTCGAGGGTGAGATTCTGGACACGGATACACCCACCCGTTCGCGGGGGCCGCAGTACTAACAGGCAGACTGGGTGCTCGTGACTACTCGTCTGCTGGTCAACGGCCGGATCTACAGTTCATTTGCACCTGACGCGACCTCGATCGCCATCACCGACGGCACCGTCGTGTGGGTCGGCGACGAGCGCGCCGGACGGGCGTTGCACCCCGCCGCGGAGATCGAAGACCTGGGCGGTGCGTTTGTCACTCCCGGGTTCGTCGACACCCACGTCCACATCACTGCATTGGGACTCAATCTCGTCGGTCTGGATCTCGTGGGCGCGAACTCACTGGACGAATGCCTCTCGCGAGTACGAACATTCGCAGCGGCAAACCCCGAAACTGCCCATCCCGACGCAGTCATCTGGGGACATGGTTGGGATGACACCGAGTGGGCAGATCAGACGCCGCCTTCGACCGCGGATCTCGACGCGGCTGCCCCTGGCCGCAAGGTGTATCTCTCGCGGATCGACGTTCACTCGGCCGCGTGCTCGAGCGCATTGCGCGACGGGATCTCCGCCCTCGCCGACACTGCCGGATACTCGGCCGACGGCCCGCTGACCTTCGATTCACACCACCTGGCGCGCAATGCGGCTCGGAACCTGCTGACCGAATCTCAGCGCGCGTCTGCTCGTACCGCGGCGCTCGATCTGTGCGCCTCCCGCGGGATCGTCGCAGTGCACGAGTGCGGCGGACCGGACATCTCGGGACTGACCGATTTCCAGGAACTACTGGCCCACGACCACGGAGTGGAGGTTCGGGGCTACTGGGGTGAGCGCGTCGACACCGAAGAGGATGCTCGTGCACTCCTCG
Organism: Rhodococcus sp. FW305-130; assembly: GCF_058788335.1. Taxonomy (NCBI): domain Bacteria; kingdom Bacillati; phylum Actinomycetota; class Actinomycetes; order Mycobacteriales; family Nocardiaceae; genus Rhodococcus; species Rhodococcus sp. FW305-130. The sequence continues at coordinate 366,767 of NZ_JBYTAP010000006.1, read as the reverse complement.
ACAAAACCGGAGCAGACGGACTCGGCGGGGATCTATTCATCGACGGTTCGCTCGGTTCGCATACCGCGTGGCTGCTCGAACCCTATGCAGACCAACCTGATTCGACGGGCAACGCCTATCTCGACGTCGACGCGATCGCCGCACACATCCGGGCCTGCACCCTCGCGGGTGTCCAGGCCGGCTTCCATGCGATCGGTGACGGTGCCGTCTCGTCGGCAGCGGCCGCGTTCCGCAAGGTCGCCGACGAACTGGGTGGCCCCAAGGTCGCCGCGTTGGGTCACCGCCTCGAGCACGCGGAAATGATGTCGATGGCTGACGCGGAAACCTTCGCGGCCTTGGGTGTCATCGCGAGCGTCCAACCGGTGTTCGACGCACTGTGGGGCGGTACCGACGGTCTGTACGCCACGCGCCTGGGAGTCGACCGCGCAGCAGCGTTGAATCCGTTTGCACCTGCTGCCGGTAAGGGTGTCTCGCTCGCATTCAGCTCCGATGCCCCGGTCACCCCCATCGAGCCGTGGGCGATGCTGCGCGCCGCTGTCCAGCACCGCACCGACGGAAGTGGAATCTCACCGCGTGCGGCCTTCTCCGCCGCAACGCGCGGCGCCTGGCGCGCGGGCGGAGTGCGGGACGGCGCCGCGGGAACGCTCAATCCGGGTGCACCCGCCTCCTACGTGTTGTGGGAGGCAGGCGAACTCGAAGTCAGTGCACCGGCCGATTCGGTCCAGCGATGGTCTACCGATCCGCGCTCGCGAGTACCCGCTCTGCCCAGGCTGGCGGAAGATGCGCCGATTCCGGTCTGCATCAAGTCGGTGCATCGCGGACGCGTCGTCTACCAGCGCGGCTCGACGAGTGAGTGAGGCCGGCGCAGAGGCGCCCAGCAGCGATCGCTCCCGCGTGAACGCTGTGCTCACCGGTTCGGCATGGCTACGTTCGCTGTACGCAGCCGCAGGCGGATTCTTGATCTTCGCCGGGTTCCCACCTCGTCCGCTGTGGTTTCTGGCGCCAGTCGGGATCGCTCTTCTGACGTGCGTGTTGACGAACTTCGGTCGAGGCGGATTGCGTCTTCGTGCCGGCTTCGGTTACGGGTACCTGGCCGGTCTCGGATTCCTGGTGCCGTTGCTTCCGTGGATCGGTGTGTTCGTGGGCGCGGTCCCGTGGATCGCGTTGGCCGCGGTGGAGTCGTTGTTCATCGGACTGTTCGGGTTGCTGGCGGTACTGGTGGCGAGGTTGCCTTGGGCACCTTTGTGGATTGCCGCGACCTGGACGCTTACCGAGTGGCTCCGTTCCAGCGTTCCTTTCGGCGGATTTCCTTGGGGCAGGCTCGCATTCGGTCAATCCGAAGGGTGGCTCCTCCCACTCGCGAGTATCGGCGGTGCGCCGCTGCTCAGCTTCGCGGTGGCCCTGACCGGTACCGGCTTGGCAGCAGTCGTCGTCACTGTCGCGGCAAAACGATGGGACCGAGGATTCTTCGGAGCCGTTGCCGCCGCCATCGTGCCCGTGATCGTTGCTCTCGTGGTGTCGCCGTTTCTTGCCACCATGGATTCCGGCGACCGAACGATCACCGTCGCCGCGATCCAGGGCAGCGTTCCGCGGTTGGGCTTGGACTTCAACTCGCAACGCAAGCAGGTCCTCGACAACCACGTCACCGAAACCGTGAAACTGGCAGCCGAGGTGGACGCGGGCCGCGTCGATCAGCCTGACGTCGTGATCTGGCCGGAAAATGCCTCGGACATCGACCCACTGCGAAACGCCGATGCCGCGGCCGACATCACCCGAGCCTCCGAAGCGATCGGAGCCCCGATTCTTGTCGGCACCGTACTCGTGAATGCCGATCGTACGACCACCAATTCAGTGATCGTGTGGGACGGCGCCAATGGTCCTCAGGAACAGCACGACAAGAAGATCATCCAGCCGTTCGGTGAATACCTGCCATACCGAAGCTTCTTCCGGAACTTCTCCTCGTACGCCGATCGTGCGGGCAATTTCGTGCCCGGCGAGGGCAACGGCGTTGTCCACGCAGCGGGTGTACCGATCGGCGTCGCGACTTGTTACGAGGTTGCGTTCGACCGGGCGTTCCAGGAATCGGTGCGCAATGGTGCGCAGCTGCTGGCAGTACCGACCAACAACGCCACCTTCGGGGACACCGAGATGACGTATCAGCAGCTGGCAATGTCCCGTGTGCGGGCTGTCGAGCACGGCCGTGCCGTCGTTGTGGCCGCAACCAGTGGTGTCAGCGCAATCATCGCTCCCGACGGGGCAGTGACGTCGCAGACCGACCTGTTCGTGCCGGCGGCACTTGTGGCCAAGGTGCCGCTCTCGACCAGCTCCACCCTCGCTACCCGAGTAGGTCCGGCGCCGGAGATCGTGCTCAGCATCATCGCGGTCGGTGCGATTGCCATGGCGCTGGTAGCCCGGCGCCGAGATCGGGCCGAGCAATCACCTGAGGAGACTGCGGCAATCTGACCCGAGCAACGGATATCGGGCTGCCGATGTTCCGAGGGGCGCCTACGCGGGTACTCGCTGTGCCACCCGTTCCTGCGTAAAGGCGGCCTCCTGTGACCGAGCCAGACAAGACCGAGCCAGACAAGGCCCAGCCTGAGAAGACCGAGCCCCAGACTGCAGTTCGCAAGACCAGTGTCGTCGACGCGGTGCTGCAGTCACCGCTCGCGGGGCTGTCACCGTGGATCCTGCTGTCCTTGCTCTCCGGGCCGGGAAGGTTCGAGGAATCCGCGGCCGCCGCGCTCGGGTTGTCGCTGCTGATCTTGGCGGCCAGTCACCGGCGCGGCGGCACGGTGAAGCTGTTGGAGGTCTTCGACGTCGTGTTCTTCGGCGTTCTGGCGGCCATCGGCCTCCTCGCGTCGGCGAACACGATTCGGTGGTTCGAACTCTGGGGAGGCGAACTGACCAACATCGCGCTGGTGGTCTTTGCCTTCGGATCGATCCTGCTCCGCAATCCTTTCACTTTGCAGTACGCGAAAGAGTCGACGCCTGAAGAGTATTGGACGACGCCACTGTTTCTGCGCATCAACTACGTCATCACCGCAGTGTGGGCGCTCGCCTTCACATGGTCGGCCGCAGTGGGCTTGTTCGGAGACGCACTGCTGCACGACGGAGACAACTTCTGGACCGGATGGATTCTGCAGTTGCTCGGAACCTTCTTCGCGATCTCCTTCACCGAGTGGTACCCCGAGTATGCGCCGAACAAGGCCGCTCAGGCTCAGGGCCTCGAAACCGAACCACCGCAGTCGATTTTCAGGCTGTTCGACTTTTTGCCGGTGTTCGTAGCCGTGACCGGCATCGCGGGGTTGGTGACCGACTCCGTTTCCGTGACCGCAGGCGTCACGTTGATTCTGGTCGGCGTGTTCGGACATCTGGCGATGCGACGGTTCACCGTCGACTAGGAGCTCTCGGTGATCTCGCGCCGACGGGAACTTGGTGCACGATCGTCTCGATGACCGGCAGGTGCCGGCTGATGCACGGAATTTGTCCGTTTCTGCGATAGTCAGTGCACCTGCCGTGCAATGGAAACGAGGGAAATTGAGCGTTATTTCGAGTACTGCACACAAGCACGAGCCCATACACGGACGACGTCCACCAGCGGATCACCGCTTCCTCGGACTCGACACACGCGTCTTCCCACACGCCCTCGCGATCTTGGGGGTGTGGATGCTCTGGACTGTGATCGTGCCCGCCATCGATTCCGCTGTCTCCTCCGAAGATCCAACCGGCGCCGGAGACCGAATGGCCGTGACCGAAACGGTCTCCTTCGCCGCACCTGCGGGCTGGAATGTCGAGAGTGGTTTCCGAACCGACCAACATGGCGCGTCCGATTCGCTCCCACGTGTGACGTTGACCGGCGGCACCGTCACCGTGAGCGTCGACGCCGACACATTCAGTGGAACTGCCGACGAGCTCCTCTCCCAAACAGATGCCGTGAGTCTTGCGACGAACGGCAGTTCCGTGCTTGCGGTCTCCGGTACACGCCAGCCGATCAGCACCGACGGGGGTCTGAGCGGCGTCCAGGTCAGCTTTGACACTCCGCGGTCCGCCGGATCGGTGACCACATTCGTCACCGACGGCGAGGGAATTCGGGTACAGGTAGTCGGCCCACCCGATCAGATCGCCGCCCGCAGTCGAGAAATCACCGACATGATCGCCTCCATCGGCACACATGAGGGAGACACCAAGTGAGCAGCGATCTCCTCGAAACCCGCTCTCGCGCATTCGATACGACGGCCTGGGGCGAGAAATTTCACTTCTTCCAACCACGCAACGTCGTGTTCTGGATATACCTGTGGATGTGCGGATTCGGCCTCGTCAAAGGCTGGCAGATGTTCGCCCCCTTCGCCGGATACTTCGGGCGCGCACTCCTCGTTGCCGGCATCGTCGGCATCATCAGCGCCGCGGTCTGGACATGGTGGTTCCGGCACATCGACCGCTACGAACGCCAACCCGTAGGACTAGTGGTCACCGGCTTCATCTGGGGCGCCACCGCAGCAACGTTCACTATCGCGGTACCCGCGAACGGAGCAGTCGGCTCGCTCTACACGAAGATTTTCGGGCAGGTATGGGCTCAGGACTGGCATGCGGGCCTCTCTGCACCGTTCGTGGAGGAAACCGCCAAAGGCATCGGCATCGTCGTCCTCCTCGCGCTTGCACCGCGACTGGTGCGCACCGCAACCGACGGCCTGCTCCTCGGCGCTTTCATCGGCTTGGGATTTCAGACCAGCGAAGACTTTCTGTACTCGATTGCCGGCGCGACGCAGGGCTTCGGCGCCCACCAAACCGACGGCCTGATCGGTTCCATCGCCACCCGCACCTACTCCGACATCGTCTCTCATCCCCTCTTTACAGCCCTTTTCTGCGCCGGCGTGATCTATCTGATCGGCACCCCGGCCCAGCCCCGGCGGATCGGACGCGGATTGGCGTTGATCGTGGCACCCATCCTGATCCACGGCGTGTGGGATTCGATGCTCGCGATCGCCGGCGGCAGCAGTTCGCTCGTGTTCGTCATCATGATCGGCGACATCGTCTTCGCTTTCACTGCCTTGTGGATCGCGTTCGTCTGGGCGCACCCACGTGAATCCCACTTCGTCCGTGACATTCTCGCCCCGGAAATCGAGTCCGGCGTCCTGACCGACGCCGAGGTGACAGCCGCCGGCGGATGGCGACAACAACGCACGTACGCGAAAGCCGCACCCACTCGCACCGAACGTCGCCAACGACGACATATCGTTCGTGCCGCGCTGGATCTGTGCAGCGACCTTGCTGTCAGCAAGGGCGACGACAGCTCCCAGGTCGTCGAATCACGCAACGAAATCACCCGCCTCCGCCAAGGAACCGCGGCACAGAGCATCGATCGGTGACCGCGAAGTAGCGGAAGTACCGTTCAGCACCGTAAGTCATTTACCCACACCCCAGTCGGCGTGAGTGGGGTACCGAAGTTTGGTGTGTCGCGGGGTGGGGGATACAGCTCACACTGGTGCACGAAGCAGTGCCGATGGTTCTCCAGCGCGAATCGCGAATCCGCGCACTGTCGGCTCGCGAGTGCGCCTGGATGCTGAATAACGTTGTCCTGAAGTGCCTTTGAGGACCGCGAAGCATCCTGAAGTTGCCACGTCGAAGAAGGGCCGAAGTATGACGTCGACTTGTGAACGATCACTCCCCGTAGAACGAGAAAGACCGCCCGGTGTAGAACCGGACGGTCTTGATCGAAGTGCTAGTTCATGCGCCGCGACGCTTGGCCTTCAGCAAATCGAGACGCTCTTTGAGGAGCTCTTCGAGTTCCTCGACCGAGCGACGCTCGAGCAGCATGTCCCAGTGGGTGCGGGGAGGCTTGACCTTCTTGGCTTCGGGGGCAGTTCCCTCCATGAGGGCGCCTTCGAGGCCGTTGCGGCACAACCAGGTGCCGGGGATCTCGGCTTCGTCCGCGAACGGGATGTCGAAGATCTCGCCGTTCTCGCACTTGTACTTGGCCATACGACGGGGCGCGAGGTCATGGTCACGGTCGGTCTCGTAGCTCACAGCTCCGAGACGGCTACCTCGAAGTACGCGATCTGCCATGGTGGTGTCCTCTCTTCGTTCGTCACCGCTGGTGGGCGCCCTGACTTGGGGAGTAGACGCTCACACTCATCTACAACGCCACGAGCACCCGATTGGTTCCCGTGTGGCGAGAAGACGCAACCTCTCCATCTTACCGGGTACCGCGCGCGTTCATCGAAGGCGTCCGAATCTCGAGTACAGTGTCGACTCATGGCTGAGAGCACACGCGTCGGATCACCGCAGACTGCGCGTTCCGGAAACCCGTGTGTGTGGTGCGGCCGCGAGGTCGCGGTGACGGGAGTGGGTCGTCGTCGCCGGTACTGCAGCCAGTCTTGTCGCCAGCGCGCGTACGAGCAGCGCAATGCCGTCAAGGGCACGTCGATCCCGGCTGACGCCGTCATCTTGACCGCCGTCGAGGCCGTCGAACTGGTGGATCGGATGTTCGAGGTTCGCTGCGCCGCCGAAGATGTGGCGACTGCTGTTGCCGAGGGAGCCGAAAGTTCGGAACTCGCACAGTTGTGTGAACGGTTGACCGAACTTGCCCGTGAAGCCGAACGTTTCCGGTGAAGCAGGTGTGGGCAACCGGTTTCTAGCCTTGCGTTGAGCACCGCAGCACTGCGGTGCGCCTGACGCCTGACGACGACAAATTCTGATCCTGAGTTCGGACCTTCGGGGAGGTTCGGACTTCGAAGCGACCCTTCGTCGAGGTCGATGACCTTCGGCTGCGCTCTCGCAGGATCGCCACATGGTTTCCACTCGATATCGAGGCGGTGCGATGTTTCTCTTCAATCCCCGAGCCACAGTTCCCGGCGCTGATCGTCACAACGCTGTGTGGGGGTGGTCGTGATGGATACCGACAAGAGGATCGATCCGCTGACCGGATCGCGAAGCCTGCCGGCAGGGGCGTTTCCCCTGTCAGCGGTGCAGCGCAGTATGTGGTTTGCGCAGCAACTTCACCCGACGGTGCCGTATTTCATTGCGCAGTACATCGAGTTCCACGGCGACCTGGACATGCAACTGCTCAGCCGCGCTGCAGTGGAGGCCGCCCACGAGTTCGAGTCGCCATTTCTGCGGTTGATGTACCCCGATGGTGAGCCGTGCCAGATCGTGGACTTCACGATCGATCCGGGTATCGACTACTTCGACTTCCGCGAGCGTGAGAACCCTCGGCAGGCTGCGTCGGAGTGGATGGACAACGATTACGCGACGACGCTCGACTTGACGCGTGATCGTCTCGTCGAGATGACAATTCTCCAAACTGGCGATCGAGACTACTTGTGGTACACCAGGATTCACCACGTTGCTCTCGACGGATACAGCGGAATGACGATAGTGAATCGCATTGCCGCGATCTACACCGCAGCAGTCGAGGGCCGGGAGCCTGCGGTAAACAAGGCGCTCGACGTCACGACGCTGTCCGAACTCGATCAGAAGTACCGCGAATCGAGTCGGTTCGAGGCCGACCGCGAATACTGGGCCCGGCGAGTGTCCGGCGTCGAGCACGGTTCTACGTTGGCAACGCGTGAGGGACCTCCGACTGCGCGTAGCGAACTCGTCAGTGCCGCGATGTCGGCGAACAGCCTTGCTGCCTTGGACGAGTGGAATTCGCGTTCCGGTGCCACTGCGGCGGCGGTGCTGATTTCGGCACTGGCGTGCTATTTGTCTCGCAACACCGGCTACGACGACGTTCTGATAAATCTGCCGGTCTCGGCGAGGACCACGGCACCGCTGCAACGCTCCGGCGGAATGCTGGTCAACGTCGCGCCCCTTCACATCCACGTCGACCCCGACGAAAGCGTGGACGATCTGGTCGGGCGGGTCCAACTCGAACTCCTCGGCGCGCTTCGTCATCAGCGATGCAGTCTCGAAGACATCAGGCGCGATGCGGGCTTGGCGGTCGGCGATGCACGACTGTCCGGTCCGATGATGAATGTGATGCTCTTCCGGCAGGAGATAACACTGGGATCACTGACCGGCGAGTTTCACATCGTCACGTCGGGGCCCGTCGAGGATCTCCTGGTCAACGTGTACCAGAGTGGCGACCCAGCTCAGACGTTGATCGACTTTCGTGGCAACCCCAATCGCTACGGTCACGACGAACTGGTTGAACACCACCGGGCGTTCACCGAGTTGGTCGCAGAACTGACAGCAGCACCGGCCGGTACGCCGATGAACCGGATTCATCCGGCAAGCGCCGAGGCCGGGGCACGCAGTGCGCAGCGGAGGGAAACCGAAAGGTTCTGGGCTGGATATCTGGGGGACTCCGACGAGGGTTCGGCGCTGGGGCTCGAGCGAATCGACGCAGAATCGGAGCCGACCACTACGAATCGGCTCAGCTTCCCGCTCGATCCCGCGGTCGCCGAACTTGCACGTACGGAAGATGTCTCACTCTTTGCCGTTGTCCACGCGGCATTTGCGGCATTGTTGTCGAGATCGACCGAGCGCCGTGACGTGTTGATCGGAACGAGGACCGAGTGGGGGACTTCGCCGCTGCGCTGCGAGGTCGATCCGGCGGCGCCGTTCGACGAGTTCGTGAGTTTTCTTGCTCGAGAACGCGACACGTTGTTGGTTCGATCGGCGGCAGGTATCCCCGAGCTGCCCGAGTTGCACGTCCATCTCAACGACGGCTCGCAGGAGACCACGATTGCCGGCCTCGATGTGGCGATCGACGTCCACGCGGATACCGGCGCCCTCGAGGTGGCGTACTCCACGCAGCACTACGCCGAATCCACGGTCCAAGCCTTCCTCTCGCGACTGGTGCGGATCCTTGCGGGCGCAGCGGCAGCCCCGCGAACGTCGGTCGGAGATCTCGATCTTCTCGACGAGTTCGAGCGTGAGTCCCTGGTGCCGGCACAGGGAGCGACCGCGTCCGCGCCGTTGACCCTGCCCGATATCCTCCGCCGGGCCGCGGCTGTGAACCCCGATGCCCCAGCGCTCATTTTCGGTGATCGTGAGGTGAGCTACCGGGAACTCGACGCCGAGTCGAACACACTCGCCCGCGAACTGATCAACAGGGGAGTCGGCCCAGGCACCTACGTCGCCCTTGCACTGTCGAGGTCGATCGAATCGGTGACCGCGACGTGGGCAGTGGCCAAGACCGGCGGCGCCTTCCTTCCGATCGATCCGCACTACCCCGAGGATCGTATTCGGCACATGCTCACCGATTCGGGAGCTGTTGTCGGAATCAGCGTGGGGGAGCACCATGCCGGGCTCGCCGATTCGGTGGACTGGCTGCTTCTGGACGAATTCAGCACCGACGAACCGAACGCGTACCGCTCGGACGCACCGCTCGACGATGGCGAACGTCGCTCACGCGTGCGCTACGACGACCCGGCTTACCTGATCTACACCTCGGGATCTACCGGCGTCCCCAAAGGCGTCGTGGTCAGTCACCGCGGGCTGAGGAGCTTCGCCGACGAAGAACGAATCAGGTTCGGAGTCGAACCAGGCGACCGCACCCTGCATTTTTCTTCGCCGAGCTTCGACGCTTCGGTACTCGAACTTCTCCTTGCCTTCGGCGGCGCGGCGACGATGGTGATAGCGCCGCCCACCGTGTACGGCGGCGACGAACTGGCCCAGGTGATGCGCGTCGGCCGGGTGACACACGCTTTCGTCACCCCGGCCGCGCTGGCAACTGTTGATCCCGCCGGCCTACCGGATCTACGAGTGGTCGTGACCGGCGGCGACGCCTGCTCGCCCGCGCTGGTAGATCAGTGGTCACACGGACGCTCGATGTTCAATGCGTACGGACCGACCGAAACCACCGTCGTCGCCACCCTGACCGGACCGCTGAGCAGCGATGTTCCCGTCACGATCGGAAAGCCGATGCGCGGCGCCGCGGCCGTCCTCCTGGATTCGCGGCTTCAACCGGTGCCGATCGGTGTCGCCGGCGAACTCTATGTGAGCGGTATCGGTTTGGCGCGTGGATACCACGCGCGAGCCACGATCACGGCCGAACGATTCGTCGCCGACCCCAACGGCGTTGCGGGAGAGCGCATGTACCGCACGGGTGACCTCGCGCGGTGGAACGGCGCGGGTGAGCTGGAGTACCTCGGACGGAGCGACTTCCAGATCAAGATCCGCGGTTTCCGCGTCGAACTCGGCGAGATCGACGACGTACTGCGCCGCCATCCGAGCGTCGCGCAGGCTGTCACCGCCGGAGTTTCGGGCCCGAGTGGGGAAACACTGTTGGCGGCGTACGTCACGGCGGCTGAGGGCACGCACATCGACAACTCCGAATTGATCGCCCACGCCGGATCCTCGTTGGCAGCGCACATGGTTCCGTCGCGGATCGTCGTACTCGATTCCATTCCACTGACTCCCGCCGGAAAGATCGACAGGAAAGCATTACCGGACATCGATTCGGCTGGCGGCACGGCCGAATACCGTGCCCCCGAGACCTCGACCGAGAAGCGAATTTCTGCGGTGTTCTGCGATCTGCTCGGCATCACCAGGGCGGGAGCAGACGACAGTTTCTTCGACCTCGGCGGTGACTCGCTGATCGCGACCCGAGTCGTGTCGAGGGTCAACGGAGCACTCGGGACGACGCTGAGCGTTCTCGACCTCTTCGAGGCGCCGACCGTCTCCGCTCTGGCTGCTCGCGCAGACCTCGCGGACTCGCGGAACACGCGCGCCCCAGCACTGACGCGTATCGATCGCCCTGACCGGATACCGGTATCTCTGGCTCAGCAACGTATGTGGCTGACCAATCAACTCGATCCGAGTTCGCCGGCGTACAACATTCCGATCGCGGTTTCGATGACCGGCGATCTCGACGTCGACGCACTGTTCACCGCACTGCGGGACGTGATCGTTCGGCACGAGGTCTTGCGGACCGTTTTCCCCGAGAGCGCCCGTGGTCCGGTCCAGCACGTTCTCGGTGTGGACGAGATGTTCGATCATCTCGAGGTGGAAACGGTGCCTGCCGCAGCGGCCGCAGCGCGGGCGAGCGAACTGGCACGAACGGGATTCGACGTCAGCGAATCGGTGCCGATCCGCGCCACTCTGCTCGAGGTGAACGAACGCGAGCACACGCTGGTCCTCGTCGTTCACCACATTGCAGCGGACGGCCTGTCGATGGCGCCGCTGGCTCGTGACGTGATGGTCGCTTACGCGTCGAGGGCGAGCGGGCGTGTACCGGCGTGGTTGCCGCTCGAAGTGCAGTACGGCGATTTCAGCGAATGGCAACGAGGAGCGCTCGGCGAAGCGTCCGACCCGGATTCGATTCTCGCCGAGCAGTTGCGGTTCTGGTCGCACACTCTCGCCGAACGCGGTGAGCTCGCGGAACTGCCGATGGATCACCCGCGGCCTGCAGGTGTCTCGCTGCGCGGTGGAGATCTCGATTTCCGGATCGACTCCGCGACGTACCGCCGGGTCGGCGAGATCGCGGCGCGATGCGACGTCAGCGTGTTCATGGTGATCCACGCAGCGCTGGCCGTCCTGCTCAGTCGAGAATGTGGAGCGAACGACATCACGATCGGCACCCCGGTGGCCGGGCGTAGCGAGCGCGCCCTCGACGACGTCGTCGGAATGTTCGTCAACACGGTGGTGCTGAGGACGGTTCTCGACGGGGGACTCACCTTCGGTGAAGTTCTCACCCGCGTCCGGGACGTCGACGTGGCGGCCTTGCAGCACACCGAAGTGCCGTACGACGTACTCGTCGAATCCCTCGCAGAGCGCCAGGCACCGCTGTTCCAGGTCATGTTGGTGATGCAAGGCGCTGCTCCCGCCGAGGTCACCTTGCCCGAGCTCGACGTCACTGTTGACGAACTGTCCACGGGTGCAGCGAAGTTCGATCTTCAGGTCATTCTCACCGACCGCGGCGACCATCTCGACGGCCAGTTGAACTATGCCAGCCAACTTTTCGACTCGGACACCATGTCGGGCCTCGCTGATCGCTTCACGATGCTCCTCGACGCGGTAGCGGCCGACCCCGAATCAATCGTCGGCGACGTCGATCTCACAGCTGTGGGCGAGGCGGAACTGGTCCTCGAGCGCTGGAATGCCACCGAACACGCCGTACCGATCACCACCCTCTCCGACCTGGTGGCGGAGCAGGCAGCCCGGACGCCCGAGGGGGCAGCGCTCATCTACGGCGAGCGGACACTGACGTATGCGGAGTTCGACGCGAGGGTCAGTGAACTTGCCAGAACCCTCATCGCCCACGGTGTCGGCCCGGACATGCGCGTCGCGGTGTCGATTCGCCGGTCACCCGAACTACTCGTCGCGGTCCACGCCGTGATCCGTGCCGGTGCGGCGTATGTCCCGGTGGACCCCGACCATCCGGCCGAACGTATCGCGTACGTCTTCGACATCGCCGCACCGATCTGTGTGCTGAGCCGGCCCCAGGACCACGGCGCACTTCCCGCGCGAGTCCCGATCGTCGACGTCGATCTCGATCGTCCCGTGTCCACGACGGTGCCGATGACCGACGCTGATCGGATCCGACCCCTCCTCCCGGACAATGCTGCATACGTGATCTTCACGTCCGGATCGACCGGTCGGCCGAAAGGCGTTGCAGTATCACACCGTTCGATCGTCAATCGCCTTCTGTGGATGCAAGACGCGTACCCACTTCACGCGTCGGACGTGGTGCTGCACAAGACTCCGGTGACCTTCGACGTCTCGGTGTGGGAACTGTTCTGGCCCCTGCAGACTGGTGCGCAGTTGGTGATCGCGGAACCGGAGGGGCACCGTGATCCCGGGTACCTGTCGGCGTTGATGGCCGAAAAAGGCGTCACGACGGCGCACTTCGTTCCGTCGATGCTCGCGGAATTCGTCGCGGTCGCGACTGCCGGGCAGTGCGCAAGCCTGCGTCAGGTGTTCTGCAGCGGTGAAGCTCTCGCTCCCACCACCGCGGAGGCGTTCACCCGTCTGAGTTCTGCAGGATTGTTCAACCTGTACGGACCCACGGAGGCTGCCGTCGACGTGAGCGCCGCCGAATTCACCCCAGACATGACCGTCACCGTTCCCATCGGTGCGCCTGTGTGGAACACCCAGCTCTATGTCCTCGACGGGCGGCTGCATCCCGTTCCGGTCGGCGTTCACGGCGAGCTGTACCTGGCGGGAGTGCAACTGGCGCGTGGATACCTCGGGCGCAGCGATCTCACCGCCGACAGATTCGTGGCCGATCCGTACGGCCCGGCTGGCACCCGGATGTACCGAACCGGTGATGTCGTCCGGTGGCGCGCCGACGGGCTACTCGACTACGTCGGTCGACGCGATTTCCAGGTCAAGATCCGCGGCCAGCGCATCGAGCTCGCCGAGGTCGAAGCAGCGTTGCTCAGGCTGCCCGGTGTCACGCAAGCTGCTGCTCTCGTCCATCACGACGACGTGGTCGGTGACAGCTTGGTCGGCTACGTCATCGCCGAGACAGGCACCTCGATCGACACGGACGGCATGCGCGCCGAGTTGAGAGGTCTCCTTCCCGCCTACATGGTTCCCGCAGTGGTCATCGCCCTCGACGTGTTTCCGCTCGGCTCGACCGGCAAGCTCGATCGGAAAGCTCTGCCCGCGCCCAGCTTCGACAGTTCGCAGACGTATCTGGCGCCGAGAACACCGCTCGAAGCACAGTTGGCGGCGATCTTCGAGGAGCTTCTGGAATCCGGGGCAGTCGGTGTTCACGACAACTTCTTCGAGATCGGCGGAAACAGTCTCGTCGCTGCCCGAGCCGTGGCGCGCGTGAACGATTCACTGTCGTTGAACCTGTCGATCAGAGAGTTGTTCGACGCGCCGACCGTTGCGCAGTTGGCGGTCGAGTGCGCCACGGCGCGAGGGGGAGCAGCCGTTCTTCCGCTCGAGGCGTTGCCGCGGCCGCAGTCGATTCCGCTGTCGCTGGCCCAGAAGCGCATGTGGTTCGTCAATCAATTCGACGTCACCTCCGCGGCGTACAACGTGGCCATAGCGATCAGGCTGAGAGGCCGGTTGGACGTTGCGGCCTTGGAAGGCGCGATCACCGATGTGCTCGATCGCCACGAATCGCTGCGCACGCTGTTTCCCATGATCGAGGGAGTGCCGGCGCAGGTAATCGTGGAACCCGGTGAAGCGTTGGGGTCGCTACCGATTGTCGGCGCGAGCACCGAAGCGGTACTCGGGGAGATCGAACGCGTCACCTCGAGGGGCTTCGACGTGACGCAGGCTCCACCGATCAGGGCGGAACTGATCGAGGTCGACGCAGAAGATCACGTCCTGGCTGTGGTCGTCCATCACATCTGCGCCGACGGATTCTCGATGGCACCGTTGGCGTTCGACGTGATGAGCGCGTACTCGGCACGGCATCGAGGTGAGGCACCCGACTGGTCTCCTCTCCCGGTCCAGTACGCGGACTTCGCGATCTGGCAGGAAAGGGCACTCGGACGGATAGACGAAGCGGAGAGCACCCTCGCCGGCCAGCTCGAGTACTGGACACGTCAGCTGGCAAGTGTGCCCGAGCTTCTCGCGCTCCCCGCAGATCGCCCGCGGCCGCGCGTACAGGATCTCTCGGGCGGCGTCGTTCGATTCGACATCGATGCCGGCATTCATCGTCGTCTGAGCGAAACCGCGATCGAACACCGAAGCAGTATGTTCATGGCGATACACGCCGCGTACGCGGTGCTCGTGGCCAGATTGTCCGGCATGGAAGACATCACGATCGGCTCACCGATCGCCGGACGCGGAAATGCCCTCCTGGATCCGATGGTCGGTATGTTCGTCGGAACGTTGGTGCTGCGCGCCGATGTCGACCCCGCAGCCTCGTTCACCGATCTGTTGGCCAGAGTTCGCAGCACCGACCTCGACGCCTTCGCTCACGCAGACGTCCCCTTCGAGCGCGTCGTCGATGCGCTGGCTCCGGAGCGGTCGACTTCGCATTCACCGTTGTTCCAGGTGATGCTGGAGTTCAAGAACACCAGTCGACCAGCAGTTCGTCTGACGGACCTCGAGGTCGAGGTCCTCGAACTCGAATCCGCCGTTTCGAATTTCGATCTGCAACTCACGCTTGCCGAGACATTCGACGAGGAGGGCCGGCCGGCGGGAATCGAGGCCGGGTTCACCTACGCGAGCGCCCTGTTCGACGAGTCGACGGTCGAAGGCTTCGCTCGTTATCTTGTTCGGATCCTCGGTGCGGTGACCGAATCACCGCACACGCCGGTCGGCGACATCGATCTCGTGGTCGACACCGACACGATGAGCGTCGTGTCTGCACCGGAACTTCCCGGCCAGGTTCACTTCTCGACGTTGCTCGAGCGGAAGTACGTCGACGAACCGCAGAGAACTGCACTGATTTTCGGCGACCGACATCTGACGTACTCCGATCTGGACCGCCGGGCCAATCGGCTTGCACGTCTGTTGATCGGCCGCGGGGCAGGTCCGGAATCCGTTGTCGCCCTGGCATTGCCACGCTCACTGGAATCCGTGGTCGCGATCTGGGCGGTTGCCCGGACCGGCGCCGCATTCGTACCCGTCGACCCGGCGTACCCCGTCGACCGCGTACATCACATGATCAACGACTCGGGAGCGGGCGTCGTCCTCACCACCGCCGAGCATGTGGGTGTCGTCCCCGACGAGGCAGACGCAGTTCTGCTCGATCAGGCCGAGACACTGGCAACCCTCGAACAGTTCGGAGATCAGCGGCTGGAGGCCTCGGAACTGGCGGGGACGGTGTCTCTGGACAATCCCGCCTATGTCATCTACACCTCCGGTTCCACCGGCGTCCCCAAAGGTGTCATGGTCACTCACCGTGGGCTTTCGGCACTCGCCGAACAGGAACGTACTCGATTCGGGGTGGAATCGACCTCGCGCACGCTGCATTTCAGCTCACCGAGCTTCGACGCCTCGATTCTCGAACTCCTGATGGCCGTTGGTGCCGGGGCCACGATGGTCATCGCTCCACCGAGCATCATCGGCGGAACCGAACTGACGAGCCTGATCGCCGATCAGCACGTCACGCACGCCTTCATCACCCCGGCCGCTCTGGCCACGGTCGATCCGAGCGAACTGAACGAGCTGGTTTGCATCGGAACCGGTGGCGACGTCTGCCCGCCCGATCTCGTCGCCGCCTGGGTCAGTGATCACCGGATCATGATCAATGCCTACGGACCGACCGAATCGACAGTCGTCGCCAGCATCACCGAGCCGATGTCCCCGGCCGATCGAGTGACGATCGGTCGCCCGTCGACAGGCATCACTGCGTGGGTCCTCGACAATCGCCTGCACCGCGTCCCGGTCGGAGTGACGGGGGAGCTGTACGTCAGTGGCGACGGACTCGCCCGCGGTTACCGCAACCGCGCCGGCACCACCGCCGAACGTTTCGTGCCCAATCCCGCGGGCAGTGCGGGCACACGGATGTACCGCACTGGCGACCTCGCCAGGTGGAACAAGAACGGCGAACTCGAGTACCAGGGCCGAGGTGATTTCCAGGTCAAGATTCGTGGGTTCCGCATCGAACTCGGCGAGATCGAAGCAGTTCTGGCTCGTTACCCCGGGGTCGCGCATTCCGTGGTGACCACGCTCGAACGTGACGGAGGCGCCGCGCGAATCGTCGGATACGTCGTGCCCGCCAACGATGCTCAGACTGTGGATCCCGAGGCCGTCATCGCGTTCGCGGGTTCGGCTCTGGCCCCGTACATGGTTCCCGCGACGGTGGTCGTGCTCGACGAACTGCCGATGACTGCCAACGGAAAGCTCGACCGCCGAGCCCTGCCGGTTCCCGACCTGCGAGCAACCCAAGCGCGCTCGCGGGCTGCCGAATCCGATACCGAGCGCACGCTGGCCGCCTTGTTCGTCGATGTCCTCGGTGTCGAATCGGTGGGCGTCGACGACTCGTTCTTCTCGATGGGCGGCGATTCGATCATGTCGATTCAGCTCGTCGCCCGTGCCCGCGACGCCGGGCTCGTGTTCACCCCGCGTGACGTCTTCGAGGTGAAATCGGTCGCCGGTCTTGCGGTTTTGCTGGCATCGACCAAGGACGACGAACCCGAGGTGCTCGAGGAACTTCCCGGAGGCGGCGTCGGCCACGTGCCGTTGTTGCCGGTGGCACAGTGGTGGCTCGACCGGCTCGGCTCCGATCTCCAGGGGCTCGATTCGTTCTCCCAAGCGACCCTTCTCAATGCGCCGCACGGGCTTCGCAGTGTGGAGCAGTTGACCGCAGCGCTTCAAGTCGTTCTCGATCGTCACGACATCCTTCGCGCGCGCCTCGAACTCGACGGCGAGCGCGGGCTCATAGTCGGCGATCCGGGATCTGTTGCAGCCGAAGACATCTGCCGGGTAGTCGAGGTCGAGGCCGAGCCGGGCACCGCAGTGTTCGACGCGGCGATCGTCACTGCCCTGGGTGATGCACGTCGAGAACTCGACCCCGTCCGGGGCGAGATGGTGCGGGTCGTCTGGTTGTCCGGCGTACGCAACACCGGCCGGTTGCTCCTGGTGATCCACCACCTCGCGGTGGACGGCGTGTCCTGGCGCGTGCTCGTACCGGAACTTGCGTCCGCTTTCCACCGGATCGACGCCGGCGAGGAGCCGGAGCCGTCGTATTCGGGCACGTCGGTTCGTCGTTGGTCGCATGCACTCCGTGACATCGCGCCCGATCGAAGAGTCGAATTGCCCCGGTGGCGTTCGATCCTCGAAGGTGACGACCCCCTGATCGGAACCCGGCCGCTGGACCCGCGGCTCGACACGTTCGATTCGGTCGGCCGAGTTGTCGCCGACGTGCCCGTCGAACTGTCCGACACAGTCCTGACCACGCTTCCCGCGCTCTTCGGTGGATCCGTCAACGACGGTCTCGTTGCTGCTCTCGCGCTGGCACTGACGCAGTGGAGGCAGGCACAGGGCATACGAACCGACAACGTGCTCGTCTCGATGGAAGGTCACGGACGCGAGGCTCACGTGGTGCCCGGTGCGGACGTCCTGCACACCGTCGGCTGGTTCACCAGTGTCTTCCCGATGCGAATCGACCTCGCCGACATCGACATCTCGAACGTGTTGAGCAGCGGTCCCGAGGCAGCGGTGGTTCTCAAGCGGGTCAAGGAAGAACTGTTGGGAGTTCCGGACAGCGGCATCGGGTACGGAGTTCTGCGTTATCTCGACGAGGTGGGCCGAGCGGAACTGGAAGATCTCCGCCAACCGCAGATCTCCTTCAACTATCTCGGTCGTTTCTCCGGCACCGAAGCAGGAGAGTCGCTGGGGGACTGGGCACTGGCCCGTGACGTCGATCTGGAAGCGGCAGCTCGGTCCGAGATGCCCGTGGGTTCGGTCCTGGACGTCAATGTCGTCACCACCGAAATCTCGGGTGCACCGCACATCGGTGCCACTATCGCCTATCCCACCGGCGTGCTGGCAGAGCGCGATGCTCGCGCCATCGCCGAACTCTGGGTGCAGTCGTTGCGCGCTCTGGCCACCTACGCCGAACACAGCGAACGCGGGGGACTCACACCGTCGGACATCGACCTGATCGAACTGGACCAGGAGTCCATCGACCACCTCGAGCGCGAGTTCCCGACACTGACCGACGTCTGGTCCCTTTCACCGCTGCAATCCGGACTGCTCTTCCACGCCCGCTACGCCGAACACACAGTCGACGCGTACACCGTCCAACTCGCACTCGAACTCGACGGCGTCGACGCGTCCAGGTTGCACCGCGCCGCACAGGCGTTGCTCGACCGTCATGAGAACCTGCGAGCTGCGTTCACGACCGACACCGGTGGGCGATCGGTGCAGGTGATCAGCGCCGACGTGGACGTGCCGTGGACCGAGATCGACATCTCTCCGTTGGCCCCCACCGAACAGGCAACCGAGATACGCGAGCTCCTCCATGCGGATCGGGTGCGAGGCTTCGACATGGCCACGCCGCCCCTGCTGCGGTTCCTGCTTCTGCGAACCGGAGACGACGCGTATCGGTTGATCCTGACCAACCACCACATCCTCCTCGACGGATGGTCGATGCCGCTGCTGGTCCGTGACCTACTGACGCTCTACGCCACCGACAGTGATCACAGTGCCATCCCACGCGTGCACCCCTACCGGGACTATCTGAGCTGGATCAGCACTCGCGACGACAGCGAGTCGATCGAAGCCTGGGGCGAAGCACTCCGCGGACTCGACGACCCGACGCTGCTGACCGGAACTCACGCCGTCGACGAGGACGGCGCGACCTCACGCTCGACCACCACAGCCCTCGGAGAACGTGAGACGGAACTTCTGCGTGGATTCGTCCGCTCCCGTGGCCTGACGACAGCCTCCTTGATCCAGGTGGCCTGGGGAATCGTGCTCGCCGAACTCCTCGGCCGCGACGACGTCGTCTTCGGTGGAACCGTCTCCGGCCGACCACCCCAGGTGTCCGGCGTCGAGTCGATGGTGGGTTTGTTCATCAACACTGTCCCCGTCCGAGTTCGCCTCGACCCGCGAGAGTCACTGGCAGCGCTGTGCGTTCGTGTCCAAGCGGAACAGGCGCGGTTGTCCGATCACCATCATGTGGGGCTTTCGCACATCACTTCGGCAGTGGGGGCCGCTGCATCGTTCGACACGCTGACTGTGTTCGAGTCGTATCCCGTCGACCGCGGTGGACTCTCCTCCGGCACCGACATCGCCGGAATGCACGTTCTCGACGTCCACGACGCCGAGGATGCCGCGCACTATCCACTCGCGATCGTTGCCTCTGCGGCAGACGGGCGACTGCGGCTCAAATTCGAGTATTTCCCGGGAGTCCTGGGCGATCACGACATCGACGCGATCGCGGACCGGCTGCTCCGCACCCTCGAACTGATCACCGCACAACCGGATCTTCCGCTGGCGAAACTGCGTTTGATGCCGGATTCGCAAGTGCAGCAATTGGTTCCCGCGCGCGGCCGGCAAGGCCGCTCGGTAAGGACACTCGATCGCATCTTTTCGGACACCGCGAGCAGATTCCCCGAACGGGTCGCACTGTCCTGTGGTGACAGAAAGATGACCTATCGAGAGCTGGATGAGGCGTCGAATCAGTGGGCGCGCGTGCTCATCTCGGAAGGCGCGGGCCCGGACTCACGGGTGGCGATCTGTGTGGAACGGTCCTTCGAATCCGTCGCAGCGGTCTGGGCGATCACCAAGACCGGTGCCGCCTTCGTGCCGATCGATCCTCGCTACCCGAGTGACCGGATCTCGTTCATGCTCGAGGACTCGGCATCATCGCTCGGAATGACCACGGCTGCAAATGCACCGGCCGACGGTGGCGCAACGAAGTGGCTCGAACTCGACGACTCGGCGAACGCCACTCGGCTCTCCGGAGTGTCCACGTCACCGCTACGCGAAGACGAGCGCCGGGGAACCCCGCGGCTGGAGAACACTGCCTACCTCATCTACACCTCGGGCTCGACCGGCCGGCCCAAGGGTGTCGTCGTCACGCACACCGGTCTCGAGAACTTCGCCGACGAACAGCGTCATCGCTACGGTCTCACGGAGAATTCACGCGCACTGCATTTCGCCTCGCCGAGTTTCGACGCCTCAGTTCTCGAGTATCTGCTCGCCTTCGCCGTCGGCGGCGAACTGGTCGTAGCTCCCACCACCGTCTACGGAGGAACCGAACTGGCCGACGTTCTCCGAGAGGGACATGTCACCCACGCGTTCATCACGCCCGCAGCGCTGACGTCGGTGGATCCCGAGGGACTCGACGAACTGACCACCATCACGGTCGGTGGCGAGGCGCCCTCGGCGGACCTGGTGCGCACCTGGGCGCCGGGAAGATCGTTCGTCAACGTCTACGGACCCACCGAAACCACCATCTCCTGCAACCTCAGTGACCCCATCCCAGCCGGTGAGAAGGTCTATCTCGGGCCGCCGAACCGCGGCTTCAGCGAGGTCGTCCTCGATCGCAGACTTCAACCGGTGTCCGTCGGAGTTCCCGGCGAACTGTATGTCGCCGGAGTTGGACTCGCGCGCGGCTATCACGGGCGTTCACCGCTGACGAGCGAACGATTTGTCGCCAACCCGTACGGCGAGCCGGGGGAGCGGATGTACCGCACCGGAGACGTGGTGCGCTGGCGCAGTGACCGCACCATCGAGTACCTCGGACGCAGCGACTTCCAGGTCAAGATCCGCGGGTTCCGTATCGAACTCGGCGAGGTCGACACGGCGTTGGGTCAGCTGCCCGGTGTGGAGTACGCGGTCACATTGGCGGTGCGCGGACCCTCCGACGAGCAGGCCTTGGCGGCATATGTCGTCTGCGACGACGAACGCCCGGTGAGCGCCGAGGACATCCGGGCGGCGGCACGGGAGCTACTGCCGGCACACATGGTGCCCGCGAGCGTCGTCGTGCTCGACGAGCTACCACTGACCGGCGTCGGCAAGGTCGATCGGGCTGCTCTTCCGGCACCTCGCTTCGACACCGATGCCGAAACACTCGCTGCACCGGCGACCGAGCTCGAACGGCTGGTCGTGGGCGTTTTCGAGGACGTGCTCGGAGTGTCCCCGATCGGTATCGACACTCACTTCTTCGACATCGGCGGAAACTCACTGACCGCGACCCGCGTCATCGCCCGCGTCAACGCACTTCTCGGCACCGACATCGGCGTTCGAGGATTGTTCGAGTCTCCGACAGTTCGGCAGCTGTCTCGTCTGGCGGAGAGTGTCGGCCGCGGCGAGAATCCCAGACCACCGTTGACTCGGCGATCTCGCCCGGATCCACTGCCCGTGTCATTGGCACAGAAGCGGATGTGGTTCCTCAACCAGTTCGACGTGACCTCGCCGGCCTACAACGTTCCCCTGGCAGTGCGCCTCGACGGCGATCTGGACTTCGCCGCATTGCAGGCCGCGGTAGCGGACGTACTGGGTCGCCATGAGAGCTTGCGGACGAAGTTCCCCTCGATCGACGGACAGCCGGTGCAGCAGGTGATGTCCAGCGACGAGGTCATGCCGATCCTGGAGCCGGAAATCGTCACTGCTGCCAGAGTGCCCGATCGAATCCTCGAGCTGGCCTCGGCAGGCTTCGACGCCTCGGCCGAAGTTCCGATCCGATGCGCGGTCCTGCGCGTCGACGGGGACGAGCGCAGGCACGTACTCGTGATCGTCGTCCACCACATCGTCGCCGACGGGTTCTCGATGAACCCCCTGGCAGCGGACGTGGCAGCGGCCTATGCGGCCCGCAGCGCCGGCAGTGCGCCGAGCTGGTCGGAACTGGCCGTGCAGTACGGCGACTTCGCTGTGTGGCAGCACGAAGTGCTCGGCTCCGAGGAAGATCCGGACTCCGCCTTGACCCGTCAGCTTGATTACTGGAAGGACCGCCTCGCGGGACTGGGCGAGCCGATCGCCCTGCCGACGTCGTTCCCACGTCCGGCAAAGCCGTCCATGGTCGGCTCTGTTCACCGGTTCGCGGTATCGCCGCAGACCCATCGGGCGCTGACCGATCTGGCACGTGAGCACGGCAGCACCATGTTCATGGTCATGCACGCAGCACTGGCGGTACTTGCGGCACGCCTGGCCGGTACCGAGGACATCGCCATCGGTACACCTGTCGCCGGGCGCGGCGAGGCCGAACTCGATCACCTGGTCGGAATGTTCGTCAACACTCTTGTGCTGCGGACACAGATCACGCCCGACGCGTCGTTCGAGGACGTACTCGCCCAGGTTCGCGAAGGCGACCTCGGCGCGTTCCAACACACCGACTTGCCCTTCGAAAGGTTGGTCGACGCACTCGCCCCGGAACGCTCGACGTCGCACACTCCGTTGTTCCAGATCCTCATCGAGTTCCGTAACAACGCGCTACCGCAACTCGAACTGCCAGGTCTGTCGGTCTCGGGAGTCGAGTTCGACCTACCCGTCGCCAAGTTCGATCTGCAACTCTCGGTCACCGAGCGTTACGACGCGGATGGCGGAACGGATGGAATCGACGCCGAATTCATCTACGCCACAGAACTGTTCGACGATGGATTGATCGAGTCGTTCTCGCGCAGACTGCTCACCCTCCTCGAGGCGGTCTCCCGAGAGCCGTCGACTCCTACCGGTGACATCGACGTCGTGGGCGCCGGCGAGCGTCGACAGATGCTGACCGAGTGGAACACTCACGCCGAACCGGCTCCGGCCGACAACATCGCGGACCGATTCTTCGAAGCTGTTGCAGCACATCCGTCGTCGACCGCGGTCAACGACAGCGACGGCGCCATGACGTACGCCGAACTGGACGGGCGCGCGAACCGCCTGGCGCGGCTCCTGATCGGCCGCGGTATCGGTCCGGAATCCGTGGTTGCCGTTGCGATGCCCAGAACCACCGATCTCGTGCTCGCCCTCGTCTCCGTCATCAAAACCGGGGCGGCATACCTGCCGGTCGACATCACCTACCCGGCCGAGCGCATGCGATTCCTCTTCGACGACGCGCGGCCGGTATGCCTGGTCACGACCGGAGACTTCCGAAGCGACCTACCTTCGGAGATCATCGAATCAGGCATCGACATCGTCGAACTCGGATCGCCGGAGATCGCGGTACGCCTCGATCACTCTGCGCCACATCGCATCACCGACGCGGACCGGACGACACCACTTCTGCCCGACGCGATCGCGTACATCATCTACACCTCCGGATCCACAGGGCGCCCCAAAGGTGTCCAGGTCAGCCACCGAAACGTCCTTACTCTGATGGACAACACCTCCCCGACATTCGGGTTCGACAACACGGACGTGTGGACGATGTTCCACTCGTACGCATTCGACTTCTCCGTCTGGGAGCTGTGGGGGCCACTGCTGCACGGTGGCCGGCTGGTCGTCGTCGACTACTACACGACCAGATCGCCGGACATGTTCCACGAACTGCTCCGCCGTGAGCGAGTGACGGTGCTGAACCAAACACCCACCGCCTTCTACCAACTCGCCGAAGCCGACCGTGCGTACTCACCAAACGGCACCGGTCCCGACCTTGCACTGCGCTACGTCGTCTTCGGTGGAGAAGCGCTCGATCTCGGGCAATTGCGCAAGTGGTACGACCGGCGGGCCGATACGGCGCCGACGCTGGTCAACATGTACGGGATCACCGAGACGACAGTGCACGTCAGTCGAATCGCGCTCGACCGCAACGACAGCGAGCACGCGTCGGCGAGCATCATCGGGCGAGCAGTACCAGGATTGTCCGTCTACGTACTCGACCGGCGACTGAACTTGGTACCACCAGGTGTTGTCGGCGAAATGTACGTCGCCGGTGATCAGGTGACTCGGGGATACCTCGGGAAACCCGCATTGACTTCGGTGCGGTTCCTTCCCGATCCATTCGGTAGTTCGGGGGATCGAATGTATCGGAGCGGGGACCTGGCGAGGTGGAACGACGCGGGGCAGTTGGAGTACGTGGGCCGCAGTGATTTCCAGGTGAAGGTGCGTGGTTTCCGCATCGAACTCGGAGAGATCGAAGCCGCAATGCTCCGCTGCCCCGGCGTCGCTGCCTCGGTAGCACTTGTTCGCACAGAGGGAGCGTCACCGCGGATCGTCGGGTACGTGGTCGCCGAAACAGGCAGTACCGTCGATTCAGCGACGGTGACCGACTTCGTCGCCGCCGAACTCGCGGAGTACATGGTGCCCACCGCGATCGTCGTCCTCGAATCGCTTCCACTGACGGTCAACGGAAAGCTCGACCGACGCAGCCTCCCGGCTCCGGACTTCACCGTGACGGGAACAACCGAGGCGACGCGGGCACCAGCCACCGCCACCGAAGCGGTCCTCGCGGATCTCTTCGGAGAGGTTCTGGGGCGGGGCGGTATCGGAGTGGACGATTCCTTCTTCGGCCTCGGCGGCGATTCGATCATGTCGATCCAACTCGTCTCACGGGCGAAGTCCGCAGGCCTCATCTTCACTCCGCGGGACGTCTTCGAAGCGAAGACCGTGGCCGGCCTCACCAAGGTCCTCCTCATCGAATCATCGGAAACTGCACCGGTTCTCACCGAGCTACCCGGCGGGGGAGCCGGCCCGCTACCGCTCACACCGATCATGGAGTGGCTCGTCGAACGTAGTCGCGGTGACCTGAGCGCGATCCGCAGTTACAGCCAGAGTGCGCTGATCGCACTGCCCGCGGATGTGTCCGGCCCCGCGCTGGAGCGCGCACTACAAACGATCCTCGACCGCCACGACGTACTGCGGGCACGTCTGGAGGCCGCGACTCACCAACTCGAGATCAGCGAACCCGGCACCGTCGCAGCCTCCGACATCTTGCACCGAACCCCCATCGTGTCCACCGGCGGCGAAGAATTCCTGCGCGCGGCAGAAGCCGCGATGCAGGACGCATCCAGCCGACTCGATCCCGAGCACGGCAAGATGATCAGCGCAGTCTGGTTGGATCCGGTCAGCGCGAACGGCAACCGGCCTGAGGCGGGACGGTTGCTCCTGGTACTTCATCACCTCGCGGTCGACGGTGTGTCCTGGCGAATGCTGGTCCCCGGCCTGGTCACGGCATATGCGTCGGCGTTCGACGGCGAAACACCGATTCTTCCGCCCGGCGGAACGTCGATACGTCGCTGGGCGACAGCGCTCGCCGAGACCGCCGCAGATCGACGCGACGAGATCGACCTGTGGTCGAGGATGCGGACCGACGAACCAATGCTCGGAACGCGCGGGCTGGACCCCGCGGTCGACGTCGGAGCCACCGTCGACCGCGTCAGCGTCGACGTACCGACCTCGGTGACCGAGAACATCATCTCGGCGGTGCCACGACATTTCGGAGGCTCGGTGAACGACGGGCTGCTTGCTGCTCTCGCGATTGCCGTCACCGCCTGGCGTCGATCGCGCGGACAGCGCAGCGGGGAAGTGCTCGTCAATCTCGAGGGACACGGGCGCGAGGAGAACGCAGCGCCTGGCGCAGACCTCTCGCGCACAGTCGGTTGGTTCACCACCTTGTTCCCCGTCCGGATCGATCTCACCGGACTCAATGTCGTCGATGCACTGTCCGGGGGATCAACCGCGGCCTCCGCTGTGAAAGTCGTCAAGGAAACGCTGCTCGGTCTGCCGGACAACGGCATCGGGTTCGGGATGCTCAAGTACCTCGACCGGAACGAAGAACTACAGGAGTTGCCCACACCTGAGATCTCGTTCAACTACCTCGGACGTTTTGCCGGCTCGGACCCCGAGCACGGCGAGGTGCCGTGGCTGCCGATCTCGGAAGTGACGCTCGACGAAGCGCACAGCGGAGATCTTGCCGCCGCGTCGGTGCTCGACATCAATGCCGTCACCACCGACACCGCGCACGGTCCGATTCTGCGCGCTACGTGGTCCTTCCCCCGCGGCATCCTCAGCGAGGACGAAGTCACGGAACTGGCGGAACTCTGGTCCCGAGCACTCGGCTCGTTGAGTGAATACGTGGACGAACACTCCGAGCGCGAGCTCACGCCCACCGATCTCGATCTCGTCACCGCGGATCAGCAGAGCATCGAACAGCTCGAGCGTAGGTTCCCCGACCTGACCGATATCTGGTCACTGTCACCGCTGCAGTCGGGCATGCTCTTCCACGCCCAGTTCGACGAAACGGAAATCGATCCATACATGGTGCAACTGACCCTCGAGCTCGGGGGTCGAGTGGAGGCACCGCGCCTGCGTCGCGCCGCGCAGGCCTTGGTTGATCGTCATCCGAGCTTGCGCGCGGGATTTGTCTCCGCGCCGGGAGGGCGGGCGCTGCAGGTAATCCGTTCCGGTGTCGAGATCGGCTGGGCCGAGATCGACCTGTCCGGGACCGAGGACAGTGAAGTCGCGTTCGCTCAGCTGCTCGAGCGTGATCGCGCTCAGCGTTTCGACATGGAAACAGCACCCCTGATCCGGTTCATGCTCGTACGATTCGGACCGGACACAGCACGCTTCGTCGTGACGAACCACCACATCCTGCTCGACGGCTGGTCAACCCCTCTGTTACTTCGAGACCTGCTCACTCTCTACGCAACCGACGGCGCCCCCGAGATTCTGCCCAGAGTTCAGTCGTATCGCGACTACCTCACCTGGATCTCGAAGCAGCACCCCGACTCTTCTCTGCGAGCCTGGCAGGAAGCGCTACGAGGAGTGGACTCATCCACCCAACTCTCGCAAGCGAGCACCGCCGCCGAAACCGTTGCCAGTGACATTCACTCGTACTCGCTGCCGACCGAACGAGCCGAGACCCTTCGGGCGTTCGCGCGAAGCCGCGGATTGACCATGGCGACCCTGGTCCAAGTGGCCTGGGGAATCGTGCTCGCCGAACTCCTCGGCCGCGACGACGTCGTCTTCGGTGAAACCGTTTCCGGACGCCCACCACAGGTGTCCGGTGTGGAATCGATTGTCGGCCTGTTCATCAACACAGTGCCCGTCCGAATCCGCCTCGACGCCCGAGAAACCCTCGCGGAACTGGCCATTCGCGTCCAATCCGAGCAAGCGTCACTACTCGACCACCACCACATCGGACTGTCGGACATCGCGGGAGCAGTGGGCGCCGCCGGTTCATTCGACACCCTGACGGTATTCGAGTCGTATCCCGTCGACGAGGCAGCCCTGACCGCCGAAACCGACATCGCGGGAATGCACGTCCTCGGCATCGACGGACGCGACTCGGCGCACTATCCGATTGCCGTTGTCGCGTCGGAAAGTGACACGCTGAACCTGAAGATGGAGTACTTGCCGACGCACTTCTCCGCCCGCGAAGTCGCGAAGATCACCGAGCGCGTGGGCATCGTCCTCGAGCAGCTGGCGTCGGCACCGGATCAGCCGCTGGCCCGCCTGCAGGTTCTCACGGAGTTCGAGAGCCGTGATCTTGCGCCGGTCTTCGGATCCCCGGGTCGCTCCGCTCGTACGCTCCCGGAAATACTCGCCGACGTCTCCGCCACATATCCCGACCGCATCGCGCTCTCGGCCGGCAGCCGTTCCATGACCTACATCGAACTGGACCGACGCTCGAACCAGTTGGCCAGAGCCATGATCCGCCGCGGCGCCGGGCCCGAGACATCGGTCGCCATCGGCATCGAAAGGTCCGTCGAATCAGTACTCGCGGTGTGGGCAGTGGCCAAGACCGGCGCAGCGTTCGTCCCCGTCGACCCCACCTATCCGGCCGACCGAATCGAACACATGCTCAGCGACTCCGAGGTGTTGTTCGGGTTGACCGTCGTCGACGCCATCGACACATTGCCACCCATCGTGTCCTGGTTGGTGCTCGGAGAGGAAGCATTCGACGACGACGTCGCCACAAGCTGCACGCTGCCGATCGCCCAGGACGAACGGCTTGCACCGGTGGTCATGGACAACGCCGCCTACGTCGTCTACACCTCGGGATCCACCGGCCGACCCAAGGGAGTTGTCGTCACCCACACCGGACTCGACAGCTTCGCGCTCGATCAGCAACGTCGATTCCACGCCGATCACCACTCTCGGACCCTGCACTTCGCCACCCCCAGCTTCGACGGAGCCATCTTCGAGTACCTGCAGGCATTCGGTGTCGGAGCAACCATGGTGATCGTCCCGACCGACATCTACGGCGGCGCCGAACTGGCAAGTCTGATCCGCCGCGAACACGTCACTCACGCGTTCGTCACCACGGCGGCACTCGCCACCGTCGATCCGGCCGGCCTGGACGAATTCCGGCACGTCGTCGTCGGGGGAGAGGCTCTGCCACCGCACCTCGTCGGTCTGTGGGCACCCGGGCGGGAATTCGTCAACGCCTACGGCCCCACCGAGACAACCGTCATGGCAGACATCAGCGAACCCATGACAGTGGGTGCACCCATCACGATCGGTGGCCCGATCCGCGGTGTGCACGAGATGATCCTCGATTCGCGCCTGCAACCGGTGCCCGTCGGAGCTCCCGGCGAGCTGTACATCGCCGGCATCGGACTGGCTCGCGGATACCACCGGCGTCCCGGCCTGACCAGCGAGCGATTTGTCGCCGACCCCTTCGGCAAGCCAGGCGACCGGATGTACCGCACCGGTGACATCGCCTCCTGGCGAAGCGATCACACCATCGAGTACGTCGGGCGCAGCGACTTCCAGGTCAAGATTCGCGGATTCCGTATCGAACTCGGTGAGGTGGACGCCCAGATCACTGCAATGGCAAGTGTCACGAACTGCGTGACACTCGGCGTCGACGGACCGGCCGGCGCAACCGTTCTCGCGTCTTACCTCACCGTCGAGGAAGGGTCGACGCTGACCGGCGCAGAGATCACCGCGCACCTCGCCGGACGTGTTCCCTCGCACATGGTTCCGGCCAGCATCATGATCGTCGACGAGCTACCGCGCACCGCGGTCGGCAAGCTCGATCGAAAAGCGTTGCCGACCCCGGAGTTCACCGGAACCGGCGTGGAATTCCGGGCTCCCGGCACAAGCCTCGAGCGTCGGATCGCCGACGCCTTCATCGATGTACTCGGCGTCGAGCAGGTAGGCGTCGACGACAACTTCTTCGAACTCGGCGGCAACTCGCTGATCGCCACTCGCGTGGTCTCGCGGCTCAACTCCGCACTGAACATCGACGTCGGGGTGCGCGTGCTCTTCGAGGCACCGACGACAGCTCAGCTCGCCGAACGGCTTTCCGACGCTGTCACTGCCGTCGGCACTGTGCCGCTCACTCCCATGGAGCGCGACGGTAACGTCCCGCTCTCGTTGGCGCAGAAGCGCATGTGGTTCCTGAACCAGTTCGACACACGCTCAGCCGCGTACAACATCCCACTAGCTGTTCGCCTCACCGGTGACCTCGACGTCACCGCCATGCAACAGGCGATCGCCGACGTCGTCGAGCGGCACGAAACCCTGCGGACGGTATTCCCCGCCGTCGGCGGCGATCCGATTCAGAAAGTGCTCACCGCCGACGAGGCCGTACCGCCGGTCCGTGAAATGACGTTGGGAGAGCACGAACTCGCAGAGCGCATGCAACGACTCGCCACGACCGGTTTCGACGTGTCGGTGGACCTGCCGCTGCGCGTCGCGCTCTTCCGCCTCGACACCGACGAACCCGTTCACATTCTGTTTGTCGTGGTCCATCACATCTGCGCCGACGGTTCGTCGATGGCGCCGCTCGCACGCGACGTGATGACGGCCTACCTGGCGCGCACGGCAGGAACCGAACCCACCTGGGCGCCACTCGAAGTGCAGTACGCGGACTTCACGTTGTGGCAGCACCGCGTCCTCGGATCGGAAGACGATCCGGAATCCGTCATCAGTCGCCAATTGCGCTACTGGAGTGAGCAACTCGCCGGCCTCGACGACGTCATCGCACTGCCCACCGACCACCCGCGGCCCGTGCAACAGACCTTCCACGGCGACCGATTCACCTTCGACATCGACGCCAACACCCACCGCGCCCTCGCGGACCTCACCAGGGCAAACGGAGTGACGATGTTCATGGCTCTGCACGGCGCACTGGCCGTGCTGATGTCGAAGCTGTCCGGCGCCGAAGAGGTCACCATCGGCACACCGATCGCCGGCCGCGGTCAGGCAGCGCTCGACCATCTCGTCGGAATGTTCGTCAACACGTTGGTCCTGCGCACGGGCGTCGACCCCGACGTCACGTTTGCCGAACTGGTGGAACACATCCGGGAAATCGATCTGGCCGCATTCCAGAACTCGGATCTGCCATTCGAACGGCTCGTGGACGTCATCAATCCGACCAGATCCACGTCGTACTCACCGTTGTTCCAGGTCGCCCTCGAACTTCAGAACAACGAGCCAGCGCATTTCCACTTGCCCGGCCTCGATATCGAAGGCCTCACCGTGGAAACCGAATACGCGAAGGAAGATCTCGAACTGATCGTCGACGAGAAGTTCGACGAGTCCGGCGCCCCGGCCGGGATGTCCGCTGCGTTCGACTTCGCAACCGATCTCTTCGAACCCGCCACCATTCGGCGCTTTGCCGACCGCCTGCGTCTGATCCTCGACACTGTCGGACGCGAACCCGCAACACGTATCGCCGACATCGGCATCCTCGCCGCCGACGAAACAGCAGCCCTGGTGCCGGCATCCGGTGCAGCAGCGACTCGCGTGCAGGTGTGGCCGGAGATCCTCGCCGAGGCAGTCGCCTCGAACCCGGATGCTCCAGCTCTCTCGAGTCGCGAGGGGTCGATGACCTACCGCGAGCTCGACGAGGAATCGACGAAGCTGGCTCGAGCGTTGTGCCGGCGCGGTGTCGGACCCGAAGATTTTGTGGCGCTGGGTCTGCCGCGGTCCACGGCGGAGATCGTCGCCATCTGGGCGGTTACGAAAACCGGAGCAGCATTCTTGCCGGTCGACCCGAACTATCCAGACGATCGCATCAACCACATGCTCGACGATTCGCGGGCCGTACTCGGCATCACCGACGACGCTCACCGCAGTCAACTTCCCGACACGGTCGAGTGGATGGTCCTCGATGAAGCGCAGACCGTCGACGAGATCGACGGCCAGAGCGCCGCCGCGATCACCGACCTCGACCGCACGATCCCCTTGCATCACGGGCATCCCGCGTACCTGATCTACACCTCGGGTTCAACCGGGAAGCCGAAGGGCGTCATCGTCACCCACCTCGGTTTGTCCAACCTCAACGCGGAGGAACATCAGAGATTCAACGTCCAGCCCTATTCGCGTATCTCTCACTTGGCATCACCGAGCTTCGACGCCTCGGTCTTCGAACTCATGATGGCGTTCGGCAGCGGAGCCTGCCTGGTCGTCATCCCACCCACGGTCTTCGGCGGATCCGAACTGGCCGAAATCTTTGCCGACGAACACGTCTCACACGCGTTCATCACGCCGACCGCGCTCAGCTCCATCGAAAGCTCCGCGCTGCCAGAACTCCGCGTGCTCGCAGTCGGTGGCGAAGCCTGCCCACCCGAACTCGTGGACATCTGGGGCCGAGACCGCCGCATGTTCAACGGATACGGACCTACCGAATCCACCATCCAGGCCAGCGTCAGTGAACCCATGCGGCCGGGCAAGGACATCAACATCGGCCGACCGGCCATCGGCTTTGCCGGCCTGGTCCTCGACGGGCACCTCAAGCCCGTGCCAGTGGGAGTCATCGGGGAGCTGTACGTGACCGGCCCCGGACTCGCCCGCGGGTACCACAATCGTCCCGACCTCACCGCCGACCGATTTGTCGCCGATCCGTTCGGCGAACCAGGCCAGCGGATGTACCGCACAGGCGACCTGGTGCGCTGGCGCTCCGACAGCACCCTCGAATACCTCGGCCGCAGCGACTTCCAGATCAAGGTCCGCGGATTCCGCATCGAGCTGGGCGAAATCGACTCAGTCCTGATGGCACACCCATCCGTCTACTTCGCCGCAACACTTGGGCACGAAGCACCGTCGGGGGAGACGATGATCGCCTCCTACATCCAGCCTGTAGAAGGACAGACCGTCGACGACTGGGAGCTTCGCCGCCACCTGTCTTCTCGCCTGCCTGCGCACATGGTTCCCGGCGCGATTGTCGTCGTCGACCGAATTCCGGTGACACCGGTCGGCAAGCTGGACCGTAAAGCACTGCCGACGCCGAGCTTCGAGCGTCGTACAGTCCCGTACGCGCCGCCGACCAATGACACCGAACGAACGGTCGTCGACATCTTCGAGGCAGTGCTCGGTCACGAGCACATCGGCGTCGACGACGACTTCTTCGAACTGGGAGGAACGTCGATCGTCGCCACTCGAATAACCATCGAACTCGAGAAGCGCCTCGGGATGCGAGTGCCGTTGCAGTCGCTTTTCCTGGATCCGACACCTGCCGGTGTCGCCCGTGCGGCCGACGGAATGGACGCACACTCGCCGGACGATTCTTCGGATCTGCTCGCCCCGATGATCACGCTGCGCGCCGGATCCGATCGAGCACCACTGTTCTTCGTCCATCCGGGTATCGGATTGTCCTGGGGTTATGCAGAATTCGTCAAGCACCTCGAGCTGGATCAACCCGTCTACGGTCTTCAGCTACCGTCCCTGAGCGGCGGACCCAGCTTCGACTCGCTGACCGAACTCGCCGACGACTACGCGAATCGCATTGCAGCCGTGGCATCGACCGGCCCGATCCATCTGGCCGGCTGGTCGCTCGGCGGCGTCATCGCACACGCCGTGGCGCACAGTCTCACTCGGAGCGGACGTGACGTGACGTTGTCGATCCTCGACAGCTATCCGTCGTCGGATTCCGATCAGCCCGCGGAACTCTCCGTCTCCGAACTACTGGCCGGGCTCGCGATGCCGGCGGGATCCAAGCCCGTCGAGACCTTCGAAGAAGCGGCGGAATTGCTGGAGCAGACCCTGGGCGCCGGAATCGGAATCGAAGCGGAGCATCTAGCGCGGATCAGTCGCGGTTACTCCCACTCCGTCGAATTGACGAATCGGCACCAACCGCCTGTCCATCTTGGGGCCATCGAGTTCTTCGTAGCCGGAAGATCTACGGAGAACGGACACGACGTGGCCGAATGGCGAAGGTTTGTACAAGGCGACATCCGAGTCACCGAAGTCGACTGTGAACACAACCAGATGATCGAACCGGGTCCGGCGGCAACCATAGCTGTACGATTGCGGGAAGTTATCGCTCAGTGGGGTGTCTGAACCAGGTTCGACATGGGTATGAGTGAAACACACAGGGTGATGGACCCCGGGTGGGTCCGGACGAGGGGAAAACGTTGAAACTGCGAACCAGACGCGTGTTTACCGGATCGATGCTGACTGCTGCTGCACTGACTGCCGCACTTCTCTCCGGGTGGACTGCACAAGCAGATCCCGCATATCCGGCACCTGACCCGGACCCGTTCTATTCGCAAGCAGCGGCCGAAGGGACCGCCGGCACGCCGATCTCCGTGCGCCGGGCCCCTGACCTGATGACCTTTCCCGGCGTCGCGATCTGGCAGGTCAGTTATCGGTCCACGAACTCCGAGAACAAGCCGATCGCCGCGGTCAGCACGATCCTGGTCCCGCCGAATCAAGCGCAAGACGGCCCGTTGCTCTCCTATCAGCACATCGTCAACGCACTCGGAACGGGATGTGCGCCATCTCGCGCGCTTTACGCATCGGATCCCAACATCGTCATCCGTGAAGCGCCCATCCTCAACGTCGCGCTTCAACGTGGATGGACCATTGCCCTTCCCGACCATCTCGGACCCAACAGCGCCTACGGCGCCGCGCGCCTGGGCGGACAGATCACGCTCGACGGTATCCGCGCCGTTCAGAAAATCTCCGAATTGCGTAGTGGCGCCAGCCCAGTCGGTATTGCCGGTTACTCCGGCGGCGGCATGGCCACCGCGTGGGCGGCCGCACTGGCCCCGAGCTACGCACCCGAGGTCAACCTCGTCGGTGTAGCCGAGGGCGGCGTTCCGATGAATCTGTCCAAGATGGCCAACGGCCTCGGACAGGATCCGCACCCGGCATTCGGCCTCGCGTTCGCCGCAGCAATGGGCCTCGAACGCGAGTACCCCGATCTTCTTCCGCTGAGTAATCAACTCAACGACCTCGGTCGGTCGATGCGGACCGAACTCACCAACGCGTGCACCAACGACATCCTGAGAGTCGGCGCAGGACGCAGCGCTTCCCAGGTGTCGACGTCGACTTCCCTGTTGTCCAGCCCCGAAGTGCGAAAGGTTATGGACGACAACAGCGTCGAGCTTTATCCGGGTGTGCCGACTGCCCCGGTATTCGAATGGCACACGCCCGACGACGTCCTTATCCCCATCGATTCGGTGGTGAACACGATTTCTCGGTACTGCGCCGCCGGAGCCACGGTTCAATCTCAGCTGTTCCCCAGCCCGGACCACCTCACCACTGCGGTCCTCGGTCTGCCCACCGCGTTCGAGTACCTGCAGGACCGGTTCGACGGAGTGCCGGCCCCGCGTTCGTGCTGAATGTCTCCGGAGTGATGTATCGAGCAGGCGCGGCACATGGCCAACTCGGTGTGCCCGTGGCATCGTTGATCGTATGAGCGACACGGATGACACCGGCGCGGCCGGCAATGGCGATTACAGTCTCGATCCCGACGACCAGCTTCAACCCGAAGACACCCTGATCGATCGAGGCGTGGACGACATTCTCGACGAGGGAATCTCACCACCGGAACGCCCATTGGGCCTGGACGCCCACGGGTTGACCGGCAGTGAGGAATCGGCGGGGGAGACCCTCGACGAGCGCCTGGCCGAGGAAGAACCGGATCCGTACGCGTCACTGGGAGATCCCCTGAAGGATCCGGCAGATGCCGACGAATTCGAACGGGAAGAAGAATTCCCGAACGGTGACGAAGTCGGAAATCGCCGCGTCGGGCGTCTCGTTGCCGAAGACGAGGGCCGATACGAGGACGAGGAAAGCGAACTCATTGCCGGAGACGTCGGAATCGACGGCGGCGCAGCGTCGGCGGAGGAAGCCGCGATGCATCTGATCGAAGAATCAGACGACTGACCGACCGCCTGACTGTTGTGGCTGTTGATCGGTGAGAACGATGGAGTGGACGTGATTTCCACCCATCCTCTTGCTTTCGTACATCGCCGAATCGGCTAGGCGATGTAGATCGTGAACGCCACTTTCTGCTGCTTGCACGTCTGGCCAGCCGCCGTTGTGTATGGCTATGCCGATGCTTGTCGTCGAGAGTGGTTCGCCCGTAGGGGAGTTCATGATGGGGGCGATCCGTGCGAGCAAGTCGCCGACGTACGGCAACGGCATGATCTGAACGACGACGAACTCGTCACCTCCGATACGAGCGATCGCTGCGTCCGATCTGGCCCAGTCGTGGAGTCGATACGCCGTGCGCAGGATGACGCGGTCGCCGACGTCGTGACCGTAGGTGTCGTTGAAGTGTTTGAAATTGTCGATGTCGATCACCACCACCAGCAAGGACTGGTCGAGGCTGGATTTCGCTTGCAGGAGTTCGGAAGTCCGCCGTGAGAGTCCGCGCCGATTCAGCAGGTCCGTCAACGGATCGAGTTCGGAGCTTTGAGCGTCGTTGCTCAGGAGCGCCAGAGCAATCTGCGTGACCACCGGTATGACGGTGATGACAGGGATGGCAAAGGCAATGCGTCCCAGGACGTCTGAGAGGCCGGAAGGTACATCGGTGAACACGCCAATGCTGGCGATAACGATGACCGCCCCGGAAAACAGCAGGTGCCACAGCTGCGCTCGAAGATTGTGAAAGAACGCTATATACGAGCCGACGAGTCCGAAGACGAGGCACCCCAACAGCCTTTGATCCGGATTGGCCTCCGCCAGCACGATCACCGCAACAGCGAGGTCGCCCGCGATGACAAAAAGGTACGACCGTTCCCGGGTCGTCGCAGTGAACGGCAGCGCTGTTCCGCCGATCATCACGAGCACTGCGATGACGACGTCCAACGGAAATCCGATGGTCTGTACCGAATGGGTGCCCAGTCGCTTCAGCAGAATCGTGACTCCCAGGAGGAAAACCAATATGCCGATGCCTATCCGAGTCGGCATCAGAATTCCGTTGTCGCGCAAGAATCGCGTGAATCGGTCGAACTGGTCTGGCACTGCAAGCCAGCGGTGCACGGCCTTGGGTGTGTCACTCATCGCGGCCACTGATCATTCGAAGCGGCCGGTCGAAATAAAACACATGCGGCGATAGTAGTCCGTGGCGATGACAATGGAACTGCACCCGCACGCAGCCTGTCGTCCCCAATACGTCACAGTGACGAATTGAGGCGGGGTAGCTGGGAGTGGGCGAGACTCATCCATCAACATCAACCCGCGTCAGGCGGCCTGCCGCGCGGCCTGGACACCTGAGCGGCAGGGTTGCTCGGTGGCCGGCCGGGGTCGGACGGCGAGCGACGATTGATTGTCCGACGACGGGCACGCCAAGATGATCAGCTCACGCAATGCGTCCAGCGGTTCAGGGCGGAAGCACGCGAATGGTCGACAGATACATCTACGGATCGACGACGCAGGAAACGGATCATGAGCCGATATCGCCAGGTCGACAATTTGCCGATAATCTACATTATGTCAAGTAATGGTTATTCGAACGTCCCCCGTCAGCCTGTCCGCTAGCTTTACCCACATGGATTCCGTTGCACTCGTCCTCGGTTCACCACGTGGCCGTCGCTTCTGTGCGAACGTCGGGCACGCGTGCCGCGCCAGCGCAAGCAACTCCGGTGGACACTGGCCTCAATCGCCGGAACATGCGCTCGAAGTTCTCGGCGCTGTTGATATCCGGGCAATCGCCGAGATGTCCGAACTCGAGATT
The DNA here is from genome assembly GCF_058788335.1 of Rhodococcus sp. FW305-130. NCBI lineage: Bacteria > Bacillati > Actinomycetota > Actinomycetes > Mycobacteriales > Nocardiaceae > Rhodococcus > Rhodococcus sp. FW305-130. Next base: position 329,674 of record NZ_JBYTAP010000006.1, on the reverse strand, counting down.
CTGCACTGTCTTGCGTATGCCGTAGATTGCGCACGCTACTGGGAGCCGCCGGACGAAGAAGACCTGATCTTCGTCCGGCCGGATGTCGCAGCGGCGCTGCGACCGATTGCCGGAGCACTACTCGACTCGCCACACACCGCATGGTGGACCGAGCCGATCGACCGCCTGAACCAGAATCTGGTTGAAAAGCGAAACCCCATTTACGGCTGGTCGGGCCTACCCCTGCGGATTTACCCCACGAAGGACGGCCTCGAACAGTGGCGCGATGAGGCACTCGACAACGAACGTCAGTTTCTGAAATACCAGATCGAAGATCCGGACCGTAACATCGGAGGCGAATGGTGGCCTACCCCTTTTGCCAACGGCACAACCGAAACAACCAGGGCCCGCGACGGTATCGGGGCCCTCGGGGTGTTTCTCGAAGAAGACAGCTCCTCGAACGAGGCGCGGGTGCAGCCGGTAAGGATCTACGGCGCGCCCCGCATCTACGAGATCACCGGTCCGCAGGACTGGGCGAATCTGGTCGATACCTATCCCCTGCCAGTGCCCGCTTCACGTCGCTTCGTTTGGTACGACACGACCGGTGAATACCGTGACTGGTTCATTCCGGACTGGGTTTCGGTGGCCGCAGATTACGACGCCGTCCATCTGACCTTGATGGCTTATCTCACCACGCCAGGCATCGCGATCCCGTTGTCGGCCAACTCGGGGGCCACCGTGCTCGCCGGGTGGGATCCGGACGCCACATTCTGGCTACGAAGCAACAACATCACCGTCGAGGGCGAGCCACCAAGCTGACGCTCAGCGGCGCAGAATTCAGCCGGTGCGCCCGTACGGCCAGCCACCGTGCAGTGTCCTCGATCCCCTGTTCCAGGGTGAACGTCGGAACCCACCCGAGTAGTCGTAACGCACGATCGTTCGACGCATAGGCACCGGCAGTGTCACCGGTGCGTCGGTCGGCAGCGACCACGTCGACGTCTTCGCCGAGCACGTTCTCGAATGTGTGTACCAATTCCCACACCGTCGTCCCCCGCCCGCTGCCCAAGTTGACCACAGTCATGCGTGATGAATCAGCGGTGACCCGGTCGAACCTTTCGAGTGCTCGAACATGAGCGTCTGCAAGGTCCCAGACATGAACGTAGTCACGCACTCCCGATCCGTCGCGCGTCGGCCAATCCGTCCCCGTAACCCTGAAAGGCGTTCCTGTCGAATATGATTCGAACAGCTTTCCGAGTGCGTGGGTCGGGCGCGCCGACGCTGGTCCGCTTCGCAATTCCGGATCTGCCCCGACAGGGTTGAAGTAGCGTAGAGATATTGCCGATAATCCTGTGGCCGCCACGATGTCGTCAAGCATCGTTTCGAACTGAGCCTTGCTGTGCGCGTAGGGACTCTGCGGTGCGATCCGCCAATGTTCGTCGACACACCCACCGTCGCTCGGCGCGTACACCGCAGCAGAGGAACTGAACAAGAAGCGCTCACACCCGTTCCGAAGGACACTCGATACCAGCGTCAGTGACTTGGATACGTTGTTCTCGTAGTACCGCGCCGGGCTACTCACGGAATCTCCGACCACGATCAAGGCCGCACAGTGAACTGTGGCATCGATATCGGGATGATCTGCGAATATCTTGTCGAGCAGTTTCTCGTCCGCGATGTCGCCGCAGTAGAACGGGAATCTGTGCGCAAATTCGGCACGGCCGGTCAGCAGGTTGTCGAGAATCACGACATCGATCCCGGCGTCGACGCACTTCGACGCCACGGTGCTTCCGATGAATCCCGCTCCGCCGGTGATCAGTACTTTCACGCTGCTCCCCCGGCATCTTCGACGGCAGTCCTCGCACGACGGACGAAGTGGGACACGCGTGAGCGTGCCAAGTCCCATCCACGTAGGTCGCGCCCGTCCCGGATGGAAAGCCGATCACGGTCGAGAAAGAGAGGCACCATGACCAGATCGCGGTAGAGCGAGTGCAGGCGTGGGCGATCGGCCAACCACAGCGTGCATTGCCACCACCAACGCGCCGAGGTGGTCGTTACCCCGGTACTCACTCCGAAGATCGATTCCACCGCAGCCCAGTGGACGTTCACCGCCCGACGGACATCGCGTGGCAATCGGCGTCGCGCGAGCATCGCCGGGAGTGACGGCTCGGAGGCGAACAGGTACCCCACGTCGAAGACGCTGTTCAACGCCAGATCGGCGCGAATCAAGGCGCGATCGGCAAGCCGCGCGTGAGCGATGACATGGAGCGTGACATCGGCAAGGGCAAGCCTGGATCCTTCGGTCTCCGCGCTGAGTCCTCGGACCACGGACTCGCGGGTCAACGCGTGACGGGCGAACCGCGGAAGCAAGTGTGAATGGATTTCGACGGAGCCGTGACGGTCGTCGCGAAGGAGCGCTGGTTCCTGATGATCGTCGTGATCGATGGAATCCCCTGCCACCTCGTCCGGGCGAACCATTCGATAGCCGAAGTCGATGATCGCGTCGTTGGCTGGAACGGCGTGTGCGGGATCCACGACCAAGAGGTCGATGTCCGTCATCCGTCGTGCCGCCGGGTTCGGCCAGATTCTTCGCTCGAGAAGGGCAGCACCTTTCAGCGCGACAGTCGGAAATCCGCTGCTGTGTAACAACTCTTGCAGTTCTACGCGCTGCGCATCGAGGTCCGCGATACGAAGCGCGTTTCGGTGATGGACAAGGCTCAGCGTCAATTCCGGACTCGACGCGCTAGCTGCGGATTCCGACAGCATTTCGGCGAAACTCGCCGGCAGGACCGATGCGAAGCCGGCATCGACTGCGCGGGCGGCCAGCAGCGGCAGCACCTTGTGCCTGGCAGCGGCGTCGATGACTCGGGGCCAATCTTGCTGCGAACACGAACGGATGACGTCGGCCCCGTGCTCGGGTTCCAACATCGAAATCAGGTACCGGGTGTCACGCATGACGCCACCAGTTCCTCCACGATGTCGGCGCCGGTGTCGCCGTGGTGCCGGATCATTCTGTAGCACGGGGCATTCGAGAGCAGGGCAGCGATGTTTCTCAGGGTCAGTCCGTGATTGTCGGACCACAGAGCGGATTGCTCGGCCAGCGACTGTATCGCCTGGGGTGCGGGCATCGGCGCGATACGAGTAGGACCCCCGTCCCATTTATCGAGAATCAGCACCAGATCGATTCCGCGAACCGCCGAATCGACGTTGGGAGTAGCGGGCAATGTCGACGGGTCCAGTGCCCACACCGAAGGGGTATACGGGAGATACAGCGAATCGTGCGCCTTGATGTCCGGGAGAACGTCGAACGTACCGGCTTTCAGGTGGACCCGGCGCGGCAAGCCCACCGCTTCGGTACCGCGAATGAAGACCCCTTCGTCAGCTCGCAGTTGTGCACCCCGTAAGGCAAGGGCAAGCGCCAAGGTGGTTTTACCCGCCCCGGAGTGCCCGGCGATCGCCACTCTCACACCGTTGCAGTCGACCAGAGCGGCATGCAGGCGTGTCCACAGTTCGGTATCTGCGGCCGTCATGACATCCCGGTGCACAGTGCGGTAAACGTTCTCCGCGAGGTGGAGTCCGTCGAGACCGATCAGCGGTTCATTGCTGCCTCCGATGGTCGAGTCGATGGTGGCGTCCCAGCGACCGAACGTCGATCGATTCCGCTGAATCCGAACTTCGACGTTGTGGTCCGCAGGCCAGGGGCTGGCAATTCGATGCTCGATGACACCGAGTTCGGGTATGGCAGGGCCGCGCACGATCGCATCAACCCACAGGTAGTGCGTTCGGAATTGTGGTACGTGGCTGCCTGTCACGGGATTCTCACACCAGCAGACGCGAGGCGCTCAGCTGTCCATAGGTCTCGCTGACCACCGACGCCGCGTCATGGTCAGGGATCTCGAGTACCTCCGACACCGCCTGGACGATGTCACTGACGGTCCGGCCGTCACACAGTTCCCACACCAAAGTCGCGACGGGGTTGAGGTGATGGGCCACCTCGCTGGAACTGTCGTACAGCACGACACCGTCGGTGAGATCATTGCTCTCCACCGTCTGTGAGCGCTGAGGCCTCGCGTCTTCGAGTAGTTCCGTCAAGATATCTCCTTGTTCCAACGAGTCCGATATTTGTGTTGAGCTATTTGTGTCGGGGTGGTGTCAGAGCGAGAAGCGTCGTGAGTATTCGGATTCGATTGCGCCCGAACGAATCAGGCTGCGTGTGGAGGCGATGCCGGGTGCGAGCGTCAGACACGTGAGCACTCCCCCGGCGTTCGCATCCACCAGGTAGTTGCCCAAAGTTTGGTAGTGGCCCGCCCATTTTTCGAATGCTTCGGGGTCTACCTCCGGATCCGCAATCGCGTCCAGAATTCGTTCGAAGGCGCGCGAATGAACGAGGACGGCGTGAACTCCACGGTTCTCCGGACTGGTGCGCAAGAGCGCCGAACCGTCGATCAGCGCTCCGTCGGCCGATTTCGCGTCGTGTCCGAGTTGGACGACATCCCAATCGCGGTGATCGAGCTCTTCACGTGCGTGGTCCAGGATCGACGCAGCCGCATCCAGCAAACTCACGTCGTCAGCTGCAATGAGGACCGAATCCCAGCTCTTCTCGGTCGCCCGAGAAACCGCGCGACGCCACGAGACGGCAAAGGCCGCTTCCTGATTCATCACGTCCTCGAAAGCTGATTCTCTCTCCACCGCTGTTACGCGCGGTAAGCGAATGAATCGATGCCAGGACGCCTTCCATCTGTCGATATCGAGGTCAAGATTCACGACGACAACACCGAGGTCCGAGTTGGAATCCTCAACAACCGGGGTGGGTTCTCCCCCTACTCGGGCAGGCGACAGTGGGCGATCGAGCACAACGTCGACTGCGCCCCGCTCGAGCAGATAGGTCGCCAGTGAAAAGTCGGACCGCACGGGTCCGTCCATGCTCCGAGAGAGTTCGTCTCGCAAGGTTCGGTATGCCGCGGCGCGAACAATCAGTGCAGCCCCGACCAGGTCTTCGCCGTGTGCGTGGACGACGGCCGCATCGGCTTCGGCGGGGAGGTCGTCTGTTATGTTCCGCAGCTTGTACATAACCGCGGGTTCGATCACGCGAGCCTCGTCCAGGAAGACCACCGACTTCCAGCCCAGCAGAATCGCCTTGTCGAGTCCGGCGACGAACGCTGAGGCCGTCCTCCACCCATCCGGACCGTCGTCCTCCGCCGGAATGGCACGGTGAACGGTCAGTTCGATCGACTCGGCCTCCGCCAGGCATGAACGCCACGGAGCGACTCGGCCGTCGTCGCTGAGAACGATCACCCCACCGAAGACCAACTCGGGTCGCTGGACGCTCAGTTCGGCACGGCGACGAATCTCGGGATACGAATCACCGAGGTACCTGGAGAACTGACGATGGAGTGAGTTGAGATCCCATCCGACCTCACTCCAACCGAGCAGGTAATTGTGAACGCGATCTTCCCAATTTATTCGATACGGGACACCCGCCGGGCGCTCGAATCGATGGTGCCAACCAAATGTCGGAAGGCAGACGACCTTTCCGCCGTTGATCCGGAACTTCTCGTGGATGTATCCCTCCTCACCGCCGAATCCGGTGAAGTGCGAGTTCAATCCCGGCCATGCCTCACGCCTGCAGGCAAATGAGCCGAGGCCCTGCATGATGATCTCGAAAGGCACGTCAGGGTGTTGCTTCGCGCGCGGATCAACTCCCCAGGAGCCGAACATTCCGTTGCGCCACTTGGGGTCCATGTGGGTGGCCGCGATGTGCGAGGAATCCTGGGAGAGCATCGGTCCCTGGATCAGATCGTCAGTTTCCGGATTTGCATCGAAATACGCCAGCAACGCCGACAACGATCCCGGTGCCAGGATCACGTGGGAGTCGAGGACCAGGACATACTTTCCGGTGGCCTTGCGGAACAGGACGTCCCGCACCGCAGTCGATCGAACGTCGGTGAACGGGATGTAGCGGAACCGATCGATGTAACCGGCAAACGATTCGAGCATCGGCGCCGGCAACCCCTCGGGGTTGTTGTCCAACAAGACGAATTCGACTCTGTCCAGAATCTCGCGATGATGGACCAGGATCGAGTGGATCGTGAAGTATGCGCCGTCGAAATCGTCGTAGGTCGCGATTGCAATGGTGAGGTCGGCAGATTCTCCGTGCGGCGGAGTTTCTTTCACCTGTACTGGCACCGCGCTCTGAAGCTTCTTCAGAGCGCGGTGCAGGGCTTCGTCGAACTCGGGCATCGGTGTGCTCCCTGGGAACCCGTGGCGTTGTATCGATTACGTCGGTTACGCAGGTTCCGTGGGATCTGTCGGCTTGGTCGGGCTGGTTGGGAACGTCGGCTCGGTGCGAGTGGTCGGCACAGTTGGGACAGTTGGGACGGTCGGCTCCGTCGGCCCGGTGGGCTTGGCGGTCGTCGTTCCACCCGAGCCTGACGAGCTACCGGTTGATCCGGAACCTGTGGAACTTCCAGACGATCCCGAACTCCCGGAACTACCCGAACTTCCCGACGATCCCGAACTTCCCGACGATCCGGGGTTGCCCGGCTCGTTTCCGCCCGGCTGGTTCCCTCCCGGACTATTACCACCGGGCTGATTCCCGCCTGGTTGCTCGCCGCCTGGTTGATTCGGATTCTGCTGGCCTCGAGTAGGAGCTCCGGAGAGGTTCGGCGTATCACCGGCTGCGAAGGCCGGTGCCGCACCACCGAGGCTGATCGACGTCACGACCGGAACAGTTACCGCCGAGGCCGCTAGAACTGTCTTGACGAACTTGCGTCGATCAACCGGAACATTCTGAAAAGCGTCGCCGCCCATAGCGTTTCTCCCATGCGTCCGAGACGAGGTCGTCCTCACTCGATGTCGGGCAAAACGCTAGCATCCTTCCGGCAACTTTACAGACTGAACGCGCCGATATTTGACGGGTATGCGAATTTGAGTCCGGACTGCGCCGACTGTTCGGACAGAAGTACGGCGATCTCCTCCTGTTCAGGGGACTCGTTTGTCCCGGTCGACAACCGTCAACCGACCGGCATCTCCCACGGCGCCACCGGAAGAGTATTTCCGGTCTCGAGGTAGGACTTCAGATTCGACAGCACCGCCGACCATCCGCCCGCTACCTCCATGCGAGCCGATTCGTCTGCCAAATCGGTGTGCTTGACGGTCAATCGCACGATCGCGCCGAAGGCTTCGATGTCGAAACTCACCCGCGAGATATCGACGCCCGGTTCGCCGTTCGGATCAGCCCAGGTGGTGACCAACCTGGACGGTGCGCTGCTTTCGACTACGGTGCCGACCACATCCGCGATGTTCGAACCGTCGATCCGGCGGTGCTCCCACGTCGATCCCGGCTGCCAGTCGGAGACGTTGCTGTGTCCCCAATACTCTGCAGTGGCCCCCGCGTCCGTGAGTGCTTTCCAGACGTTCTCGGCCGTACTGGCGATGTAGGTGACATATACAAAACTGGGCTTGTCGGTCATGGCTTCCTCCGCGAGTTTTTTGACGGCACTGAGCGCATGCAGGCGCGGTACCTCGAACTTGTTGATCCATCGCTCTCGAATCTCCTCGAGCGCAACGGGATTGAGATAGTGAAGTTTCGTTCTCCCCTGCCGTACCGTGCTGATCAGATTTGCATCCTCGAGCGCCGTGAGGTGTTGCGTGACAGCTTGGCGACTCATCTCGAGGCTCTCGCACAGCTCACCGAGCGACTGCCCGTTGGCTACGAACAGGCGGTCCAGCAGAAGTCTTCGCGTGGGATCGGCAAGTGCTTTGAAGGCTGCATTCATCCGGTCGTTCACAACTTCACGATATGCAAGCATTTGCTTGCATGTCAATGGTTGGGCGTGCCGGGTTTCGGAAGTGGGGACAAATAGGGTGTGATGTCTTCAGGCAGATGTGATCTGAATCCCGGATCGCACCGTAAGAGAGGTTGGGCACATGGACTGGGCAGCAATTGGAGTGGGTGTCGGGTATGCCTCGGTGGCTCTGTCGATCCTGGTTTTCGTCGGCGGGTGCATCGCACTGTTCATTTTGTCGGTCCGCCAGTAGCTGACACCTCGACAAAGTGGTGAACACCCCCGGCGCGACGATCACACGCGTCTCGGGGTGATCGCCGCCGGAGGCTGCTTGATCGATTCGGACACACCGGCGCGCGTCGGACTGCTCGCAGAGAAGCTCGGCCGCGGTGGGACTACCGTAGGACTGTCGCCTAGAACTCGAGGAGTACGGAATGAGCATCCAGTCGGTTGAACCGCACCGCCACCGCGTAGTGGTGATCGGTTCCGGCTTCGGAGGATTGTTCGGCACTCAGGCTCTCAAAAAAGCCGATGCCGACATCACGATGATCGCGCGTACAACCCACCATCTGTTTCAGCCGCTCCTCTATCAGGTTGCGACCGGCATCCTCTCGGTCGGTGACATCGCTCCCGCCACGAGACTGGTGCTGCGCAAGCAGAAGAACGCCCAGGTGTTGCTCGGTGAGGTTGAGACCATTGATCTCGAGAATCAGACCGTGACCTCGCGTCTGCTCGAACGCGTCACGGTTACGCCGTTCGACAGTCTGATCGTGGCAGCAGGTGCCGGTCAGTCGTACTTCGGCAACGATCAGTTCGCGGAGTTCGCCCCCGGAATGAAAACGATCGACGACGCCCTCGAACTGCGCGGACGAATCCTCGGGGCCTTCGAACAGGCCGAACTGTCGGACGATCCCGCCGAGCGCGCGCGCTTGCTCACCTTCGTCGTGGTCGGCGCCGGCCCCACCGGGGTGGAATTGGCCGGGCAGATCGCCGAGCTTTCCCGTCGAACGCTGGACGGCGCCTTCCGCAAGATCGATCCTCGTGAAGCGCGCGTCGTGCTCCTCGACGGCGCCCCTGCCGTGTTGCCCGTGTACGGCGGGAAGCTCAGCCGCAAGGCTGCCGAGACGCTCGAGAAGCTCGGCGTCGAGATCCAGCTCGACGCAATGGTCACCGACGTCGACAACGACGGTCTGATCATCAAGGAAAAGGACGGCACTCTTCGCCGCATCGAGTCGCAGTGCAAGGTCTGGTCCGCCGGCGTGCAGGCCAGCCCTCTCGGCAAGCAGCTTGCAGAGCAAAGCGGCGGAGAAACCGACCGCGCCGGCCGAGTGATGGTCAATCCTGACCTGTCGCTTCCCGGACACCCCAACGTCTTTGTCATCGGCGACATGATGTCGCTCGACAAGCTTCCCGGACTGGCTCAGGTCGCCATGCAGGGCGGCAAGTATGCGGCCAAGCAGATCAAAGCGTCACTGGATGGAAAGTCCCCGTCGGAACGAGTTCCGTTCAAGTACTTCGACAAGGGCAGTATGGCGACGATCTCGCGCTTCAGCGCGGTAGCCAAGGTGGGCAAGCTCGAGATCAGCGGCTTCATCGGGTGGGTTGCCTGGTTGGCAATTCACCTCCTGTACCTCGTCGGATTCCGTTCACGCGCCTCGACGCTCTTGTCGTGGGCAGTGACGTTCTTCGGGCGTGGCCGTGCTCAGATGGCGTCCACCGAGCAGCAGGTCTTCGCGCGAAACGCGATGGGCGAGTTGGAGAAGAAGAACAAGGAAGCGACGGAGTCCGGCAGCACTTCGAATGGCGAAGCCAAGAAGGCTGCCGGCAAGCAGCAGAAGGCCGCCGGCTGATCGATCAGCGCCTGGGCGAATAACGAAGGGCGGCTGTGGAGTTCAACTCCACAGCCGCCCTTCTTTCTTTTGT